>NZ_JAVTSU010000001.1:0-713393 GCF_032678605.1 Pedobacter miscanthi
TAATAGAAATGTTGAAGGGTTTTCTTCGTTTATAACCGTTCTAGTTTGTCGAACCATTAAAAGCACAGGATACATTGATTAAATTCATTAAGGGGCGTACATTAGTTTTCTCCAACCTTTAAAGAGTTAAGAAAAGTTAAAGTTTTATTATTTCTGGATAGCCTTAAATCCTTAGTGTTAAATGCGCCATATGTTTCTAAACCATTAAGGAGTCAAGAAAAGTTAAGGGTTTGTTGCCGCAGATGGCACTGATTTGCGCAGTAGCACTTCCATCATCCGTTTTACATCTTCTATCATGACGGACCTGGCCTAAGTATGCAAAAAACGGCGCTCCAAATCATCAAAAAATATGGAATGCAACTTACACTCAATATGTGACCAAAAGCCTGAACTAAAACATTTAGGTTAATCTTAATGATTTTGGTCACATTTAAAACTGATTTAGTGCTAAATATGTTAATATCATAAGGTTTGCCGCAATATTTGGTTATCTTTGTTGTTAACAATATATAAACACGAATAATGAGTTTTTTTGCAGATAAAAGAAGGGAAGTAATGGTGCATATTGAAAAGTATATGCTGGAGATGATGGATACCTATCTTAAACCAATCGATACTAACTGGCAACCGTCTGATTTCCTCCCTGATTCTACTAGTGATTCATTTTATCAAGATATCAGGATATTAAGGGATAATGCAAAAGACCTTTCTTATGATCTTGTAGCGGTATTAATTGGTGATACAATCACAGAAGAAGCTTTACCTACTTACGAATCGTGGTTAGCCATGGTACAAGGCCCAAGTATGAAAGAAGATGGTGGCTGGATGAAGTGGAACAGGCACTGGACTGCAGAAGAAAACCGTCACGGTGATCTGTTAAATAAATATTTATACCTGTCTGGTCGTGTAGATATGCGCCAAATGGAAATTTCTACACAATATCTGATTGCTGATGGTTTTGATATCGGTACCGGGCATGATCCTTACCGTAACTTTATCTATACTTCTTTTCAGGAGATGGCAACCAATATTTCACACAGGAGAGTGGCTTCGTTAGCTAAAAAGGATGGTGATACATTATTATCAAAAATGTGCGGTGTAATTGCATCAGATGAAGCGAGACATGCAAAAGCATATAAAGATTTCATGAACCGTATTTTCGAGGTTGATCCTAATGAAGCAATGCTGGCTTTTGAAGATATGATGCGCCAAAAAATTGTAATGCCTGCACATTTTTTACGTGAAGTAGGTTTAAAGATTGGCCAAACCTTTGGTCACTTTACTGATGCTGCACAACGTTTAGGCGTTTATACCGCGGTTGATTATGTTGAAATTATGCAGCAGTTAATTGTTGACTGGAAAATTGAAGGTATGCGTGATTTAAATGAGGCTGGTGAAAAAGCCCGCGATTACATTATGGCTTTACCGTCGCGTTTATTACGTGTTGCAGAGCGTATGAAAAACCCAACCATCGATTATAAATTTAGCTGGATTGCTGGATAATAGCAATTGAAAGATATATGGAAGCCCCGATTTTACATCGGGGCTTTTTTGTAGGCTGTACTCTATCATATTGAAGTTTAATCTGATCATTAAATCAATATAAGTGACGTTTGCAATCCCTTTTAGATTTTGGAAATGAATGTCAGTATTCTATGGGATGGAACAGTCCCGCTATTCGTTCCAGCCGATGAAGAATCGGCATCCACTACTATCAGGTTTATAATGAAAGGTTTGCGTTAGTAATGTAACTCCACGCCATCCTTATGATTGATTTATTTAATAAAAAATCTGACCTTGTTTCGCAAAGTTGAACCCATTTTTTAAAATTTGCTTTTGAGTATTCAGATTCCAAAGCAATGGATTAGTGTGGTTGAAATGGATCAGGAAGATTTTATTTTTAATGTTACGATCTTCTTTGCTGAACAATTCTTCGGTTTCGGTTACCAATGGATGTGGCACTTCGGTGATTGGCCTGTTGCCGAGTTCGGTATTGCTATAAAAGGTAGCATCTATCATGGCAATATCTACCTTTTTCACTTCATCAATAATATTTTTATTCCACTTGCTCCATTTATCAATGTCAGGGATAAAGAGGTACTTTTTTGCAGGTGTTTCTATTTTGAAACCAGCTGTTTCCGAAAACTCGTCGCGATGTGGTACCATAAAGGCCGTTATTTTATTGCTGGTTATCTCGATAGATTGGTCGGCAGTTAAAGTTACAAGCTTAATATTATTGAGTTTGACCAATTGGCTCCATGGACCATTTTGTTCGAGAAAAGACTTTAATTTAGGAAGTACATAAACCTTTAAAGCATTTGTAGACATTACTTCCCGTCCAAATTCCATCAGTCCGGTGTAATGACCGATGTGTGCATGGGTAATAAATATGCCTTCTGGCAGGTAAGGATAAACTTTGTTTGTTTTTTCTCTAAAATCCTGAAGCTGTGCTTTAATATCTGGAGTAGCTTCAAACAGCCACCATTTTTTGGTTAAGGGATCAACTAAAGCAAGTGAAACGACATTTCTTCTCAATTTTTCGTCTTTCCAAGCCATTTTACAACAGTTTTTCTGACAACCCATATGTGGATAGCCACCATCTTGTGCAACGCCTAAAACCATCATAAAAGAAGACCCTGGCATTTTCTGTGCCCAGGTTTGGCCGGAAAAGCAGATGATGAAAAGTAATAATATGTTTCTCATTTACATGTTTCTTCTATATTGTCCACCTACCTCATAAAGTGCCTTACTGATCTGGCCTAATGAACAGATTTTACATACCTCCATCAGTTGGTCAAAAATATTATCTCCTGCAATGGCCGATTTTTGAAGTTGTTTTAAAACATCAGCTGAACGATCTGCATTACGATCCTGAAATTTTTGTAAGGCCGAAATCTGGTACTGCTTTTCATCTTCTGTGGCACGGATTACTTCACCAGGAACAATAGTAGGTGAACCATTTTTATTTAAAAAGGTATTTACACCCACAATAGGATATTCGCCGGTGTGTTTCAAGGTTTCGTAATACAAACTTTCCTCCTGTATTTTTCCACGCTGGTACATGGTTTCCATGGCGCCTAAAACGCCGCCACGATCGTTGATGCGTTTAAATTCGGCAAGTACAGCATCTTCTACCAAATCGGTTAACTCTTCGATAATAAAAGCACCTTGTAATGGATTTTCGTTCTTGGCAAGGCCTAATTCTCTGTTAATGATTAACTGAATAGCCATCGCTCTTCTTACCGACTCTTCGGTTGGCGTAGTAATGGCTTCATCGTAAGCATTGGTGTGTAATGAGTTGCAATTATCATATATCGCATATAAAGCCTGTAAAGTAGTACGGATATCGTTAAAATCGATTTCCTGGGCATGTAAAGAACGACCAGAAGTTTGAATATGGTATTTAAGCTTCTGTGAGCGATCATTTCCCTTGTATTTGTTCTTGATGGCCTTGGCCCAGATTCTTCTGGCTACGCGGCCAATAACGGCATATTCTGGGTCGATTCCATTAGAGAAGAAGAAAGATAGGTTAGGAGCAAAATCATCGATATGCATGCCTCTGCTTAAATAATACTCTACGAAGGTAAAACCATTACTTAGGGTAAAAGCAAGCTGAGAAATGGGATTGGCACCTGCTTCGGCAATGTGATAACCTGAAATGGACACGGAATAAAAATTCCTGACCTTTTCATCAATGAAATATTTCTGGATATCGCCCATCATCCTTAGGGCAAATTCGGTAGAAAAAATACAGGTATTCTGCGCCTGATCTTCTTTTAAGATATCAGCCTGAACAGTTCCCCTAACCGAGCTGATGGCTTTAGCCCTGATTTGCGCATAAACTTCGGCGGGTAAAACCTGATCTCCCGTTACGCCTAAAAGCATTAAACCTAAGCCATTATTTCCTTCTGGTAAAGCACCATTGTATGAAGGTTTTTCAATTTTTTTTGCCTTGTAAATGGAATCGATTTTGGCCTTAACCTCTTCGGTTAAATCATTTTCGATGATGTATTTTTCACATTGCTGATCGATTGCCGCATTCATGAAAAAGCCCAGTAACATTGGAGCTGGGCCGTTAATCGTCATGGATACAGAGGTTGACGGCGCACAAAGATCAAAACCGGAATAGAGTTTTTTGGCATCATCCAAAGTGGCAATACTCACACCCGAGTTGCCAATTTTGCCATAAATATCAGGTCGAACATGTGGATCTTCGCCATAAAGGGTAACGGAATCAAATGCGGTAGATAAGCGGTGTGCAGGCTGTCCTAGAGACACATAATGAAAACGTTTATTGGTCCTTTCAGGGCCACCTTCTCCTGCAAACATTCTTGTCGGATCTTCGCCTTCTCTTTTTAGCGGAAATACACCTGCAGCATAAGGGAATTCGCCGGGCAGGTTTTCGGTTAATAACCACCTTAAAATATCGCCCCAATCTTCGTATCTCGGTAAAGAAACTTTCGGAATGTTCAGTTTGGAAAGAGATTCGTAAAATAAGGGTTGCTTAATTTCTTTATCACGGACTTTATAAATGAAAAATTCTTCTTTATAGGCCCTTTTGGTATCTGGCCACTGGCGGAGTAAACGTCTGCATTCGCCATCTAATTGTTCTTCGAAGAAAGTATAAGTTGCATTTAGGCTTTTTGACACCCCGTCCTGCGGAGACCCTCCGTCATGCCGGAGCAGTCTCTCTGAAAGAGGGGAATTAGTATCGTTTAATAAATCGATTACACCTTTGAGCTGATACATTTTACGGGCAATGGTTGTCTGTTTATCTACCCATTCGCTATACATTTGGCTTGCTTCGGCAATTTCTGCCAAATAGCGGATACGATCGGGCGGAATAATATAGATTTTTTCGGACTGGTCGGAAGTTAATTCCATTTTGGCCTTAAAGTCAGTTCCTGTTTTTAATTTAATCTGCTCCATTAAGGCCACGAACAGGTTATTCATGCCCGGATCATTAAATTGAGAAGCCATGGTACCATAAACGGGGATTTCATCATCCTTGGCATCGAAAATATTGTGGTTGCGTTTGTATTGTTTGCGCACATCACGTAAAGCATCCAAAGCACCTCTTTTATCAAATTTATTGATGGCCACCAAATCGGCAAAATCTAACATATCGATTTTTTCGAGCTGTGTAGCGGCACCAAATTCTGGCGTCATTACATAGAGTGAAACATCGCAATGCTCGGTAATTTCGGTATCCGATTGGCCAATACCTGAAGTTTCTACAATGATTAAATCGTAACCGGCGGCTTTGCAGATATCGATACTTTCCTGTACATTTTTCGATAGGGCAAGGTTTGCCTGTCGAGTGGCTAAAGAACGCATGTAAACCCTGGGATTGTTAATGGCATTCATGCGAATACGGTCGCCTAATAAAGCACCTCCTGTTTTCCTTTTGGAAGGATCAACAGAGATAATCGCTAAGGTTTTATCTTTCACTTCTACCAAAAAACGGCGTACCAGTTCATCTACCAGCGATGATTTTCCGGCCCCGCCGGTTCCGGTAATCCCTAAAATGGGGGCAGTGTTATTTTTTGAGAGTTTCTTTAATTCATCTACAAATTTCTGGGCACCTTCGGGATCATTTTCCGCAACGGTAATGGCTCCTGCAATGGCTTTAATATCTTTGGTCGGAATGGTTTCCAACTCGTTGGTGATATGGGATTTGGTAACGAAATCCGTTTGGATCAGCATATCATTGATCATGCCCTGCAAGCCCATTTTACGGCCATCATCAGGTGAATAGATTTTAGAAATTCCGTAAGCCTGGAGTTCTTCAATTTCTGAAGGTAAGATTACACCGCCGCCTCCTGCAAATATCTTAATATGGCCTGAGCCTCTTTCTTGCAAAAGATCGTACATGTATTTAAAATATTCGATATGTCCGCCCTGGTAAGAAGTCATGGCGATACCCTGAACATCTTCCTGAATGGCACAGTTTACCACTTCATCAACAGATCGATTATGGCCAAGATGAATGACTTCTGCTCCTGAAGATTGAAGGATACGGCGCATGATGTTGATGGTGGCGTCGTGTCCGTCGAAAAGAGAAGCAGCGGTTACAAAACGGATTTTATTTTTAGGCTTATAGATTTCTACTTGTTGCATACTATGGGATTTAAAGGATCGGTTTTGCACTGGTAATCAATCCTTGTTTTCCAAATATATTTGGTATGCAAATGTACTAAAATATGCAGCTTAACGCATGAATACCCTATACCGTTATGGCTTTTGGTTCAGTTATAAATCCTGTCCGAACTGGAGTAAATAACCATTATTATCGTAAATGGCAAATTCCCTGGTTCGATTGATGGTTATTTATAATGATTAATTTTTGCTCCTTGTCCAAGGCGATCGTCATGCTGTCCCGAATCTTCGGGATCAGCATCTTTCCTACAAAACAGGCCCTGAAATGCATTCGATAGCTATAGGGTGCAACGAAGTCGAGAACCACGTAAGCGCTCAGCAAAGCTAAATCTGTCAAGATAGATCTCTCCATTCCGCTACGCTTCATCCGATAGCTAACGGATCGGGATGACGGTGCGTTTAATCCAGTGATAACCACGAAAAGTCGTCATTGCGAGGAGGCTTTTTCAGCCGAAGAAGCAATCTTACATCGATCGCTACCTGGCGAATGCATTAAGATTGCTTCGTACCTCGCAATGACGGTGCTTTTTTGAGGTTTGCCAAGATAGATCTCTCCGCTTCGGTTGAGGTGACGATTTCAGTAAAAACAAAAAAACTATGCTGGTGGGCATAGTTTTTTAAATTTATTTGTTTGTAATCTCTGTGATCGGTTCTCCGACTGTTCCGCTTGGTGTTTGGATATGGAGCAGTGCGGCCAGTGTTGGTGCAATATCGGTCATGTAGTGCATTTTGTTTGTTGCGCCAGGTTTAATTCCCCAGCCCATAAAAACCAATGGGATGTGCGAATCATAAGGATTCCAGTTACCGTGGGTAGTACCTGTGCTGCCGCCGTTAAACCAGTTTGGCTGTAAAACATAATAGATATCGCCACTTCTACGGGCATTGTAACCATTGGTGATCATCTTTTTCTGAATTTCCTGAAGGGTAGACTGTGATATTTTAGCAATATCAACTGCGTTTTGGAAACCATCTAGCCTTTTTAAAAATTCTACAGATGCTGATTTAATCACATCAAAACTGATATCACTTTTATCAGTTTTAGCATGATCAAAAATGATCTGGTTGTTTTGTGATTTTAAAACCACGTTATTCACCTTAAATTTATCATTTAGGTAAGTGTTTAATTTATTTGCAATATCTCGGTCGCTCACTACGCCTGAGGGCAATTTATTTTCCTGCATAAAGCCGGGTACATGTGCAGCACCATGATCAGCGGTTAAAAATACAGTGTAATTGCCTTTACCCACTTTTTTATCCAGGTAGTTGAAAAACTCTTCGAAATCTTTATCTAAACGTAAATAGGTATCTTCTGCTTCTACTGAATTCGGACCATAAGCATGACCAACATAATCGGTAGATGAGCAGCTAACTGCTAAGAAATCGGTAATGTTATCCTGACCTAAATCTTCAGAAAGGATGGCTAATTTAGCAAGATCCAAAGTGATGGTATTGCCATAAGGTGTACTTCTGATGGCGTCGAAATTTTTATCAACGTTTTGGGTCAATTGGTGTGGAAATGTACTCTGTTTGCCTTCGTAAGCCTTCTCATCTGCTGTGCTGTTTACGTAGGTATTGATAGGGTATAAAGTTTCCCAGTTTTTAGCGTAAAACTTGTTTGCCAGTTTCAGTTTATTGTAATCGGCAATCCAGGTTGGCACTTCTTTCATATAATAAGTGCTGGTAATCCAGTTTCCGGTACTGCCCTGATACCAATATGCCGCATTTGCAGCATGACCAGCAGGAAGAATCGAACCTCTATCTTTTAATGAAATCCCAATTACTTTCCCTCTAAAATTTGTGGCTAACCTTAGTTCATCGGTAATGGTGGTGGTTAACATATTTTTTGGCGACATGTTTCCTTCAGAAGATGGCGTACTGCCAACAGTTGATACGGAAGAATCTTCTGTACAGTAAACATTTTTTTTGGTTTCAGGGTCGTACCAGTCATTACCGATAATACCATGCACAGCAGGAACGGAACCTGTGTAAATGCAGGTATGGCCACAAGCCGTATAAGTAGGGGTATAAGGAATAAATGTATTTTCTACAGAGAAACCTTCATTAATCAATCTTTTGAAACCACCATTGGTATAGCGGTTGTAATAACGGTATAAATAATCCCAACGCATTTGATCAACAACTAAGCCAACCACCAGTTTAGGACGGGCAACTTCTGCAGGAAATGCTTTAGGTTGAGCGCTTGTGGGTTTTTTAGTCTGAGCGGAAGAGAGAGAGATTGATAAAATAGAAATGGAAAAGATTAAATGGGAAATTTTCTTCATTATGTTTTAGTTAAAGGGCTAAAGTAATCAATTTAGGTAAAGCTACTTTGAAGTTTATGTAAAGATTTTATATCGCTTCGGCCACTACAAACGTGCTTCCGCCGATAAAAACCAAATCTTTAACATTGGCTGCTTGTATGGCGTTTTCTTTTGCTTCGGCAACTGATGCATAGCTACTTCCGTTTAATTGATAAATTGCTGCCTGTTCTTTTAATGAATTGGCCGGTAAACCACGTTCTAAATCTGGTTTACAAAAATAATAGGTGGCATTTTTAGGCATTAATGATAAAACTTTGGAAATATCCTTGTCATTTACCATTCCAAAAACAATGTGCAGGTTTTGGTAGGACGTTTGTTCAATATTTTTGATTACTTCGGTAATTCCGGCTTCATTATGACCGGTATCGCAGATCACCAAAGGGTTTTTACTCAAAGTTTGCCAACGCCCCTGTAAACCAGTTTGTTTTTTAACCTGACTGATCCCTTTGTAAATGCTTTCCTGCTCGGTTTTAATAGCTGTTTTTTCGTTTAGCACCGCTAAGGTTTCTAAAACGGTTAAAATGTTTTTGTGCTGATAAACACCGGTAAGGTCGCTTTGAAGATCTTTGTATTTAATTTTACCGTCCTGATAAACCGATAAGGAAAGTTTATTATTCCTGATTTTAAAATCCCGGGCAGTTAATACTGCATCGGCAAAAACAATAGGAGCATTTTCCGCTTGAGCTTTTTTAATAAAAACCGGTGCAGATTCTTGCTGTGTTTCGCCTATAACCACGGGGATATTTTTTTTAATGATGCCGGCTTTCTCACTTGCAATTTCGGGAAGTGTATTGCCCAGCATATTCATATGATCGAGGCTGATGTTGGTGATGACTGAAATTTGTGGCGTAATGATATTAGTCGAATCTAACCTTCCACCTAAACCCACCTCAATTACGGCTACATCTACCTTGTGTTTGGCAAAATGATCGAATGCCAGGGCAACGGTTACTTCGAAGAATGAAGGCTCTGTATTTTCGATGAGTTTTTGTTGCTCTTTTACAAAAGAAACCACTTCGGTTTTGCTGATCATTTTTCCGTTGATGCGGATGCGTTCGCGGAAATCTTTTAAATGCGGTGAAGTATATAAACCTGTTTTATATCCCTGAGCCTGTAATACCGAAGCCAGCATGTGCGATGTTGATCCTTTGCCATTTGTACCTGCTACATGGATACTTTTAAATTTATCCTGCGGATTATCCAGGGCTTCGCAAAGAATGATGGTATTGGTTAAATCTTTTTTGAAAGCAGATGCGCCAACGCGGGTAAACATTGGGAGTTTACTGTATAAAAAATCAAGCGTTTTTTGGTAGTTCATAATATCAGTCAAATATAAGTTGACTTGAGTTATTATGGAACGAAATGAGAAGATTTCTTCAGAAGTTTTAATCGGGTTGTACGTTCGGAAACTTCTGAAGTTTTTAATTGACTTTGATGGTTTGTGAGGACACAGACCATGGAGATGATGCGCTGAATGTGCAGTCAGATGTTACCATCTGATTGGTAAACAGGTTATATTGGTAATAATTGTTTGTCGAAAATTTTGATATCATTGCTAGATAGGAGATAAGTCCTCTGTCAGATAGTAAGTAATATCTGACAGCACAAATAGACTTTGATGGTCTGTGAGAACACAGACCATGGATATTTTTACTTTACTTTAAAGTTGAACATCACAATGCCGGTTTGTACATCCGGAGCAGATTCCAGTTTGTTTAAGCTAGCGCCTAATACAGCCTGTTCACATTTTCTCCATAGTGCTAAATCCGATAGGGTGGTGCCTTTTGCACCTGCACGGGCCTGAACAACCTTACCGTTCTTATCTACACGGATCTGAACGGCAATTTTACCTGCACTTTGTCCATCATCCTGGATTCTTGGGATATCAATAAATTTTCTGCTGGCCAGTGATAGCTGAACATTGCCATTTCCAGAGCCACCTTCGCCGTAATTAGAAGCTAAAGGATCACCATCTTTATCGCCCTGGTTTCCAGGCGTGTTTCCTGTTCCATCACCTTGCCCCTGGCCGGTATTCTTTTTACCCTTATAAAGCGCATTCTGATTGATTACGGGTTTGGCAGGTTTATCTTCCGTAACCGGGGTTGGTGCTGCCTTAGTCGGTTTTGTGGGTTTGGTATTTACGGCAATGGCATCTTCAGTATTTTGTGTCTGCACTTCCTTATCGCTGCTCTCTGTAGATGTGGTTGGGGTAACTTTTTCTTCAGGTGTTACTTTTTCGGGCGGTTTACCGTTCGCGTTTGGATCTGCAGATGGTTCTTCAATGCTGGTATAATCATCACCCATCCCTTCGGCAGAAGTTCCATAATTAACCACCATACCGCCCATACCCACTTCCTCTGGTGGCTGGAAAGAACCAATCACAATAAAAAAGCTGATCAACAATAAAAAGCCCATAATACCACTTGCTATAGCAATGGCTTTTGGGTAATTATTTTCCTCGTTAGGTACGTTTTGTGCTTTGTAGTTCATTATTTTTTAGGCTCAACGGCTACAACAAGTTTCAATTTTAATTTGTTGGCAATATCATTTACCACAAATCCATCCTGATAAGTAACGTTCCGCGATACATATAAAAGAATGGTCATATCTGGTGCCAGTTTTTGGTATGATGCCAATGTTGGTTCTAATTCCTCAATGCTAACCGGTTTTTTTTCAACGAAATATTTAAGGTTTTCGTCTATCGTAACCGTAACGGCTTTTTTTGCTGTTGATTGTTGTCCGCTTGATGATTGTGGCAACAACAGTTTTACTACCGTAGGATTTACCACAGCAGAGGCCAATAAGAAAAACAGCATCAGGAAGAACATAATATCGTTCAACGCTGAAGTGTGTACTTCTACCGATCCTTTTGTTCTTTTGCGTAAATTCATTATTTGCCCGGTTCTTCTAGTAAATCAATAAAATCAATTGCATCGGTTTCCATTTTAAGGATGATTTTCTCCACCATGATGTTTAAAATGTGATACAGTACGTAAGCAATAATACCAATAATCAGTCCGGTTGCAGAGGTGATCATTTTAGTATATAAACCGCCAGAAATGGTACCGATTTCGATCGCACCTTTAATAGATACCTGGTGGAAGATGGTAATTACCCCCACAATCGTTCCTACGAAACCAAGCATCGGTGCAATACCGGCTACTATACCCAATATGCTGATGTTCTTCTCTAATTTAGAAACTTCCAGTTTACCCACGTTTTCGATCGCACCCTCAATATCTTTAATCGGGCGACCGATACGTTTTAAACCTTTTTGTAACATACGAGAAAGTGGTGAGTTATTATTTCTTAAAAGCGACATGGCACCATCTAAATTTCCAGACTGAATGTAGGATCTGATCTGTCCCATAAGGTTTGCTTCATCCTTGGTGGCTTTTTTTATAGTTAAATAGCGTTCAACAAAAATAAACAAGGCTAAAAAAGCAAGAAAAGCCAATGGGACCATTACCCAGCCGCCCTTAAAAAGAAGGTCGATAAAACGTAATTGTGGCTGTGGTTGGGTTACCGCTTGGTTAACCGCATTTGCGGTGTCTTGTAATGCTTGTGTGGTGTCCTGAATTAATAAAGTTATCATTATGGTTGTGTGTTGTGTTTTTGTTGTACGAAATATCCTTTTCCTTTAAGTTTTTTCTCTAAAATATCTTTTTGTTCTTTAGCTTCTTTTTCAGTAGTAAAACTCGCTATGCTCACCTTTTTTAAACGGCCGGGTACGGTTGCTATTTCAGCTTTTAAACCTATTTTCTCCATTTGTTTGATAAATACAAGCGCTTTTTTCTCTGATTGAAATGATGCTGCAATAACATAAAACGTAGAAGGACCGGTGTTTGGTACAATTTTATCTTCTTTTGGTTTTTCAACCGGTGGAGCAACTACTGGTTTCTCTACAGTTTTAATCACTGCTTTTTTTACCGTATCTGCTTTTTTCTGAACCTGATTGGCTTTTAAAATGCTATCAGTTTTGGCGATAGAATCTTGTTTTATTTTTGCCGAATCGATGGCTACTCTTGGAGAATCGATAACTGCTGGTGTTGCTTTTGCAGGAGTACTTTGGCCTGTAAATAAGTCTGGCTTAACCAAATAGGTAATGGCGGCAATAATCACCAGAATTAAAATGATGATGGTTACCTTTAACCAGGCAGACATGCCCTGTGGTGGTTCCTGATCGTGTATAATCGGGTCGTGACCAAAACGGTTCGGATGTTCGGCATGTTGCTCCTTAATAAATGCAGGGGCTTCTATTACAGGTTCTTCTGCTTTAACTTCGTCTTCTAAGTGGACATAAGTTTTTGGTTCATCAGTTTCCGGTCTTAATGAAAAACGGCTTGAATATTCTTGTTGTGGCGTAACCGTTTTAGGAATTGTTGTTTCAACAGGTGCTTCAGCAATATTTTCTACTTCGGCTTCTGGTGTATGGCCAAAGCGGTCAGGGTTTTCTTCATGCTGTTCCACTATCGATTGAGGAACCTCAACCACATTGGTTTCTTCAACCGCATTAATTACTACAGGTTCTGTTTTATCCTCTTGATGCGCATTTTCATCAGTTTGAGTAGTTTCAACAGCCTGATGCTCGGCTTCAATATTTTCTACTTCCGATTCTGGCGTGTGGCCAAAACGGTTTGGATGTTCTTCATGCTGTTCCCTGATAAATTCAGGTGCTTCGGTAACTTCCTCTGCAGGGCTTTCTGAATGTTGTAAAGTATGTTTAAGATCATCTTTAACCTCATCCAGTTCTACATTTTCGATTACCGGGTGATGATAAGATTTATTCTCAAATGGGGAAGTTGTAACTGGTGCCTCGGCAATTTCGTCGAATACTTCTTCCTCTTCTTTTGGTAAATCAGTTTTTAGTTCTTCAGTTGAGGTTTCTGGCAAGGAAGGTAAGCCATAAAATTCAGAACCATAGTTCATGTTTTTAACCGGTTCAAAACTTAATCCCTGTTCGGTAAAAAATAAACGACCTGTATTTTCTAATTCAATCTCATGGTCTATTTCCAGTTTCTGGTTTACTTCCTCGGCAAACTGTGTGATGTAATAATTGGCGCTTTCGGTAGAGATATTCCGCTTCGCAGCAATAAAATCTGCCAGGGCCTGCTCTTCGGTTAACCCGCTTGAAAACTGGAGGGTATATCCCGGAGGTAAAAAAGTCTGTTTTTCCTTATCGTATCTTCCCGGGTATTTCTTTTTATAAAAGGTGCCCAAGCCGGTAATACCAACTTCTTTGCGTTGCTGCAAGAGTTCTAAAAGGTATGATAAGATATCCATTCGGGTAAAATTAAGCGTTTAAAATTAAAAATTATATTCTACCTTCAAATAGTGTCTGCGGGTGTATTTATACATCCTACTCCAAAAAGGGGACAAAACGAATACAGTTCCGTTATTTCAACCACGAAAATTCACCAGTTGATTAACCAATACCTGCATCCCTGCAAAGATAACGGTTACAAAGATAGGAATGGTATGCTAGTAAGCAAATGGCTAAATCGATATAATGCCGGAATGGTAAGTTTTGGTGCCGAAATTTTGTTTAAAAAAAGTAGGGCGATCTAAGTCGCCCTACTGAAAAGTGTTTGTAGCGGTTAACATTGATTGGTTGTAAAATATAAAAGTTAAATGATGGCTTTTATAAATTATGGTGTATATGTGGTGTTTTTACCACCATATAAATTGCTTGATATGCTCGATAAATAAGTGTGCACATCACTATTTGGTAAATTGTAATACAAGTAAATTCCATAACCATTGTTAACGGTCTGTGTGGCTAAAGATGCTGCTGTAGACGAGCTTGTTGCTTGTATATCAACTGCTGCAGGACCAAGGTTTGCTTTGGCTAACCCTGGTACATTTGGTACCGAATAACTTCCATAAATGGCATTCCAGCTATAATTTACTTTTGAGCCAACAGTAACACCATTGTAAGATAACCTTGAAGCAGCAGGACCATAAAAGTAGAAAGAAATGATTTTATTTGGCAGTAGTTGCCTTAACGCTGTCACGAGATATACAAATGAACTGGAATTTGGTTGTCCGGTACCATTATTACCATATTCTGCGTATTCATCATCGAAATCGATACCATCTAAGCCGTAAGTATTAACCGCATTGGCCAGCTGCTGTGCAAAAGCCTGCGCTGAAGCCTGTGAAGTGAAATTACAAAAGCCAGCGCCCTGGTGATTACCCAAAATAGAGAGTAAAACCTTAATGCCTTTATCCTGTAGTGGTTTGATATAAGTTGTTTTATTGGTTAAAACGTTAGAAACATTGGTGTTGAAAAATAGTTCGGCTTTTTGGGTTGAGGTATTGTAATTGATATTGGCAGCAAAAATAATCGCAATATCAAACAGTTGTTGCCCTGAAGAAAGTTTGTATTTTCCAACATTCCTGATATCGGCATTGTTTACTTCTACATAACATACCCCTTTTGGACCGGTTACACCGATTGCAGAGGCAGATGCTGTCGATTCTTTTTTAGAAGGACCGGTTAAGGAATCTTCCTGAGTAATGTCTTTTTTCTTGCACCCGCTGATAGAAACGGTTAAAAAGAGTGCCAGTGCCATTGTGGTGTTTAACAATTTGGTAGTTGTCATAATCTTGATTTTAAATTGGTTAGAAATTGATATTGCTCATACAACCGCTACAAACGGATTTAATATAAACAGGTATTGGTATTTTACTGCTTTTTATGCATAAACAAGGTAAGAACCGTTAACGGCAGAACGCTGGAAACGACAGGTTTTCTCATAGGTTTAAATTTTGGTTAGAAATAAGCTTATTAATTATATAAATTCGTTAGTAATATCAATTAAAAAGGAGAATGATATATGTCTATTTTTTCACCGTATATATTTATAACTGTACAATAAATTACAAAAGTTGCAGGATTCCCGCAATATATGGTGGCAGTTGGGTTTTCTCTTGATCCTATTACATAACCGCCTCCATTTTCCCAATGGTATGAGGTAATTGGTATGTTTGCATCTATACCAAAAGTATAAGGGATACCAGAGGTAGGTTGGGCAGGATAATTTGTGATTTTAGCACGAAACTTTGGGTATAGTATGGTTATTGCATCTCGATCCCAAATACTAAAACCACTCCATGAATTTAACGCTGTACCTCCATTAAAAACAGAAGATGCATCAGGATTGCTGCCTGTGTTTGGTGAATTTCCAATGCCCAGTGCTGGTGATTCAGATCTAACTTGCCAATTTGTATGTCTGAATCCAATACAATGGCCTATTTCGTGTACTAGATTATATTTTTTTGTGCTACTGCTGGGGATATTAACATAATTGCTATTTATAACAATTGAATGAAACGGATTCCCATTTGAAGGAAGACCGGCAGCTGCAATTGTACCAGTACCCATGTTTAGATTAAATGTAGGGTCTTCAGTTCCTAATCTTATTGTTATATCAGCCGTTGGGGTGGTCACTAGTGAGAGCTCTAAATTTGTATACAAATTATTATACTCGGTAATGGCTTGCGAAACTTCATTACGCCAATCGAGCCGACCCCCATCTGTGGGTACGCTATCATCAATTCTAATGGTAATGTTTTTTTGCTTTGTTCTGTCTACTAATGAATTGTTGTTTTGGTAGGCCTGTCTTGGTGTTGTTGAAAGTAATGATATTTTAGTTAATAATATATCACCTTCAACTAACATATATTTTCCCAGATCTTTCATTCCGGTAGTGTCAAAACCATTTTTTAAAACAGCAAGCTTGATGGCTTTTTCTTCTGATTGTGGTGTGTAAACCTCGGCTTCACGTTTGCAGCTGGCAAATAAAATAGTAAATAGGATGATACTGAAGAATATTCTATTAAAAATGATTGAATTTTGTTTTTTCATGTTAAGAGTTATTAGATAAGATAATTGTTAATAGTGAATAATTTATTTCGTACAGAATAAATTGTAAGATGGAGTCGACAGTCAGCTTATATTACTGATTATTGTCATTATCGGCACATCGGTTTTCGCATAGGCTTAAAATCTTGGTTAGAAACTGGTTGATATAAAAAAGGTAGGATAACTTGCGTCATCCTACCTGGGGTATTTGTGTGTTAGAAATTCGTTTTATCCAAATCCCACCATAATCTGGTGCCTCCATTGTCTGGTCCGGATAACAATGAAACTGCTTTTTGTACTTCAGTACTATTGGTGCTATATTCGTTCTGAGAAAATGGCAATCTCCTAATCTGAACCGTAGTTGAAATAGAACCACCACTGTTATTTTTAACAACAGGCAATAATTTAGGGTATCCTGTTCTACGGAATTCGCTCCATGCTTCCTGTCCTTCCGGGAAATTTGCTATCCATTTTTGGGTGATGATACGTTCCAGCTTTTGTTCATTTCCTGCACCCTCATCCCATTTAACAGTAATTGTTGAAGGTACAGGGGCATTATTCGCAGCATTTAAAGGATCAACATAAGCCGCAGGGGTGCTTGTTGCATCTGCTAAATAAGTGGATGCACTAACTCCCCATTGTGCAAATGAAGTTTGTATACCTTGTTCGTAAAGTGCCTGTGCGGTACCATTGGTATTGCTCCAGCCCCTTAGTGCCGCTTCTGAACGTAAAAAATATACTTCAGCTGCAGTCATTAATACTGGTGCGGTTTTTAAGGTATACGATGGTGTTCCATCTTTAAAATTGAGTGTAGAATATTTTTCATACTTGAAAGCACCTACATCAGATCCGATACGGATACCTTTATATTCTCCGTTAGAAGCCGCATCAGTTGATTTATCCATGTATTTTCCAATACGGGGATCGTTAAAGCCACTCATATACGTTTGGATAGATGCACCTATACAGATATTTGCCCAGGTTTGCGAAATAAAAACCAAGGGATTACTGAAGTTTCCATTGGGTACGCTTACTTTTACAATTTGGTTATTATCGGTAATTACTCCTCCGTTAGCAGGATCCAAAGCTTTTTCACCTTGTAGTTTTGCTAAAGCCGGATCTACTTTTGCAGTCCTTATGGCCAGCCTTAACCGTAGTGAATTTGCAAAGCGTAACCAGTTTTCGAATTCTGTACCTTTATTTGAGCCATAAACCAAATCCATTTTAGAAAAATCAAAGGGCAAAGATTTACCACTGGCAATAAAGGCTTTTAGTGCGGCGGTAGCAGCATCTAAATCTGCGAAAAAGCTATTGTATACCTCTTTTTGGCTATCATATGGTACCCCTGTGGCGCCATCGGTTAAAGGACCAACTTTGCTGTAGGGAATAGGCCCATAAATGTCGGTTACCCGATGCATGCCTTCTACTTTTAAAATCTGTGCAATAGCCCATACCCCAGGATATTTAGTATCAACAGCTTGTCCTTTAAGGATATCTACGTAGCGCATAATGTCTAAATAACCAACTTTAAAAGGTTCTGTATTCCAACCTGATACCAAAGCATAATTTAGGTTATTGTTACCGCTTGCAAAATTGATCTGACTCATAAAATAGCCCGAATAACAATCGGAGTTTAAATTTTGTTGCAATTGATACGAATTGGGGTCGCCACCACCAGAGAAATTGTAAACCCCCATTTGTATATGTTTAAATGTGGTTTCCATATTAATGTCTACAGCTAAATTGCTGGTATTGTATTCTTCAAAGTTCTTCTTGCAGGAAGTAGCAAAAAGAATAAGCGTACCTGATAAGATATATTTGGATATGAAATTAATACGTTTCATGATTATTATTTTTATTATAATTAAAGCCTGATTAAAAATTAGCATTTAAGCTGATTCCGTAACTACGTGTTGCCGGTGGCATAAATATATCTACACCTGAAAGGCCGTTTCCTGTTGACATGGTCAACTCAGGATCATAAGGGGCCTTCTTATAGAAATAAATAAGATTTCTGCCTGTTAATGAAAGTTTTAATGCGCGTAAAAAACTATTTTTAATATCGAATGTGTAACCTAATGCAACTTCTCTTAAACGCACTGTGGTTGCACTGTACATATATTCGCCTGATACACCTTCTCTACCACCTACAGTTTGGTACCATTTATCGGCAGCAACAGTAGTAACAGGGGTACCCGTAGGGCTAACACCGTTAACGCTAACACCTCCAGCTGCTCGCGCATCGCCACTGGCTTTCGAAACGCCATAAGAATCTAACATCGATTCGGTTACCGACATTACTTTTCCGCCAAATTTCCCATCAACCAAGAAAGATAGGTTAACTTGTTTATAGGTGAAATTGTTATTCCATCCCAACTGCCATTTTGGATTCGGATTTCCTAAAAAGGTAAAATCACCACTCTGAACAATTGGCTTTCCATCAGCATCGATCATAATGCGGCCCTGGCTATCGCGTTGCAGGGTTTTTCCATAGATGTCACCGAATGAACCACCTACACTAGCAACAGATTGGTAGTTAGCACCTGAAGCACCTGATAAAATCGCTTTGTTTACCGTTGGTGACAACTCGATTACCTTGTTCCTGTTCAACGCAAAGTTTACCGATGAGTTCCATTTAAGGTTTTCGCTATTAAGTATATTGTTATAGCTGGCTACAAACTCGATACCCTGGTTTTGGATATTTCCGGCATTTAAGTAAGCCGTACCATAAAACGAGGCCTCAGGTGCTGCTATAAGTAGGGTTTGGTTGTGGGTATTGGTTTTATAATAGGTAAAATCTAAACCTAATTTATTTCCAAAAAATCTCCATTCAGTACCAATTTCAATAGATTTTGTTTTTTCGGGAGCTAAATCTGAATATGGGGAAATTGATCCAAGCGGTGTTAAACCACCAGCTCCGATAGTTGCTAAAGGCTGTCTGCTCTGATAAGCTAAAGGAGCATTACCAACCTCAGCATACGAAGCGCGTATTTTTGCAAAACTAATTGATTTTGGTAATTTGAATAACTGGCTCAGTATAGCATTTGCACCAATAGAAGGGTAAAAATACGATACTCCTTTTTTGGTGAAAGCCAAAGGCGATGCCCAATCGTTTCTGGCGGTTACATCTAAATATAAGGCTTCGTTATATGCAAGGTTGGCACTGGCAAATACCGACTGAAACTGGGTATGGTTTTCTTCAAGATCTCCGGTGGAGGATGGATCGGTAATTAAGTTTTGAAGCGTAAAAACATTCGGGTAGATTAAACCGATATCGCCTGATGAAGCAAAACGATTTCCCTCTGTTTTAGTATCTCTGATACTCGTACCAACAACTCCGGTTATTTTAAATTTTTCACTGATAGATCCGTTAAAATTCGCCAATAAATCTGCATATTTCTGAACATTTACACTATTTGAATAAGAATAGCCGCCATTTGCCTTGGCAAGATACTGTGAAGTTCCGGCATACAATTTCTGATCGTAGACATCATTGATCCTATCGATACTTCCTCTTGCCTGAATATTAAACCAGGAATTTACTTCATATTTTAAATTTCCGTTTAATAAAATCCTGTTTCTATTTAGTGTATTGAGGTTGCGGTTAATAATCCACCAAGGGTTTTGCTGCGTATCTTCGCTAAAGCTTTGAACACCGTTTGCACGACTGGTTGCAATCCAGTTTTGCTCGTTTAATAATGTTAACGGATTTAAAGATTCGTAACCATTTTTGTACGGAGCAATATCTACACCTCTTGGAAATAGATACAAGCCAGAAAGTGGGTTAAAATAAAAACCTGCAAGCGGAGAATTTTCTATTTTCTGCGTTACATAATTCACACTTGCATCAGCCGTAAGTTTGTTATTAAAAAAGTGACCTACTTCTTTAAAATTTAAATTATTACGGGTTAAATTATTGTTTGGCTGGATACCACGTGCAGTAGTATTTGCATAAGAAATGTAAGTTTGCGCCAATTTTGAACCTGCAGACAAACTAATTGAATTGGTGTAGTTTGTTCCGGTCTGGAAAAAACTTTTCAGGTTATCATTGGACCCTGTTGTTGCGGCACCCCAGCTTTTGTACTGATCCGAAACGCCATAAGAATTTTGAAACTCCGGTTTGAAGGCAGCCTCATCAAATGAAGCTCCAGATGAGAAATTAATTTCTGTTTTGCCTTCTTTTCCACTTTTTGTAGTTACAATAATAACCCCATTAGCGCCCTGACTACCGTAAAGTGCGGCAGCAGAAGCCCCCTTCAATATCGAAATGTTCTCGATATCGTCGGGATTGAGGTTAGAAATCGGATCACCACCATCGTAAGAGTTGGTACCTCCGTATGCACTTGTTGGCTGGTTGGTTACTGTATTGTTCATCGGCACACCATCAATTACGTAAAGTGCTTGATTACTTCCTACCAATGATTTTGAACCTCTTAAAATTACTTTCGCCGAACCACCCACACCTGATGAACTGGAAGAAATGGTTAAACCAGCAACTTTACCGTTTAATGAGTTTGCAAGGTTCGTACTTTTAACTTTTGTTAATTCCTCTCCTTTTAATTGTTGGGTAGAATAAGTTACAGATTTCTCTGATCTTTTAATACCTAATGCCGTTACTACAACAGTCTCGAGGTTTTTAGAATCGTTGGTCAAAGTAACATCTAGCGTACTTTGCGTACCAACAGTAACTTCCTTGCTCTGGTAACCGATAAATGAAAATACCAAAACATCACCGGTTTTAGCAGCAATGCTGTATTGCCCCGAAGTATTGGTTTGCGTGCCGCCTTGCACACCTTTTATAGTAATGGTTACGCCCGGCAAGGTCGCACCAGTTTCATCTTTAACTGTTCCCTTAATCACATCCTGGTAAACTGAATGATAGGAAACTGCCCGTTTAAAATGATCTGCTGGAGTTGCTGCGTACAGGCCTGCTGATGCGTAAAGCAATAAGCATGTGAGCTGTAGAGATTTTTTCATATTCATTATGAATAATTTTGAATAAGTATTTGGTTAATTGTTTGCCGCCTTCAGGATTTCCATCCATCTGGTTTTATAGTTAAGAGTATTTTGCTTACAGAAATTGCCTACAAGGAATTGAATTATTTTTAAAATATTTTTTCCTGTCAGCTTATTAGCTGAGATAGACATAGATAGTGGCAATAATTTTAGCCACGGAAGCAACACGGAGTAATGTTTCTTTGTTTAAGTGGCAATATTAAAAATAACCCTTCAAACAGCAATCTGTTTAGTTGCTTTAAGGTGACTTAGGTGGTCAAACAAAAAATGGAGAATAAACCTTGTATGATGGATTGTGCGCTAAATACAGTGTCAGATGGTAACATCCGACACCACTAAAATGGTAACATCCGACACCACTAAATTAGTTAACACCCCAGTTATAATTTGGTTTACTACCCATTACCAGGGTGAGTTTACCGCCTTTTAACAATTCGGAGCTGGGGAAAGAAAAAGTGTTCAGCATTTTACCATTAAGCGTTGCACTTTGAACGTATTTATTTGCCCTTGAGGCATTTTTAGCCTCGATGGTGAATGATTTTCCTCTGCCGTATTGATTGCCGAGATCGATAACCACTTTACTAAATAAAGGACTTCCGATTTCATATTGAGGATTGGTGCTGCAACCGCCATCAGTTTGAAACAGCCCCAAAGCAGTCATCATAAACCAGGCACTCATTTGCCCTTGATCTTCATCACCCAAATAAGCATTAGCGATATCAAAACCATAATATCGATCTATAATAGCCCTGCTCCACTTTTGGGTGAGCCATGGTTTTTGTACAAAATTAAATAGAAATGCAAAATGCATCGATTGCTGGTTGCCCTGCATAATCGGGTAATCCCAATAAGCATCATTTGGGGCATTAAAACGCCATTTGTAACTTTCATTAAAGCCCCATTCCAGCCTGTCGGTAAATTTTTTCTTTCCAATGGTATTAGCAAGTCCGCGTATATCCTGCGGGACAAAAAAAGTGAGCTGCCAGGCGTTTCCTTCTACGTAATGCTCGTTTGCACCCGATTTAAAAGGATCAAAATCAGGAAACCATGTTCCGTCTGATTTTTTCATCCGGGCGAAACCCGAAGCCGTATCAATTACATTTTTCCACCAATTACCACGATCGGCAAATGCTTCGTATTCTTTATTTTTTCCAAGTGATTTTGCAAATTGACTTACGGTCCAATCATCATAACTATATTCCAAACTGTTGCTAAAGCGGCCTTTATCATAAGGAACATATTTATGCTCCAGGTAAGGACGTAAATCCTCATTTCCGGCCCTGCCTTTACCAACAGTTGCTGCGGGCTGGGTTTGCATTTTATAAACAGCAGAAAAAGCTTTCTGAGCGTCATAATCGCGAATCCCCATTTGGTATGCACCCACAATAAGCGGAATCTCGTGCTCGGCAACCATCACAGGAATATACTCCATTCCGGCAGGTCCTTTTGCCAGGTAACCATTGGCATCGTACATGGCCAATTGAGATTTAACCCACTTAGACGACCACTCAGGCGTTACCAGGTTCCAGAACTGGTTTAAATTCCAAAAGGTATTCCAAAACGCATCGCAGCCCAAAGCCACATCGTTTATATTGGTAAACTTTCTCTTTTGTTCTGTCGCGTCAATCCAGGAGCCATCTGCATCGCTCCACGTATTCCGGCTACATAATGCACGGTACATATTATTATAAAACCTTGTTTTTTCGCGGCTATCATCCGAAGAAATGGTTACTCTATTCATTAATTTGTTCCAGGTTGCTACATGTGCAGCACGCACCGCATCGAATTTCCAGCCGAAAGGTTTTTCTATTTCTTCTTTAAGGTTACCAGATGCACCTTCAATACTGACCAGCGAGATGCCGGAACGGGCCTGCACCACATTTTTGATATGGGTATCAAATTCAACATACATACCGGCACCATCAACAGCTGCACCTGATATGTTGGTTCCTATTACAGATTTCCCGTTAATCCATCCACCTGTTTTTTTAATATCCTGATCAAATTCGATCACAAAATTGACCGTATAATCCTGATCTACACCTCCAGACCATGCGTTAGCTGTATGCTGCACGCTATAACCTTGTATCCGGCGTTTGTTCACCTGAGTAATCTGAAAGCTTTTAATTTTATAATCGTACTCAGCCGGAACTTTTAAGTCGATCATTACACGACCATCTTTTGATCGTGGAAAAGTATATCGCTGAAAGCCACATCGGGTGGATGAAGTTAGTTCTGCTTTAATGCCATACTTTTTCAGCATTACCTTATAGTATCCTATAGGTGCTTCTTCGCTATTTTTATCAATAGCTGAGCGGTAACCATCATTCTGGTTTTCCTGCGATCCAATCTGATATTTAATTTCACCATTTACGGGCATCATTCCCAGTCCGGCCATTGTCCATTCGTGGATATGGCTAAAAGTGCCAATGCTCTCAACCGTAGGGTCATATCCTGCCATCCATCCTGGGTTCTGGTTGTCGGGACTTAATTTTACCATACTAAATGGCATCCATGGGCCTGGGGCAATCATCCACCGGGAGTGCGCCGTTCCGATTTTTGTGTCGGCATAACCCGCACTGGTTTTCAGGGGTTGATTTGAAGCCATCACTGTACCTTCGGCAATCGTTTTGCCTGCAGATATTACCTGCCATACCATTTTTTCAGGCCGGCTGGTTACAGGCATAGGCGCTTCCAATACATAACGGCCAGTATCAACTTGGGTGTTTAATACATTTTTTCCGTTAATTTTTATGGTAATTGCAGGGTTATTGGCCAGGTGTTCAATATCAACGAGCAGAGGTTGTATTTTAATTCCATTTTTGGAAAGGGTATAATCTGCTGCTTTTACATTTCTAACATATACATCTTTTGATACCAGGGGCTGGATTTCTGCCTTTCCTTCCAGTCTAACATCATCAAATACCAGCCATGAGCCTTCTAATATGGTGAACTTAATGGTATTGCCACCCCGCTGTAACAAACCGGCCGGAATGTCGATTTTATACGCTTCTGCCGTTAAATTGTCCGTATCTCCATAAATTCCCTTGTCTTTTTCGTTGGCAGGCAGGCGGAATTTAAAATCTTTTCCATTAACAGTGATCTTAAATAATGGCGGTTTTTTCCCATTGTATGCCAATATATCGGTAATCAACTCAAACTTTTCTGCAGGTTTAAAAGGTTTTAAATCAAATAGTACGTTTAACTGGTGCGAACGGATACCCGAAGTAGGACCCGTACCGGCCCAGCCATCTGCCGTACCCGGCAACACATAGGGCCAATCTTGATTCGGTGTTGATTTTCCAACCAGGTAATAGCGGTCTTCCCAGCCAAAATCCTGTGCTAAAAACTGTTGATAATGGCCAGGCGCCAATGCAAAACCGTCTGTTTTATTGTCTTTTTCTCCTATTTTCCAGATGATATGATTTTGAGCGGTACTTAAAGCAGGAAAGATCAGGGAGATGATTGTTGCGGAAAGCAAATGCATTAATAAAACTTTAAAATTCTTCATGTTAATGAATCTGATAGGGCTTAATTAAACTAATTTGTTGTAGCTGATCATAAATATCTTTTTTACGACTAAATTAATTATGTATGTACAAACATATAGCGCTTAAAGTTAAAATCAAAATTAAAAATGGTTAAAGTGTATATAGGGATTAAAACGCTTTTAATCAGTTGAGTAAATGGATTATGATAAAAGTTAAATCATTACAAATATTTATAATGAAATATTTGTAATTTAAATTAATGTGTATATGTTTGTACATATACTAACCAAAAATAGCTTCCACTCATATTAAATCCCAATGATTAGATTTAACCACATCATCCATATGAATAAGAATATTGCATTAGCAGCCCTGATCACATTCGCGTTACCTGGCATTTGCCTGGCGCAAGGAATTGAGAATCCTTCAAAAGAACAAAAACAGATACAGCCGGAAGTGATGAACAAGGTGAAAACCATGGCAGAAGAACTGATTAAAAAAGGTTTTACTGCTGGTGATGGCTATGGCGAAGTTTGGATCAGGGATTTAAATACTTTTATTAAGTTGAGTTGTAAGGTGAACGATAAATCGCTGATTAGAAAACACCTGATTACATTTTTTCAGTTTCAGCAAGCAGATGGAGGTATTTTGGACGGTTATATCCCGGCAAGCAAAGCCACTATATATGGTAAATTTTATAAATCTGAACTGGCACCTGAGTATCTCGGACATAAAAACACAGTGGAAACCGATCAGGAAACCTCGTTAATTCAGGCTGTTGCGAAATACATCCACAGTACGGGTGATAAGAGTATTTTAACGGATAAAGTAGCAGGTTTAACGGTTAAAAAACAGATGGAAAGGGCGCTGGATTTTCTGTTGAAAGAAAGATTTAATGAAAAATATGGCTTACTCTGGGGTGCAACCACTGTAGATTGGGGCGATGTACAGCCAGAGCATAGCTGGGGTGTTGTGATAGATGAAAATACCCACCGGTCGATTGATATTTATGATAACGCCATGTTTTTAATAGCCATAAATGATTTTATCACGATTGGAGATTTAAATGCCAGTGAGGTTAGTAAATGGAAAGCGGTGTATAAAAGTATCCGTCAAAATATCAACAAATATTTATGGGATGATAAAGCGCAAAAATATATCCCGCATATTTATTTAAACGGATCGCCTTTTCCTCCATCATTTGATGAATCGAAAATCTATTATCATGGCGGTACGGCTGTTGCTATTGAAGCGGGCTTGTTAACCAAAAAACAAGTGAAAGAGGCTTATCAGAAAATGCAAAAAAATGTGGCAGATGCGCATGCAGCAACTATCGGCCTTACCATTTATCCTGTATATCCTTTAGGTACCTTCGAAAATAAGGGTATGGGGCCATATTCTTACCAAAATGGCGGCGATTGGACCTGGTTTGGAGGCAGGATGGTTACCCAGCTTGTCCGCTATAGCTTATTAACAGAAGCTAAAGAGGCGTTGGCACCGATGCTCGCCAGGGTAGTTAAAAATAATGGTTTTTACGAATGGTATACACCTGATAATAAACCAATGGGTTCTTCAAGTTTTAGAGGCGAAGCCGGTGTATTATGGACAGCCATAACAGAGCTGGAGAAGAAAAAATAGGGTAGAGGGTAAATTTAACCTATAAAAGAGAGCTGTATCATAAATATAGATTTGTCATGTTGAGCTTCCCGAAGGATCCTATCGTGTGGACACAAATATTAGATTAGTTTTATTTGCTCCCATGCCGCAAGGCATCAAAAGTACGCAAAAATGCTTTGTCAATCCAGCAATGGGCCTTTTACACAATCCCCATACACATCAAAAAAACAGAGGCAATTGTTTTGTTTGTTAGGGCTGGGTGAAAAGTTTTTGCAAACATGAAACACAAAACCACTGCGTTTTAGGTTTGATAGTGCCATTTGTATTGCTGTACGCCTGTTTTTTTGATTTTCCTGGCCCTGGGGATTGACGGGCGTGCTTCGGTAAGGGCTGTGTTATTTCAAAGCAAGCTAGCATAGTGCCGTATAGAGTGCCTAAAAGATGTGTCCACACGATAGGAAGGATCGGTACAAGTTGTTGAAGCACCTGTTAAATACTCTTTAAAGGTGTTTCGACAAGCTCAACATGACAGCATTTGAGCTTAAATCGCCGTTATCATCCAATCTTTTTTATTAATAGAATTTGTCAATTCTGAACACAGTGAAGACCCTCAAACCTATAAAGAACAAAGCCTGCCTGTTTCAGGTGAACGTAAGACAGGTCATTAAATTAGTGGCCAATATATCCAATAGATTCTTCGCTGCGCTCAGAATGACAGAATAAAATAGAAAAATAGTCTCTCGACCAAAGCAACGCGGAGTGGAGTGATCTTTTACCTAGTTTACGAGATTTCTTCCCGAACATCTGGCATAACACTACTCCGATTATTTTAATAATCAATACTCGTCTTTTGGCGTTTTTCCCAATTGGATCAATAATTTACCGCCATTCTGAATGTCTTTTAATTTCATAAATGGGGTTTTCAACAGTTTTCCATTAAGAGAGAATGACTCCACATAGCTGCTCTCACCCTTATGATTGGTTGTTTCAATTTCAAAATCCTTTCCGCTAAAATATTTTTTATTTCCTTTAATTCGGATGGTGTTAAAGACAGGAGCCGACAAACCGATTTCTGGTGTAGCATCGGTAAAACCTTTCACATCAAAAATACCCATAGAAGCCATTACATACCAGGCACCCAACTGTCCCTGATCTTCATCCTGGCCATAACCATAACCATGGATGCCTTCAGTACCATAAAAATCGTCTAAAATTTTTCTCACCCATTTTTGGGTCAGCGATGGTTTTTCGGCATAATTAAACAACCATGAAATATGTAAATTGGGTTGATTGCCATGATTATAAAGGCTTTCTAATCCAGAAAAGGCATCGATTGTAGTACCGCCACCAAATTTGTTTTTTTCGGAGACCATGAAAATACTGTCGAGTCTGGTGTTGAAATTATCCTTGCCTATAGCTGCAATCAATCCCATAGGGTTTTGTGGTACATAAAAAGTGTATTGCCATGCATTTCCTTCCTGAAAACCTCTCCATGCTGCTTTAGGGTTAAAATCGGAGATGAATTTTCCCAGTTCGTTTTTAGGTCTGATGAATTTAGATGTAGGATCGAAAATGGTTTTCCAGGCGTTTGACAGTGTGCTTAACTGTTTGTAATCTGCTGTTTTATTGAGTTGTTTTGCCCATTGGCCAACTGCATAACAGCTAAAGGCATATTCTAGCGTATGTGAAGCCGAAAATTTCCAGTTTTCATCTGCTCCAGTGCCTGAGTCTAAATGATTCACATAGCCATATTTTAAAAACCTTTCTAAATCTGGTTTACCAGCACCAAATGGCCGGTTTTTAAATCCAAGTTCATTTTTAAGTGCGGCTTCGTAGGCTGTTTTTATGTCAAAATCCCTTATTCCTGCGGCATAGGCAGATGCCATAGCCAGACTTACAAAATTGGTTCCTACGCCGGATACGTAACGGCTGTTCGCAATACCATCAGAAAGCCAGCCAGAATCTTTATATACCAATAGCTGGCTTTTTACCCAGTCTGAATAATACTCAGGATAAGCGATGGCCCAAAGCTGGGTTAAATTCCAGAAAGCGCCCCAAATTGCATCGGTATTGTAATGGTTATGCAGTGGGATATGGTTTTTATCAAGTGGAATTTGTCCGATTCCACCATCATTTTTTGGATAAGCACCATTAACATCGCTGGCCAAACCGCGGCCTGATAATGCATGGTACAATCCGGTATAAAATTTAGTTAAATCCTTTTTATTTGCCGAAGTAACCCTGATTCTTCCGAGATAATTTGCCCAGGTATTAAGCGCCTGTTCTTTTGCCTGATCAAATGAAAGGAGGGCGGCTTCCTGTTTTAAGTTTAACCTGGCATTTTCAATCGAAGTATAAGAAAGGCCTGCTTTTAAGGTAATACTTTCTTTTTCATTTGTAGAAAAAGTAAGGTACAAACCTGCACCTTTACCACTTGTACTTTTTGCTCCGTTTGAAATGTTTTCTCCATTAAAAGTACCAAAAGCAATAGGTTTTTCACTTGCAATAGCCGAAAAATACATTTTTACATCGGCTCCCGGCTGATATTTTTGAACATATACCGGCCGTGTAATTACGTAACCTTCAATTTTGCCATCAGGGGTGAGGTAAACTTTTGATTCGCTTACTTCGCCACTCTCGCCTTGCTGGTGCCCGATATCAAAAATAACGTTTGCCTGTTTTGATTTTGGAAAGGTGTAGCGGTGAAAAGCCACCCTTTTGGTTGAGGTTAATTCGGCTTTAATGTTATAATCTTTTAGCAGCACAGCATAGTAACCTGGCATGGCGATTTCATCTTTGTGATCAAAAGTAGAGCGGTAACCAGTTTCGGGGTGTTCTAAACTTCCTGCCAATGTTTGGAGCTTGCCTATGGATGGAGCAAAAACGATTCCCCCGATCTGAAATTCGTGAAAATTGGCAAAACCTTCGATGGAGGTATGTCTTTGATCATAACCTACAGCTTCCCATCCACTTTTATTGCCGTATGATCCATTGGTTGATGGAGCAGGTTTGGCCATTCCGAAAGGTACAGCCCCCGGTGTAAAATAAAACCAGCGGCTGTGTGCTGTGCCAATACGAGGATCTGCATAAGCCAGCAAATCGCGGTCGGATTGTGCTTTAACAGGGTTGTAAAATAAGCTAACCAGCAGTAAAATAGCAACCTTAATGTTGATGTTCGATGTCAGATCCATATAATCATGTTAATGAAAAAATACTGGCTTATCAGCCTCATCTTTCCAGTCGTTTTCTATTTGTTCGAGCGATTTTCCTTTGGTTTCGGGCAGGATTTTGTAAACAGCAATAAATGCGACGATACAGAAAAAAGAGAAGAACCAAAAAGTACCCGCACTGCCAATTTTATTGAGCAAAATCGGGGTAATTTGTCCTACAATGGTATCCGCCACCCACATCACCATAATGCTAATGGCTAAAGCCCTGCCACGTATGGCGCCGGGAAATATCTCTGAGGCCACCACGAATTTTAACGGCCCGATTGAACAGGCAAAACAGGCCAGAAATGCCAAAACGCAGATCAATAGCCAGATACTTGAGGTGGCACCAAAATAGAAACAGATACCGGTAAGGATTAATGAAATTGCCGCTCCTGCAGTGCCGTAGAGGTAAAGCGGTCTCCTGCCCCAGCTATCTACTTTCCAGATGGCAAACAGGGTAAAAACCATATTCGCCAAACCAAAAATGATTTGACTGATGAGCGAATTACTTAACGATATACCTGCATTACCGAGTATCCTTGGGCCATAATATATAATGGCATTAATCCCGCTGAATTGGGAGAACAGGGGGAGTAAAATGCCGATTAACAAAGCTTTACGCATGGATGGTGCAAATAATTCTTTGTAAGAACTTTTAGTATTGTTATTTTCAGTTGTAAGCTGATCTTTATTAATCTCGGCTAATGATTGTCCCGTTATACTGCTGATAATTGAACTGCCTTCATCTGTTCTTCCTTTTTGTATCAACCAACGCGGACTTTCCGGAATGAGCAATAACCCGAATAAAAACAAAACCGCTGGCAGTACACCCATGCCCAACATACCCCGCCAAACTTCCTGATTAAATATACTGCTTAAAGCCGAAGTGTTAACATGTTGTGCTGAAATCCCATTTAGTAAGGCCGCATTACTCAAATAAGCGACTAAAATACCGAAGGTAAGTGCAAATTGATAATAGGTAACCAACCTACCCCTGATGTTCGCTGGTGCGATTTCAGAAATATAAAGGGGTACCACGTTTGAAGCGATGCCTATGCCAATTCCCCCTAAAACCCGGAAAGCAATCACTCCAGAGAGATCAGGGAATAATGCACAACCCAAAGCCGATGCAACAAAAAGAACAGCAGTTAAAATCAATGGTTTTTTTCGTCCAAACCTGTCGCTCAGTTCTCCTGAGAAGGCTACGCCAATGATGCAACCCACCAGGGCAGAAGATACGAACCAGCCTTCCTGTGATGCACTTAATGCAAACTGCTTTTGCACCAGGGGTAAAACGCCGGAGATAACGGCCATATCAAAGCCGAATAAAAAGCCACCCAAAGATGCTACGAGCGTTATTAAAAGCACACTGGTTTTTTTTTGCTTACTCATAAATTTATAATTTGGTTAAATTATTATTCTGTTTTAGCCACGGATGCACAGATAAACACAGATTTTGCATCTGTGCATATTTTTATTAGATTTTGGCTAAAGTTATCCAATCGGCAGAAAGTCCAAAACCACATATCTGTGTTCATCATTTTCATCTGTGCTTAATCACTATACTCCAAAAATCACTTCATCTTTTACAAATGCCTTAATTACTTTAGCCCTTGTTTTACCAGTATTAATTAAAGTATAACTTTCGGCTGCTGCAGGGATTACAAAAGTTTCAGCATAATGAAAATCAGTTTCCTGCCCATTTGTACCTTTTACCTTAATGGCTGTGCCCTCAACAAGCATTAATATATGACAAACATTATTTGTTTTTACCGTAATTTCAGTATCGAATTCCAGGCGGTGCACATCGTAAAAATGTTCCACGTGTGTAGGAAGGTGGATCAATTCCCAATCTTCCCCTTTTTCGATTACCTTTGGTTTTGAAATTAATTCTTGTGTAACGGCATTTCCTTTCCTGTCGAAATTTAAATTTTTAAAAGCATGTTCAATATTAATGGGACGTGGCTGGCCATCTAATCCCAAACGGAGCCAATCGTACATTTTAAAGGTAAAGATGTAGGGTGTTGCACTGATCTCCAGCACTAAATTATTGGCTCCGGCACTGTGTACAGTGCTATTTGGAATTAAAAAAAGATCGTGTTTCTTCGCTTCGTGCGCCTGCACATATTTTTCAATGTCGATTTCCTGATTAAAGTGCTGACTGGTAATTAAAGCTTTGTTAAATTCAACCGGGTTGATGTCTTCCTGAAAGCCGAGGTAAACTTTAGCCTCATCCTTACAGGTTAAAATGTAATAGGTTTCATCCTGGGTGATGTTTTCTCCAAATTCTTCCCTGATGTAGTTTAGTGAAGGATGACATTGAACAGAAAGATTTCCGCCATCCATGGTATCCAGAAAATCAAACCTGATCGGGAATTCGGTTCCGAAAACGGGCTCATGTTTTCCTAATACAGATTTAGCCTCGCTGAACATCAGAAAATCAAAAGCAACCTCCAATAAGTTACCATCACTTTCGAATACAATGCCGTTTTCTGGTACAATCAGTTCAAAAGACCAGGCATAATTAATTTCATTTTGATTAAGTCCCTCTATGTTTTCCTGTAACCAGTGGCCGCCCCATGCTCCGGCCTCAAACCATGGCCTCACGCGGAATAAAGATTGACTGATGTGTTTTAATCCATTTTTCAGGTCGTTTGCGGCAATCCAGTTTAAAGCCTGTTGATGCTGTACATCAGCCACAATGCTAATCCGGTTTAGAATTTGAGCTTTATGTGCATTGAGGACTACCCAATCTACAAAATAAAATCTTTTATACATATCTGATGCACTCGTTACGCCATCAGCTCCAAGGTTGGTTACCGAGTGGGCACGCATGCGGTATTGGATTTCATTTTTAGGAATTTCGAGGTAAATAACGGGGGCATTCCAGTTCATCAATGCAGCGCCCATGCCGATGATAATATTGACTTCCGATTGAACATCGGGCTGCATGGAGCGGTATCCGCTGCTAAAAAAATCTTCGAGTTTAAGTGTGGTTTTTTTGCCCCAAACGCTTTTGGCTTCACCAAGAAAGGGATTGACCAGTTGTGAAATTTCCGGGGTAGATTTCAAATTATCTGATGAGCGAATCCAGTTAACTTTGACGTTCTTTTTTGTAAACTCTTGTTGTAAAAGAAATTCTATTTCCTCCCAAAAAACGCCGATATAACCATCTATTATAACCGTTTTCTTTTCAATAATCCACGATGCCAATGATGGGTAGCCGTTAACTATTTTGTTATTGCCCAATGGGTGTACAGGGTACAGGTTATAACCTTCGGCCGGTTGATTAAAATGTTTAATGTTTTCGGGCAAAATCCTTTCTCCGCTTTGTCTCCATTTATTAATGACTGGTGTTTCCCGAACGTTATTTTTTACTTCCATAAATTGGGCAATATCATTGATTTATAACAAATGTATATATGTATGTACATATATCCTAATGTTTTAAAATAATTCTTGTTTTGTATTAAAATAAAGGCTTTAATTTAAACTGGAACCAATATTGCAGGAAGAGTAATTTGAAAAATGGTTTTGACTTAAAGTCCATATACCTACATAATATTTCTGTTTGTAAGTGCTTTTTTTATCTTTGTTCGGATGCATTTCGCATTTATGGTTGCCTAAAGAGATGCATGATAAAAAAAATGAAATTTTCAATCGATCATAAAAGCCCTGTGCCTTTACACATTCAGGCAGAAGAATTATTGCGCAACCTGATTAAGGATCCTGAATATGCGACCAAATTTTTGCCGAATGAAGTAGATATGGCCAAACAGCTGGCTATTTCGAGAACAACGCTGAGGCAGGCACTAAATAAACTGGTTTATGAAGGTTTGCTGATCCGTAAAAAAGGTATAGGAACAAAAGTTGCAGAGATTTCGGTGAGTTCTAAAGCAACCAACTGGTTAAGTTTTTCGCAAGAAATGCAGGCTAGAGGTATTCCGATCAAAAATTTTGAACTTCATATCAGCTGGGTTTTTCCTGATGAGAAATTAGCCCATTTTTTTGATATCGGTACGGATAAAAAAGTGTTGAAACTGGAACGGTTAAGGGGGAAAGCCGAAGGGCCTTTTGTTTACTTTATTTCTTATTTTCACCCCAGGATCGGACTTACGGGTGATGAGGATTTTAAACGTCCGTTGTACGAAATCCTGGAAAAAGATCATTCCGTTATTGCCAATTTATCGAAAGAAGAAATAAGCGCGAAAGCTGCGGATAAATTTATTGCCTCGAAACTCGATGTTGAAGTGGGAAGCCCGTTACTTTTTAGAAAACGTTATGTTTTTGATCAGGGCGACAGGGCCATTGAATATAATTTAGGCTATTACCTGGCTGATAGTTTTGTATATACGGTAGAAAGCAGGCGTGATGCGTTAGGTTGATTCGTTATCATCTATCTTAGCCATTTTACCAGGAACGTGTGCCATAATGTTGGCTGTGAGGAGTCATCATTGCTGAGAAGGCTTTTTCAGCCGACGGCCTGTCCAGACTTTCGCGGAAACGATCTTAATGCGGGAGCTATAAACCCGTGTTTGTAAGATTGCTTCGTCGTTGTTCCTCACAATGACGATTTTTTTATTGAATTTATCAATGTTAGAGGTTAACATTTTTCAAATACATCGGAGTGTTGATGACAGTGCGTAGAACCGTTATTGCCAGCTCGACTGGCAATCGTAATGCCTTGGTAAGGGTTGCAGGTTGCATTAAGATTAGCTTCGCTGAGCACTTCGTGGTTCCCGCCTGGGCCTATCGTGTGGACGTATCTTTTAGGTACTATATAAGGCACTATGCTAGTTTGCTTTGAAATAACACAGCCTTAACCGAAGAACTCCGTCAATCCCAAGTGGCGGAAGGATCAAAAAAACAGTTGCACAATAGGACAACTTGCACTACCAAACCTGAAACGCAGTGGTTTTGTGAAAATATCACTCAAACTTTCATTGAGCAGGAACAAGCAAAACAATTGCCGCTGTTTTTTTGATGAGCGTGGGATGGTGAGAAGCCACATTGCCGGATTGACAAAGCGCTTTGGGTAATTGGCGCCCCAAAGTACCTTGCCGCCGCGGCATAGAGCGGGAAAAGAATCTTTATAATTAATTGTGTCCATACGATAGGCAGGTGCGGGAATGACGGCCGATTTTCTAAATCTGTCATTGATAGAGGCCAGTTTTAGAAAAAAACAAAGGAGTTGGCATGTTAGGTTAAGATAAATCGTCATTGCTAGGAACGAAGCAATCTTACAACGATCGCAGCGAGCTCATTACTCAACAATGACGGCCGATTTTTCTATTCGATTTGTTATTGATAGTATGTAAGGACAAATGTTTTTTCGTTTTAGACTATAAAAGGTTCTTCGGCTACCCGTCCCAACTTCTCCGGAAGCTCAGAATGAAAACAGCCGGAACTCAACTTATATCTTCCCAACACTTTCCTTCGCCTGCACTGCCCAACAACCGGCGGCACCAACCAATGCGGCATCTTCATTCAGTTTAGAAATATGAATCAGGCAATTGATATCCTGCGATTGAAGGTATTTAAGCACACCAGGAATAAAACGGCTGGAGGCATTGGCAATATTACCGCCGATAACAATGGCTTCTGCAGCATTATTTTGTTGAAAATCTTTCAGGAAAAGCGCCAGGTTCTGGCTAAACTCGGTAAATATTTTGCGTACAGTTGGGCTTTCATCATGAAGCAACGCAAGTTCGCGGACATTTAAAATGTTGATCCCTGAAAGTTCGTAATAACGTTTTAAAAACCAGCGGGTAGAAAGGTAATCTTCGGCAATACCATCCAAAAAAGGCGCACACCACAAATTGGCATCTGTAATTTTCCCATCCGTACAAACCGCGCTGCCTAAACCGGTACCTAAAGTAATGCCAATCAGGTTTGTGTAGTTACCGGCTTCGCCGGCAAAAACCTCGCCTGCCAAAAAACACGAAGCATCATTACTCATTAAAATATCATCACTGCTCATCTGCAGTTCGCTGGCCAGCATCTCTTTTACATTGAGGCCATAAAATGCGGCATATTTGTCATTTCCGGCGATGTAGGAGATGCCATTTTCGTAATCGAATGGACCAGGCATTGCAATACCTAAACGGCCAATTTCGATGTTAACCTTTTTGTAAGCAGCTTTAATGGTGTTGCACCAGGTTTTTATGATTTGTTCAGTTGTGCCATGTGAGTTAACACGATCGCGGGTATAAGAGTTTTTGAGGATATTACGCTGCTGCATATCAAGAACTGCCGCTGTAATGTGCGAACCGCCAATATCAATGCCCAGTACATAATTAATTTTATTCATCGTTTCAGCTTCTAAAGATCTATAAATGGCATGTGCCGGAGTATTAGCACTAAAAGAAGAATCCTTTTTTTTGTCAAATTGCCTACAGCCGCAAGAATTTTTTTATGAAATATTTTTTATTACCTTACATTTGATTCAAAAACTAACCAAGTTGAAAGCAGCTAAGCTAGATCTAGTCGTTTTATGGAAGAAAATTTGTCTCGAAGATGATATTACATCCTTTGAGCAAGTTTATCGCTTTCTCTATAGCAGGCTGCTAAAATTCTCTGTTTATTATGTAAAGGATAAACAGGCTGCCGAAGATATTGTTACCGAAGTATTTGTGAAATGCTGGGAAAACCGTAAAGAAAGTACAGCAATACACAACCCAGAAAGCTACTTTTTTATTGCAGTAAAAAATCAATCACTTAAATACCTTAAAAAAAATTCCTCTGTTACGTTTATCGATTTAGTTGATGCTGGCGACGATTTTTCGGTGAATATGCATACTCCCGAATACCTCATCGAAACCAAAGAACTGCACCGTCAGCTCGATAGGGCCATTGCAGGTTTAGCGCCACAGGCTGCCACGGTTTTCAGGCTGATTAAAGAAAGTGGCATGAAATATAAGGAAGTGGCCGAGTTGTTGAATATTTCGCCGCGGACGGTACAAACCCAATTGTTTAGGGCGATTGCAAAATTACGTGTTGTTTTGCAGCCTTTAAATGTAAAAGATCGGGGAACAGACGAAAAAATGATTGGAAAAATCATCCCGCTGGTTATCTTAGTGGGTACTTTATCTTTTTTATATTTTTTGTAGGCAATTTTCTCATAAAAAGGAACATATCATAAAGGACGGATAAACAAAATGACAGATCAAAGATTTACAGAATTGCTTGGAAAACAATTGGCCGGAGAAATTTCGCCGGAAGAATCTGTTGAGCTGAAATCTATTTTGGCCGATGAGCCGGCACTGAAAAAGGAACATGATGTGCTGCAGGCTTATTTTGAAGCCGAAACCGTTGAAGATGAAAATATTGACCCCGTTTTTGAAAGGGTTAAAGCGCAGATTAAAATTCGGGAGCAACCGGTTTTAATTGTGAGCAAAAATAAATCGTACAATATCTGGTTTAAAATAGCTGCTGTTGTAGCCATTACGTTGGCTGCGGTACTGGTTTATAACCGTAGAATGATTTTCTCCACACAACCTGATCTAATTAATGCACAAACCAAGGCCACCGAAGTTAAAACCATTATATTGGCCGACGGCTCTAAGGTGAAAATCAATTCGGGCAGTAGCTTAAAATATCCGGCGCAGTTTAAAACCGATACGAGGGATGTTTACCTGTCAGGTGAGGCCTTTTTCGAAGTGCAAAAAGATGCTTCGCATCCTTTTATTGTACACACGGCGCAGCTTGCAGTAAAAGTGCTGGGAACTGAATTTGATGTTAAAGCCTACGCAAACGATACTTTTACCGAAACTACTTTAATCAGGGGCAAAGTGTCTGTTTCTCTTAAAAATAATAACGATCAAACTTTTATCTTAAAACCGAATGATAAATTTACTTTATCCAATGGTAAAGGAAGTATAAGTCAGTTAACGCTTTTTAACGGTTCTGGAGGTGATAAAGTAATTGAAACAGCCTGGCTCAACCACGAAATGATCTTTAAAAACAACCGTTTTGATGAAGTAGCCAAACTTTTCGAACGCTGGTACGGTGTTAAAGTGAACTTTAAGCAATCAGCCCTTAAAGCAGTAGAATTTACCGCTAATTTTGAGAAAGAAAGCCTTACCGAAGCATTAAATGTGTTAAAACTGATCGAAAATTTCAATTATTCGATAAAGGGTAAAAATGTGTATATCTACCGTTAATACAAATAGTTAAGCTGTGTATATTTGTAGCCATGAATTTTGCGCAGCGGATCATATTATTAATTGGGTTGATTTTTCCGCTATGCGCCCATGCGCAAACCAAAGTTACCTTAAATTTTAACGAAGCCAGTTTCGAAAAGGTAATAGAAGCCATACAGCAACAAACGGTTTATCGTTTTGCCTACAGCGAATCTAAAATTCCAAAACACCACTTATCCATAAAGGTAGAAGATGAAGAAGCGATAACGGTAATTGAGCAATTGCTGCTCAATACTGGCTTTATTTATTCGGTATTGCCCAATAATTTAATTGTTATCCGAAAAAATACCGAAGGGAAAATCGGTGCAGATAGTGTCCGTTTTTTAAAAGAAGTGGTTATTACGGCGCTGGGCATTGAAAAAGACAATGAGAAAGTGGGATATGCCCTAACCACCATTAAAGGATCATCGATTGCCAAGGCGAGAGAAAGTAATATGATAATGGCCTTGCAGGGTAGGGTAGCAGGACTTAATATTACGGGTGTAAACGGTGGACCGGGATCTGCTGCACGTGTACTCATCCGTGGGGTTTCGAGCATGACGGCCGCTTCTCCCTTGTTTATTGTAAACGGCGTGCCTATTGATAACAGCATCAGGGGAAGCGCAAATGAATACGGAGGGGCCGATTATGGTGATGGCATCAGTAACATCAACCCGGATGATATTGAAACGATTACCATTCTGAAAGGTTCGGCTGCTTCGGCTTTGTATGGCGCCAGGGCAGCAAATGGCGTAATTCTAATTAACCTGAAGAGTGGCGGAGAAAGCACCAGGGCAAAACTGGAATACAATACGAACTTGTCTTTTGATATTCCGGTAAATGCCACCGATTTTCAATATACTTATGGTCAGGGGGCGCAGAATAAACGGCCTACCGATCAGTATAATGCCATTTCTACCAGTTTATTGAGCTGGGGAGAAGTGATGGACGGGAAGCTGAGTCCGCAGGTTGACGGTTCTTTGCGGCCCTATAGCCCGGTTAAAAACAACATTCAGACTTTTTACCGCCCGGCTCCGGCTTTTATCAATACCTTATCACTTGTTGGGGGCAATAACCGGAATAATTACCGCGTTTCGGCATCCAATCTCGATTATAGTTCATTATTAACCAATAGTGCTCTAAACCGTAAAACTTTTAATTTTTATGGTACAGTGGCCCTAAGTAATAAGTTATCGCTCAGCCTCACCGGAAATTACATTTACGAAAATAATAAGAACAAAAGTTATCTGAGCGATGGTCCGTTGAATGCCAATTATGGTATTTCTGCACTGGCTACCAGCTTGGATCAATCGATCCTTGCACCCGGTTTTGATGCAGGAACAGGTTTCGAAAGCCGCTGGAATCCTGATGAATATAAAACCAATCCTTATTTTCTGATGAACAAACAGGCCGATTATGCCAAAAGGAACCGTTACATCACCTCGGCTGTTTTGAAATACCAGCTGGCCAGCTGGGCTGCATTTCAAGGTCGTATAGGTTACGATTCGAGCAAGGATGAAGTGGTGAGTATTCTGCCCACCGGAACAGCTTTTTCTATTAACCGGCAGGGTGGTATAAATGCTTACGATCAAAACCATACTTCAGAACTGAATAGTGATATTTTATTCAGCGCCACACACGATTTAAGCGATAAACTGAACTTCGAACTTTCAATAGGTGCCAATTATCGCGAACGAAGGGGAAACAGCGAAAAGCTAAAAGGATCGCAATTTAAAATTCCTTATCTGTATGTGCCCGAAAACCTGATTACCAGTAATAAAACCCTGGCAGTATCAAAAATCGTAACCGAATCGGCTTATTATACTGCCGATCTGAGCTATAAACGTTTTCTTAATTTTTCGGTTACGGGGCGGTACGATATCTATTCTACTTTACCTGCCCATAACCGCGGTATATTTGTACCGGGGGTATCAGGCAGTTTCATTTTTTCTGACCTGCTGAAACTAAAAGGTTTCGATTTTGGTAAATTGAGGCTTGATTTTGCCAAAACCAGTGGCGAACCCATTGTGCCTTACACCACACAGATTTATTATACGGTAGATAATCAGGTAAACGGTGTGCTGGTAGGTGGTTTTTCAGGCGATCTGCCCAATTACAATTTAAAGCCTTTTACCCTAAACGAAATAGAGGCCGGCCTTGATCTTAAATTTTTCAATAGCCGTTTGAATATCGATTTTACCTATTTCAACCGCCTTACCCACAACGAAATTATCAATGCCAAACAATCGGTTACCACTGGTTTTACCTCCGCGTATGTTAACCTTGGCGAAACCCGTAACGCCGGGATTGAACTGGCTTTGGGTTATACACCAATACTCACTTCGAGCAGTAAATGGCAGATCAACCTGAATGTTACCAAGGTGAAAAATACCCTGCTCTCTATCGATGGAAATAGCAATTATACACTAACGGGGACTTACAGGCCTTTAAATGCCAATACTGCATTGGTGGTAGGTAAACCGATAACGCAGATTATGGCCTATGATTATTTACGCGATGCCAATGGAAAAGTAATCATCGGTTCAGACGGGATACCCAAACGGGGTAATTTTATTCCCATGGGCGGTACCATGCCCACTTTGTATGGTGGCATTACGAATAGTTTTAGCTACAAACAGTTCAGTTTTTCTTTTTTGATCGATTACCGTTTTGGCAATAAAATACTTTCCGCAACCGCTTATTACAGCTATGTGCAGGGCTTAAACAAGGCTACCCTGGTTGGCCGGGAAACCGGGATTGTAGCGGATGGCGTTTTGGAAAATGGACAGCAAAATACCATCAATGTGCCTGCTTATGCTTATTATCCGGAGCTGGCAACCAATATTTCAGCATTATCAGTGCTTAATGGCAGTTTTATTAAATTGAGGCAGGCCACACTTGGTTATACTTTTAGTAGCAATTTTTTAAAAAGAAGCCCTTTTAGCAGTGTGGGGATTGATCTGGTAGCAAGAAATCTGTTTACGCTGTTAAAATACAGTGAAAATGTAGATCCTGAATCACAGTTTTCGCCTACCTTAGGTTATGCAGGGATAGAAGGTGCTTCGCTGCCGGCAACACGAACTTTTGGGATTAATTTTAATTTTAAATTCAAGTAGGATGATGGGAAAGAAGGTGTCTTTAATGGGTTTACTCTTGTTGTTTTTGTTAAACGGTTGCTCTAAAGCAAAGCTGGATGAAATTAATACCGATCCGACCAAACTTACCGAAAATAATTACGATCCGAACAGTTTGTTGGCACAGGCGCAGTTAAAATATGGCAACTTAGGATATTACCAGTTATTGTACCAAAGCACCATGATGCAATTGCTGGCCTCCAGCTATTATTATTACAACAATGGCGATAAATATATTAATGTTGGCAGTTTTACCGATTACCAGGGCCGTATTTTCGACGAGGGTTATATGGATGCCTCCTATATCAGGGAGATGCAGCGTTTGGCCAGGTTAAAAAATCCTGTAGCTTATCAAAACCTCATTGCAATTGGCGATATCATGTTTGTGCTGGTTTTGCAACGCATTACCGATACCTATGGTGATGTGCCCTATAGCGAAGCCGTTAAAGCCATGCAAGGCATTAAATACCCTGTTTACGACCGCCAGGAAGATATTTATTCACAGATGCTGAGTGATCTTGATGCTGCGATCCAACAACTGGATACTGAAAAGCCTGGTCCTACAGCCGATCTTTTTTATAAAGGCGACATCAATAAATGGAAAAAATTTGGTTATTCGTTAATGCTGCGGGTAGCGATGCGCTTAACCAGGGCTGATCCCGAAAAAGCAAGAATCTGGACTGAAAAAGCAGCAGGAAAAACTTTCCAAAGTATTAATGATAACGCAATCATGTTAACTGATGCTTCTTCTTTTAACAGTCAGAACGGAACCTCGCTTGCCTTAAGAACCTATTCTGATTACCTAGAGGTACGCTGGAGCAAAACGTTGATCGATCAGTTAAAAAACACGAACGACCCAAGATTAGGTGTTATCGGTGAAGTACCAAAAGATGGATTGGCTAAAAATGCAGATCAGAACCTGAACGGAAATAACGATGCCGGTGTGCAATTGGGTATGCCAAATGGATATGACTTGCAGGGCGGGGCAACCGATATCAGTCGCTCGCCCAACTATCCTGGTGGTACGGGTAGTGGGAGTGATTTTGCGCCATTGGGTAAATACTCGAGGCCACGCACGGAAGTATACCTTAAATTGGGTGGGCCCATTTTTATCCTCACTTATGCCGAAACTGAATTTCTACTCACCGAAGCAAAGGTGAGGGGCTGGAATGTGGATGGCATGGCGAAAGAGCATTATACCAATGGATTAACCGGAGCCATACAGTCGTTGGCGCAACTGGATCCTCTGGCTGCGATCGATGCCAACAAAATTGCCACTTTTGTAAACCAGAACCCGCTTGATGAAAGCAGCACCGAGAAAGCATTTGGTGCCATTAATACGCAATACTGGGTAACTACTGGTACCAATTTTAATTTTATAGAAGCCTGGTTAAACTGGAAAAGGAGCGATTACCCCAAACTTATTCCGGTAAACTACAAAGGCAATGTTACCAATGGAACCATTCCCCGCCGCATGATCTACCTCTCAACTGAGATTCTTAATAACCCCCAAAATTATAAAGATGCCGTGGCCAGGATAGCTGGTGGCGATGTGCTTACGGCAAGGGTGTGGTGGGATAGGTAAATCAAACTTTGGAATTGTTTGATCTCGTGGGTTGTTTTGGACTAAAGGCGTCTTATTGCAAGTTGAAGAGGCCTGGTTGCAAATTTTATTTAACCACTGAGGCACAAGGATACATCTCCCGAATATAAAAAATACCATCGTAAATATCAGTCCACGATGCAGAATCAGTAAAATGGTACACACCCTTCATCAGAAAATGTTTTTTTTTACCTGGATTTTCTTCACGAAACTGTTTAAAATTTACAAAAGAATAGGGTACAGTTTCAGGAATCCAGGTTTCGAAACTGTTCTTCGCTGGTGGCTCTATAGTAAACTTTTTGTCGATAGTAACTATACCGGAGGTTCCAATTCTGGAGTTAAAACCTAAGATATAAGTTTGTTCGTTAAGGTGTTGATCTGCTGTAAAAAAACTGCCCATCGTTTTCATCACAGTCCAATTATTCCATTTCGATTTTTTAATTAGTTCGGGGTGTTTAAGGATATGCGCATTATGCGCCCAAACAATTATTTTTTCTTTTGGAAACTTGTATTTTAACAGCCATTTTAAATTCTCAGCCATTTGTTTATCTCTAATTTCTGAGTAATTACTGCTTTTGCTTAAAAAAGAAATCTCACTTTCCGTTAAGGCCTTTAAGCTTTTAAGTAGCATGATTTCAAAAGCCGTTGTATCAGATACGGAAAGTTCACTGTTAATTTGTTGTAATGCTTCCTTAAAATTTCGCTGTTTTTGAAGATTTTTATTATACTTTATTGAATCGATAAAGGAAATAAAATCTATTTTATATTTTTCACTGTTTGCGTAGTTTATCTTTTTCCCTTTTAGATAATTGTCAATAAATGTTTTCAAATTTGTGGCGCTGTAAAGCCCATGTACTTGATTATCGAAACCAGATATGATAAGTGGCTTTTTATCTCTATAAGTTTTTGGTACATAATGGTTCAACAGATCATCACAGGAACTACATTTGGTCCATATACTAAAAATGTTGTTTAAAAGAAAAGGATCAATTTTAGACTTGTGTTTTTCCAGTCGATCCCAGCCCTCATTTAATGCAAAAAAGTCACTCTCAAAGGCCAAAACATTAAATCCTTTCTGTTCATGAAGATATTTGACCAATCTTGTTTTCGCTAGAAAAGTTGGTGAGTCACCATGGTCCTGTTCGCCTAACATCACTATTCTCGAATCGCCAATTGCTTTTCCAATGGCCTGCAATTCAGAAAAATCAGTCGAATCTGGCGATATGGTCCTAATATCAACGCGATCTTCTGTTACAAATTGCTTTATATCTTTTTGTACGCAAGCCGAAAAAATAATTGAGATGATTGTGAATGGTAATAATCGGTTTAACATATTTTTGTTATTTGATCACTTGAAGATCGAAAGATAGAGCTTTCAATCCATTTGGACTTTATATAAGTTAATATGTTTAAAGAATGGTAAACATTTAGTATTACTTAAAGCTTATTGTGTTTCAATTTTCGGTCAAGAACAGATTCCAAAAATCGGTTGTCGTCCGATAGCTATCGGATACCAGATACGAAGCTATCTTACAACTATCGCTACTAGCGAGCGTATTAGATTGCTTCGCCCGATTAAAAATCGGCTTCACAATGACCATACTTAGGCCCCTATTCCAGCTCCTTTTTTTTAAAAAAACTGACCTCTGGGGATGACGATCACTTCACTTCACCCACCTGTTAATACACCCGACGCTGTGCCCTCAGTGGTTAAATGATGGAAAATGTAAGATGGAAAATGTAAGATGGGAAATGGACTGGATTCTGCGGCGATCCGTGAAATTAGCGGGAACCAATTGCGAAATGTTTTCCGGCTAAATCGTCATTTCGACCGTAGTGGAGAAATCTAAATTTCAAATCTATCGAGATAGATCTCTCCGCTCCACTGCGTTTAGGTAAGGATGACGCCCGTTTTATTAAATTTTCATCCTGAGGCGTAGTCGAAGGATCTCTGCGCACTCGGTGGTAAAAAAAAGCGTCCTCAGCGTTCTTTGCGGTTAAAAACGCAACAACTCCCTTACAACGGTCCTGTAGAATCCCTTTTAATCAAGGTCGATTTTAATTTGGGGATCTCATCCATATCAAATGGTTTTTTATCCAATATCTTAAACAGAAATCCAGCTGCCTCCCTGCCAATTTCAAATGCAGGTTGTGTAATGGTACTTAAAGAAGGGTTTAGCAGCGGAGCTGTGCTCAAATTCGAAAAACTGATGATTTTAAGGTCGTTCGGGATTTTTAAACCCAGTTCATTGCAAACATAATAGCAGGGTAGGGCCAGCTCTTCGATAGACGAAATCACACCATCTGGTTTCTGGTTGACGATCAGGTTTTTGATGTTCTCGTAATTCAGGTCTTCATCGCTGTTATGGTTTACAATCAGGTTTTCGCCCGATTCCAGTTGATGATCTTTCAGCGCATCGCGGTAACCGGCGATCCTCCTTTTGCCCGTATTTAAACAGTTTAAAGCATAGAGGTAGGCTATTTTTTTGCATCCGTTATTAATCAAGTGTACTGTTGCATCGTAGGTGCTTTCATAATCATCAGCAGTGATTTTAATTGCGTCAATATCTTCAATGCTACGGTCGAAAAATACAAGAGGGATTTTCTTCACCAGTTCCCTAAAATGCTCCAGGTTTTCGGTGCTGCTCGAAACTGAGATCAGTATTCCATCCACGCGGCCACTCAACAGGCTTTCGGTAAAGGCAGTTTCCGTTTCGCTATTTTCATGTGTAAGGTAAATGAGCACATGATATCCACGTTTCCGGGCAATTTCTTCGATGCCGTTAATGGCCAGCGAAAAGAAGTTATTGGCAATCTGCGGGATAATAACCGCAATGGTTTTTGTTTTCTGGCTGCGGAGGTTACTCGCTGCCGGGTTGCGTTCGTATTTTAATTTTTTGGCCAGTTCCAAAACTTTTTGCTTCGTATCGATGCTGATCTCATAGCTGTCGTTAAGGGCTTTTGACACCGTTCCAATCGATATATTTAATTCTTTGGCTAAAGTTTTTACAGTAACATTCTGCCTCATTTATACAGGTTCTTTATCAGGTTTAATTTAGGATGATGATGCGTTTTACTAAAACGTATTCGTAAATAAAATTTCAGTTCGGTATCCGATTTAACAATTTTATATACAGCTTTGATAGAGAGAAATGTTCTTTTTAACGCTTCTCTTGTAACCAAATATAAAACAATTAATCCGACACCATCAAGGGACGGGTTGATTTAGGCTAACATCACATGAATCATCTGGAATTAACCGACTATGTCGTTTTTTTTATTTATTTTATTGTCATAGCCACTTACGGCTATTGGGTATATTCGAGTAAAAAAGCGGCGAGTACCAATACCAAAGATTATTTTTTGGCAGAGGGTTCGTTAACGTGGTGGGCCATAGGTGCTTCTATTATTGCTTCCAATATATCGGCCGAACATTTTATCGGCATGTCTGGCTCTGGTTTTGCTATGGGTTTGGCCATTGCCAGCTACGAGTGGATGGCGGCTGCAACCCTCATCATTGTAGCAGTATTTTTTCTACCCATCTACCTTAAAAATAAGATTTATACCATGCCCCAGTTCCTGTCTCAGCGGTACAATAATACAGTGAGTACATTGATGACGGTATTTTGGCTATTGGTTTATGTATTTGTAAACCTTACTTCCATATTTTTTCTGGGTGCCCTTGCGGTAGAAACCATTACAGGCGTATCCTTTACCGTTTGCCTCATTGCACTGGCTGTATTTTCAGTGATCATTACCCTGGGTGGGATGAAAGTAATCGGTTATACCGATGTGATCCAGGTGCTCGTACTGGTGGTTGGCGGTTTGGTAACCTGCTACATGGCCCTTAATATGGTGAGCGATAAATTTCATTTAAGTACCGTATTAGAGGCCCTGCCCGTGTTGAAAAGCCAGGCAAACGATCACTTCCATATGATTTTTTCAAAAGGAGATAAATTTTACAGCGAATTGCCCGGGCTGGCGGTGTTGGCCGGTGGTTTATGGATCAACAACCTTAACTATTGGGGCTGTAACCAATACATTGTACAAAGGGCTTTGGGGGCCGATTTAAAAACCGGACGTTCGGGCTTAATTTTCGCCGCATTTTTAAAACTCCTCATCCCCGTAATTGTGGTAATACCCGGTATATGTGCTTATGTACTTTGGCAACAGGGCTATTTTCATAAAGAAATGATGGATGCCGCGGGTAATGTAAAGCCCGATCACGCTTACCCGATTTTAATGAACCTTTTGCCAACAGGATTGAAAGGTTTGGCCTTCGCGGCATTAACAGCGGCAATTGTAGCCTCGCTTGCAGGTAAATGTAACAGCATTGCCACTATTTTTACGCTCGATATTTATAAAAAATACATTAAACAGGATGCTTCCGAAAAACACCTGGTAAATGTTGGGCGATGGTCGATTATTATTGCTTCATTAATCGCCATTGTTATTGCGCCCGCATTGCGGAGTTTCGATCAGGTTTACCAGTTTATACAGGAATATGTAGGTTTTATTTCCCCCGGGGTATTTGCCATTTTTCTGTTGGGTTTCTTTTGGAAAAGAACCACCTCTAAAGCAGCACTTACGGCAGCCTTGTTAACCATTCCTTTATCTACGCTGTTTAAATTTCTGCCCGAAATTACCCATAGAATTATGGCGCCAATCCCCTTTCTACACCGCATGAGCTGGGTTTTCTGCATTATTTTGGTATTGATGTTCCTGATTACCATTCTCGATCCGAAAAGCAAAAATAACCCGCAGGGACTTGAAGTAGATAGCAAAATGTTTAAGGTTAGCCCTTCATTTATTGTTTGTTCAGTACTCATCTGTGGTATTCTTGCTGCCTTGTATACGGTATTCTGGTAATGAACAATCTTATAAACGATTTTATACCCATGAAAAACATAATGTTATGAAAACACCAAAAAATGAAAAAATGAACCCGCTTTCTAGTCTTGATGTTTGGGAAGATGATGTGTTAAAAAGATATCCCGAACCAGGTACCCCCGCTAAGGCAAAAGAAGAGTTTAGAAATTACGACAGTCCGGAAATAGATTCCGTGCGGGAGTTTTACCGTTTAAACCACAAGTATCAAACTTACGATAACGTGCTGGCCAAAAAGGAGAACTTTTTAAAGTTTGATAAAAAGGAAATGCCCTGGTGGCAGGCTATGGAGTACCTGAATACTTTGGTTGATGATTCTGATCCTGATATTTCGCTCGATCAGTTGCAGCATTTATTGCAAACAGCCGAGGCGATCAGAGCAGATGGCCACCCTGATTGGTTTGTGCTTACCGGTTTTATCCACGATCTGGGTAAAGTGCTTTGCCTGTTTGGCGAACCGCAATGGAATGTGGTGGGCGATTCGTTCCCCGTGGGCTGCAAGTTCTCTGATAAGATTGTTTTTCCCGAATTTTTTGCTGCCAATCCCGATACCCATGATGAAAGATACAATACCAGATATGGTGTGTATAGCCACCAATGCGGGTTGGATAATATCCACATGTCGTGGGGGCATGATGAATATCTTTACCAACTAACCAAAAACTATCTTCCTGAGCCTGCTTTATATATGATCAGGTACCATTCTTTTTATTCGCAGCACCGTGAGAAGGCTTATGACCACATCCTTAATGCTCACGACCAGGAAATGTTTAAATGGGTAGATAAATTTAACCCTTACGATCTTTATTCAAAAAGCCCGAAAACCCCTGTTGTAAGCGAACTGAAGCCATATTATGAAGATCTGATTGCGAAATACCTGCCCGCTACTGTGTCGCTTTAGCGGTTTTTAAAAGAAACTAACTTATTTAACGGTATTCTATAAAATGCCGGTTGTAATGCAATGATTACGACCGGTCGGTTTTATAGTGTTTAAAAATTAAATAAAAATAACAACCAATCTAACCAAACTATTAAAACTATGCAAGGATTTTATTCTCTTAAACTCCGGTTACCGCGCCATCTTTTCCAGAAGGTGATGCTGTGTATGCTGATGATGGCGGCATCCTATGCCGTTTCCGCACAGCAGGCCGGCCGCACCGTTACTGGGCGAGTTACCGACGAAACGGACCAACCACTCAGTGGCGCTACCGTAAAGGAACAGAACAGCAGCAATGCCGTATCAACCGATTTAAAAGGCGCGTTCAAACTGAACAATGTGAAGGGCAAAACCCTCGAGGTTTCCTTTATTGGTTACAAAACAAAAATTGTGGCCGCTAATGCCGATGTAATCAATATCAAACTCGATCCCGATGCCTCTATGATGGATGAGGTAATGGTAGTAGGATACGGTAAACAGGCCAAAAAGGACGTTACCGGTTCGGTTACCCAGCTCGATGCGGCCAATTTCAGGCAGGGTGTGGTAACCTCTGCCGATAACCTGCTACAAGGCAAGATCGCCGGTGTAAGGGTGGTGGCCAGCAGTGGCGAACCCGGAGGTGGTGTGGATGTAACCATCCGCGGTACCGGTTCTATCCGCAGTGGCAGTACGCCGCTTTTCGTAGTGGATGGAGTTCCTTTAACCAACGATGATGTGAGCCCGGGCGGTTCTAACGTGGGTTTTGGTTCATCAAAAGCTAAAAATCCGCTAAACTTCCTGAATACAAGCGATATCGAGTCGATTACCGTACTGAAAGATGCTTCTGCGGCAGCGATTTATGGTGCCCGTGGTTCAAACGGTGTGGTAATTGTAACCACCAAAAAGGGTAAAACAGGTGCAGGCAGCTTTACCTACGATTCGTACCTGGGGCTTTCTAATATTGCACACAAACTCGACCTGTTGAGTGCCGATGAATACCGTGCGGCAATCAAGGATAAAGCTTTCGATCATGGTGGCAATACCGACTGGCAGGATGTAATCTATCGCCAGGCAAAAACTTTAAACAACTCGGTATCCTTTTCGAAGGCCACCAATACTGGTAACTATTATGTTTCTGCAGCGCAGATGGACCAGGAAGGGATTGTAAGGAACAGTGAATTTAAGCGTACCTCGGCCAGGATCAACGCCAACGAATCTTTTCTTGATGACAAACGTTTAAAAATCGGCATCAACCTAACCGGTAGCGAAACCCGCGACGATGGTGTGCCTACGAGCGACGATGGCGGCGCTAACGGCCAGCTAATCATTCAAACACTGATGTCTAACCCGACGCGTTCGGTGTACGATAACAATGGAAATTTTACCAACTTCAATGCCAATGCACATTATAACCCGGCTTATCTGCTGGATATTTACCGCGACCGTACCCGTACCTTAAGGGTGCTGGGTAACATGGATCTATCCTTCAGGATTGTAAAAGGGCTGGAGTACAAGTTCAATTTAGGCCTCGACCGTTCGATGGGCAAACGTAGCACCACCATTTTCCCCAACATCACAGACCTGAACCCAAGCGGAAGATATGTACAAAACAACCTCGATTCGAAGAGCACTTTGATGGAGCATTACCTAAACTACAGCCTGCTTACGGGTAAACACAAGGTCGAAGCCATCGCTGGTTTCTCTTACCAGAAATTCGAAAGAAGTGGAACCGGTTTCAGTTTAAATGGTATAGCTGCCAAAAGCGTGGGTATCCTGCCAGAGAACAATCCGGGTTATGCAGGTACACAAAACGGGGTAACAGGGTTTGCACAAATCAACGAATTGCAGTCGTATTTCTCGAGGGTAAATTATGCTTACGACAATAAATACCTGTTTACCGCATCAGTACGTGCCGATGGTTCTACCCGTTTTGGCGAAAACAATAAATACGGTTACTTTCCTTCATTCGCATTGGGCTGGAACATTGCCCAGGAAGAATTTCTTAAAAAAATCCCTGTTATCAGCGAATTGAAGCTAAGGGCAAGCTGGGGCCAAACGGGTAACCAGGAGGTGCAGAACAAACTTACACAGGCCAGTTATGCACTTTCGCCTGCCCAAGGTTACTACCTCAACAGCGACCTTGCATTGGTTAACGGTATCAACGTAATCAGGACACCAAATCCCGATCTTAAATGGGAGGTGGTTACGCAGTACAACGTAGGTTTGGACTTTGAACTCTTTAAAGGCAAACTTTACGGTACCTTGGATTATTTCAATAAAACCACTACCGATGCCATCCTTAACATCCCTGCACCGGTGCTGAGTCCTACAAATGATATCTGGGTAAACCTCGACGGAAACTACGGTGGTAAAATTGTGAACAAGGGGCTTGAATTTATGCTCGGCTCGAAACTGATTAGCAATGGTAAATTTAACTGGAATGTTGATGTTAACGGTGCAACCCTGAGCAATAAGGTAAAAGACCTCCCTATTTCGGAGATCCTTTCGGGTACCATTTCGGGGCCAGGTTTATCAGGCGTAACGGCTAACATTTACAGAAACGGGTATGCTGCGGGCTCTTTCTTTATGCTGGAACACACCGGTTTTGATAGCAAGGGCAATAATACCTTCAGGGATGTAAATGGCGACGGGGTGATCGACAACAATGACAAGGTGATCTTCCAGGGTGCTATTCCTACCTTTACCTACGGACTGAATAGCCAAATGAGCTACGGGAACTTCGACTTCTCATTCTCTATCATCGGACAGACGGGTGCTTACCTGGTGAACAACACCGGATTGAATGCATTAAACATCAATAACCTTGCATCCGACAGGAATGTATCGAGACATTATTTTGACATGGGCGCCAACCCGGCCAACCCTCCGCAACTGTCGTCATTATACCTGGAGAAATCTGATTTCATTAGGTTAAATTCGGTACGGCTGGGCTACAACATCAAAGTAAAACAATTGAGCTGGTTACAGGGCCTAGGTCTTTATGTTACCGGGCAAAACCTGTTCACCATCACCAATTACAGCGGTTACGATCCATTGATCAACAGTCCGAAGGCAGCAAATGGTAACCAGTCAATCGGTATCGATTATACCAGCTATCCAACTGCACGTACAATTATTTTTGGTGCCACCTTAAAACTATAATAAAAATGAAAAACTATCACATATTCAATATAAAAAACACAATGCTGCTTGCTACCGCGCTTGTTTTTGGTGGCTGTACCAAGCTTGATGAAAAAGTGCTTGATGAGGTGCTGGGTAGCAGTGCTTCCAATCCTGCAGGTGCACTAACAGCCGCCTATAGCCGTTTGGGCGAAGGTACCTTTGTAGATCATGGAGCGGTTTTCTCCCTACAGGAATACACCACCGATGAAGCTATTTTGGCCACACGCGGCAGCGACTGGGGCGATGGCGGCAAATGGCGCTCGATGCACGAGTTTACCTGGGCGGCCAATAACCCAATCGTTACCGACAACTGGAACATGCTAACCAACGGGATCACCCGCTCGCTCACTGCTATAAAGGAGATCACCAACAGCAGCATTGCGCAAAAAACAATCTATTTAGCCGAGGCTAAGGGCTTACTGGCTTTTTATACCTATACCACGCTTGATCTTTTCGGGCAGGCACCATACCGTGACCCAATGGACGAGAAAGCACCTTTGGAGATGAAACAGAGCGCCGCTGCAATTGATGAACTGATTTTACAGGTAGAGGCATTGATCCCAAATCTTGCACCACTGGGTGAGCAATCTACCCACAACGGCAGGTTTACCAAAGAGGCAGCTTATGGATTACTGGCCAATATGTACCTCAACCGTGCAGTTTTTAAAGATCGTTATGCGGCCACTTTCAACTTCAACGAGAAATCGGTAAACACGGCCGAAACAGATATGGACAAGGTGATCAGCTACACTTCGTTATTGATCAACTCGGGCAAATTCAGTTTACTGAGCAACTATTTCGACAACTTTGCAATCAAGAATTCTGGCGGACAGGAGTTGATTTTTGTGGTGGTACAGAAGATTGATTACCTGCGAAATGGCTCGAACTCCTTTGCTTATGTTTGTGTAGAGCGTAACCAACGTCCATCGCCGGCCAATAGAGGTACCAATGCCGCTTGTATCAGTCCACAGTTTTATGCCAGCTGGGATGGCAACCATGATGATCCCAGGTTTTCGCAGAAATACCAGTATGCCGATGGTACATGGTTTACCAACGATGGTCCGGGCAGTGTACCGGCAACCGATATCGTACCAAAAAGCAGCAACCTGCCATGGTTCCACTTTAACAGGGGTATTATGGTTGGTCAGCAGTATGGCCCCAAGCTAACCACCGGCGGCGGTTTTGAAATGACCGATAATGGCAGGATCAAGGTTTCGGAACTGGTGATGGAGAAAAGTACCTCTACCAGGATGGATTTTACACCTGAGCTTAATTTCTCGAACCCGACACAGGCAGTGTTTGCGCAGAACGAGATTAACCGCGGAGCACGCTGTTTTAAATACGAGTTCGACCCTGAATTTGATAACGGAACAAGCAATGTAGATATCCCGTTAATACGTTTAGGTGCAATCTATACCATGCGTGCAGAAGCTTATTTCCGTAAGGGGATGATGGCAGAGGCCATGGCCGATATCAACAGACTACGAACCACACGCAAGCGTGAGGCTTATTATGGCAGCACTCCTGGTACAGCAATCACCTCGCTGAACGAAGCTACGCTTTATAAGGAAATTGCCTACGAAACGTATTGGGAACTGTTGAGAAGACCACAGATGATCCGTTTTGGGAAATTTGAGTTACCTTTCAGTGCGAAACCGACTACACAACCGTTCAGAAGGATCTTCCCGATCCCGCAGGCAACGCTTGATGTAACCAAATCGATTAAACAGAACCAGGGATATTAAACCCACGATATGAAAAGTATATTTTGCTCCGGTTTATTGCTTACAGTATTTCTTTTTTTTAAGAGTGGGGACGACGATCTGCCGATCAACAAAATTCAGGTGATCGGCTCTCACAATAGTTTTAAACAGGCTATTGAACCTGCTTTGTTTAAAATTTTTCAACAAAAGGATTCCGTATCTGCCAGTAAACTGGATTATGAACATCCCGCTTATCCTGCACAGCTTGATTTAGGTTTGCGCAACCTGGAGATAGATGTTTATGCTGATGCCAAAGGTGGGCGATATAGCCACCCTAAAGGTTTGGATTGGGCGAAAAGCCAGAAAGCTTACGATGTAGAAGGCAAAATGAATGCACCAGGTTTTAAGATCCTACATATACCTGACCTTGATTTTCGGAGTAATGCCGCTACATTAACAGCGGTATTGCTCCAGCTCAGGGCATGGAGCGAACAACACCCTGATCATCATCCTGTATTTATTACGCTCGAAGCAAAAGACGATTCGGTTAAGGCAGCCGGTTTTACACAGCCCGAAAAATTTGTACAAGCCACTTTTGATGAACTTGATAAAACCATCATCAGTGGTTTAGGTCGAAAACATTTAATTGTTCCTGATGAGGTAAGGGGGAAATATCAAACGCTGGAACAGGCGGTTTTGAAGGGCAGTTGGCCAACGTTAAAATCGGCTAGGGGAAAATTTATTTTTGTGCTCGATGCGCAAGGAGCAAAGCGATCGTTATATATCAAAGATCACCCGAGTTTGAAAGGCCGTGTACTGTTTGCAAATGCCGATCCCGGAAATCCGGAAGCAGCCATCATGTTCAGGAACGATGCAAAAGATCCCGGCATTCCGTTATTGGTTAAACAGGGTTATATTATCCGTACCCGTGCCGATATTGATACGAAACAGGCCAGAACTAACGACCGGTCTTACTTCGAAGCGGCATGTAAATCAGGTGCACAGATTATTACCACTGATTATTATCAAAAAAGTACACACTTTAAGAGTGATTACACTGTGAGTTTTGAAGGGGGAGGATATTTTAGGCGAAATCCACTATTTTCCTCTACATCGTCATTTCGACCGTAGTGGAGAAATGTGTTTAGATAGATCTCTCCATTCCACTGCGTTCCAGTCGAGATGACGATTTTTTTATTGGAGTTTTTGATGGGTTTGCTAAATAACTCCCTTCCAGTTGTCGTCATTCATCCTGAGCATAGCCGAAGGATCTTTGCCGTAAAAGCCACGGATCCACGGATTAACCCGGACTTTGTATTTTCAGCTCTGTTTCCTCTGTGCCTTTCTCCATGCACACTGTGGTTAAACGATAGAAAACGTTAAAAACCTATCGCTTATGCAACTTTTTATAACGCGATGGCGATGTACCCGTAATCAGTTTAAACAAGCGCGAAAAATAGTATTGGTCTGAAAAACCCAGCTCAGCACAGATTTCTTTAATGCTCATATCGCTAAAATAAAGGTATTGGCAGGATTCCTGTATTTTAAGCTGGTTAAAATAATTAATGGGCGAACTGCCTGTTTTCTGTTTAAAAGACCTGAGGTAATGTGATGCCGATAAGTTTTGCTGGATGGCCAGATCTTCAACCGTAAACTTTTCCTTCAGGTTTTTTTTCATATAAAGGATCGATTTACTAATGGAGTTGGTATTGTACACATCAGGGTTTACCTCTTTATAATAAATAAACGACGACATAAAGTTCAGGAATTTAATGTTGATGATCTCCATGTCCTTTTCATCTACACTTTGTTCCAGTAAGGTGTAAATCAGGTTAAACTGTTTAATACGGCTCTCCACAAAAGGTATTTCCAGCACCTGTGTTAAGTTGCCATCGGCAAAACGGTTAAAAATACTTTCCGCAATATCACCACTAAAATGTGCCCAAAAAATGCTCCACGGACTGGTTTCATGGCTCTGATAGTGATGACTCACATTTTTGGGGATTATGTAATAAGCGTTGGGACTAAGCAGCAACTTTTTACCCAGGATGTTGATGTAACCAAAACCTTCGGTACAGTAAATAAAGATATAATCTTTACTGCCCGATTTTCGCTCGATATGATGGTTGGCCGCCTTGGGGTAGTGGCCTATTGCCGTTAAATAAAAAGTTTTAACAATAGGGTTGTTAACGATCTTTTTCCTGATGTTTGGCGGAAGTACAATACGTTTCTGGCCGATAAAGCCTTCTTTGATCTTTTTTTTAGGCTCAATGATTTTTTGCTCCATTAAATTTTAAGAAGATTGGGATGTATAGGGATTTGGTTAGCTTTTACTATAAACGTATTATTAACGAATTTACCGCTAAAGCATAACAATATAGGTGTTTATGATTTAAAAATGAACTGATTTTATACAAAAATTGATATTTTTTTTATCTCTGCCAAATTTTTGCCTGATGATCGTATTGTCCATCTTTTTTTTGGGTTTATCCATTTTAAAAGGGAACTATCTATCATAAGTTTACCAAACCAAATATAACTCATATGATTGTCATCCTACAAAATCCCCAAACTGCACAAAGTTTTAAACTATCCAGAGGATATTATTAAAATGAATTGCCTGTATCTAAAAACAATAGTTAAAAATCCCTAACCAAATAATTTATGAAGTCATTTTTTACTAATTCTGACATTAGGTGGCTCTGCCGGAAACACGTTTTTCTAAATGTGTTTAAGTGCATCCCATTTTTGTTCTTCGTCTTTATTGGCCTGCAGGTAACTGCGCAGACCAGAACAACTGTAACCGGAACCGTTAGAGACACTACTGGTGTAGCTTTACCGGGCGTAACGATAACCGTTGAAAACAGTAAAACCGGTACACAGACCGATAACAACGGTAAGTTTGTAATTGATGTGGCCAAAGGCGGTGCACTTCGCGTGGCCCTGGTAGGTTATACTACAAAGCGGATAGTGGTAACCGAAAGCACAGTATATAATGTAGTATTAAAAGAATCGGTAGTGATGATGGCCGATGAGGTAGTAATTACCGCAATGGGCCAGAAACAGCGGAAAGAAGCTGTTGTAGGTTCGGTAACCACCATAAAACCCGGTGATTTAAAAATACCCGCCAGTAACCTTACCAATGCACTCGCCGGACAGGCGGCCGGTATTATTGCCTACCAGCGCAGTGGGCAGCCCGGGCAGGATAATGCCTCTTTCTTTATCCGTGGCGTAACCACATTCGGTTATAAACAGGATCCGTTGATTTTGATTGATAACGTGGAGTTAACAGCCAACGATCTTGCCCGCTTACAAACCGACGATATTGCCAGTTTCTCCATTTTAAAAGATGCGAGTGCCACAGCACTTTATGGTGCACGTGGTGCAAACGGTGTAATTTTAGTGAGTACAAAAGAGGGTAGGGAAGGTAAAGCGAAAATCAACTTCCGTTCCGAATATTCTTTATCGCAATCTACCCAAACCCTTAATCTGGTAGATCCGATCCAGTATATGGAACTGTTTAACGAAGCTTCGTTAACCCGTAACCCAACGTTACCACTGCCCTTTAACCAAACCAAAATAGACAATACCCGCGCTACCATAAACGGTAGTCCTGGGAGCAATCAATATGTATATCCGGCTGTCGACTGGATTGATATGTTGTTTAAAAAGCAGGCCAGTACCCAGCGTAATAACTTAAGTATCAGCGGTGGTGGTGGTGTTGCCAAATATTACATTTCCGGCTCATATAATATTGATAATGGGATCTTAAAAACAGATGTCCGGAACAATAATGAGAACAACGTAAACTTTAAAAACTACCAGTTACGTTCCAACATCAATATCAACCTGAGCAAAACAACCGAACTGATTGTAAGGCTTTCGGGTACTTTTAGCGATTATAACGGACCAATAACCTTAGATGGTTCATTTGCATCCGATTTATATGCCATTGCTTCTCACGCCAGTCCGGTATTGTTCCCGGCATATTATCCTGCCGATGAGGCAAATGCAGGTGCAAACCACATTTTATTTGGTAACGTAGGCGGGCCCGATGGTACCAAAAACAACAGTATCCTTTATCCAAACGGAAACCCTTATGCACAGCTTTTAAAAGGGCATAAAAGTTCTTCCGAATCGCGTATGTCGGCCCAGTTAGAGTTAAATCAGGATTTTAAATTTATTACTGAAGGGCTTAAATTAAGAACGATATTCAACACCAACAGGTATTCTTATTTCGATTCGCAGCTGGCTTATTCACCTTATTTTTACAGTGCTGACAGTTACGATAAAGCAACAAATAACTATACTTTAACCTGGCTTAACCCTAAAAATAACGTAAGCAATAATGTACCTACCGAATACCTGGTGTACAATAGGAGCGAGCCAAATGCAAACTCCTTTTTCTATTTTCAGGGTGCTTTAGATTATAACCGCAAATTCGGCGATCATACCGTGAGTTCTACCATTATTGGTACGGCACAGCAAACATTATATTCGAGTGCAAAAGATCCCCGCACCAATACCACTACCTTACCATATTCGTTGCCTTTCCGCAACATGGGGGTGGCCGGCAGGGCAACCTATTCATTTAAAGACAGGTATTTTGTAGAATTTAACTTCGGTTTAAACGGATCTGAACGTTTCTCTGCAGAACACCGATTTGGGTTTTTCCCAACCGTTGGTGGTGCCTGGGTACCATCAAACGAAGCTTTCTGGCCTAAAAATGATATCGTTAACCGCTTAAAAATACGTTTCAGTCATGGTTTGGTTGGTAACGATGCCATCGGCTCGCAACGCTTTTTCTACCTTTCGGATGTTAACCTGAATGGTGGTAACTTTGCGCAGTTTGGTATCAACAACGGGAATCAGCTTAATGGTGTTTCCATCAGAAGTTATGCAAATTCTAACATTACCTGGGAAACCTCAAGACAAACCAACCTTGCAGGAGAAATTACGCTGTTAAAAAACTTCAATATCATTGCCGAGTTCTATAAAAACCACCGTTACGATATTTTACGTAAACGGAATATCCCGGCTACCGAAGGTTTCGAAACCGATGTATTAACCAACCTGGGTGAAGTAGACTCTAAAGGGATTGACTTATCTCTTGATTATAAGAAAACCTTTGATAATGGTCTTTGGAGTTCGGTACGTGGAAACTTCACTTATTCGACCAATAAATATACTTATATAGAGGAACCAAATTATCCTGAAACCTGGAGGCATTTTATTGGTCAGCCCATCAGCAGGGGGTATGGTTACATTGCCGAACGTTTGTTTGTGGATGATGCCGAAGTAAAAAACTCACCTACGCAACAGTTTAATACCAGCGATGCATATGGTAACAGCATTACAGGTGCCGTGCCACGAGGTGGTGATATTAAATACCGCGATTTAAACGGCGATGGCAGGATTGATGACCTTGATATGGCCTTTATGGGTTATCCAAGCACGCCAGAAATTGTGTATGGTTTTGGTTTCTCTACAGGTTATAAAGGTTTCGATCTTTCAGCATTCTTCCAGGGACAGGCCAGGGTATCTTTCTTTATCGATCCCAGAACAACAAGTCCGTTTTTAGAGCGTAACGTAGCTTATGTAGAAGGCAGGGCACAGGTGCTGCAAGCTTATGCAGATAGTCACTGGTCTGAAGAAAACCAGGATTTATTTGCCACCTACCCACGTTTGGGTACTACCTCGGCCGTGGTAGCCAATAACCTTCAGCCAAGTTCATGGTGGTTAAGGGATGGAAGTTTTATCAGGTTAAAATCAGTAGAAATTGGTTATACCCTTCCGAAAAACCTGTTAAAAACCTTAAGGCTTTCTAACTGCCGCGTTTACCTGAATGGTTTAAATCTGGTTACCTGGAGTAAATTTAAAATGTGGGATCCTGAACTGGGAGGCAATGGATTCTCTTATCCGATCCAGAAAGTGTTCAATTTCGGGTTAAACGTGAATTTATAATGCTAACCAAAAAAATAAAAGATATGAAATTCTATTATAAAATGATCTGCCTGGTTGTGCTTTGTATCGCAGGTACATCTTGTAAAAAATATCTGGATGTTGTTCCCAATAACGTTGGTACGCTTGATTATGCCTTTTCGAACAGAAATGAAGCAGAAAACTACCTTTTTGGTTGCTACAACTCCTTTCAGAGCTTAAATCGCGAAGTGGTAAACAACGTAGGCTTTGTTACCTCGTCGGAAATTATTTACCCAAATCTTGATGACAACCCTTTCAATAAAATTACAGGTCCTGGTTTCAAACTGATCAGGGGAGGGGTACAAAATGTATCAAGCCCGGTAATCGATAACTGGACTGGTAATAACGGTGGACAGAATATTTATGTTGCCCTGAGAAGGTGTAACATTATGCTCGAAAACATCAACAAACCTTACGACCTGAAAGATGATGAAAAGAAGAGGTGGATTGCAGAAATTAAATTTTTAAAGGCTTATTACCATTATTACCTGATCAGGTTATATGGGCCGATTGTATTAATCAAAGAAAACCGCCCGATTGATGGCTCGATTGAAGATACAAAAGTTAAACGTTCAACTGTCGACGAATCTTTCGCTTATGTAGATCAATTGCTTAACGAAGCTGTTGTTGATCTGCCATCGGTTGTGGTAAATCCGCTTTTAGAGTATGGCCGTGCAACCAAGTCAATGGGTTTGGCGCTGAAAGCCGAGGCACTTACCACTGCGGCAAGTCCGTTGTTTAACGGTAACCCCGATTTCGCCGGTTTTAAAGATAAAGATGGTAAAAACCTGTTTTCAACTGCTGTTGATCCTCAAAAATGGAGTTTGGCTGCAAAAGCCTGCAAAGCCGCTATCGATGAATTTGAAAAGCAGGGTGGTGCATTATATAACCTGGTGCCTACCAATAAAGTCGAAAATGTTTCCGATAAACTGAAACGTGTACTCACCATTCAAATGGTAATAGCCGAAAAACGCGATCAGAATCCGGAGCTGATCTGGGGAGCACAATATGGTTTTGATTATCAGGGTTATGTATTTCCAAAATTAACTTCTGATGCCGTTGCCTTTGGTAACGAACAGCCCTCAAACTGGTCGGTGCCACTTTCAACTACCGAACTATTTTATACCAAAAACGGCGTGCCCATCAATGAGGATAATACCGGGGCATTCGATTATGCCAACCGCAATACTTCGCAATTTGGCGATACCGATAATCAATCCTATATCAAATTGGGTTACGAAACTGCAAAGGCAAACTTTAACCGGGAGCCAAGGTTTTATGCCGATTTAGGTTTCGATGGCGGGATCTGGTTCGGAAACGATAAACGGAATGAAAGCGATGCTTTTTATGTACAGGCCAGGGGCCCGTTCGCTATCGCCGGACCGAAAAGTCAGTTTGCGACTAACATTACCGGGTATTGGCCTAAAAAACTGGTTCCTTACCTGTCTATCATGAACAATGGTATCCAGTTCGAAACTTTTTATATCCCCGTGGTTCGCCTTGGTGGTTTGTATTTACTTTATGCAGAAGCGTTAAACGAAGAAGGAGCAGCACCTAAAGCCGATATCCTTTCGTGGGTAGATAAAGTACGTACCAGGGCCGGTTTACAGGGCGTAGCAACATCATGGCAAAATTATTCGAAAAATCCAGCCAAGCCTGATACGAAAGAAGGCCGCCGCGATATTATCCACCAGGAAAGAAGGATCGAATTATGTTTCGAAGGTCAGGCTGGATGGGATCTGCGCCGCTGGAAAGAATTACAGGGTGTATTGAGCAGGCCATTGCAGGGTTGGAACGTAAACGAAGGCAGTGCGGTAAATTATTATCGCCCGAGAACGGTTGCGGTACCATTTTTTGGCCTGAAGGATTATTTCTGGCCAATTAAAAATTCTGAAGTGGTGATCAATGAGAACCTCGTTCAGAACCCATTCTGGTAGATGTCAATTTTGAAGATTAATATTCAATTATAGATTATGAAAAAGATTAATTACAGAAAAAACCTGGTGTTTTTGACGTTAGCAGTGACCTTGGTTACCCTATTTTTTGCTTCTTGTAAAACAGCAGAAAACAGTTTCGAAGCCGTTTCTGACGATATGACAAAACCAGGTCCGGTAAGCAACGCCAAAGTGGAAAACATTGATGGTGCTGCAAGAATTACCTATAGTTTGCCCAACTCGAAAAACCTTTTATACGTTTTGGCCCGCTATTCTATTAACGATAACCGCACCAGGGAAACCAAATCGAGTTATTATACCGATACCATTATGGTTGATGGTTTTGCCAAAGAAAAAGATTATGATGTTACTTTATATGCGGTAAGCCGCGCCAACGTGATGTCTGATCCGATAGTGGTAAAAGTTCACCCTAAAACACCAAATTATATTGCCGTTAACACCGCTTTTAATATCACTGCCGATTTTGGTGGAGCCAGTTTCTTTGGCTTAAACCCGAACAGGGCAGCGCTTTCTGTACACCTTTTGGTTTTTAACGAAAAAACAAAAACCTTTGATGAACAGGATCCTGAATATGTAAGCTCCGATACGATTGATGTTTCTATCCGTAACCTTAATCCGGTGCCTTACAAAGTAGGAGTATACACCAAAGATCGTTTTGGCAATACCTCCGATACGGTGATCAAAACCCTTACTCCATTATTCGAAACGCTGTTGGATAAGAGCAAAATGGCAACCTACCGCCTGCCAAGTGATGCACCGATTTATCCGGGCTGGGATTTCAAATATTTCTTCGATAACAGTTTGGGCGAGCCAGGCTGGCATACCTTAAGCTCACCGCGCACCTTTGGCACCATGAGTTTGGGCGTTAATGCCAAAATAAGCCGCTTTGTAATCTGGCAGCGACCGAACGATTACTTTGGTTATCAGAATACCCGCAAGTTTACTTTCTGGGGCTCAACCAAAACCAATCCGGCCGATTCTCCATTACCTACCGGATCGGCAGAAGGTACTGTTGCAGGCGACTGGATTAACCTGGGTAATTTTGTTTTCCCAAATCCACCATCGGGTTTAGCACCTAGCCAGGCCAATGATGCCGATAAAGCATTTGTGGCCAAAGGGGTAAACTTTAAAATGCCACGTACCGCCCAGCCGGTTAAATACCTTAGGTACGAGGTTACCCAAACCTGGGGCGGCCTGGATTATGTACATGCGTTGGAAATCAACCTGTATGGAAGTATTCAGTAGTAATCAGTATATAAACAAGAAATAGATCATGAAAACTATAGTTAAAATTTCGCTCATCTGCTTCATATCCATTGCTTTCTTTTGCTGTAAAAAGTATGCTGATGATTATAAAGCTTTTCTGGATAACAAAGAGATTAAATATTCGGGTAAAATTGCCAAAGCAGGTTACAATACAGGTAACCTGCGGGCACAGCTCGTTTGGAATCCAAGTCCTGATCCGAGCATTACCAAATATGTAATTACCTGGAACAATGGCGCCAGTAAATTAGAAGTGCCTGCTACTTCGCACAACCCGAGCGATCTGGTAAAGGTAATTATCCCTAACCTTGATGAGTATGTGTACACTTTTTCGGTGGTATCGTACGATAGTGATGGCAATAAATCCATCGCAACCGAAATCAATAACGTAAGGGTGTATGGGGCAACCTATATTTCAACTTTGCTTAATAGAAGTGTGAATACCACCGAGCCTTATACTTTTTTGGCAGATGGTACCTTACGTTTAAACTTTAATAAAAGGGATACCATGAATGTGGCTACCACCATCCGTTACACCAACACACTTGGCGCTACAGAAGAAAGGCAGTTATTGGCAGATGATAATGCCATTGTGATCCCCAATTATAAAAGCGGAACCGGAATACAGTTCAGGTCGTCATACTATCCGGAAATAGGTTCTATCGATGCCTTTAACGCAGCACAGTTTTCGGATTTCCCGACGATTGTAAAATATATCCTGTGCGACCGTTCGCTGTTCAGCGAGTTACATCTGACTAACGATGCCGGTATTTACGATTCGAACACCACCATCAATAAACTTTGGGATGGAAGTGTTGGTGCGCAAAATTATCCTAATATTTTCCACAGCGATGGAAACAGCGGAATGCCACATGTAATCACTTTCGATTTAGGTAAAGTTTATAATAATTTATCGCGCATTGAAGAAACCGGAAGAGATTGCTGTAATAATCCCGATCGTTTCGAAGTTTGGGGTATTGCCGATTTAACCAATGCCACCACCACGTTAAAAGGAAGCGATAATGGCTGGCCGGCCGAAGCAACATCAAAAGGCTGGACATTGCTAAAAGATATTACCAGAACAGATGATGGTAAAAATCCTTTAATATCGCCATTAAGCAATGGAGGGAAACCGATCCGTTACATCCGCATCAGGATTAAACATGTAACCACCGGCGATGGCAATTATAGCAATATGAGCGAGCTTAGGTTCTGGGATATCCAGTAACGCTTTTTGAATACACACACACCACACACACAAATGAAACCAATTTTTAAAAAGCAACCGGTAATTGTACTTTTTTTGCTTTCTTTTTTAATCAATAACACCACCTCGGCCCAGCAAAAGCCATTTAAGCTTTGGTACGATAAACCTGCCAGCCGTTGGGAAGAAACTTTGCCCCTGGGTAATGGCCGTTTGGGTATGATGCCCGATGGCGGGATAAACGACGAAAAGGTGGTGTTAAATGATATTACTCTTTGGTCTGGCGCACCACAGGATGCCAACAATTACGAGGCCTATAAAAATCTTCCCGAAATCAGAAGATTGATCCTCGAAGGTAAAAACGACGAAGCCCAAAACCTGGTGAACCAGAATTTTGTATGTACCGGAAAAGGATCGGGCGGCGCCAATTGGGGCTGTTTCCAGATGCTGGGTAACCTCGATATCAAATATTTATACGATGGAAAGGATAAAAACCCAACGGCATATAACAGGGAATTACAGCTGAATAATGCCCTTGCCATTACCGGTTTCACCCTCAATAATGTACATTTTAAAAGGGAATATTTTACCAGTTTTAGTGGGGATGTAGCCATTATCAGGATTACTGCAGATAAACCCGGACAAATTAACTGTAAACTTTCGCTTAGCCGCTCCGAACGCGGGGAGAGCCAGGTAAAAGGAAACCGGATTGAACTTTCGGGTCAGCTGGATAATGGTATCGACGGGAAAGGTATGCAGTACCTCACCTTGCTGGAACCTGTAATTTCCGGCGGTAAAATCAGTAAAAACGGTAAAATATTGGAAGTAACAAAAGCCAATGTGTTAACCATTTACCTATCGACCAAAACGAGTTATAAAGATGAAAAATTCAGTCAGAATGCCACACTTTTGCTCGATAAGGCCCTGAAACAGGATTACGCTGCCGAAAAATTAAAGCACCAGCAGGTTTTTCAGAACATGTTCAATAGGTTGGATATCGATCTTGGAACAGGTGAAAACAGCGCTTTAAGCACCGATAAACGCCTGGCTTTGTATTATAAAAATCCAGAAGCCGATTTACAACTACCAGCTTTGTTTTTTCAATATGGCAGGTACCTGAGCATTTCGAGTACCCGCGTAGGGCTTTTGCCACCAAATTTGCAGGGACTTTGGGCCAACCAGATCCATACCCCATGGAACGGTGATTACCATTTGGATGTGAACGTACAGATGAACCACTGGCCATTAGAAGTAGTGAATTTATCCGAGCTGAACCTTCCTCTGGCCGATCTGGTAGAAAACATGGTGCCTAACGGACAAAAAACAGCCAAAGCTTATTATAATGCCGATGGTTGGATTGCACACGTAATTACCAATATCTGGGGTTTTACCGAGCCTGGCGAAAGTGCCTCTTGGGGTGTTGCCAATGCAGGTTCGGGCTGGTTGTGCAATAACCTGTGGGATCATTATGCCTTTAGTAAAGATCTCAGTTACCTTAAAAAAATATACCCGATTATTAAAGGTTCGGCACAGTTTTATAGCAGTGTATTGGTTGCCGACCCAAAAACAGGCTGGATGATGACGGCACCATCCGTATCGCCAGAAAATAGTTTTTACATGCCCAATGGCAAAACAGCAAATGTAACCATTGGCCCAACCATCGATAACCAGATTGTTCGTGAACTTTTTACAAACGTAATCGATGCCGCTAAAACACTCGGTTTAGATGCCGGTCTGCAAAAATCGCTTCAGCATAAACTAAGCCTGCTTCCACCTGCCGGAAGGGTTTCTAAAGATGGCCGCATTATGGAATGGATCGAAGATTATAAGGAAACCGACCAACAGCACCGCCACATTTCCCATTTATATGGTTTGTATCCCGCATCGCTGATTACCGTTGATGCTACACCCGATCTTGCTGAAGCTTCGAAAAAAACACTTAATGTACGTGGTGATGACGGGCCAAGCTGGTCAATCGCTTATAAACTATTGTTTTGGGCAAGATTGCGCGATGGAAACAGGGCCTTTAAATTGTTTAGGGAACTGTTAAAACCTACACAGCGTACCGATATTAATTATGGTGCTGGTGGGGGCGTGTACGATAACCTGCTTTCTGCCGGACCGCCATTCCAGATCGACGGGAACTTTGGCGCCACGGCCGGCATCGCCGAAATGCTGATCCAGAGTCACGAAGGTTATATCAGTTTATTGCCTGCCATACCCGATGCCTGGAAAAAATACGGAAATGTTAAAGGTTTAAAGGCGAGGGGTAATTATACCGTGAATTTGAGTTGGAAAGATGGTGTGGTAACCCATTACCAGGTTTTTTCGGCTGCCGGAAGCCCGGTTAAAGTTAAAGTAAACGGGAAACTGATTAATGTGGTTTCTTCAAAAAAAACAGGTTAAGCAGAGCGATTTGTTTCTTACATCTACCAAAGTATAATGAATAGTACCAATACAAAAGAAGATAATATCATCACCGGGGTAAATGAGATCAAGCTCATTAAGATCACCAATAAACGCGGAGCATCCATTTCGCTTAGCAATTATGGCGCGTCTCTGGTATCAGCATTAATGCCCGATAAAAATGGTCAGCTGGCTGATGTGGTATTGGGTTTTGCCCGATTAGAAGATTATTTTGATGACCAGAATTACCTGGGTGCAACTATTGGCCGCTTTGCCAACCGCATTGCCAATGGAAAATTTGAATTGGATGGTAAAACTTTTCAGCTGCATACCAATGACGGTGCGCACACTAACCACAGCGGATCAAATGGTTTTAGCAATAAACTGTTTCATTACCTAACAGAAGGCAATAAGGTCATATTTACACTGTATAGCGAAGAAGGTGAAGGCGGTTTTCCCGGCGATTTGCATTGCTCGGTAACTTACGAATTAACTGATCAAAATGAAGTTTTAATCAACTATCAGGCCCATTCGAACCAGAAAACCATTGTGAGTTTAACCAATCATGCCTATTTTAATTTAAGTGGCAAACAGAGTGATATTTTCGATCACCAATTATACATTCCTTCCGAAAAGATGTTGGAAATGGATCAGGATTATCTCCCAACAGGAAAAATCGTTTCTACATTAAAAAGCACTTTTAAAGGGCAACAGATCGCAGAAATAATTACCGAAAATAACAACAAAGGTTTAAATAATTATTACCTGCTGAAAAAGCAAACGCCAACTGAGCTTGTTCTGGCTGCCGAACTTTCACATACCTCTTCGGGTAGAAGATTAAAGGTTTTTACCGATAGCTATGGCGTGCTGCTTTACACCGGCGATTTTTTAGATACCACAGGCTTTGGTCACCACGGTAAACCTTATACCGCATTTAATGGCTTGTGCCTCGAATGCCAGCATTATCCCGATGCACCAAACCAACAGATAGCACCTGCCGTAACCATAGAAAAGGGGGCAGTTTATCAACAGAAAATTATTTACAAGTTCGATACGATATGACGATGATACGTTTTTTACCCATTTTTTTAATACTCTTTTTAATTGCTCAGATCACTTTTGCACAGAAAAATTATACCCTAAGCTCGCCCGATGGAAACATTGAGGTAAACATTGCCACTGGCAAAACTTTAGGTTATTCTGTTAACCTAAAACAAAAGGAAATCATCACTTTTTCGCCCATCGGTATGGAAATGGATAACGAGAACCTGGGTAGTGGCGATGTTCCCGATAAAACATCGAACCAGAAAACAGCACGTTACAATGCCTTAACCCTCAATTTTGGCAAACGTTACGATGTGGTTTTCAGGTTGTATAATGAGGGTTTTGCATACCGTTTTATTACCCATTTAAAAGATTCGGTAAAAGTCATCAACGAAACGGCTACCTTTAACGTTAACCCAAAAGCTGCGGCAATATTACAGGAAACCGATAACTATACCACCTGGGAAGGTATTTACACGAAATCGGATGCAGTAGAAGCCATCGCGGCAGGAAAAAGGGCTACAACGCCTGCACTTTTTGCTTATCCGGAAGGAACTAAAATAATTGTTGCCGAAGCTGATCTTTTCGATTACCCCGGCATGTATGTTAAAAAAGATAAAACAGGCTTCGTGGGCGAATGGGCACAATTACCATCGCTTGCTGTACCCGGCAGTTGGGGCAATTTCGTCTCCGTGGTGAAACAACGTTTTCCTTTTATTGCCAAAACAACTGGCGAACGGGCTTATCCATGGCGTTTGGCCATTATCGCTACTGATGATAAACAATTGTTGACCAATCACCTGGTTACCGAACTGGCCACACCTTCAAAAATTAAAGATACCAAATGGATTAAACCAGGGAAAGCGGCCTGGGAATGGTGGCACGATTCCTTATTGCCCGGCGCCCCGATCCCATCTGGAATGGATAACCGCAATACCGCATTGTATAATTATTACGTAGATTTTGCGGCCAAATATAAACTCGAATATTTAATGGTTGATGCGGGTTGGTCTGACAACTATAATCTGACTAAAATCAATCCGAAAAATGATATCAGGGCGGTTATTGCCAATGCGAAATCGAAAAATGTGGGGGTGTTTTTGTGGTGTGTAGCCACTACCTTGCTTAAAGATTTAGATAAAAACCTCGATTTTGTAAAAGCTATTGGTGCGGTGGGATTAAAAGTAGATTTTATCGATCGCGACGATCAGGAAGCCATTAAATGGTTTGAAATCATTGCAAAAGCAGCAGCGAAAAGAAAACTGATGATTAATTTTCACGGCTGCAGTAAACCCACCGGACTGGAAAAAACCTATCCAAACATTGTAAATTATGAAGCAGTAAGAGGTGCCGAATCTGATAAATGGGATTATTCTATCAATCCGGATCTACACCTGTTAACACCCTTTATTCGTATGCTGGCAGGTCCGTTTGATTATACACCCGGTGCCATGCGCAATAAAACCAAAGAGACTTTTAAACCTATCGATCCGGGATTACCTTCTGGTCAGGGTACACGTTGTCACGAACTGGCCATGTATATCATCTATCACCAGCCACTGGCTATGTTATCCGATTCGCCAAGCGCTTACATGAAAGAAGATACCATTATGCGCTATTTATCGGTAGTGCCAACGGTTTACGACGAAGAAAAAGCACTCTCGGCAAAACTGGGTGAAGAAGTGGTAATGGCCAAAAGAAAAGGTAAAACCTGGTTTGTTGGTGGTATGGGCAATTGGAATGAACACAAGGCCAGCGTCGATTTTTCTTTCCTGCCATCAGGAGAATATCAGGCCGAAATTTATAGCGATGCCCCTAATGCCAATGCCGATGCAACAGCATATAGTTACAAAACCATCACCGTGAACCGAAAAACCATTTTGCCAATTAATATGGCAAAGGGTGGCGGTTTTGCCATCGTTATCCATCCTTAATTACACATTGTTTATTCAGAGAACCTATATTATATGAAATTATCAGTCACCTTATTTTCGGGCCTAATGTTATGCTTGCTGGAGGTTAAATCGCAAACGGTTATACCTATAGAAACCAAACAAAATGCCATTGTATTACAGGCCGATCCCAAAACCAATGTTAAAATGGTGTATTACGGGCCTAAACTGGCTACGCAAAGCGATTACGCCAATATTTTAAGTTCTTATAAACAGGGCAGCGATTATACCGGTGTAAACGACGAGGCTTATACCACTTCGGGTACCAGAAATTTATTCGAACCGGCCATTACCGTTACCCATGCCGATGGCAACAATTCACTCGATCTGCATTATGTAAGTCACAGCGTGAAAAAAGAATCCGATAATGTTTCCATTACCAGTATCGTATTAAAAGATCCGGTGTATCACCTCGAAACCACCCTTTATTACAAGGTTTATTACAACGAAAACGTGATAGAGCAATGGAGCGAGATCAAAAATAACGAGAAGGGCAATGTAACCCTGCACAAATTTGCTTCTGCCAACCTGTATTTAAGGGGAGGTTCTTTTTTCCTTACCCAGTACCATGGCGATTGGGCAAAAGAAATGCAGCCTGAAGAAACGAAAATTACCCATGGGATAAAAACACTTGATTCGAAACTGGGTACACGTGCCAACCTGTTCCAGCCTTCTGTTTTTATGGTTTCGATGGATAAACCGGCTACAGAAAACGAAGGAACCGTACTTTATGGTACGCTGGCCTATAGTGGTAACTTTCGCACCGACCTTGAACTTGATCATTTGGATAATCTGAGGATCATTTCAGGCATCAATAATTATGCATCGGCCTATAGCCTAAAACCGAATGAGGTTTTTACCACACCCGCTTTCCTTACTACTTTATCGAGCACCGGTAAAGGTACCGCAAGCAGGAACCTGCAATCATGGGCTCGTAATTACCGATTATTGGATGGTAAAGGCACCAGGTTAACTTTACTGAACAACTGGGAAGCTACCTATTTCGATTTCGATGAGAATAAACTGTTCGGATTGATAAAAGATACCAAAAAACTAGGTGTAGACATGTTTTTACTGGATGATGGTTGGTTTGCCAACAAATATCCACGCAATGGCGATGTTGCAGGTTTAGGCGATTGGGATGAAAACAAAAAGAAATTGCCTAACGGGATCTCTTCACTGGTTAAAGAAGCCAAAAACAATGATGTAAAATTCGGAATCTGGATTGAGCCTGAAATGGTGAATCCTAAAAGTGAACTTTACGAAAAACATCCTGATTGGGTGGTTAAAGAAGCTAAAAGGGAAGAGTTTTATTTCCGGAACCAACTGGTACTCGATTTAACCAACCCGAAAGTACAGGATTTTGTTTTCGGTGTGGTTGATGATCTTTTTACCAAAAACCCTGAACTGGCCTACATTAAATGGGATTGTAATGCGGTAATCTACAATGCACATTCCGCCACCCTTAAAAACCAGTCGCATTTTTATATCGAATATGTGCGCGGGTTGTACAAAGTGCTCGAGCGCATCAGAAAGAAATACCCAACCGTACCCATGATGTTATGTTCTGGTGGTGGCGGCAGGGTAGATTATGGTGCCTTACAGTACTTCACCGAGTTTTGGCCAAGCGATAATACCGATCCGTTAGAACGTATTTTTATGCAATGGGAATATTCTTATTTCTACCCGGCCATTTCGAGCTCTAACCACGTCACCGATTGGGGTAAACAACCCATTAAGTTCCGTACTGATGTAGCCATGATGGGCAAAATGGGCTTCGATATTGTGGTTAGCCATTTATCGCCGAACGACTTAGCTTTTTGTCAGGATGCCATTAAAACCTATAACCAGGTTAAACCGGTAATTTGGCAGGGCGACCAGTACAGGCTTTCGAACCCCAGGGAAAACAGTGTAGCTTCGATGTTATACCTTACCGAAGATAAAAAAACAGGTATTGTATTCAACTACCTTGTAAACAACCGCTACGCTGAGGGAAGTAAACTGCCAATCAGGTTTAATGGTTTAGATGCTGCCAAACAATATAAAATCTCCGAGATCAATGTATATCCGGGTGCAAAATCATCCATAGATGATACTAAAACCTATACCGGTGATTTCCTGATGAAAATTGGTTTTAACCCTGATGTAAACCTAAGTAGAACCAGTGTAGTGTTAAAAATAGAAGCACAGTAAAATATTCTCAGCCTTAGTATGGTGGGTTAATACCATGCATGTACCGTAAGAGCTGGTTACTCTTACGGTTTTTTTGTTCTATCGGTTGGTGTCTCACCAATCGAAATCATGGGGTTCTTTGCAGTTAAAAAGGGCTACAGATGCCCAGAAAATACGCAAAATCCTCGTGCTATCGTCATTACTAGGGACGTCATCTCGACCGTAGCAACGCGGAGTGGAGAGATCTATCCAGATAGATTTCTCGGCTGCGCTCGAAATGACGGTAACTTTAAGGGAGTTTGCGCCCTTAGCGTTTTCCCTCTGTGCCCTTTGAGGTTAAAACCGCGCAAATAAATTTAAAACTCATACATATTGTTAGCACGCAAGTTTTCAATTGCTGCAATAGCGCTTGTTCTTAAATTAAGCTCACCATCGGTATCTTTCTCTATTTCTATCAAAGATTTATGTGCATGTTGACTAAAAAATAAATTAGCCTGTGCATGGTATCCCACTAAAAAATCAGTTAATGAAATTACATCAGCATTGAAGCCCTCACTTTCGAAATTAAACTCACAAGAGCTGTTATAAGAAATAAATTCTTCTTCACCTATTGAAATTGAAACATGCATGTTCCAGCTATTTGGCCCATTAGGTGTAATAATGTTTTCATCATCAACAGCATGCTCTACATAGTATTGGATATTAAATTTAACGAACAGTGTGTTTAGCCCCTCAATCTTCTCTCCGGTAAAACCAAAGCCAGACTCGTAACGGCCAGGAGGTTGACTTTCTGCCAGATATTCTTCATTGTAGATGTATTCATTTATCCTGATGGGCTGTACATTAAATATTTTCATTGAAACGTAATTTATATGGTGTTGATAATTCGATTTAGGGATTTTTCTTTATTACTGTAATTCAACGGCCTCGAGCTGTTTTAAAGATACATTGTTTTTATCGGTTAGGGTTCCGCCACTTCATTCCATACCGTCATTTCGAGCGGAGTGCAACGTAGTCGAGAAATCTATCTCGAGATAGATCTCTCTCCCGAAACTTCAGAACTGCGCTTCAGTTGAGATGACGATCCTTTTTTTAAGTCTATCAATGATAGTGTAGTCGAAGAATTCGGTGCCCTCTGTGATTTTCTCTGTGTACTCCGTGGTAAAAAAGTGCACTTTACGCATACAACTTTGTGCCCTTTGCGGTTAAATTCTTACTTTTAAATCGTTTTACCTAATCCTATATAAACTAACCCGATATGAAATCATCCTCAATATACAGTATAGCTTTAAGTACAATTATATTATTTTCTTCCTTCATCCCAAAACCCAAAACCAAACAACCTGCCGATTATGTAAATCCATTTATTGGTGCCACCACAAGCATAGGCCTCGCTGGGACTTATCACGGTTTAGGTAAAACATTTCCTGGCGCTGCCACACCTTTTGGTATGGTGCAGGTAAGTCCGAATACCATTACGGGCGGCGACAATGGTTCGGGCTACAGTGACGAACACCGAACTATCGAAGGTTTTGCCCTTACCCAGATGAGTGGCATCGGTTGGTATGGCGATATGGGCAATTTCCTGGTGATGCCCACTACAGGCGACTTAAAAACTGCCGCTGGGAAAGAAAATGGTGTTAAAGGCTACCGCTCGGTTTATGATAAAAAATCAGAAAAAGCTTCGGCCGGATATTACAGCGTACAACTCACCGATTATGCTGTAAAAGCAGAGTTAACAGCAGCCACACATAGCGGAATGATGCGTTTTACCTTTCCCGAAAATAAACAATCGAGGATTCAGATCGATCTAGCACGCCGTGTTGGTGGCACCTCAACCTTACAATATGTAAAAGTAGTAAACGATCATGCTATCGAAGGATGGATGAAATGTACACCTGAAGGTGGTGGTTGGGGCAATGGAGACGGACTGGCCGATTATACTGTTTATTTTTATGCAGAATTTAGCAAGCCCTTAAAAAATTATGGCGTTTGGTCGGCAGCAATTCCCGATAGTTGGAAACGCAAGGCCGAAAATGTATTTAGTGATGAATACCAGTCGGTAATTGCTCATTCAGCCATTTTAAAAGGTACAAAAGAGAAAGAAGGCAAACATTTAGGTTTTTATACCGAATTCGCTACCAAAAAAGGGGAACAGGTGCTGATTAAAACCGGGATCTCCTATAACAGCATTATAGGTGCAAAAGCGAATCTGGGCAAAGAAATCCCCGATTGGAACTTTGACAAAACCAAAGAGCAAGCCCGGTTGAAATGGAATGATGCCCTTTCTAAAATCAAGGTTACAGGTGGCACAGAAGATGAAAAAGCCGTTTTTTATACGGCTTTATACCACACCCTGATCGATCCGCGAACCTTTGAAGATCTCGACGGCAACTATTTTGGAGGCGATGGGAAAATCCATCAATCTAAACAGTTTACCAAGCGGACCATTTTTAGCGGTTGGGACGTTTTTCGTAGTCAGATGCCGTTGCAAACCATTATTAATCCAGTCGTGGTGAATGATATGGTCAATTCGCTGGTTACACTGGCCGATGAAAAACAGAAAAATTATCTTGAGCGCTGGGAATTGCTTAATGCTTATAGTAGCTGCATGATCGGTAATCCTGCCGTTTCCGTGATTACCGACGCCTACCAGAAAAATATCCGGAATTTTGACGTGCCCAAAGCCTACCAGTTATCGGTGAACAGTGTAGAGAAATTCGGGAATGGCGATCGGGGTTATTCTGCCGAATCTGCCGGAATTGCCCATACTTTAGAGTATGCCTATACTGAATGGTGCGTGGCCATGTTGGCAAAGGATTTGGGGAAAGTAGCCGACCAGGAAAAATATACAAAGAGAAGTTTATCCTATAAAAACATATTCGATCCCGAAAAAAAATGGTTCAGGCCAAAAGACGAGAATGGAAACTGGTTGCCATGGCCGGCAAAAGGCAGGTTGCAGCAGGATTATGGTTGTATAGAAAGTAATCCTTACCAGCAGGGCTGGTTTGTGCCGCATGATGTTGAGGGGATGGTGAATTTAATGGGCGGAAAAAAAAGTGTAATTGCCGATTTAAATGCATTTTTCGATAATGCACCCGAAAACATGAAATGGAACGATTATTACAACCACCCGAATGAGCCGGTGCATCATGTTCCGTTTTTATACAATAGGTTGGGGGTGCCCTGGCTTACGCAAAAAAGGACCAGGGATATTTGCCGCAATGCTTACCATAACAATGTAGAAGGCTTGGTTGGTAATGAAGATGTCGGGCAGATGTCGGCCTGGTATGTACTTGCTACCGCTGGTTTGCATCCTGTTTGCCCTGGCGATAACCGTTACGAAATCACAAGTCCGTTGTTTAATACCGTTGAACTAAAGCTCGACCCAATTTATGCAAAAGGAAAAGCCTTCACCATCATCGCACAAAACAATTCGGCCGAAAATATTTACATTCAGAAAGCCACCTTAAATGGCAAAATTTATAACAAGTGTTATTTAAACCACGATCAGATTATCAACGGTGGAACTTTGGTTTTAACTATGGGCAATCAACCTAATAAAAGCTGGGGACTTGAATAATGTAAAACGGATGATGTAAAATGGAATTTCTGCGTTGATCCGCGAAATCAGCGGGAGCCAAAAAAGGTTTTTCTAAAATTGTCGTCATTGCGATGAGGGTTTTTCAGCCGAGGGAGTAATCTTACAACGATCCCTACCTCGCGTACTTTTTAAGATTGCTTCGTGCCTCGCAATAACGACCTTTTTTATTAAAATCTGCAAGATAGATCTCTCCACTCCGCTGTGCTTCGGTCGAGATGACGGCCGTTTTTATTAAGTTGCGATCAATATCAGCCGCGGATGCACAGAAAACACGGACAACTTTTCATAGTTTATCATAGAATAAACTTGACATGCTGAGCGGAATTGAAGCATCTTTTATAGGCGGTATCAGTATGAATAATCCATCAAATGTTTATCCGATCAACCTGTTTTCTGATAAACGTGATATGTTGTCTGCAATTTTTTTTATAATTTAAAATTTATGACTAGGCCTTAAACATTGTTTTTAGGCTATTTTCGTATTAAATTTTCCCATTTTAAGTCTGTGCAGCTATAATTTATAAGCTCTCAAAAAACATAAAATTATATTATTGATTAGTGTGATCGTATTGTCCATGTTATTGCGTTGATAATCCATTAAATTACCTGCTGAAGGTGTTGGATGCTTAAGATTGGATAATTAGTTTTGAATATCAGATTTCAACATTAAATCTGCTAACCAAATACACATCATAATGGACAATCAAAAAGTTGCTTACAATAATACTTACATCCTGGGAATCTCTTTTATATCGGCATTGGGCGGATACCTTTTCGGGTTCGATTTTGCCGTAATATCCGGTGCATTACCCTTTTTACGTACCGAATTTGCACTTAATGCCTATTGGGAAGGTTTTCTTACCGGTTCTTTAGCACTGGGTTGTATTTTGGGCTGTGTGATGGCCGGCAATATTGCCGATAGTAAAGGCCGTAAACCAGGCCTGATGCTGGCCGCATTAATATTTGCTGCATCCTCTATCGGGATGGCACTTTCTCACAACCTTACTATTTTTATCCTCATGCGTTTCGCCGCAGGCATTGGCGTTGGAATGGCTTCGATGTTAAGCCCCATGTATATCGCCGAAGTTTCTCCGCCCGAAAAACGTGGTAGAAATGTGGCAATCAACCAACTTACCGTCGTAATCGGAATTTTGGTCACCAACTTAATCAATTATAAACTGGCCGATTATGGCGTAAATGCCTGGAGATGGATGTTTGGTTTAGGTACCGTTCCTGCTGCTTTGTTTTTATTGGGCGTTTTGTGGTTGCCCGAAAGTCCGCGTTGGTTAATCAAAGCCGGCAAAATTGATCAGGCCAAAAAAGTGCTTAACAAAATCGGTAACTCTTATTTTGTAGAGCAAACTTTTGCTACAATCAGCACTTCAATGGGTGGTGGTGAAGACAAGCAGACTTACAAAGCTGTTTTTGCAAAAGCCATCCGTCCGGCGGTAGTAGTGGGGATCACTTTAGCCGTTTTTCAGCAATTGTGTGGGATCAATGTGGTATTTAATTATACCTCAACCATTTTTGAAGCAGTAGGTGCCAATTTAGACAGGCAGCTTTTCGAAACCGTTGCCATTGGTATTGTGAACCTGGTATTTACCATTATTGCCATGTGGCAGGTAGATAAACTAGGCCGCAGGCCTTTAATGCTCATCGGTTCATTAGGACTGTCGATATTGTACATTATCCTTGCCTTTCTTTTGCAAAGTAACGCGCAGGCCAACCTGGTTTCAGTTTTTGTATTGCTGGCCATCGCTACCTATGCAACCTCATTAGCCCCCGTTACCTGGGTATTGATCTCAGAAATTTTCCCGAACAGCATCAGGGGGAAAGCTTCTTCTGTAGCTATTGTAGCATTGTGGAGTGCTTATTTCGTGCTGGTATTTACCTTCCCGATCCTTGCAGAATGGCTCGGTGCATTCGGACCTTTTTACCTTTATGCAGTAATCTGCCTGGCAGGTTTCTTCTTTGTAAAACGCAAAGTGAAAGAAACGAAAGGACAAACCCTGGAAGAGCTGGAAACGAGTTTAATGGGACATTAAGTCCAAAGTGATCAAATATCTTTATTAAAAGACCTGTTAAAAATATAAAATGCCCGATCAAAATATGAAAGTTAAAGTTTGGACAGAAGCTGTTATTATTCCAACCTATGAAGTTGGCCTGCCGGAAAAGAATCCGGTATTTATAGAAAAAAGAGTGTATCAGGGCAGTAGTGGAGCCGTTTATCCTTACCCTGTAATCGAGAAAATTGCCGATGAAAAAATAGATAAATCTTATCAGGCGGTTTACCTGGAAAATGATTTTGTGAAAATTATGATCCTGCCCGAATTAGGTGGAAGGGTACAAATGGCTTTTGATAAGACTAAAAACCGTCATTTTATCTACTATAACCAAGTGATTAAACCGGCTTTGGTGGGTTTAACCGGCCCTTGGATTTCGGGGGGTATCGAATTTAACTGGCCACAGCATCACCGTCCTTCAACCTTCGATCCGGTTGATTCCCTGTTTGAAGAAAATGAAGATGGAAGCGCAACCGTTTGGTGCAGCGAGGTAGAAAGGATGTTCCATACCAAAGGAACCATTGGTTTTACCCTTTATCCAGATAAAAACTATCTTGAAATTAAAGGTCAATTGTATAACAGAACACCTTTTCCTCAAACATTTTTATGGTGGGCAAATCCTGCTGTAAAGGTTAATGATGATTACCAGTCTGTTTTTCCACCTGATGTAAATGCGGTTTTCGATCATGGAAAACGCGATGTTTCTTCTTTCCCGATTGCGAAAGGAACTTATTACAAAGTAGATTATTCGCCAGGTACTGATATCTCGCGTTATAAAAATATCCCTGTTCCAACCTCTTATATGGCGGTTTCGTCTAAGTATAATTTTGTAGGCGGATATGAGAATGATAGTAAAGGCGGACTGCTTCACGTAGCCAATCACCATATTTCTCCGGGTAAAAAACAATGGACATGGGGTAACGGCGATTTCGGACAGGCCTGGGACCGTAACCTTACCGACGAGGATGGACCATACATTGAACTGATGTGCGGTGTTTATACCGATAACCAACCAGATTTTTCTTGGATTATGCCGGGCGAATACAAAGATTTTGTACAGTATTATATGCCATACCGCGATTTGGGCGTAGTTAAAAATGCCACCAAAAATGCCATGCTTAATATTGAACAGGTAAATGGAAAACTGACCGTTAAGGTATATACTACCGGACTATATCCCAATGCCAAAATTGTATTAAAAGATGGTGCTCGTGAGTTATTAAACGATCAATACGATGCAGCGCCAACGTTGTCTTATGAAAAAGAAATCGCTTTTGAAGGTAATCCTGAGCAATTGCAGATCAGTATAACCGATGAAAAAGGCAATGTTCTGGTGGATTGGAAATGGGAAGGTGAAAATGAAACCGATATCCCTGAAGCGGCAAAACCAGCAAAAGCACCTGCAGACATCGAAAACAATGAGCAGCTTTTCTTAACCGGATTGCATCTGGAGCAATACCGCCATGCCATTTACAACCCTTTTGATTATTATAACGAAGCGTTAAGAAGGGATGATGGCGATATCAGGAGTAATAATGCTGTTGGGCTTTTAAAGTTAAGAAGGGGCAAGTTCTCCGAGTCTGAAGCTTATTTTAAGAAAGCAATTAAAACCCTTACGGCACGCAACCCGAATCCTTACGATGGTGAACCTTATTTTAACCTGGGTTTATCGTTAAAGTTTCAGGATAAATTTGAGGAGGCTTACGATGCTTTTTATAAATCGATCTGGAATGCGGCATTGCAGAATCAGGGTTATTTCAATATCGCACAGCTTGATGTAATCAAAGGTGATTTAGAAAGTGCTTTAACGCATATTGAAAAAGCAATCTCTAAAAATACCCATGATGAAAAGGCCCTGCATTTACAGGCAGCGATTTTGCGCAAACTGGGCAAAACCAAAAAGGCGTTTGCAGCCATAGATGCCTGTTTGGTAAATGATCATTTTAATTTTGGGATTCGTTTTGAAAAATACCTTTTATCAGAAAATTCGGCGGATTTAACCGAAATGCAGGCATTAATTAGGAGTAATATTCACACTTACATGGAATATGCCCTTGATTATGCTGCAGCAGGCTTATATAATGAAGCTATTTTACTTTTAAGCACAGGTATCGAATCGCAGCAAGCTGTTTATCCGCTTGCATATTATTATCTGGCCTGGTTTTACAGTAAAAATGGCGACGAAGAACAGGCTAAAATTGCCCATAAAAAAGCTGGAGATGCAAATCCTGAGTATTGTTTCCCAAATCAGATCGAAGCCGTTTTGGCCTTAAATCACGCAATAGCACAAAATCCTAACGATGCCAAAGCGCCTTATTACCTGGGTAATTTCTGGTATGCCTTTAAACATTATGATGTGGCAATGGTTTGTTGGGAAAAATCGATTGCGATCGATCCTGCTTTCCCAACCGTTCAGCGTAACCTGGCTTTGGCTTACTATAATAAAACCGACAAGCAGGAACAGGCAGTTGCATTATTAGAAAAAGCATTTGAATTGGATAAAAGTGATGCCCGTATTTTAATGGAACTCGATCAGCTGTATAAAAGGGTAAATAAAGAGCTTGATTTCAGGTTTAATTTCCTGGAAGAAAATAAAAATCTGGTTGCCCAGCGCGATGACGTATACCTTGAATACGTTACCCTTTTAAATCTTGATGGTAAACACCAAAAAGCACTTGAATTATTAAGAAACAGGATTTTCCATCCATGGGAGGGCGGCGAAGGTAAAGTGGCCATTCAATATGTAACCGCTTTGGTAGAACTGGCAAAACAAGCCATTGCTGATGGAAATTATGAAACAGCAATCCAATATCTGGAAGATGCTCAGGAATATCCGCACAACCTCGCCGAAGGTAAATTGGCAGGTGCACAGGAAAATGATATTTTTTACTGGTTGGGTGTAGCTTTCGAAAAACTGAACGATACGAATCATGCAAACCAAAATTGGGAAAAAGCAGCTACTGGTTTAAGTGAGCCTGCTGCGGCTATTTTCTACAATGATCAGCAGCCCGATAAGATTTTTTACCAGGGCTTGGCACTACTTAAACTGAACAGGAAACCTGAAGCAGATTCACGTTTCGAAAAACTGATTAATTATGCAAAAACGCATATTAACGACCATGTTTCTATTGATTACTTTGCCGTTTCTTTGCCAGACTTAACCATTTGGGAAGATGATTTAGATAAACGCAATAAAATCCATTGTTTATACATGCAGGGTTTGGGTTATTTAGGGTTAAAACAAATGGATAAGGTTGCCGGATCATTTGATGAAGTATTGGCGATAGAAAAAGGACACCTTGGAGTGGTGATTCATCAACAGTTGTTGGAAGCGATAAATGTAAGCTAAATTCTATTGGTCGGTGTCTCACCTATCAGGAAGATAACTTTATTATGATCGTCATTGCGAGGAGGTACGACGAAGCAATCTTTCCTGCTAGGCGATCCTTGCTAGAAAGATTGCTTCGTCGGCTGAAAAAGCCTTCTCGCAATGACGATACTTTGAGGCGATTTACCTATATTATATCCTATCATTTACATTGATTTTTAAACAATAAATTATCCCTCTGGATGACACCTAAAGAAATAAATCCACAAAAAAAGCCTCCGATTGGAGGCTTTTTTTATGTTATGGTAAGATTTCCGAAGTCTCTTCGTTTTAAAAAGAATAAGTCAGTCCGCCGAAAATATTAAATCCATTTGCCTGATAGTACAGGTATTTGCTGTAATTGGTGTTTAAAATATTGTTCGCTTTTGCAAAAACAGAGAATTTGTTGTTAATCCTGTATTCTGCACCAACACCCAGGTCCACATATCCTTTAACCGTTTCAATTAATTCTATATTGGTGTTTGGAACTACATATTGTGAGGCAGGAACAGGAGCGCCCGTATACACTTTTGCTTTTACATCGTCCTGTATTACTACACTAGCGTTAAAGCTTAATTTTTTATTATAGGTATATAAAAAGTTCGAGCTTACTTTTAAACCTGGTTTAAACCATGAGTAAGTTTCAGCAGCAGGTTTCCAGTCATCAAGGTTTAATTTACCAGTCCATTTTAATGCATCGCTTACCTGTACTGAAATTTCTCCCTCTACACCAGTTAATTTGGTTTTACCGAAATCGTAAATCACATCAAATTTGTTAAAATCTGTAAAGTTATTTACGAATAGAGGCATATCATCAAACTGTTTGACATAGATACGAGCCTTGTAACCGAAACCCGGACCACCGGTACCTTTAATACCTGCGCTAAAACTTAATTTTTCAACTGTGTTTTTTACCACGGCATTGCTGTTTAACCAAGGGTTTTCATCCGTAAAGCCTTTTAACGAGTTTCTGTTTACATCACCTTTAACTTCTCCAAAAACCTGTAAATAATCAGGAATCAAAGTGAAATCGGCCGTAACCGCTGGGAATATTTTCGAACTGCTTACTGTACCAAACTGCTGTACAAAGTTAATTCCGGCTGTAATTTTAGCACCTTTAACCTGTAAACGGATATAAGGATTTAAACGCAACAGGTTATTACCAACACTGGTTAAGGCATCTTTGCTGTTGCCAAACTCAGTTGATGCGGCCAAACCCAGGTTTAACGAGTTAATGCGTTTGTTTACATAACCGTTTAAACTTAAGTAATTTTCTTTTGCGCTGAATTTATCGTTCCAAATGTAGCCGTTAGCCTTTAGAGCATAACTGAAAGCATTTTCATCTTCCGTAAAGTTTTTTACCAGTTCACCTTCCAGTTCGATAGTCGTTAATGCTTGTTTATCAGGGTTAAGATTTAGCGTAGGTCTGGCGTCATCTATCCCATAAAAATAGGTGCCATTACGTTCAAAATTAATCTTGCCGCTAACCGTGTTCTGATCCAAGATACTGCGACCAAAAACACTCAATTGCTGGTTGCTGCTATTCTGTTTATTCAGCTTACCTTCCTGACTGAAATGTTTAAAATATCCGCCAAGTTGTAAACCTTCGTCTTTTCCGGTGTTAAAATAAGCCTCACCTAAAAGTGTGGCCAGCGAACCGAAAGCACCTTTAACATAGTTATTAACCAATATACTTGCTTTTTCTTCGGCCAGGGCCTGTGCCTGTAACTTTTGGATATCGCTGTTCAGTTCTAGTTTTCTATCCAGAATGCTGTAGTTCAGTTTCGCTTTATAGGTTTTAACGTCATCCAAATTCGGACTCCTTCTCAGCTTTACCGCTTCAGCCAAAATTGGCTTATAAGGGCGTACTACTTCAATCTCTTCATTTACAACACCTTTTTCGTCGGCCTTTTTATCCTGCGCCTGAGCAGTCATTAATCCAGCAGCTAAAAAAAACAGTGAACTATATATATATTTAATCGATTTCATAATGCTACTTCTTCTGGTTTAGTTTTTCTAGTTTTTCTTTGGCTGTAGGGATAATATCATCCTTGCCTTCGTAATTATCAATTATACTTAGAAGTGTGCTTTTTGCCTGTAAATTATCTTTCAGGGCAACATAGTTGTCAGATAAAAGGATAAATGCCTTCGCTACCCAATAATCGTAAGCAGCCATGTTATTAATCAGGTCGAAACAGGTTTTTGATGAAGTTTTGAAATCACGTTTGTTGTATTCTAACAAGGCAAGGTTATACTTCGCTTCGGCAGCAGCAATGGTTTTTGTTTTGGCTACTACATTTTTAAACTCCTTTATGGCTGTAGTAGTGTCGCCTTTTAACAGGTATGCTTTACCTGAGAATAAACTCGAACTGTTTTTTTCTTCCTCTGATGCTTTTTCAGATTCTTTGGTCAGCTGGGCATATTTAAGCATGTCATCTGGCATGTTTAAGGCTGTGTAAGCCTTTAACAGGTTGTTGATGGCGAAACTATAATGCGATTTGTAATCGGTTGTGGTTTCTAATCTTTTTAAGTAAACGATTGCTTCGTTGTATTTCTTCTGGTTTAAGAACAAGGTTGATATACTCACTAACGATCGTTCAGTATAATCGCTCGTCCAATCGTTTAAGATAAATTCATAATCAGGAATGGCTTCATCCGGACGGCCTAATTTAACCAGCGACTCAGCCCTGATAAATTTGGCTTCTTTCTCGTGGATCGCTTTAGGGAATTTATCAAAATAAGCATTTACCGCCTGGAATGCACCGTTTGCATCACCTTTTAAATACGTATTATTGGCTGCGGCAAAAACGATATTGTCTTGTTCCGAACCAGAGTAATTTCCGAGCGGGGTAGTGGCTGCATAAGTGATAAAGCCATTTGCATCGCCACGATCTACATAAATGTTCTTGATTGATTCCATAGCCTGCTTAGCTTCATCTGCAGTAGGATAATCGCGGATTACTTTTTTGAAAGATTCTAAAGCGGCATCATCCTGATCTTGGTTGTATTGTACCAGGCCGATGGTAACTAAAGCTTTTGCCACATAACTGCTGCGTGGATATTTAGCTACCAAAGCCACAAGGTCTGATTTAGATTTATCAAAGTCGCCTTTATTGAAATAGGTATAAGCCGTTTCGAAACCTGCATCATCCGCATAGTTAGAATTTGGAAAAGCATTTAACAAACTTTGCATCGTGGCAATTTTTGCATCATACTGGTTTTCCAAGCCCTGGATCATTCCTTTCTGGAAAGTTGCGTAATCTTCAGAAGTAGTTTTACGGCTGATGATCTTATTATAATTCGCCATCGCATCGCCATAATTCTTATTTACGAAATAAGAATCGGCTAAACGGATGGTGGCATCGTCAATCGTTTTTTGATCTTTATCGTTACCTGCAAGAAATTTTTCGAAATAGTTGGCTGCTTTGCTGTATTTTTCATCTTCAAAAGCGGCATAAGCAAGTGCATAATTCGCGAAATTGTACACGCCTGTTTTATCGGCATCAGGCATTTTTAAGAATTTTTCGAAGGTGCTAACCGCTTCTCCGAACTTGCGTAGTTCGTACATCGATTCTGCTTTCCAATAAGTGTTTAAAGCATTAATCTCATTATCTTCTGCAAATTTTTCGGAACGTAAAAACATTGACAAAGCATTTGGGAACGCTCTTTCGTTGTAAAATTCCAACCCACGGAAATAAGTCACTTTCTGGTAAGCTTCTTTGGCCTCCAAAGTTTTATCAGGAATTGGTTCTAAAATATCTACGGCGGCCTGGTAGTTTTTGGTGGTTAATAAAACCTCACCTAATAAAGTTTTGGCTTCGTTTATTTTACGCGATTTAGGGAAGGTTTTTAAGAAACCTTGTGTAGCCTCCAAGGCCTGCTGGTGAAATTCGAGTTCGTAGCTTAATTTGGCGTAATTTAACCAGGCTTCTTCCTGGATTACCTTATCGAAACTTAAACGCGAAGCCCTGAAAAATGCACTCTGTGCTTTTTGTTTGTCGCCCAGCTGGATAAAGTCTTTACCAAGCGTAAGCATACCGTTTTGCAGGTAAATGTCGTCGTTGTTTAATTTCTCTAAAACGCTGATCGATTCTTTGTACTTTTTATTCTGAAATAAAGAGTAACCGTATTGGTAAATGAAGAGGTTGTTTTTGGTTTCGCTTTTGTCTTTAGCATAATATTCTGCAAAATACTTTTCAGCATTTTTGAATTCAGATTTCGCGAAGTAAGATGCTGCAACCAGGCTCAACATTTCTGGCTCGAATTGTTGTTTGGTTTTTTGCATGGCAGGCAAGGCATAGCTGATTACATCATCATAACGCTCATCTAAATAGTACATCGAAGTGATGTAATAAGGGTAACTTGCCTCATAAGTAGGAGAGCCTTTTAACTTTTCGAAGTTAGCCAGTGCCGTTTTGTACTCTTTGTTCAGGTAATTGATGTAAGCAAAATAATAAGTAGCACTTTCCTGAAAAGCACCTTCTTCTTTCTTTACTTTTTCGAATAAAGGTTCTGCTTTATCGTAGTCTTTTAACTCGAAATAGGCATATCCCTGTTTAAACTGGTATTCGTTACGTTGTTTGCCAGAAAGGGTAGAAGGATCTGTTTTTTCGAACCATTCTAACGCTTTTTTGTAGTTTTTCTGGTTGAAATAGGTTTTTCCAACATAGAAATATGCCAGTTTGGTGTTCGGGTTTAAAGGATAATCGCGGATAAATGCCTGAAATAAACTCTCGGCATCGCTGTTGGTCAACTCTAAGGCACAAACGGCGGCGTAGAATTTAGCGTTCTCTTTTAATAACGATAATTCGGCATTACTTTCTGTTTGGGTAGAAGGTTTATAACGTTGCAGCTCAACCAGTTTAAACTGTTGTGCGGCTGCAGTGTATTTCTCTTTGTCTAATAATTCTAAGCCCGTTTGATAGTTTTTGTTGAGGTTCTGCACTGCGCTAACTTGGGCGTAGGTGCTAAAACTTCCAGCTAAAAATAGCGGAATTAGTAAGTATTTTTTCTGCATTGGTTTCAAATATGGTTGGTACTAAATTATAAATAGTATCAAAGCTTATCAACATAAGTAATTAACATCTGTTAATAACACAAATTAACGATAGGATTTTTAGTTTGGTATTAAGGCGTGAACGAATGTGGAAAAGTAGGATGGTTCATTTGTTAAGTTGTCATTAGCACCGCCGCATCCGATAAGGGTTCATTGGTTCATTCGTCAATAGTTCATTGGTACCGCCGCATCCGTCATTGCGAGGCGGCTTTTCAGCCAACAAAGCAATCTAGTAGAAGGGTTAATTGGTCAATCATATAAACTGGTTAATTGCCATAGACTATTAGCAATGGACTATTTACCAATGCATTTCTAAAAAGACGCTGGACTTAGTCCTTTTGGCAAGATGCTAGATTATGGACTCTGCACTAATAAACCAATGACCAATGAACGATTGAACTAACCTACCCCTGACTTGCCAACAGATACAGCACCGCCATTCTCACCGCAACACCATTTTCTACCTGTTCTAAAATGATAGATTGTTTGCTGTCGGCCACGTCGCTGGTAATTTCCACGCCGCGGTTAATCGGGCCTGGGTGCATAACGATGATTTCTTTATCCAGGTTATCTAAGATCTGTTTGTTTAAGCCATACATCATGGCATATTCCCTTAGTGAGGGGAAATATTTAATGTCCTGGCGCTCCAGTTGGATGCGTAGCATGTTGGCTACATCACACCAGTTTAAGGCTTTGATGAGGTTATGTTCTACTTTTACACCCAGTTGGTGGATGTGTTTTGGAATCAAAGTTGTTGGTCCGCAAACCATTACCTCCGCACCTAAACGTTGTAAGCATAGGATATTGGAGATCGCTACACGCGAGTGCAGGATATCGCCAACGATTACCACTTTTTTGCCTGCCACATCGCCCAGTTTCTGGCGGATTGAGAAAGCATCAAGTAAAGCTTGTGTAGGGTGTTCGTGTGCACCATCACCTGCATTTACAATCTGCGCTTTTACATGTTTACTTAAAAACTGACCAGCACCAGCATAAGGGTGACGCATCACCACCATATCAACTTTCATCGACAGGATGTTGTTTACTGTATCAATCAGGGTTTCGCCTTTGCTTACCGAAGATGATGAAGCCGCAAAATTAACCACGTCTGCCGAAAGCCTTTTTTCAGCCAGTTCGAACGAAAGTTTGGTACGGGTAGAGTTTTCGAAGAAAATATTGGCAATGGTAATGTCGCGGAGCGAAGGCACCTTTTTGATTGGCCTGTTAATCACTTCCTTGAAATTATCTGCAGTTTCGAAAATCAATTCGATATCATTCCGGTTAATATCTTTAATGCCTAAAAGATGTCGGGTTGATAGTTGTTCTGCTGCCATTTTTATTTATTGTTTTCCGATATTAAAATCACTTTGTCTTCACTTCCTTCACTTGCCCAGGTTACTTTTACCTGTTGCGAGTTTAAACTATCTACCTGGTGGCCGATATAATCGGGTTCAATTGGTAAATGCCTGCTAAACCTGCGGTCTATTAAAACCAAAAGTTCCACTTTCTCTGGCCGGCCATACGCAAGCAAGGCATCAAGTGCTGCCCTGATGGTTCTGCCCGTCCAAAGTACATCATCAATTAAGATTACTTTTTTGCCTTCAATAATAAAATCAATCGAGTTGCTGCTGGCTGTAACCAATCCGTCCTTGCGGCGGAAATCGTCCCTGAAAAACGTAATATCAAGGTTTCCCTTTAATATTTTCTTGTTTTTTAGAATTTGTTCGAGTTCCTGGTGGATACGATCAGCCAAAAAAATACCCCTGGGCTGGATGCCAATTAAAACGGTATTCGCGAAATCGTCGTGGTTTTCAATTAATTGATGGCAGAGCCTCTTAATTGTAATCTGAATTTTTTGTCCGTCAAGAAGTGTTTTCTTTTGCATTGAAGAAGGATTGGGCAAATATATAAAAATGTTTTAAGGTAGGAAAGTTGAATGCGGAATGTTTTAGGTTTTGATTGCTAAAATGTTCTTTATCAAAATGTAAATGCGTAAAATAAATTTTTAGTTGAGCAGAAAGCTAAAGCAGAAAGACTATAGACGAAAGACCAAAGCTGAAAGACTAAAGCAGAAAGACCAGAGATAAAAGTTTAAGATTCACGTTGTTGCATATGCTGTTTAAGCTTTGTTCTTTTTGCATTGATTTTTCTTTCTGCTTTGGTTTTTCAGCTTAATTATGCTTTAAGCTCTGGTTTTACGGCTTTCAGTTTAAACCTTTCTGATCTAGTTCGATTAATTCTAAAAGTTTATCGTTAATTAATTTGGTAATGGTGTTTTTTCCATCGCCGATCAATTTTTCGTCGATTTTTTCAACCGCAAAGGCATTTTTTGTCGAGCTGCTGATAAAAGCTTCTTTGGCCTGGTAAACTTCATCTAAGGTGAAATCTCTTTCTATAAAGGTATAATTCGGGATGGTCAATCCTAAAATTTTCTTCCTGGTAATCCCATGCAAAACTTCATCTTTCGCGGTAATAATTTCGTCTCTGGTAACGATGAAAAAATTTGCCCTTGGGCATTCCCTCACTTTGCCATTATTATGGTAAAGCAGGTCGTCGGCATCGTTTTCCTTTACAAATTTCTGTAAACGGATGGCCTGTAAATAATCGATGGTTTTTACCTGCGGAATCTGCCGTTGGTGGTTATAACTCACTAGGGCAAGTGCTTTGCTGGTTTCACTTTCGATGATATTTAAAGGGGTTTGTATGATAATCAGGTTTGGTTTTACCATGGTGTATCCATCTTCAGAAAAACCACCGGTAAGGATGATTTTTATACCTGAATTAGGAATATTGTTTTTGGCGATCAGTTTTAAAATGGCTTCACGGAGCTGCTCAGGGTTAAGTGCAACTTCCAGGTGCATCTCTTTTGCCGAGTTATAGAAACGGTTAAAATAATCCTCAATAAAAATCGGCTTGTTATTGATCGTTTTCAGGAAGTCGAAAATTCCGTAACCCCTTTGGATAGACAGGTCAGCGACCGAGATATTGGCCTCTTCCTGTGAAAAAAGTTCATTATTGATCGAAATATACATCATCAGCTTTATAATAAAAGCTAATGTACAGGATTATCTTTTTTATAGCCAATAGATTGAGCTAATTTTTAATTGCTATCTTACTTCCATAAAATCTCAATAAGTTCGAATTTTTTCAAAGTGGTGTTAAATTGATATTTCAAAGTATTGCCCTTTAAACAGTCTGAATTTTCCTTTTTGGAGAAATAATCCGAAGATATTTCGATTAAATCTTTTCTTTCGAAATCATAAGAAAACGTAATTTCATTATCCTCCAGCGTTTTAGTACATTGTTCACCCTGTTTGTCAACTAACAGCTCCTGAAAATAATCGCCAAGAATATTTTTGATGCCGATCGGCTTAAGTGTATTTTGATCAAATTCGTAAACATTTAGGTCGTTTCCGTCACCCACCATATCATTGGTAATCACGATAAAATGATCATTCTCAATCTTATAAGCGGATATTGACCACGAGCCATCAACCACCTGTGTCCGAAAATAATAGGATTTTATAACTTTAATGTTATTATATAATTTTGTGGTGTCTATAAAGTAGTGATGCGCTTTTATAAAGTCAATAGTTTTGATCCGCTCGTCTTTTTTCCATTCCCAACTGCCCATGGCACTATCGGGTAAAAGTGGAATAATTTTCAGGATGTCTTTGTGCTGTTCAAAGTTGATCTTTATGGTATCCGCATACTGTTGAGGTTTTACTTTTGTCGAACCGATGTGCTTTACAGTTAAAGAATCACTTGGTAATACCTGTGGATTTTGCTTTTGTTTACAGGAAAAAAGGCAAATAATAATTAGTGGAATCAGGTTTGATAATTTGAACATGCATTTCGGTTTAGATACTCACAAGATACTTATTTTATTAAAATATACTACCTGTAAGCAGCTATTACACAACCGGTCATCAAGTTGAAATTAGGTTTTATCCTTAGTTTTGCTGGTCGTTTTTCTTTCTGCCCGGCGACCATAACCAAAGTGACAGCAACATTAAAGGAATACAGATACTTAGTGCAATGATAATCAGAATAGGTTTCTGCTTAACCATATCCGGCTCCGTTGAAAGGAAAACATATACCGCTTCTTTAATGGCAAATAAGGTAATAATGGTAGAAAGGACGGCAAATAGTTTACGCATGGATTTATTTTGAATGCAAAGATTGCATTTATTTTTAAAAGTAGGAAGAAAAGTCGTCATTGGGAGAAAGCTTTTTCAGTCAATAAATACCGTCATTTCGACCGGAGTGCAGCGAAGTGGAGAAATCTGCTGCAGACAACTCCACTCGCGATAGATCTCTCCGTTCCGCGATGCTTCAGTCGAGATGACGGCTTCTTAAAAAAGCCGGTTGGATTACTCCAAACCGGCCTCTGTTTAAACCAAATAAACAACAATTACTCTGCCATTTTTACTGGGGTTAAATCTTTTAGTTCTTCCTCGGTGAATAAGCGATAATGGATTTTAAATGTTTTTTGAAGCGGCGTTTCTAAAGAGAAGCCGCCCACACCAAATCCGTCAAGTACATCTAAAGTGAAATGCGAAAATTTCCAATACTCAAATAAATCCCTGTCTACCCAAAATTCGCAGCCTTCTACCTCACCTAAACAAACATCACGCATCCGCAGGTAATAACCGCCCTTTTCGAAGCATTGCGGTTGTGTGCCTTCGCAACAGCCTCCGGCCTGGTAGAACATGAGTTCTCCGTGTTTTTCTTTAAGTACCACAATCAGTTCCTTGGCTTTTTCTGTACTGTTTATTCGTTCTACCATATTGGTTTTTTTAGGTTTGAAATGTGGTTTTTAGAAAGATGTTGAGTAATGCCAGATTCCAAGTGCGGTCGTCTTTCCCGCGCAGGCGGGAATCTTAAAGCGTATTGCATTAGGATTCCCAATCAAGTTGGGAATGACGATATCCCTCAAACTGTCATCACAAATACAATGTTTTAGCTAAGACTGAATTTTCATAATGACAATTTTGTATTTATAACACAGCCCCTCATTCAAACTAAACTAAAAGAAACCCAATTTATTTTTATCGTAAGAAATCAGCATGTTTTTTGTCTGGCGGTAATGGCCCAGCATCATTTTATGGTTCTCTCTACCTACACCCGATTGTTTGTAACCGCCAAATGGTGCTCCTGCAGGGTAAGCATGGTATTGGTTAACCCAAACACGGCCCGCCTGGATGGCACGAGGTACCTGATAAAGCTCATGTGCGTCACGTGTCCATACACCAGCACCTAAGCCATACAAAGTATCATTTGCAATTTCGATCGCTTCTTCAACGGTTTTAAAGGTAGTAACAGCCAACACCGGACCAAAAATCTCTTCCTGGAAAATCCGCATTTTGTTATGGCCCTTAAAAATGGTTGGTTTAATGTAGTAACCGCCACCCAATTCGCCGGGTAATTCGTTCATTTCTCCGCCGGTTAACACTTCTGCACCTTCTTCTTTGCCTAATTTAATGTATTGGGCAATTTTTTCGTATTGAATTTTCGAGGCCTGCGCACCCATCATTACCGTTCTATCCAGCGGACTTCCAATTTTTATCGCTTCAGTTCTTTCGATCACTTTGGCGATAAATTTTTCATAAATATCTTCCTGGATTAGTAAACGTGATGGGCAGGTACAAATTTCGCCTTGATTTAAGGCAAACATTACCGCACCTTCTACTGCTTTATCTAAAAAGGCATCATCTTCGGCCATTACCGAACTAAAGAAAATATTAGGCGATTTTCCTCCTAACTCTAAGGTAACCGGGATGATATTTTCAGTTGCATATTGCATCACCAATCTTCCGGTAGGGGTTGAGCCTGTAAAGGCCGCTTTCGAAACTTTAGGATTGGTAACCAATGCACGGCCAAGTTCTGCACCAAAACCGTTAACCACATTTATCACTCCCGGAGGCAATAAATCGCCAATCAGTTCCATTAAAACCATAATCGAAATCGGGGTGCTTTCTGCTGGTTTTAACACTACGCAGTTTCCGGCAGCAAGGGCAGGGGCCAGTTTCCAGATACCCATTAACAAAGGGAAATTCCAGGGAATAATCTGCGCCACTACACCAATTGGCTCATGTACAATTAACGAAACGGTATTATGATCGAGTTCTGATAAAGAACCTTCTTCTGCACGGATTACACCTGCAAAATACCTGAAATGGTCTACACCCAGAGGTAAATCGGCGGCTAAGGTTTCTCTAACTGCTTTTCCATTATCAATGGTTTCAACGGTTGCCAGGTATTCCAGGTTATCTTCCATCCGTTGGGCAATTTTGTTCAAAATGATGCTTCTTTCGGTTGAAGAGGTTTTGCTCCAGGTTTTAAAAGCTTCGTGTGCGGCATCAACAGCTAAGGCCAAATCTTCTTTGGTTGAGTGTGCTGCTTTGGTAAATACCTTGCCATCAATCGGGGAGATGTTGTCGAAATAAGCGCCTTTAACCGGTGCTACAAATTTTCCCCCGATATAGTTATCGTAATGAGGTTTGAAAGATGGTTTCTCAATTAAATTTTCCATAATTATTATTGATGATTAAATTTTAAAAGCCACCATGAGCAGAATCTGAAATAAATCTGGTGGAATTGCTCATAATGATTTTTGCGGTTAAAAGATTTGGTTAATACAAACCTAATGGCAAAGCAATGAGGACAGGTAGTATAATCGGCTCAATTGGTAGCACTATTGTTTCAGTTGACGTAACGTAATTGAAACGGGATGATTTAAGCGTTAATTTGACATTAATACTTGCTTTGAAAGGTAATATAAGCGAACGAAATCATTATATTTGATAGTATTATATTGATTTAATCAAATCTTTTTCGGTTATGCAACATACATTGGATCAGGTAAAACTCAGCGCTTCAGAAACGTTGCAAACGTTGGTAGAAAACAGAACTTCTTATACTTTAGAGCGTTGCGAATTAAATGTTTTCGAAACCTATACCCAATCGTACAAAGTACCTCTTACTTTTAATGATTTTGTAATTACGAGCATGCTGAGGGGAAAAAAGGTGATGCATCTGTTCGATAAGAAAGGTTTCGATTATTTTCCCGGTCAAACGGTTATTGTGCCACCAGCGGTTACCATGGAAATCGATTTTCCGGAAGCTACCAATCTCAACCCCACACAATGTATTGCCCTGGCTATTGATCAGGAGCAGATTCAGAAAACAATTGTTTATTTGAACGAGTTTTTCCCAAAGGAAGGAAGCAATGAAAAATGGTTGCTGAATTACGATGAATACCATTTTTATAATAATGAAGAAATTGCCTATCTCATTAATAAAGTCATTCGCATCTGCTCCGAACGGACCAAAGAAAAAGATGTACTGGCAGATTTAACGCTAAAAGAGTTGCTGGTGCGCATTATGCAAACGCAGAACCTTAAAACGATCAGCGATGATGGGTATAACCTCAATCAAAACCCATTGGCTTTTGTACTGAATTACATTAAATCGAACCTGAATGAAAAAATCAGTATTAACAGTTTGAGCGATAAAGCCTGCATGAGCAAGGCAACATTTTACCGGTTGTTTAAACGCGAACTGGGCATCAGTCCCAACGATTTTATCCTGACTGAAAAAATTAATAAGGCCAAAATTTTGCTTGCACAACCCGGAGCTAAGGTAGCCTCGATAAGTTACGAATTGGGCTTTAATGATGCCAATTACTTTATCAGGGCTTTTAAAAAGATGGTAGGTGTTACACCAGGGGCGTATCAGCTACAGGTGGCAAATCAGCTAATCCATTAAACTCTTTATCTTTTCATTAAGATTTCTTAACGGCGCTGAAAAAACACTATCGTTCATTTTCTTTGCTACATATATTAATGGTATACCAATGATGGAAAGCAATGCCGCATGCATAAAAAAATGAGGCAAACTGAATACCTTCTCAAAGGTTTGGTGTACATATAGGCGGTAAGCCAATAATCCTGTTGGCCCTCCCAACGGTATAAAAATATATCCATAAAGGGTCTCACTTCTTAATATCCTTTTAACAGCGGCTAAATTGTTGATTAAAACCTCTTTTGTATTGGTATTATAGTCTACGCTGGTCTTGATTTTTTTTAAATCACTTACGGCCATAGCCCTGAAAATTTCGTATGTAATAAATGAAAAAATCAATAGGTATTTTAAATCTCCGTTTACAAAAAAAGCCATTGTTAAAATGGGCAGGTCAATGATCCTGATCCATCTTAATTTCCATTTCAGCTTAAATAATAAATCCTGTAAAAGGCTGTGCGATTTTTCATCTATAGTGATGTTGGCAATAGCAATCTTATCAACTTCTGAGTTAAACTCTATACTCAGGTTTTTCCATTCTTGGTCCAGATCCATCTTATTTTTGGGTTAGGAGGGTGGTTAATTGTTGTTTAATCCGGTGCAGTTTTACGTTGGTGTGGTTTCTTGATAGTCCCATCATTTCACTTATTTCCGTATTATCGAAACCATCCAGGTGAAGCATAATTATACTCCGATCAATTTCTGTTAACTGCTTTATGCATCGATAAAGCCAATCGGCACGTTCTGATAATTCAGGCGGCTCAAAAAAATGGTCAAAAGTGTTTTGTTCTTTGGTCCGGTTTTGCTTTTTCTGCTTGCTTAAAAAAGAAAGGGAAACATTTAAACTGATCTTGTAAAGCCAGGTAGAAAATTTTGCATCACCTTTAAAACGGTTAAAAGCACTCCAGCTCTGGAATATGATCTCCTGGTATAAATCTTTGCGGTCTTCCTCATCATCGGCATACAGGTTTACCATTTTATAGATAATCCCCTTATGTTCTTCCAACTTATCGAGATAAGATTTTTCAATCATAGTTTCTTATCTATTTTGATAGCTGGTAGGCCTTATAAGCTTTATGGTATTGATAAATACCTGTTGTTAAAGAAACTGTCGCCACGGTTAATAAAAAACACCTCACATAGTCCTGAATTTCTGTTACACGGGCAATCGTGATGAAAAAAGCTACTGTACCTAATTTAAAATTGTTGTTTTTCATTGCTTATTAAATTAATCTGAACAATAAGTAAACAACTGGCCGGAAAAATTACAGCAATTGAAAATTAATTTTCTAAATATCTTTTCGGATAAGTAATTCCCATTAAGTCATAGCGTTTAAACTGCGTTTTAAGCCTTTTTTGAAAATCTGGATAATTTCTTTTTTCTTTTGGGCTCCATAAAATCTCGCTCAAAGCATCCAACCTTGGGAAAAGCTGATACTGTACTTTTGCCGGGTTGGTGATGTACTCGCTCCAAAGGCAACCTTGTCCGCCCCAAATGTATTTAGCCTGTTCGGCAGTGAGTTCCGTTGGTACAGGTTCATAATTGTACACATCAATTAAAGGTGAAAATTTGTTTGCCGTTAGGCTATCTTCTTTTACAAATTGAGCGTGATTGAAATACATGTTATTTTCGGGTGTCATGATGGCTTTATGTTGCTGTTTGGCGGCTTCCACACCTCCTTTTTCACCTTGCCAGCTCATTACCACAGCATTTGGAGCCAAGCCACCCTGTAAAATTTCATTCCAGCCGATAATGGTTTTACCTTTGCTGTTTACAAATTTCTCTATCCTGCGGATAAAATAACTTTGCAGTTCACTTTCGCTTTTCAAGCCGTTAGCTTTCATCATTTCCTGCGAAACAGCAGATTGTTTCCACCATACTTTCGAAGCCTCATCGCCACCAATGTGGATGTATGGTGATGGAAATAAATCCATTACCTCTGTCAATACGTTTTCCAGGAATTTAAAAGTGGTGTCAGATGCCTGCAATACATTATTGTATTTGTTCATCATCCCCCAGGTTTGCGCAACTTCATATTTTTTATTGGGCTCAGTACCTAATTCCGGATACGCAGCCAGTAAGGCCATGCTATGGGCCGGCATTTCAATTTCAGGGATAATGGTAATGTAACGTTTAGCAGCATAATCAATTACCTCTTTAATTTGTTCCTGCGTATAGTATCCGGCATGTTTAATGCCATCAGTTTTAAGTACGGCATCTTTTGGGGTAATTTTTACTGCTGTTGGTAATACCTGATATTTGATGTTTTCATTTCCCTTCCCAGGCCACAAACCGATGATACTTCCATCACGCCAGGCGCCAATTTCGGTCAGTTTTGGATATTTTTTGATTTCGATCCGCCAGCCATGATCATCCGTTAAATGCCAATGGAAATAATTCATTTTATGCAGCGCTAAATAATCAATGTATTGTTTTACAAAAGCCACATCGAAAAAATGGCGACTCACATCCAGGTGCATCCCACGGTAATCGAATCGGGGGTAATCGGTAATTTCGACCGCTGGGATTTGTAATAATGAAGATTTTACCGCTGGTATCAACTGAATTAAGGTTTGAATCCCATAAAAAAGCCCATTCTCTGAACAAGCATAAACTATTGTCTGATTGTTGTCGCTTATGAGTTCATATTCATTTGGGCTTTTTACTAACCGGCTAATTATTTCTAATTTGATGAAGTTTTTTTTATTTGTCGAATTAGGATTAATCCGAAGTTTTAGGTTATAGTATTGTTGAATATAATTTTGTAGGAATAATGCTGAATTTGATAAAGAATCATTTGAAATAATTTCTGTGTTTTTATCAATGATAAATTTTTCTGTGTTTTTTCCAGTTTTAATACTTACGGGCTGAGGGATGATGTTTACTTCCTGTGCAGAAAGTTTTAAAGTAATTATGGTTAGAAACAAAAGGATCGTTTTTCTCATGCTGAAAAGGGTAGGTTACCTTTCCAAAAATAATAATTATAGCCGGATGAAAGGAAAAGGTTTGGCAGGGCGAATCACTTTGTTACATAAACCTGTTGTAAGTATCTTTTCGTTTGCCGCAACCCTAAATAAACTGTCATGCTGAGGCACGAAGCATCTGCAACCGATGAAAGAGATACTTCGTGCCTCAGTATGACAGGGTTTGCAAAAAGTTTGAACGGATAGCGGGGCAGGAGTTACCAATAAGCGGTTGCTCTAGTTTTCTAACGATGATTGATCATATAAGGCATTTAAGGAAATATGAACTCCTTTCTTATTTTTAATCGCATCAATGAGATTGCTTCCCCGAAAATCGGGGCAGGCTGTCGGCTGAAAAAGCCTTCTCGCAATGACGATCTATCAAAGAAATCCGTGTTTCCGTGGCAAAAAATAGGTCAAAAAAAAATCCCGATAACTTTCGCTATCGGGATTAATATGATCAGTTAAAAAGAACTAGCCTTTTTTAGCTTTGCTTTCTTCGCCTTCTAATTGCGATTTCAATTGAGCCAATACGTCTAAGTCTCCTAAAGTAGATTTCTCTACAGAATCTTTAACTTTTTTCACTGCTGTGATAGATGCTTTAGCTTCTTTTTTCTTAGTAGCACGTTCTTCTGCAAGAACTTCAGCTTTAACCTCTTCCCAGATACGGGCGTGAGATACTACGATACGTTTTGCTTCTTTGTTGAATTCAATGATTTTGAAGTCATTGGTTTCTTCAGCTTTAACTGAAGTACCATCTTCTTTAACCATGTGTTTAGTTGGTACGAAACCTTCTACACCATATGGTAAAGCAATAACAGCACCTTTATCAGTTACTTTAACAACTGTACCCTGGTGAACCGAATCTAAAGTGAAGATCGTTTCGAAAGTATCCCAAGGGTTTTCTTCCAATTGTTTGTGACCTAAGCTTAATTTACGGTTATCAACATCAAGTTCTAAAACAACAACGTCTAATACATCACCAACTTTAGTGAATTCGTTAGGGTGGTTTACTTTTTTAGACCAAGATAAATCAGAGATGTGGATTAAACCATCGATACCTTCTTCGATTTCAACAAAAACACCGAAGTTAGTCATGTTTTTAACAGTTGCTTTGTGCTTGCTTCCAACTGGGAATTTAGCAGCAACTTCTTGCCATGGATCGTTAGATAATTGTTTAATACCTAAGCTCATTTTGCGCTCGTCTCTGTCTAAAGTTAAAACTTCAGCTTCGATCTCATCACCAACTTTTAAGAATTCTTGTGGATTTCTTAAGTTTTGCGACCAGCTCATTTCAGAAACGTGGATTAAACCTTCAACACCTGGGATAATTTCTAAGAAAGCACCGTAATCTGCAACAGTTACGATTTTTCCTTTTACTTTAGAACCAACCTGGATGTCGGTACTTAAGTTCTCCCAAGGGTGTGGAGTTAATTGTTTTAAACCTAAAGCGATACGTTTTTTCTCATCATCGAAATCTAAAACAACCACGTTGATTTTTTCATCTAATGATAATACTTCTTTCGGATGCTCTATGCGGCCCCAAGAAATATCTGTAATGTGAAGTAAACCATCAACACCACCTAAATCGATGAACACACCGAAATCAGTAATGTTTTTAACAGTACCTTCCAATACCTGACCTTTTTCTAATTTAGAAACGATCTCTACTTTTTGGCTTTCTAAATCGTCTTCGATTAACACTTTATGAGAAACTACTACGTTTTTAAACTCATGGTTAATTTTAACAACTTTAAATTCCATTGTTTTACCCACGTATACATCGTAATCGCGGATAGGTTTAATATCAATTTGAGATCCTGGTAAGAAAGCTTCAACGCCCATGATATCAACAATTAAACCACCTTTAGTACGGCTCTTAACGAAACCGTTGATGATTCTATCATTTTCAAGAGCCTCGTTAATCGCTTCCCATGATCTTTGGGTTTTTGCTCTTTTGCGAGAAAGGATCAATTGACCGTTAGCATCTTCTGGTGCTTCAACGAAAACGTCAACTGAATCGCCGATTTTTAGATCCGGTGTATCACGGAATTCTGAAGTAGAAACTAAACCGTCTGATTTGAAACCTACGTTTAATACTACATCTTTGTTGTTAATTGAAACAACGATACCGCTGATGATCTCACCTTTAGTGATCTGATTGAATGTTCCGGCATACATGTCTTCAAACTTTTTACGGTCTGCATCATTGTAATTACCGAAAACTTTTTCATCTGCATCCCAGTCGAAATCTTCGGTTGGTGTTGCTAATGATGATTTGATAGATTCGATCGAAACTGAATCTGCTTCTGATTCAATCGTTTCTTTTTCAGTCAGGCGTCCGCCTTCTCCCTGAAGTTCAGCTGTTTTTGCTGCTAATTCTTTTTCTGCTACTTGTTTTTTAGCCATTAATTAATTATCTCCTTTTTTCCCTATTTAGGGACTGCAAAGGTAAAAATATTTTAATTAATAGAAAAGATTTTTTTAATAAATCTTGCTGATTTTTAGCGCTTTATAATTCCCCTCCCTTGGAGAGCCTGCTCCGATTCCTTTGGAGGGTGCCTGAAAGACGGAGTGGTTATTTTAATTTACCCCTCGGTTTTTTAAAAAACCAGAGGTCATCTTTTATAATTAAGTCGTTTAATATAACTAATGATTTGAAAATGAGCGTGCAGTATTGCTTCTGAAACAGCAGTCCCGTTATCGCTTATAGTCCTCTCCCGATGAAGAATCGGGATGCGGGCTATTCCGCTCTATCGGGTTTAAAAACAGGGGTTTGTGCAAAATCATAACCAAACGCCAGTAATAAATTATTGGATACCCGTCATTCGTTCCACTGGGACGGGATTATAATCAATTGTAGCAAATTTTAAATATTGCTCGTCCCATCGGGAAGAATCATGGATAGATTTTTTTTTCGTTCTGTATGAACGTTTGATATCATGCAGAATTATTTTTTCATAAACGTACCTCTCGTAAAACCTTCACCAATTAATGTGTGGTCATCCCTAATCAATAGCATTATGGTATTTTGCTGGTCATACAATTTAATCATATCACCATCAATTACATATTTAGAGGTAAAAATCGAATCTTTATAACCATCAGTAACCGTTACCGAATCTTTCGATTTAAAATTAAAAGTTTTGTACTGTATATCCTCGGTACTTGCAAACGTGCCCGAAACTATTTTTTCCTGTATAAAAGTAATGAAGCAGAAATAACCGATCACCAGGATTACGATAACCGAAAAACCGATCAGGAATTTATTTCCACTCGCATATTTGATCGAAAAATATAATATGGTAATCAATATTAAGGCAACTACGGCAAAAAAGATAATATTGGTGTAACTCTTGGTTTGTAAAGGTACCGATGCAGCAACTGTTGCTTTATCTGAAGCAGGTTTATTTACAGGCGAAATCCTGACCAAAAATTCTTTGCTTACCCATCCTTCGCCATTGGTAACCTTTATTTTGTAGAAACTTGTATTGGATGAATCGATAACCGCCACATTTTCATCTTTGGGCAAATGACCAATAATTTTACTCTTTGGGTCAGCTTTTTCCCTCACCCGTAAATCTTCTGTGGTGGTGCGGTACATATCATTGCTGGTAGCAGGCTGGGAAGTGGCTGCTGGCTGTGCCGTATTAGCCTGTGGAGTTGATGGTTTAGCCGGAGCAATTTTTTCTAAGAAATCTTTACTGGCCCAACCTTCGCCGTTTTTTAATTTTACTTTGTAAAATTTAGCATCAGTCGCATCTAAAACCGTCAGATTTTCATTCTTAGAAATCGATCCGATTACCTTACTTTTCGAATCCTTAGTTGCCCTAACACGCAATTTATCGGCCGTAACGCGGTACATATCTTGCGCATTTAAACTGTTAGCGAAAATTAAAAGAGCGATTAGGAAGAAGAAAATTCTAGTCATAAGTATAAGATTCTGCAAAGCAGTTTAATGTTTATTGCAAACACGCTACAAGCAAACACCGTGCTAAGAGTTTCAAAATTATAAAATACTTTTAATAGGTAAGGATAAGATTGAAAAAAGGTGATTAGTTGCCAAGCTTATAAAATTACCCCAAGCAAATCGCTTCTCTTAATAAAACCGATGTATCTAGAATCTCTTGCATTGTTTCTGTTATCTCCAAATACAAAGAAACTGTCTTTTGGGACCATCACAGGACCAAAATTATCTACGTTCCATTTCTTTTGCCATTGTTTCTCAATTTCCTCATCCTGAAATGTTGATAGTTGTACATCTCTATATTGATAAATACCAGCTTTTTTAGCTACCGCATCAATAATCTCCAGGTGTATTTCGTCTCCAATGGTATAGATATTATTATCAGCCTTTATTTTGCCCGAACTGATCAGTTCATTATACATTTTGCTACTGAAATTGTAGCTGTGCTGGGTGTCATAATTTTGAGACATCAATTTATCGTTTAAATAAACTTCTCCCTTCTTTATCTCAATTTTATCTCCAACTAAAGCACAAAGTCTATAAATGCAACGTTCCCCGTTTGTTTTTACAACAATGAGCTCGCCTTTTTTTGCGTCTTTTAAGTTTGATGCCATGACGATTTGATCAGTATTAAGATTTGGTTCATTTGCAGATGAGACATTTTTATAGGTGTTAAAAATTCCAAAAACCCTGATGCCAATCCAAAAACATACCAGTAGGGTGAAGAAACCCAAACAGATAAAGATTACCTTTTTCATATTAGAGAACATTAAATAAAAAATGAAGATATAATTATTTTCTCTTAATGATATAAATCCCGTTTCCACCGCGGTCGCCAATATTTGTGCCATAAGAGAGGATAATAAAAGCCACATCCGATCTGTTTTTAAATTTCTCAGGCACTTCGTATAAATCCAGGTTTATTTCGGGTTCGGTAGATAAACCAACATCTTTGAGTGCAATTTCTTTAAAACGGATCACCTCATTTTTATGCTTCAGTGTCAGGTAGGCATCTCCTCCCCAGGTTTGCGGCAATCCGGAATATGGTGCCCGGCCCTGCAGGTTTTCTTTTTTAAAATATTTTAAAATAATGGGATTCTTAGTATCTGTCCAGTTATAAGGCTGGTTTTCTATTTCATTACGGTTTTTATAACTCAACAGTGGGTATTTTCCACTAATACTGCTTTTTAAAGCAATAAATCTGTTTCCTTTAACCGGATACCCTTTAAAGTCAAGTTCATTTTCTGAACCCATATCCTGGTAAATTCGCGCATCATTTTGGAGTGTATTCATGGCCAGCCAGCCTTTTTCTATTTTAAAATAAAAAGTTAAAGAATGCCAATCTGCTGATGGTTTATAAGTTACTGCAGCTGCATTTTTGTAATTGGTTTCAAAGGTTTGTTCCCATAGCTTTTCGTCCATTTTAAAATCGCGGTTCAGGAAATCAACAAAAGGCTGTTTGTTTTTATTGCCTGATGTGCACCAATCGATAAAATAGTCTTCACCAAAAACAACGCCTTCGTTATGAAACGTGTGGATAGCACTGCTATCGTTAACCAGTGAATCTATTAAATTTCCCTTTGCATCGAATTTATGATATACCTCAAAAGCCTGGTTTACATGTGCTGTGGTAATGATAAAGCCACCTTTCTCAGTATCGTAATCTATATTTGCCGGGTCATAAAAAAGGTAATCAACTTCAAAATTTTCTGATTGTGCACCCTGGTTTAAGTACGGATAATGTTTAAGCCGATCCGGGAACGATAGCCTTGATAAAGCTATATTTATAGCTGTAAACTTAGCCATATAGATGATAAGCAGAACAATGAATATGGCTACAGCAATCAAAATGTTTTTCCTTGTCATGTAATTTAAATAAACTACCAGCTTCCACCTGTACCGCCACCACTACTGCTTCCGCCACCCCAGCTACTCCCCGATGAAGATGAAGAACTGCTGTCGCTGCTCGAGGAAGAGGACGATGAACTGGATTCGACCAGCATGGCTAATGTAATCCATTTGATAAATTCCGTTTTTTTGCAAAAACTGCATTCATTAATCAGTTTTGCCTGCCCTTCGTGACTGTAAGTTGCCTCTCTTGTAGTAACACGTTTATTTAGTTTATACGTTCTGAAATAACAGGCAGGGCATTCGGTATAACCATTGTAGGCTTCGGCAGGCCATGCTTTAATTAAATGTTCTTTATGGTTTGTACTTTCCCATATATCATAATCGTAAGCTTTAACTATTTCCTCTTTACGTTGTCCACGTGTTAAAAATGGCTCACCCTCAATATTGATATCCCTATCAATACGTACCATTTCTTGTCCTTTGCTATCCAAAACAGGTTTAAAGCGGTTAATATTTTTAACCCTTTTAAATAAATAGGTTATAATGGTGATTAAAACCAGTGGAGAAAAAATAATGATCCAAAAATTCTTTTTATGAAAAGCACTTACAGAATTAAAGAAGTTTTTATCGTCGTTGTGTATTTTTCTTAGTGTAGAGATATAAAAAATATACCTGACGAAAAGGGCAATGGCCAATATAGCATATAAAATATACGGAACATTTTTCTGCTCTATTTTTTCCAGCATTTTAAAACCTCCAAAAAACGCAAAAATAAAACAGAAAACAAAGGTGATCATCATCACTACTGCACAACCTTTGCCAATCTTTTCATAACTATAAGCGTCTTTTGCGTCGACAGTGTTTTTAGCCTGCCGGTTCACAATTTTAAATACCCCATAAAAAGCAAGTATAATTACCCCGGTAGGTATCCAGAAATTTTCTAAAGGGCTGCTACTATCATGTTGGGTAAAAAACTGATTAAGTTCTGATTTATTTTCGGGCTTTAAAATTACCTCGCCAATGGCATTTATGGTATTTACAATACCTGTAGCAAAATCATTTTGCCTGAAAGCAGGGATAAGGTTCTGCTCGGCAATATGTTTTAGTTTCACATCGGGCAAAACCCCTTCGGCACCAGTACCTGTTATAAACCTGTATTTGCGGCGTTCTTTCGAAATAAACAATAACAAACCATTATTGCTGGTTTTTGAACCAATGCCCCAGGTATTAAACAGTTCATATGCAAAATCAAAATCCTCCTTATCGTGGTCGAAATCATTAACCACCACCACTGCTACCTGCACATTAGTTTTGCTTTCGAAATCTGCAATCGTACTGTTTAGATGAGAAACAGCATCAATTCCTAAAATAGTATCGGGATCACTTACGTAACCACCGCCATTTTTTTTAGGATCAGGGATATCTTTTACCTGATAAGCTTTTTGTGCAAAAGTAATATTGGCAACAAAAAGGAAGAATAATAAAGTAGCGCGTTTAAATAATGGGATGTTGAGCATCGTATAAATTTAGGTGTAAGGTTTTTACATCATCATTTAACAATTGAGTAGTCATATGGTTTACTCTTTTAATATTTTAGCCAATACTTTGTCTAGTTTTGCTTTATCTTTCATATATGCCTCTAAATCGTAAAGCTGTACGGTTTTAAATTCTATCGGGTGGCTCTCGCTTTGTAAAGAAATATAACCCGATGTTAATGGCTTGCCGTCTATTTTAACTTTAGGGTCAAAGTTAGAAACACTGCCACCACCAATTTGAGGCTTAGTGTATTCTAACACTACTTCGCCAGCAATAATATGTTTTATAACCGAATCGCCTAATACTAAAAACTCTGCCGTTACCCATTGGTCGCCAGCATAGGTTTTCGATTTAGAATCCAAGCAGTGTGGCGTAAATAATTTTCCATTATAATTAATCAAGGTGCCCGGAGTACATACATTACTGGTATGGCGTTCGTGTTCTCCATCGCCACCTAAAATTTGGCCTTCGATAGAAATCGGGAAATCCTGGTTTTTTAACATCGTTGCCGGATCCTGGCAATGTAACATGGCCCCACTGTTTCGGGTAGCCCAGCCTTCGCCTCCTTTTGCCTGATCGCCCACAAAACGGTAGGTTACTTTTAAAAGATAAGCCGAAAAAGGTTTTTTGTAAAAAATATGTCCGTATTGCTGATCAAATTCTTTGTAGCCATCATAACTTACTTTCATTATTCCATTTTCTACACGGAAAGTATTGGCGAAATTTTCTTTATAATCGTGTTTGGCAATTTTGATGTTCCAGTCTTTTAAATCTTTTCCATTAAACAGGTTGATCCAGCCTTTTTGAGCACTGGCATTCAGAATAAAGAAGGATAGAAATAATACGGTAAGGTAAATTGATTTTAATTTCATAGAGACATTTGGGTTAGGCGCTAAAAATATGAAATTTTTTCTATCTCAGGAAACGGAGGGAAGTCGGGAGTCTATAGTCAATAGTCGGATAGTTCATCGTTGATCGTCTGGTGGCTCAAGACCTGGAGCAAGTTAATCCGTGTAAACAATTACCAAACTTTCGTGTAAAATTGCTTTGTGCCTAATAATGATGAATATAGCCTTTAACCATCAATGATTAAACCATTGCCGAACTAATGGCTAGTGAACCACTGAACTAATGAACCAAAAAAGGCTCCACTCTTTCCAGTGCAAAAGCCAATTGCTCTTCCTGTGTAAGTTCTGTATTATCTAAAATTACGGCATCATCGGCCCTCACCAGCGGACTTTCTTTACGCGTAGTATCGGCATAATCGCGGTGTGCCAGGTTTTCGAACACCTCTTCTAATGTGGTGGTATTGTTGCCTTTGCTTTCAAGCTCTTTAAACCTGCGTTCAGCCCTGATTTTGGGGTCAGCAGTCATGAAGAATTTTACAGGTGCATCAGGGAAAACCGTAGTACCGATATCGCGGCCATCCATTACGATGTTTTTAGATTTACCCATACGTTGCTGCTGTTTTACCATTTCATGGCGCACAATTTTATGTGCCGAAACCTCACTTACGTTTTCAGAAACGGGCATTAAACGGATTTCATCAGAAACCTCTTCGCCATTAAGGGTGATGTGCGATTCGTAATCGCGCGAATGGAAATTCAGTTCAATGTGCTGTAAAGCATCAACAACTTTAGCATCGTCAGCAACATCAATATTATTCCGTAAAAAATATAAGGTAACAGCACGGTACATTGCGCCGCTATCTACATAAATGAAACCTAATTTTTTAGCCAGTGCTTTTGCTAATGTACTTTTTCCGCAAGATGAATAGCCATCTATTGCTATTACCAGGTTTTTCTTCATCGTGGTGCAAAGGTAAAAAATAGAAACAGAATGCTGAACTTTTTTAAGTGTATAAAGATAGATTCTAAACAAGATCATGCTAAAACATTGATTTGCTGAATGTGTTTAGATATAAAATTAAATACGATTATGTTGTTATCTGAAAAAATGCTGACGGCCCTGAATAACCAGGTTAAGTTGGAGGCCGAATCATCACAAGTATATTTAGGCATTGCCTCATGGTTAGAAACCCAACCCGGTTTAGAAGGTTATACGGAGTTTTTTTACCGCCAGAGCGACGAAGAACGCCACCACATGCTTAAGTTGATCCATTATATTAACGACCGCGACGGACATGCCATTGTAACGGCTTTGGATATGCCCAAAAACTCGTTCGGACAGGTAATTGAAGTGTTTCAGGATTTTCTGGATAATGAATTACTGGTGTCAAAAAGCATTAACGAACTGGTAGAACTTTCGCTGAATGAAAAAGATTACCTCACTTTTAAATTTTTGCAGTGGTATTTAGACGAGCAGTTAGAAGAAGAAAAAATGGCTAAAACCATGTTAGAAAAATTGCAGTTGGTGGGCAACGATAGAGGCGGTATTTACCAGTTAGATAAAGATATTGTGGGCTTACGTAGTAAAGTGAGCGAAACCAAAGAAGGAGAATAAGCTTTTATTATTTTCAAATTCTTACTTTTGCGGTATGTTACCCACAAGAGAAGAAATTTTACGGTCTGTTACTTTCAAAACCTCCAGAAGTGGGGGCAAAGGTGGACAGAATGTAAATAAAGTTTCGAGTAAGGTAGAACTTATTTTCAACCTCGAGACCAATCTTTCTTTTAGCGGGGATGAAAAAGAATTGCTTAAAAGCAGGCTTGAAAATCGTTTGGATACTGAAGGATTATTGCATATTGTTTCGCAAGAAGATAGGAGCCAGCTGTTAAACAAGGAGAAAACCATAGCAAAACTGATTGATTTATTAAAAAGATCACTTGTTGTACAGAAAAAACGAAAACCGACTAAAATTCCTAAGAGCGTTATTGAAAAAAGATTAAAAAATAAAGCATCCACTGCTGAAAAGAAAAAAAACAGGAAAATAATTGATTTCTAAGAAGTTAATAATTTTGTATTACTATTTTTTTAGTTGTTCTGATGCTTTTTTTAATAAGGCTTATTCCTTTTTAAAATTTGTGAAGGTAAACGGTATAAAAATTGACGTCGCTGGATACACACAAATAAATTAACCAAATGAAAAGAACAATTTTAGCCCTGGCCCTTATGGCCACACTTGCTGCCTGCAAGAAAAATCAAGAAGATATTCCAACACCTGTTCCCGAAGAAAAATTATCACCTGATATTGCATTTACAGTTAAGGGTGCAACGCAAGAATCTTTATCCTTATACAAACCATCCGTAAAGTATAATTTTTTAGGCAATGGATATGATGTTACAGATAAGTTCGATGATCAGGCTTCCGTAAGGGCAAATGTAGTCGATATTCCTGCTTATGATGCCAACGATAAATATAACGTTGTCTTAATGAGAGCTACAAAATCTTCGTGGTCGACTGCTCAGGCCGAAAATGCCATTGATTTATCAGTAAAATTTTCCAATTCATATGATGCAACCAAAGGTTTGAAGCTTTTTGGGAATACCATTGATAAATTTCCTGGCACTAATGTTATCGATAAAAAGTATGTCTACGGATATTATTCGTACTACATGATCTGGAAAGTATATAAGTTTTATTACGAACAGACAGTAAATAATTTTTTAACAGCAGATTTTAAGAGAGATATTACATTATTAAGTGCTCAGGATCTTGTTCATAAATATGGAACGCATGTTTTAACCAATATTAAAATGGGTTCGAAATTCGATGTGGTTTACCAGGCAGAAGCGCCCGATAATGGAAGAAGAGCAGGTATTATTTTGGAAGGATTACGTTATACCCTGAACAGAACATTTGGTTTGCCTACGGGTTATTTAGACGAACCTAACCTGCGTGATTTAAATGATAATACTTCTGCTCAGCTCTATTATAGCTCAACCGGAGGAGATATGAGTAAATTAAAACCCGAAACCATTAACAACAGGGTGATTTTGAATATTAACAATTGGATTGCAACTACCACAGAAGATAAGGCAACTTTTATAGGCGCTTCGGATGATGGCCTCATTCCATTATATAATTTTATCGACGATGCCACTAAAAAAGCTGAGGTTAAAGCTTATATCGAACAATATTTTGCCGCCAAAACGGTTAAATTGAATAATTAGTTACACAATAAAGGGGCGATCAAAATCGCCCCTTTATTGTTAGTAGCTGAAAGAATAAAAATCTATGGCCTTATATCTATTTTGGTCCCGATTTTTACGGCAGCGTATAATTCATCTACTTCTGTATTGGTTAAAGCCATACATCCGTTTGTCCAATCAAAAAATCTTTGAAATTTACCGATAAAACCTATATGGTTTCTGATTCCATGTATTTTAATATCGCCACCCGGCCTTTTACCAAGTAATTTAGCCTTCGTAATATCTTTTGCGTTTGGGTAAGATACTCCAAGATTTTTGTGATAACCACTGTTGGGGTTTTTGGTATTGACGGTATATATTCCCTCAGGCGTTTTTTCGTCACCTTCATATTTTTTATGTCCAATCGGACTATCTCCTAAAGATATCTGGTAGGTTTTAAGCAGTTTCTGTTTTGAATAAGCCAATAATTTTCGGTCTGATTTTTTTACAACGATATAATCGATTTCCGCATTGGCAGGCAATTTCTTCTCAGGGTACCAATTGTAAATAACCGCACCCGTAATGAAGAACAAAATGATAAAAAAGATGATTTTTTTCATGTTTGATAATTTATCGATCTATTCAGTTTCCAGCTGGCAATTTGCAGCCAACAATCCAACAATATTAGCAATCGAACAATCTTATCCCTTCCCAAATCTATAATACAAACTCAAACCGCCGTAATTTTGTGCTTTGGCTACACTTTTTACTTCTTTTGTTTTAAAAATCACATTAAAATCGGCTGTAAATCGCCTCGAGCTATAATTTACGCCAAATTGCTGCTCAAAAACAATTGGTTTTACGCCAAATGTTACCGGGCTATTATCATTAAATAAACTTCCCTGGATGGTAGCATCGTAAGCCACAAAATTAAGCTGTGGTTTTACGTAAAAGAAAAACTCCGAATTGTTCAGGCTTTTAGTTTTCGAATTCCCAATTACCGCATTATGGTATGCACTATTAAACAATTGGTTTAATTTACCGGCCCTGAATAATACCGATGCACCTAAACCAGAAAAAGTGGTGCCTAAATTGGCATAACCCTGTGCACTGATATCAACAATCGGGTCTTCCGGTCTGAAAAGCAGTTTGCTATAATTTGCGGCAAAATTTACAGCCACTTCGTTTTTAATCTGATAATCCCATCCTGCAGGCGTGTAAAATCCTACCGTTTTGTGTAGAAAACGTTGCGCATCCTGGGCAAGTGAGTTGGGGCCAACTGTACCCACTTCTACACTTGTTTTTAAAACACTTTCATTTTTGTAGAAAACGGAGTAAGCACCACCCGCATAAAGATAACCCGCAAAAGGCCTGTCCTGATCTTCTTTATTCGGTACCTGACCCCAATACGGCGTGTACATTTTTTGTCCGGCAGAAATTTCAAAAGTCTTTTTCTCTATTTTATCAGAAAGTTTTTCTGTATTGAGTGCCCTTCTGAAATAGATAAATAGTCCATTGGTATAATAACGATCGTTTAAAGTAGCCAGATATGCATCGTTTTCGGTTTTAAAACCAAATTCATTTTTAAATGATTGAGCAAATCCCGTCGAAACAAGCAGGCAAAAAATTATTGTAGCTAAAATTGATTTCATAAAAAAGTCCCGATGATTATCGGGACTATAAAAGTATTTATTGTAATTGGATTTTTGATTGTTAATCCAAAAGATTTACCAATTAGTTTACAATCGGCGCAATTTTAACGCTCAAATCTATCGGTTTTTTAACCTTGTTTTTGGTTAAGGCTAAATCAATTACTTCGCTCATTTCGGTTACATAGTGGAAGGTTAAGTCTTTAATGTAACTTTCTTTAATCTCTAAAATATCTTTACGGTTGCTTTTGCAAAGGATAATTTCTTTAATATTTGCCCTTTTTGCCGCCAATATTTTTTCTTTAATTCCGCCAACCGGAAGCACTTTTCCGCGTAAAGTTATTTCGCCTGTCATGGCTAAATGTTGTTTTACCTTACGTTGTGTAAATGCTGATGTTAACGCGGTAAGCATGGTAACACCTGCCGAAGGGCCATCTTTTGGCGTAGCGCCCGCCGGAACGTGAACGTGTACATCCCAATTATCAAACAGGGTATAGTCGATGCCGAATTCAGCAGCATGGGCACGTAAATAAGCCAAAGCAATCACTGCCGATTCTTTCATTACATCACCCAGGTTACCGGTTAAGGTTAATTTACCTTTACCAGGACTTAAACTCGATTCGATAAATAAAATGTCGCCGCCAACGCTTGTCCAGGCTAAGCCGGTTACAACACCTGCTACTTCATTGCCTTCGTACAAATCCTTATCGTAAATAGGGGCACCCAAAATGCGTTCTACATCATCGTTGGTTAAATTTGCTTCATAGGTTTCTTCCATCGCAATCTTTGTGGCTACACCACGCACCAATGAACCTATTTTTTTCTCTAAACCACGAACGCCAGATTCTCTGGTATAATCTTCAATCACTTTTTCAATCAAGGTTGGTTTAAGGCTAATATCCTTCGTTTGCAAACCATGATTTTCTTTCTGTTTTGGCAACAGGTATTTTTTAGCAATTTCTATTTTCTCTTCAATGGTATAACCGTTTACCTCAATAATCTCCATACGATCTAACAAGGCAGGTTGTATGGTGCTTAAAGAGTTTGCCGTAGCAATAAAAAGAATGTTAGAAAGATCGTAATCCACTTCTACATAATGATCGTAGAAAGCATTATTTTGTTCAGGATCTAAAACCTCCAGCAAAGCTGATGAGGGATCGCCGCGGTGATCGGTACCTACTTTATCAATCTCATCTAAAACAAACACAGGGTTATCTGCACCGGCTTTTTTAATGGATGAAATGATACGGCCCGGCATTGCACCAATATAGGTTTTACGGTGACCACGGATTTCTGCTTCATCGCGGATACCACCCAGCGCCATACGTACATATTTACGGCCTAATGCTTTTGCAATTGATTTACCAAGTGAAGTTTTACCTACTCCAGGAGGGCCAACTAAACATAAAATTGGCGCTTTCATGTTGCGTTTTAATTTAAGTACAGCCAGGTATTCGATAATACGCTGTTTTACTTTTTCTAACCCGAAATGATCTTTATCCAAGATGCGCTGTGCTCTTTTTAGGTCGAAATTGTCTTTCGTAAACTCGCTCCATGGCAAATCTAACAGCAGTTCGAGGTAATTTAACTGTACAGAATAATCCGGAGCAGCAGGATTCATCCGGCCCAATTTATCCAGTTCCTTGTCAAAATGATCGGCAACGGGTTGGGCCCATTTTTTCTTTTTGGCTTTTTCCTGTAAAGCATCAAACTCCAAATCGGCAGAATTGCCTCCCAGTTCTTCCTGAATGGTTTTTAACTGCTGGTTTAAAAAATAATCACGTTGTTGTTTATCAAGATCGGTACGTACTTTAGATTGGATCTGGTTTCTCAGTTCCAGCATCTGCAGCTCAATCATTAAAAGCTCCATTACCTTTTGTGCCCTTTCCTGCAATTTATCCATTTCGAGGATTTTTTGCTTATCGGCCATTTCGGCATTCATATTTGAAGAAATGAAATTGATCAAAAATGAATTGCTCTCGATGTTTTTAAGCGCAATACTGGCCTCACTCGGGATGTTTGGAGAAAGCTGGATAATCTGGGCAGACATTTCACGGATCGAAGCGATCAGTGTTTTAAACTCTTTATCGGCCTTATGTTTCTGCTCTTCAAATTTTTTAACAACAGCTTTAATATAAGGTTCGTTCTGTACCTCTTCAATCAGGCTAAAACGTTGCTTACCCTGGATAATTACCGTCGTGTTTCCATCAGGCATCTGCAACAGCTTAATGATGTTTGCAACGGTACCAACGGTGTTAAGTTGCTCAAAAGTAGGGTCTTCTATCGAAACATCTTTTTGAGATACTACCCCGATGATTTTATTTCCCTTGTAGGCTTCTTTAATTAATTTAATTGATTTATCTCTTCCAACTGTAATGGGAATCACTACACCCGGGAATAAAACGGTGTTTCGCAATGGCAATATGGCCAACGTTTCAGGGGTTTCCTCATTGTTCATTTCCTCTTCGTCCTGTTGAGACATTAAGGGAAAAAACTCGGTATCTTCGTTGATGATTGGCATTGCTGATTGGAAATCAAATATATCTTGTTTACTCATTATCACATTTTCCGCTAACGACAAACTGGCAGTTTAATCGTATTCACTTTGTTTAATTTTTGTATTAAGTTAATAAATTCAACTCTTGTGCCAAAGTGAAAATAGCATTAATCTTATGTTAAAAAGGCAGAGTAACATAAATATTTCCGTCAATATCATATAAAGCATATTTTAACGTTTAAGCTAATGTTTAGAACGTTTGCTTTTAAATGAAAGAAAATTAAAAACTTTTAAATTATCAGAATAGGATTATATTGCAAAAAAAATTCTCCTATAATTTTATTAGGCGTTTGATTTGTTAAACTTATTACTCATCCATGAACTATTTTAAAAAGGCGATTTTAGGACTCATTATTTTTTCATCAACCACTAGTTTTGCCCAGAGCAACTATGAAAGAAGCATGCAGGCTATGATGAAAGGGGACTATAAAACTGCTGCAGCACAACTGGAAAAAGCCGATACTAAAACTCCTGATAATGCAAATGTTTTACAAATGCTTGGATATTCATATTTTCAGAACCGCGAATATGAAAAATGTATTGCCACTTACAGCCGTTTACTAACCGTTAAACCAACAGAGGTTTCGGCTTATTATTACCGTGGAATTGCGAGATTGAAAATTGCAAACGATCCAAAAGAATCACTAAATACGATGCGCGAAAACTTTTATATGGCATCTCTCAAAGATTTTACAAAAGCAATTGAGATTAATGGAGATGAAGATGCCCAGATGTTTCAGAACCGTGCTTTAGCTTATAAGGATTATGCCATTTTTAAATCCTTTAAAGCAAAGAAAAAAGAAGAAAAAGCAGCTTGTGTAGCGTTGTTTAATAATTCAATTGCCGATTTTCAAAAGGTATTGACGCTGCAACCGTTAAGAAAAGATATTATTGACTGGGTTACTTACGATAAAGCGCAGATTGCAAGCTTAAAATAATCATCAGTCAAAAAGGAAAAGGGATTCGAAAAATATTCGAATCCCCCTTTTTTATTTCAACTTTCCGGTAATGGAATATTTTTTTTCTTTTAAAAGCCTTATTTTCTGCTGCTTTTTGATGGAATATAAACTATCGGGATAATAAGTTAAAGTATCCTGAGATTGGTAGAGGATATTTTTATTGTCGATGATGATCTCTACTCTGTCCACTTTTTGCCCATCCTGCGTTACAGAAATTTTCTTGATCGGGATTTTTTTACTGTCAGAAGTATATACATCAGTTCCATTCTGTTTAACCGTTTTAAAACTTCCTTTCCATGAAGTTTTATTGATATCGGCATTAACGAAAATGGCTAGCTCTTTTGTCCAGTCGGTTATTTTTTCTTTTTTGTTTTCAGAAGCACCATTTATACTAACGGTTTTATCCACTTCAGGATTTAATTGTTGTAAACGCGAAATTTCTTTTCCGAAATAGCCTTTGATGTCGAAATACAATAAATCAGTATTTGCTTCAGCTTCTTTTCGCTGGTTACAGGAAAATAAAACTAAAGCAAATACGAGTATATAAAGTTTTTTAGTCATTATACTAAAACGTTTCCGGTCATTTCCGCTGGAATATCAACACCTAAAATCCTTAAAACAGTAGGGGCAATGTCGCCTAATTTTCCATCAGCAATGGTTTTATAATCATTATCGATCAGAATACATGGAACGAGGTTGGTGGTGTGTGCGGTATTGGCAGATCCATCTCCGTTAACCATAAACTCCGAATTGCCATGATCGGCCAAAAGAATAAATGAATAACCGTTTGCTAAACCTGTATTTACAACCGTTTCTGCACATTTATCTGCTGTTTCTACAGCTTTAATTACGGCTTCAAAAACACCTGTATGGCCAACCATATCCGGATTTGCAAAGTTTAAACAGATAAAATCAGCCCATCCTGTTTCCATTTCTTTGGTAATGGCATCAGTAATACCAGCAGCGCTCATTTCTGGCTGAAGATCGTAAGTAGCCACCTTTGGCGAAGGGATTAAAAGACGTTTTTCGTTTTTAAATTCACTTTCCCGTCCGCCAGAGAAAAAGAAAGTTACGTGCGGGTATTTTTCAGTTTCGGCAATGCGGATCTGGTTTTTGTTGTTATTGGCCAATACTTCGCCAATGGTTTGTACTAAATCATCTTTCCTGAAGATTACATTAACCTTTTCAAAGCTGTCATCATAACTCGTCATGGTAACATAGTACAATGGCAGTTTGTGCATCTGCTGCTCCGGGAAATCTTTCTGGGTTAGGGCAGTGGTAATTTCGCGGCCTCTATCCGTACGGAAATTGAAACAGATTACCACATCATCATGCTGAATGGTTGCAATAGGAGCGCCATCATCCTGTGTTAAAACAACTGGCTTTAAGAATTCATCCGTTACACCATCAGCATACGATTTTTTAATGGCAGCCAAAGCATCCTGAGTTTTCTCGCCAACTCCATTTACCATTACATCGTAAGCTTGTTTTACACGCTCCCAACGGTTATCTCGGTCCATTGCATAATAACGGCCAATCATAGTTGCCAGTTTAGCATTGGTGTTTTGGATGTGATTTTCAAGATCGGTAATAAAGCCCAGGCCAGAATTTGGATCGGTATCACGGCCATCTAAAAAAGCATGTACATAAGTATTGGATACGTTTGCTTCATTAGCAGCATCGCATAGTGCTTTTAAATGTTCAATGTGGGCATGTACACCGCCGTTAGATACCAGGCCTATAAAGTGTACCGCTTTGTTATTTTGTTTAGCATAATCAAACGCACTTACTAAAATCGGGTTGCTATGCAGCTCACGGTCAGTAATTGATTTATTGATTCTTCCAAGTTCCTGGTAAACTACACGGCCGGCGCCTAAATTCATGTGTCCAACTTCTGAATTTCCCATCTGTCCGGCAGGTAAACCTACGGCTTCACCAGATGCTTCAAGTTTAGAATTTGGGTATTTTTGTAATAACGAATCGAAAAAAGGAGTGTTGGCAGCATAAGCAGCATCAGAATTGTCTTGTTTTCCGTAGCCCCAACCATCAAGGATTATCAGTGCGAGTTTTTTATCGTTTACCATCTTTATTGTAAAATTTATTGATTCATGTTAAAACATTTTCAGATATAACATGTTTTAGTGTTTTGTTTATATGGCAAATATAAGTTTATTGAAGCTTATACAAATTAAGAAATCCTTTTTTTGATACGCTAATGGCATAATTTTAGCTATAGGGTTCTGTATAAAATACAGAAATGATCCGGAGCTTATTTTTATTCATTATTAGTTTGTCATCATTATATAGTGCTACGGCCTTCCAGGCTGATATTATTGATGATTTATCCTCGTATTTTAAGGCTGGCAACGCTAAAGAAATAGCTAAAAGTTTTGCTTCTACCATAGAACTGATCATGGTTGATGAAGAAGATGTCTACTCAAAAGCACAGGGTGAACAAATTTTGAGAGATTTTTTTGTGAAACACCCTCCGGTAAAAACAAGTATTTTTCATAAAATTAATACCAATCCTAATTATCGTTTCGGTGTAATTATTCTAAACACTGCTAAAGAAACTTTCAGGGTTTCCATCACGATGAAAAAATTTAACACCAGTTTTTCGATCACTGAATTGAGAATTGAGCCTGCAAAAGACTAAGTAAATTGTCTGCTAACAAATAATTCTTATTTTTGCGACATAAAACCTACGTTTTGGATACTCAACTTATACATCAATTCATAAAAAATGCCCTTACCGAAGATGTTGGTGACGGCGATCATACCTCACTTTCTACCATTCCATCCGGAACGCAGGGAAAAGCAAAGCTGATTATTAAAGAAAATGGTATTTTAGCAGGGATTGAACTGGCGATCGAAATTTTTAATGAAGTTGATGCTGATCTGAAAGTTGATGTATTATTGAAGGATGGTGCGGAAGTAAAAGTTGGCGATATTGCTTTAACTGTTTCCGGAAGTACCCATTCCATTCTAATTGCCGAGCGTTTGGTTTTAAACTGCATGCAGCGCATGAGTGGTATTGCCACTAAAACCCATCGCATTGTATCATTGTTGAAAAATACCAAAACTAAAATTTTAGATACCCGAAAAACCACTCCAGGACTTCGTTATTTAGAGAAATGGGCTGTGCGGATTGGTGGTGGCGTAAACCATCGCATTGGTTTGTACGATATGATCCTGATTAAGGATAATCATGTAGATTATGCCGGAGGGATTTCGAATGCCATTACTGCTGCTAAAAAATACCTTAATGATCAAAATAAAAACCTTCAGATCGAAATTGAAGTTCGGAATTTAGAAGAACTGAACCAGGTTTTAGCCATTGGTGGTGTTGATCGGATTATGCTTGATAACTTTAATTTTGAAAAGCTGAGAACGGCTGTTGCAACCATCGATGGTAAGTTTATTACTGAAGCATCCGGAGGGATTACCGAAGAGAATGTTGCAGAATATGCTGCTTGTGGTGTAGATTTTATCTCAATGGGCGCGCTTACACACTCTGTGAAAAGCCTGGATATGAGTTTAAAAGCATACTAAAGTGATTTGCTATAAAATTGAAAGCTTATTTTTTGTATCATTGTAGGCTATGGTTACGGTTTATTCTCTCAGCGCGCTATTAATTGCTTACCTTTTTGGATCTATACCAACGGCTGTATGGCTTGGTCAGGCCTTTTATGGAGTCGACGTAAGAGAATATGGAAGTGGTAACGCTGGTGCAACCAATACTTTCAGGGTATTGGGCAAAAAAGCCGGAATTGCTGTAATGATTATCGATATCGCAAAAGGTTATACGGCAACCAATCTGGCCTATTTAATCGGCATGTCGGTAACCGGACCACAAAATTCAGTTGTATTTGTTAACTATCAGCTTGCCTTAGGGGTAACTGCGGTAATGGGGCATTTATTCCCCGTTTTTGCAGGCTTTAGAGGGGGTAAAGGTGTTGCTACACTTTTTGGAATGATTTTGGCAGTTAATTTCGAGGCATCTATGCTTTGCGTTCTGGTTTTTGTGGTGGTGTTATTATTAACTAAATATGTTTCATTAAGCTCCATTTGTGCAGGTTTTACTTTTCCGCTCAGTGTGGTCTTTTTGTTTCAGGTTTCCATCAAATCTGAAGTGCTTTATGGCATGGTGGTTTGTATTTTAATTTTGGTTACCCACCAAAAAAATCTCGAAAGATTGCTTAAAGGCAAAGAATCTAAAGTGTACTTGTTTAGGAAGAAAACTAATTAATTAAACAAAACACATTTCATTAAAACTTATTTATAGGCTTACTGTTTAATCTTCGGTTTTGCTTATACGTATCACTAATCATTTAAAATCGCATTTATGAAAAAGTTATTTTTAACAGCGGGTGTTGCTGGGATTTTATTATTTAACTCCTGTTCTACAGTTCCTTTAACAGGCCGTAGTCGATTTGATCTGGTGAGTAACGATCAGGTTTTACCCATGGCATTTCAAGCTTACAGCAGTTTTTTAACTGAAAATAAAGCTACCGTTTTACCGGCATCAAATGCACAGGCATTAAAAGTAAAAACGATTGGAAGCAGGTTAATTACGGCTGTAAAATCATATATGAACAGCAATAACTATGGTAACCTGATTGCCGATTACCAATGGGAAGTTAATGTAGTGCAGAATAATGAGAAAAATGCATGGTGTATGCCTGGAGGTAAAATTGTGGTGTACACGGGGATTTTACCTGTAACGCAGGATGATGCCGGTTTGGCAACAGTAATGGGGCACGAGATTGCGCATGCCATTGCAGGGCACTCTGCAGAACGCATGTCGCAGGAAATGGTTGCGCAGGGATTTGGTACAGCGGCAGGTGTTGCTTTATCTAAAAATCCAAAAACGCAGTCTATTTTTAATACCCTTTATGGTGTGGGTACACCAGTGGCGATGTTAAAATTTAGCCGTAACCAGGAGTTAGAAGCAGATCGTTTAGGTTTAATTTTTATGGCCATGGCCGGATATAATCCACAAAGTGCTACTGCTTTCTGGAATAGAATGTCTGCATCATCTGCAGGTGCACAAAAGCCAGCAGAATTTTTAAGCACTCACCCAAGTGATGCGACCCGTATTGCTCAGATTCAAAAATATTTGCCAGAAGCGCAACAGTATTATAAGAAATAAGGTCGAAGGTGAAAGGTAGAAAGGCGGAAGATTTTTGTATGATGCAAAAATTTTCCGCTTTTTTTTGAGGTGGCGTCAGGATGACTGATTGCTTTTGTTTTTAAGGATACAGCAAGAAATAAAAAGATTCTTCACTGCGTTCAGAATAACAAACGATATAACTAATGAACCAATGGCTAATGAACGAGTGAACCAATTACCCACCCAATACCTTCAAAATTGCACTGGCTTTCAACAAACACTCTTCATACTCTAAAATAGGGTCACTTTGATAAGTAATGGCCCCTCCAACCTGAAAGGATAAATATTTAGATTTGGCGTTATATAAAATACTCCGTATAACCACATTAAAATCAAAATCTCCATCAGGACTAATACAGCCAAAAGAACCAGAATAAATGCCTCTTTTTGTTACTTCATATGTTTCAATCAATTTCATGGCTTTAACCTTTGGGGCCCCTGTCATAGAGCCCATCGGAAAAGCATTTTTAATGGCATCAATAAAGTGAACCTCAGGATTTAGTTCACAGCTAATGGTAGAGATCATTTGGTGTACCTGTGGGAAGCTGTAAATGCCGAATAGTTCATCAACAGTTACAGATCCTTTAACGGCTGATTTAGTGAGGTCGTGGCGCACGAGATCAACAATCATGACGTTTTCTGCCTGTTCTTTAATGTCGTTTCTCAGACGCAGTTTTATGGCTTCATCTTCAGCAGGATCTAAACTCCTTTTAGCGGTACCTTTAATGGGTTGAGAAGTAAGTATCGGGCCACGTTTACAAAGAAATCGCTCAGGCGTGGCGGATAAGATATATTGGCCATATACTTTGAAATATCCAGCAAAGGGGGTAGGAGATACTTTATTTAACAGTTCGAAAGTTTGAATGGGATCTATTTCTGCATTTTCAGCAAAAAACTCCTGGCAAAAATTAACTTCATAAATGTCGCCTCTTAGGATGTGATTTCTTAAAGTTTCAACTTTATGGACATATTGATCTTTCGATAATCTTTGCGATACCTGTACCGCTTTTGATCGTTTCTTATCTAGGATAGAAGAAGATTCAATCTTTGCTAAAACCGAAGGATCACCAAGGATTACTTCAGCTTTACCATTTTTAAAAGCTATAAGGTATTTTGGAACAAAAAAATATAAATCAGGAAAATTTAAGCCGTCAGAATTACCGGAACTGAGGTCTTCGGTTTCATTTTTTAAATCGTAACTAAAAAAACCGAAAATCCATTGTTTTTGGACGGTGTAAAAGCTTTTTAATTGATCAAAGGCATTGCCTGCAGTGCCTTTTAATTCACCCTGCACATCAGCCGCGATGATAAAATCATAAGCTGAGTAGGCATCGTTGTAATCGTTTGAATCTAAAAAACAGCAAACTTCGAACTGGTTGGCCCAATGCAATGCTTTTTGTTTAAAATTAGATATGTTTGGTAGGGTTTTCAAGCTGCGGCAAAGGTAAAAATAGAGATGATAATTGTAAGAAATTAATTTTTATCTTGGAAAATAATTAAGTCATGAAAATAAAGTCTCTATTCCTCCTTCTCGTTGCTATACTAATCTTCAGTTGCTCGATGCTCAAACAAAGAAAAATTGATTTAGACAACTTGCAAATGGCAAAAGTGAAAATGGAAAAGACTCATGCAAAAGATTCATGTGCAATTGTAGATGTTATATGGTTTTATCCAAGCATAAAAAGGTGTGGGCTAAACAAAGAACAGGCAAACCTGTACGTATGTAAGCAAGAATCAACGGGAGATACATTATATGTTTTTGCTGAATGTGGCCCCGACAAAGCACTGCCATTTTTTAAAGGCGTTTATATTATGAAAGGAGACATGAAGTACAAAGATTTAAAAGAAGTAATTGTTTCGATACCTGAGGATTTTATAATCCCTAAAAATGCTAAATATATTTTCTCTGATTTACTTTGGGCAGAAGATTGAACAGATTTAAATAAAATTGCATAACTCATTATCTACTCACATTACAAATGTGAATCTCCTACATTCTCGTTATAAACGAGGACGATTGTTTGGTAACAAAAAAAGCAACCCGTTATGGATTGCTTTTCTTTTATTACAGATCTCTCCATTTCGCTGCGCTGCAGTCGAGATGATGATATTATTTAACGCAATTCTAAAGTTTGTGCCCTGTCTGGTCCTACAGAAAGGAATTTAATTGGCACTTCCAGCTCTTTTTCCAGGAATGTGATATATTCGGTCAATTTAGCCGGAATTTGATCTACAGATGTAATTTTAGTTACGTCGGTAGCCCAACCGTCGATTGCTTTCAATACTGGTTTTGGTTCGATAGAAATAATATCGTAAGGCATATAATCGATCGTTTCGCCATTATATTCATAATGTGTACAAGCATAAATCGTATCGAAAGTATCCAAAACGTCAGCTTTCATCATAATTAATTCGGTAACACCGTTTAACATGATGGCATATTTTAATGCAGGAAGATCAATCCAGCCACAACGACGGGCACGGCCTGTAGTTGCGCCAAACTCGTGACCTAAAGCGCGTAAATTTTCGCCAACTTCATTGTCTAATTCGGTAGGGAACGGACCACCACCAACACGTGTACAATATGCTTTAAAGATGCCGTACACAGCGCCAACTTTATTAGGTGCAATACCTAAACCTGTGCAGGCACCAGCAGTTGTCGTATTACTTGAAGTTACAAAAGGATATGAACCGAAATCTACATCCAATAAAGTTCCTTGCGCACCTTCTGCCAATACTGCTTTTCCTTCTTTTAAGAAACCGTTAACATAATGTTCGCTATCTACGTGAGGAATGGTTTTTAAGAATTCGATTGCCTCGAAAAATGATGCTTCTTTTTCAGCCAGTTCATATTCGAAACCTTCATAATGTGAAAGGATTTCGGTATGTTTTTCTACCAGTTTAGCATAACGCTCTTTGAAATCAGGTAGGGTGGTATCACCAACACGTAAACCATTACGGCCGGTTTTATCCATATAAGTTGGACCAATACCTTTTAAAGTTGATCCGATTTTATTTTTACCCATGCGTGCTTCATTGGCAGCATCCAGCAACTGGTGGGTAGGTAAAATTAAGTGTGCTTTACGGGCAATTACCAATTTGCCATCGGCAACAGGATCATGACCAGCTTTTTTTAAATTATCTAACTCTCTTTTTAGGATAATTGGGTCGATTACTACACCATTACCGATCAGGTTCATGGTTTTTTCGTTAAAAATTCCTGAAGGGATGGTGTTTAAAACGAATTTTTTGCCATCGAACTCTAAAGTATGTCCGGCATTTGGGCCACCCTGAAAACGGGCAATAAGATCATATTTTGGACTTAGTACATCAACGATTTTTCCCTTTCCTTCATCGCCCCATTGCAGGCCGAGAAGTACATCTACTTGCGTCATTATTTAATAAATTAAGCTGGTTTTATTTGTATTTAATTTTCTTTAATTTTTTCGGCTGTTGCAGCACTTTCACTTACTTTTCTGGCCATACTGCAATCAGAACAGAAGCCATAAAGATTTAATGAATGGTGTTTAACATCAAATTTTAAAAGATCACCAACCATGGTTTGGATCTGGTGAATACGGGGATCGCAGAATTCTACTACTTTACCGCATTCAATACAGATCACGTGATCGTGCTGGCGGTAACCATAAGATTTTTCGAATTGCGCCATATTTTTACCAAACTGGTGTTTGGTAACTAAATCGCATGAAACCAATAATTCCAATGTATTATAAACCGTAGCACGACTTACGCGGTACTTTTGGTTTTTCATATGGATATAAAGGGTTTCTACATCAAAGTGGTCGTTTCTTGAATATATTTCTTCCAATATAGCGAAACGCTCTGGTGTTTTACGTAGATTTTTGTTTTCTAAATAAGCCTCAAAAATCTTGCGAACGAGCTCATTTGTTTTTTGTTCAGACATAGTTTTTAAACTCCATTCAAAGGTAGGTAAATTGTTTTGAAAAATGATTACACTGATTAAATGATTACACTGATTTGGTAATTGTTGATTGTAATAAGTCAAAGGTTGGGAGTCAGAGGTCCGAAGTTTAAATTGCAAATATCTTGCGACTTAGCATTCGAAATCCTGACTTCTGACTTCAGTCTCCCTACTTTCGGACTAAACTATGCATCAAACCTCGTCACCCCTGTAACGCCTCTAACCTTTAATAAATTTTTAATCAGGTTTTCCAGGTGTTCAGTATCGTTTACAAAAATCATAATCGAGCCGTCAAATATTCCTTCGTTGGTATCAACCGTTATAGAGCGCATATTCACCTTAAAATCGGTCGAAATTACCCTGGTTATGTTGTTAATCAGGCCTACATCATCAATACCAACAATACGTAAACCAGTTAAAAAGGTCAGTTCTTTTTGTCTGTTCCATTTGGCCTTTACTACCCGGTAACCATAATTGGCCATTAACTGGGCGGCATTTGGACAGTTGGTCCGGTGTATTTTAATGCCTTCGCTTACCGTAATAAATCCGAAAACGTCATCCCCCGGAATCGGGTTGCAACAAGGGGCAAGCGTGTAATCAATACGCTGCATATCTTCACCGATCAGTAAAATATCGGATTCGCCACCTTTAATTTTATTCTTAATGCCGTCAATAGTGAGGTTTTCAGGGCGTTCCGGTCCACGGTTTTCTACTTCCTTTTCGCTTGTTAAATATTCTCTAATATCTTTTAGCTCAATTTTTCCAAGGGCTACATTTACAAAAAGCTCCTGTGTTGAAGGGAGTTTGAAAAAATAACTCAGCTTTTGGATATTATCGGTATTGTAAGTGATTTTTAGCGATTTTAGCTTTCTTTCTAAAATTTCTTTGCCATTTTCGGCTATTTTACGTTTTTCTTCTTTTAAAGATGACTTAATTTTCGATTTCGCCTTTGCGGTAACCACCACATTCAACCAGTCTTCTTTTGGCGTTTGCTTGCTCGAGGTAATAATTTCTACCTGATCGCCATTTTGAAGTTTGTACGAAATGGGAACCAGCTTGTGGTTTACTTTGGCGCCAATACAGGTTGCGCCAACATCGGTATGGATCTCGAAAGCAAAATCCAGCGCGGTAGCGCCTAACGGCAATTGAATTAGTGCACCTTTTGGCGTGAAAATGAAAATCTCATCAGAGAAAAGGTTCATTTTGAAATCATCCAGAAAATCTAAAGCGTTAGCTTCCGGATTGCTTAACATTTCTCGGACTTTCTGGATCCATTGATCTAAACCGTTATCGTTGCTCGATTCTTTGTATTTCCAGTGAGCCGCGAAACCTTTTTCGGCAATTTCATTCATGCGCTGCGTACGGATCTGTACCTCAACCCATTGTCCGCGTGGCCCCATTACCGTAGTATGCAAACTTTCGTAGCCATTTCCTTTTGGAGAAGACACCCAGTCGCGCAAACGATCGGGATTGGGGCGGTATAAATCGGTTACGATCGAATATGCTTTCCAGCAATCAGCCTTTTCATTTTCGGGTGCCGAATCCAGAATAATCCTGATGGCAAAAAGATCATAAACCTCTTCGAAAGGAATATTTTTCTTTTTCATTTTGTTCCATATCGAGTGGATCGATTTTGGCCGGCCGTAAACATCGGCTACTAAACCCTGTTCGTGAACAATTTCATCAATCGGTTCTACGAATTTTTTAATGAAAAGTGCACGTTCTGCTTTTTTCTCGTTTAATTTTTTTGCGATGAATTTATAAGTGTCCGGATCAAGATATTTCATGGAAAGATCCTCCAGTTCCGATTTTATGGCATATAAGCCTAATCTATGAGCCAGCGGGGCATATAAATAAATCGTTTCTGACGCAATTTTAAGCTGCTTATGGCGGGGCATAAAATCCATCGTACGCATATTGTGTAAACGATCGGCCAGCTTAATCAGGATTACCCGAACATCATCTGCCAGGGTAAGCAGCATTTTACGGAAGTTTTCGGCTTGTAAAGAGCTATTGGTATCAAAAACGCCTGAAATTTTGGTTAAACCATCAATAATTTTCGCGGTTTTTTTGCCGAATTCGCGTTCAATATCTTCAAGGGTAATATCCGTATCTTCAACAACATCATGAAGCAAAGCACACACAATAGAGGTTGTTCCAAGGCCGATTTCTTCTGCAGCAATCTGCGCCACGGCAATAGGATGATAGATATAAGGTTCGCCTGATTTACGCCGCATATCTTTATGACTTTCCAGCGCCATATCGAAAGCTTTCCTGATTTCTTTTTTATCACCCTTTTGCAAGGTAGATTTGCTCGCCCGTAATAATGCCCTATATCTTTTTAGAATTTCTTGCTTTTCCGCCTCTAAATCAATCACTAACTCTGTTTTCATTTGTATTTTTTGCGTAAAAATTGCGTCTTATTTCTGAATAAAACTTATATTAGATTTGTGAAACAACTAATATATGAAATAACACCTAACTTTGTAAAAGTATAAATTTATGAAATTTAAAGGGCTCTTTTTTCTTTGTATTGTAATGATTTGTAGCATTTCGCTTCGGGCCCAGGATACTGGTGCCCCTGTATTCCCGAAATTGGGTAAAAGCGATACAATCAGAGTAGCCTCAACAAATGATAATGGTATCATGATTCCGTGGATGCAGCTAAGTGACGTGAATATTTATGCTGCCAGAATCTGGAAATCGCCGGCAGAACAAGCCGCTTTTAACCGTTTAAGGTATAATGTATTAAAGGTAATGCCTTATGCGTTATTTGCAAAACGCAGGTACGAACAATTAGAACAGGATATTGCTAAAACGCCTGAGAAAAAAGAACAAAAACAGCTGCTTAAACAATGTGATAAAGAAATTAAAGACATGTTTAACCGCGAAATTAAAGAATTAACGATTACTCAAGGTCAGATTTTAACGAAACTGATCGACCGCGAAGTGGGCAGAACAACTTACGAAATTGTAAAGCAGACCAAAGGTGGTTTTGCGGCATTTTCTTATCAGATTGTTGCCCGTGTGGTAGGACATAATTTAAAAAGCACTTACGATCCGAATGAGGACAAGGATATAGAATCTATCATCCGTACTTCTGGATTTTATCAATAACATATAATGCAGGAACGCATTCCGAATATTTATTCATTCAAGGTTAAGAAAATTAATGGTGAAGAGCAGCCGTTATCAGCCTACCGGAACAAAGTTGTTTTAATAGTAAATACAGCTTCTGAGTGCGGTTTTACACCGCAGTTAAAAGAATTACAGCAGCTTAAAGACGAGATTAACAGTGCGGATTTCGAGATTCTGGGTTTCCCGACCAATGATTTTGGGAAGCAGGAACCTTTAAACGGCTCTGATATTGCCTCATTTTGTGAAATCAACCATGGTGTAAAATTCCCTGTTTTTGATAAGATAATGGTGCGTGGCGCACAGGCTCATCCTCTTTATCAGTTTTTGAGCGATAAGAAACAAAATTCAAAATTAAGTTCAAAACCCCGTTGGAACTTTCATAAATACATTGTGAACAAAAATGGCGAGTTGGTAGATTATTTTTTACCCTTCACCAAGCCATTGAGTTCGAAGATTAAAAAGAAAATTCAGCAGTTGCTGAGTCAAAATGCCCAATAATATACCATGAAGTTAGATATTTTAGTTATAGCCGTGCACCCTGATGATGCAGAGCTTTGCTGTTCAGGAACCATTTTAAAACATATTGCCCTCGGTAAAAAAGTTGGGATTGTAGATTTAACCCGTGGCGAACTGGGTACGCGTGGTACTGCAGAAACGAGGGATGAGGAAGCAGCAGATTCTGCAAAAATTTTGGGTTTACATGCCCGTGAGAACCTGAGGATGCGCGATGGTTTTTTTCAGAATGATGAATTCCATCGTTTGGAAGTAATTAAAATGATCAGGAAATATCAGCCAGAAATTATTTTAAGCAACGCGCTGGAAGATCGTCACCCTGATCATGGCAGGGCAGGGGACCTGGTTTACGATTCGGTTTTTTTATCGGGTTTGCCAAAAATCGAAACTTTTGTTGATGGTATTAATCAAGCAGCACACCGCCCGAGGTTGCTGTTGCAGTATATTCAGGATCGTTATTTACGACCAGACATTATTGTTGATATATCTGATCACATGGATAAAAAAATTGAATCCATTAAAGCTTTTAAAACCCAGTTTTACAATCCTGATGTTGATGGATTGCAGACTTATATTTCTTCGCCGGAATTTTTTGAAAGTGTAATTGGCCGTTCGAGGGAATTTGGTAAAAGTATAGGTACTACTTTTGGCGAAGGTTTTACTTCGAGGAAATTGCTGGGGGTTGATAATTTATTTGATTTGAGGTAGAGTGATTATCATTCTGAGCGCAGCGAAGAATCTTTAACATAAAAAGCACTTACGCAATTGCGGTACAAATTTTCGGTCTGTTCTGTACATTGGTTTGTTTTTCCATAGGCTGTAGATTCTTCGTTCCTCAGAATGACAAATTCTGGTAGCCAACAAAACCGCCCTTTATTTGTTATTCTCAAAACGAATAATAATGGCGAATATATTCTCATCTCTCAAAAACGCTTACAATCTTTTTAAACATGTAGATTTCGATAAATTAGAAGCTTTATCGAAAAAAGTCGATTTACCCAAAATGGTCGAAACCATATCGAGCCTGGATGATAAACAAATCCAGGGTATGATGAAAATGATGGGTGGGTCGCATAAAAAGAAAGAATTACCCCCAATTGAGGGCGATTTTTATCATTTAGGTGATGAAGCACTGAAAGATGAAGACCGCGAACTGCAGTTAAAGGTCCGTGCCTTTTTAGAAAAGGAGGTAAAACCGATTGTAAACCACTACTGGAATAAGGCCGAATTTCCTTTTGAAATTATCCCAAAACTTGCTGAACTGAATATCTGTGGTTTAACCTACAAGGGTTACGGCTGCCCGGGAAAATCAAATTTGATGGAAGGAATTTTAGCGATGGAAATGGCCAGGATTGATACCTCAATTTCTACCTTTTTTGGTGTACAGAGCGGCTTGGCCATGGGATCGATCTATTTATGTGGGTCGGAAGAACAAAAACAACAGTGGTTACCGCTGATGCAGCAATTTAAAATTATAGGCGCATTTGGACTAACCGAGCCCGAGGTTGGCTCTGCGGCAGCTGGAGGTTTAACCACTACCTGCAAAAAGATAAATGGTAAATGGGTATTAAACGGGCAGAAAAAATGGATCGGGAATGCCACTTTTGCCGATATCCTCATTATTTGGGCCCGCGATGAAGAAAGCGGTGATGTTAAGGGCTTTATTGTGAAAAAGGATAATCCAGGTTTTGCAGTAGAAAAAATGCAGGATAAAATGGCACTCCGTATCGTTCAGAATGGGATTATTACGTTAACCAATTGCGAAGTAGAAGAAGCCGATCGTTTGCAAAATGCAAATTCATTTAAAGATACAGCTAAGGTACTACAAATGACAAGGGCAGGGGTAGCCTGGCAGGCCGTAGGTTGCGCTCGTGGCGCTTACGAAAATGCTTTGGAATATACCCGAACCCGAAAACAGTTTGGTAAACCCATTGCTTCTTTTCAGCTGATCCAGAACCATCTGGTAGAAATGTTATCGAACTTAACGGCAATGCAAACACTTTGTTTCAGGTTATCGCAACTTCAGGATCAGGGTTTGCTGAAAGATGAACATGCTTCTTTAGCAAAAGTATTTTGTTCGTTAAGAACCCGCGATGTAGTAAGCAAAGCCAGAGAAGTGATGGGTGGAAATGGTATTTTACTCGAATATAATGTTGCCCGTTTTGTGGCCGATGCTGAGGCGATTTACTCTTATGAAGGCACAAAAGAGATTAATACGCTGATAGTAGGGCGGGCCATAACCGGGTTTTCTGCTTTTGTATAGGGCTTGGAAAACTCACGAAGTTTTAACAGGCTAAACGTTGTGGAACTTCGTGAGTTTAATGGGCTGCGAGCAAATGTCAGCTTGAGCGTAGTCGAAGACTATAGAGTAAAATAAATAATAGTTTTTAGGGTTGGGAAATGAAAGTGAGTATCTCGTAGGTGCTGTAGTCCCGCCATTTGCTTCAATCTTTTTGAGCAATTGTTGTGCTGAGGTAGGAAGTATCTGTTCCATAGCTTGCAGATGCTTCGTACCTCAGCATGACAGCATATTTAAGGGTACTGCAAGCAAAAAGGATTTTCGCTACTGTCGGGTTTAGTAACAGCGGTTTGTCATTTAAGCCAATTTGTATGCTTACGTGTTACATTCTGTTAGGACACAGACGGAGGAGCTGGCTTTTGTATAGGGCTTGGAAAGCTCACGAAGTTTTAACAGGCTAAACGTTAGGGAACCTCGTGAGTTTAATGGGCTGCGAGCAAATGTCAGCTTGAGCGTACTCGAAGACTATAGAGTAAATAAATAATAGTTTTAGGGTTGGGAAATGAAAGTGAGTATCTCGTAGCTGCCGTAGTCCCGCCATTTGCTTCAATCTTTTTGAGCAATTGTTATGCAGAGGGACGAAGCATCTGTTCCATAGCTTGCAGATGCTTCGTACATCAGCATGACAGCATATTTAAGGGTACTGCAAGCAAAAAGGATTTTCGCTACTGTCGGGTTTGGTTAACAGCGTTTGCTTCCTCGAGGCAATAAGTAATTTAATCCAAGGTCTGTGCCTTCAGAGATCATTCGTTTGTTATATCGCAATAATATTATTTCGTTCTGTGAGGACTGAAAGGGGATTGAGAGTGGGTGCGGGCTATTCTTCAGGCGACGAACCCTGTTTCTAAACCCGATTGTCGTGGATCCTAATTTCTTTCTAATTGGCAGAAACAAAAGCGGGACTGAAAATACCAAATGCACAGAACCGTGTATTTCCAAACCGTAAGGATTAAATCTTTTGGGCAATCAACTTCCCGGATTTTGCCTTCTGTTTAATACGGATGTTTATTAAACGCCACCTGGCTCATCGCACTTTTTTCGTACAGGGCAATGCAGGTTTTATTAAAAGCAGGGTCGAAGTTTACTTCTCCAGGTTGCAATGTATTCGGAAAATTTCCATTTTGCATGAAGAAGTAAACCTTGGTATTGCCATATTTGGTATGCGGCATTAAATTGCCATAATCCTGCATTTCATTCCAAACAGAATCCTTAACCGTTATCACATAAATGCGTTGTACAGGCCCCGTGTTATTGGCGTTTCTATATTTAACGATTTCTTTAAAACCGGCTTTCATATCTTCAACGCCCGGTTGGTCAAAAACATCTTTGACCATGAAAAACACCAATATTAAAACGCCAATAGGAATGATATAAACTAACGGTTTTTTGTTCATGCTACAATAAAGGCAATATTTTTTCCATAACAGTCAGTCCTTCGTCAATATGTTTTTGCTCAATGCAAAGTGCCGGGCGGAAGCGTATGGTTTTCTCTCCGCAACCCAAAAACATAACATTGTTTTCTAGCCCTTTGCTGATAAAAGTATTCCGCATTTCTTTAGTAGGGAAGTCGAATGAGCAGAGCAAACCTCTGCCACGTACATTGCTCATTTTATCGAATTTATGCGACAGGTTTGATAAGTTATCCCGTAAATAGGTACCAATGTTTGCCGCGTTTTCGCAAAGCTGGTCTTCTTCTATAATTTGTAAAATCTGACTGGAGCGTACCATATCTACCAAATTTCCGCCCCAGGTTGAATTGATCCGACTGGGAACTTTAAAAACATTGGTTTCAATTTCATCTACTTTATTGCCAACCAGGATACCACAAACCTGCATTTTTTTACCAAAGGCAATAATATCTGGTTGCGCTTTTTCACTAAAGTGTTGATGACACCAGAATTTACCAGTTAAGCCGACACCGGTTTGCACTTCATCATAAATTAAAAAGGCTTCATTTTCATCAGCTAGTGATTTAAGCTGGATTAAAAATTCTTCGCGTAAATGGTTATCACCGCCTTCTGATTGTATGGGCTCAATAATAATGGCACAAATTTCATCTTTATTTTCGGCAAAGGCCTTTTTAATCTGGGCTAGCGAAGCTTCTTCTGTTTCGACGGCGTGACTTAAATTGTTCCCTGAAAGTGGAAATTTAACTTCGGGAACGGCAACTCTTGGCCAATCGAATTTGGCAAACCATTTGGTTTTATCGGGTAAGGTATTGGTTAAACTTAAGGTATAACCTGTACGGCCGTGAAAAGCCCTCTCGAAGTGTAAAACCTTGAAGCCTTTTTCTTCGGTATATCCTTTGGCAAAGTTTTTCTGTACTTTCCAGTCCATGGCAACTTTGATGGCATTTTCTACTGCTAAGCCTCCACCAGCAATAAAAAAAGCATGTGGCAGGTAATCGGGAATGCCAACTTTAGAAAATGTTTCTACAAATTGTGCGTATTGCTGGGTGTAAACATCCGAATTTGAAGGATTGGCTAAGGCAGCCTGAAACAGGCTTTTCTTAAAACCTTCATCGTTGATCATTTTGGGGTGGTTATAACCCAGTGGAACGGATGCAAAACAGGTAAAAAAGTCAAGTAAAGTTCTGTTGTATTTTGAGTCGTAAATGTAGGCACCATGACTTTTTTCCATATCATAGGTGAGGTCGAAACCATCGGCCAAAATGTGCTTTCTTAACGATTCGTTAACGCGATCTGCTGGTACTGTTAATTGATACATAAACTTGGTTTTGGTATATCCCAAATTTAGCTAAATGTGCCTAAAATCAAAATTTAAGCACTTTTTGTAAGAATTACACAAAAAATAGGTTTAGATCGTTTAAAGTATGATTATAGACAAAAACGGGTTTTGGACTTCACAGATGTGGAAAACTTTTTTGCTAAGTTACCTCTTTTCTTTTTGCATGACAGATCAAACCGCTACCTGAATTCCTTATGGCCTTGCAGTACATTGAATATTTTTATTATTTGGATTTTACCCGAAAGGCCTTGTTCCTTAAGCTTTAATTTATTTTTACGGTAAATTTTGAATTGGTATTAAGCCAGGTGCAGGTTAATTCAATGTTAAGTGAAGCGTTAACCTTGTTGTAATGATAATTTAATATTAAATTTATGATCAGGTAACTTTGCGCCAATGAAATTTCCCCTTTTTCTTTACTACGAGCTGCTAATCCGATTGACTATTTTTAAACCTGAGATTGGGGAATTCAGTTCTGCATTGCCTTTTGATGATCATATTTTGCTCAAAACCAATAAGGGGATGATCAATATTCCTTTAGAAATAATGAAAATGCAATTCAGCGACCCAAGGCTGATCCCGGAGCGGGAGATGGGCAAACTGGCCGCTACATTCCGTCCCCATGGTGAGATTGATTCGATGACCGGTGGTGCTGTTTCAAATGCTTCTTAAACTGTAGTTGTTAAAATAAGAGATACGGACACCACCCACATGTCTTTCCTAATTAAACAGCAAGGATAAGTTAAACATGGTTTTTTGACCATGATTGGTACTTAAAAAAGACCTGCAGTACCAGATATCTATTTTTTAATAACGTTGGTCGATTTTTGTTCCATTTTATACTAAGAGATGATACATTTACCTCAAGCAACACGTCATTACAGGTTAAATAATTTATAAGGTTCCTTAATGAGGAACCTTTTTTATGCTCCTCCGATAATATCGATCAAAAAATTGAGCGCACCTTTGGCATGAAGTGCTTTCGTAGATTGCATAGTCATGTCGGCCGTTTCTGATGCTCTTTTTAACATCTGTTTTTCATAAGCAAAAATGGCCGCTTCGGTGGTTTGGAAACGATCATCTATAAAACATTGACTGAGTTCTAAAGCATCCAGCATGGCCATATTTACCCCTTCACCGGCATAAGGAGGCATTAAATGAGCTGCATCGCCCAGCATGGTTACATTTGGAAGGCTTTTCCAGGTTTGGTCCAATGGCATGCAATATTGCGGCCGTGGAATAAAAGCAGTTGATGCATTTTCAAATAGCTCAAGCCAGATTGGATCCCAATCCGAAAATTCCTGTTTAAACCAGTTAATCACTTGCTTTTTATCCGAAAAATCGATACCCGATTCTTTTACCCAGTTTTCTGCTGTATTACAACCCGTGTAAAACACCAAACTTCCATCGCCTTTTGAACTTACGATGAGTGATTTTTCGCTACCCATCGCAAATATTTTTCCGCCGTTTAATAAAGCATGCATATTCGGTGTAGTTGTTGCAGATGCGTAAACAGCACCTTCTACCACAGTAACACCCGAATAAAACGGTTTAATAAGGGTAATGTATGGACGGATTTTAGAGTTTGCCCCATCTGCTGCAATTACGATATCTGCCTGCACCACATTTCCATTTTTAAACTCGATTAGCCATGAATTATTATCAGGCTTAAGCGATATAAAATGACTGTTCCAGATTACCGTATTTTTTTCTAATGAATCTAAAAGGATTTTTTGCAACGGACCACGGTCTATTTCCGGGCGGAAAGCTTCTCGATTGTCTGTATCATTATCCTCAAATACAATATTGCCATACTGATCAACAATGCGGGTACGATCGGCACCAGGACGGTAGTTGGCCATAAATGCATCCATCAATCCGGCTGCCCGGAGCGCTGCCAAACCTGATTCTTCATGTAAATCAAGCGTAGCACCTTTTGGACGAGCATTTTCGTCGGTATCACGTTCATAAACGTTCACTTTAAAGCCATTCATCTGTAACAAACGGGCCAAAGTTAAACCACCAGGACCAGCGCCGATAATGGCAATTTTTTTATTCTTAAGGTTATTCATTTTTTTAGTTAGTTATGCCTTTAATTACAATTTCGCAACAGGTTAAAATCACCTCTTCCGTAATAATCTGTACCGGGCGGTCTAAATGATCGAAATATTCGCTTACCAGGTCCTGGATAGGCGAAAAGAGCAAAGCCCTGTGTACATCGTGCGGTAAATCCTTTATCAGGCCAGCCTCAACATTTGTTTTTAAGAAAACATGAATAGGAGCAAAGAAAGCACCTTGTAGAATGTTTTTTTCTTGAAAAGCCTTGTTTAGCAGGGGAGAAGATTTTCCATATTGGATTAAGGAAAAAGAGGGTTTGTTGTTTTTTAAATAATGAAAGGTGTTTAACCAAAGCCTTTTCATGCCTTCGGCAAATTTCATTTCTGGGTTGAAGTTTTGCAAAACTGCTTTTTCGTAGTTGCCAAGCACTTCTTCTATAAAAAGTTTTACCAGCAAATCTTCCTTGTTTTCGTATTTGATGTATATGGTTCGGGGAGATATATTAGCTGCCTTAGCGAGCTTTTGCATGCTGAGGTTTTCCAATCCTTCGTCAGAGATAATCTGTAAGGCAATGGATCGGATAGCTGCTTCTTTCTCAAGATTTTTTGGCCTCATTTAATTTATAATTTAATATGGATCAAAAGTAAGTAAACGTTTGTTTACTTTAAAATTCTTGTTTAAATTTTAGATTAGATTGACAATTTAACTAACTGTAGCGTTAATTTGATAGCTGGTATTTGAAGAGATAGGGCCCATGGTTTTTTGATTACAGGCCTTTGAAGCATCGGTAAACCATATGAAAATTATGAGCTTACATGTTTCTTAATTGCCCTTATGGTCAAAAATATTTAATGAAAAAGAAGGATGTAATGGTACGTGGAGACACATACCATGGCGATATGTTTGAACTAAAGATTGTTAAATCTAATTCAACTATATAAGAAATATAAGGTCATAAAAGCTGCTCAAATGCCTTATATGGTCACAAATATTTGATGAATAATAAAAGAAGGATGTAATGGTAATTGGAGACACATACCACGGCAATAGATTCTTTATCTGTGTGGATCCTTTTGATCTGTGGTTAAATCATTAAAATTTATCCTTCATGCCAAAAAGCCCCATTAAGCCACCTGTATGGATAGCAAGTACTTTTTCATCCTTCCTGATAATTCCTTGTTTTTGTAAATCGACAATAGCATAAAACATTTTTGCGGTATAAACAGGATCTAACAGCAGTCCGGTTTGGGCAGTAAAAGTTTTGATAAAACCGATCAGTTCCGGGGTAGTTTTTGCATAACCTCCAAAATGGTAATCGAGGTGAAGTTCCAGTTGACCAGAAAGGGGAGTATATTTTTCAATTTCATCTTTAATAAACGAGCCACCTTTTAATACAGGGATGATATGGAGCTTTGTGTGTAAGCCTTGTTGCTGAATGCCTTTAAGTAATCCTGCAGCGGTAGTGCTTGTTCCGGCAGCACAGAAAATATGATCATAGGTACCGGTTAATTCGCTAATAATTTCTGCACAACCTCTTATGGCTTCTGTTGAAGCGCCACCTTCATCAATAAAATAAGCCTGTTCATCATTGGCAAAATGCTGCTCAAACAATTTTTGTTTATCCCGATAACTTTGGCGATCAGTAAAAATGAGTTTCATGCCAAATAAACGGCATAACAATAACATTTCATTTTTAACTTCTTCCCCGCGTACAAAAGCAGTTGATTTTAAACCTGATCTTGATGCTGCAGCAGCCGTAGCTACCAGGTGATTGGAATACGCACCTCCAAAGGTTATTAAATGCGTTTTGTGTTCTGCCTTTGCCTGAGCTAAAATATATTTGAGTTTACGCCATTTATTACCCGAAATATAAGGATCTATCAAATCATCGCGTTTTACGAAAAGATTGGTAAAAGGAGCAAATGTAATTTTTTGTACCGGGCTATATATTTCTTCGAACACGTGTAAAAATAAAAAACACCTGAATATTTCAGGTGTTTTTAAAGAATATTATGTTCAATAATTAACTATTTGCCAATTCCGAAACCAAAACCGGCATTAACCATACTGTATTTCGCCTGGGTATATGAACCGTAAAATTTAAAGAAACCGAACTTTAACTGAAAGCCTAAACTTGCTCTAATGCCATCAATATCGGTTTGTTTCACCGAAACCGGATCTACATAAGTTGCCGAGGTAGTTGCGCTTGTTGCAAAACGATAGGTACCTAAAGCCTTTAAATTGGTATTGGAAGTTTGATAACCTACACTTGCAAATGGTGTAAAAAATAGAATCTTTTTTGATACAATGGCATCAAAGTTTACACCATTAAATTTCGCATCAATACGCTGATCTGAATTTTCCACATTATCGATATTTAAAGGTAAAGTATATTTATACTGGGTAAAACCGCCTGCTATTGCAATGTCTACCGGAACAAGTTTTTCTGTGGTTGAACCCATAAATAAAGGCAAAAGTTCAACTTTGGCGCCAAAACCAATCATTGATAAACTGCCCAGGTCGCTGCCTAACTTTATTTTCGGCATTGCCCTTAAGGTAACATCAATATTTTTGGGTAAACCCAGGGTAGCCTGAATCTGGGCTGAAGGTACTACGTGGAAACCCACGCCCTGTGGCAGGTTGAAAAATTTACCTGTTGGGATCCCGTTGCTGGTGTAAATCTGCATCCTTGCGCCTTCCTGATCATTACCAAAGGCTGTTGGGCCAGTTGATGCCGTGCCCGCAGGTTTAATATTACTTAAGCCTAAAGTATTTACATCATAACTTCTGCCTGATTGCGGAACGAAAGCAGCGGAGGCCGATAACCTGACATCAAATTTCAAAAAACCTTTTGATTTGGCAGTATTCGACCATCCATCGGTTAAACCCAATCCTAAACCTTTGTATAAAGGATCAAAATAAGCATTAACCAATTTGGTTGCATCTGCAGGTCCGCCTACAAAAAGGCCGCCAACATCTTGCTGTGCGCTTGCTTTTTGCGCCATTACCAATAAAAATAAGGCTGCTAAAGCCTTTAAAGAGTAGTGTTTTTTCATATAAATGATTTAGGATGATTTGATTGTACTAAAGATAAGGCTGTTTTTTCGAAAACTGCAATCATTGAAAAATTCTTGAAGTTAAAAGTTTATTTTTGCATCATGGAAAATGTGGTCGAATTGCAGGAATCAGAGGAGCAGGAATTATATGAGCATTTAAAAATTATTGTCGATAAAGGGCAGTCTTTGCTGCGTATTGATAAATTTTTAATGGTTCGTGTAGAAAATGCCTCGCGAAACCGAATCCAGAATGCAATAGATGCCGGTAATGTATTGGTTAACCAAAAACAGATTAAAGCGAGCTATAAGGTTAAACCTTTTGATGAAATCTCGATTGTTTTGCCACATCCGCCACGCGATACAGAAGTTTATCCTGAAGATTTACCACTCGATATAATTTACGAGGATAGCGATCTTTTAATTGTGAATAAAGCTGCCGGAATGGTGGTGCATCCTGGCTTTAACAATTATACGGGAACCTTGGTTAATGCTTTGGCCTTTCACTTTGAGCAATTGCCTCAATTGCCGGGTAACGATGGCCGTCCGGGTTTGGTACACCGCATTGATAAGGATACTTCAGGTTTATTGCTGATCAGTAAAAATGAAAAATCGATTACCCATCTTGCCCGTCAGTTTTTTGATCACAGCATTACCCGTAAATACATTGCACTGGTTTGGGGTGATATCGAAAACGATGGCACCGTAACCGGTTACATTGGCAGAAGTGCAAAAGACCGCCGTGTAATGGATATTTATGATGATGAGGAAAAAGGAAAATGGTCGGTAACGCATTATAAAGTATTAAAGCGTTTGGGCTATGTAACTTTAATCAGCTGTGAGCTGGAAACCGGCCGTACGCACCAAATCAGGGCGCACATGCAGCATATCGGGCATCCGCTTTTTAATGATGCCATGTATGGCGGTGATAAAATTTTAAAAGGAACCACCTTCAATAAATACAAGCAGTTTGTAGATAATTGCTTTGAGTTATTGCCACGCCAGGCTTTACATGCGCAGAGTTTAGGTTTTATCCACCCTACCACAAAAGAATACGTGTATTTCGAATCGCCATTGCCGCCCGATTTTAAAGCGGGATTAACCAAATGGGAAAATTATATCGTTACATCATAAAATATGCTTCAGGAGTACCTCTTATTTAATGATGAATTTCAGGCGGCTGATGTTCCATTTTTAACCGCCGCCAACAGGAGCTTTAAATTTGGCGATGGATTGTTCGAAAGCATGCGTATGATCAATAATAAGCTTCAATTTGCCGATTTACATGCCGATAGGCTTGCAGCCGGAATGAAAGCACTTAAAATCGACGGTCATGCTTTAATGGACGATTATTTTCTGCGTCAAAAAACAGCCGATCTCGCCAAACGAAACAAATGGAACGGAAATGTCCGTTTCCGTCTTTCCGTTTACAGAGGAGGTGCTGGGGTATATACACCCGAAATTAACAAGGCAGATTATGTTTTGGAAGGCATTCCTTTAAAATCGTCTGCTTACGAACTCAACAGTAAAGGTTTGATCATAGATGTTTATGACGAAATAACCAAACCTGTAAATAAGTTATCTAACTTTAAAACAGCCAATGCATTGCTCTATGTAATGGCCGGAATTTTTAAAAGTCAGAACCGCTTAGATGAAGCGATGATCCTGAATCAACATGGTTTTCTTTGCGAAAGCATCAGCGCTAATGTATTTGTGGTGTATAACAAACAGATTTACACGCCATCGTTAGCCGAAGGTTGTGTAAGTGGCGTAATGCGTACCGCCATTATGCAGTTGTGCAAAATGAATGATCTGCCTTTAATCGAAGCACAGATTAATCCCGAAATTTTAAAGGAAGCCGAAGAGGTTTTTATCACCAATGCCACCCAGGGTATCCAATGGATAATGGGGTATGGCAGAAAACGCTATTTTAACGAGGTATCGAAGTTTTTGAATGAAAAATTGAATGCCATTTAGTTCATTGGTTCATTAGCCATTGGTTCATTTGTAGTTTGGTGCTTGGTTATGGCAGATTTCACTTCTTCGTCATTCCAACCGGAGCGCAGCGGAACGCTGGGTCTATTCCGTAGGAAGCACAGTTTAAAATCATTTTAATACTCATTTTTTTAAAAGCAATAACTGTGCTAGTCGGTTCCGGTTAGTCTCGCCCTTTGCTTAATCCCGATAGAAGGAATCGGGGATAACGCTGTTGGTCGGGTTTATTTAACTTTTAATAGGAGCACTTTTCATGCATTTTAAACCCGATCAAAGCCTATCGTGTGGACACATTTTTTTTAAATTTTTGTGGCGTTATGCTAGCTTGCTTTGAAATAACCCAGCCCTAACCGAAGAACTCCGTCAATCCCAAGTGGCGGAAGGATCAAAAAAACAGTTGCACAATAGGACAGCTTGCGCTACCAAACCTGAAACGCAGTGGTTTTGTGAAAATATCACTCAAACTTTCATTGAGCAGAAACGAGCAAAACAATTGCCGCTGTTTTTTTGATGAGCGTGGGATGGTGAGAAGCCACATTGCCAGTGCTAACACAGCGCTTTGGGTAATTGGCGCCCCAAAATGCGCAGCATTCTTGAACACCATTAAAAACAACATTAACTGTGAAAAACTACCTTGCCGCCGCGGCATAGCGCGGGAAAAGAATCTTTATAATTAATGGTGTCCACACGATAGGATCAATGCGGGATCAATTGGCAGAGGCGGGAGCAGGGCTACACTAACCTAAAAGCTACTGCAACTGCTTTCTAAAAGACAACCCTAATTGGTTGATTTACTCCAAACGCTTAACTCCAAACTCTATTACAACCTCATTCCCCTTAAAAAATCTTCGATCAGCATCCGTTTTTTACCTTCATACTGGATATCCAGAAGTTTAATAAAACCATCTTTAGCCGCAAATTTTAAATACGTTTTACCGTCGGTTAAAAAACCTCCGGCAGCAATACCTGGTTCTTTATCTTCAATTTCAGCTTTAAATACCTTTAAAGTTTTATCATTAAGTAGCGTAAAAGCGGTTGGGTAAGGGCTTAAACCCCGGATTAAATTATGGATCTGCTGTGCCGGATTGTTCCAGTCGATTTTACAGTCTTCCTTAAAAATCTTGGGAGCATGTTTTAATTCGCCGCTTTGTGGCTGCGGTTGTTCATTTACTTCGCCTGCTTCAATGGCGTGAAGGGTTTTAACCAGTAAATTGGCACCAACAACCATTAATTTGTCGTGCAGATCACCTGCTGTTTCATCGTCTGCAATGGCAACACTGTCGCTCAGGATAATATCGCCTGTATCAATTTCTTCTTTCAGAAAAAAGGTGGTTACACCACTTTCTTTCTCTCCGTTTATAATGGCATGGTTAATCGGCGCTGCACCGCGGTACTGCGGCAATAATGAACCATGTAAATTAATGGTTCCTTTAACAGGCATATTCCAAACCACTACAGGCAACATCCTGAAAGCAACCACCACCTGCAAATCGGCCTGGTATGATCTTAACTCCTCAATAAATTCAGGATTTTTTAATTTCTCGGGCTGTAAAACTGGAATCCTTTTTTCTACAGCATATTTTTTTACAGCACTTTCGTTCAGTTTCTGGCCGCGGCCAGCAGGTTTGTCAGGTGCGGTAACTACCGCAACAACATCAAAATTGGCTTGAAATAAAGCATCTAAAGAGGCAACAGCAAAATCGGGCGTACCCATAAAAACTATTTTCATAAAGAAAGTGTTGTGTTTCTAAAAATAACGTGGATACCCGCGTTAAAGTTTTGCAAAATAACTAAAAATAAACCCATACTTACAGGCAAAAAATGATACAAGGCAAAGATGTTGTAAAAGCGAATGGATTGGTGTATGTAACCGACGGCATGCCTGGGATTTACCGCAAAGGCAAACCGGGTAAATTTTATTACGAAGATAAGGATGGTCATAAAATAAAGGAAGAAAAACACCTCGATAGAATTAAAACACTGGTTATTCCACCTGCATGGCAAAATGTATGGATCGCCAGTAAACCCAATGCCTATTTACAGGTTACCGGGATTGATGCCGCCGGAAGAAAACAATATAAGTACCACGCAAAATGGACGAGCCGACGATCGGAAGATAAATATTTCCGTTTACTGGAATTTGGAAAAGCCCTGCCCAATGCAAGGAAAAACCTCGAAAAAGACCTTCGCAGGAAAGATTTTGATGAACGGAAAGTTTTGGCCATCTCCGTTGATGTACTCCAGAAAACATTGATCCGCGTAGGGAACGAAAGTTATAAACAGCTTTATGGTTCATTTGGGCTCACAACCCTACGTGATAAGCATGTAAAAATCGATGGGAGCAAAATTACCATGGACTTTAGAGGTAAAAAAGGTGTTCAGCAGAAAGTAGAACTAAATGATAGATCGCTGGCGAAACTGGTTAAAAAATGCAGGGATATTCCCGGGCAGGAATTGTTTCAGTTTTACACCCATGGAAAGGAGCATAAAAGCATCGATTCGGGCAAAATAAACGCTTACATTAAAGAAATCACCGGCGACGATTTTACCGCAAAAGATTTCAGAACCTGGGGCGGGACTTTGGAAGCTTTGCGTCAGTTTTCTAAATGCAGTGCCGATGAGCGTTTTAATTTAAATTCTAAAAAAGCCATTGTTACCGTATTGGATTGTGTGGCAAAAAAACTCGGAAATACCCGGGCTGTTTGTAAAAGTTCTTATGTATATCCGCTATTGCTTACCGCTTATGAAAATGATGCGCTGGGTAAATACATGAAAAAAATGAACAACAATAAAGTAACCGGCAAATTGGGCTTAGCACACGATGAGAAAGTTTTATTGTCGTTTTTAAAGGCGAATAGTAAGTAATAACAACTCGTCATTTCGACTGTAGTGTAACGGAATGGAGAAATCTACCCCAAGGCGGGTCTCTCCACTTCGCTATGCTCCGGTCGAGACGACCGCTTGTAAGTTTTGCATCAGTTATAATGACGATGCTACAAATTACTCCTTCGGTGCTTTTTTTATTGGATGCACAGGCTGTTCTTCCTCCTCACGCTGCTTAGCCGGATTATTGGTTTTTGGTGCTTTATTTGGTGTGCTGTCGTTTTCTTTCCTTACCGTTTTATGGTCAACAGGTTCCCTGCCCTTAGGTACTTCTTCCTGATAATTACTTCCGGGTTTATCGCTTTTAACTTTTGGACCGCTCATGCTTATAATGATTGAATTTTGAATGATTGAATTTTTAATGAGAATAATCTCTATTCACTTATGTAATAACAAATCACAATCTGTTAAGTTTGGAAATTATCTTCTAAAGCAGAGTTCCGCCATTTACGCATTCAAAATTCATTAATTCACTCACTCCTTCTCACATTCAATCATTAATTATAAAGTAAATATTTTTTACGCATGGTTTTATAGGCACTTAATCCCGGTTCCCAGCTCGCCCTGATTTCGGCTTCACTTTTTCCGTCAATTACCTGCTGCCTAAAATCGGCTACACCAACCAGTCTTTCTATTGTACCCATTTCTTTGCTCAGTTTGGTGTTGAAAAAATCTTCTTTCCTTGGCGAAGCCTTATAAAGTTCAATTAACCAGCTGATATTAACCTGTCTTGATTTAACCAGTTTCGCCGTATCATAATTTCTCAAATCTAAACCATAACAAACCTGATCCTGGAATAGTGGAGTTTCAGACATGCCTTTTATACTTTTCGGTGTAAAGCTGAAATCGAATTTTCCTTTCAGGTAAGGTGCTCCAACAATGGTAAAAGGAAACATGGTGCCACGGCCGTGGTTTAAATAAGTACCCTCAAATAAACAGGTAGATGGGTAAAGTAAAATAGATTGTTGCGTGTTGAGGTTTGGAGAAGGCTTAACGGGCAAAGTATATTCCATATCGTGGTTGTAACCGGCGTTTTTAATAATGGTGATTTTACATTTCACCTTATCTTTTAACCAGCCCTCGCCATTTAACATTTGTGCATATTCTCCAATGGTTAAACCATGGGCAATCGGAATGGGTTGTACACCAATACCCGATTTAAATTTAGGGTCTAAAATGGGCCCGTCGATTAAATAACCGTTCGGGTTTGGCCGATCTAAAATCAATAAAGGTTTATTATTTGCCGCACAGGCTTCCATCACATGTTGGAGTGTGTTAATGTAAGTGTAAAAACGTACGCCCACATCCTGTATATCGAAAACCATGAGATCAATATCGGCCAGGTCTTCAGCAGTAGGGGTGCTGTGTTTGCCATAAAGCGAAATGGCTTTTATGCCCGTTTTGGTATCCACATCATCGTTAACCGTAACACCGGCACTTGCGTTGCCCCTAAAACCATGCTCAGGACCAAATATCTTCTGAATTTTAACACCAAGTTTTAACAAGCTATCAACAGCGGTTTGCGCACCGATAACTGAAGTAGGGTTAACCACCATACCCACCCGTTTTCCTTTTAATAATGGCAGGTATTTTTCCGTTTGTTCTGCGCCTGTTTTTAATGCAGATGGCAGTTTGGGCGTCCTGATCATCAGCTTTCTGTTTTCCAGATTTTTCCCTTTTCCAATTTCCTGTTCAAGTGGTTTTGGTTGTCCACAGGCCGATAAGGCAATTAAGCCCGTTAAAGCAAGGCAGATATATTTTTTCATTTTCTTATTATTCTAATCTTCCGGTAATGACAACAAAACAATTTGCCCGCTATTTTGATTTATGCTATTGGTATTTGCCTGTTGTAAGTTGATTCCTGATGTTTAAAGTTGCTTATTTATTTCCGAAAATGCCATTTTTTAAAAGGAATTGAGCATTTTTGTTACTTAACAATTGATTAAATTGAATTTCGAATATTTCATAGCAGGGCGGATAGCCATTAAATCTGAGCGTACCTTTTCAAAACTGATTGTCCGCATTGCAATTGCAGGCGTGATGCTGAGTCTGGCTGTTATGATTCTCTCCATTGCCATTATTAAAGGCTTTAAAACCGAAATCCAGGATAAAGTGAGGGGTTATCTGGGTGATGTACAGATTACGCGTTACGATCTGAACAATTCTTTTGAGCATTCGCCTTTTGTATTGGATGCCGCAACACAAAAGATGCTCAAAAACAACCGTGATATTGAATTTTATTATCCTTTTGCAACAAAACCAGCCATTCTTTCGGCCAATAGCGAAATTGAAGGCATTAATTTCAAAGGGGTTGATAAAAATTATAAGTGGGATTATATCAAGCAACATATCATCAGTGGTACGATCATCGATTTTGCCGACAGTACGGCTGCCATGCAGGAATTGTTGATCTCTAATTATACCGCTAATCGATTAAAACTTAAAACGGGTGACGATTTTATCATGTATTTTGTACAGAATCAGCTGCGTCCGCGGAAATTTAAAATCGTTGGTATTTACGATATTGGGGTAGAAGATATTGATAAAGGTTTTGTTTTAGGTAACCTGAATATCATCAAACGTTTAAACAACTGGCAACCTAATGAAATTGGTGGCATCGAAATCAGGATTAAGGATTTTAATAAACTTAAACCCGTTGCCGATAACATATACGAGCGTCTTCCCCGTAATTTACGTTCTTATTCTATTGAAGAAAACTTTCCGAATATTTTTACCTGGCTGGGTTTACTTGATGTAAATACAAATGTAATCCTCAGTTTGATGCTGATTGTTGGCGTAATTAACATGGTTACTGCTTTGCTGATTATGATTCTGGAACGCACGAACATGATCGGGATGCTAAAATCTTTTGGCGCCAGCAACTGGAGTATCATGAAGATTTTTCTTTACAATTCTGCTTATCTGATTGGGATTGGCCTGTTGCTCGGTAATATTTTAGGTTTAGGACTTGGTTTCCTGCAACAATCCACGCATATTTTCAAACTTAACCAGGCTTCATACTTTTTGGCTTATGCACCTATCGAATTTCATTTTATAGATGTTTTATCTATTAACGTAATTACAGTGGTGGTATGTTTAACCGTTTTAATCATTCCTTCGCTATTAATCAGCAAGGTTTCGCCGTTAAAAGCCATCAGGTTTAAGTAGTAAATTAAAAAACTTGGGTCACCGGACAGATCAAAACCCGATGCCCAAGCAAACCTAAACCTAAGCTCTTATGATCAAATTTCCAATTTCGTGTTAATCGGCTCTTTTTAAAATATATTCGTAAGTCAATGTAGCGTAAGAAGTAGCCGGAGAAGGATCTGTTATAGGCTTAGATCTTCTTTTTAAAGTTAAATCTACACCGCTGCTTCTAATATCATACTCACCGTTTAAAATCCTGTTCCAGTCAAAATCGGCTGTCCAAACGCCTTCAGCTGCGAAATTACCAATGCCATTTTGTAAAGTATAAGTCCCTTTTACTGCCGAAGGCTTTAAATTCCCACTGGCGCTAAAGTTAAACGTACCCTCTTTTAAAGAAATGGAAATAGGCGTAATTTCGGGCACCGATTTAACACTGTTGGTTACCACCAGTACGCCTGTATAATTACCATCTGTAATTACATCAACTGTGGTTGGTTTTTTACAGCTGAAAGAAAGGCATATTACAAATAAGAGGATATGGACTGGAGCTTTCATATCCCTTAAACGGAACTCAAAATAAAAACGCTACAATTACATCGAGATCCAGTCCGTTTCTTTTACGCTTGGGATAAATTCGGTGCGTGGTTCGAGGTTTAGATAAGGATAGGTAACCTTAGAAAGGTATAAGCCTGTTGGGTGTGCAGGCAATGATAGTTTGGATGGCTTTAAAGTGATCAGTTCACTCTCAAATTCATCGATACCGAGGTCTCCTTTACCAACCATTAACATTTTACCCATAATAATGCGGATCATTTTGCCTAAAAAGCGGTTACTGGCAATATGAAACCTAAACCGGTTGCCTTTAGGATTTATAAATAAACCGGCTTCCATTACATTACAGATGGTATGCTCATATTTATCTGGATGTGTGCAAAAGGCCCTGTAATCTTTATACTGAGGTAAAAGTTTTACAACAGCTCTCATTTTATCAAAATCGAGGTTGTTTAACTGATAAAAGGAACTCTGTGTACTTAAAAAGGGATCTTTATAGGTGTGTACAAAATAATCGTATTTCCGCTGTACGGCATCGAACCGTGCATGGGGCTTTCCTTCCATTTTAATAATGTCGAATACCGCAATGTTATAGGGCAAAGCTTTGTTCAGGATGTAGAGTAGGTCGAAATCAATTTCTTTTTCAATATCTGCATGGAAAAAAAACTGACTTGCATGTACATGTGCATCTGTGCGTCCACAACCGTTAATGGCAATTGGCGATTTTAAGATTTTAGAAAGTGTTTGCTCAATAACTTCCTGAACGCTTTTAACCCCGGGTTGTTTTTGCCAGCCGCTGTAGTATTGACCTTGATATGCAATATGGAAGAAGTATCTCATTATTTCGGTGCAATTTTACGGAAATTTTAGCAGCAGGAATATTAAAAGCTATTTTTGTACCGTAAATTTTGATTATGGATTTAATAAACTGTCCCTGCGGAAGCGGAATGGCCTTTCAGCTTTGTTGCCAGCCTTATCATTTAGGTGTGAAAACTGCACCAACTGCTGAAGCATTAATGCGGTCGCGGTATTCGGCTTTTGTGGTGGCCGATGCCGGTTATCTTTACGAAACTACCCATAGCAGTAAAAGGAAGAATCACGCTAAAAGCGCTTATTTAAACAGCGCAAAAAATACCAAATGGCTAAAACTCGAAATTATTTTTTCGGCTTTTGATGTGGTGAAGTTTAAAGCCTATTATTTGAACAAAAAGTTTGAGACAGAGGTGCTGCACGAAAAATCTAATTTCAGGTTAGAAGATGGTAAGTGGTATTACGTGGACGGGGAATTTTATTTATAACAAAAACTCAGTTACATTATCAGGTGTAATTACTTTGGTTTCCACATTTTTATAGGCGTCTAAGAATGTTTTTGGAAATTTCGTATTAACTTTTGGATTCCATTTAATTTCATAAGCACTCATTAATCCGTTTCTTTCTTCGATATAATCTATTTCCTGCTGTGCATGTGTGCGCCAAAAAAACTGATTGCAGTTAATTTGCTTATAGGCCATAAATTTAACCCGCTCACTAATGACAAAATTTTCCCAAAGCGCCCCAATATCCTGTCTTAATACCGCCGGACTAAATTGATTAATGACCGCGTTTCTGATCCCGTTATCGTAAAAATAGATTTTTCGACTTTTCTTCAGCTCATTTCTTAGGTTTCTACTTAAAGATCCCAGTCTGAATACAATAAATGCTTTTTCAAGCAGATCGATATATTTTTCAGTTGTTTGATTATCCAAACCTGCTAATTGGCCCAGTTCGTTGTATGATACCTCATTGCCAACCTGAAAAGCTAAAGCCTGTATTAATCTCTCCATCTTATCAGGTTTTTGTATTTTCTCCCAGGTTAAGATATCTTTATATAGGTAACTATCTGATAATTGTTTTAGCCGTATTTCTTCTCCGCCAGGGTTGTTTACAATTTCTGGATAGTAGCCATACACCAGGCGATGGTGTAATAATCTTTTTTCGGTAAGTAAGCCATGTTCTTCTACCATTTCTCCAAACGAAAATGGGAACAGGTTGTACTCCCATTTCCTGCCGGTAAGTGGTTCATTGATATGGTTGGCTAACTCAAAAGCTGATGAGCCTGTAGCGATTACCTTTACATCTTTAAGCTGATCAATAATTAATTTGATAGACAGACCGATATTATCAATTCTTTGCGCTTCGTCTATTACGAGTGTTTTTGATTTCCCCAATAGAGCACGTAACGATGTAGAAGTGGTGTTGCTCAATATTGTTCTAATATCTGCATCATCACCATTCCACCACATAACCGGTTTGGTAAATTTAGGAGACAATTGTTGCAAGAGCGTACTTTTTCCAACTTGCCTTGGACCTAAAAGGATGATTGCCTTTTCATCTTTCAGGTGTTTTTCAATAGAATTGGATATCGCTCTTAAAATCATAATCGCAAATTTAATATAAATTTTGCGAATAGAATCGCAAAATTTATATTAAATTTGCGATTTTACTCCTTTTAGCTATAATTTCTTTGCTTCATTCCAATATACATCCATTTCAGCAAGCGTCATATCGGCAAGGGCTTTCCCGTTTTCTTTTGCTTTATTTTCGAGGTACTGGAAACGTTTGATGAATTTCTTATTGGTTTTTTCTAAAGCATTTTCGGGATTGATATTGATGAACCGTGCATAATTAATCAGCGAGAAAAGTACATCGCCAAATTCTGATTCGGCTTTTTCTATATCGATAGCGGTATTATCCGTAACATTAAACTCAGCTTTAAATTCCTGCAGTTCTTCCTCTACTTTTTCCCAAACCTGGTTTTTATCTTCCCAATCGAAACCTACACCGCGGGCCTTTTCCTGTATGCGTGCGGCCTTAACCAAGGCAGGCAGCGAAGAAGGGACGCCGGCCAGTACCGATTTATTGCCTTCTTTCAGTTTAATCTGCTCCCAGTTGCGTTTTACATCTTCCTCGTTCTGCACTTCTACATCACCATAAATATGCGGATGGCGATTTACCAGTTTGTCGCAAACTCCATTTAACACATCGGTAATGTTAAAATCGTTGGTTTCCGAAGCTATCCTCGAATAAAACACCAGGTGCATCATTACATCTCCAAGTTCCTTTTTAATTTCATCCAAATCACCTTCTAAAATGGCATCACTTAACTCATAAGTTTCTTCTATGGTTAAGTGGCGGAGGGTTTCCATGGTCTGTTTTTTATCCCAGGGGCATTGGGTGCGCAGCGTATCTAAAACGGTAAGTAAACGCGTAAACGCATCGGCAGGGTTATTTGCAGTGGCAGGAATCGGGTTGTTTGGCATGTTATGTTATTGAGGTAAATTATCGGACGCTAAAATACCAAACCCAGGCGATTAAGAAAAGCTGAAAAGGTATCCTGAACCATAAATATTTTGGTCCTGGCCCGGGTTTATATAAATCTTCGTAATTAATCCGGTGTTTTGCCGCATAAATATTAGCCGGTAAAATGGCGATGTAAAAGATGATTAAAGCGATTCCTGTATAATACCGTGTACTTTCTATGCCTAAACCTATGGCAAATAAAATTTCCAGTACTCCTGTAAAAATCACAATTTCTACCTTTTTAGGAATAAATAATGGAATCATTGCCGCCATACTGGTTTTAAACTTAAAATGCCCTATAGCAGTAAAAAGTAACATCACGCCCATGGCAATATTGCCGGCAAAAATATTCCCCTTATCAAATGTAGTATGACCACCAAAAGCCAATAGCGCCACATATACAAAGAGCAATACAAATAAAGGTTTCATGAATTATTTTATCAGATTAAATGCAATTAGAATGGTTGCTATGAACAATATCACCAAACCCGACAAAAAAATAAAATCTGCTGTTTTTTCTAACCGCTGGCTCGAAGTTTTTGTCTTCCGCATGGCGATAAAGGATAAAATACAACTGGTCATAAAAAACATCACAGCCGCTACGGCAAACTCATCAATTAAAGAACCATCTGTTAGTGCCAGCTTTTTTAGAGAGGTAAGGACAATAAAGCAGATTCCCAACAGGTTTGCAGAAGTGCTTAAAATATGTGGCGATCTGTTTTCGGCCATTTTAATCTTTTTCCTCTAATTTAATCTTTTTAGTGATCCGGTAAACACGTTTCTTTTTATCTGGCTTATGCTCTTCGCCCATTAAAATGCCCCATGGCTTAAGGTTATCAACCCGGTCGAAGATAATTTTTAACATGGCCAGGTAAGGAATGCATAAAAACATACCCGAAATTCCCCAGATCATTTCACCAACCACAATGCCGATAAAGGCAAATAAAGCATTTATTTTTACTTTCGAGCCTACTACTAGTGGCATCAACAGGTTTCCATCTACCGCGTGTACTCCTACAAAAGCAATTAAAACCAATAATACTTTACCCGCACCCGCCGTTGCGAAAGTGATTAAACAACTTACCAACAGCGCAAAGAAGATCCCCAAATAAGGCACAACGTTAAATATTCCTGCCACTAAACCTAATAATACCGAATATTTTACGCCTAAAAGGCTCAATACGGTGATCATCAGAACGGTAACAATTAACATTTGCAAGAATAAACCGATGATATATTTTTTAATAATGTATTGGATCTGACTTACAATTTCGGTTACTTTTTCTTTATGCTCTTCCCTAAAAACTGAAGTTAAAAAGGTAAACAACACCCTGCGGTAATTTAAAATGAAGAAAGTAAACAATAAGGTAAAGCCTAAAAACAAAAGAGTAGAGGATAGGGTGGCCAGGGTTGTAGCAACTATTGCAGCGCTGGTTGCCAGCGCTTTTTCGGTGCTGTCATTTAAATAATCGAGCTGTTTTTGCGAGTTTACACCAAAAGTATGCGAAATCCATTTTTGGAGCTCGTGGTACGAAACATTTGCTTTTTCTTTTAATAAAGGCCAGTCTGCCCATAAATCGCTCAGTTGATTGCCAAAAAAGTAAATAATGCCTCCTATTACCGCAATCATCAAAATTACGGAAACCAAGGTGGATAAACCTCTTTTAAATTTTAACCGGCGTTCTAAAAAATTGCCCACGGGTAGCAATAAAATAGCCATTAAAAAAGAGAAAAGTAAGGGGGCCAGCAATGACTGACCTAAAATGGCAATGTAGGTTAAACTTATTAAACAGAAAAGAACCAGTGCCAGTTTGGGTAGAAATGATAGTTTGTCTTTCATATATTTTAAATCCTGTTTAATACAAAATGCCCGAGTAATTGTTTCATTAATCGGGCATTTAAATATAAGGGATTATTTTTTAATAGATACTTGCTTTGTCTAAAAGTGAAATATCTTCCGCTGATAAATTTAGATTCGCGGCCTCTGTAAATGATTTTAGCTGGCTCAAATCGGTAACACTTGCAATTGGTGCCGTAATTGATGGATGATGAATTAACCAGGCCAACGCAACTGAGGCAGTTTCTAAATGGTGTTTATCTGCAACCTGATCTAATGCTTCTAAAATCCTGAAACCACGCTCGTTCAGAAATTTTTTAACGCCCCCGCCGCGCTGACTTTTTTTCAAGTCATCTTCGCTGCGGTATTTTCCGGTTAAAAAGCCACTGGCTAAAGAATAATAGGTAACTACACCCAAACCATGCTCTAAACATATTTTTTCGTGTTCCTGCTCAAATCCTTCACGGTCGTAAAGGTTATATCCCGGTTGATAAACCTCATAACGTGGAAGGCTGTGTTCGCTTGAACTAAGTAGCGATTCTTTTAATCGATCGGCAGAAAAATTCGAAGCACCAATCCAGCGCACTTTTCCGGCTTTAATCAATGTTTCGTAAGCACTTAAGGTTTCTTCAACCGGAGTGCTTTCATCATCAAAATGCGAAAAATAAAGATCGATATAATCGGTTTGTAAACGCGATAAAGAATGTTCCACTTCATTAATGATGTAATCTTTTCTTAGCGATTTGCCCTGGCCCATATCTGAACCTACTTTTGTGGCAATCATTATATCGTGGCGTTTGTTCTGTTTTTTTAGCCAGTTGCCAATAATTGTTTCCGATTCGCGGCCTTTATTTCCCGGTACCCAACGCGAATACACATCGGCAGTATCGATAAAGTTGAATCCACTTTCTATAAATTGATCTAGTATCTTAAATGATTTTTGCTCGTCTATTGTCCAGCCTAAAACGTTTCCTCCAAATACAATGGGCGCAATATTTAAATCGGTTTTTCCTAGGGTTCTTTTTTCCATGATACGGTTGTTAATGTTATGTTAACAAATTTATGTTGGAGTGGTTTTGGATGGTGGTCTGATTTATGTAAAGATGTTATCGTTTTTTAACCACAGAGAACACAGAGAAAGGGCACGGAGGGCATGGAGTTGGGAGTATATGCGTTTTAACCACGAAGGTACGAAGACACAAAGGGAGGTTTTTGCAATTTTATCTTCGGACCTCGGACGCGGGACCTCGGACTATTTAACCACGAAGGCACGAAGACACAAAGGGAGGTTTTTGCAATTTTATCTTCGGACCTCGGACCTCCGACCTTTTAACCTTCTACCTTAATAGCCCTAAGCATTTCCCTTTTTCCTGGTGCGCCAGGTAATTTTTCGATGGCAAATCCACAGGCTTTAACTGCTCTTTTCAGTTTTCCGGTAATGGCATAGGTAACAAAAGTTCCGCCGGGTTTTAAGAAACTGCAGGCATGTGCTATAATTTCGTCGCTCCACATTTCGGGCTGGTGCTGAACAGAAAAGGCATCGTAATAAATAACATCAAACTTTTGGTCGGTTTGGTATTCGGCCAAAGTAGTATGCGGAATTTCTAAGGTACAAAGTGAAGTTAATTTTTGAGTTGCTTTTAAGGCATCGGGATAATTGGTGATAAAATTGGACCATATCTCCGCTGGAACGTAAGTTGAATAACCGGTTTGCTCAATTACTTCACTGGTAAGCGGAAAAGCTTCTATACTGGTGTAATTAAGGTTAATGTTGTTTTGTTCACAATACTCGAAGCTTAAAATAAAATTTAATCCGGTTCCAAAACCAACTTCCAAAATGGAAATTTCTGATTGATCAACTGAAGCAAATTTTAAACCTGCATCAATAAATACGTGTTTACTTTCTTGTAGTGCGCCATGTTTACTATGGTAATGTTCGCCTATGGTTTCGTTATAAAGTGTATTCGAACCATCGGCAGTAGGGGTGATAATATTCATGGGCTGGGATTTTATTAATTTTTCAAGATCATGCTGCAAATATAGGAACAGGATTGGTAGTATTTTAAATAGGATTGATAAGATTTCAGGATCATGTTTTATCTCGATATTTTTATCTTGATACTTGTGTGCCGGTACTTGCGCTTTAGTGTTTATCCTTTTACCTTTGGTCTTTAAGCTTTCACCTTACATTAAACCCTAAAATGGATATCGAATCTTTCAGAGCATATTGTTTGAGTTTGCCAGGTACTACCGAAGGTATGAAATGGGAGCATTTGTGTTTCATGATAGAGGAAAAAATCTATGTCATTATCGCTATTGATGAAGGAAACAGTTTTTCTATCAAATGTAATCCTGAAGAATTTGATGAGCTTGCCGCAAGAGATGGTATTGCCCAGGCTTATCACATGGCTAAAAGACAATGGATTCAGGTTGAAAATTTAGATGTACTAACCGATAAGGAGCTGAAAAATAGGGTGTCCGATTCTAGGGCAATGGTTTTAGCCAAACTGCCTAAGAAAACACAGGCAAAGTACATGTAGATTTTTACACCAATTTCTTTAATGCCATGATGTAGCCAATGTGCATGCCTTCATGAAAAGGAACGAAATTTATGGCATCAGCTATTGAATTTAATTTCATGCCGTAACGTTTGTCCCAGGGATCGAACTGTACAAAAATGTCGCTTGCATAATCAGCTGCCAAACGGTCCATGCTATTTAACAATACCTCAAAAATCGAATCAATTTCTTCTTTTCTGATAAACTGATCTGGTTTTGTTCCGCTTAAAAAAGGAGTGAAATGTTTTTCCTCTACGGTTACTTCAAGGCCTGATCTTACATAACACATGTTTTGTTGTGCAGCGGTTAAATGGGCAATGTTCCAGATGATGTTATTGTTAAAACCTTCAGGAATCTTATTTAACTGTTCGGTGCTTAAATCTTTTACAAGCGCTAAAATGAAAGTTCTGGTGTTTTTGATCTGGGTGATGATGGCTAATGTATCCGGCATTTAAATTATTGTTTCGGCGCTTGCTTTTTTACTTCCTCCTCGTTTTTAAACTCTTTCGATTTCATGATATTGAATTTGTACATATCTTCAGTGTTAACCAGTTTTCGGGTACATTTTTCAATATCGGTACCTTCCTGCCATAAATATGGGCGAAAACTATAAGTTTTGCTTCCATCTAAATTGCCGATAAACTGGCTCCAGGAGGCCCAGCGCAGGCCCTTGTAAAATTTAGAAAGATCGCTGTCGAAACAGAAAACAAGAAACTCGCCATAACCGGCACCCAACGGCTGCCAGGTAAGGCTGTTGGGTTCAAGGTAGTATACATTTTTTATGTCTTTGCCCAAACCGCCATAATTAATGGCAAAGAAACCGCCAACAGCATCATCAGCAATTAATAAATAGGGCATATTATCGCCATATTCTTCAAGTGTTTTTCCTTTATTCCACTCTGCAATATTACGGTTCAGTTTTTCGCTGCCTGAACCTAAAATCCTGATCCAGCCATTATCTACTAAAATGCCACCAGTATTATAAATTACTGATCCTAAAGTAGCATAAGTCGTCATTTGTGCGTTATATAATACTTCTTTAGCTTTTGCAGAGTCTACAGGTAACACTTCAACCTTGTTTTTGGCAGAATCGATCCATTTTTTTACCAAAGGCCATGCCGGATCGGTTTTGTTGATTAACGCGTCAAGACTGATTAATTTATTTTCCTGAGCAAAACCTGTTAAAGAAAATAAAGTTAAACCCAGGATAGAAAATGTTTTAAGTACACTGTTCATGAAAGGATGCTTATGTTTTTTCAAAGATAGAACGATATTTAAGAATTGCCGAAAGGAGTTAAATTAATTTTTTGATTTGAGAGACATATTGAACTTAGTTTAAGTGTTGGTTCGTGGAGACACGAACCACGGCGCGTAAATATTAATTGGTGGAGACACGAACCAAGGCACGGGTAAATTGAAATGTCAGATGGTAACACCTGACATCACGGACCACACTAACAAAAAAAAACGTCCCGAAAATAATCGGGACGCTTGCAATATAGGGGTGATATAAAAAAATGATTTAAAACGATCGAGGGGAAAAAACCTTAAGCCCCCCACCTTTTAACCTTCTACCTTAATCCTACCACATTCTAATTCTATCCTCTGGTTTTTTATATAGTTTATCACCAGGTTTAACATCAAATGCATTGTACCAGGCATCCATATTTACAGGCGCACCAATGGTACGGTATGGGCCCGGAGAGTGTGGGTCGGTTTTAATTAACTGAGCAGCACTTTCTGGTAAAATATTACCTCTCCAAACCTGTGCCCAGGCTAAGAAGAAACGCTGATCTGGTGTAAAACCGTCAATTTTCTCGTTGCTTTGGCCTTGTTTAGTCATTTTAAAAGCTGTGTAAGCTGCATTTAATCCGCCTAAATCGCCAATGTTTTCGCCCATAGTTAGCTTACCGATTACATGTACAGTGTCTAATACAGTATAAGAATCGAACTGTTCGCCCAAAGCTTTGGTTTTAGTATCAAATTTAGCCTTGTCTTCTGCTGTCCACCAGTTTTTTAAGTTACCGGCTGCATCGTACTGACTTCCGCTATCATCGAAACCATGGCTCATTTCGTGACCGATTACAGCACCAATACCACCATAATTAACGGCATCATCCGCGTTTGGATCGAAGAAAGGGAATTGTAAAATCCCGGCCGGGAAAACAATTTCGTTTAAAGTTGGACTGTAATATGCATTAACCGTTGGAGGTGTCATACCAAAACGTTTACGGTCAACCGGTTTACCCAATTGATCAACCATTTCGTTATAACCCCAAACACTTGAATTGCGTAGGTTTTGGAAATAAGTGCCTTTATTAATGGTTAAGCCATCATAGTTTTTCCATTTTTCAGGATAACCCACTTTCGGCGTAAACGCATGTAATTTAGCTAAAGCTTTTTGTTTGGTTTCAGGGCTCATCCATTCTAAACCATTAATTCTGATTTCGAAAGCCTTACGCAGGTTCACAATCATCTGGTTCATACGCTCCTTAGCCTCTGGTTTGAAATATTTAGCCACATACAGCTGACCAAGCAATTCGCCAATGGTGCCATCAGTTAACGATGACATGCGTTGCCAGCGTGGTGTTTGCACTTTCTGACCGGTTTGCGCCTGTGTGAAAGCAAAACTAGCCTTAACAAAAGGAGAACTTAAACTTGATGCCGAGCCTTTTAAAATGTTCCACTCCAAATAAGTTTTCCAGTCTTCAACCGGAACCGATTTCAACATGCCATCCAAACTTGCCATAAATTTAGGCGAAGAAACCAAAACGGTATCCTGGTTTTTAATTTTGAATTTAGGCAGATAAGTTGTCCAGTTAATATCCGGGGTTTTTTTGTTCAGCTCTGCAACAGTAAGTTTGTTGTAGGTGGCGTAAGGATCACGCATTTCTAAACGGCTCATCTGTGCTTCTGCAAACTGTTTTTCAATTTTGTAAACCGTTGCTGCTTTTTGCTTCGCCTCTTCAGGAGCGCTTCCTGTTAAGGTAAACAGCGTAACCATATAGGTATTGTATGCTTCGCGGATTTTAACACTGCGGGCATCATCTTTTAAATAATAATCACGGTCGGGTAGGGTTGTGCCGCCCTGACCAATGTTTACCATATATTTATTTACGTTTTTACGATCCTGGCCAACACCTAAACCGAACATTCCGCCACCTAAACCATTGGTTCTCATGTAAGCTACCTGATCTAAAACACCCGGAATATCTTTGATTTGCTTTACTTTCGCCAAATCGGCTTTTATTGGTGTGTAACCCAGTTTCTCGATGGTTACGCTATCCATAGCAGCGGTGTAAAAATCGCCAACCCTGCGCTTTACAGCGCCTGCAGGAGCAGATTTATCAGCTGCGGCATCTTCAACCAAAGATTTTACCGCATTGATATTGAAATCGCGAAGTTCGTTAAACGAGCCCCAACGGGTTTCTTTAGCAGGAACAGGATTGTTTTTTACCCAGGTACCACTGGCGTAGGTGTAGAAATCATCGCCTGGCTTTACGGATAAATCCATGTTGGCAGGATCGATAAAATTTTTTGTTTGTGCGTTTGCAGAAAAGCCAGCAGCAACTATACCCAGTGCCGCAAAATATCTTTTCAAATTTTGGTATTTCATTCGCTTAATAAGTTAGTATTATGGTGCGAAATTTATGAAATACAAATCAATACTGAAACAATATATTAATAATATTACTTGTTAAACCAGTAGTAGATTTTTGCTAAGCCGAGCCGCCTGATAAGTTCGGATGCTGAGAATGGAATTTTAATAGATTTCATAATTTTAAATCTTTTATACACTATTAACATTTTTTAACAAATTTTATTGTGCGCTTGTAAAAATTATTGCTATTAAGAATGATTCGGGATAAAGCGTTTTATTTTCCATAAATTTGAAACACCAATCCAAAGCTCGCAGGTTTTCAAAACCTACTAGGTTTAGTGATAGCAGGTAAAATGATGTTTTAGTATATAATATAATGAGTCACTCCCACGATAAAGAAGATAGCTGTTGCAGTAGCAAAGCACATGCTGCACCAAAACATAATCACGATCATAGCCATTCGCATGATGAGGGCGATGATCACGACCACGATCATGGCGGCGATCCATCTGCATTTAAAACTTATTTACCAGCTGTAGTAACGCTGGCCATGCTGCTAATCGGGATAGCTTTTGATAATCTCTTTAATGTACCTGCATTTCAAATCATCAGGCCATATTGGTATATCGTGGCTTACTTGCCTGTGGGTATTCCGGTGCTGCGCGAAGTTTGGGAAACCTTTAAGGCAAAAGATTTTTTTACCGAGTTTTCCTTAATGTCCATTGCCACCATCGGCGCTTTTGGCATCGGTCAATATCCTGAAGGTGTAACCGTGATGCTATTTTATACCATCGGCGAGTTGTTCCAGATGGCGGCTGTAAACAGGGCAAAAGGAAACATTAAAGCTTTGCTCGATGTGCGTGCCGATGTTGCACATGTACTTCGCAATGGAAAATATGAGGATGTTAAGCCCGATAAAGTTGAAATTGGCGAAACCATTCAGGTTAAAGCCGGCGAGAAAATTCCTTTGGATGGAGAATTGATTAGCGATAAAAGCAGTTTTAATACGGCAGCACTAACAGGTGAGAGTAAGCCACGTACAATTAATAAAGGCGAACCGATTTTAGCCGGGATGCTTAACCTGGATAAAGTAATCGAAGTAAAAGTAACCAAAGCTTTTGCTGATAGTGCCTTATCACGCATATTGGAAATGGTTCAGAATGCCACTACACGCAAAGCCAAAACAGAACTTTTTATCCGCAAATTTGCAAAGGTTTACACGCCAATTGTTTTCTTTTTGGCTTTGGCGCTGGTTACTATTCCTATTTTGGTTTTGGGCAGCGAATATCACTTCCAAACCTGGTTATACCGCTCGTTGGTTTTCCTGGTAATTTCATGTCCCTGTGCGTTGGTTATTTCTATCCCATTAGGATATTTCGGCGGAATTGGTGCTGCATCTGCAAATGGTATTTTATTTAAAGGCTCTAATTTTCTCGATCTGATTACTAAACTGAATACGGTGGTAATGGATAAAACGGGTACCTTAACCAAAGGTGTTTTTAAAGTGCAGAAAGTAGAAAGCAGCATTGATGAAAAGGAATTTTTGAACCTGTTAACTGCTGTTGAAGCAAAATCGACACACCCGATTGCCAAAGCTATTGTTGAGTATGCCGGTGATAAGGAAATCCATCCTGCAGAAAATATTGAGGAAATTGCCGGAATGGGTTTAAAAGGAACCGTAAATAGCAAAGTGGTTTTGGCCGGTAATGTTAAACTGCTTGAGAAATTTAATATAGATTTTGATGCCAAAATAAAAGATATTGAAGAAAGTATAGTTGTGGTAGCGGTCGACCAGCAATATGCAGGTTATGTTTTAATTGCTGACGAGGTGAAAGAAGATGCTGCAGAAGCCATTAAACAACTGCACGAAAATGGAATAAAACAGGTGGTGATGCTGAGCGGCGATAAATCAACCATTGTTAAAAAAGTAGCTGCAGGTTTAGGCATTGATACTTATTATGGCGATTTACTGCCCGAAGATAAAGTAGCCAAACTAGAAGAAATTAAAACGGACAAAACTAAAGTGGTTGCTTTTGTTGGCGATGGGATTAACGATACTCCGGTTTTAGCAATCAGCGATATCGGCATAGCCATGGGGGCAATGGGAAGTGATGCCGCCATTGAAACGGCAGATGTGGTTATCCAGACTGATCAACCTTCAAAAATTGCGACTGCCATTAAAATTGGTAGGGCTACCAAAAATGTGGTAATCCAGAATATTGTATTAGCCTTTGCGGTAAAAGCATTGGTTTTAATTTTAGGTGCAGGCGGTATTGCCACCATGTGGGAAGCTGTTTTTGCAGATGTTGGTGTGGCGCTTTTGGCTATTTTAAACGCAGTAAGGATACAGAAAATGAAGTTTTAGTAAGCTCTTCTTTTATATAAACCACTTCTTTTAGCATTCAGATAGTTAAAAAATTGTTTTAAACCTTAATGTCTTTAACTTCCTAATGATAAATAAGATATGTTAAAAAATAGAAAAAATGGATTGCTGTAAAAATTAGTATATTAGTTTATGTCTAAACCTGTTTAATACCCAGTTTTAAATGATGATGAGCCTGTTGAGCAGTTTAATGAGCCTGATGTATCATTAACTTATAGTTATGCAAATTACCTAAATTGGCTTTTGCCCGAAAGAGTAGAACTAATTAAAGGTAAAATCTTTAAAATGAGCCCTGCACCATCAACTGTGCATCAGCAAATCACGGGCAATATCTATCGTAAATTAGGTAACTTTCTTGACAAACAACCATGTAAGGTTTTATAGCGCCATTTGATGTCCGTTTTTCAAAAGGAAAGTAAAAATGACAGTTAGTATTAAAGCAATAGTTTAAAGGCGCACAAAGCCATGTATAAAACCTGATTGAAGTGTATGAGCCCGCAATCCCGATTCTTTACCGATAAATCGGCACTAAATTAGCATCGGGAGAGGACTTGTAACGGAAAGCAGTACTAACTTTAAAATGAAATGTTGCACCTGCTTTTCTAAAAAATAAAAACGCTTTCCCTTCTGTATAGAAAAATATGCCTCTTAACTACTTTAGTCTTTAAGCTTTACGCTTAGTCTGCTTTGGTCTTTCAGCTTAATTAGCTATTTTTGAACTTTTAATATCATTCATGAGCATATCCACCAAGTACAATCCTGCAGAAACAGAAGATAAATGGTATAGCTATTGGCTATCGAAGAAATTTTTTCATTCAGAACCCGATGAGCGCGAACCTTACACTATTGTAATTCCACCGCCAAATGTTACCGGTGTACTACACATGGGGCACATGCTTAATAATACCATTCAGGATGTTTTGATCCGTAAAGCCCGTATGCAAGGTAAAAATGCATGCTGGGTTCCTGGTACCGACCATGCTTCTATTGCTACCGAAGCAAAAGTGGTGGCTATGTTAAAGGAAAAGGGGATCAATAAAAAAGACCTTTCTCGTGAAGAATTTTTAAAATATGCCTGGGAGTGGAAAGAGAAATATGGTGGTATTATTTTAGAGCAGTTAAAGAAATTAGGCGCAAGCTGCGATTGGGACCGTACCCGTTTCACTATGGAAGAAGATCTTTCTGAAGCGGTAATCGATTCATTTATCCATTTGTACAAAAAAGGTTGGATTTACCGTGGTATCCGTATGGTTAACTGGGATCCGGCTGGTAAAACGGCTGTTTCTGACGAAGAAGTGATCCGTAAAGAAGTAAATCAGAAATTATATTATATTAAATACCTGATTTCGGGGACAGAAGACGAGTTTTTAACGATTGCGACCACCCGCCCGGAGACGATCATGGCAGATGCGGCGATCTGTATTAACCCGAACGACGAACGTTTTACGCATTTAAAAGGTAAAAAGGTTTTTGTGCCTTTGGTTAACCACGAAATTCCGGTTATTGAAGATGAATATGTAGACATTGAATTTGGTACCGGTTGTTTAAAAGTTACACCAGCGCACGATTTAAATGATTATGAGCTTGGTGTTAAACACAATTTGCCGGTTACCGATATTTTAAACGATGACGGGACCTTAAACGAGCTGGCTGTTATTTTAGTGGGTGAAGACAGGTTTGTGGCCCGCAAGAAAATTGCCAAGATGCTCGAAGAAGCTGGTCATTTAGAGAAAGTTGAAGATTATAAATCGCAGGTTGGTTTTTCTGAACGTACCGATGCCGCTATCGAACCAAAACTTTCGATGCAATGGTTTGTGAAAATGAAAGAAATGGCCCAACCTGCTCTGGATGATGTTTTGAATGGCGAGGTAAACCTGATCCCGAATAAGTTTGAAAATACCTATCGCCACTGGATGGAAAATGTTCGCGATTGGAACATTAGTCGCCAGTTATGGTGGGGCCAGAGGATTCCGGCCTGGTATGATGATAAAGGAAACTGGGTGGTTGCCAAAACCAAAGATGAAGCTTTAGAAGAATTCTGGAAGAAAAAACACCTTGACGAAAACTGTTCGGATGCTGAAAAAGCTGGATTTAAACATCAGTTAGAGCCATTTTTAAGACAGGACGACGATGTGATGGATACCTGGTTCTCGTCATGGTTATGGCCGATTTCGGTTTTCGATGGTTTTAAAGATCCAGATAATAAAGACATTAATTATTACTACCCAACCAATGATCTGGTTACTGCACCAGAGATTTTATTCTTCTGGGTGGCCCGTATGATTATGGCCGGACATGAGTTTATGGGCAAAAAACCATTTACCAATGTATATTTAACAGGTATTGTACGCGATAAGTTAGGCCGTAAAATGTCTAAATCATTGGGTAACTCACCCGATCCGATCGGTTTGATCGAAAAATATGGTGCGGATGCCGTTCGTGTAGGGATGTTAATGTCATCTCCTGCCGGAAATGATTTAATGTTCGATGAAAGTTACTGCGAGCAGGGACGTAATTTCGCCAGCAAAATCTGGAATGCTTTCCGTTTGGTAAAAGGGTGGGAAGTTGATGAAAATCTGGCAAACCCAAATACCCAGGCCATTTCCTGGTTCGAAAACCGTTTTAACGAAGCTTTGGTAGAAATTGAAGCTAACTTTAAACAATACCGTTTATCGGAAGCATTAATGATTACCTACAAATTGGTTTGGGATGATTTCTGCGCCTGGTATTTAGAGATGGTTAAGCCGGCTTACCAACAGCCGATTGATGCCGGAAGTTATAAAGCTACGATAGCCTTTTTCGAAAACATCATCAAATTATTGCACCCTAATATGCCTTTCTTAACAGAAGAATTATGGCATGATGATTTGTTTGCTGAACGAGGAGAAATGGATTGCTGCATTGTTGCTGAATTCCCGAAAGGGGGTGCTTTTGATGAGAAATTGTTGAAAGAAGCAGAAGTAATTAAAACTGTTGTTGCCGAAATCAGAAATGTAAGAAACCAAAAACAGATTTCACCTAAAGAGGCATTACCTTTAAGTATTAAGGTAAATTCTGATTTGGACTACGAGAAATGGTTAAACATTGTTTTCAAACTGGCCAATGTAGCCGAAGCTGAAATTGTGAACGATAAAATTGCTGGCGCAACAGCTTTTATGGCTGGTAAAGATGAATTTTTCATCCCACTAACAGAAAATGTTGATGTAGAGGCAGAACGCGAACGTTTAAATGTCGATTTAATCTATCTGCAGGGCTTTTTAAAGTCAGTTGATGCTAAATTAAGCAATGAACGTTTCGTACAGAATGCAAAACCAGAAATTATTGCAAACGAACGCAATAAAAAGGCAGATGCAGAAGCGAAAATTAAAATTATTGAAGAAAGTTTGGCGATTTTAGGATAACAATAACTTTACAGACGCTGCGATCAGCATCTTTCCTGCTACTATATTTAGACCCTGAAATGAATTCGGGGCGACGAATCTCCCTAAAAAGCCTTTCAGATTATCTTCTGAAAGGCTTCTTTACTTATAGCTGATTAAAATTACCTCATTAACAATTAATTATTTCAAACGTTTTCCTAGTATAGCTGAAACCATGCGATTACCTTAAAAACCAGTTTTATGGGTGTTTATTTAAGTTTATTGCAGTGGCTATCTATTATTTTAATATAAGGTTTCAAAAATATTACTTATGAAAATTTAAGGTTTGCTTTTATTAACCATATTTTAGATTTTGTTAAAACGATCTACCGGATCGAAAACTATTTAAGTGATCATCTAACCTAATATCCTCAAATGGAAAATTCCAGAAGAAAATTTATTAAACAATCAGCAGTATTTGCTGCAGCTACATATGTAGGTACGATGGGCATGAGTGCCAAAAGTTATGGGCGCATTATTGGTGCAAATGATAGGGTGCGTGTTGGTGTTGTTGGATTTTCTGACCGTTTTAAAGATACCCTTTTACCGTGTTTCCTGAACCACAATAAGGAATTGAATTTCGATATTGTTGGTCTTTCCGATTTATGGAATTATCGCAGAGATCTGGGAATTGCCCATCTAAAAGCAAAGTTTGGACATGATATTAAAGCCTGTCGCAATAATGATGAGCTTTACGCCACCAAAGATCTCGATGCGGTAATTATCAGTACGGCCGATTTTCAGCATGCTTTGCATACCATCGAGGCGGTAAAAGCCAGTTGTGATGCCTATGTAGAAAAACCTTTTGCCGAAACCATGGATGATGCCAAAGCTGCATTAAAAGCCGTTAAAGCCAGCAAACAGATTGTGCAGATTGGTTCGCAGCGAAGGAGTGGAGAGAATTACACCAATGCAGCTAAATTTATCCAGGATGGAAAATTCGGGCCGATAACCGCCGTAGATTTAGTTTGGAATGTAAACCAGCCGGGCAGGTGGCGCAGACCAGATTTGGTAGCCAAATTAAAAGAAGAAGATATCGATTGGAAACGTTTCTTACTTAATCGTCCAGCCGAAGCTTTCGACCCAAGAAAATATTTAGAATACCGCTTGTTCTGGCCTTATTCATCAGGTATGCCTGGTCAATGGATGAGCCACCAGATTGATACCGTACACTGGTTTACCAATTTAAAACATCCACGGAGCGTAGTTGCCAATGGAGGCATTTACACCTGGAAAGATGGCCGCAGAAACTGGGATTCGATGGTTGCTGTGTTTGATTATGGTCAGCCTGATACCACCGATGGTTTCCAGGTAACTTTTACCTCACGCATGCAAAATAGTGTTGGCAGTACAGGCGAGGTATATTATTCTAACGGTGGCGAACTGAATTTAATTACCAATAAAGTCTCGCCAAAAGGAGGATTAAGACAAGAAGAGGCAGCAGCCATGGGAATGAAAGCCAATCTTTTACCAGAGTTTGATTTAAGCAAAACCGAAATTAAAACAGCTACAGGAGCTAATATGGGGGGCGATGCCTTAACCTCTGGCCACATGCGCAACTGGATGGAATGTGTACGAAGCCGTAATACACCAAATGCACCTGTTGAAGCTGGTTATTCGCATTCTATTGCCAATATCATGACCAATGCTGCGGTAAGAACAGGTGCAAAAGCCACTTTCGATGAAGGAAAACAAGAAGTAATGGCAAACGGAAAAGTATTTAAATATTAGATTACCGTCATTGCGAGGAAGAATGACGAAGCAATCTTTTTTGCTTAACAAATTATTATTTAAAGGTTCAGTATAAAATGGGCCTTGCCATAAGTGAAAAACAGAAAATCCCTAAACCTATCATGTTAAATATCAAAAAATACAGTATCCTGGCCCTATCCCTGATCAGTTTATCAGCTGCTGCCCAAAAGGCAAAACCCTTATTTGATGGTAAAACCCTAACCGGTTGGAAAGCCGTTGCCGGTGCAGCTCCATACAAAGTTGAAGATGGTATGATTGTGGGTGCTATGACCAAAGGCACACCAAATTCTTTCCTGATTACCGAAAAAGAATATGGCGATTTTATCTTAGAACTGGACGTGAAACTGGAAGGCGAAACCACCAACTCAGGCATTCAAACCCGTAGCCATATTAAACCTGAAGGTAATAATGGTAAAGGTTTGGTTTTTGGACGGCAGGTAGAGATAGATCCTACACCAAGAGCGTGGACAGGAGGGATTTACGATGAAGCCAGAAGATTGTGGTTGTATCCATTGGAGCTTAACCCATCAGCCAAACCCTTGTATAAAAAGAATGAATTTAACCATTACAAAATCGAATGTATTGGTAACGAAACTAAAACCTGGGTAAATGGTACCCCCGTTGCTTATGTAATCGATACGCTCGATAAAACGGGTTTTATTGGTTTGCAGGTTCACGGAATTGGTAATAATTTAGAAAATGATGGCAAAAAAGTATATTTCAAAAACATCAATATCCAAACGGAGGGTTTAAAAGCCAAAACTTTTCCAAAAGGAATTTATACGGTTAATTTAACGCCAAATACTTTATCTGCTTACGAAAAATCTGAAGGTTATAAATTATTGTTTGATGGTAAGAGCAATGCAGGATGGATTGGTGCTTATAAAACTACTTTCCCTGCTAAAGGCTGGAAAATTGCCGATGGTGTAATCAGTGTAGAACCATCAGGTGGTGCCGAATCGACCAACGGAGGCGATATTGTAACCAAAGAAGAGTATGCAGCTTTCGATATGTCGTTCGAGTTTAAACTTACACCTGGTGCCAATAGTGGCGTAAAATACTTCGTTACCTTAAGTGAGAAAAATACAGGCTCGGCCATCGGACTGGAGTACCAGGTTCTGGATGATGTATTACATCCTGATGCAAAACTGGGGCGGGATGGAAACCGTACACTGGCCTCATTATACGATTTAATGACGGCTAAGAAAGAGGCCCGTTACCTGCGCCCAATCGGAAGCTGGAACAACGGCCGTTTAGTGGTTTATCCGAACAATAAAGTAGAACATTATTTAAACGGGGTAAAAGTTTTAGAATATACACGAGGCTCAGAAGAATTTAAAAAATTGGTTGCCATGAGTAAATATAAAGATTGGAAAAACTTTGGTGAGGCACCAAAAGGACACATCTTACTACAGGATCATGGCAATAAAGTAGATTTCAGGACCATTAAAATTAAAACTTTATAAGGCTAAGCGTTTATTTGTTCGAAAATGGGCGTTGGTGAAACATGGCAGCCTGCAGTCCCGCTTTCGCTGATAGTCCTCGCTGCGCTGCGGGCTATTTAGCTCAATCGGGTTTATGATTAGCGGTTTGTACAAGGAACCGAGCCATAAGCACTGAAAGAAATTAAACAGCCCCGACATACGCGAAAATACTTTTTGTTGCATTTTCCGGTAAAATAGCAGGTACCGTCAACAAAAAGATTGCAGCATTGGCGGGAACAATCCTTAAATAGCAGCAAAGGCTGTGCGCTCCAAATAAAATAAAAAAAATAAAATATTTAAAATATCATGCATCGTCGATCTTTTGTTAAAACATCAGCTTTAATTGGCTCTGGTTTATTTTTGGGTAATCAGGGTTTTGCAAATTTAGTGGCTGATGAAATCATTAATGTGGCCATGATTGGTTGTGGCGATCGGGGCAAAGGTGTGTTGTCGGTTATTAAATCCATGCCTTCAAAGTATAACATCAAAGCCTATTGCGATTTACTCGATTTTAGGCTTAAAGAAACCGAAAAATATGTTCCTGCAGATGCAAAAGCCATTAAAGATTACCATAAAGTGCTGGATGATAAAAAAATCGATGCGGTTTTTATCGCTACGCCCTTAAGCGAGCATTTCAGAATTGCTAAAGATACGGTACTGGCCGGTAAACATGTGTATGTAGAAAAAACCATGACCTACAATATTGCCCAGGCACTTGAACTTAAAAAGCTGGTGAAACAATATCCCAATCAGGTTTTTCAGGTGGGATATCAATACCGTTATTCGCCTTTGTACTTTAAGGTGAAAGATATGATCCAAAGCGGTTATTTGGGTAAGGTTACGCAGATCGATTGCCGTTGGGACCGCAATGGCAACTGGCGCAGGGCCGTGCCAGATCCGGTTTTAGAACGTAAAATCAACTGGCGGATGTACAAAGAGTATTCTGGTGGTTTAGCTGCCGAACTTTTATCGCATCAAATCGATTTTATCAACTGGGCATTCGAAACACAACCAGATGAAATTATGGGATCAGGAGGTATAGATGTTTTTAAGGATGGCCGCGAAACTTATGATAATATTCAGGCCATTCTCCGTTATAATGAAAAAGGGATGATCGGGAATTTTGGAGCTACTTGTGGCAATGCCCATGATGGTTACCTGTTTAAGATAAAAGGCACTAAAGGTTCGGTTTCTTTGCTAACCAACACAGGTTTGTTTTATCCTGAACAAAGTGCCAAAAAAGATCTGGGCATTGTTGATGGCGTAACCGGAGCAACTAAAATTGTGGTGAATAAAGACGGTGGAATCCCGATTTTAGACAAAGCCACCCTGGATGGTACCAATTATGCCCTTGATGAGTTTTATAATTCGATAGCCACCAAAAAAGAACCCGCATCAAATATCAATACCGGCACCCAGGCAGCCATATGTGTGGCCATGTGTAACGAAGCCATTTATAGTGGTAATAAGCAGGTTTGGAAGACTGAATATAGCGTATAGGAAATAGTCATCCTTAGGGATAATTTATGGTATAAAAATCAATATTGATGGTATAAAAATCCTAGCGCAATGATAAGCCGCCAAAAGTCGTCATTGCGGGAAGGCTTTTTCAGCCGACGAAGCAATCTTACAACTATGGGTTATAGCGATCGTTGTAAGATTGCTTCGTACCTCGCAATGACGAGTGTTTTTTTATGTCCGACAATGGTAGCGCTTAGCATTTTGCAAATACATTGGAGGTTTAATGACCGTGCGTATAATCGTCATTGCCAGCTCGACTGGGAATCGTAATGCAAGCGCTTTAAGATTGCCGCCTGCGCAGGAATGACGACCATTCTTTAGAATCGTCATTGATAGGGATAATTTATGGTATAAAAATCAATATTGATGGTATAAAAATCCTAGCGCAATGATAAGCCGCCAAAAGTCGTCATTGCGGGAAGGCTTTTTCAACCGACGAAGCAATCTTACAACTATGGGTTATAGCGATCGTTGTAAGATTGCTTCGTACCTCGCAATGACGAGTATTTTTTTATGTCCGACAATGGTAGAGCTTAGCATTTTGCAAATACATTGGAGGTTTAATGAGAGTACGTAAAATCGTCATTGCCAGCCCGACTGGCAATCGTAATGCCTTGGTAGGGGTTGCGGGTTGCATTAAGATTAGCTTCGCTGAGCACTTCGTGGTTCCCGCTTGCGCAGGAATGACGACCATTCTTTAGAATCGTCATTGATAGGGATAATTTATGGTATAAAAATCAATATTGATGGTATAAAAATCCTAGCGCAATGATAAGCCGCCAAAAGTCGTCATTGCGGGAAGGCTTTTTCAGCCGACGAAGCAATCTTACAACTATGGGTTATAGCGATCGTTGTAAGATTGCTTCGTACCTCGCAATGACGAGTATTTTTTTATGTCCGTCAATGGTAGAGCTTAGAATTTTGCAAATACATTGGAGGTTTAAAATTGGGAGGTTTTTGCCGCTATTGACGGTCGAATAGCAGCATTCAGAAAACTTCCTTAAAATGGCTGTTATCCTGAGGTACGAAGGATGTTTTTAACCGGTTGCCAATCTCTCGCTAAAATTTAACGCTGTGTTTCTGTGGTAAAAAACTACAAGCCCAAATAGTCAGGCATTTCCTGTACAAAGTTAAACTTACCTTTCTCCAGATCCATCTTTGCATAAACGTGTTGCAAACCATTGGTTAATACAATCCATTTGGCCTGGTGGATAGAATTATACCGCGATGCCTGATCGAAAACCGATGGTGTGATTTTTACCTTTGGTGCCTTGCATTCAATCAGCATCAGTTTTTCGCCTGCGGTATTGTAAACCAAAATATCGCTACGCTTTTGCAACTGGTTCAATACCAGGCCACCTTCAATCTGGATCAAGGTGCGCGGAAATTTCTTTTCTAAAATCAGGTTCTGTATAAAATGCTGTCGCACCCATTCTTCAGGCGTTAACACCAAATGTTTCTTTCTGAGCTCGTCAAATATAAAAACCACATCATCTTTTTTGGTAATTTTAAACGGATAGGGCGGAAGATTAAGAGGAGTAGGATTGAACATTTTATCAGTTGGCAGTTTCCAGTTATCAGCTTGCAATTAGCAATTAAACAATTCATCAATTATTAAGGATCCAAAGTTAGTTAATTTTGGTTTAGGCTGGTAAATCTCATATCTAATGTCTATAATCTACCCTCTTTTAAATTATAAACATTTACCCAAATCCTTAAAGCTAAATCGTAATTTTACGGTCAATGACTGCTGCCGAAATTATTAAAGATATCAAAGCCCGAAAATTTAAACCTGTGTATTTATTACATGGAGAAGAATCGTATTATATCGATCAGGTAACTGATTATATTGAAGATAAACTGCTGAACGATGCTGAAAAAGGTTTCAACCAGACCGTTTTATATGGGAAAGATACCGATATGGCTACCGTTTTAGGCGCTGCCAAGCGCTACCCGATGATGTCGGATTACCAGGTGGTGATTGTTAAAGAAGCGCAGGATTTAAAGTGGGGCAAGGAAGATTCGAGCAGTAAGGAAGGCGAATTTGTACTCAATTATTTCGAAAAACCCCTGCCCAGTACCATTTTGGTATTGGCCTTTAAATACGCCAATTTCGATAAACGCAAAAAAATCTATAAAGCGATCAATAAAAGCGGACTGATTTTTCAATCAGATCCTGTGCGCGATTATAAACTGGTACCCTGGATTGAAGAATTTATCAAGGAAAAAGGTTATAAAATTGATCAGCAGGCATCGGCGTTAATGGCCGAATATTTAGGAACCGATCTTTCTAAAATTGCCAACGAGATCGAAAAACTAATGCTGAACGTTTCAAAAGAAGTGACGATCAATACCGATCTGGTTCAGAAAAATATAGGCATTAGTAAAGAATACAACGTTTTCGAATTGCAAAAAGCACTGGCTATCCGCGATGTATTAAAATGTAATAAAATTATCAACTATTTTGCCAGCAATCCTAAAGCCAACCCAACAGTAATGGTTTTGGCCAACTTAGGCGGTTATTTCACCAAGCTCTTAAAATACCACTATATTCCAAATAAAGCCGATGCCGCATCGGCCTTGGGCGTACCTCCATTTTTTATCAAAGATTATGAAGTTGCTGCACGGAATTACCACACAGGCAAGGTTTTTCAGGTAATTAGCTTGCTCCGCGAATACGATTTAAAGAGCAAAGGTTTAGATAGTACCGGAAATGTGGATGATGGCGAGTTGTTAAAAGAACTCGTTTTCAAAATTATACACTAATCTTTTTTTCGCAAAAGCCAGTTTGATATTACCTGTCAAACGTTTGCGCAATTTTTCCGTATTTCATTGTAATTAAATATCATTATTTTAGAAATTAATACCTCACACGGGTGCTAATCTTTTCTAAACAACCAAATGAAAACCAAAATTACAATCGTCCTGTTACTGCTGTGCTTTTCTACAGCAAGCTTTTCACAATCACTAAAACCCTATAACCTTTCTTTTCCTAAACTCGCCAACAAATGGGATGAAGCCATGCCTTTAGGAAACGGCATGCTCGGTGTTTTAATCTGGGGAAAAAACAGTAAACTGCGTCTATCTTTAGATCGTGCTGATTTATGGGACGAGCGCAAGGCGCTTGATATTTCAAAACTTACTTTTAAATGGGTAGAAGAGCAGGTGCATCAAAATAATTATGCTGCCGTTCAAAAAATAGGCGACGAACCTTATGATAACAGTCCATACCCAACTAAATTGCCGGCTGCGGCGATGGAGTTTGATATTTCAAAGTTCGGGAAGGTTATATCGAATGAACTGGATATTGAAACAGCGCTTAATACGGTGAAATTCGACAATGGTACTGTTTTTAACTGTTATATTCATGCTACAGGTGCACAGGGATATTTCAGTTTTGAAAACCTTAATTCCATCAACATCCTCCCCGATTTAATTGTACATAATTATGCCAATAGCCTCACCGAAAAAGGCGATAACAGCCATTCAGGTGGAGGTTTACAGAAGCTGGGTTATGCAAAAGGAACCGTTATCAATACTACAAATAGTATCCGTTACCACCAGCCAACCTATCAAGGGCATTATTATGAGGTTTTGGTACAATGGAAAAAGGAATCAAATGGTAATGTAACCGGCTCATGGACCATCAGTAATGATGAAACCGCTTCATTACCAATTATTCGTACTGCGGCTAAAAAACCTAAGGATTGGAAAACACACACGAAGTGGTGGAAAGATTTCTGGAGTAAATCCAGCATTTCTGTTCCGGATAGTATGATCCAGAAACAATACTATTTAGAAATGTACAAATTAGGTTGTGTGGCCAGAAAAGGTGCACCAGCAATTACGTTACAAGCTGTTTGGACAGCTGATAATGGCAGTTTACCGCCATGGAAAGGCGATTTTCATAACGATTTAAACACCCAGCTGAGCTATTGGCCAACTTATACCGCAAACCGTTTGGCAGAAGGCGCAACCTTTACCGACTGGCTTTGGAAAATAAGAACAAAAAACCTGGATTACACCAGCCAGTATTTTGGGGTTACCGGTTTAAATGTTCCGGGAGTAATTACCTTAAATGGCGATCCAATGGGCGGGTGGATCCAGTATTCGCTTTCGCCAACCGTAAGTGCGTGGACCTCTCAGCACTTTTATTGGCAATGGAAATACAGCATGGACAAGGTATTTCTTAAAAAAAGGGCATATCCTTATATTCATGACGCAGCCACCTATCTGGAAAATATAACGCGTTTAAGAAATGGTAAACGCACATTACCCCTTAGCTCTAGTCCGGAGTATAACGATAACAGCATTAATGCCTGGTTTTTAAACTGGACTAATTTTGATTTGTCTTTGGCTAAGTTTCTATTTAGCGCCGCTGCCGAAGTAAGTAAAGCAAAAGGTGAAATGGAGGAGAGCAAACATTGGTCTGAAATCCTAAGCCAGTTACCAGATTATGAAATAAACGCAACAGGTTTTACCATAGCGCCCGGTTCAAATTTAACCACTTCGCACAGGCATATGTCGCAATATATGGCCATTTATCCCCTCGATTTGCTCGATGTTAACCAGCCGAAAGATAAAACCATTATTGATAATTCTTTAAAACGTTTGGAAGAAATTGGTACACGGGCATGGTGTGGTTACTCCTTTAGCTGGATGGCTTCTTTATATGCAAGGGCTTACCAGGCCGATAAGGCTGTGAAACAACTGGAAATTTTTGCTTCGAATTTCTGTTCGCCCAATAGTTTTCATTTAAATGGAGATCAAAAAGGAGGGCAGTACTCTGGTTTTACCTACCGTCCATTTACGTTAGAGGGTAATTTCGCTTTTGCACAAGGTGTGCAGGAATTGTTATTACAGAGCCGAAAAGGTTACATACAGGTTTTTCCGGCAGTGCCAAAAAGCTGGGGAAATGTTTCTTTTAATGACTTACGCACTGAAGGTGCCTTCTTAATAAGCGGAAATAAAGAAAATGGTGTGCCAACAAAAGTGAAAGTGTATGCCGAAAAAGCAGGTGTACTTAGAATTAAACTTCCCTTTAAAACTTATGTGGTAAAAGACCTTCCTGCCGGAACGGTAAAAATGGGAGAGGACGGAATTGCAGAAGTGAAACTCAAAAAACGGCAAACCATCACCTTCGAAAACGGTTACGAATAAAGTTCTAACTCATTAGGACCATCCTAAAATGCCAGTGTTATTTATAAAACCTGCCAATCAAACAATTATAAACATATAAAAAAATACTATTTTCAGCCTTTTTAGTTCTTTCTTACTGTTGCTTCATGCCCACATACGTTTGCCAAATATATTGAGCAGTAATATGGTGTTACAACAAAAATCGACAACAAAACTTTGGGGATGGGCTTCGCCTGGTGAAAAATAAAAATGACCACATCCTGGGATAATAAGGTTACAGAAGTTAGGACAGATGGAAACGCCAATTGGGAGAAAACTGCCCGAAATCAAAAAAGTTAAGAAAAAAGCAGAGGGGGTAAATCATCCCGGAACCCCCCTCTTATGGTCATCTTTAATATCACAGTTAGATTATAACTAATGAGCAGACGTTTTATCCCTATCGGTCTAACTCGAGGTATTTAGTTACCCGTGAATATTAATTTTATGATTATACAAACGTACGCTACAATGAGGTGTATTAAAATAGACAATAGGTGAAGGGGGATAATTACTCCATGAATGATTGATTAGTATCCATGAACGCGATATGTTTGCGATGAAACCCGACTCATATTTGTGCCATCCTGTTTGTAAAAGAAATAATTTGTGATATTTTGGCTAGATAACGCGGACTATTAAATTAATTAATAGTTTTATGGGATTATAGCTATATCCCTCCATGAAATTTATCCTCATTCTTTTTCTTGCCTTCACCTGTACTTCTATTGTTGCAAATGAAAAAATCCAATCCACTGTTGATAACAGGGTAGAACTGTTAAGCATTGTTTTTCGCCTGGCTGGTAACCCGGAATATAATATGAAGTTTGCCAAAAAATACATCAACGAAATTCACACCTATTTCGATCCATACAAAACTGATGCGGTAATTGGTTTTGCGAAAAAGCTTGCCGAAGAAAAAAATATGGGCTTCTCTAAAGTGATGTTTTTAGCGACTCACCTTAAGTATTCAAATCATAAATTTTCATTAATCAGAGAGAAAGAAAGTAACTTAACCGGTAAATGGGACAAAGCTGATGCCGTAAAATTTGTTGGTTTATTGAATGATTTTTACCATTTATCAAAATTTGAAATCTTTTTTAATAACCATCAGGCATTTTATAACGAGGCCACCAAACAGTTTGATTTATCTGTAAATGAATTTGATCAGAAATGGTACCTGGATTATTACGGCGATTATGAGGTAGATTATCAAGTAGTTTTAGGGCTTGGCGATGGCGGAGCAAATTATGGCCCCAGCGTTACCCCAATTGGCAAAAAAAGGCTGGTTTATGCCGTAATGGGTTCGTGGACTTTTAATGCTGCAAGTGAGCCGCTTTTTCCGAAAGAAACTTACTTAAGCTACCTTATTCATGAGTTTAACCATTCATTTGTTGATCATATCCTGGAAGATAATACCAACATCGAGGCGCAATTTAAAAAGAGTGGGGAAGTTTTATTGGAACAGCAAAGGCATGAAATGAAACTCGAAGGCTACGAAGACTGGCATAGCCTGATCAACGAATCTTTAGTAAGGGCATCGGTGGTTCGTTATATGATTGATCATAAAAATGCAGATCAACTGGTAGAGGAAGAAATATTAAAGCAACAGAAAAAGGGATTTTTATGGACGGAAAGGCTGGTTACCCTACTTGGTGAATACGAAGCCTCGAGAGATATTTACCCAACCTTTAAAAGTTTTTATCCAAAAATTATTGCGTTTTTTAATGCGGAGGCGCAGCAGTTAAAACATTAGCCCAGCGTTAGTTTTACAGGGGGCAGCTATTTCTGCCTGCCCCGGTTTTACATCTTATTTTTGCCCTGATATAACCATAAATGGCCTGCATAATTCATTTCCATCTTTATCCGTTATGGTTTCAGCCATTTCCTGTATCTCGATGTTCACAAATCCGGTTTGTTTAAAAAGCAACTTTACTTCATCCATTTCATAAAATGTAAAATCAAGCTGTGTCCACGGAAGGTGTGCGCCAAAGTTTTTTTCAACAAAGGCAAGGTTTATTGTTCCTTTCGGTTTTAATGTACGGTAAATTTCTGTTAGATATTGTAAAGGATCCGGCCAGAAATAAATGGTATTCACGGTAAAACAAGAATCAAAGAAATTATCCTGAAAATCAATCCTGTTATCGGTTCTTTTGATCAATTTTATGGTATTTCCTTCAGCTTGATAAGTAGAAAAGGCTTCCTTTGTTACAGATTCAGCTTCAAAAATGCCTGAATAACTGATGTTTGCTCCCTTTTGAAAAAGGTAAGGAAGATGTTCCGTACTGTCCGGGCCAATTTCTAATACTTTTGCATCAGTTTCCAGCGCTAATTTTTCTAATAATTTAAAAATAATGGTGTTTTTTGCTGTGAGGGCATTGATATTTATTTCTTGGGTTAATGTATTCAGGTCTGCCTGCGCCTCCATGGTATAGGTTATTAATCTCTCGCAATTCATTTCGCAATTCAGGCAAAATTGAAAAATAGCTGCCCTACACTTTTACACAAAAGGGATTTTCTTTTACAGAAAATTGAATTGTTGATAACCGTATTCTATTTGTTCGGCTTTTTTTATGATAATTGCCATTATGGGAATTAATGTTGGCAAGGATTACGGGGCCTGGAAAAAGGTAGGGGGCAGTTTTAATGATCTTCCCGGCCGGGGTGGTTTGGTTACAGAAAGGAAAGAGAAGTACAATTTTTCTTTTAGCGATGCCGAATTGGTACAGATCAATATTCCTGATATTTATATCGTATACGGCGACATCATGTTTAAACAACATCAAATGTATTTTCGCCCCACTTATGATGTTCCCGATATGATTAAACTGCGTTTTACCCTATCAGGTAGCGGAACCATATTTAATAAGGTAAATAAACAGCAATATCTTTTTAACTCCAATCAGCAGAATATTATTTATATGCCTGAGCTGGATGGTACCGGCGAATATGATACCAACCAGCATTATCGTTTTTTTGAGGTGCATTTTGCTAAGGAAAAATTTCTGCAACTGGCCGAAAACTCGACCAATGCCTTGCAAATCCTCGCTGATTATGCCGATACCGGACGTTATGCACAAATAGCCGAGCACAACCTGCCCGTTTCATGGGCAATGCAAAATTGCATCCGGGATATTCTTCACTGTGATTATCCGGAAGGATTGAAGCGCATGTTTATCGAATCGAAATGCATCGAACTGCTTGTGCTTCAGGCAGAAGCTTTTGAGCAGTCTATCACCCAAAAACAACCTGCAGCTTTACACTCTGCCTACGATCGGGATTGCCTGTATTATGCCCGCGATTACCTCATCGAGCATATCCACCAGCCACCATCGGTAGCAGAACTGGCTAAATTATGCGGCATTAACGAGTTTAAACTGAAACAAGGTTTTAAAGGCCTGTTTGATAACAGCATATTCGGTTATTTAAGTGATTACAGGCTTAACCACGGAAAAGAATTGTTATTAGAAGGCCGGCCGATCAAATCTGTGGCATTTATGCTTGGTTATTCTTCTGTGCAACATTTCAGCAATGCTTTCAGAAAGAAATTTGCAGTAACACCCGGTAAATTGAAAAGTTAAGGAGTTTGCTGATCTTTTTTGATTTTTCTCGCCCATGGGGTCTGAGCGCTATCCGGATACGGCGTACTTTAGTAAGGTTGTGTTTTTTCAAAGCATGATCGCATAACGCTCCAAACAATTTTTACAATATGTGTTTACGCAATGGACTTAAGGATAGAAAAAAATAATTGTTAATTTTAGGTGATCTCTGATCAATAATAGCCACATACTATTATAAAGCATAGTAATCATGACAGCAACATCGGTTCAGGAGGAAGAAAGCACCCGCAAGGCTCTTTTTATGAAACTTTACCAGGAAGCCTTTCCATTGGTGGCCAGGCACGTAAGTAAAATGGGTGGATCATTTGAGGAGGCTAAAGATATTTTTCAGGATGCACTGGTGGTGTATTATGAGAAAGTACTGGTTTCGGGATTAAAGCTGAAGTATAAAGAGAAAGCTTATTTATTTGGGATAGCAAAATTTTTATGGATCAAGTGTTATAAAGAAAACGACAAGCAGGTTACGCTTAATTCCTCAGATTTTGTTTTTAATGAAAAAATCGATTTGGCAGATGCGGAATACGAGGAAATTTCATCACCTAAACTGATGAATTTACTCGCACATGCCGGACAGAAATGTATGCAATTGCTCAGCGCTTTTTATTACGAAAAGCTTGATATGGAAACACTCGCTGGCCGCTTTGGCTTTTCGGGCGCACGCTCTGCAACCGCCCAGAAATTTAAATGCCTCGAAAAAGTGAAAGAAACGGTTAAAGCAAAATCCTTAACATATGAAGACATCATTGCATGAGCTCCATTTAATTGAGCATTACCTGCTGTCGGACGATAAGGATGGCGAAAACTGCTTGTTCCAAGCTAAACTGATTCTACAACCCGAACTGAAGGAGCAGGTTTACTGGCAAAACAAAACCTACCAAATGGTGCAGAACTATGGCCGGAAGCAGCTGAAAAACGAAATCAATAACATACATGAAACGTTATTTAATACCAGAGAACATCAAAGCTTCAGGCAAAAGGTAATGCGTTTGTTCAGCAAATAATCAATCAATCTTAATTTTATAATCATGCTCCCCAATAAGGAGCAAAGGCATTGTTATGCCGAAATTTTAACCAATATGATGGATATTAACAAAGAGTTCCGCCTTTATGCGGTAAAACACCAGCGTTTAAACAGCCTTTATGTAGATCAGTACATGAGCAGAACACCTGCTTACGCCACGCCTGTTGCCATTACCCCTTATATTACCGAAGAACGGCAGCTAAATGTGGCTCAGATGGATGTTTTCTCACGGTTAATGATGGACAGGATTATTTTTTTAGGCGAAGCCGTTGATGAGCGAAATGCAAACGTAATACAGGCACAATTGCTTTTTTTGCAGTCTGTTGATACCCAAAATGATATTCAGCTCTATATCAATTCGCCAGGGGGATCGGTTTATGCCGGCTTTGGCATTTATGATACCATGCAGTATATCGCGCCCGATGTGGCCACCATCTGCACGGGCATTGCACTCTCTATGGGTTCGGTATTGTTATGCGCCGGGGCCGCAGGCAAACGCTCGGCCCTGCAACATTCCAGGGTAATGATCCATCAAACCTCAAGTGGGGCAGAGGGAACGGCCATTGATATGGATATCAGAATAAAAGAGGTATTAAAAGTGCAATCAGATTTGTACCATATTTTGGCTAAACATAGTGGCCAAAGTTACGATCGGATAAATGAGATTGCCAGTCGCGATTATTGGATGAGTGCCGTTGAAGCAAAAGAATTTGGAATGATAGATGAGGTGTTAACCCGTGAGGCGTAATGTTTTGTTTAAATTTTAAAATATATCAGGTACATGTTGAACCCTGCCAAAATTGAGGGCCAGCTTGTACTTTGAAAGGGGGGTAAAATATGTGTTAACGTACTGATGCCCGCCAGCCGGTTGCCCATACCCTAAAAGACTTGCGCTAATAATGGGTTATTCCAAATCCTCTAATTTATAATCACATTCTGTTTGCAAACCTAAATCGTAAAGTCTCTTGAGTATTGCTTTGTCTTTACCACCATATCTAATGCCTGAAATACATGAAACCAGCATTGCATTAATTGCGCTATTTAATTCATCAGTGGTTGTAGGTTGTTTCTTAAAATAGCAATGTCCATATTCAATTTTAGAATGCTCTATTAAATCTGGTGCCTCTGCTTCAGGTGCACCACAAGTAATACAAACCTGGTTCTCTACATAAAAATCTCCCATAGAATTTTCAGGATACCTTTCTGGTAAGGGAATATCATTATCTTTTGTCATTGTTGAAAAGATCTTTTTAAGGAATTTCATTTAATATTATGATTTTGCAACTTGATGTGTCTTGGTAATTGTAGTACGCCAACAGTTGCCTCAGTTTTTGAGGCAACCTATTAATTCTGCATGATCTGGCAATAATACTATTTGCATTTATACATCCCAAATTTTTGCAGTTCTACTTTAGCTATTGAATCTAATTCTCTGCTTCTGTAGTAATGTAACGCCTGGGCCATAAAATAATTCTGTTCCTTACTGCACTCACATAACGAGGGTGGAGGGATGTTTTTTGCAAAGTCTTTACCTATTGAATCAATCTTTTTAAAAAGTATTGGGTCGTAAATTCCATCATATGGATTGCCTACATCCCTTTTCTGAATTTCTTTTATGGCATCTGTACCCTTATAGCACTCTTGAAGAATACTAAAGAAAACTCTGTCTTTAAATGCATTCGCCAAAATGACATTTAACTGCGTTTTTCAACCAACTTTCACTGAGATACCCACTTTATTACTGAACATTATAATGTTCTTCATTTCCTTTTATGAAACCATATTTGTGCAATTGAGCATCTACCTCAATATCTAAGCGGTTAGATACATCGCCGGCAAGAATTTTAGCTAACCCAATTTCAGGTTTGTAGCTATATTCAGGCTTGCCTTTATCTATTATCATTACCTGATGAAGAATGCCCTCCTCACTTCCTCTAATTAACCACTCACCACCAATTTGTTTACGCATGACCTCACCACAATAGGCGGTAATCAAGAAAACGTATTTTTCCTCAAACTCATCAATGTCCATGATAGCTAATGCCTTTTTCATGGCCTTGCTTATATATCTCAAGCTCTTTATTGAACAATCTAAACTATTAGGTTTTAACAAGAATGCACGTTCAAGCAACTGAGCCGATTGGGGTATCATCTTTCTAAAATCTTCAGTCTTAATACGCAAGTAACTATTAAATGATGCGCCCTTTGGGGAACCGTATTTATCAATAAGAACCTTTTTCTTTTCATTTTTTTCTTCCAACTCTTGGTATTCTCTATAAGTTTTATATAAAATACCATTCTTTTTTTCAAAAACATTTCTTAAAAGTAATCCACCATCATCAAGCATATAATAATCCAAAAATCCTTCCATATCTGCAGGTCTCAAGTCATTTCTTAATATCGCTTTACCAGATTGTATCCAATCCTGACATTGTTTTGATTTTACCTGTACGGCTTTTATTTCATTCATTGTAATTTCATTATTGTACTTCCTCAAAGTCTGGGCCGCTGTTGGGGTTGGTCTGATAGAATCCAATTATAACAAAAAAGAGCCATATTGCTATGACTCCTTGTCGAGCGTGCGAAATTCATACTTCATACTTCCTATTTCCTATTCCGTTCTGTTTTGTTAGTTTTGAGCTTTAAATAAAGAAATACAATGAATCATTGGTTAGTAAAATCAGAGCCTTTTAAATACAGTTGGGAAAAATTTAACGAAGATGGCCGTACCTTTTGGGATGGCGTACGTAATTACCAGGCAAGGAATAACCTGAAAGCCATGAAAGAAGGCGATTTAGTGCTTTTTTACCACAGTAACGAAGGTAAAAACGTAGTTGGGATTGCAAAGGTTATGAGAGAATTTTATCAAGACCCTACTACCGATGATGCCAACTGGGTAGTGGTTGATTTATCGCCGGTAGAAAGCCTGAAAAATCCGGTTTCTTTAGAGCAGATCAAAGCTGAACCCAGTTTGGTAGATATTTCTTTGGTACGCCAGGGCCGTTTATCGGTAATGCCGCTTAAAGCATCAGAATTTGATAAGATCCTGGAAATGAGCGTTTAGTTTTAAGTCCAAAGTCTTGAGTCTGCAGTCCTGAGTCTATTAACCGCAATACTATAAAGTGCTTGGATTTAATTAACCAGTTTACGCATTAACCAACAACTTCAGGTAGCCTTATTTATTGATTATTAAGAAGGTAAGAAAATTAAGATTTTATAAGTAATTTGGCTAAACTGCATGGCTATCAACCATGAACGATCAAACCACAAGTTAGTTTTGAAGATAACCAGGGAAGTCGATTTGCACGGGAAATTGTCATCCTGAACGAAGTGAAGGATCTTATTAAAGTTTTACAACTGAGTATGGTAATTAACGTATGTGGAGCTTAGGTTAGGGGGTTTTCACTATATTCAGAATGATAAACCAGTTGACATTGAGCGCCAGTTAACCGATTAAGCAGTTTATGCAATTAACCAAATGAACCAATAACCAAATGAAAATTCTATTTCTTTCGCTCTGTTTTTTTATGGGTAATCTGTTCTTGAATAGCGTTAAAGCACAGGAATTTATCAATTATCAGGTAAAAGTGGTTTCAGATTCTTTACCTACCTTAAAAGGGACTTTAGAAAAAGTTTCTCCCGAAGGTATTGCTGTAAATGATGGTTATGGGAATTACATTATGCTCCGCTCCAAAAATATCATCAGTATCCGTTTAAAGAAAAAGGGCATTACTACCGGTAAAGGATTTCTGGTTGGGACGCTGGCAGGTGCAGCAATTGGTTCTTTAGCATTTACCGACAATAATAGCTCCGGTAATGAGCAGCTTGTTGTATTTTTAGCCGCTACCACTTTGGGGGCTGCAGTAGGTACAACCTATGGTTTGTTGGCAGAACTTAAAGCTAAAAAATTATTTTTAGAGATTAATAAAGACGAAAAATTGTTTGCTTCCGAATATAAAAAATTAGAAATCTATTCAAAAGCCAACTATATTGATAAGCCATAACTACCTCACATGAAAAACATTTTTTTTGTACTCTTTTTCCTCTCCGCAACGGTTGCCATGGCGCAAAATGTAAAGCCCTTTATTGCCGTTATTAAAACCCAAAACGGTAAGCAAAAGGGGATTTTATATAAGGTAGATTCTGTAAATGTAATTGTAAACCACGATGGCGAATTTATTGCCGTTCCCTTAAACGAAATTAAAACAGTCCAAATCAGAACCATTAAAAAAGGCTTCAAAGGAATAAACCTGATCAAAATGGGGGAAGACAGGGCAGAGGAGTACAAAGTTAATTCGGAAGGTAAAAGGGTAGATAAATGGGGTAGACAAGAGCCAACGTTAAAAGAAGATGCTGCTGCAACAGTTTCTTCGGTTTTTTTTACTGGTCTTGCCAATGCACTAGCGCTGCCCATCCATGCCATTAATCCTAATGTAGCCAGATTCAACTTCAGTCAAAAAGATGGTAATAAATTAAGCCAATTGAGTTATTATTCAATTTATTATCAGGCCAATCCAAATGTTTTGGCGGAATTGCAACAGCTTAAATCTATTTCATCTGCGTTTAAACCTTAAGGGGTATTAGCGTATGTAGTTAGTGCAAAGTCCTTGCAGTCCGGAGTCTATTAATTAGTTTTATAGGCAATTAATAAGGTTTATCCATACGAGAAATTGTCATCCTTGAACGCAGTGAAGGGTCTTATTTAAAGTTTTATTACGGAGTGTGGTTACAAAGCCGGTGGGGCTTAGGTTATGGATTCTTCACTGCGTTTTGAATGATAAGTTTGGCGTTGGACTTCAATTAACCTATTAACCAGTTTATACAATTAACCAATGTTAAGTCTAAAGTCCTTTGTCTGCAGTCCGGAGTCTATTAATTAGTTTTATAGGCAATGAATAAGGTTTATCCATGCGAGAAATTGTCATCCTGAACGCAGTGAAGGATCTTATTTAAAGTTTTATTACGGAGTGTGGTTACAAAGCCGGTGGGGCTTAGGTTATGGATTCTTCACTGCGTTTTGAATGATAAGTTTGGCGTTGGACTTCAATTAACCGATTAACCAGTTTATACAATTAACCAATGTTAAGTCCAAAGTCCTTAGTCTGCAGTCCGGAGTCTATTAATTAGTTTTATAGGCAATTAATAAGGTTTATCCATACGAGAAATTGTCATCCTTGAACGTAGTGAAAGATCTTATTTAAAGTTTTATTACGGAGTGTGGTTACAAAGCCGGTGGGGCTTAGGCTATGGATTCTTCACTGCGTTTTGAATGACAAATTAGTTTGGCGTTGGGCTTAAATTAACCGATTAACCAGTTTATACCGTTAAACCAATGTTAAGTCCAAAGTCCTTAGTCTGCAGTTCAGAGTCTATTAATTAGTTTTATAGGCAATTAATAAGGTTTATCCATACGAGAAATTGTCATCCCGAACGCAGTGAAGGATCTTATTTAAAGTTTTATTACGGGGTGTGGTTAAAGCCGGTGGGGCTTAGGCTATGGATTCTTCACTGCGTTTTGAATGATAAGTTTGGCGTTGGACTTCAATTAACCGATTAACCAGTTTATACAATTAACCAATGTTAAGTCCAAAGTCCTTAGTCTGCAGTTCAGAGTCTATTAATTTGTTTTATAGGCAATTAATAAAGTTTATCCATACGAGAAATTGTCATCCCGAACGCAGTGAAAGATCTTATTTAAAGTTTTATTACGGAGTGTGGTTACAAAGCCGGTGGGGCTTAGGCTATGGATTCTTAACTGCGTTTTGAATGACAAATTAGTTTGGCGTTGGGCTTCAATTAGCTGATTAACCAGTTTATACAATTAACCAATGTTAAGTCCAAAGTCCTTAGTCTGCAGTCCGGAGTCTATTAATTGGTTTTATAGGCAATTAATAAGGTTTATCCATACGAGAAATTGTCATCCTTGAACGTAGTGAAAGATCTTATTTAAAGTTTTATTACGGAGTGTGGTTAAAGCCGGTGGGGCTTAGGCTATGGATTCTTCACTGCGTTTTGAATGATAAGTTTGGCGTTGGACTTCAATTAACCGATTAACCAGTTTATACAATTAACCAATCTTAAGTCCAAAGTCCTTAGTCTGCAGTCCAGAGTCCATTAATTGGTTTTATAGGCAATTAATAAGGTTTATCCATACGAGAAATTGTCATCCTGAACGCAGTGAAAGATCTTATTTAAAGTTTTATTACGGAGTGTGGTTACAAAGCCGGTGGGGCTTAGGCTATGGATTCTTCACTGCGTTTTGAATGATAAGTTTGGCGTTGGACTTCAATTAACCGATTAACCAGTTTATACAATTAACCAATTAACCAATGAACTATTGAACCAATCTATTTCTCTTGCTCAGGGTAATCCCCAGCGTCATTACAATACTCGAACCCAGTACCACCAGAAATAAAAAGGGCGTACCCACTTCCTGTATCTTTAGCGATGCGGGCAGGTTAAAGTAAAGCAAAATGCTGATCAGTCCACGTGGTGCGATGTATAAAATCGGACTTAAGTTTTCCTTTTTGAATATTTTGAGGAAGAGGATCCTGATCAGGTATATCGATACCAAAATAAAAAAACCATTCGCCAGTACAATTTTATTATTCAGTTCGCCTATATTCATTGTAAAACCGAAAATAACAAAGAAAAATGTCCGCAGAATAAAGGCGCTTTCTGCCGATAGCTGGTAAAGCTGGGATAAATCGGCCGTTAAATTTTTGTACAAAAAGATGCTTCTGAACCAAACGTTCCGTATCGTATCGGCATTGTTCAGGAATAAGCCCGTACTTAAAATCAGCACCAGCGAAGATAGGTGATAAGACTGGCCGATGGCATAAACCAGGATGAGTATGGCAATAATGAGAAAGAATTTAATATGGTGTACCAGGCGCCCCATAATGTATAACAACACCACGCAGGCAATGGCCGATAGCAAAAGAATGAGGAAGGTACTTAAACCCAGTCCGATAAATGCAGAAGTATTGACCGAAGGATTGGTAATGGCAAAATTGAAAATGATAATTCCCAGGATATCCGAAAAAGAAGATTCATAAATCACAAATTCTTTATCCGTGTTGTTTAAGGCCGCTGCTGATGGTATGGCAATGGCCGAACTGATTACGCTGAAGGGAATGGCGTTTGCAATGCAGGTATATAAATCGTGATGGGTAATCTGGTAAATAATAGTGGTAATTACACTGATGGTACCCAGTAAAATAGTTAAGGCAGATAAAAAAGCGCTGCGGATAATTTTGTTTTTATGCTGGTCGTACTTAAGCTCAAGGGAGCCTTCAAACACAATCAGAATCAAACCAACTGTTCCCAGGGTTGGCAGGATAGAAAGAAAGTTAAAAGTCTGTATTTTAAGATAATCGACCAGGAAACGTAAACCAATACCCAGTAAAAGCAACAATAAAACCGATGGTACTTTGGTTTTACTCGCCACTAAATCAAACAGATAAGAAAAAATAACTAATCCGCTTAAAATAATAAGAATGGTATAAGTTGTCATATTTTAGCGTAAGGTAAGCTGCTAAAATAAAACAATCAAGCTAAGCAAGAAGTAATTTAGTGTAAAAATTATGCTTTAAAGAAAAGCGCCTTTAACTCACTGGCATCATCCGGACTCATTTTTCCGCCTAAAACCAGGCGCAGTTGCCTGCGGCGTAAGGCTCCATCAAATAAGTCAATTTCTGCTGCTGTTTCAGGCATTACTTCCGGAACCGGGATGGTACGGGCGCTCTGATCAACCGCAACAAAAGTATAATATGCTTCATTGCTTTTCTGGCGGGCACCACTGGGGATATTTTCTGCCCAAACATCCAAACGTACTTCCACAGAGGTATTAAAAGCCCTGGTTACTTTTGCCTCAATGGTAATTACATCGCCTAATTTAATAGGGTGTTTAAACGATACATTATCAACCGAAGCCGTAACTACAATGCGGTTACAGTGTTTTTGAGCAGAAATAGCAGCAGCAATATCCATCCAGTGGAGCAAACGGCCGCCCATCAGGTTATTTAAAGTGTTGGTATCATTTGGCAGTACCAACTCATTCATGATGGTAAAACTTTCTCTTGCAAATTTCTTTTTTAAGCTCATTTCATCGCAAAAGTAACAAAAATGTCTGTCAAATCGTACTTTAAATAGATTCCGGACAATTTCCGGCTAATATGAATACCACAATTGCTTTTCTAAAACCTAAAATAGTTTATTGTTTTTTTTTGGAAACGATAAGCAGTAGTTCTTCTGTAACAGCAGTCCTGCTATCCATTAAATTTCGTTAATGTTAGTGCTTAATTTATGGTGAGTTGAGCGAAATATCATTCCTATCAGGTTTAATTCACCAAAATCTGTGGTTGCTGATGTAGTTAGCCACTTTAATAAAGGTTTTTCTATAAAATTTGAGCGAAGTATTGAACACAATGAAAATGATGTGCATCGATTATAGTTTCAATGTAATCAATAAAATAAGCACCCGGTACAGGAAAAACAATTCAATCCATATCCTGTTATCTTAAAAAATCGAATTAATGCAAAACCAAACACTGATCCAATTTTTTCATTGGTATTATAACGAAGAACAAAATTTGTGGACAAAAGTAGCTGCCGAGGCTACCCATTTAAAAGAAATAGGGGTTACAGCTGTTTGGTTGCCACCTGCATATAAAGCTAACAATGCTGCTTATGATGTGGGCTATGCTACTTACGATCTGTTCGATTTGGGCGAGTTCGACCAAAAAGGGGACGTAAATACCAAATATGGTTCTAAAGATGAATATATTAAAGCCATTGATGCCCTCCACGAAAATGGCATTAACGCTTTCGCTGATGTCGTTTTTAACCATAAGGCTAGTGGCGATGAACTGGAAAAGGTTAAAGTGCGAACGGTAAATCCTGATAACAGAAATGAATTTACCAGTGATGTTTTTGAAATAGAAGCCTGGACGAAATTTACTTTTCCGGGCCGAAAAGGCAAGTATTCAGAATTTATATGGGATCACAATTGTTTCAGTGGGGTAGATTGGGCTGAAGACCTTAAACAAACAGGCATTTATTCCATCCAGAATGATGTGGGCGAAGGTTTTGAAGAAGTTCCCTCAACAGAGCTGGGCAATTATGATTACCTGATGTTTAACGATATTGATTACCGTAACCGTGCGGTAGTGGAGGAGCTGAAGTATTGGGGTGAATGGATTGTAGAAACCACTAAAGTAGACGGTTTTAGGTTGGATGCGGTAAAACACATTAATCCGCATTTTATTATTGAATGGATTGACCATTTGAACCAGAAATTTAACCGTGAGTTTTTTATTGTTGCGGAAGACTGGAATGTGGTAGATATAGCAGGACAACTGGAATACATTGAGCTTACGGGCGGGCGTACCCAGATTTTTGACTCGCTTTTACACCATAATTTTTTTGTGGCCAGTAAGGATGAAAGTTTTGATATGCGGACTATTTTTAATGATACTTTGGTACAGGTGAAGCCCGAACTGGCCGTTACTTTTGTTGATAACCACGATTCTCAACCTTTGCAGGCATTAGAATCTTATGTCGGTTTTTGGTTCAGGCCTTTGGCTTATTCCATGATTTTATTGCGCCTGCAAGGTATTCCTTGTTTGTTCTTTCCTGATTTATACGGGGGCATTTACGATGATAAAGATAAAGAAGGTAATGAAGTGCATGTAGAATTGGTTGCTATTGAGGCGGTAAAAAGCATGAGTAAAATCCGTACAGCTTTAGCTTATGGAGAACAACGTGATTACTTTGATCACGGCAATTGCGTGGGCTGGACAAGGGAAGGGGATGATGCACATGAAAATAGCGGACTTGCGGTATTATTAAGTACAGGTGAAGAAGGTTATAAAGAAATGGAAATCGGTAAACATTTCGCCGGAAAAACATTTATTGATGCATTAGGACATAGAACGCAGGAAGTTGTGATTGATGAAAATGGCTGGGCAGAGTTTCATTGTAATGCGGGCAATGTATCGGTATGGGTTTTGAAAGTGGGGTAGGGTTGTTAATCCCATGGTCTGTGTCCCCACAGACCATTTGTTCGTAATCCCAAAAAAAATAGCTACAGATGCACACACCTGTCCGACTGGTCAGGTGGGGATAAACACGGATTTCCGTATCCCCGCCTGAACGGCTAAGTAGCTGTGTGCATCGTTTTTATCTGTGGTTAATTTATACGCGCCTAGCCTAAAACATAACAATGTTGGTGAGTCACCAGCCACAAAATACGGGTTTGTCATCCTGAACGCAGTGAAGGATCTTTTTTGAGTAGACTTAACGTAACAGGCTTGTAAGATGCCGAGATTGGTGGTTCTTCTGCCTGGGATTCTTCACTGCGTTCAGAATGACAGATTATATCGGTGGTTTGTGAGGACACAGACCACGGAATATTTTACTGCCTACAAAAAATTATCTTCAGCCCTATAAGCCGAAATAACAGCCAGTTCGCCCTCTTTACCACTTTTCGAATTGCCATGTTCCATACCCATAACGCCTTTATAACCCTTTTGATGTAAATGTTTAAACAGGTTTTTATAATTGATTTCGCCTGTGGATGGTTCTTTTCGGCCCGGGTTATCACCAATCTGGATGTATGCAATTTCATCCCAGCAGCGATCGATGGTTTTAATTAAATCGCCTTCGGTACGTTGCATATGGTAAATATCGTAAAGGATTTTGCAGGATGGACTTTTAACCGCTTTGCAAACCGCATAGGTTTCATTTGTTTTCTGCAGGAAAAGCTCTGGTGTATCGCTCAAAGTTTCCAGTACCATAATTAATCCATGTGGTTCGAAAATTTCTGCACCTGCACGCATGGCGTCTATTACATTGGCAAACTGGTTGCCGTAAGGTAAATTTCGTTCGTAAAAACCAGGAACCACCGTAAGCCATTTGGCGTTACAACGTTTTGCAGCTTCTACCGACTTTTTACAGGTTTCGATAAATTTATCTTTAAACTCTTTTTTGCCTGTGGTTAATGAGGTTTTCCAGTTATCGCCGCCATCTACCACAAACACACCCATGCGCATGCCCAGTTTAGCCAGTAAATTGCCAATTTTTTCCTGTTCCTCAACCGGGCGGCCGAGGTAGCCATTATCTTCAATAGAGCGGAAACCTTTATCGTACATAAACTGGATCTGATCTAAAAAACTTTTGCCTGCATGATTTTGGAACATGCCCTGGTGTGGAGCGTAATCAAGGTTGAAAGTTTTGTCGCTTAATAACGTATTTGGCTTTTCTGCTGCAAAAGTTTTGGTAAAACCTGCTCCTGTGGTAATGGCACCGGCAGTAAGCAGGCTATTTCGTATAAATTCACTTCTTTTCATCGGTTTGGTTTTAACTGATATAAGGGCGTAATTAACTTTTTAAATCCTGTGGTTAAAGTATCGGCTACTTTGCCATCTTTTTGGTGGTACACAAAATAAGCTTCCAGGTTTTTTCGGCCTTCTACAAAAGCCATGGCATCTTTAAGGTGCATGGCCATTAGGGCATTGTCGTAACCATCGGCGGTAATGGCATCGTTCGCATAAACCGTAACACTAATCATTTCATTATCGAGCGGATAACCCGTTTTAGGATCGATCAGGTGGGAGATTTTTTTCTTTCCGCTTTGGTGAAATTTCCGGTAGTTACCCGAAGTGGTAATGGCTCCTGAATTTATCGCCGCAATATGCCTGATGACTGGAGTTCCATCTTTATCAGGGCCTTCTATACCGATTTTCATCGGCTCACCATTTGGTTTCGGACCCAAAATTCTGATTTCACCGCCCAGTTCGGCCACATACTGTTTAATTCCTTTTTGCTCCAGATAGGCTGCAATTAAATCAACACTGTAACCCTGGGCAATTCCATTTAAATCGATGTGTACGCAAGGTTTTAATTTGGAAAGCACTCCGCCTTTTAATTTCAGGTTTTTCATGCCAACGCAGGTGAGGATCGATTTGATGGTAGCCGGATCTGGTTCAGATTTAGCCTGCTTAGGGCCAAAGCCCCAGGCCTGAACCAAAGGTGCTACGGTGATGTCGAAAATGCCTTTGGTATCTGCATTGATCTCAAAACTTCTTTTGAGCACATCGTTCATGAAACGATCGGTTTTGATCTCCTTTTCGCCTGCATTAAACTGATTTATCAATGATCCCTTTTTGTAAAGGGACATCGATAAATCAATTTCGTATAATAAACTGTCTATGCCTTGTTTGGTAGCCAAACTATCGGTGGCATAATACATTATAGCATAATCGGTTCCCTGTGCATAACCACTGATCTTATATGGTCTGGTTTCTTTTTTAAAAGAAAAAGCCAGGATCACGGGTAAAATGAAAAACAAAAAACTATAACGCATCTTTTAAAATTAAAGCACTTTTGTTTGTCCGGGCATGGCGATAGGGTATAAACCATTCGCATCAGGCATTAAGCGTGGATTGGCGTCCCATGCAAAACGCTCAGGTAACAAACTGTTATTGGCTGCCAATGCTTCATCCCATTTAATGGTTTGGCCAGAGTAAGTGGCGTAACGGCCAATAATGGCAGAAAACGTACTCGTTGCCGCATAATCTACATTGCTAAATCTATACTCGCCCTTAGAAACCGCATCGAACAATTCGTCGTGTTCAGTTTGGTAAGGATTGGCGTTTCCTTTGGTATTGTGGTTATAAAGTTCCTTGCCTTTATAATCTTTCATAATGGCCTGGTTGCTTCCTGAAAGGTAGATTTTACCTTTTGTACCCTGGAAAGATTCATCTACACGGTTGCTGATGCCTTCAAAATGCCTGCACTGGCTGTTAATTACCGCACCATCGGCATAAGTTAATTCGATGGAGTGGTTATCATAAATTTCGCCATAATCTTTACCCGTTCTCCAGGCACGGCTGCCCGTTCCCTGTACCGATACCGGGTGCCCGTTTTTGATCCAGTTGGCTATATCGATATTGTGTACATGCTGCTCTACAATATGATCGCCGCATAACCAGTTAAAATAATACCAGTTCCGCATTTGGTATTCCATTTCAGTCTGGTTTGCTTTGCGTGGACGAACCCAAACACCGCCACTGTTCCAATATACCTGGCCCGACATGATATCGCCGATGGCACCATCGTTAATGCGTTTCATCGATTCGCGGTAATTGTTTTGATAACGACGTTGTAAACCAACAACAACATTTAATTTTTTCTTCTTGGCTTCTTCAGCTGCGGCCAGCACCTTTCTGATTCCTGGCGCATCAACAGCAACAGGTTTTTCCATAAAAATCTGTTTGTTCTGTTTTACGGCTTCTTCGAAATGGATAGGACGGAAACCCGGAGGCGTGGTTAACAATACTACATCGGCCAATGGAATGGCTTTTAAATACGCATCGAAACCTACAAACTGGCGTTCTTTCGGAACATCCATTTTTGCGGCAAATTTAGCATTTAAAGATTGGTAACTGCTATCCAGGCGATCCTGAAAAGCATCAGCCATCGCCACTAGTTTAATGTTGAATTTAGTGCTCAGTGCCTGAAAAGCTGCTCCTGTACCACGGTCGCCACAGCCAATTAAGGCTATTTTAATCGTGTCTGATCCTGATGCGTAAGCCCCGGCCAATGGAATGCTGCTTAACATGGCCCCACCTGCAAGCATAGCAGTTGCTTTTAAAAAATCGCGGCGATCTTGTTGGTTAATTGGTTTTTTCATGTGTTTAGTTTTTTGTGGTTTTAAAGGTCTTTTATAGGTTGTTTGTCGTAATAAGCATCAATTTCTGCTTTTGAAGGCGTTTTAGCCGGTCGTACTAAACGCATCCCCACAAATGGAGCCTCAGGGAACCACCAATTGCTTTTCGGAATCTGCGGATCTAATTGTTTCCAGGATGGATCTGAAGCCAATCTAACAGTTGAAGTTAAATTTTCTGGTACTTCATCATAAGAACCGCCGCGTACTGCATTTGGGTAAAGTTTTTCGGGTTTTGCAACAGGGTTTTCAGTGGTTTTATCTTTGCCCTGGTTATAAAAATCGGCGATATACTGGTCGTAAGTCCATTCGCTAACATTTCCGTGCATATCAAACAAACCCCATGCATTCGGTTTTTTTAACCCTACCTGATGCGTTTTGTTATTGCTGTTATCCTTATACCAGGCATAATCATTTAATTTAGCAGCATCGTTGCCAAAAGAATAAGCGGTTTCAGTTCCGGCTTTGCAGGCATATTCCCATTCTGCTTCTGTAGGTAAACGATAAAATACACCAGTACGGATGTAAAGCCATTTGCAAAACTGGATGGCATTATATTGAGTCATAGCTACTGCTGGCTGGTGTTCTTTTCCCATGCCAAAGGTCATGTCGAGATAGGGTTTGGTAGGCCGGGTTACAGCATCCACTTCAGGTGGGATAGCACCTTCACTGGCTTTTTTTTCGTAATCGCGGTAAAGAAAAGGTTCGAAAATATCCCAGGTTACTTCATGTTTCCCGATCCAGAAAGCGTCGAGTTTTACTTCATGTACAGGTTGTTCGTCAGGTTTACCTGTTTTGCTCCCCATTTTAAATTTACCCGCCGGAACGGCCTGCATATCAAATTTTAATTTGGTTCCGTTGATGGATTGGGTGTACGAACCGGTTTGGCTTTGCGCAAAAATTTGCACACAGGGACTGATGATTAATGCAGCGGCAATTAACTTCTTAAACATAATTTTTGGTTAGAAATACTTATTCTCTAAGTATTTATCGGGTTACTTTCTGAAATACTAAAGTAAATAACCACAGTTAAAACAAGAGAAAACTATTGTAACAATAAAGGTAAGCATTGTAATATTAAAAGTCAAGTTGACAATTAATCGCCGGGAAAGCAGAAAAAGGTTATCTTCTGTCAGTTACCTTGTTGCTTAAATTGGTAAAGCCAATCAATGTATCCCAGCGGGCGCCAGGACGGCGGTAATAAACAAAAACCTGATAACTGTTTTCAGTCTGGAAGAAAGCACCTTCAAAAAACCTGGTCTCCATTACCTTGGTATCTTTATTAAACCAGGCAAATTCATAATCGTAAAGGCCTTGTTTAAGCATAATATTGCCATAAAACTGTTTTCTATTGGCATCATATAGAAGTTTGTTTTCATTGCTCATGGTATAATTGTTAAAGCGACCAACAACATAAGTATCTCCATTTGCACTGGGAGCAGGGGCATTTAATGTAAATAATACACCCATATATTCCGATTCTGTTTTATCATCACGCCCATCGGTATTGCGGATAAAAAAGTTTCCGTTTTCATCATACTGATTGGCAAAAGCACCCGATGTTCTTGGTGCATCCTGAAAAAGCATTACGTTTACCGATTCGTTATCACGGTAAATATCTTTAACATTATCGGCTTTATACCTTAAACTGCGGGTATCAAATTTCCTGAATTCATTATCGCCCCAAAAATCGTTGGTATTGAGGTCGTTATAAACCAGTTGATTTGGCCTGACAAAAGAGGGTTTCGTATTCACCTGACTGGTATTTGCATTGAAATTCTGCATCACCACAGCCTTTAAATCCTGATAGGGGTTTTGGATCGGGAAAGCGTGGTTAATGGTAAAGTTGATCTTTTGTTTGTAATTCCTGTTCTCTACCTGTAAGGAGTTGGTTACCTCTGCTGCAATGGCTACCTGGCTATCGAGCACATAAAAACGCTGTGAAATAACGGGCTTGTTTTTGTCGCCATCTAAATAGACTTTTAAAACATAATTACCGCCAATTTTCGGTTGAATTTGCGTGTTGGGCAAGCTGACTTCGTAATGTGTATATTTCCGGGTGGTGTTTGATGAATACCGGTAATTGAGAATACGATCGTCGTTAAAACTCCCTAAATAATCAATGCTCGAAATCTGCGACGGCTGCCATTCTGCATTACAGTGTTCAATGGTGTACCAATAGTTTTGTGTTCCGGCTAGCAGGTCGTCAAAAGAAAAAGTTATGGTTTCTGATGAGTTGAGCATAATTACCGGTATGCTTTGTTCTTTATTGCTGTTGTAGCAAAGCACAGTTTTAATGTTTGGAAGATAAATTTTATTCTCGTTGGTAAACTTAGTATCGTTTTGCGCAAAAGCGAATGTGGAGATGAAAAATAAAACCGGAATTAATATTTTCTGCATGGTTAAAAGTAAAGTTTTATTGGGAAGTGGCAAAGTCTGTTGTTAAGTTTAGCCACAGATGCACGGATTAGCACGGAAAATTTGCAGCGTATCGTCATCCCGACCGTAGCGGAGGGATCTGTCTAAGAAGGAAATAATTGCCACGGATGCGCGGATTAACATAGACAGATTTAAATAAAAAGGGTCGTCATTGCGAGGCACGAAGCAATCTTAATGCGCACGCTAGTAGCGATAGTTGTAAGATTGCTTCCCCGAAATCGGGGCAGGCTGTCGGCTGAAAAAGCCTTCAGCAATAACGACCCCTCTAAGACTATTAATTAAAAAAAGTCACTGTCATTTATATCGATTTTTATGAAATATATTCTCCCTCAGGATTGACAAAGCCAGTAGGAAGGAGCGAGGGATTTCCTTTTACATTTTCGCCTTTATCTGTGTTAATCTGTGTTTCCGTGGCAAAAATATTCATTGCAAAAACAAGCCGTCCCGATTTTACATCGGGACGGCTATATATCTATTTTGATTTCTGGTTAAACTAACCTTCCAACTCCATAATTTCGGCAGCTAAACTTTCCCATTTTTCCTGACTGTTATCTAAATCAGCTTTAGTTGTTAAATAACGTTTATTGGTTTCGGCCAGTTTATCTGCTTTGCTGTAAACGTTTTCATCTGCCAGTTCTGCTTCAATATCTTTAACTTTTTGCTCCAGCTCAGTAATCAGTTTTTCTGTTTTTTGCAATTCGTCGTTCAGTTTTTTTAACTGGTTTGTCGCATTGGGCGAAACAGGTTTAGGAGCCTCTTTTTTAACTTCTGGCATTTTAACCGGAATAGGTTTAGCTGCAGGAATAATCCTTTTGCTGTTCCACTCTTCGTATTCTGCATAAGTGCCGGGGTATTGTTTAATTTTTCCACCTTCAATAAACCAGATTTTGTTTGCCACATTATCAAGGAAATACCTATCGTGTGATACGGCAATAAAAGTACCTTCAAATTGATCTAAAGCCTGGATCAGGATGTTAACCGATTGAATATCCAGGTGGTTGGTAGGCTCATCCAGAATCAGGAAGTTAGAATCTGTTGTTAAAGATTTAGCCAGTGCCACACGAGATTTCTCCCCTCCTGAAAGCACCTTGATTTTTTTGAAAACATCATCACCCGTAAACAGGAAACAGCCTAAAATACCACGCAATTCGGTATCACTATGTTTTGGGGCAAAGGCCTGAAGCTCCTCTAAAATAGAATTTTCAAGGTGTAACGACTCTAACTGGTGCTGAGCAAAGAAAGTGGTGGTTACATTATGACCAGTTTCGCAAAAGCCTTCAAATTTTTCGGTGCCGGCAATCATCCTTAATAGGGTAGATTTACCTTTACCATTTGCACCAATTAATGCAATTTTATCGCCTTTTTCGATTACACCTTCGGCATCATCTAAAATATGGACATTTGGATAGCTTTTGTTGGCATGTTCTATACGCACCACGTGCCTGCCTGATGGTTTAGAGAATTTAAATGCAAAATTTACGGTTGGATTATCGTCGTCCACATCATCAACACGTTCCATTTTATCCAGGGCTTTCATCCGCGATTGTGCCATTTTGGCTTTACTCGCTTTAGCTTTAAAACGTTCAATTAAACGCTCTTCCTGTTTGATTTTAGCCTGCTGGTTTTTAAATTCACCTTTTTGGATCTCGCCGCGTAATGCTTTTTCCTCTACATAAAAACTATAGTTGCCGGCATAAACCGTTAACTTGCCTTTACGCGATTCTACCGTACGGTTTACAATTTTATCCAGAAAATACCTATCGTGTGATACAATTACAATAGCGCCTTCAAAACCCATTAAATAATTTTCCAGCCATTTAATAGAGGGTAAATCCATGTGGTTGGTAGGCTCATCCAGTAAAAGGATATCTGGCGTTTGCAATAAGATTTTGGCGAGCATTACCCGCATACGCCAACCTCCAGAAAAGGTATTTAACGGACGTAACTGATCTGCGGTGCTAAAACCTAAACCAGCCAGAATTTCGTTTGCCCTGTATTCGATGTTATAACCATCCAAAGCTTCAAATTCCTGTTGTTTATCGCTTAGCTTATGTAAAACCTCCTCGCTATAATCGGTTTCGATTTTTTTAAGCAGCTCTTCAATTTCATCGTGCAATTGGTTCTGGCGCTCAAAAGCTTCCATGGCCACATGCAAAATGCTATGGTGCGAATCGTAAGAAAGTAAATCCTGGTTTAGGTAACCGATTTTAAGGTCTTTCGACATCGAAACCGTACCCGAACTCGGGGCATATTCGCCTACAATTATTTTTAAAAGTGTTGATTTTCCTGTCCCGTTGGCACCGATTAAACCAGCTCTGTCGCCAGGTTTAATGTGCCAGTTCGCGTCATCGTACAAGGCCCTTGAGCCAATCAGGAATGTTAAATTATTTATTGAAATCATTTCGGCTGCAAAAGTACGAAATTTAAAGGCTTTTTTTAGATGGAAACTTAAATACGGAAAACCTTGTCATTCTGAACCCAGTGAAGAATCTTTTTGTTGTTATTTGCCAGTCTGTAAATAGGTTTAGATCTTCTTAATCTTGCAGCGATATATTGGTGATGTGTTTCCAGCAGATTTCACTGATTAGCGCAGCACATAAATTAATCGTTGGTTACAAAATAAATTTTGATTTCAACAAAACCTTGCTACCTTTGTACTGTAATAAAAATAATTACAGAATGAGCAACAGCCGGTTTCCTATCTCTTTACATATTCTAACCTTGCTAAATGAGGCGAAAGGTGCTGTGGTGAGTTCGGAATACCTATCTGGAAGCATTAATATTAATCCTGTTTTGGTGCGTAAGGAAATTATGAATTTACGCAAACATGGTTTTGTGGAAAGCAAAGAAGGTAAAGGGGGAGGTTCATTTCTGGCTAAAAATGCTTCGGATATTAATTTAGGGGAAGTTTATCAGGCGGTTAGAAGCAGCAATGTATTGGGGCAAAGTAAAAATGAACCTAATCCGAAATGTCCGATCGGAAGGCAGATCAATCAACATTTAGATTCGCTGTATAACGACGCCGAAAATGCTTTGATCGCAAGTTTATCGAAACAGACACTGGCAGATTTTGCATTAAAGTTTAAATAAAATTTTTTATCAAAAACTGTAACAAAAAATATTACAATTAAAAAAATATTAAACTAAAAATTAAATAACATGAAAGTAGCATTAATCGGAGCATCAGGTTTTGTAGGTAAAGCCATTTTAAACGAATTGGTAAGTCGTGGCAACGAAGTAACCGCCATTGCGCGTGATACCGCCAAAATTGAAAATAGTGATGCCAAAGTAAATAAAGTTGCAGCTGATGTTTTGGATACAGAAAAACTGGCTGGGGCTTTAAAAGGAGCTGATGCGGTAGTAAGTGCATTTAATGCCGGTTGGACCAATCCTAACTTATACAATGATACCGTGCAGGGTGCAGAAGCCATACAGAAAGCTGTAAAAACTGCAGGTATTAAACGTTATATTTTTATCGGTGGGGCAGGTACTTTACAGATTGATGGACACCAAATCGTGGATGGACCAAATTTTCCGGCAGAATATAAGCCAGGGGCAACTGCAGTAAGAGATTACTTTAATACCTTAAAACACGAAACCGAGTTAGATTGGTTGTTTTTTAGTCCGGCAATTGAAATGCACCAGGGGATTACCACCGGTAGAACAGGGAAATATCGTTTAGGTAAAACCAGTCCTGTTTTTAACGAAGAAGGTCGTTCTATTTTATCGGTAGAAGATTTAGCAATCGTAATTGCCGATGAGTTGGAGAATAATGCACATCACCAGGAGCAGTTTACGGCAGCTTATTAGAGAGGTTTGTTCATTAATCATTGGCTCATGGTTGATGATCAGGGACTAATAGCCTAAAGGTTGATGTTTTAATGGCTCATGGTTAATAGTGCGTCGGGTTATTCCATATGGCGATCAAACTATTAACTATGAACCATCATCTACATTTGAAGATAGATAACAACACCACAACATCCATCAAGGCCTGTGATTTACCATTTATACTAATGACCATTGAACTAAGAACCTTTTTTCCATAATTAGCATTAAGTTCTTATCTTCGTGGCATGTATCGCCTTATTAAACCACTATTCTTCAAGTTTGACCCTGAAAACGTACATTATTTTGTAGTAAAACGGTTAAAATGGTTTAATGATAAGTTTCCTTTGGGTAAAACCATTATCAGGAGCAGCTTTGATGTTCATATTAAAGGTTTAGAACGGGAAGTTTTTGGAATAAAATTCAGAAATCCTGTTGGTTTGGCTGCCGGCTTTGATAAAAACGGTGAATATGTAGAGCCTTTGAGTAATTTAGGCTTTGGTTTTATCGAAGTGGGTACGGTAACACCTATGCCTCAGCCTGGCAATGATAAACCCCGCATGTTCCGCTTGCCTAATGATGAAGCCCTGATTAACCGGATGGGTTTTAACAATAAAGGGGTAGATGTAATGGCCGAACGTTTGCGTTTGCTTAAAGATAAACATCCTGATATTGTAGTAGGTGGAAACATCGGTAAAAACAAGGCTACCCCAAACGAAGATGCGGTAAGCGATTATATCAAATGTTTCGATCGTTTGTTTGATGTGGTAGATTATTTTGTGGTAAATGTAAGTTCGCCCAATACCCCGGGTTTACGCGAACTGCAGGAAAAAGAGCCACTTAAAAAGATCCTTAATACCTTACAGCAACGCAATCGTAAAAACGACATTTCACGCCCGATTTTATTAAAGATTGCACCCGATTTAACTGATGCACAATTAGATGATATTATTGAAATTGTAGCAGAAACTAAAATTGCAGGCATTATCGCTACCAATACTACCATTAGCAGGGAAAATCTGGCTACTGAAAAAGATTTGACCGGTGAAACTGGCGGACTGAGTGGTAAACCTGTTAAAGAACGCTCTACCGAGGTAATTCGTTATCTTTCAGAAAAATCGAATAAAGCTTTCCCAATTATCGGTGTAGGTGGGATCCATTCGGCAAAAGATGCTCAGGAAAAAATAGATGCAGGTGCTTCATTAGTGCAATTGTATACCGGTTTTATCTATGAAGGACCGGGGTTGATCAAAAGCATTTGTAAAGCATTGGTGTAAAATATCTTTCTTATTTTATTTAACCCCTAGCCACCATTGTTTAAATGGCTGTTGCCTGTTGTTAAGATGCACCACTTCGCCAATCATCGGACTCGCCAATGGAATGTTATTCGCTTTGGCAAGTGCCGAAATTTTGATCAGGGGTTCGTCCCAGGGGTGCTTACCCAATGTAAATTTAGAGTTGTGTACAGGCAAAATGCGTTTAGCTTTTAAATCTTTAGCGGCCTGTAATACATCTTCTGGCAGGTTATGTACCGAGCGCCAGGCTTTGTCATATTGGCCATTTTCAATAATGGCTAAATCGATCGGGCCGAATTTTTTGCCTGTTGCTGCATAATGGTGATCATAACCACCATCTCCGCTATAATAAATCTTCATAGACGGCGATTGAATGATGTACGACATCCAAAGTGTTTTTGCACTGCGCAAGCCACGGCCGGATTCGTGATGGGTAGGAGCAGTGTAAATGGTGTAGTTGGCGCCAACATTAACCTGCTCATTCCAGTCTTTCTCGATTAACTTTTCAGCCGGATAACCCCAATATTCGAAATGTGCACCAACACCCAATCCGCAGATTACATGTTTTACCTTATCTTTAATTGCCACAACTGTTTGGTAATCTAAGTGATCGTAATGGTCGTGTGAAATAATCAGATAATCAATAGGCGGAATGTCTGCCGCAGTATAAATATCGCTTCCTGGATAAGCTTTTGGTCCCCAGGGTAATGGTGATGCCCGTTCGCTGAAAACCGGATCAATCAAAATTCTTTTGCCATCCAGTTGGATAAAGCAGGAGGAGTGACCAAACCAAACCAGCACATTTGAATCTAAAGGGATATTGAATAGATTGGTTTTAACAGAAGGAATCGAATCTACAGGACTGGTGCGGGGATGGTGTTTAAATAAGGTTGAATAAATTTCGCCAGCAATAGTGTATCCTTCAGAAATGGTAGGTTTTTCAATCTGGTTATGAAATTGTCCGTTTTTGTAGTTAGGCGATTTTTCTATCCTGGCCAGCCTTTCCCCTTCAGGCGAAGCTCCAAATTGCGGTTGCCTCATGTAGAAAAAGGTTGTGATCGCTAAAATCGTAATAATAGCCAGTAAGGAAAGAATGGTGTTTCTTAATATTTTTAGAAATCGGCGCATTTTATTACTTATTCTGCAGCCAATATTTTAATATCTGCAATTTCTAAAACTTGTTTCGAATAGCCTTTTTTTACAGCATTAATCATGGCTTGTGCAACTTGTTTTAGTGTTAGTGATAATTTGGGTAAAAGAATTGGAAAAATCCATATTATAGGTTTAAACAAAGCTTTTACGTTTTTTTGTTGTTTAAAAGGTTTCATAAACCCTGGACGGAAATTGTACTGTGCTTTAAAGGGGAGTTTCATCAAAGCATTTTCGGTTTTGCCTTTTATGCGTGCCCACATTATTTTTCCTTTTTCGGTACTATCAGTATGTCCGCCGGAAACAAAGTTGAAAACCATATCCGGGTTCCATTTTACCAGTTGTTGGGCAAATGCCATGGTGGTTTCGTAGGTGATGTGATTGTATTTTTCTTCGTTCATGCCTACAGAACTGATCCCGGCACAATAGAAACAAGCGTCGTAACCTGATAGCTGATTCTCCAGTCCTCCAAGCTTTGTAAAGTCGTTAACGATCAGCTCTTTTAATTTTGGGTGTTGCAGATCGTAATGCCTGCGGTTAACAATCAATACTTCTTTTATAACCGGATTTTCTAAACATTCGAATAGAACACCTTCGCCAACCATTCCGGTGGCCCCTGTAATAATTACCTTCATTTTATTCCTTAATTTAAATCAAAGATCGGTATTTAAATGATTGCGTGTTTTGTTGAAAAGCTCAATTTTACTTTACTGAAAGTTTAAGGGAGAAACTGATTTATTTCTGTCTTTTTACCATTTCATTGATCCAGATAGGGGCAAAGGGCGAAGTACATCCTTTTGAAACCGGATAATCGCGATAAATGCCGAGTTTTTCACCTATGGCAAGGGCTCTTTCTCTATAATTTAGGTGATTAATGCCAATCTGTGCCAATGCGGTGTTCATTGTCCATTGCGTCTCTGGGGCAACTTTTGGCATTTCGTTTTCAATGCGGTCGAGGATTGCTGGGATGTCCAAACCTTCAGGATCGCGTGCAATCCGTCCGCTGGTTAAACTCCAGCCTGCGCGGGCCAACATTTTATTGTTGGCATTCATCCATTTTTCACGGAACTGCTCTTTACCGGGATATTCTTTAACCACATAGTTATAAAACCAGTCGGCGGCCCAGGCGAAATCTTCTGAAGATACCATCTGTTCGATATCTGAGGGAAAAAGTTCTTTGGGATTGATGATCAGGATGGCTAACATCCTGGCGTCGATATTTCCGGTTTCCCATAACTCCAATGCCAGCTGGTGGTCTGTTTTGATCTTTTTGGCTATGTTTCTGATATCGCCCATCTTAACACCGAAAAGGTTTTCGCGTGCGCCATTTTTGAGATGCTGTTTGCGCGCTTTCTCATCGGCGAGTGATTCGAGGCTAGAAAGGGTTTCGGTAAGGTTCATAAGTTCTCCTTAAAAATCTGATCGTATAAAGTTAGGGTTTTTAAAGGAAGGGAGGAGAGGCTAAGAAAATCTATTAACTAATTTGTCTTCTTAAAGTAATTTCCAGTTAGTCTATAGGTTATTTTCCTATCGGTAAATTTTCCGTTTGTCAATAATAAGGGGATAGAGATTTCTTTTTTGTCACTACCATAATAAGGGCAAAGATGTTTAAGCTCATCACTGTTATTCCTATTTGCACTTAAGGAATAATCAACTTCATAATGCAAGCTATTCTTTAAGCCTGCTTTTGTTAAATTGAGCTTGATCTTATCGTTTAACTTATTTTTTTCTATACTGAGAATCTGCATTTTGAAATAAAATAATGCAGTACTACCCGTAAAAGATTTTGAGCACGAATTAATACTTAATTTGCTACCAATAAAAGGCTAAAAGTAGATTGAGGCATTATTTGAACTTTACAAATTCATCAGGGCGTTCTTTGGCGTATTTCTCTAATAATTTCATTGTATTATCGTGTATTTTGTAATAAGTCTCGTCGTATTGGTTAAAGCCTATAAGTTTTGGAAATAATAATTCTTGTCGGTTTTTTTTCTTTAATTCAACAAATAAGGCTTCATTTTGTAAGTAATAATCATCGGCTTTAGAGATTAAATCAACCATTTCATGATCGCCAATTAATTTTAATCCTTTTTTGATCGCTGGAAGATATTCACGATAATCATTTGTATAAAATTGAATGAAGCCCCCATTGGTTACTTCTGCATCAAGATACCAAAAAAAATATAAGGCTTTTTGCCCGGGAGAAAATCTTTTGGAAAGTTCCTTGTCATCATCTCTACTTTTAGCAAGATTTATGGGTTCAACTATTGCCCAGCCAAAATCCCAATCGTGAAGTGAGTCGAATTTTAATTTATCAAATTCAGGCCTCAATTGATGTTGTTTGTCGGAAAGGCTGTATTGATCTTCTATCGATATATCATTGTTTGCTTTTTGGTCGCGTGATTGATCGCACGACTGGAGAATTATGGCAAAAAGAAATAAGAGCGCAAGTTTCATTTAATAGTTGATTTTATGTTGTTAAGATAAAAATACTAATGCATAAAAAAAGCATCCTTTGATCAGAAGGATGCTTTAAATTTTTTAAAGTTCTAAAAACTTATTTTGCCAAAGCAGCTAAAACAGCATTGTTTTTAGCTAATTGATCGTTTTTAGGTTGTGCAGAACGGCTACCTAACTCAATGTTAGTTGCTCTTTTTAAAAATGCTACCTCTTGGTGAGCTGTATTTTTATTTCTTCTGTCTTTTCTTTTTAATCTGGTAACTGCCATGGTAATAACCTTTTTATTATTTTATTTGTACAAATGGAGGTCGAGAGCGGATTCGAACCGCTGTAGAAGGTTTTGCAGACCTCTGCCTAGCCACTCGGCCACTCGACCCTTAAATTCAAGGCTGCAAAAATAGCAATTATTAGTTAGCCCGCAAATAATATCTCAATTTAATTTCGAACTCGCACTAACTCAGCACAAAAGATTGCGGCGCTTACCGCAACATTTAACGATTCGGCTTCACCAATCCTCGGAATGGTAACTGGTTTATTAATTTTTTTGATCACTTCTGGCGAAATTCCCTTGCCTTCATTGCCCAAAATCACCAATCCTTCGCTTCCCCACTGGGTTTTGTAAATCGATTCGCCATCTAACAAAGCACCGAATACCGGGAGGGTATTATCGGTTAATAAAACTGGTAAATCAGCCTCAAAAATATTTACCCTTGCCAGCGAGCCCATGGTTGCCTGTACCGTTTTGGGGTTAAATATTTCTACACTATCAACCGAGCAGATGATGTTTTTAAAACCAAACCAATCTGCAGTACGGATAATGGTACCCATATTGCCCGGATCCTGAACGCCATCTAAAACCAAAGTGAACTGATTTTTCAGCTCTTTTTGATCTAATTCCTTATTTTTAGGGATATGAACAAGCGCTAAAAAGCCTTGTGGCGTTTGCAGCGTACTAATCTTGTCTAATTCAGCGTTCTTTACTTCAAATAAGTTTATATTTGCGGGCAATTTGGGTAACAAATTGTATTGTTCGCTGTTGTAAAATATGGTATGGATGTGGTAACTTGACAGGATAAATTCTTTTATCGATTTTATGCCTTCAACAATAAATAGACCATGCTCTTTACGGTACTTTTTTTGATGTAACGACTTTATAAAACTAATCTGTGATTTTGAAAGCATACCAATACTTAATAAATATTAAACTGAAAAGCACTGCAATATTACTATTTATTATTGTTTTAATTCAGGCCTGTTCATCAACAAAATACATTGCCGACTATCAATCGATCGTAAAAAAGGTTACTATCGATAGTATTGATGCAAAATTTGAAGAGCAAGCTTATAATTACATTCAGAAAGATCTTAGACCTGCTTCTAAGCTGAGTATTCAGGTGCCGTTGTATAACCTGTTCAATACCAAAGATGGAAGATATAAAACCAACGATATAAAACCTTTTGGTACACCGCCCGCCATTTTAGACAGTACTTTGGTCGAGATTTCGAGAACCCAGATACAGAAATTTTTAAAAAGCAAGGGATATCGTCAGGCTGAGGTTACTTCTTCCATAAAAGTAGCCGATAAAAAGGCAGAAGTTATTTTTAGTGCAAAGCCAGGGCCTGCATATTTTATAGATAAACTTACAGATTCGATCCCGAATGTTAATATCCGAAACCTTTATCAATCAAATAGAACAACGGTAAGTCACCTGCACAAAGGTATGCAATATGATGAGGATTCCCTGACTTACGAGAGGGAGCAGATTTACCGCATCATGAAAGAAAATGGTTATTTCTATTTCTTAAGGCCTTATGTAAATTTCGACGTTTATGGTGCAGAAGCCACTTCTAAAACCAATAAAATTGATTTAAACTTGAATGTGACTGATCCGAACGAAGGGCCACATAAACAGTTTAATATTGGCTATACCCACATGATTATTGCGCCTAATCCTGATGGTTTCCCAGATTCTGTACGTTATAAATTGAATAAGGATACGGTTAACGGGATTATATTCACTGATTTCTCCAAGCGTTACAGGCGAAATCCGATTGTGAGGTACGATTTCTTAAAGCAGGGTGAACTCTATGATATCCGCAATGAAAACCTTACCTACGATCGCTTATATGAGCTGAATATTTTTAAAAATGTGAAAATCGATTATTTTAGGAGAGATAGCACTTCGAATAAAGTAAATGCAGTAATCCAGCTGATTCCACAAAAGGTGATGAGTAACCGCATAGAGGGCGAGGTGCCATTTAACGGTGGTACAGTGGGTTTTAACTTAAGTAATACTTATACCAATAACAATATTTTTAGGGGCGCAGAGCGATTTGAACTTCAGGTTAAGGGTGGTTTGCAATCAAGAATTGGTAATGGCGCCAAACCATTCAGTGATATTTACCAACGTGATTTTTCAATTAGTGCCAGCATTACAGTGCCAAGATTAATGATTCCTTTTTATGATCCAACACTTGGGGGTAACGGAATGCCGCACACCACTTTTTCGAGCAGTTATATATATGCCTTGCAAAAAGATGTATCGGTAAGGAGAATTTTTATCAATTCGATTACTTACGATTGGGTGGAAACGAAATCTAAACTCCACTCTTTCACCCCTTTGAACTTTGAATACCGTTTTGGCTATCTGGATCCGAATGTAGACGCCCAAACGGTATTAAATAACCTCTATTATTCTACGTTATTAGGTCGTAAAGATTTAACCTTAGGAATGAAATATACCTATACCTTAAATGCAAATAAGCTGAATGAATACCGGTCTTTTGTTTATTTAAGAGCGGGAATGGATATTGCCGGAAATTTGTTACAGGGGATATCTAAACTAACCGGCTCCAAAAACGATCCTGCCAACGATGATCCTGCAAAAATATTGGGTTTACCATTTAACCAATATATGCGCCCTGAGGTTGATTTAAGGTGGTACAAGCACTTAGGAGGCGAACGGCAGTTTGTTGCCCGTTTAAACGCAGGTGTGGCCTACGCTTACGGAAATTCGGTGTTGACAGGTATTCCTTTCGAAAAACAGTTTTTCGCAGGAGGATCAAGTGGGATAAGAGCCTGGCAGGCTAGAACCATTGGTCCTGGTAACTACGACAGGGGACTTTTAAGGAGCGATACCTTGCGAAAAGCATTTTATGGGCTTGACCAGCTTGGAACCATGCGTATTGAAACCAACTTCGAATATCGTTTTACTGTAGCTAAGAAATTTTTTGGTGCAACCTTAAAAGGAGCAGCTTTTGTTGATATTGGTAATGTGTGGAATCTCCGTAGGGGAGAATCAATTCTTCTTAGCACACCAGATCTTGATGACCAAACAGTGTTTAAACTGAGTAAATTTGCAAAGCAACTTGCAGTAGGTACCGGCTTAGGATTAAGGTATGATGTGCAATATTTTGTTTTTAGGTTTGATGTTGGTTTGAAACTTAAAGACCCTCAATTTACCGGATCCGATCAATGGGTTATTAGTAAGTTCCTTTCTGGGGCCAGAGAATTTAAAGATAATTACAATGCCACACACGGTCCTGATACTTATCGTTTCCTCCAGTATAATTTTGGTATCGGTATGCCGTTTTAATTAACCGAAAAGGCTCAGTGGCTTAGGTTTTGTATCTGGATTTTTGAATGAAAATTCTTTATAGGGCTGCCATCTTTTATCCTGGTGTTTATAAACGGAGAAAGAAGTAACAGGAAATTCGCGCTTAAACTTTTTGCCTTTAAATTCTGTAATAATTTCTTTAAAAACGGGTTTTATATCTCTGAAAGCTAAAGTTAAATGTGGATTGAATTTTTCTTTTTTCTCAATCAATTTTAATGGTTGCAATTCTTTTGATACCTGTTTTTCTAGATTTATTATGCCATCATTTTTTTCTACATCAATGAAAAAAGTATGTTCGGGGAATGAACTGAAATTTTTTAATACCTGTGTAAATGGAAGGTTTAAAGAAGCCACTTCCAATGCTTTAAAAAACCTGTTTTCTGCTTCCAGTGATGATAATTTAACCGGAGGGTACAAAGTAATGTGTGCAGGTCTCTTTAACGATTCATATACCTTAAATTGCTCCGAAATATAGTTTCTGATCTCGTCAATATCTTCCGCTATAGAGGTTGGAGGAACTAAACAGACTAAATAAAGATTTTCCATAAAGCAAATTTACTAAAAAAATTAGTAAAAAAGGCGAATCGTTAAAAACGACTGGTTATTTCTCACTCGTTAGAAACGAGCGAGCGCGCATGTAAATTAATTATTTTATAGATTTCTCCACTGCGGTCGAAATGACGTAGCTACGTTGCTATGGTTCGTGTCTCCACGAGTCACTTTTATTTGATTGCCTCCTGTTCAATAAACCCGACCGACAGCGTTATCCCGATCCAGGTATAATTTGTTTATCGATCATTTTATCGGGATTAAGCAAAGGGCGGGACTGGCGGAACCCAAGCACCACAGCCATTGCTTTTCTAAAAAAAAAAGTTAATTAATTTACTTGATTTTATCGCTTTGTGTCAGATGGTAACATCAGACACCACAGACCGCTATCAGACGAGATTCTTCAATCCATCAAATATGCTTTCGAAGAAAGTAGAAAGGTTAAGGCCGTTGCTGTGGTTAAAATATACAAACACCAAAAACACAATTACCACAAAAATGATAAGTTTACGGAAGGCGAAGGCAATAATGATCAGTGCAATAGGAATGATAAATAACCATAGGCTATTTATGGCGTAAGGACTTAAATCGGTATCTTTTTTATACACGTAAACCAGTTTGCTATGCGTGCCGGTATCGTTTTGGTGTTTAATGTATATAAATGTCGATTTATCGATAGGTAGCGGCAATACTGCAATACCATCATTAAACTTTAATATCTGTGTAAAACCGCTTACACTAAAAGTGTAGGTGCCATTTATATTCTCGTTAGGTACGTTTAAAGAATCGGCTGCGATAATGGCGAGTTTATTGTTTTTAAGCAGGTTTTCTTTTACGAGAAAATTGTTGATCGCTGCATTTTGGGCAAAGCCACAAAAACCAGTTAAACACATTGCTAACAAGAGTAAGATTCGTTTCATTCGATAGAACGTTTATTGTAAATTAAATAACCGATATGCAATAATACACCATTTCTTTTAACTGCATCATTATATAAATTATAACTTAAGCTTACGGGGCCAAGTGGAGAATGATAAACTAAACCTGCAGTAGCTGCGTAGCGTATTTTAGTAATCGCTTTTGCATAATCTATATCCTGGAAGTTATTCAGCTCAAACTCTTTATGAGGCAAAAATAAATAACCTTCCAATCTAAAATCAAGATTTTTTTTAACATTATAAATGTTTTTTAACCCGCCTGCGGCATAAGTTGTTGCCCTAAACCTATCCAGAAATAAGGAACGGCTATCTTGCAGCGGATAAAAAGCTGGGGCAGTTAACAGGGTAGCGTAATAATTGCTAAATAAGGGTTGGTTTGAAATAACGCCTTCCACAATATAACCCAAAGTGTATTTTTTTAAGTGTAAAAAATAGTTTTCCTGAGTCAGTTTTATACTTCCCCAATGGTGTAAACGGCTAAGTTCTGGTGTTTTAATAAAACCCGGGGTATTCCGGAAAATATTGCCCGGATCGTAATTTTCGCGACCTGTTGTGTAATTAAAACTTAAGGAAAAACTCTGGCCGTTTGTAGCGTATTGTTTTCGGTTGAGCGAATTTTTTTCGAGGTTTAATGATCCTCTGAATCCATTAAAAACGGTATTATCCAGTACATCGCCAACGCCAAAGGTGTTATTAGGACTATAATTGTCGCTATTGTTTATAAAGGTAGAGTGGAGAACGATTTTAGTATTATAATTTAAAGGCATACCAACCATCAGGTCGATTTTCCGGTCTGATTGTTCAATATAAATGGGGTGGGGGTTTTCGATAAAAATCTGACTGGTGTTATAGAAGTTCCAGTGGTTATAGGTTAACTCGGCAGCGAGAAAGAGGGGGAGTTTAGTTGGATAATCAACCCGTCCGTTTACCTGTACCGATTCATAAAAACGGCCTGAATAAAAGCTGGTGCCAAAAGTGTACGATTTCCGGTTAAGGTAATTGTATTGTGCACCAAGGAACACATTACTAATGGGCCTGGTTGAAATATTTCCACCCAGATCGAGCTTGAAACTCTTTTTGGGCTGTGCCACTACCTCAAAGGTATAACTATCGGTTGCGGCCTGGTAAGAGATTTTTGGATAAACGGTTTCAAACGTCTGGTCGGCAACCAGTTTGTAATAACCACGCCTGATATCTTTAAGGTCGAAAGTGGTTTTGTCGCTTTTAAAAAGCCTTTCTACATATTTTTTTTGCTGGGCGTTAACACCGGATACAGTAACACTGCTAAACTTTAGTTCAGGTTTTCTGGTATTAAAGTTTTCTCTTCTTTTAGCCAGCTCCTCATCATTTACCCTTCTGCTGATTAAAGCTTTTATCCTGGGCATATCGGCCATAGTGGCATCGTAACCTTTTTTAATCAGTTCGGCTACCGGAGCAAAGTTGGTTACACTGTAATTGGTGAGGTCTGGCTGGATATACACGCCGTTTTTACCAATCATGGTCGAATCTGATTTAGACAGGAACATGTACACCAAAAAGCGGTTCATTAAACGGTCGTCGATGTTTTTTGGATATTCGTTATAGGTTTTGGACGAAACATTGGCGCCGATCACATAATCGGGTTTAAAATCCCTTTCCATTACATCGGCAGGGAAATTGTTGTACAAACCACCGTCGAAAACATATTTTCCATCGAGTTTAATAGGCCGGTATACAATAGGAACCGTCATGGTTGCCCTTACGGCTTCAGCCAAACTGCCTTTGCTTACGGTGATGCTTTTTTGCGAAAGCACATCGGCTACCATACAGCGGTAGGGTACAAAAAGATTGTCGAAATTATCTTTAGAAACAGCAGATGCCTGAGAAAAAAGTTCCAGAAAGGCAAAATTTAAAGGAATATCATTGATCAGGTTAGAGCGGAAACTAAAGTGGAAACCGGTATCAATGGCCACTTTAGCAGTAAGCATAGAGGCATTTGGTGCATTTTTTTGAAAATAAAAGGTATAATCGCTCGTATAACGGCCGTTTACCCAATTCTGAAAATCGTTACTCAGAGCTATCGTTTCAATCTGCTTTGGGCTATAACCTGCAGCATACATGGCACCTACAATACCACCCATTGATGTTCCGGTAATGTAATCAATAGGAATGTGGTTTTCTTCCAGGGCTTTTAAAGTGCCGATATGTGCCAGTCCTTTTGCCCCGCCACCGCTAAATACAAGTCCAACTTTTTGCGCCTGCAATTGGTTACAGCACAGAACGAAAAGGATCAGCAAAAATCTTTTAAAAGTTACCACCCCCTAAAATAGGTGTTTTTCTTTTAAAATCAGTTCAAAAGGAAAATGTTATAGGTTAAAAATGTTGCAAAACTTACCCAAAGAAAATATGGGATAAAGATGAGTCCTGCCCATTTATTTATTTTATAAAAGGTTGTAGCATTGATTATAATAAACAGCAGCAGCAAAATAATTTCAGCCAGGGCAAAACCAACTTCGTGCAGGTAAAAGAAAATAAACGACCAGGCTAAATTCAGAATCAGCTGAATTAAATAAATGGCTACTGTGCGTGGAAAATGTACAATTTTATCACGTTTCACCCAAACCAGGTAAGCAGCAATACCTATCAGTACATAAAGTGTGGTCCAAACGGGGGCAAAAAGCCAGTTAGGGGGATTAAAGGAAGGTTTATTAAGTGTAGGGTACCAGGTTTTAACAGATTGAGCAGTTGCCCATCCACCTAAGGCTCCAACGCCCAGTGTAATGGCTATATTAACGATAAAAGCTACCGGTTTAAATTTCATGTTGCAAATTTGAGCTTAAACATTGATAAAACCTAAAATGTTTTATCTTCCAACACCCGGAACAACAGGCAGGCTCTCAGTGTCATCATTTCCAACGCTTTGCACGGCAAACAAATAATTGTCTTTGCTGTAAGGTAACCTTAATTCGGTGGCAGAGGTGAAAAACTTTTTTTCCCAAACCGGGCTGCTGGTTTCGCGCATTAATACGTAATAACCCTTTACCATTCCGTTTACGGGTGCTTTCCAATATAAAAAAGTAGAATTGCTCAGGTTTTTCACATCAACTTTTACTTCGGTAGGAGCGGATGGCGCTTTGGCCATATTAGCCAAAACAGCGATATTTACACCCGTATTTTTGCGCAGGTATTCAAAATCCATAAATTCTTGTAAATCTCCATATCTTACATTTTTTTCGGTTCTGAGGTCCTGGTGCTGGTGGTCGAAGTTTTCATTCATCTCTGTAATGCGTACTGCGGTGAAACCATTTTCTACAAAAGGGGTATGATCGCCACCACGTAAAAACCTGTCGTTACGGTAAATTAACTTTACCTCAAGCTGATCTACATAGCGCTCGCCAATTTCTTTAACGTAACGCGCTAATTGACGGCTTTTTCCATCGTTTTCCAGTCCAAACTGTCGAATGTTTTTCGCATTTTTATCCAGCGCGTAGCTCGGTAAACCCTCACTAAATACCCTTAATCTCGTATTATCTATAATCTGTGTTTCGCTGCTGTTATTGCTGCCAATCATATCGTTATTTAGCATGGCATCTACATTCCAGTTTTCTTTTTTTGCTTTTGCAGCCATAAAGCCAGAGCCTAATAATGATTGTTCTTCTCCGCTTACGGCTACGAAAATAATGGTGGCTGCAAATTTATAGTAACTCATAATCCTTGCTGCTTCAATAACACCCGCCACTCCGCTACCATCGTCGTTTGCTCCCGGTGCATCACTGGTTCTGTTCATTACATCGGTAACACGGCTATCGAGGTGGCCACTTACTACATACACCCGTTTATCGTTGGCATCGGTGCCTTTTAGTACCGCAACGGCATTACCTAGTAAAGTAGGCTGATCTACCCTTTTGCCATCGGGTTTAAAAGTGGTGGTATCTAAATAGGCTGTTAACCGACCGTCGCTTTGTTTTGCAAACTGATTAAATTTACTCACTACCCAATTTCTGGCTGCGCCAATACCTTTTGTTTTGCTTTTAATGTCGCTTAAGGTGTTTCTGGTGCCAAAAGCCACCATTTTTGAGATATAGGATTTTAAAGAATCCTGATTTACCGCTTTTACCATTTTATCAATATCTTGATTACGGTTAACCAGGGTTTGCGCTTTTATGGATAAACTTATGGAAGCAAAAAGTATAATGGAGTAGATTTTTTTCATCTGTATTACCAAAAATTAATTAGATAGCTAATATATTGAATGATAGATTAAAAAACGGGGCTTAAGTCTGTTTTTCTGTAACATTTTGGGCATAAAAAAAGCCCTTTGAAATTAATCAAAGGGCCGAATTGTTTGGTTTTAATATTATTTTGCCACAGTTGAAGCAATTTCGTGTGTTTTGTTCCAGTTGCCAAATGCTTTTTTAGCTGATGACTTAGCCATGCTTAATTCTACATCACCGGCAATGGTTAAGAATGTTTTTTCCGGAGAAATCTGGTTGTAAAAATCTTTTACATCGGCCAATGATAAGGCATTGATTGAAGTTTCGTTTACCGATTGATCGTAATCATAATCGTGAGCTTTTAAGCTGGTAATCAATTTAGCTTTTGCGGTATTAAATGTTTTTTGATCAATTGTTGCATTTTGGATCAAAGAAGCCATTGTTGTTAAATCTTTATCAAGATCGGCGCTAACGGTAGCCAGTTTGCCGCTGTTATCTTTAAAGCTGATGTTCGCGTTCTGATTAATATTTTCATTTAAAACTGCATTTAATAATTCAACCACGCCATCTTTTTTATTATCGAATGCTTTGGCATCTAATGTAAAGTTCGAATAAGCTTTTGGCGATCTGTCATTTTCAGAAATGATGATGTTCATGCCGTTTTTAAGTTTATAAGCTACTGGCTCTTTAAAGTTTTGCGCCTGAGCCGTATAAACTGATAAAATACTCAATGTTATTAATGCGATGATTTTAATCTTGTTCATTTTATTTTTTTAAATAATAGGGTTTAACATTTGTTGGATAATTGTTGGTACAAATCTAGTGCTGATTAGCTTCTTGGCCTATATCGAGGCGTTAGAAAGGCAAGAATCATAGACGAACGGGCGTATATACGAGTTAAAAACGGGATCGGATTCTGCAAATATAGATTTTATTCATTTTGTTCATTATTTATTCGCTTAAAATATTCCTGTAGGTTATGCTTAGTTTTATTTGTGACGTTAATCTGATACTATGAATTGCTTAATCGTTGATGATCATGTAATTGCAAGAAATGCAATCAGTCATTTATTGCAGATTGATGCATCCCTGAAATTGATCGCAGAATGCGAAAGCGCGGCAGATGCTTATCGAAATCTGGCTATCCATAAAATAGACCTGTTGCTGCTGGATATAGAAATGCCAGGGATATCGGGAATAGAGCTGGTTAAGGGATTGGGAGAAAAAAGACCGTTAATTATATTTATCAGTTCGAAGAGGGATTACGCGACAACAGCCTTTGATCTTAATGTTGTTGATTTTATAGCAAAGCCTGTAACACCCGACCGGTTTATGATGGCCATTAATAAAGCAAAGGAAATTTATAATCTCAGCAACCTGTTTGTAGGCAATAATCAGGATAATTTTGTTTTTATCAGAGATTCGGGGGTAATCAGGCGGATCAAACGGGATGATATTAATTACCTGGAAGCACAGGGCGACGATGTGAAAATTTATATGGGAGAAAAAACATATGCTGTGCATTCTTCGCTAAAATCGATTGAAGATAAACTTCCCGCTAAAACGTTTGTCCGTGTGCACCGGTCGTTCATTATCAATATCAGTAAAATAGATACTATAGAGGGTAATACGCTGATTATACATAAACAATTTGTACCCGTATCAGATGCTTATAAATCTGTTTTAAATAAACGGATGCATATTCTTTAACGGATTATGGCAGTAAGTGATGAAAAATATCAGGAGTTAAACAGGGTAATCGATGTATTGGTTATTGATGCGACAGATGATCAATTAATATCAGGCTATCTGAAAGAATATGATATAACTTTTAGCATTGCCTTAAATAAAAAGGAAGCCATAAAAAAACTCAATGATTTTACTTTTGAACTGATTTTAATCGATATGGAATCGCCGGAGCTTGAGGGGTGCAAAATAATACAATTGATTAAAAATGACCATCATTTAAATATTCCGATTGTGGCCATTATTGCCGAAGATGTAGAGGAGGGGTTAAAGAATGATTGTTTTAATAAGGGAATCAATGGCTGTTTCACCAGGCCGATTTCGAAAATTGAGTTGGTTGGTGTTTTAACGCAGTTTTTGCAGAAGGAAGCAACATGTTTAATACCTATTCCGATTGTTTATCAAACCATAGATTTAAGTTATTTAAGGGAAATCGGTATGGGGGATGTGGATTTTGAGCGGGAAATGGCTGCAAAATTTATAGAAATTATTTCGGATGAGGTGAGCCAGCTCATGTATAACCTGGAAATGGAGCATGATGAAGCATTAAAACAGCTTGTACATAAAATGCGTTCAACCGTTTATTTAATGGGCTTGCAGCCAAAGTTAAGCACTGCCCTTGATGCTGTTGAATATGATAAACTTAGTCGCGATCAGCTAAAAAAATATATAAGTTTGATTGTAGAAGTATGCCACATGGCTAAAGAAGAAGCCCTGGTTTTTATGAAACAATCAACATAACCAGATCTCTTCTTTTGCTTTATCATTTTCAGCCTGCTTAAATATTATGAAGCATGCAGGTGACCGGATGATGGTATCGATTTGATATCGCCTATAAATTCCTTTATTTCCCTGATGGTTTCTTCCGGTGCACTAATGTGAGGAAAGTGTCCGGTAGCTTTCATTACCACTAAAAAATTTTCAGGCGTGTTTTTATGGATAAATTCGCCTGCTGATAAAGGCGCCATGATATCGTTTGAGCTTTGTAAAGTCAGGCTTGGCACTTCGAGGTTTTTTAGTTTATCTCTGTAATCAGCTTTAAAAGTAGCCATTGCAAATTCCAGCGCTACACTAGGGTCGGTGGCTTCGAAACATTCCTGTAAAAAATCAGCCAATTCAGGTTTTGAAGGGGTATCCATCACTACTGGTGCCAATTGCTTGCTCCAGGCCACATAATCATCCGCTATGTGTTCAAATATGGTTTCAATATCTCCAGCATTAAATCCGCCGATATAATCACGATCATTTAAATATCTCGGCGAAGGGCCAATAAAAACTAATTTTTTAAATGCTTCTGGCATCTGTAATGCGGCAATCATACCAATCATGCTGCTTACTGAGTGGCCAATAAAAATGATGTTAGCAAGTTCTAAGGTTTCTATAATGTCGATCACATCACAGGCATAACCTTCTAAAGTAGCATACTTATGTTTATCGTATTGGCTAAGGTCCGAATCGCCTGAGCCAACGTAATCGAATAGTATCACTTTATAATCTTCCAGAAAAGCATCGGTGATGTATTTCCAAGAACTTTGTGCACAGCCGAAGCCATGTGCGAACATGATTACCTGGCAACCTTCGCCAAGGATTTTAACATTATTTCTGATGAGTAAAGGATGCAAGATGTTTGATTTTAAATTCTAGATTAAGTTAAACATTGTAACTGTTTTTTTATAGAAAAAATAAAAAATGAACAAAAAGCAATGAGTGTTTTTGTGAACAACCATTTATATCTTTTGTAAATGTTTTAATTTTTAGGGTTTTTTACCATTAAGCAGCTAAGGAAATTATGGTTTTTGTATCAGATTCATCTTAATTTGATCAATTTTTTAATAGTTAATCGATTTACTAAAAAAGACTTATATTTTAGTCATAATCATTATCTTGCCTTTAATCAGCTAACCAATAGAAAACACATCCCAATTATGAAAATTGCAGTTTCCATCTTTTCAATCATCTCTTTGTTTTGTTTAAATGCGCATAGTCAGGTTAATTTAACGAACTTTAAAGCTAACGGAGCTACGGTTTTGGCCCGGCAAAAGGAATTGGTACTCAACTGGCCAGCAGGCGCTGGTGTAATGGGGAAAATGGTTTTAAATCTTGATAATACTCAGCCTTTATTCAGCAGTTTACAAATGGGTAAAAAAGGCGCATTGAAAGTAGTTGCAGCAAATCTAGATCCTGCCTTCATTTTGCGGATAGGTAAACGTACGCTTAGTCCTTCGAGTGGTGGCTGGGATGTGTTTTTCGATCGTGTGCCAACAAGGCCTTATACTACAAATGCGGTAAAATTTAATAAAGGAAGTGCAAGTGTTGCCACACATGGTGCACAAACCGTGGTGCGCATTAATGGTGTTAAATGCGAAATGTTTAGTGGTGCATTAGAAATTACTGTTTATAATGGAAGCCCTTTATTTAATGTGGCTGCAGTAGTAACTACCGCAAAGGATTCTACTGCCATTTTGTACGATGCGGGATTAACAAGTAAAAAGAACAGTTGGACCAACATTTCCTGGAGTGATGTAAAAGAAAACCTTCAAACTGAAAAAGCAACTCAAAATGATCCTGCTAAAAACCTTGAGGTAAAATACCGTACTGTTATAGGTGAGCATCCAGGTGGAAGTTTGGCTCTTTTTCCTGCCCCGCACCAATATTTCTACCCATTGGATGAAGCCTTTAACCTTAAATTTACCTGGAAAGGCAGCAATTATTTAAACCTGATTCCTGATTTTGGAATTGGTATCCGCCAGGATCCTTTGGGCGATAAACGATATGTGCCCTGGTTTAATGCACCGCCCAATACCCAACAGCGCCTTAATTTTTTCTGTTTGTTGAGCACGGGTAAAGCAAGTTCTGCTTTAACGGAAGTAAAAAGGTTTACCCATAATGATTCGTATGTTGCATTGCCAGGTTATAAAACTATGGCGAGCCATTTCCATAACGAGTTTATTTCGGATGTAGTGCTGAGTGGAAAACCGGTTCCAGAAAAGCCAGAGTTTGTTGATGTATTGAAAAAAGCAGGTTTAAACATTGTCAAACTTGCCGAATTTCATGGCCCCGGCCATCCAAAAGGACCTGATTCTATCCGTTTAAAAGAATTAGATGCACTGTTTAAACAAACAAAAAGGTTATCTGATCCAAATTTTTTATTGTTACCGGGAGAAGAAGCCAATAATTTTTATGGCGGACATTGGCTGGCATTTTTTCCTAAACCAATTTATTGGATTATGTCGAGAAAAAGCGATCTGCCTTTCGAAACTATTGATCCAAAGTATGGGAAAGTTTATCGCGTTAACGATAAGGCTGAAATGCTAAAATTACTGGAACAAGAGCATGGCTTAGCGTGGACTGCCCATGCCCGGACAAAAGCCTCAACGGGTTATCCGGATAAATATAAAGAAGAAGATTTTTTTAAATCAGAAACCTTTATGGGTGCTGCGTGGAAAGCTATTCCGGGTGATCTTTCTTTACCAACCTTAAGTAAAAGGGTATTAAACCTGATGGACGATATGGCCAATTGGGGTTTGAAAAAACACATCATTTCGGAAGCCGATATTTTTACCATTACCGAGCAAAATGAAATGTATGCTCACTTAAACGTGAATTATTTACAGCTGGATAAAGTACCCAACTATACCGATGGCTGGCAACCTGTTTTAGATGTAATGCGAAAAGGTAAGTTTTTTGTGTCGACAGGTGAAGTATTGATCCCTGGCTTTAATATTAATGGAAAAGGTGCAGGAGAGACTTTAAAGATTGATAATAGCGGAAAAGCAAAGATAAATATGCAACTCAACTGGACATTCCCTTTAAGCTTTGTCGAAATTGTATCGGGTGATGGAACGAAGGTTTACCGAAACCGCATTAACTTGAACAATACACAGGCTTTTGGCAAAAAGGATTTTAGTTGGCCAGTAAATTTAAAGGGCAGAAAGTGGGTAAGGGTAGAAGCCTGGGATATTGCCACCAATGGTGCGTTTACACAGATGGTTTGGTTGGAGTAGTTTGTTTTTAATTGCTATTGTCATTCTGAGCGCAGCGAAGAATCCCTGACAGACAAAAGCACAAGTTGTGAGGTGCTTTCTAATTAAAGTTGGTATTTTTATTAAATAGTAGTGCTGATCTTAAAAAGATTCTTCGCTGCGCTCAGAATGACAAAATTCTTTAAAAATAAATACTACGTTGCATCAATTCTAAATCTTCTGATTGCGAGATAAAAAAAGGTAATAGAATATAAACCCGCCAACAATCCCGCACATACAGCAGATGGGGTAATCCCAAAATCGTGATTTTTAGGGAAAGAGAAGTGCAGTACAAGCATCAAAGCAAATACAATAAATATACTATATAGACCATTTAAACCGGCTTTTTTTAAGATAAAAGGATAGCCCGTAATTTTTTCGTCTACCTTGTAATTTATAGCACCCGAATGCTGCAGTTCTTTTATTTTTTTTAAAATATCAAGCGTAATCATAAACGGTAGCAATAACGACATGGGCAATAAAAACCTGGCCAGATTTTGCTCACCACTAAATAAATGAACCGAATTTTGTGCTTTAAAAGCAAAATATGGTACTACAGTGTTCAATACCGTATTTGGGATAAGGTGTATCAGCAGGTTTTTGCGCACAAACTTTCTCCAGTTCGACACTTTTGCCTGCTCATCATATTCCACGTAATCAGACATTGACCAATTCGTTTAAATTTTCTTTAATCAGTTCCATTGCCCTGTCTTTTATCTGCCAGGCTTCAAATTCCCGAAGAAACGATTCGTTCGACATAAAAGAGAAATCCAGCTTCCCGTTAAAAGTGCTGCATACTAAAGTGTTAGCATTTTTCCACGGGAAAGCAACCGTAGGACTATAAATCGTTTCAATAGAAAAATTCTGATAATCCTTCGTGATGTTTAAAAGCCCCATATTGCTGAGTGTAACATCGTGTGTGCCCTTCGTTGTTTTCAAAAAGCCAATCATTTTATTTACTGACGAATGGAAATACTCGCTCATGTTTAACAGGTCGTAGACTTTCATTTCTGCTACTTTTGCTTCCAGATCGGTTTTTAAGCTTCTGGTTTTTGTCCAAAAATCATTTTCGCCTTGTGCTAGTTTTAACTCTACAATAGGTGCAAAGGCAAACATGGTATCTTGTTTTATGGCTTCTACAAACCGCCTGATATCAACCGGACAGATCACTTTGCCATGGGCTTTTTCGCCCTGAATATGTTTAAAGGCTTCCATAAATGCCACGCAAATGGCAGCATGAACGGTTGTATTTTCTTCTTTGCACTTCAATAGTAATTTTTTCGTGTTTTCAGTACTGATTTTCCAATGAACGGCATAATTACTTCGATCGGCGTTATGGTTAAAAGTAGCTTTAAAAAAGAAAAACAAACGGCCAAGTGCAGCAAAAATCTTTCCTTTAAAATGACCTGCCTTACTGATTACAAAATCTTCTGGTAAAAGATCACGAACAGAAAGAAATGATGAATATGGAGGCAGATCTTGTTCCGGATTATCAATCAATGTCATCAGTTCGCGCATCAGATTTAAAATAGTAGCTCCATCGCAAATACAGTGTGGGAGCACGAGTAAAAGGTCTGATTCGGTTTTGCCTTTTAGCCAAACTACTCTCGCTAGTGGTTCGTTCGGGGCATCAAAAAGTTTATACCACTCTATTTTTGATTGGGTTAACCAATCCTCGTCTGTTAAGCGGTTAGTAACCCTTACAGGTATTGTGCTGATGTTTTCGTTCAGGACGAAAAATGGTGTTTTGCCTGTGGCATCAATATTCATCTGCAACAAGGGATGTTTCTGCTGGACTTTATGCAATGCTTTATACAGGTTTTCTTCGCTGATGCTACCTGATATTTTAGCGGTAAAAACACAGTTTAAAGGTGTTTTAGCATCCACATGCATTATTCTTTCTCCTAAAATTAATCTTCTTTTCATGCGGTTGCGGTTAAAATTTCAATTGGTTTTTCAACCAGATCTTTAAGAATAGATATTATTTTTTCTTTTATGGCCTCAGCTTCTACAAATGGAACGTAGCCTTCGCTGGCCACAAAAGTAAAGTCCATTTGGTTGCGGTAGGTTGAGGCGATCATGGTGGTGGTATTGCCCAAAGGGCCCATTACCGAAGGACTGAATATGGTTTCTACTTCAAAGTTGTGATATTGGTATGGAATATCGATTTTGCCAAGGTTAGAAAACATACAATCGTTACTCGATTTTCCATACTTTAAGAAATTGGTGAAGTTTTTTAAAGCCGGATGGCAGGCTTCCATCATCATCATTAAGCTATAAGGATTTAGTTTGGCCGATTTATCGTTCACGTCTTTTTGCAAGGCTTTAACATTGCTTAAAAAGTCTTTTTCTGGCAATAAGGAAAGCACAATCATTAATCCAAAAGCAAAAATGTGGTCTTTTTTAATAATCGGGTTAAAGTTTCTGATATCGACCGGGAGTGATATTTTATTAAATGCTTTTTCTTTTCTGACCTCTTTAAAGGCCGTTAAAACTGCGGCACTTAATAGTGTATTTACCGTAAACTGATTGGCTTTACAGAACTGGATGATCTGTTTGGTAAATTCCTGATCGAATTTCCAGCGGAGCATAAAATCTTTTTTTCGCTCTACAGCTACTTTTTTGATCGGGATGATCCAAAGTGCTAAAGTGGCAATTTTACCAATCAATTCGTTTTTAGTCCGGTTGCGGTAACTGTTTAATACCTTTTGCGGAATCACATCCTTTACACCCATAATCGGAATTTCCCGGCCAATTTCGGTATCAGGATCATCCAGCAGTTGAAGCAATTCGGTTAAGATCGTAAGTGCAGCTGTACCATCGCAGAGGCAATGGTGATATACCATCAAAAATTCGGATACTTCTTTACCTTTAACCCATGTAATGCGGCAAAGTGGTGCAATGGAGGCGTCAAAAACGGTTTTCCATTCGTAGGTAGATTCCTGCTCCCAATGCTCATCATTTAACCGGTCTACAACGCGGATGGGGATTCTAAAATTTTCGGTAAGATTGGTAACAAACCAAGGCCTTTTATCCTCATCAAAGCGTATTGCTGCAGTTAACCAGGGGTGTTTTTTCTGAATTTTAAATAAAGCAAACCTTAAATCATCTTCCTTGATTTCTCCCCTGATTTTGAAAGGTATAACAATATTAAACGGACTGTTTCCATCTCCGTATAACATCCTTTCGCCAAATAGCAGTTTTCTTTTCATTTTTTAGTATTATAAAGGTTGGTCATCCTTTTTTATGCGATTGCTTAAGGATTCGTCATTGCGAGGAACGAAGCAATCTTACAACGATCGCTATAACCCATAGTAGTAAGATTGCTTCCTCGGCTGAAAAAGCATCCTCGCAATGACGACCTCTCACGATCAATCATATTCCTAAATATTATCAAAGTTGACAACTCGATTAAACCGTTTCCACAACCTGTGCTGTTTTTGCAAAATCTTCGAGCAGTTGTACGGCCCTATCGTTACCGCCAGCTGCTATAAATGTTTCTTTTATTTTTTGCGCCGCCTGGCGATATTTTGGATTTTCCAAAAGCTCGAAAACGGTGTCTCTTAAATCACTGATGCGTAGCCTTTTGTAGCGGATGCTTACTCCACAACCTGCTTGCTCAATTAGTTTAGCCGTATGAAAATGATCATAAGCAATAGGCGTAATCAACATCGGTAAACCATTGGTGAAAGTATCGTTTACGGTATTGAAACCACCATGGCAGATCACCGCATCCATGTGCGGCATCAACTCAGATTGTGGCACAAAACCGTTTACGATAAAATTATCAGGCCATTTTTCAAAAATATCAGGATTGGTTGCCGCCACGATTGTTACAGGCTGGTTTTCGAAAGCAGTAATCAGTTTCTGGAAAAATTCCTTACGGATATCAACCAATAAAGTACCTAGCGATACAAATATTTTAGGTGTGGTAGCCTGGCTTAAACGTTCCCAATCGAATGGTGCTAAATTTGGTCTACCTTTTACCGGACCAACAAAATGCATGTGCGGTGGTTTTTCCTCAAACCCTGCAAAAGCCTGTGAAGTGAAAACCATATTTAACTCATGCGAATGGATGTGGATATCATCGCTATAAATGCCTACTTCCCTTTGTAAACCTTTAATTAGATTCTGTTGCCACTCGAATATTTTAGGTGCACTGTTTGCGGTATCGCCCATTACATCTGGCGGTACTGGAGTGGTAGTAACAGATGGAATGCCTTTTAAATGTGCACTTAAAGCGCCTGCGAAGGTAATACAGTCGTTAATGATTACATCAGGTTTCCAGGCATCTACAAAGTTGTTTAGGCCTTTCATCATCATTTTGGCAAAAGGCACATAAGTTTCTTCGAGAGCCAGTTTCATCACCTCTGGTCCAGAACAGGCAGGGCCATCATCCTGACGTTTTAAAATGCGTTGTATTTCATCAGTATATTCAGCCAGATCTTTTTCAGGGTAAATAAATTCGCCACCTTCTGGTATGTGTACCTGCGCAAGAGGGGTAATGCCCAGCCATTTTACCTCATGGCCGCGGGCCAGTAAACTTGCGCCAATGCTTAATGTTGGGCTAATGTGACCGAAAAAGGGCGGGACAACGAAAAGGAATTTTGACATAATTTATAAGTTAACTGATGAATACGTTTGAGGTTTTGTTGCTTAATGCTTCCAGTAAATCGGCGGCGCTTTCTGTTCCGCCAGCTTCGATAAAGGATTGTTTAATTTGTTCTGCGGCTATTTTGTAACTTTCGTTCTGTAGCACTTTGTTTACGGCTTCTTTAAGGTGATTGGCTTTAAAACGGTTAAAATTTAAACGTTCTCCTGCACCAACCCTAAAAACACGTCCTGCCACATGGCTTTGATCGTAAGCTATTGGAATAACCACCATAGGCAGGCCATTCATCAAGGTTTCGCAAACGGTATTGTGTCCGCCATGGCAAACCACTGCATCAAGGTGCGGTAAAAGTTCTAATTGTGGCACTTGGCGCTGCACCGTAAAATTAGCTGGCCATTGCTCAAATAAGGCTGGGTCTGAAACCACTACCACATGCAGGTCTTCATCAGCAAAGGCTTCGATTACTTTGGCAAAAAAGGCTTTTTTGTGTTCATGATCGAAGGTGGTGCCTATGCTGACCAATATTTTAGGTTTTGTAATCGCATTAAATTCGTCCCAGTTAAATGGAACTACAGTTTTTCTACGGTTAAAAACTGGACCGATGAACTGGAAGTTTTCTGGTAAATCCATCTCGCCAAAAAAATCTCTCGAGGTAAATACCATCGTTAACAGATCAGAACAGGCAATAGAATCCGATGTGTCTATGCCGAATTCTTTTTGTAAGGCTACAATCTGATTGACTTCCCACTCATGCACTTTAGGCAGTTCATCCATTACTTTTATGGCTGCTGGTGCAGTAACCGAGGTTACATAAGGGTAGTTTTTATTGGTTGCGGCAATGGCTCCGGCAAACATCTGATGATCGGTAATCACCACATCTGGCTTAAACTGATCGAGCAGATCGGCAATACCTTCGTAGCTGTGCCTGTTTAACGGAATCAATACCTCTTCGTACAAGAATTTGATGCTATCGATACCGTAAACGATCTTTTTGGTGATGATATCGAGGTATTTTTCTGAATCTTTTTTCTGTTGATCGTTTTGGTCATAACTGATCAACAGCAATTCGCCTCCAACAGGAAGTTTATCGCCTAAAGATTGATCTAAAGTAATCCATCCTACGCGGTGACCTCTTTCGAGCAAGGCAGTACCCATACTCAGCGTAGGGTTAATATGACCAGTTAAGGGAGGAACAACGAATACGAATTTTGCCATGTGTGTTTAATTTTATGTTTCCTGGAAGAAGTTTAACAATGCTTCGGCGATTACCAATGGTTGCTGGATCGGGATATTATGATCTCCTGGTACAGCGATTAATGAAGCATTTTCAATCAATCCGTCTAAATGTTTACCTGCGTTAAGGCAATTGGAATCTGTACCATACAGCAATAGGGTGCTCTTTTTTATGGTTTCGATTGCCGGACTGCCAAAAAAGTCTTTTTCCAGTTCCATGTCTGTTTTAATCGAAGTTTGATAAAAAAGGTACTCGTACATGCGGTGGTTGCGTTCCATTTGCCGTTTGCCCATTTTCACTTTTGTGGTATCGGTAAAGTTTTCGACGTAGTGCTCTAGAAACTCGCGGCTATACTCATCAATAATGCCCCTTGTTTTATCGTCATTTGGGTCTGGAGCTTCAATTACAGCCAGTTTGTTAATGCGATCCGGGAAACGGATCGCCATTTTTAAGGCAATCAATCCGCCAAAACTATAACCGCCCAAATGCACTTTCTGCAGGTTTAATTCCTCCATCAATGCCAGTAGATCGTTGGTCATGCTTTCCAGATCGTATCCAACTAAAGTCTTTTCGCTCATACCATGACTTTTTAAATCATAAAGTACCACATGATATTTTGTGGCCAAAAGCGGTGCGATATTAAAATAATAGACAGACAGGTTGCTAAACATCCCGTGAACGAGGACGATGGTTTCAGTAGCCCCTTTATTGAGCTCCTGAATGTGAACCGATTTGCCGTTTACCGTTATGACTGGCATTCTTCGATATAAGAGATGATCATGCCTAAGTTTAAGTTGATCAGCTGATCTAAATCCATTGAAGATAACCAGCCCGTAAAATCGATCTGTTCGCCAAAATGTGCTTTGATTTTTTCGGAGAAGGATACAATTTCGATGCTATCCATTTCCAGATCTTTTGTGAAAGAACTTTCAGGGGTGATATCCATTTCTTCAACAAATTCTTCGCCGATTACTTCTGTGATGAATTGTTTCATGAGGTTGAAGATTTCTTCGCTGCTTAATTTTGTAGTTATAGTGTCCATCCGATGATATAGTTTTTATGTTTGATTGTTTTGATTGTGATGTTGTTAATGCGCAATTCTTCGCCATTGATTTCTTCAACGGTATAGGCTTTTGGATTGCCCTGTAAACCTTTGCCGAGGTATTTTCCATAAGCTTCTTTGGCTACCCAGAAGCGGGTTGCCCATTCAATTTTATCTCTGTTTTGGAGCAAGGCCATTTCATGATCATTAAAAACAAGATCAAAGAAACCAGCGCTTCGCTCTTCAATGTGTTCGATATCGATACCGACAGGTTCGTTAAAACGGGCTATTCCGACTGCATCGGTACCCTTATGCGCAATTGAAATATTGATATGATCTGTTAAACCACCTTTAACGTAAGGTTTACGATGTTCATCCGAATAAATTTCGAAAGTGATGGGGTAACAGGCCTGGTTTTTCTGTGTATTCAATAAATTCCGTACGGCATCTTTCGCCGCCACCCTACTGATCATCCACGTTCTTCTTTTATTGGGCAAAAGATTGTTATGGTGTTTTTTCTCGGTCTGGTTAAAATATCTTTTCAAGATAAAATCCCATGATACCACACGTGAGTAAGCATTGCCGAAAAGGAAAACGCCAGTTGCAACCTCTTCTGATAAACGGTTGTGGAGGGGCGACATCGACACGTTCCAAAGCGGTTCGTCTATTTCCAATCTGCGGTTTTGCCAACCAGTGATAATGAGCCAGGTGATACCATCTCTTTTCATGACGATATCGGCGGTAGCAAACTCGTCGTTTATTTCGGTGAGTACACAAGTACACTCGAAAGTACCTTTCTGATCGGCCATATCGCCAAAGAATTCGATTTCCTGAATTTTAACCGGGAATGCAATCCTATCTTTTTCTAAAGTGAGTTGAAGCCATAAACCAAACAGTTGACCCGCATTATCAAGCAGGGAACCTTTTCCACCTGATGCCTCAATAATGCCCGTAATTCCTTTTTCGCCAACTGCAGTCAGTTTTTTGATGCCCTGGTAATCTGGTCCGTGGAACATATGTGCGTCGTAAATCTGTGCAGAAGTACGGTCGATATCCAATAATTTTCCGATGTCGAAATTCCGGTTCGGAGCGGGGTTTAACTGCGTAGCCAATTGCACTTCTGCATTGGCAAAACGCTCGAGATTAAGGTAAACCCTTTGCTCGTCTTTCCATTCACCAGTTACGGTTTCCTGAAAAGGTTTAACCACATTCATCCATTGGAAAACCCGCATGTTCATGATTTTATGCACTTTTTCTTCAGGCGATTGTGCGTTGGCTATTTCAGCAAACACTTCAAAAATCATGGTCATTGGGATCACCGGATCCATATCTTCTACCGTTGGCCAGCCCTTCGGTTGTCTCAATAGGGAGTGATCGATGAGGTAAGGACAGTTGTCCAAACTTACATCAAGCGTTTTGCTAAAGGCTTGCCTAACTGGTCTTAATGGTTTAGCTGGTGCCCAATCGCTCGGCTGATCGACCTGTATAGCTGCATTTTCGAATAGTTCGATCATTTCGCTCTGCATATTGATCATTTCCATTACATTCTCATTAAAAGCATGTAAAACCGGATGTTTGGCCTCTACAAAAGTTTTGGGCTGTGCTGGTTGAGCTTGTTTGATGGTTAAACCTTTAAGTGTTTGTAGGTTATGGATTATCGGCGAACCCAGTTCGAGTTTAATGCCTTTGTTTTTTCGTGGAAGGTTTGATTTGATATTGCCCAAATAAGCTAAACCAATTTCTTTTCCTTCGATAAAAAGTGCAGCCAAAACCCTTTGCAACTGCGTAATGCCCGAACGGATCGGCACATTGGCGCTGATGGTGCTGATTTCTTTCCCTTTTAAGGTATCATCGATAAAACCGACCAAACCACCTGAACCTACCTGGATAAAAACACGTGCGCCCTCTGCATACAGTTTTTCGGTAAGCTCTCGGAAACGCACCGGTTTGATTAAATGTTCGGCACTTAATTGACGGATGGCTTCGAAACCTTCAGGGTAGGTTTCTAAAGTGGTAGCCGACCAAAGTGGTGTAGTGGTTTTCCGGAATTGCATATCCTGCATGCCTTCGAGAATCAAGCCCAGTTTATCGGCCACAAAAGGAGAGTGGAAACCCGATTGGAAAGGCAAAATCTGATGAAAGATCTGTTTCACTTTTAAGATCGGAACGAGTTCATCAAGCGCAATTTTACTGCCACAAAGGATTACCTGTTGCGGACAGTTATCGTTTGAAAGGTATAAATCGGGTATGCTTTCAATTATGGGTTGAAGAGTATCTAAACCACAACCCACGGCAATAAAACGTGAATCTTTCAGTTCAAAAGTTTCCGGATTTAGCACATTCAGTAAATTCATTACCGAACTTTCTTCTGCCAGTTCCGAAGATCTTGCTGCAAGCCATTCGCCAAGGCTGTGCCCTGCATTCATATCAGATTTAATACCCAATTGTTTTAATGCCTGATCTAAAACACTGCTTTTGTTCAGTATGTTGAGTGCCTCACTTAAAAGGCCATCCTGTTTTTCATTTTCGTCGATATTGATGTTAAAATAATCGGCTACCGATTTAATTTCGCCTCCGGCAAGTCCGTCTAAACCTGGAAAAACGAAGGCTATTTTGCCATCGTTTGTCAATAATGGTGTATTGGTGTACCAGATATCCTGTTTATTTCTCCAGGGAGAATTTTTAGTCACAATTTTTAAAGCTTTTTTGATCCGTTCAGGACTTGGATTGAACAACACCAAACGGAAATTCCCATTTCCAATGTTATAATCTCCATTTTCGAGCGATTGGATCAAAGCTTCATGACTTGGTCTTGCGATGGCCAATACTTCATCTTTTTTAGGCGTATCATAGGCGGCTAATACCACATGGGCGTTGATCCCTCCAAAACCAAATGCATTTACGGCAGCCAGTTTTGGCAAACCCGATTGGTTCCAGTCAATGGCTTTTTGCACAGCAGAAAAACGGGTTTCGGCCAATTGTGCTACAGGTTCATCGCAATGTAAAGTAGGAGGGATGATACCATGATATAAAGCCAGACTTGATTTGATTAAACCAGCAATACCTGCTGCAGGCATGGCATGGCCGATATTCGATTTAACAGAACCGATGCCAGCTTTTGGTAGATCGGCATCCTGACCAAAAAACTGTTTTAAGGTTTCCACTTCGGTTTTATCGCCAAGCGGTGTACCTGTTCCATGGGCTTCTAAATAGCCAATATTTTTACTTTCTAATTCTGCATTTTTCCAGGCTTCGGTAATGGCTTTTAATTGGCCTTTAACCGATGGACTCATTACGCTTGTACCGCTTCCATCGCTGCTTATGCCCACGCCCTTAATTACTGAATAGATTTTATCCTGATCCCTGATGGCATCGTCGAGGCGTTTAAGTACCACAAAACCACAACCTTCGCCTATAATCAATCCATCGGCATTTTGATCGAAAGGTTTTATTTTTTCCTGTTTGGATAAAGCACCCAGTTGAGAAAATATGCTCCAAAAAGCAGCATTCTGACCTAAATGTACACCGCCTGCAATAATCATGTCGCAACGACCACTATTTAGTTCCTGCACGCCATGATCTACCGCGATAAGCGAACTGGCACAGGCAGCATCCAAAGTGAAAGCGAGTCCGCCTAAATTAAGGCGATTAGCTACCAACGAAGCCACTAAATTAGGAATCAATCCCATTGCGGTATCGGCACTGAAACGGCCTTTACGCAATTGAAACTCGTGTTTTACCTTTTCAATTTCAGCATCGGTAAGTTGCGGCATCAAATCTTTCAATACACTCGAAATCTGTTCGCCCGTCCTTACAATTTCAATGGCGCGGGTTGCACCCGGACCTACGTAATTGCCTTTGCCAATAATAATCCCTGTTTTATCAAGGGAATATTTTTTTTCAAATACCGAAGCGTCTTCCAGTGCCTGATGAACCAGATCTAAGGTTAACAGGTGATCGGGTTCCGTACCTTCAACAGCCAAGGGTAAAATGCCAAAGCGTTGTGGATCAAAATGATGATCGGGAATAAAACCTCCTCGGTTGCAATAAAAACGATCTACCCCGCTAACTGCTTTGTCGAAATGTACAGGATCAATCCGGTCGGCCGGAACCTGCTGTGTAGAATCTAGCCGGTTGATAATATTCTCCCAAAAGGTCTGCATATCTTTCGCACCCGGAAAAATGCATGACATTCCAATAATTGCTACGTCGCTTTTCTTCATCTTGTTCGCTTAGAGGGATCTTTCTAATCTTAATTCTATTAATTTATTTGTACTGACTATTTTTAACCTGTTTAATTAATGCGATCGTCATAAGGCTGAATCATATTTGTAATTCAATCAAATTTGTCACGTTGAGCCTGTCGAAACGTCTCGTAAGACATTTAAAAAAAGGTCCTTCGACAAGCTCAGGATGACAGTTCTAATCGTGCGGTCGTCATTGCGAGGAGGAACGACGAAGCAATCTTTCCTGCTAGTGATCCTTGTTAGAAAGATTGCTTCGTCGGCTGAAAAAGCCTTCTCGCAATGACGACTTTTGGCTGCTTATCATTGCAAACTCATGACGCTATAGGCTAAAAATATCGACAGGGGATCTTTCTATGTCCAGGTGTTTCCAGCCATGATTAATACCTGGCTTTCTTTACCATATTTAAGTTCGTTCAAGAAAGTTTCCATTCCATCCTGTAAAGGGATCATGGCAATTCCCCTGCGCTGGTATTCTTTCTCCAATGTTGGTGAAACCATACCTGCACCTTTCCACGGGCCCCAGTTAATGGCTATTACCTTGCCTTGAATTTTCTGTTTTAAAGCCCAGGCATATTTATCCATTACGCTGTTTGCTGCCGCATAATCGGTTTGTCCACGGTTTCCATAAACAGAAGCGATGCTCGAGAAAAGGATCACAAACTGGGTTTCAGGTCTTAATTGCTCGGCCAGTACCCTTAACGGTGTTACTTTGGTATCGAAAACGCGCCCGAATGATTCAGAGGTTTTGTTATGAAACAATTTATCTTCCAATAAACCAGCACCATGAACCACACCATCTATACGGCCATATTCTTGATAAACCTGATTGATCAAACGGGTCAGTGCTTCTTCATCTTTAAGGTCTAACGATTCGTAAACTACGGTAGAACCACCTTCTTCTAAAGTTGCAATGCAACGTAAAATCTGGTTATTTTTATAAATCCGATTGGTTTCCTGTTCTATTTCGGCTGGTTTTTTAATCTCACCCTGTTTAATCACATATTGTCTGATCTCATCTTTGGTTTTTAACGAAGAACTGGCTTCATTTGCCGAGGCGATCGGATTTGCTGAACGGCCCACCAGGATGTATCTGCAAGGATAATCTTTCGCGAAATGAATCATCAACTCGGCTGTAATGCCTTGTGCACCACCTAAAACCATCACCACGGCATCTTTATCTAAATGGATGTGTGCATCGGTTTCGGTGCTCAATTGATGCGGTACAAGTTCCATAATGTGTCTTTTATGGTCGTTGTAAATAATCTCCGAAGGTTTATCCGGATTCAGGATTTCGTTTATGGCAATATTTGTGATTTCATCAGGAGACATTTTAGTTTCCAGACTGATGAAACGGCATTTGGTATGCTCATATTCACGGTCTAAACTTTTAAAGAAACCAGAGTAACCCTGGTAATTTCTTAAGAAAGAAATATCCGATTGGTCGTTAAAATATTGTTTGGTATCCGCAATCAGGTACACCCATTTTACGGTATCAAAGTTTAGTTTTTTAATGGTTGCGAAATGATCGAGGATACCCTCTTTTTTCTGTGCTTCGAACATGTTCAGGATGATAAGGCCCTGGTAACCATCCAGTGAATCTTCAAAGTTCACCAGATTGGCAATGGCTCCATGTTTCTCCAGCATTTTTTTGATTTTGATTGCTTGTCCGCCGCCATCATCGGTTAAGGCAAAACGCTGTCCTTTTAAAATGGCTGCTTCGGTAATGGTAAGCGCAGCAGGAGTTAACTCGAATCTTAAACGGGATAATTTTTCTTTAACCGTTTGATCATCAATGCTCTCCTCAATAAGCTTTTTTGCTTCTGTAAGCACCTCCGAGCTTTCAGCTTCAACATCTGCAATCCAGTTTACCAGCGCATTTAAAGTTTTAATTGCAGCCAGTTTTTCCATTAAGTCATCAGCCTGATCGCCTTGTGAACCAAAACCGATTCTTTCTTTAAGCGAGGCAATAATTTCCATTCTTTTGATCGAATCGATGCTTAAATCCGCTTCAAGATCTAAATCCATGCCTAACATTTCTTTAGGGTAGCCCGTTTTTTCACTTACCACATCAAGAATGGCCGATTTTAACTGATCCAATGAAAATTTTGCAGATTCGGCCTGGCTTGGTGCTGTAGTTATTGGAGTAGGGGTATTAACCGCTTTAGGCTGTTCGGTGTTTTCTGTAAGCCAGTTTACGAGGCTAGCTAAGGTTTTCAGTCCGGCAAGCTGCTCCATAATTTTATCTTCTGGAAGGTTTAATTGAGAGAAACCACCCAGTTCGGTACGTAAAGCACCGATAATTTCTACACGTTTGATTGAATCGATACTTAAATCGGCTTCAAGATCCATTTCCATGCCCAGCATTTCCTGCGGATAGCCAGTTTTATCGCTTACTAGCTGCAAAAGCACCAGCTTTAAATCTTTTTGAGCAATTACAGGTGTTATTACTTCGATGGTTTGTGCCTGAGGTACTTCCTGTTTTACCGTAATTTGATTTTCGATACGGACCGGTTGAGGCGCCTGATATGATGGTAGGGGCTGGTTAATGATTTGCGAAGGCATTGCTGGAGCTTGTCCTAAAAAGGAAAGCATCACATCGCGTTGTGCCTGAATCAGCATTTTCATGCTGTGCAGGTACTCCTGCATCATCAAGTCTTTGGCTGAGCCATTAACCTGTTGATTTTCAGTTAGTGTAGAGGTGTTATTCATAAGGATAATCGGTTTAGTAATAGGGTATGCACCATTTGCCGGAAGTTTACCTGTTGATGGAACAGCGTGTTGACCGTTCACATACCAGATAGCGGGACTTTTTTTATAAATTGAAGGTTCATCCAATTTGATGATTTTAACAGAACGGCCTTCGAATAATTTTTCGAGTTTGATTTCGCGGCCAGTTGCCATATAACCTGCCAGTGTGCCCAATAAATTGCTGAGCTTGTTCTGACCTTGATCTTCGGTATGTAAAATAACTTCGTCTTTGCCGATGCATGATCTGGTTAAACCACTTAGCACCTTGCCAGGGCCAACTTCTACGAAAACCCTGGCTCCGGCGGCATACATATCCCTTAGCTCTTCAACAAAAAGGACAGGTTTTATCAAATGATCAGTTAAAAGTTCTTTAACTGCGGAAGCTTCAGTTGGATATTCTTTGGCTGTTGTGTTAGACCATACCGGAATTTTTAGATCATTAAAGTTTACACCAGATAGTACTTGTTGGTAAAGCTGTTTTGATCTGGCTACCAATGGACTATGGAAAGCACAAGCCACTTCAAGCGGGCGGAAAGATATTTTGGCTTCTTTTAACACTGCAGCCAACTGGCCGATAGCTGCTGTACTACCTGCAATTACACATTGCGTTGGTGCATTAAAGTTTACCGGGTAAACAGCTGCAATATCACTTAGGTATTGTGCAAGATCTTCTTGTTTTGCACTCACGGCAAGCATAGTGCCCGGATCTCCGTTTTCTACCGCATTCAAAATAGATTGTGCCCGTTCTGCACTCAGGTGAACCAAAGCTTCCTCTTCAAAAGCACCTGCAAAACAAAGTGCCGGCAATTCTCCATAGCTGTGACCAGCAACCATATCAGGTACAATACCCAATGATTTTAAGAAATTGGCAATGGCCAGATCAACAATACCCAAGAGCGGTTGTGCCATGCGGGTATCTTTTATGCGTTCTTTTTGAGCTTTTGCATCAGCATCATTAAATACTGTATTTGGGAAGAGGACTTTTTCGTATTCAGGATAAGCTTTCAGCAGTTTTCGCATTTCGGGGAAAACCACAAAAAGATCTCTCGCCATGTTTACCCTTTGGCTGCCTTGCCCTGGGAACATAAAGGCAACTTTACCATCCTGTTTTTTGGTGAGGTAGGTGTCTTTGCTTTCTACGCCAGATAATACAAGGTCGATTTTCATCACCAAATCTTCTGCATGGTTGGCTACGATGCTCAATTGAACAGGTTTGGCATCTGCAGTTGCTAAACTATAGGCAATATCTTTCAGTTCGATCTGATCGTTCAGTTCTAGGATATTTTTTACCGAAATCACCCATCTTTTGGCTTCCTCATAAGTATCGCCCCTGAAAACAAAAAGTTCTGATGGCCACGATTTTAAAATCGAATTTTTATTTTCTATGTTTTGCGCACTTTCCAATACGGCATGGAAATTTGTTCCGCCAAAACCAAAGGCACTAACGCCAGCATATCGTTTTTCTTCCATCCATAAACCAGCTTCAGTATGGAAAGCAAATGGACTGGTTTGAGCGTTGTAGAAACTATTTGGTGTTTTTAAATTGATGGTAGGTGGTTTAATACCATGGTAAACCGATAGCGATGCTTTAATCAATCCAGCAATACCAGCGGCACATTTGGTATGGCCAATCTGTGTTTTTACAGAGCCTAAATGTGTTTGTCCAGCAGTGGCACCTGATTGATTTAACATATCGGTTAATGCGCTGATTTCTGTTTTATCACCTACAACAGTACCTGTGCCATGTGCTTCGACCAGGCCAACCAATGAAGGGGTAATTCCGGCTTGGCTATAAGCCCTTTCCAGCGCGTTTACCTGTCCGTTTTTGCGAGGAGCAGTTAAACCAAGGCTTTTGCCGTCACTCGATCCACCTACACCTTTAATAATAGAGTAAATGGTATCGCCATCGCGTAAAGCATCGTCGTATCTTTTTAAAACGATCATGGCAATGCCTTCGCCAAGGGCAATTCCATCCGCTTCAGCGTCAAAAGTGGCACATCTTCCTTTTTTAGAAAGTGCATGCGTGCTCGAAAACATCAGGTAATCGTTAATGCCATTGTGCAGATCTGCTCCACCGGCCAAAACCATATCCGATTTCTCTAAAAATAATTCCTGGCAGGCCAGATCAATAGCGGCAAGAGATGATGCACAGGCAGCATCAACGGTGAAGTTTCTGCCACCCAGGTTTAACCTGTTGGTAATCCTGCCGGAGATTACATTTGCCAAAATACCCGGGAACGAATCTTCTGTTGTTTTAGGTAATACGGCATCTACCTCGGCTGGCATTTCGCCAAAAACCTGTTTATAAAACCCTCTAAAACTATAGCTGTTGGCCAAATCGTTTCCGCCTTCGGCACCAATAATTACCGAAACATTTTCATTATCAACACCACCATCGGCATAACCTGCGTGTTGCAATGCCTGTTTAGCCACCATTAAGGTAAGCAGCTGTGTAGGCTCTATGGCGGCAAGCGACTGCGGTGGAATGCCAAATTCCAGAGGATCAAAATCGATCCTTGGGATAAAACCGCCCCATTTAGAGTGCGACATATCGCCGGCAGTTGATTCAGGATTATAATAAAGTTCTTTGTTCCATCTTTCATCCGGTACTTCTGTTACCGAATCCTTGCCCAGGATAATGTTACGCCAGTATTCTTCGAGGTTTTTAGCCCCAGGAAAGATACAGGCCATGCCCACAATGGCAACATCCAGTGCTTTGGCTTTATTTTCTGGAGGCGAAGAAAGTGTTGCATCTAAAATATGTGTATAGTTGTTGTCGGCTACATCCTGATGCAGATCAAGTAGCGACATCACTTCTTTATGCATGGGCGCGATCTGCCCGATCATATACATGCCCAGATCAGTTTGCTCTGCCTCGTCAATTTTTACCAGATCATCACCGCGTCTTTCAATTCCTTTTGCGGCAATGCGTAAACGACCAACGTTTAGTGTTTCCAGTTTCGCCCAAATTTCTTTTTTATCCATTCCTTCTGCCTGAAGTTTCTTTTTTTCTTCATTAAAGAATGTGGCAAATGAAGAATTTAAACACCTGGTTTCGTGCCCTGGAGCAGTTTCAAGCAGAACGGTTTCATCTGCCTGCATCGCTTCCTGTTGAAATTTATCTAAAATGGCACCTGTGCTTACTGCTTCTTTGGTATATAGATAAGCTGTGCCCATTAATACACCGATTTTCATTCCTTTTGCAGCCAAAGGAGCAGCCATTACCGAAATAAAAGCAGTAGAAAAAGCATCGTGAATGCCACCTGCAAAGAAAACGCTGATGCTTTCGGGATTTTCTTCCTTTAACAAACGTTCAATCTGTTTTTCCCACAATACCATGCTCGATAGTGGTCCAACATGACCGCCACATTCGCGGCCTTCGAATACAAAACTTTTAGCACCTTCTTTTAAAAACATATCTAAAAGAGAAGCAGATGGCACGTGAAGGAACGTTTTGATTCCTGCCTTTTCAAAAGGTTTAGCTTGTGAAGGTCGTCCACCTGCAATTAATAAAACAGGAGGTTTTGCATTTAATATATACTCTTGTTGTTCATCTCTAAGCTCTTGTGGTGCAAAACCTAAAATACCAACACCCCAGGTTTTTTTGCCTGCCAGTTTTTTGGTTTCATCAATCAGGTTTTTTGCTGATGCTCCTTTTAATAAGGATAAAGCAATAAATGATAAGGCACCAGCTTCCGAAACGGCATCAGCAAATGGCGCGACATCGCTTACCCTTGTCATTGGGCCCTGCGCAATAGGATAGGTGATATTTAAATCTTTGGCCAACGAGTTGTTTGCCTTTATTACATTGATGGCTTTTGCTTGTTTTAAGTGACCATAAATGGCTTCCTTTATGCCAAAAACCAATTTGTTAAGGTTTTTATATTTGGTAACCAGATCAATCGATAAGGCAATGTCCTGTCCCATTGGAAGGTAGTTTCTTTCCAGATCGTAACCCTTAAAATATTTTTGAAGACCATTATAGTCTGTATCTTCTGCTAATGTTGGTGAATTTGGGCGGACCAATACGCGGCAGTTATCGATCAGTTTAGTTTCTGTTCCACTTAATTTGCTACAAACAGTTTTTAATTCTTCAGGAGCAGAACATTCTGGAAATAAGGCGAGTTGGCTATCTAAAATGATTCCTTCTGCTCCCTGGGCCATTAAAGAAGCCGCTGTATGAATACCTACACCACCCTGAACCCAAACCGGAATAGTAGTAACTTCTTTAATAACCCGTTGAAAAAGCACAAAAGAAGATTCGTAAGCCACACGGCCCGCACCTTCATTTCCTTTTACTACAATTCCATCTGCACCGTTAGCTTGTGCAGCCAGTGCCGACTCAAGATCAAAAACCTGATAGATAATTTTTGCTAATGTTTTATGTTTTGGCACGAAATCATACGGTGCAATAATTAAACTTACTTGGGTAGGAAGATCAATGTCAGCCAATTCTACTGAGTTGATGCTAACACCGAAATCGGAGATACCCTCCGCAATAAGTGAATGAAGGGCATTTTCAGCATCAACTATGCTATGTCCAAGACTGAGAACCGGAAAGCAATGGGCTTTTTGTAGATTAGAAACCAATCTACTATCAGGGATTTCGAAGGGAGTTACTCCAATAATGGCGTATTTGTTCATGGCTTTAGATTTTGATCTTCTACTTTGTTTGGTGGATGACTTTAAGCGCAACATAATGGTTCTTTATGCCGGCCGTAATACGCAGTAACACAGCTTTTTAGCGCCGCTATTAATGTGTATGATTAATTAGACTAAGGTACGAATTGCCCAAGTCAAATTGCTTTAAATTGAAGGGAATGAATGAAGTGAACACTGAGGTTTAATCAAACGTTTGCCTGAACAAAAAATGAATTTTATGAACAAGTATGTCCTTTGAAATTTCATTTTTTAGGTTTTTTTTAAAAAGGATAGGGACAAAAGGTCATAAATATTAGCTAAATGTTAAAAATCAGTTAAATTTATGATTGATTATGGTATAATAGCTTGATTTATTAGCTTTTTAAACAATGTTTTTAGTTATTAATGAGGTTTGTTGTGCTGTAAATTTATTCAATTCTTCCTAAATACGAGTGGAGATTGATTATTTATGACAAAATTATTTGTGAAATTAATGAAAAGGTAAAATCGTGAAAATTTTTAATAAAAAGATGATCGTATTATTAATTAGTGGTTTTTGTAATTTTAATTATCTATTATCAGGATTGTTTTGTTTTTTTTGACTTCTTTGGTGTAACATGTTACCATCTTAAGCTTATCCGAAAAATTCGTCAATTGCAGGCTTTTCAGCCGACGAAGCGATCTTAATGCTATGGGTTGTAGCGATCATTTTAAGATTGCTTCGTTGTGCCTCCTCGCTATTACGACCATTTTATATCGTTTTCTCAATGTTAGGGCAGCGCAGCGTAGTTATGATTACGGCTGATTTATTTTGATAGTAATGGCTTTAAAGGATGGCTAGCTAATACTTCACCTTACATCACTTCAACTCAAGTACCACCACAGATTGCGCAGGAAGTTCTATCTTGAGTGAATTGCCCGATTTTTTTGCACCGGCAAATTTTGCATTGTGCACTTTGTCAGCATCGTTAAAGGTATTGATATCGGTGAGTTTGGCTGAGGTTAAAATCTGTCCGGTTACCGAGCTCCATTTCAAACCTTCTAAAACCGTATTTAGGGAAATTTTCTTGGCCGGATCTAAATTTACCAGTGAAATGTGGATTGCTCCTGTGCTATCCTGCGAGGCAGAAACATTTAGTGCCGGGATTTTTTGGTTGCCTACAACATAATCGGGGCTGGTAAAGTTAATCGGTAAATATTTGGCGTTTTGATGCACTTTATACAGATCAAAAACATGGTAAGTAGGCGTGAGGATCATTTTATCTTTTTCTGTTAAAATCAGGGCCTGTAATACATTTACCGTTTGTGCCAGGTTGGCCATTTTAACGCGATCTGAATGGTTGTTAAAGATATTTAAAGTGGTACCCGCGATTAACGCATCGCGTAAACTATTCTGTTGGTACAGAAAACCAGGGTTTATACCGGGTTCTACATCCGTCCAGATTCCCCATTCATCAACCACTAAGGCTACCTTCTTTTTAGGATCGTATTTATCCATGATTGCAGAGTGTTTGGTAACCAGTTCCTCCATGTGCAGGCAGTTTTTCATGGTTGAAAAGTATTGCGCTTCATCAAATTTAGTTGCTGATCCTTTTTTACCCCAGTTTCCTGTTGGGATGGTGTAATAATGAAGCGTTAATCCCCACATCTGGTTCCCGATATTTTTCATGCAGGTTTCTGTCCAGTTATAATCGTCGGAATTTGCGCCACTGGCAATTCTTTTTAATGGAGCGCCAGGGTAATTGCGTGCATAAGTAGCGTACCTGCGGTACAGATCAGAATAGTAAGCGGGTGTCATGTTGCCACCGCAACCCCAACTTTCGTTACCCACGCCCCAAAAGGAAACTTTCCATGGTTTTTCCCTGCCGTTTTGACCGCGAATAGCGGTCATCGGACTTACGCCATCAAAATTGAGGTATTCTACCCATTTGGCCATTTCTTCAACAGTTCCGCTGCCCACATTACCTGCGATGTAAGGCTCACAATCAAGCATCTGGCAGAGATCTAAAAATTCGTGTGTCCCAAAACTATTGTCTTCGGTTACGCCGCCCCAATTGGTATTTACCATTTTCGGACGCTGGTTTCTTGGCCCGATACCGTCTCTCCAATGGTATTCATCCGCAAAACAGCCACCGGGCCAGCGGAGATTAGGCACTTTTATTTTCTTTAAAGCATCTACAATATCCAAACGAATCCTTCCTTTATTTGGAATGGTAGAATTTTCTCCTACCCAAAAACCATCATAGATACAACGGCCCAGATGTTCAGAAAAATGACCATAAATGTGCTTGCTCACGATTTGGTCGCTGGCGGGTTTAATGGTTAACTGAGTTTCGTTTTGTGCCTGCGTAAAAATAGAGCAGCAAAGCATAGTGGCAGAGAAGATTAATTTTTTAATCATAAGGCTTAATATTTGGTAGAATCTTATTATAAAAGTAAAATATTATTAAAAAATAAACGTCTTTTTAACAATTATTTTTTTGTTGGTTTATTGTTCTATTTCTCCCCGGGTTATCGTCACTTCGGGCGCAATGTAATGTAGTCGAGGTGGTCAATAGTTCCTTTGTAATTGCAACTGAAAACTGCCAATTTGTTTATGGCAAACTCCAAAAAAACTGTTTACTACGGGCTAGAGACTAAAAACTTTGGATTAAATAATCAGTAATATTGCAACATTTATGATACGGTGTGAAAAATATGTAAATTGGCTTTTGATTTTTTTGCTTAGCATTGCAATAGCTATTCTTATAACTAAATGAAACCTGATAATTTACAACTATGGCCTGATAGTTTGCTTGTTAGCGATATGCAAGGTGATGATCGGTCGGCGTTTGAAAAAATTTACAACAGGTACTGGAGCAAGTTATATTTATCTGCCTATCAGATTTTGCGAAACAAAGAGGCTTCAGAAGATATTATACAGGAAATTTTTGTAAGCCTTTGGTTAAAACGCAGTCATACAACGGTCGAAAATCTGAACAATTATCTATTTACATCAGTTCGTTTTCAGGTATTTAAGGCCATTAGAGATGGTAAACTGAGGACGGATCTCCTGCATGATACTGAGCTATTGGTGAGTCCACACAATGCCGAAAATATGCTTACCGAAAAAGAGATTGCACAGCGTTTAGATGATAGTATTGAACTGCTGCCCCAAAAGTGCAGGGAAATCTTTATCCTGAGCAGAAAAGAGCATCTTAGTGTAAAAGAAATTTCCGAAAAGTTAAACATCTCTCCAAAAACGGTAGAAAACCAGATTACCATTGCATTACGCCGCCTCCGCACCGATATGGGCGAATTTCTATTCTTGACAGTCTTATTACTCACCGAAATTTGGCGCAGATAAGCGGAATATTCTGCTTTACAATCAAATTCATTAGCAGCTAATTGTTTACAATTACTTAACTTTGTTTAATTTTAAATACCTGTTGTATAGGGTGTTGTATAAAAGTTCAGATTTCTTTTAGGGGATAGCCTGCATTTTAGGTACATACACGAAAGGACGAGCAATTGAAAAAAGCAGAATTAATAAGTTTAACAGAAAAATATATAGCCGGTACCGCCAGTAAAGAAGAATGCTTATTGCTCGAATCGTGGTACGATAAACAGCAGCTAACCATCAGCGAAGAAACTGATGAATATAAGCAAGCAGAAATCGGGCAGCGAATTTTTGAGAACATAAACCAACAGATTAATCAGCTGGAACAAAAAAGACCATTACGTTATCTTTATCGTTTCGCGGTGGCGGCCTCTTTAATCGCGGTTCTAAGTTTTGGCTGGTACCTTTTTAGCCAGAGAGCAGATGTTAAAAATATTAATCGATCAGCTGCTATCATCAAACCAGGTGGCAATAAAGCCTTTTTAACCCTTGCCGACGGAAGTAAAATTAACCTCGATCAGGCCCTGAATGGCACAATAGCTAAACAGGAAGGAATTCAAATTACGAAAACGGCAGATGGACAGTTAATTTATACAATTTTAGACCAGAAAACTTCCCAATCTACGGCATATAATACCATTAGCACTCCTGCAGGTGGCCAGTATCAGGTTACATTGCCCGATGGAACTAAAGTTTGGTTAAATGCATTATCCTCTTTAAAATACCCAACCTCATTTACAGGTAAATACCGAACTGTAGAACTCACCGGCGAAGGTTACTTTGAAGTAGCTAAAAATAAAAATAAACCTTTTAAGCTTAAAACCGCAAAACAGGAAATTAGTGTTTTGGGTACCCATTTTAATGTAAGTGCTTATGCAGACGAAGATGAAATAAAAACAACCCTGGTAGAAGGTGGCGTGGCCGTTAAAAATTTTAGTCCCCTGGCTACAGGTGTGTTAAAACCAGGGCAACAGGCCATTTTTCATGATACCGGTTTTAAAGTGAGTAATGTTGATGTAGAAGAATACATTGCCTGGAAAAATGGTTTTTTTATGTTTAATAACGAAGATATTAAGACTGCCATGCAGAAACTGGCCAGGTGGTATGATGTTGAAATAGAGTATGTTGGTGATTTCGACGGAATTTATTTCGGTGGATCTTTTTCCAAAAACAATAGCCTGCAACAAACCCTGAAAATATTAGAATCAACTGATAAGTTTAAATTTAAAATAGAAGGAAGGAGGATTAAAATTTTAAAATAAACCATTAAATTTTAATCTGAAAAACGGATTTCGACTGCAATCGAAACCCGTTTAAAGTTTTAGATTAAAAATTGCCCAACAATAACCAAATAGTTAAAACAATGTAAATGTAATAGCAACTGCTATAGGCATTTAACTCAACCTAAAACCTAACAAATGTATGAAAATTTACGATTTTAATTTGTACGGCGAAAGCTGTATAAAGAATAAAATTCTGTTATCCATGAAGCTAACCATCCTATTGCTTTTTATAGCCTTTTTAAGTGTTAATGCGAGCAGTTTTGGCCAAAACAACATTACGCTTAACGAGAAAAATGCATCATTGCAAAAGGTGCTTAAAGCAATAAAAATTCAAAGCGGCTACAATGTGTTTTTTATCCAGAGCGATTTAAAAAAGGCAAACGCAGTAAATATTGATGTAAAAGATATGCCGCTGGCCGAAGCTTTAAACCAATGCTTTAAAAATCAGCCTTTAACGTATTCTATCCAGGCCAATACCATTGTGGTTAAAGAACGGGCAGCAAATATTGCCCCTGCTTATCGGCCTGAACAAAGTACGCCAATTAATAAAGTAATCGATGTAATCGGGACTATTTTAGACGAAATTGGCAAAGGTATACCTGGTGCCAGTATCAAAGTAAAAGGCAAAGACCAGGGTACAATGAGTGATGAAAATGGAAATTTTAAACTGGCAGGCGTAACTGATGATGCCATTTTAGTGATTTCTTATTTAGGTTATCAAACTAAAGAAGTAAAAGCCTCAGCTACTGTAAAAGTTACGATGGTGCCTCAAAGTAACGAGTTAAGTGATGTGGTAGTAGTAGCCTATGGTACACAGAAAAAGGTCAACTTATCAGGCGCCGTTAATACGGTAAATACCAAAACAATTATCAACAGACCAGTAACTTCTTTAACCAATGCTTTACAGGGTACTGTACCAGGTGTAGCCATTAAATCGGCTCCTGGCGATTTGGGTAACGACTTAGGTACTATCAATGTAAGGGGGCGCTCAAATTTAGGTACATCATCTCCTTTGTTTGTGGTTGATGGCGTGGTAGTTACCCAAAATGATTTTGCCCGCATCAACCCCAACGATGTGGCAGCTATTTCTGTTTTAAAAGATGCTTCTGCATCATCAATATATGGAGCCAGGGCAGCAAATGGTGTAATTTTGGTTACCACTAAAAAAGGAAATGGTACCCCAACCATTAGTTATAATGCTTATTACGGCAGGCAATCTGCTACTTATTTGCCAGATTATGCCGATGCATACAATTATGCCGTTTTACGTAATGAAGCTGAAACTAATTTAGGCAGATCACCGCTTTATGATGCTACAGCTTTACAGGCAATCCAAAGCCAGTCCAATCCGGATCTTTATCCTAATACCGACTGGTATTCGTTAATTTTAAACAAAAGTGCACCGATGATGGAACATCAGCTAAGTGTATCTGGAGGTGATAAAACTAAATATTATTTAAGTGGGGCCTATTTTGGCCAAAACTCTTTAATTCCGGGTAAAGATTTAAAACGTTATTCGTTAAGGGCTAATATTGAAAGTCAGATTAGCGATAAATTTAAAATTGGCAGTAATTTATCATTTATCAGAGATGGTTACAACAACGATAATTTAGAAATAGGTTTTACCGGTGTCGGTCGGTCTATTCCATTATCAGTAGCTAAACAAAGCAACGGCGAGTGGGGCAGTGTAACCGCTGGAAAGGAAAATGCTACATTAGCTGGCCAAAACCCATTACGTTTATTACAGGATGGTGGCAGAACCAATTATAATACCAATCGTTTTGTTGGTAATTTAAATGGAACTTATACACCGGTTAAAGGTTTAGATATTTCTGGTTTGTTTTCTTACAATGCCTATAATTATTTCAACAGTTCTTTTGTAAACACTATAGATCCTATAACAGGATTTATTACCAGGCAACCATTAACGACTACAGCGCTATTAACCAACCAGTTAACAGAAGCATGGCAAAGCACTTCAAACTTATTATCGCAGGCTACGGCCAGTTATGAAAAAAACATAGACAAACATTACTTTAAGGTTTTGGCCGGTGCTTCTTACGAAAAAGCACAAAAGAGAACTATTAGAGTGGTACGTAAAAATTTTCCCAACAACGATTTAGATGCAATTAGTGCCGGTTCTACACTGCCTGCAAATACAACAGTTTTTAACGATTTGGGCGACAATGTGGCTGGCTTAGGCGAAAGTGCATTGGCATCTGTATTTGCCCGTGTAAATTATGCTTATGCTGATAAATACCTGTTTGAAGCGAGTGCCAGAAACGATGCTTCTTCTAAATTTGCACCCGGCCATCGTGCGGCATGGTATCCATCAGCATCCGTTGCCTGGCGTATCTCGCAAGAAGATTTCATGAAAAACGTTAAGGCGGTTAGTGAATTAAAATTGCGTTTATCAGCAGGTAAATTAGGTAACATCAATAACGTGGGCGATTATGATTTTTATGATGGCTTAAATGTGGGTAGCACCGTAATTTTAGATCAGTCCAAACAAGATGGTGTAACACCTGGTAAATTAGCGAATCCTTTATTAAGCTGGGAAAAACTAACTACTTATAATGCCGGTTTAGATGCAACCTTATTTAAATCGCTAACCCTGCAGTTGGATGTATTTAGCCGCATTACCAATGATATTTTATTATCAAATCCAAATATTCCGGCTGAGGCAGGTTTAGCTAAAGATGATGAACCATCTGTAAACCTTGGCAAAGTTAAAAACAACGGATTCGAACTTTCGCTAAATTACAATGGAAAAATAAACGATTTTGGCTATTCCATAGGTGGTAACATAAGTAAAATATGGAATAAAGTAACCGATTTAGGAGGCGTTAACGAAACGGCTCCATACGATACTTATTATATCAACCGCATCGGTCAACCGGTTGGTTCCTTTTACATGTGGCAGGCAGATGGTTTATTTACCAATCAGGCCGATATTGATAGCCATGCCAAACAAGCCAATAACCCAAAACCAGGTGATATTAAGTACAAAGATCAGGATGGGAATGGTGTAATAAATGGCGATGACAGGGTAATTACAGGTAATAATGTGCCTTATTTTACTTATGGTTTAAATCTTTCGGCCAATTATAAAGGTTTCGATTTTAGTGTACTCACGCAAGGGGTAGGTAATGTGAAAACTTATTTAGAAATGGAGGCTTCGCAAGCTTTTTTTAATGGCGGAGGGGTTAAAAATTATGTTTTAGACAGATGGACGGTAAATAATCCTGATCCAAATGCAGCTTATCCCAGAATAACCAACGACACCCAAAATTTGGGCTTATCAAGCTTTTGGCTGTTCGATGCCTCATACTTTAGGGTAAAGGCCATTACTTTAGGTTACACCATTCCTCAAAACATTTTGGATAAAGCAAAAATTAAAGGCTTAAGGATTTATGTTTCAAGCAATAATCCTTTTACCATCCGTGGTGATAAAAGGTTGAAGGATTTTGATCCGGAAGCTCCTTCAGCAAGATCGGCTTATCCCGTTTTAAAAACATTTTCTGCTGGCCTGAATTTAACATTATAATAAACATGAAAAAAATTATATATATATCGCTTCTCACTCTTGCAATTTTGGGAGGCTGTAAAAAGTCGATAGATTTTATTCCGCAGGATAAACTTTCTGCCGGTACATTTTGGAAATCACAAAATGATGTACAGCTTGCGCTAAACGGCTGTTATGGATATTTAGCCAATGCTTTTAACTATGCCTACGATGATGGCGCTGCTGATAATGCTTATTGCCAATATCCCTGGGAAAATAATGCAACACGGGTATCTGCCGGTAACATCGATGCTACCCTGGATGCCGGATTCAATAGTCGTTATGTTTTTATCCGTCGCTATAACTATTTTTTAGATAACGTTGGCAAAGCAACAATGGATGAAACCTTAAGGAAACGTTTTATCGCCGAAGCCAGGGTTTTAAGAGCCTTTACCTATTATGAACTGGCGCATTATTTTGGTCCGGTACCTTTATTAAAAAAATCGTACACAGATCCTGAAGAAACCGCTGTTGCCACATCACCGGCTAGTGAGGTAATCCAATTCGCAATTGACGAGATTAAAGCCGTTCAGGCAGATTTGCCAGCCAACTATGGCGGTAGTGCCCCAAACCAAATTGGCCGCATTACCAACGGTGCTGCCTGGGCCATATTAACACGCATACAGTTAGAGTATGGCAAATATGAAGATGCGGCCGCAAGTGCCCAAAAAGTAATGGGCGCAGGTTATCAACTGTTCAGGAAAACGGCTTTAACGGCTAATGATACGAAAGATGATTACAGTACATTGGTATCTTTTGCCGATGATGCCGCTAAACAAAAATTTTATAAGGGCCTGGCAAGTTATCAACAACAATTTTGGGTTGCCAACGATGGTAATAAAGAAACAATTCTTGTATCACAGAATATTCAGGAAAGCCAGGCTTATGCACCATATGGTAACGGATTGAGGACTTTGTTTGCTACTGCTGATATGGGTGGCTGGAGTTCGATTACGCCGTTACAAGATTTGGTAGATGCCTACTGGAAAAATGATGGTACACCATTTACACCACCAACAGCAGAGCAAAGGGCAACTGATTTTAATATTAATAATGCCCCTTCGGCTAGTTACATCAATGAATTTAAAAACAGAGATACCCGTCTCTATGCCAGTATATTATTTCCCGGTGCAACCTGGAACGAATATAAAGATGGTTATGTATTTAAATGGAATGGCGGCGGAAATAGCAATGGCTATACCGGTTACAATTTTAAAAAATACTTAGATCCAGCTTCACTGGTAAGTGGTTTAGAATTTGATGCACCGCAGGATTACAGTATTATCCGGTATGCGGAAATATTGCTGGCTTATGCCGAAGCTAAAAATGAAGTAAGCGGGCCTGATGCAAGCATTTTTGCTGCATTAGATGATATTCGTGACCGCGCTGGCATGCCACCAATAAATCAAACACTTAACAATACCAAAGAAAAACTTAGGGAAGTAATCCGTAATGAACGTAGAATAGAATTAGCAGGTGAAGGACAGCGGTATTTTGATATCAGACGTTGGAACATTGCAGCTAATGTAATGAAAACACCTAAAGATATTGCTAACGTAATTGTTCAGGATCGCATTTGGGATTCAAAATTTATCCTCATGCCATATCCACAGCTCGCATTGGATAAGAATAAAAATTTAAAAGCAGCACAATCTGCCAAAGGTTATTAAACACAACACCAAATGAATAAATAAATTAAATAGCAGCCAGTTCTTTTCTGGCTGCTATTTTTTTGGCTTGATGTTAAACAATGCCAAACCTCAGTGTATGATTTGCAATCTTTTGTTGAAGTATTTTCTCTTTTATTTGGTTTCCGATCTTTAAATTATGTTAAAAAACTTTAATAAGTAGATAAAAACGCTTAAATGATTCCCTCCGTTATTTTACATTTTTGAATCGCGATAAAATGCCAAGCAAACATCCCTTTAAAATAAAATAACGTTAACACATGGAGTGGAAAAATGACGACGAACTTTTTGAACTGATACGGACAGAACTTTATAGCGCTGTAATAGGGGATATAATGGATAAAATGGAACTGTTCCATCAGTTTTTGCCTCCGCAAATCCAACCTTTACACCCTGATATGTTTATAGCGGGTAGGGCTATGACGGTTTTAGAAGCCGATGTGTTAGAATGTGGTGCATACGAAAGCAGTAACCCCATCTTAAAAAAGCCTTTTGGTTTAATGCTCGAAGCATTAGATGACCTGAAAAGACATGAAGTTTATATTTGTACAGGCTCATCACCCAGTTATGCCTTATGGGGCGAATTGATGAGTACAAGGGCACAGATTTTGGGTGCTGCAGGTGCGGTAGTAGATGGTTATTCGAGAGATACAAAGGGGATATTACACCTTAATTTTCCCTCTTTTTCTTATGGAAATTATGCGCAGGATCAGGCCCCGCGAGGTAAGGTAATCGATTTTAGGGTACCCATCAAAATTAAAGGCGTTTTGGTTAATCCTGGCGATATTGTGGTTGGCGATATCGATGGAGTTTGTATTGTGCCGAAACAACACGAAGTAGAGGTGATTACCAGGGCGCTTGAAAAAGCCAGGGGCGAAAAGATGGTGCAGAAGAAAATACTCGAAGGAATGAGCGCCAAAGAAGCCTTTGATAAGTATGGAATTATGTAGCATTCAATATAAAAGATAAATCAAACACACAAATGAAACCATTTTATAAAAGTCTTACCATACTACTGTTCCTGGCGAGTGCAGCAAATGCACAAATTCAAAAAATTACCTATACAACAGCAGAACAGCAGTTATTAAAACTAAACCGGATTTCTCCATCAGCCTCAAAACAAGCTGATAAAATTTCTTTAGACGGAACATGGCAATTTTCGACCGATATCAATACTTTGCCTGCCGATAAAAATATTCAGGTGCCAGGCGAATGGGTAATGCAAGGTTTCGAAGTAAAAAAAATGGTATATGCAGGTTACAAAAAGAACTTTGAGATTCCTGCAAACTGGAAAAACAAACGCGTTAAACTCCGTTTCGATGCCGTGTACAGTGAAGCAGAAATCTGGGTTAACGGTAAAAAAACAGCATCACATTTAGGTGGTTTTACCCCTTTCGAGGTCGACATTAACGATGTAGCCAATTGTGGCGGCAATAATGAGCTGCTGGTAAAGGTTAAATCAGAAAGCAAGGCCGATTCTCTGGCCAGTGCTTCAACTTACGCTGTACATGCTTTAGGGGGCATTTCGCGCAAAGTTTATGTAATGGCCGTTGAAGAAGTAAACTTTGCCTACGCCGATATTAAAACTTTTTTAGATAAAAACTATGAGAATGCAACGTTAAGTGCCGATGTGATCATTGCAAACGAACAGAATGGCAAAACCGGAAACCTGGGCATAAGAGCCGAGCTTTTTAAAGCAGATGGTACCACCAGGATTACTGAAAAAACGATCACCATTGATAAAAGTATTGCAAAAGGCGAATTTTTACAACAAAACATCAGTTTTGAGGTGGTAAAACCTGCCAAGTGGGATACAGAGCACCCCAATTTATACGTGGTAAAACTAAGTATTTTACAAGATGGTAAAAACGAAGATGAAATAACCAAAAGTATCGGTTTCCGCCAGATCGAGGTTCGGGGAAACAGGGTTTTTGTAAATAATATGCCCATTAAACTACGTGGCATTTGTCACCACGAAACCATGCCTTTACGTGGTCGTTCGGTTGGTGAAAACATGTGGGAGAAAGATGTGGAACTTTTTAGAGAAGGTAATGTAAACTATTTCCGTACCTCACATTATCCTCCTGCAGAAGAGCTGATTGACGCTTGTAACCGGTTGGGGATGTTTTTAGAAGTGGAAGCACCTTTTTGCTGGGCCGAAAACACAGACGTACCGGCTGGTACAGAAATTTATCAAACCCTGATGGTCGATCAAACTTTAGATATGGTAAACTATTTCAGGTCTAACCCCGCAATACTTACTTGGTCAATCGGTAACGAAAGCGGTAAATACGCAGCATATTTTAAAGAAACAGCCAAACTGGTAAAACAGTTTGATCCAACCCGTCTTCGTAATTTTAGCCAGTATGGGCCTGATGCGGATGAAGGCGATCTGGAAATTACCAACCACCATTATCCTGGTCCAACCGGACCACAAACTTACAGAAATTATAAACGCCCGATTGTTTTCGATGAATACGTCCATTTAAATGCTTATAACCGCCTGGAGCTGGTAACCGATCCGGGTGTACGCGATGCCTGGGGAATTGGTTTCGAAGCCATGTGGGAAAACATGTACCGCACCGATGCCGTTTTAGGCGGGGCCATTTGGGCGGGAATTGATGATACCTTCTTTTTACCAAACGGAAAAACAGTTGGTTATGGCACCTGGGGCCCACTTGATGGCTGGAGAAGGCCAAAACCAGAATATTGGCACATGAAAAAAATCTATTCACCAGTAAAAGTTAAACTCGCCAGCAACTGGAGCAACGGTAAAGTAGCCCTGGAACTGGAAAATAGATTGCTTTTTAGTAACCTGAACGAGTGCAAAATAGAATGGAGTTTAGGCAGCGAAAGCGGGGTGATTATAGCCGATTTAAAAAGAAACGGTAAAACAACAGCCAATGTTTTGGTCAGTAAAAAACCATTGCCAAGTGATAAAATGACAGTTAAAGTGTACGATCCACGTAAGGTACTGATTGATATTTACCAATTTGCCGTTGTACCAACCGTTACCGATTTAACTTTGGTACAAAAAAATGTTGGCCCACCATGGATTTATACCCAAACAGGCAATACCCTAACAGCTAAAAGTGGTAAGGTAAGTGTTCAGCTTAACCTGGCTAATGGGGATGTAACGCAAATAACCAACAATGGTGCAGCCATTTGGATAACAGGAGCAAGATTAATGGTTTTGCCATTAACGGGTGAGGGTAGGGGTACACAGATGACAGGCGAAAGTCAGCAATTTGATCCTTTTACTGATGTATGCAAAAACAGGATCATAAAGGATATAAAACTGGATAAAGCTAAAAACAGCTTTACGGTTCATATAACAGATACTTACAGCGAAGCTGGTGGTGGCATATGTTATACCTTTTTGGCTGATGGTAAAGTAAAAATCGATTATAAATATAGCATCAAAAAAGAAATTAATCCACGCCAATGGGGGCTAGTATTTGGTGTGCCTAACAGCTTTCAGGAATTAGATTGGAACAGAAATGCACAATGGGATTATTATCCGGCCGATCATATTGGCCGGCCTGTTGGTAAAGCAATGCTAACCTCTGGTAACCAGGTTTCAGGTCCGGCAGGTCCATCCAAATTGCCTGCCACACCATGGAGTTTGGATAGAAATGATCTGGGTACTAACGATTTTCGTTCAACAAAAATGTATATTAACCAGGCAGTTTTAACTAACGGAGTATCATCTTTCAATGTAGCAGCCAATGGTCAGCAGCACATCAGGGCCTGGAAAGATGTACAAGGTATTAAAGCTTTGGTAGCGGGTTACAGCAATATGGGTGCAGAAAGATTTTTTAGAGGACATGCAGAAAAAATGGATCGACCGTTAAAAGCAGGTGATACGATACAGGATAGTGTAACGCTTCAGTTGAAATAGGAATTGACCGTCATTTCGACCGTAGTGGAGAAATCTTGGTCCATAAATAATTTCAAAGGTTTCTCCATTCTGCTAAGCTCCAGTCGAAAAGACAACTAAATAATAGAATTAAACAGCAACTATGACCCTAAATAAAATTTACAATTACAAAACAGGGCGAAAAATTTTGCTCAGCTTTGCTTTGCTAACAGCTACAACTTTACAGCTATTGGCACAGAGCAATGGTATATCCAGTACATTATCACTAATACCATCAACGATACAAAGCACCAATAAACCGGCTGTTTCTTTAAATGGCGAATGGAAATTTGCAGAATCAACAAAAAAAGGAAACATCAAAGTGCCTGGAGAATGGGTAATGCAGGGTTATACAGTTAATACCGGTGAAACTGCCATTTACACCAAAACGTTTTCGATACCCGACAATTGGAAAGGAAATCGGATTAAGCTGCGTTTTGATGGTGTAAGCTCTCACGCAGTAGTAAGTATAAATGATAAAAAATTGGCCGAACACGAAGGTAGTTTTGTTCCCTTCGAAATTGATATTACCGATGCCCTCAAAAATGGTGATAATTTACTTCAGGTTGATGTGCAGGCCAATACCATCAGCGATATTTTAGCCTGTACCTCTCAATATGCCGTGCATACCGTAGGTGGTATATTGCGTAATGTAACTTTGTTTGCCTTGCCAGAAGTTAATATAGCCGATTTTACAGTGGTAACTACGCTTGATAAAAACCATCAAAATGCCACACTGAACCTTAAAACATTGATCAGTAATCAGGGGGAAAAGGGCACATCAGGACAGATGATTTACAGTTTAGCAGATGCTAATGGGAAAAATGTTACTGTTTTTAAAACAGCAATTCCGGCAATCTCGGGTTTAAAACCAACTTTAATTAATACCGATATTCCCGTTAAAAATCCAATAAAATGGAATACCGATAAACCTTATCTATATACTTTAACTACAACTTTGATAATTGATGGTAAAACAACTGAAAGCCATCATCAAAAAATTGGTTTCAGGCAGGTTGAGGTGAAAGGAAATCAGGTATTTGTAAATGGAATGCCTGTTAAATTAAGAGGGGTAAACCGCCATTCGGTGCACCCACTAACCGGACGGGCCATAAGCGAAGATTTAGAGTTGAAAGATGCCGAATTATTTAAACAGGCCAATTGTAATTACATCCGTACCTCACATTATCCACCAAGCGAAAGATTTTTAGCCATTGCCGATAGTATTGGTTTGTTTGTAGAAAACGAGAGCTCCTTAACATGGATTCAGCATGGCGCTTCGCCCATCTGGAAGCTTTGGGATTATAAAGACGAAAAATTTTATCCTTATATGCTCGCTGCGAATATCGAAAAAATGCAGGCCGGCAAAAACCATGCATCCGTAATTATCTGGAGTTTAGGTAACGAAAGTTATTGGAGCCCATTATGGGATAAAGTATACCGCGAAGTTAAAAAATTAGACCCTACACGACCTATTTCTTTTCACGATCAATGCTGGGGTGGCTTCAATAATGGAGGCAACAAAGTCGATATCGCCAATTATCATTATCCTGGTATAAATGGTCCCGCTGCTACTGATACCATGAAAAGGCCAACTTTATTTGGCGAATATGCCCATGTAAGCACTTATAACCGTCGTGAGTTATTAACAGATCCGGGCGTTAGGGCAAGTTATGGCCCGTCACTGGTTAAAATGTACGATAGCATGTATGTGCACAAAGGTAATTTAGGTGGTGCCATTTGGAGTGGTATTGATGATACTTTTCATTTACCCGATGGTAATATTGTTGGTTACGGTCCATGGGGCCCAATTGATGCCTGGCGCAGGTTAAAGCCCGAATATTGGGGGATGAAAAAAGCTTATGCACCTGTAGTAATCAAAAATGTATTTCAACCGAGCATCAAAAATGGGAAACTCGTACTCCAGGTAGAAAACCGTCACGATTTTATTTCGCTTAGCGAAGTAACCATTAATGCTAAGGTTGATGGTGTGCCTGTTAAACTAACATCAGCCATTAAACCGCATAGCGAAGGCCTGCTGCAAATCCCTGTACAAAAAGGAACAAAAGAAGTATATATATCTTTCAAAAACCCTTCAGGCAATATCGTAAATGAAGAACTTATTGTTTTAAAACCAACAGAAGAAAAGATTAGCGAAAGTAAATTAGCCTTATCCTTTACCGAAAACGAAATGGCTTATTTTGTAAACCAGGGAGAGGTAAATTATACCATTAACAAAATTACAGGTGTTATATCTGGTGCAACAAATAAGGGGATAAAAGTATTAGAACAAGGTCCGGTATTTGGTGTGGTAGCCATGAATAGCGAAGATGGCGGTAAACCCAATGTAGCCGGCGAAACTTACCAGAACAACATTCACCCGATCAAAAATTATCCCTTATATACCATTTTTGCCAATGCAATTAAAGTAGATCAAAGCACTGATTCCATCACCTTCAATATTAAAGCCACTTACACCAATGGCGATGGTAATTTAACCTATATCTTTTTTGCAAATGGTAATACCAGGGTAGTCTATGAGGTAAAAACCTCTTTAGAAAAGCCTTATCAATATGGGATGATTTTCCAGCTGCCTAAAACTTTTGATGAATTAAGCTGGAAACGCAAAGGCGAATTTACCGTTTATGCAGCAGAAGATATTGCCCGTAATGCAGGTACCGCAAAACTAAATGCCAGGTGGTTACCTGCAGTGGAAGAATTTGGAAAACCAGCCGCCAAACTTTGGAAAGATGATGCCAATGAAATGGGATCTAACGATTTTAGATCAACCAAACAGCATATCATTCAAACCCGGTTGAGCAATGGTAGCCATCATATACTAATTCAATCAAATGGTAAACAGGCTTCCAGAACCTGGTTGCAGGATGAAAAAATACAATTATTGGTGGCCGATTACTGGAACAATGGCTCCGAGCCTTTTTATGGCTCACCTTTTACCGATGGACGAATTAATGTTAAAGGAAAAACACTAAAAGGAAGTGTGGATTTTAGGCTGCAGTAAAAATCGTCATTGCGAGAAGGCTTTTTCGGCCTACGAAGCAATCTTAAAACTATCGCCACGTGCGCTTTAAGATTCCCGCCTACGCGGGAATGACGATTAATAATATGTTAGTGGCCAACAAGCATAGGAGATGAAAAATAGCAATTAAAAGTTGGTAGAAACTCCAACAAGACAATAATAAAACCACTATAAGATGAAAATAACAGAGGTAAAAGTATGGCTGGTTGAAGGCGTAAAATACAACTGGACCTTATTAAAAATATATACCGATACCGGGCACACAGGCGTAGGCGAAGCAACAAACTGGCCTGGCAGTCCGATTGTTTTCGAAGCAACCAAACATGTAGGACAGCGGATTATTGGTTTGGATCCAATGAAAACAGATTTTATCTGGACCAAGCTCTACCGGGATTTAAACTGGATGGGGCCATTTGGGGCAAGCATGTGCGCCATTAGTGGAATAGATATGGCCTTGCTCGATTTAAAAGCAAAAGTATTGGGTGTGCCCTGCTACGAGCTTTTGGGCGGTGCTTTTAGAACAGACATATTACTTTACGCCAACTATTGGTTTACCGGGGGAGGTCATAATACCGAAGATTATGCCGCACAGGCCAAAAAGGTTAAAGATGCGGGTTTTACAGGCTTAAAGTTTGACCCATTTGCGCATACCAATTATTTGTATGGCGAAGATTTATCGTCAAATCTGCAGCTTACCGCTCCCCAGCAGGATCTCGCATTCAATGTAAGTAAAGCCGTACGTGATGCAGTTGGACCAGAATTCGATATTATGATCGAAACCCATGCCATGTTAAATTATCGCGTGGCGGTAACCATGGCACAAAGACTGTCTGAACTGAATATTACCTGGTATGAAGAACCGGCCGGACCAGAAAATGCCAATACCTTAAAAGCGATGAGGGACAGGATTCCTTCAAATGTTTCTATTTGTGTGGGCGAACGCCACTATACCCGTCACGGGATCCGCGATGTACTGGAAAAACACATTTGCGATGTGATGATGCCCGATATTACCCGCTGCGGTGGTCCATCAGAAATGAAACGTATGGCTACTATGATGGAAGCTTATAATGTATTGCTGGCACCACACAACCCGAACGGGCCACTATCTACGCTGGCTTCGGCACAGGTTTGTGCTTCGGTACCAAACTTTTTCAGACAGGAATTTATGTTTAACGATGTGCCATGGCGCGATGAAGTAATTACGCACCCTATTGCTGATATGGTACAAAACGGGTATTTGAAACTGAGCGATAGACCTGGTTTAGGTGTTGATTTAATTGAAGAAGAGATGGAAAAACACCCTGGTATTTTAACGCCAAGGGCGGGGTTTTATGTTTAAAGATAACCTATCAGGTTTTAACTCCTGATAAGTTTTAAAATAGATTTTATGGCACTAACAATAGATTTAAAAGGAAAAATAGCATTAATAACAGGTGTTACTTCGGGTATTGGTTTAGGGATTGCCAAAATGATGGCGAAGGCAGGCTGCACAGTGATAGGTTGTGCTGAACATAGTGAGGCAAGTGAGGCAGCCCAGCATTTTTTGGCAGAAATGGAGGCTTTAGATGCCAACAAAGATTATTTTAGGGCAGATATGGTATCCACTGAAGATATCGAAACGCTTGTTTCAGGTATTAGCAGTGATTACGGACGCCTGGATATTTTAGTTTCCAATGCAGGTCAAAATGTATTTAAGGGCCTGGCAAATTGCACCGAAAATGATTGGCAGTTTAATTTAGATTTAAATCTTTCTGCTCATTGGAGATTGGCCAAACGTTGCCGGCCATTGTTCTCCACAAACAATGGAACAATTATTATGATGGTATCTAACCATGCTTTTGCCAGTATCCCTGGCTGTGCGCCTTACAATATTGCTAAAACAGCCTTAACAGGTTTAGTGCGAAGTTTGGCAATAGAATGGGGACCAAACATCAGAACGGTTGGTATTGCGCCTGGTTTTATCGATACCCCTGGCAATCAGGAGTGGTTTAATTCTTTTACTGATCCAGATCAGGAAAGGCAACGTACTGTAGCACTACATCCGGTAAAAAAGTTGGGTACAGTTGAAGAAATTGGAGCCTGGTGTGTGTTTTTATCCAGTGATTATGCCGGTTTTGCATCAGGTGTTACCTATTTAATTGATGGAGGAAGAAGTGCGTTAATGCAAGATACTTAATACCCAATACTTGATACTCAATACCCGATACTCAATACTTGATACTCAATACTTGATACTCCATACCCGATACCCAATACTTGATACCCGATACTCAATACTTGATACTCAATACCCAATACCCCAAAAGAATACCAAAAATAAATTTTTAACAACATGATGGATATTTGGAAGCCAGATGCGCTTTATAAAACCGATTTAATTTTGGGAGAGGGTGCACGCTGGCATGCTGAATGGCAAAAGTTCTTATTTATCGATATAAAAGGCAAACTTATTGGTACTTGTAACCCGGTAAATGGCAAAGTGGTTACCAAAAAGATAGCAGAAATGCCCGGTATGTTGGCTCCTGCCGAAAATAATAAACTGTTGGTAGCGCTGCAGGGAAAATTAGTGTTATTAGATTTTGAAACAGGTAAAACACAAACGGTAGCTAAATTTAAAGAAAATGCCGAAAACAGGAGTAATGATGGTGCCTGCGATGCCATGGGGCGGCTTTGGGTGGGAACAATGCATGTAAATGCCGAGCATCACGCCGGTAATCTCTATTGTTATAATGGGAAATTGGTTAAAAAAATTGCTGGCACAAGTGTTTCAAATGGCCTTTGCTGGTCGCCGGATAACCGCATTTTATATTATATTGATAGTTTTTTGTACCATATAAAGGCCTTTGATTATGACTTATCAACAGGCAATATCAGCAATGAAAGGATTGTGGTAGAAATAACCGAACCAGGTACTGTTGCTGATGGCATGTGTATCGATAGTGAAGGAATGTTATGGGTGGCCATTTGGGGCGGAGGTTGTGTAAACAGGTATAATCCCTTTAACGGAGCCTGCATCGGCAAAATCGAAGTGAATGCTCCTAACATAACCAGTTGTGCTTTTGGTGGTAAACTGATGACCCAGATGTTAATTACCACTGCAAAAGATGGCTTAAATCCTGAAGAACTGAAAAAATACCCACACAGCGGATCCCTGTTTATAGTGAAATTAGGAGTGACAGGATTACCAGCCGCAGTTTTTAAAAAAAATACCAAAAATTAACGTTTAGGTGCATTGTTACGCAATACTCCTTGGTATGGTAATAGAGCTGTTAACGACCTCTTTTCTATGTGCCAACAACACCAAAACTTTTTTTATGGGATTCTGAACATGCTCATTTAATGCCATCTTGAGCATGTTAAATTATATTCGGTCTGTTGCTTTTTTTAAACGCTATTTGATTTAACTTAAATTTTTTTACCTTAAATAATATATTTTTTTAATTTTATTATTAAATTAGTTTATTTATTGCTGGTCTTTTTATGAAAATTTATGAAGTCTGAACTAATCAATGTAAACCATACCGGTCATAAATCTGTACGTATAAAACACATCAACAATAACAGGCTTATTTCGTCTTTTCACTTTCATGATATGTGCGAACTGGTTTGGATTGAAAGGAGCCATGGCAAAAGGATTGTTGGCGATCATATTGGTAATTTTGAAGATGACGATCTGGTGCTCATGGGGCCAAACCTTCCGCACATCTGGCAAAACGACAAAAGTTATGAGGACAACGACGATAAAGCCGTAAAATCTACCGTAATTTATTTCAGCATCGATTTTTTTTCACTGCTAACAGACGATCAGGGTGTTTTAACCCTGGTAGAAGACCTGGTTTCGAGGGCTGCAAGAGGTTTGGCCTTTGAACAAGATACATGTAATAGAATAAGGCGTATTTTACAGGAAGTAGAAAATAATGACGGGTTTGAAAACATTATTGCCGTTGTTGAAATCATTAAGATATTAGCGAAGGCAAAAGATTTCAAATACTTATCAAGTGTTTCTTTCAAAAATCAGTATGATGAAAAGGATAATAACCGAATTAATAAGGTATATCAGTTTTTAATGAAGAATTTTCATAACGATATTCATCTTAACGAAGTAGCCGAATTATGCAACATGACACCTAATTCTTTTTGCCGGTTTTTTAAAATACGGACACAGAAATCGCTTACCCAATTTATTAACGAAATAAGGGTAGGGCATGCCTGTAAATTACTTCAATCTGAAGACAACGCTATTGCTGATGTTTGTTATGCCAGTGGTTTTAACAATCCGACCAATTTTAACAAATTTTTCAAAGCCATTAAAGGAATGAAACCATCTGAATATAGAAACCGGTTGAAAAGTTAGTTTATTAGTTCAAGGTTAATTAGTTAACTGGCTCCAAACGCCAAACTCCCAACAGGTTAACCGGTTAATTGTTTAATCGGTTAACTGACTCAAAACTCCAAACTCCCAACCCCAAGCGCCCAACTCATCTACCTCGCCCTCACATTATCAACGGCTAACCTAACAGTTTCTATAACCCTTGTCGATCTTGTTTCTGCTTTTTTTGCCTCTGAAATCCACTTTAGAATGGCTTTTTTTACTGATTTTGGAAATTTTTCCCAATGGTTAAATGCAGTAATATTAGAGTCAAATTCTTTTTTCAGATCTTCCGGAACAATCAAATTTTCTACATCGTTTAGCGCATCCCACATGCCGTTGGTTTTGGCTATTTCGATGGTTTGTAAACCAGCCGGGTGCATTAGGCCATTCTCTATCATGGTTAAAGCCTTATTTTTATTAATGGCACTCCAATTGCTTTTTGCCTTTCTTTTTGAAAATAACTGATAACGGCTCTCCTCATCACGTTTAATTGTTAAGCTATCAATCCAGCCAAAACAAAGCGCTTCATCAACAGCATTGGCATGTGGAAGATTATTTGCTGATGAATCCTTTTTGTAAATGATTAGCCATACCGATACCTCTTTTTCGTGGTTTTCTTCAAGCCATTGACGCCAATGTACCTGTGTTTTGGCATAAAATGCACGGATTTCGTTTTTTGATTCTTCCATAAAAATGATTGTAAATGATGACTAGCCTGATCAGATACCTCAAGATAACATTTCTCGCACTTATTTTCCTATAAAACGGTTAATCGGTTAACTGACTCCAAACGCCAAACTCCACGCTCCAAGCTGTTTAATCGGTTAACTGACTCCAAACGCCAAACTCCAAGCTCCAAGCTGTTTAATCGGTTAACTGACTCCAAACGCCAAACTCCAAGCTGTTTAATCGGTTAACTGACTCCAAACGCCAAACTCCAAGCTCCAAGCTGTTTAATCGGTTAACTGACTCCAAACACCAAACTCCAAGCTCCCAACTTATTATCAGTTATTCAACTCCAGACTCCAAACCAAAGACTCTGGACTTTAGAATAAATTAATTAACTTACTTTGCTTTTTCGTATTATTGAATTATGTTGATGATTATGGCGGCCCAAAGATTACTTTTCTTTTTATTGATTGGGATATTTTCTCTTGGTAGTGCAAAGGTTTGTGCGCAGCAACAGGATACTTTAAAGCATAGTACGGTTGATAGCCTGCCGAAAAATTTTGTAGACCGTATGCAGGAATTTGCAAAAACATCTTCAAAAAAAAGTATCGCCGAGTTTGATGCCGACAAAGCCACCATTTTACAGATCAAGATTTTTGATGAGATTAAACGGGTATTGCAAAAAGCAAAAATTTACCTTAAAAAAGACCTGGATACAACAGGAACAAAAGCTGAACTCAAAGAAATAGAAGACGACTTTAAAATTGCGGGAGACGGTGTTTTTGTAAATGGGGGAACGGCGCAAACCTTCCGGAACCTGACTGCTACCTCAAAAATTCTTTTCGAACTCGAAAATAAAGCAAGCCGGCGGAAAGCTACTTTGGATGCGAGCCAAACTGTTTTGAACAATTTTCGCTATCAGCTCGATTCCCTTTCCAGCATTCCTGCCCTGTTTAAATTTCCAAAAGATTCTGTTACCCTCATGCGCTACCTGAAAAAGATTGTAGTAATTGCTTACGAGGTTAAACCTGTTGATAGCGTGCTTAAAGAAGCAAATGGTAATATTCAAACCCTGATCAATCAGGTTAACCTCACCGTTTTCAGGATTCAGAGCAGTTTAGAAGAAATAGAATCGTACCAAAAAGCAATGGCTGCTAATGCCTTTAAAAGGGATTTTGGTAATATTTGGGCGCCCGAAAGCCATTACAGGTCCTTCAATCAGATTCTGTCGCATTCAATCGTTAAAGGTTTACTTACGCTTAGTTTTTATGTAGAAAATAACGGCAGCCGGATCATGATCCTGTTTTTGCTGGTGATTACCTGTTTTATTTACCTGCGTTCGTTAAAAAATATTTACCTCGAAAGAGCGCTTTTAAAACCCGGTTTTGAAAACCAGCTTGTACTCAAATATCCTTTTTTATCAGCCCTCCTGATCATTATCAGCCTGTTTCAGTTTATCTTTATTTCTCCACCTTTTATTTTAAATGTAATACTCTGGTTAATATCATGTATCAGTGTAACACTGATTTTTAAGCAGTACATCAGCAAATACTGGATGAAAATCTGGCTCATGATGGTGGTTTTTTTCTTTTTTGCAGCTTTTGGAAACCTGATATTGCAGGCATCGGGGATGGAAAGGTGGTTAATGTTAGGTGCTTCGATGGTTGGATGTATAAGTGGCGTGTTCACTTTAATATGGGGACCAAAAAACGAGCTTAAAGAAAAGTGGATTACTTACTCGATTGGATTAATGTCAGGTTTGGAAATTGCAGCAACAATTGCCAATCTGTTCGGACGATATAACCTGGCCAAAGCCTTGTTTATCAGTGGTTTTTTAAACGTAGTAATTGCCATTCTTTTTCTTTGGACAGTGAGGTTGATTAACGAAGGATTAGCGCTCGCATTTAATGTGTATTCGAGTCCGAATAGGAAACTTTTTTACCTTAATTACGAGAAAATTGGCAATAGGGCACCCGCATTGTTCTATGTATTATTGGTCATTGGCTGGGTAATCCTGTTTGGACGTAATTTTCCGGCATTTGAATATTTGGCCAGGCCACTTATCGAATTTTTTACTGAAGACCGTACCATTGGCAGTTATACCTTTAGCATCAGTAATTTATTGCTCTTTTTCGGAATTATGGCCGTTTCAGTGCTCATTTCAAAGGTGGTGTCGTATTTTGCTTCAGATTGGCATTTGGATAAGGCACAAGCGGATAAATCTAAAAAGCAGGGAATTGGAAGCTGGTTGCTACTCATCAGGATTTCGATATTGAGCGTAGGCCTTTTTCTGGCGGTAGGTGCGGCAGGTATCCCGATGGATCGGTTTACCATTGTATTAAGCGCCCTGGGTGTGGGCATTGGTTTCGGATTACAAACATTGGTAAACAACCTGGTGAGTGGCCTGATCATTGCTTTCGAAAAACCGGTAAATGTTGGCGATATTGTGGATGTTGACGGACAGGGAGGCACCATGAAATCGATTGGATTTAGAAGCAGCATTATTTCAACCTGGGATGGTGCAGATGTGGTAATGCCCAATGGCGATTTGCTCAATTCGCACTTAATCAACTGGTCGCTGGGTGGCAATAGAAAAAGGATTTCGATCGTTATCGGTATAGGCTACAACACTGATCTGGAGAAATGCAGACAGCTGCTTAAAGAGGTACTAGATGCTGAAGACCGTATTTTGAAAACCCCTGCACCCTTAATTCAATATGAACAGTTTGGAAACAGTTCCATCGATTTAAGGATCTATTTCTGGACTAAACACATTGCCGAAGCACTGCCTACCCGTAGCGATATGATTATAGCCATTAATAAAGTTTTTAAAGCCAACCATATCGATATCCCATTTGCACAACAAGATGTACACCTTCATTACTCCGAAAAAAACGATAACAATACCATTTAAATTTTTAATACGACATAAAACCGGATACCATTTGTAGTGTTCATGATGATAACCTATCCAAGCCAGGTAAATTATTTCATTAATAATTTAAAAAAACAATTTTATGCAAGGCTATGTAAGCTGATATTTATATGTTTGTAAACAAAGTTTACAAATACTGTTGTTTTTAACAGGTGTATTAGATAAATGATCCCTAACCTACCCATAAAGAGAAATAAGTGATGGAGCCTAATTCAGTTCAGCCAAGTAATCAATCAGGTTTTGATGCACTGGATATCTGTTGCAGGATTATGATACAGAAAATGGCCGCTGCCCCGATTGAGGAGTGGCGCGTATCTGATTATAACAGGCTGAGCAGTCAGTTAGGCAAAGAAACCAAAGTTTACCTTAGCGTAAATACCCTTAAAAGGCTTTTAGGGCAACTGAAAACACCACAGCGTTATTTCCCGCAAAAGGCCACACGCGATGCCTTAGCGCAGTTTATTGGTTATCGCGACTGGCAGGAATTTGAACTTGTAAATTCGGTTAAGCCTGGCGAGGTAAAATCAGAGCCGATCAGCACTATACCTGACCCGGAAATTGCCATCAAACCATCTCCCAAATCCCATCAAAAATATATTTACACCGGTATTGCTGCTTTTTTATTACTTGTTTTAATTGGTGCTTTTTGGGTATGGAAATCGGCTGGTACACCTACAGATACAAAACTGATCTGCGAAAATCCTTTTGGCAATGTTCCGCATACTGCCGTATTTAAATTGAAATCTAAAGTAACGAATAACGGTGATGAAGAATTTAAGATCGATTTTATGGATGAGGCACTGCAGAGCCCTATAAGTGGCAAAAAAGAAATTGCCAAATTTTTCAGAAACCCGGGGGTAGTGTATGCCACGCTTTTATACCATGATAAGCCAATTGATACAGTTTCAGTGTACATGCAAACAAAAGGCTGGGTAGCCAATTCGGGCAACGATACCTCAAGGGCATTTCCAATTGCCGGCCTTAAGGCCTTAAATCCTAAAAATATCTATGTTTCAAAAGCACAGCTGGATTCAGCAGGGCTTGCAACCAATAAACCTTTTTTGGTAGGCTTTAGTAATATTAAACCTTCAAATATCAGTGGCGATAATTTTTCTTTTACCTGCAGGGTTTTTTCAGAACAAAGCAGGCCGGGTACCCAATGTGTAGAAACCACAATCATTATTCTGGGCGAAAAACACCGTCACCTTTTAACCCTTAACCGGAGTAATTGTGTTGCTTTTTCTCAATACAAATTTTCCGAAAAAAGAGTAATAGGGGCAGAACAGTTTTTGGGCGCGCTGGCATTCGATCCCACCAATGGCGGAGATATTGAAATCAGGGTGGTTAACAAAAAAGCTTCAGTAATCCTGAACGGAAAAAATGTACTTTCAACCACTTATCAAAAATCAATCGGTAAGGTAATGGGTATCAAGATTTTATTTAATGGTATTGGCAAAGCCGTATCCCCAAAACTGCAGGATTTATCTACCAAAGAAATTTTCTGATTATAATCTTTTGCAATTTTTTATTTAATCACGTTTTGTGGCTAAAAAAAGTCTTGTCTGTCCATTTTGTTCTTATTTTGTTGTTTAACTTGCTTATTTTTAGTTAGTTGTGTGTACTTACTTTTGCTCTTTATTTGTACGGCTAGATATATATGATTGTCTTTTTTTCAATATTAACTTAGGGTATATAAAACTTATGGAAATTTAATGTCCCATATGTTTTTCGTAAAAAAACGAAAAACAAAACAAAACCACCTAATATGAAAAGAACCACAACCTTATTAACTTTATTATGTGCCATTGTCTTATTTGCATCATCATGTAAAAAAGCAGTAATTGCTCCCGAAGAAGGTGAAACCACCACAGGTCCAAAGAAAACGGCTACCACTGCTTCAATTATTACACAAACTAGAAACCTCGCCATCGTTTATTTTATCCCATCCGATTTGGATACCCTGCCCAATTGGAAAAAACGTTTGAGCGATGTAATGTTATATGCCCAAAACTGGTATGGCACTGCGATGAACAATGCTGGCTATGGCTTTAAAACTTTTGGCCTTAAACAAGATGGAACAACAGGTAATGCCGAAATTGTGCTCATTAGGGCTGCAAATCCTAAAGCAAGTTATGGAACCAACGGAGCTGCCTATACCACAGAGATTGATGCTTATTTTGCTTCACATCCCGGACTTAAAACGAGTAACCATGTACTCATTTTGGTGCCTGCATTTGGCTATGATAACAATACTACCGAAGGTCCGCAACCTTTAGAAGGTGTACAGCCCTTTTATGGATATGGAAGGTATTGCTTTGCCAACGATAACCCCTATATGAATATCGCGCTAAAAGGAGTATTAAACACAGGCCGTAATAATTTTGCGAAATGGGTTGGGGGAATGATGCATGAGCTTGGTCATGCCTTTAATGCCCCGCACGACAGGCAGTGGGCATCGCAAAACATTTATGCTAATGGCACCAATACCAATTATAAAATGCCAATGATGTGGTTAAGCAATTATTATTTAGAAGTGAGGCCAAGTTTCTTAACCGATGCCGAAGCGGCTATTTTTAATGCCTGCGAAGTGTTTAACAATGATAGTAAGACCTATTATGGAGCAATAACCGCTAAAGTAAACCGGATTAATGCCAATTATGATACTGGTTTAGGTGCCATAGTGGTTTCTGGAAAGTATAGCAGTAGCGGAACGGTGAGCAAAGTGCTTTATTATAACGATCCGAACGAAAATAATGAAGGTACCGGGACCAATAAAGACTATAATGCCATTACCTGGGCCTCTACACCGATCGGAACCGATAGTTTTAGGGTAGTAATGCCTATTGCCGAACTGGAGAATAAAACCAATGGAATTCCTTATGAGTTAAAGGTTAAACTTGTGCATGATAATGGTATTATTAATGAAACTGTTTATGCGTATACCTTTCAAAGTGGTATTCCTGTACTCGATTTTTCTACTAAAACCGAATTATCAAAAACAGGATGGTCTATAGCAGGTTTCAGCTCGCAGGAAACCGGTGAAGATGGTAAAGCCAGCAATGTAATAGATGGCTCACTATCAACTTTCTGGCATTCAAGATGGTCGTCTAATGCAGCCAGTTACCCGCATTATGTTACCATCGATCTGGGTTCATCTAAAACCATAACCGGTGGATTATCACTTACCCAAAGGGCTGGTGCCAGCAGGGCGATTAAAAATTTTGAATTATTAATGAGTAGTGACGGCACTAATTTTACCAGCGTTTTTAACAAACAGGCCGCTAATAATAGTGCTACGCAGTATTTTAGTTTCAGCTCACCTCTAACATTCCGTTATTTTAAAATTATTGCCAGCAACGCCTGGGATGGCACCCAATATGCAGCCTTAGCAGAACTGGGATTGTATTAAAACTTCCTTCAATAAATGGGGAATCTTAAGGCGAAAGTTTTAAGATTCCCTCATTAAATCATTATCTAATCAATCTCCTCCTATGAAAAAACAACTCATTAAATCTTTAAAACCCATTAAATTACGGCAACAAATCACCCTGAATATTCAAGCCTTGCTTATTATGCTAAAGGAAACGACGGATCTGGAACCCTTTATACCGGAGCTGTTGGTGGTCCTGTAAGTTTAATTGGTAGTGGGGCGAGCGCTCCATCTTGGTCAACTATTACAGCAGGTAATTATGTAAACGGAAATCCACCTTTTATTTATGCCGTTGCACCAACCGTACTGAAGTTTTTAAATATAGCCATTCCTGCAAGGTACGATTCACCTTCTTTAGTGAATTTTTAACGGAAATCCTTAACACTTAAAACCAGGTTTTAATCTCAGAATTGGTTATTTACTAATTCTGAGATTAAATTTAAATGGGTATCGAGGTAATGTGATTCACATAGAATGATCACTCTCCATTTTCTTATTTGTTCCTTGCGTTTTTAGCCCTTTCAATTTTTGAAATATCCTGAAAATCAGAATCGTTTACCCATCCCCAGCTTAGCGTTGGATCTTTAGCCATGTACCGGTCGTAAAAATTGACACTTTTTTTATCGGAATATGGATATTGATCGAATTGGCTCCCTTTACCAAAAACACGGGGATCGTTCTGCTCTTTTAACAGGGTTAATAATTTATTCCTCAACGCTGCTGATCTTTTTTGCTGTAAAACATCAGATGACAGGTTATTTAAACAGGCAGGATCTTTTTTAATATCATACAATTCTTCTGAAGGGCGTTTACCAAACGACCATAACCAGTAATTAAAGTCGTTATTGGTGGCATAAACCGTATTTAAACAGGCTGTTTTTGTAGGGCCACCATCTACATTTAAATAACCGGTTTCAGGGTTTCCCGCAGGCCACCTGTCCGTTTCGAAATTTTTTATAAATAGATAATTCTCCTGGATAATCGCACGTATAGGATAGCCTACATCTTTCGGGCGTCCTACATCATGCCGTTCTTTACCCACCAATACAAAATTGCGTTTTTCAGCAACTTTTTCTTTAGCCGAACTAAAAATATCCGTAAAACTTTTTCCGGTAATGGGTTGCATTATATTCTTATTGGAAGGAACTTTGGCGAGATCCAAAAAGGTAGGTGCGAAATCGATAAAACTGATAAAATCTTCCACTTTACGGCCTTTATGGCTAATGCCATCCGCCCACATCATGGCAAGTGGCAGGTGATTGGAATATTCGTACGCCTGCCCTTTAACCCTTGGAAAAGGCATGCCGTTATCTGAAGTAACCACTACAAGGGTATTGTGTAACTGGCCCTGATCTTCGAGCATTTTAAGCATTTTGCCCAGTTGTTTATCAAAATACTCGATTTCAAAAGCATAATCGAGTAAATCTGTTTTTACCGAATCTGTTTTGGGCCAGAAGGGATAAATTTCTTTATTCTGAATGTCGCTAAGGTTTTTTCCGCCTTTCGTTATTCCCGAATTAAATTCATATCCGCGATGCGGTTCCAATCCACCATACCAAAAAAAGAAGGGTTTATTGCCTTTTGCACTTAAAAATGCACCGAAATTGGCCGCATAATCTACATTACTAATCTGAGTGGTGGGTGGGGTGGTTTTTAGCTGGTTAAATGCTTTTACCAGTATTTCGCGTGGTGTGCCATCCACATTTTTTGCCACTACTGGTGCTACTCCTTTTCCGGTAAAGCCCACTTCATATCCGTTTTGGGACAATACCTCTGCAAACGAAGCAAATTTGGTTGGAAAGTACGACCAATGGTTGCCTGCTTCTTCCAGTTGCCATGAGTTTCTGCCGGTGATGATGCAGGAGCGTGACGGCGCGCATTTGGCGTTTGGGGTATAGGCATTTTTAAAGAGTAGTCCATTTTTGGCAATGCGATCGAAATTTGGTGTTTTTACCCATTTGCAGCCATAAGCGCCTATATGCTGATAGGTAACATCATCCATAATGGCAAATAGAATGTTAGGTCGTTCTGCAGCCTGATCTTTTTTGTTTTTGAAAGATAAAGCAATCACCACGATAAGGATACTGCCAGCAATGCTTAAAATGTATTTTTTCATCTAAGATATATTAAAATCTGCCAAATAGAGGTGGCGAAAAGCCTCCCCTTAAATCATGAAATTATTTTTGATCATTTATATCGCCTTCACTTTTAAAACCACGCTGGTTCTGTAAGCATTGGCTTCCGGATTAAAACCTACCTTCATTAAAAAGTCGCCTGAATACACTTTGGTGCTGTCAACCGGCGATTTAGTGCCCGGATACAAATTGATTTCTTCTATTTTATATTTTTTAGCCGGATCCAGTCCTTTAAGTTTAATCGGCAAGATTACACCATTGGTAAACAGCGTGGCCACGTAATAATTAAATACAACAGCCTCATCCCTGGCATCGTTTACATAAGCAATTGAAGCAATTTTGTTTTCGTAAGGATCCTGCAAACGGTACTGCTGGCCATGCCACACAATATCTTTAAAGCTATTGTAAGTTTTAACGGCGTTCTGGCTAAACACGAGGTCGTTTTTACTCAGTTCGTTTACCTTAACATCGTAACCCAGTTTACCCATCATGGCCACGTCAGTTTTAAATTTTATAGGCTGTTTCCCCATATCGGTGATGTGGTTATCAATAGTAACAGAGGGGAAATAATAGGAATATTCCCACTGGATAAATATACGGTCGTAAGGATTCGTATTATCACTTGGCCAAAACTCCGTGAAATATTTAAGCGCTGCATAATCAACCCTCGAACCTCCACCTGCACAAAGCATCATCGGTGTTTTTGGATATTTTTTTCTAATCCGCTCCAATACACTATTTAAGCCTCTAATGTATTCGATGTAAAAATGATCCTGGTTTTTTAAAGTAGGGGAGTTGGCGTTGTATATTAATGAGTTACAATCCCATTTGATAAAAGCAAGTTCGGGTACTTCTTTAAAAATATCATCAACGGTTTTATAAATAAAATCCTGCACTTTTGGATTGGTTAAATCGAGCACCAACTGGTTACGCATGTAGTATTCTTTTCTTTCTGGCTGCCTGATAATCCAATCGGGATGGTTTTCGTAAAGTTCACTTTTCGGGTTCACCATTTCAGGCTCTATCCAGATTCCGAATTTTACGCCATTGGCGGTGGCTTCCTTACCCAGGGTGCTGATGCCGTTTTTCAGTTTTTGTTTATTGTACTGCCAATCGCCCAAACCAGAGGTAGATCCGTTACGTGGATATTTATTGCCGAACCAGCCATCATCCAATAAAAAAACATCTACCCCCAATTTCTTAGTGTCTTTGGTCAATTCGTTTAATTTCTCATCATTAAAATCGAAATAAGTAGTTTCCCAATTGTTTAAAATGGTCGATCGCTCTCCCTTTCCATCCAGTATCTGGTAGTTTCTGGCCCAATTCTGCAGGTTTCTGCTGGCTAAACCTTTTCCGGCATCCGAATAAGTGTAAACAAAACGTGGGGTAACAAAATTTTCGCCTGCTTTTAAGGTATAATTGGAAGAGAAGTTGTTAATACCGGCTGTAACCCTGAGGTAATACTCATCGAAAGTTTCAAAATCCAGTTTAAAATTACCTGTCCAGGCCAGCGAGCCTGCAATTACTTCGCCCATATCTTCGGTAGCAGGCTGATCGATAGAAACCATAAATGAAGAGGAGTGAAGCAGGTTTGTACGGGTTCCTAATTTCGAATCGATGGTTTTTATACCGTGCAGTAATTGTTGTTCTTCCGAACGCATTTCGCGCACAGCACCGCTATACTGGTTTTTTAAAAAGAATTTCCTCCCGCTCAGGGTCAGGTTTGCCGAAGCGTATTTGTTCAGCACTACACTGCCTTTTTCATGGTGTTCAATTTCTGCCCATTGTTCGATTACGTTTTCATTAAAATAAGTCAGGTATTTTAAAGTAACCTTAAAATTGTATTTCTGGTCTTTTAACACAATGCTGGTTAATTTTCTGTTCTCATCTAACTGTTCGGTTTTTACTTCCGAATAGGTAAGCACGGTAGATTTATTGCCATCGGCATGGGTTACCGTTAATGCCGGTTCCATTAAATTAAGCGAGCCCGAAGCAATATAAGCTTCACGTTTGTTTAAAAGGTCGTCAGAGCCGGGTTTGTATTTATCAAGTGCCTGTACGCTGGGGTACTCTGCAGCATTTTCGAGCTTTTTACCAATGTAAGTCGATAATAAGGTGTTGTCTTTATCTGTTTCCAGAATTAATACATTGTTTTTTGTTGCAATTTCTATCGTTTTCTGACCAAAGCTGGTTAAGCCGGTAGCCATTAACAGGCAAGTAAGGGTAAAATACTTTTTAATCATTATTTGGTTGAGTAATTGGTTTGTTGTTTGATGCATTAAAAATTAGAAACAGGTTTATTGATGACCGGATTATTTCTGATGTCATCAAAAATATTTTCCCCTGCTACTAACTGTAAAAATATTCTAATAGACACAGAATAATGGAAAACCAATAATACAAAAGAATAGCAAATTTTTGTACTGGTAAGGTGTTGGTGTTCAGTTTTATATCGTTTTTTTTGTAACGCTGTGTACAGCTTGTTGCTGTGAAATCAATATTTTTTAAGGTAGATCGCTTTACACCTACCTTGCATTAGCCGCAATATAGGCTGATGCCGTTAATTTCGGCATCAGCATCATTTTTCAATAACCAATTGAGAGTAACCAGGTTTCTCCAGCCAATTTCCTTTTCTTGTTTCTTGAAAAACTGCCGGTTCACTCCACTTTATCCCATCCATAATGTATTCTGATTCGGTTTTAATTTATTGATAGATAGTGATTTAACTGTACGTTGTTTTGTGTGGAGTTTGGTTTGCCGTTTATGGCCTGTTTTGTACTTCTCCTGATAACTTTATCCCATGCTAACCGCTTATTTAAGTGACTAAGCTGACAGCCAAAACTAAAATATAATTCCTGAGCCAAAGAACCATAAATCACCGATTTATGGCTTTAGGAGTGTGTATTAGCATGGTGCTGTTTACCGGTTTACATCTGTAAAACTGCTTAAAATCAATAAACAATTAACAATACAAAACCATTCTATGAATTTAACTAAAAAATCGATTGGGAGTTTTCTGATTCCTGAATTTTTGAGCATAACGGTGCTGTGTGTGCTTTTATGCTTCACAATTTCCTTATCTGCACATGAGCATCCTGAAAGTCTTAATTTAAGCCACAATTTAATAAAAGCCGATACCGTGATTACAGGTAAAATAACCGATGCCAAAAAAATTGGTTTACCTGGTGTGAGTGTTTTAGTTAAAGGCACCCAAAATGGAACTACAACTGACGCAAATGGAGATTTTAAGCTAAGCGGGCTTAAAGGAACCGAAACTTTAACCATTCGCTATATTGGTTTTACTACACAGGAAATACCTGTAAATGGTAAACAAAGCCTTGCGATTACACTACTGGAAGAAAACAATAATTTAAACGAAGTAGTGGTGGTGGGTTATGGTACGCAGAAAAAAGCTACTTTAACCGGAGCTGTAGTACAGGTTAAGGGCGATATAATCAAACAAAGTCCCAACGGAAACCTTTCCAACAACTTAACAGGAAGAACACCTGGTTTAATTGCCACAAACCGCTCAGGAGAGCCGGGTAATGATGGTTCTGCGTTATCCATCAGGGGGGCTACCAGTTTTTCGAACCCCAATGCCGGACCATTAATTGTAGTTGATGGGGTACCCGACAGAAGTTTTAGCCGGATCAATCCGGAAGATATCGAATCGGTTTCGATCTTAAAAGATGCATCAGCGGCCATTTATGGTGTGCGTGCAGCTAACGGGGTGATGTTAATTACCACCAAACGGGGTAAAACAGGAAAACCAACCGTTTCTTACAATGGGAGTGTTTCCCTTCAATCGCCAACCCGGGTTACCAAACTGGTTGATGCAGGGCAGTTTGCCAGGTATTATAACGAGCTACTGGCACGCCGTAATGGCGCAGCAAGATATACAGATGAAGACATCAGGTTATTTGAAAATGGAACTGACCCTCTGGGCCACCCCAATACCAACTGGAATGATGTGGTAATCGCTAAAACGGCTCCGATGACACAGCACGACCTAAATGTGTCTGGCGGTACCGATAATGTAAAGTATTATATCTCTGGGCAATACCTGTATCAAAAGTATTTGTACAACGAATCGCCATTTAACTATAACCAAAAAAACTTAAGGGCTAATATAGATGCCAATATTACCAAAGATTTAAAGGTTTCACTTGATTTATCAGGCCGTAATGAGGATAAATATGCACCTCTTGATAATGCAAACTTAAACGGTGGCGTATTTATGGCGATCCTGGCTCAATATCCAACTATTGCTGCAAAATATCCCAATGGTTTATACGGTACAGGAACTACTACCGGTAGTAATCCTTTGTTAAGGGTGACTGATCAGCCGGGTTACGACCGCCAGTTATCGTACTACGCACAGGCAACCGGTACCATCGATTTAAAAATGCCCTGGGTAACCAAAGGTCTTTATTTAAATGCTTATGCAGGTTTAGATAATACTTTCTGGCAATATAAGCGCCTTTCCCGTCCTTATGATAACTACGATTATAACAAAACAACCGGAGAATATATCAATAAAAAGGAATCAACCAACTCAAATTTAATCGGATTGAATGAAACCTGGGGCCGCACCAGAAGAAATACTTATAATATTAAACTTGGTTACGACAGGGTTTTTGCTAATGACCATAATGTAAGTTCCATTTTTGGCTATGAAGAAACCGATTATTTAACGGCGCAAACCAGTACAGGTTCGAGAAGTTTGTTAAGCGATCAGTTGCCGTTTTTAGGATTGGCCAACCCCGACCCAACTTTTTTGTCGAATAGTGGTACCGGCGATCAAAATGGGAGAAGAAGTGTTTTTGGCAGGGTAAATTATACCTATAAGGATAAATATTTATTCGAATTTAGCGGGCGTTACAATGGGTCTTTCAATTTTGGCCCCGGCAATAAATTTGGCTTCTTCCCGGGCATTTCTACCGGATGGGTAATGAGCAAGGAAAATTTCTTTAACAAAGCTTTACCTTTTGTCAGTTTTGCAAAATTAAGGGGATCATGGGGCATACTTGGCGATGATGCCATTAACCCCTATCTTTATTTAAGTACCTATAAAATTAATCAGAATGCCTACTATTTTGGTAATCCGGATGTACCAACACTCGGATTGGCTACCAATGTATCGCCCAACCCGAACTTTACCTGGGAGAAAGTTAAAAGTATGGATCTGGGTTTAGAGCTCGGCTTTTTTAACAACACACTAAGCTTTAATGGTGATTATTTCTGGAGGCACCGTTACGATATTTTAACCCAGAGAAATGCTTCAATTCCGAGTTATACTGGTTTGGGAGGCAAACTCCCTCCAGAAAATATCGGAATAGCCAATAGCAATGGTTTCGAATTAGAACTAAACTACAATGGCAAAATCGGTACAGATTTTAGTTATACGGTTGGCGGAAATTTTACCCATACCAACAGCGAAATCGTTTTCATGGATGAATCGCCGTTAACAATCGATTATCAGCGTCAAACCGGTTATCCTATCCGTTCTTTTTTAATTTATAAAACGGATGGCATTTACAATAATCAGGCAGAGATAGATGGTTTTACTAACGCCAATGGCGGAAAAGTGACTCCGTTAACGGGTACAAAACCTGGCGATATTAAATATATTGATGTAAACAACGATGGCAAAATTACCAGTAACGATAGGGAACGGTTTTTTGACAGCCAAATTCCGAGAAACAATTTTGGTATTAACCTGGGGCTAAGGTATAAAGGTTTTGGTGTAGAAGCCTTGTTTTATGGTGTAAGCGGGGTTAAACACATTATCCGTCCGCAAGGAAACAACTCAGAAACTACGCCTGCACTTTGGCAATATGAAGGTCGCTGGACACCTCAAACACCAGACAATAATTTGCCTGCCGCTTTCGACAGGAACAGTACGGTGAACAACCTTGATTCTGATTTCTGGTTAAATGATGGTTCATTTTTAAGGTTAAAAACCCTTCAGTTAAGTTACGATCTCCCAAAAGAGTTTTTATCGAAAATTAAAGTACGCAGTGCACGGGTATTTGTAAACGGATCTAACCTGTTTGTGCTTAGTAAAATCAAAAACTACGATCCTGAGCTAAATTATGTGCCATCTGATAATAATGGCTATTACGTTAACGGTGCTTATTATCCGCAAACCAGAATTATCGGTGCAGGTGTAAATGTGTCATTCTAAATAAGATTTTATGAAACTTAAAAATATAATTATTGCTTTATCTTTTCTCGGATTAACTTCCTGTAAAAAAGATTTACTGGATTCTAAACCACTCAATTTAATCAGCGATGAAACCTTATGGAGCGATGTGAACCTGGTTGAAAAATTTGTGAACGAAAAATACGTGGTGCTTCCACACTTTTACATGTATACCAGCGTTCCAAGTCATTTAGGTTATGCAGCAGCATCAGATGAAACTTATGCTAAATTTCTTTACGAAAATGTTAACCGCATTACCACAGGTCAGCTTTCGCCTGATGTTTTAGCTTTGGATAGCTGGACGGTTGATTACAATTACATCAGAGAATTAAATGTGTTTTTTAGTAAAATCGAATCTGTACCGGGCGATCAGGCTAAAAAAGACAGGTTAAAGGGGGAGGCCGGTTTTTTAAGGGCTTATTGTTATTTCGACCTGGCATCTAAACACGGGGGTGTACCCTTAATTACCAAAGTTTACAATGCTACCGATCAGAATTTTGTAGAAAAGAGGGCCACTTACGAAGAGGTGGTAAAATTTGTTGTGGATGAGCTGGATAAAGCTACGGCCTTGTTGCCTTTAAATTATTCGGCCAACCTTGATTTAGGCCGTGCAACCAAAGGCGCAGCCCTGGCGCTAAAATCGAGAATGTTGTTGTATGCGGCCAGCCCGCTTTGGAACACCACAAACGATCAGGCCAAATGGAAAGCTGCTGCAGATGCTGCAAAAGCTGTGATTGACATGCCTCAATATGTTTTATATCAGGGCGATTACCACAACCTGTTCATCCAGCCTGATTTGCCCGAGGTAATTATAGGTTATCATATCGATCCGATTAAAGCCAATGCTTATTCTGATACCTTTTTTAGTCCGTGCGGTTCTAACGGGTATTCGGCTTACATTCCTACACAACATATTGTAGATCAGTTTGAAATGAAAAATGGAAAAATGATTACAGAAGCTGGCTCGGGTTATAACGATCAAAACCCGTATATCGATCGCGATCCAAGGTTTTATGCCAATATATTGTATAATGGCGCACAATTTAAAGGCAGAACTTTAGCTTATTATGATAAAGGTGCCGATAGCAGAACCGCACCGGTTAATGCCGGAAACGCAAGCAATACCTGTTATAACTGGAAAAAATATAATGATGAAACACATAACGAGGCCATTGAGGGAGAAAGTACAACGCCTTTTATCATTTTTCGTTTATCAGAAATTTATTTAAACTATGCCGAAGCCTTAAATGGAGAGGGAAACGATGGGGAAGCGGTAATTTGGTTAAACAAAATCCGTCAGAGAACAGGTGTTAATATGCCTCCGGTTGCTGCTACAGGTACTGATTTAAGGGATAAAATCCGCCACGAAAGAGAAGTGGAACTTTGCCTGGAAGGCCATCGTTTCTTTGATGTACGCCGTTGGAAAATTGCCGAAATTACCGATAATAAAAATGCAATGGGAGTAAACGTGGTTAAAAATGCAAACGGATCATTTACTTATGATTACAGCCTGTTGGTTGAAACACGTAAATTTGATGCCAGTAAACATTATTTATTCCCGATTCCAAAGTATGAATTGGATAAAGTAAAACTTGTTCAAAACCCTAATTATTAGTAAAAAACGGTTTAATTCTTTTTTAGATATGAGCAGTGTTTAAAGTTGGCGAAAGTAAAACGTGATGAAATTTATTACATATGATAACGATTATTTTACATTTTGTTTAATATAATTAAACTTTTGTTTAGTAATTATGTGCCGTAATCTGATTCAGATACATCACAGTAAATTTATTTTAATTTTTATGAGAACAGTTTTTTTTAAAGTGATGGTGTTATCCCTGCTGTCATTACCGGCCATGGCCCAGCGTAAAGCGCATGTTTTAATTTTAGGCCTCGATGGCTTTAGTGCCGAAGGTTATAAAACAGCCAAACATCCAAACCTGGATAAACTGTTTGCCGATGGTGTACTTTCGTTAACCACCAGGCCGGTAATGCCATCGGTTACGCTACCTAACTGGACGAGCCATATGACGGGTTCAGGACCGGAGGAGCATGGAATTACAGCCAATGATTGGACTTTGCAGAAACACACTTTACAACCAATAGAAACAGATGCAGATGGTTATTATCCCTCTATTTTTAAGGTATTAAAAGAAACTATTCCATCAGCTAAAACAGCTTATTATTACAACTGGAAAGAATTGATTAATCCGATTAATCAAAAATATCTGGATGAGGTATCGTTTGAAGAAAAGGATGAGTATAAGGATAATTACCAAAAAGCTTACGACTTTATGGTAAAAAACAAGCAAAATCCTACTCTTACTTTTTTATATAGCGTACACACCGATCATGCCGGGCATGGTTTTGGTTGGATGACACCAGAATACATTACAGCTATTGAACAGGCAGATGTTGCGATAGGGGCTTTAATTGAAAAATTGAAGGCTGATGGCATTTACAAAGACATGCATATCCTTTTGATAACCGATCATGGAGGTATTAACAAAGGTCATGGAGGCATATCAATGGCAGAAATGCAGGTGCCTTGGGCCATTACCGGCCCGCAGATTAAAAAAGGTGGTTTAATTACTTCTTTTAACAGCAATAAAAATACAAGTTTTGTATTGGCGAAAATTTTCGGGCTTAGCAAACTTCCGGAATCATGGACTGGAACAGTACCAAAAAATGTATTTAAATAAAACACGTAACAGTTGTCAAAAAAGAAGATTATTCCTGTGCAGATGTGAACCACATTATGCGCTTCGAAGCCAATCTTAAAACTTATTAAATTAAAATAACGCAATCAATTATCGGGTAATGGATAAAATTCATTACCCGATTTTTTATGATTGAGTGTCAGCTGGCAACAGCCAACACCACGAACATGCTTGTTTGGTTAATTCATACTCACTTTAAAAACATATACCGGGATTTCACTTTTCGGTAGCTGTGGCATATCGATTATTAAACTATCGCCCTGCAATTGCCATTTTACTTTTTCGGTACTGCCCAACATGGTAATGCTTTTAATATTTTTTTGCTGTGCTAAAACTTTGGAAGCGATGCTGGCTGAGGTCCAGCTTCTGGCAAAAACGTAAATATTATTCCCTTTCTGGTTAAAATAAAGATCCGGATTTATTTTTTTTGAGGTATTATCATTATTTGATTGCCCCATGGTCTCTTTCGCATCTGTTGCAGAAACGGCATATTCATTTACCGTGGTAAAGGGAACAGTACCATAAATGGCTTCTCCATTTACTTTCATCCATTTACCAATTTCCTGTAAGTTGCTTACACTTTGTTCGGGTAAATCGCCCAAATTGGTAGGACCAACATTTAAAAGCAGGTTACCTCCTTTACAAACTATTTCTACTAAATTCCTGACTAATAATTCAGGACTTTTCCAGTTTTTATCAAATTTACTATAACCCCATTTTCCACTCATGGTAATGCAGCTTTCCCAGGGCTTAAGCACCTTGCCCGATTCTATTTTTTGTTCGGCAACCCCATAATCGCCCATGTTGTTTCCAATGCGGCTATTAATGATACAGTTAGGCTGTAAGTTTAAGATGAATTTACGCAGGTCTTCACTTTGTACTTTTGTAGTTCCCTCCGGCGTATCAAACCAAATAATGCCAACCGGGCCATATTGCGTTAACAGCTCTTTAAGTTGTGGTTTTACTTTGTTTTCGATATACCTGTTGTTATCCTTTTTTAAAGTATCTGGAAAATCCCAATCATTGCCCGACTTTGAACCCGGGTGCGCCCAATAAGCATCCGGACTTTCCCAATCTCTGCCTAATGAATAATAAAAGCAAAGCTTTAGGCCATATTTTTTACAAGCCTTAGCCAAATCAACCATCGGGTCTTTGGCAAAGGCAGTTTTTTTAACAATGTTGAAATCGTTGCCGGGCGAATTGAACATTGCGAAACCATCATGGTGTTTTGCCGTAATCACCACATATTTCATACCAGCCTCTTTTGCATTTTTTACCCAGAAATCGGCATTGTAATTTTTAAAGCTAAGCTCCTGGCCAATTTTTGCATAAGTTGCAAGCGGGATTTTCTCATAGAACATAAAATGTTCATTCCCCTTTTCGGGCTTACCGTTCCATTCGCCAATTGAGTAAAGTCCCCAATGTAAAAACAGTCCAAATTTTCCATCTTGCCACCATTGCATTTTATTGCTCTGGGCATGGGTTTTTATACTACTGAAAATTGTGAAGCAGATAAAAAGGGTTAAAATTGTTTTTTTGTTCATCATGTTTAAAAAGGAAGTGGTTTAAAGTTTAAACCACTTCATGTTAATTGTTGGTTAAAATATGTTTTTAATTTTTATGGATTGGGTAACACCTGGCCATTTACTTGAAAATCGTTAACACCAACAAGCATACTTCCGCTGGTTGCAGTTGCCCCATAAGCATATAACCTGAAAGTAACAGGCCCACTTACATTGTTAAGTGCCGATGCATCAAACGATATTGCAGTAGGAGTGGTGGTGCCACTAATGGTAACCGGACTTGAAATATTAGTTGCAAAATTATCAACGCTGGAGCGGAGCACAAATGTATTGGGATGTGTGGTATTGCCGCGAAGTACGGTAAACTTAATATCAGTAAAGTTAAAATAGTAACCACTTTTTGGTTCTAAATAAAATGCATAATATTCGGTTGCATCGAAAGGCGATGGTGTACCTGCAGATGGTGCATTTGCCCAGCTGCCCAATAAATAACGGCCTGAAGGGCCAGGTGTACTGCCAGACATGCCAGCTGCTGTTAGTGTTGAGCGAGAAAAATCCGACCATGGTGTGCCCACCACGTTATCGCCAGGGTTCGGTGCCGGGCTGGTGCTATTGGTATATACAATATTTTGAGCCGCCTGATACTTGATATTAGGATGTTGATAAACATTAGTGGTATTGTTGTAGGCTGTTGCATTGGTGATATTTGATGCAATTGTATACGGGCCATCTAAATAGGCCGGGTTAGCATCAGGCACGCTGTTTCCCCAAATTAAGCCAGGTGCGGTTGTTGGCTGGTTGAGGTTAATGATCCTGATGTTATCATGGTAGGCAATACGGGTTACATTTGCTGGTGCTACATATAAGCCCCATTTAATATAACCATGTTGGCCAGCAGTATTATTGTCGTTATAAGTAAGGTAATTTGTCTTATTGTCTACTAAAACATAATCGCTTTGTCCTGGTAATTTCATATAGGTTTTCATATATCCAACGGCTGTACTGGCCCATTTTACATCAACCCTAAGTTGGATCCATTGGTTTACGTATGGGCGTACATCAGCTAAAATATTAACGTTTGGTACGCTATTGGCAATAGCAAACCGTAGGAGCATGGCATTCCGCTGTGTTCTGATCTGAAGGGGCACTTCAGACAAACCCGTTAGTTTTAACTGGAAAATATTGGTTTCATTCACTGGATCTCCCGTATTCCATGGGGTCCAGTCTTTCAATAATACGCTAACCTCATAACGGCGCTCATCTCCGGGATAAAAGTGGGTAACCGGAAGCTGATCGGCATCACTTTCACTTCTATAATTACCGTCAGAATAATAACCCGGATCGCCCTGTATTATTTTATGCGCAATGGCATAATCCCCTGTCTCACCGGGCGACACTACGTATGCAGCATCAGATGCGGTAGCATTGGTAGGGTTTATACCTGTAATACCGGAGTTGGTAGTACCGCTTTCATAAGTAAGGTTTAATATGGTGTCGCCATAGTTCAGTCCCGATTGTAATATATTCCCCATTTTAGGAATGCTTAAACTTTTACCATCGGTTTGGTTGGTTAGGCCATTCTGGACTTTACTGCACGAACCGGCTAAAAACAATATGGCCAGAACCATGTACTTTTGCAGGTAAATTGACTTTTTTTTCATGTGGTTTTTTTTGGTTAGGATTTAGGTTAATTGTATTACATCATATTATTAAATTTGAAGTGGTTATAATTTTATTGGTTTCTGAAATCGTTATACTACAGACTTCCAGTTTATAGTACTTTATGCTTTGCAATCATTAAATCTGCAGGCTAACAGGCCATCCAGCCACCATCTACAAACAGTATGGTGCCATTTACATAATCAGAAGCTTTTGAGGCCAGAAATACAACCGGCCCCTTTAAAGTCTTCGGGTAAACCCCAACGGCCAGCAGGTATGCGGCTTAGGATTGATGCACTTCTTTCAGGATCTTCGCGTAATGCCTGCGTATTGTTAGTGGCAATATAGCCTGGTGCAATACCATTAACACAAATACCTTGTGTTAACCATGTTAATTATTCTTTGTTTTTATTGAGTTATGCTTGTTTTTATAGTTTGTGTTTTACCATCAATGGTGATGATCAGGTTTAAAATGCCTTTGTCATAATTATTCCCTGCATTTTCTTTAATGCTAATGTTGGGTGTTTTATGGCTATTAAAAGGATATACAACACTGATAAAACTTTGGCTTTTTTCATCAGCTTTAGGTTTTTCAAAAACAAATGCCGGTCTGGTTACTTCAGTTTGATAGGCGTAAGAAACTTTACCCTCTTCCTCTTTGAGAGAGATCTTATCGGTGTTAAAATTTTGGATTAACAGGTTATTGCCATCAGTATAATTGGTGAAAACTTTATTACCCGTTTGATCAACAGTTGGTTTGCTGTCTTCTTTTAGCTGGAAATGTGTTCCCAGGTTCCCGGTGGCTTTACCCATAACCTGATCAATGATCAGGAAATATTGCTGGTTGATAAATAATACACTGCGGCGATGATCTAAGTCTGTATAGCTTGGATTGGTATAGGTAAGTATAACCGATACTCCGTCTCCCCCCGGAGAGGGTTGGGGTGAGGCTGTTTCCCATTTATTTTGCACGGCCTTGGTTATCAGCATATCTTGGTTATTTAAGGTAAGGGTGCTGTGCACGCGGCTTTGGCGAAACCAGTTTCGTTGTTTCATAATTTCAGCATCGCCACTGTATACAAAACATCCCGCATCTGGTGTAAAGTTCCGGCCATTTACCCAAAGCTCAAATGTGCCGTTATCAGGTTGCGCATGAAACTCTCCCGGAGGACTTGCCTTTAAGATCATTATGGTCGATTTTTCATCCCATCCGTTTCTAAAGGTGTAAAAACCAGCTGTACTTAATGCGTTCGAAAACCAGTTGGGTTTTTCTCCTGCTTTACCCGCTGTTGCAAAATATTTGATGAATTTATTATCTGGAAAAATAGCCGACCAGGAACTAAACTGATTAAGCCTGAATTCTTTTTTGGCCAGCCATGAATCGCCAAACATTGGCTGGTTATAGTTAGGAAAGGTAATATTGATGAAAGCCATGACCATTTTCTCTACAGTTTGTTTGTAGCTGGCAGGAAATTCATTTTCAATACCGGCTTTTTGCGCCCCTCTAAGGGCTTTAACAAAAATATCTATCGAGGCAGCATGGTAAACGGGTGACAATTCGAACTGTATACCATCGGGATAAACCTGTTTTTTGATTTCTGCATTTAATACCTCAATTCCACTTTTACGCCATTTAGCCGCATCCTGGAATTCGGGAAACGATGCTCCGGCAAATAAAGTACGCTGCGCTTCGAATAAACGATGGTTGCCGTCGGTGGCGTAATGGCTCGGCAAATAGTCGGCCTGTTGATGGTAGCTTTTTAAAAAATCCATCAAAAATGCTGGTGTAAAGTTAGGGGAGTTAATGAAAATACTTACCGTAGGGATCAGGTTCTGAACCCTGTCTGATACCTCCAGCGGCCGCCATGCAAACTTGTCGTTATCGGCCGATAAACCCAGCGGGTTTTTGTTTGCCCAATCTGCAAATTGCAGGGTCCATTCTTTAGCATAGGCTTCGTTTTTAGTTTTATGGTACACCAAAGCCATGGTTAACCACCATTTTACGCGGTGAAGCTGCCAGCGTACTTCATTATCTTTTACTGGCCAGAGTTTCCAGTTAATGTCTTTTCCAAAATCAAAGAAACCGTAGGCTTCCTGGGTTTTAAAGCGGTGCAACATGGCATTGTTAACGGTTTCCTGGCTTTTGGCATCTACCTGGCCTGTCGTATCCACCTGAATTTCCAAATTGCTGAAATCTGGTTTTTTCTCACCGATTTTATGGCGGTAATATTGTAACAAAGCACTGGCAGCATCATTGTATTTACCAGCTTCAACGGCATGTTTTACCTTCTCCAGTCCGGGGTAGTTTAGATTAATGATGTTAAAGCTATTCTTGTTAATCGGGGTATCTGCCTTTGCAATAGTTAAATGCAATAAACAAAAACAAAGAATACCAGCTATTTTTAAATGCATATGTATGTTTTCTAATTCGTAATTATTGGTTTACCACAAACGGGCTTCTACTTCACTTTTTTTGCCATCAATTGTAATGGTCAGGTTAATTTTTCCTTGCTCATAGTCATTTCCCTGATTTGCTTTAATGCTGATTTCAGGAGCTTTATTGCCATCAAAAGGATAAACTACACTAATAAATTGCTGAGTTTTGGTATCGGTTTTTGGTTTTTCAAAAACAAATGCAGGCCTTTTTAACTCCTTTTGATACTGATATGATACTTTTCCTTCTTCTTCTATCAGTTTTACTTCATCAGGATTTAAGTTTTGGATCAGCAGGTTATTGCCATCTGCATAGGTAGAGTAAACTGCTTTTTTAGTGGTGTCAAAAACCGGATTACTATCTTCTTTTAACTGAAAATGTGTGCCTAAAGTGCCTGTTGCCTTACCAATTGCTCTATCAATAATGATGAAATACTTTTGATCAATAAAAAGTGCGCTGCGTTGATGGTTTAAATCAGTATAACTTGGATTGGTATAGGTTAAAACATCAAGGTTTTTACCCGTTTCCCATTTATTTTGTTGGGCTTTAGTAATCACCATATTCTGATTATCGAGTGTTAAAGTGCTGTGCACACGCGTTTGGCGGTACCAATCTCTTTGTTTATTTATGGCTGCATCACCGCTATACACATAACTACCCGCATCTGGTGTAAAATTTCTGCCTTTAACCCATAATTCGAAAGTGCCATTATCTGGTTGCGCATGAAACTCACCGGGAGGGCTTGCTTTTAATACCATTACGGTGGCTTTGTCATCCCAGGCATTTCTGAAAGTATAAAAACCGGCAGTGTTTAGCGCATGGGATAAGTAAGCTGGCTTTTCGCCTGTTTGTTTATCGCTGGCAAAATATTGTATTACCTGGTTATCCGGAAACTCAGTCGCCCAGTTTTTATACTGTTTTAACATGGTGGTTTTCTCTGTAAGAAAAGCATCTCCAAACATGGGGAATGAATAATCGGGGAAAGAAAAGTTAATAGTGGCAAGGATCATCTTCTCGATAGTGGCTTTATAACTATCCGGAAATTCATTATCCATGCCACTTTTTTGTGCCTGTCTTAAACCTTCTATAAAAATGCTGATCATGGCGTTGTGATAACCAGGGGCCAGTTCGAACTGCATCCCGTCAGGATATATTTGTTTTTTAATTTCGATGTTCAGTACGGTAGCGCCGCTTTTTCGCCAGGTTGATGCATGATCTGCTTCTGGAAAAAAGCAACCCGCACCCAATGCCCTTTGGGCTTCAAATAAGCGGTGGTTGCCATCAGTTGCATAATTTCCGATTAAATGATCAGTTTGTTGGGCATAACTGTTTATAAATTCTAATAAAAATGCCGGCGTAAAATTAGGCGAGGTAATAAATAAATTGAAGGTTCCGGGCAAACTGGCAAGTCGCTCCGATATTTCGAGTGGGCGCCAGGCATATTTATCGTTATCAGCTGATAAACCCAAGGGATTTTTCTTAACCCAATCTCTAAACTGGAAAATCCATTCTTTGGCGTATTTTTCATCTCCGCTGCTTCGGTAGGCCATGCCCATGGGTTGCCACCAGTATATACGGTGCAATTGCCAGCGTACCTCGTTATCTTTTACAGGCCAAAACTGCCAGTTAATGTCTTTTCCATAATCATAAAAACCATAACCTTTTTGAGGTTGAAATTTGTGCTCCAGGGCTTTGTCGGCTTTTTCAAGATTGGCTTTACCGATATCTTTCCCCTTAAAACGGGCCTCATCGCCAACATTAAAGTCGGGCAATTTTACGTTTTTACGATTGCGGTAATAAACCAGCAATTCTTTGGCGGCTTCTTCGTATTTGCCTGAAGAAAAAAGTTTGTTGGTTTTCTCCAATCCCGGGTAGTTAAGGTTGATGGAGGCAAAACTTTCTTTGGTAATGGGCTGTTCCTGGGCCAAAACTCCAGAAAGTGAGAAAGTGGTTAATAAAAGGCAATATAATATTCTTGTCTTCATTATGTTTATTTATTAAAGCGGTTTTTATTTGGCCATTAACGGTGTAATTCGGGTATATTTTCTTTAAATGTAATTTCTATTGCCTTATAACAACTCACAGTTAAATGTTAGGATATTGCTTTTATTTTAAAGGAAGTTTGATAATCCTGATATCATCATGGTAGGCAATGCGGGTAAGTCCTGTTTGTGTTCCATACACTCCCCACTTAATGTATCCCAGGTTGCCAACTTTCACATCTCCGGCAAAAGTGCGGTAATTTGTTTTTTCATCAACCAGTACATAAGCGCTTTGTCCGGGCAGTTTCATATAAGTTCTCATATAGCCGGTGGCATCATCTTTCCATAAAACATCCACTCTAAAATGCATCCATTGGTTTACGTAAAGCCGCAAATCAGGTATAATATCTTTTATAGAAGAAGAACCTTCGTAGCGCAGCCTCATTGCGTTTCTGGCGGTGCGGAACTGGAGCGGAACACCCGAACCGGAGGTTGAATTGCCAGATACTTTTAGCTGGAAAATGTTGGTTTCATAAGTCGGGCCAGAAAGCCATGGTGTCCAGTCTTTCAGTAATACGCTAAATTCATATCGGCGTTCATCTCCCGGATAGAACTTTGCATTGGCTGCGGCTATGGCATCGCTCTCACTTCTAACGCTACCATCTGATTCATAAGCTGGATCGCCAAATACAATTTTATGGGCAATGGCGTAGTTGCTGCCATTACCAGCAGGTTTAACCATGTAAGCTGCATCAGGAGCAGTGGCATTTGTGCTTGTTACCCCTGTAATACCTGAACTAAGTGCGCCATTTTCGTAGGTTACATTCAGTATGGTATCAGCACGATTAACTGTTTCATCCTGATTGCTGGTTGATTCTTTTTTCTTACATGCAGCTCCAATAAAAAATAGGGCAACAATGGCAACCTTGATCTGATTAATTTGTGTTTTTTTCATGGTGACTTTTTTGGTTAGTGATTGATTTCTAAGTCATTCTCATATGTAAGCTTTAATCTACTATTGCAAAGGGTAACCTGGTTGTATTCAATATTAAATGTTGGATAAAATTATCTCAATTTAAGTAAAACGCATAAACCTCTTAAAAAAAACAGACGAAGACTATGATTTTACCAACTGTTTCAGATTTATTTTTTTAATCGCTATATATCTTTTTAAAGCCTCTAAGTAATAATAATCTGCATAATCTATGGCTGTATCTATTTCGGAGTTATATAACATCGCCCCGGTACTGTGTTTTAAGATAAAGTATTTATTTTCGTCTGGTTTGGCTAAATACTGATCAGAAGAAAGTGATTTTAGAATATCTTCGGCATAAGTAAAATATTTCTGGCCATCCTTTACCTGCGTACTCAAATCAAGCAGGGCTGAGGCAATTACAGCTGCAGCAGAGGCATCCCGTGGTGCGCGTTCATCTTCCTCTAATGCATTATGCACATCATAATCCCATACCGGTATCTTGTCTTTCGGTGTACGTGGGTGGTTCATAATAAATTTGGCAATATTTTCTGCCTGTGCTAAAAATGCTGGATTTTTGGTGTTTTCAAAACACATGGTATAGCCATATAAACCCCAGGCCTGACCTCTTGCCCAGGCAGATTCGTTTGTTAAACCCTGGTGAGTTGCTTTACGGAGTACTTTTCCGGTAGCGGGATCATAATCTACCACATGGTAAGAACTAAAATCTTTCCTGAAATGATTTTTTATCGTAGTAGTTGCATGCGTTGAAGCTATAGTAGCATACGCCGGTTTGTTAAATTCTTTGCTCGACCAGTATAAATATTCCAGGTTGATCATATTGTCGATAATTACCGGATAGTGCCACCACGAAAAATCCCATGATCTAATCACACCAATTTTTGGATTGAAACGGGCAGCAAGATTTTTGGCGCCCTCCTCTAATGCAGGTAAGTAGGTTTTATCTTGTGTAATTCTATAGGCATTACCATAGGAGCAAAAAAGCATAAAACCAAGATCGTGGGTATTGGTAATATGGCGTGCCGAATCTAAAGCTAATGTAAATGCTTTAGCCTTTTCTGCTAATTTTTTGTCTCCGGTAAGTTCATAGCCATACCAAAGCGATCCTGGAAAGAAACCTGTGGTCCAATCGGTAACACCGGCAGTTCTCACTGTTCCATTCGGATTAATCGACCTTGGGTTTTGACCAGGTTTATAGGTTTCTGCCGCTTTATTTAACTGAAATGCAATTACATCTGTGGCTTTCTTTAGCCAGTTTAAGGGCGGGTGATCTTGTACCGGGGCAGCGTAACATTTAAATACAAGTGTGGCGGCTACCACTACTAAGCAAAAAGCTTTTCTCATCGTGTTTTGATTTGAATCTTTGATATTTTTAATGATTGTTTTGTAAAGTGAAATTAGGAGAGTACAAGCAGAAACACTTTTGATTATTACCAGAAATATTTAGAATTTGGTTAAAGCTTAATTTTTTTCGGACTTGTACCGTACATCAGCTTATTGTTGCCTTTTTATAGTATATTGACATGATAATTAATCAATATTGAAATATTTTGAGTAGAGATCTAACGAATCAAAACTTTAGGTATTTTATTTTAGCCCATATTAAAATAGAATAATATGTTGCTCACAAACTTAAAATACAGCGTATCCGGATTTTTATCTTCGAAGCTTTTTTGTATGGGCAGCCCGTGGGCAGAAACAAACAAAATACCCAATAAATTAATGATTATGTGTGGCAATAATTTTGGCAACATCACAATTGTTACGGCAATAGTGCAGTGTGTGGCGGGGTAGGTAAAGAGCCACATCCATTAAAGAAATGTAAAAGAGATTTAACCTAGATTCAATTTATGATTACCTTAAATAATACTGAAATGTACCAATCTTATGCCATCGGAATTGATGTTGGCGGTTCTTCGCTTAAATGTGGTGTAGTAAACCATCATGGTGAAATTTTATATTCCACCATCATATCTTTAAAAAACGCAAAAACCCAGGGGGCAATTATTGCACTTATTGTAGAGGCGATTCAAACCTGTGCTAAAAAGTTTAAAAATCCTATCCTTGGTGTTGGAATTGGGTTTCCCGGAATTATTTATAACAATAAAATTATTGCTGGTGCCGATAATTTACCTGGTTTTAAACAATTGGCGCTTGGCGAAATTTTACAAGATGTAACCCGTTACAATATTGTAATGGATAACGATGCCAATTTGATGGGGCTTGGTGAGATGACTTATGGTGCTGCCAAAGATTGTAGTGATGTAGTTTTTCTTACCGTAGGTACAGGTATTGGTGGTGCAGTGATGATTGATAGTAAACTTTATGGTGGATTTAGAAATCGTGGTACAGAGTTAGGTCATATCGTAGTACAGCACAACGGTATCGCCTGTGCATGTGGCGGTAAGGGGTGTTTAGAAGCCTATGCTTCAGTTACTGCCTTATTAAACCATTATCAGTTTATCCATCCGGCTTTATCTGAAATGGAAAATATTGATGGAAAATACATTGTAGAAAAATACCTGGCTGGAGAAGAATATGCAGTTAAGGCTATGGAGTTGCATTTCGATTACCTGGCTACAGGAATTATTAGTTTCATTAACATATTCAGCCCGCAAAAAATAGTAATCGGAGGGGGGATAAGTGAAGCCGGTGCTTTTTATAGCAGAGAAATAGAGCGAAGAATAAAAACTTTAGCCGTTCCAATCACCTCCACAGATTCATTGGTGGTTTCGGCTAAATTGGGCAATAAAGCCGGGTTATTGGGTTGTGCTGCTCATGTTTTTCAAAAATTCAAAGCATTTGATTATGCCCCGAAATAGTTTTCTTGTAGGAATGATCCTGGTCATTTGGTTCGTGATCTCTTTTGTTACCAATATTTTAGGCCCGCTAATGCCTATTATTATACAAACCTACAAACTCAGCTTAACCATGGCGGCATTTTTGCCGTTTTCGTTCTTTTTGGCTTATGGTATTATGTCTATTCCCGCTGGGATTATGATCGAAAGCATTGGTGAAAAAAAATCTATCTTAATTGCTTTCTCCCTGAATTTAGCGGGGGCTTTGGCTTTTGCATTTTATCCAACTTATAGCATCGCATTGGGTTCACTGTTTACCATTGGCATTGGTATGGCTATGTTACAGGTTATTATCAACCCTTTAATGCGTACTGCCGGAGGTGAAGAAAATTTCGCCTTTTACTCCGTTATGGCGCAGCTGGTTTTTGGGCTGGCTTCATTTATCAGTCCTTTTGTTTTTACAGGTTTATTAAAGAAACTACAACCCGGACAGGATAATTTATTCACATCAATATTCGATAAACTGATTAACAATGAATTAAACTGGACAGTAATGTACTGGTTATTTAGCGCAATATTCATTTTGATGCTCGTGGTGATCGCCATGATTAAAATGCCTGTTGTAAAATTAAAAGATGATGAAAAAACAGGTACAGCTATCGTTTACTTCGATTTACTTAAAAAAAGAGAAGTTTGGCTGTTTTTTCTTGGCATTATCGCTTACGTGGGTACCGAACAATCTTTAGCCAATTGGATGTCGCAGTTTTTAAAAGCCTACCATCAGCTCGATCCTGGCGGTGAAGGTGCAAGTGCGGTTGCATGGTTCTGGGGTTTAATGACCCTGGGCTGCTTGCTTGGATTAGTTATTTTAAAGTTATGGGATTCAAAAGTGGTATTAAAGGTTGCCTGTATATTGAGTATAATAACAATTACCTGTGCCCTATTCGGAAATAAAGACCTCGCATTATTGGCTTTCCCCACTGCCGGTTTTACCATTTCGGTTATGTTTTCTATCGTATTTTCTCTGGCTTTAAACTCTATACCTAAAAATCACGGGTCATTTTCGGGTATTTTATGCTCCGGTATTTTTGGCGGTGCTTTGGTGCCGCTTATTATCGGTTCGTTAGGCGATTGGATTGGTTTACGTTATGCCATGTTGTTTTTATATGTTACACTGGGTTATATTCTCTTTTTGGCTTATTATGCCAAACCTATCGTTAATAATAAAACCGTTGAGCTTAAAAATATTTTTAGTGGGGCTAATGTTTAGCAGTTTTATGTTAAATAAAGTGCTAAAAAGATCCTGAAAAGTGTTTGAGATAGATTTGGAGATTACAGCAATGCCTTTAATTTATCATTTAAAGAATACAAGGACACACAAGTTATGTTAATGAATTTTTTATGTTTAAAAAACGGCTTTAATTTTCACTAAAAAAGAGGTTGATCATGTTTGAAAACATGAATACAACTTCTTTCTATTATAGAGTGGGATGATTTATTGGGGTGATATTAAAGCTCAGCTTTTCGCGTTTGTATGGCTGCCACAAAAGCAGTAGCTTCTTCAAGCTCTTTCAAAATCCGGGCAAAGTTAAACTCTTTTTCTAAAAGTGTAATAGCCCCATAGCTGGTTTTACGGTTATTTAATAAAAAGAGACTATACTCTAATCTTTTTTGTTTTTTAATGTTATCCAACCTGGTTGGCCCTTCAGGTAAACTTGCTAAAACAATGTTTATGGCATCTAGTTCGGCCTGTACCAAGGTAATTTCAGATGATACCTCAATGGTAGTTTCAGCATATTTTTTTTGTTGGCGCTCTAAAGAAATTTTTTGGAATGCCAGGTCGTCATTCTCTTTTTGGATTAAGTTTAATAGTTCGTCGCAGTCGGCTGCGCTTGTTAATGTGCTTACAGAATAATTCATCCCATGTAAAGTTTAAAGGTTATAAATTGTTTAATTGTAGTAATACTATACATAAAAAATAATTTTTTGTATATATTTAATGATTTTTAATTGTATAATTAAAATTACAGATAAAGTTGCTAAAGTTTTTTATTTAAGGTTTTTATCTGATCTATAGGGATAGGATAGAAAAAAAATAGATGGCTAAACGTTGGTTTTATTTACTATGAAGGCATTTTGTGACACATTTTTATGTGACCTAAAAAAGTGTCACATAAAAATTTGTCACAACTTTGTGGGCAAATTTTAACGGGCATAAAAAAGTGTCACAACAAAAACAGTCACAACTCTGCTTAAAATAATAACTGGTTAACATAAATGAAACAGATAAGGGAAAAATTAGGGCTTTCGCAAAATGAAATGGGGGCTTTACTGGGCATGCCAAGAAGTTCGGCCGGTATGTACGAGATCGGTTCGCGCGCTTTGAGCAACAGCCAGCTTGCTTTGCTTTCGAAGATCGAATTGTTGTTGCAGGCTAAGCTCGAAATAAAGCCTTTCGAAAAAATTAAGATTAAAGCCCACCAGGATACAGCTGCTATGATCAGAAAAATGGAACAACGAATTGAAAAGGCTGCATTTAACTGTTTAAAACTGAAACGGAAATTAACCACGTTGAAAGATAATGATGCAAAAACACAATTATTATGGGCCGTTATTACCCAGTTAAAACTAGAAACACCTGAATCTACACAATTAATGGCCTATTTAAATCTGCTTGAGATAAGTTGTTTGGAGAAGATAGACAACTGTGGTCCTCATCAGCAGGCTGAAATAATGTTTCGGATCAAAATGTTAGAACTGGAACAAGAGGCTGCTCAGCTAATTATTGATGAAGCTAAAGCAAGCTTATACCATTATATTGAAAAGTAAAATAATATTGCTACCAGCAAAATGATCACTTTATCCACCAGAAAGCGTTGAGACTGAGTATTTTTTCTTACACTATAATGGTAACTATTAATTATAAGATTGCCTCGAAGTGCAATTTGTTTTATTTAAGCATTTTTAACCACTGGTGCACACTGGTAAATACAGGTTTTTATATCAATGGCTTTCCATTTGTGGTTAATTAGGTTTACCTGTACCCAGCTTTTAAGATTAGCTTCACTAAGCATTGCGCAGTATTCATTTGTGCGGGAATGACAGGAAATACGATACCAGGCACTGCACGGCACTTCTGATTGCCGTTTATTTGTAGTATTTATAAGGTTGTTTAGTTTGCTTTTTGAAGCGTTTGTTTTTTAGAATTTAGTGTTGAAAGTGCCCAATACAGCTCAAATAAGAGATGTTAGCCAAATTTGATAGTATTTTAAACAAATTCAAAACTCTTTTTTTAAAGTGATTGCTAAATTCGTTACTGTTTGATAAGGGAGATATTTATGGAGACGGATTTAACCACTGCGACTAAAACTTCATTGATCATTCAGACTAACCAAAATCTAAAAGGTTTAAAGAAAAATAAATAATTATTCATATCGATAAATAATCCACATGGAATTAACTATCGATAAAAAAATGTGACTAACCAAAATTATAACCAACTAACAAAATGAATAAGAATAATCCTGAAATTCTAGTAGAGAAAGATTCTCTTTCAGCTAAATTTATGCAAAGGAGGGAGTTCTTGCAACTCGCCGGTGCTGCTGCACTAACCACTACAGTAATAAGCTGTAAAAGAGAAGACTTTAATAATCCCACTACACCAGCCATCAATACCGATAATACGATTGATCTGGGTAAGGATATTGGGCTATTGAATTATATTTATGCGTTAGAGCAATTGGAAGCAGCTTTTTATATAAAAGTAATGGAGAACATTCCGGCAACATTTTCAGATTTAGAAAAACAATATTTGCAAGAAATTGGACAGCATGAGTTAACGCACCGCGAATTTTTTAAACGTTATCTTGGTGTTGCTGCTATAGGTACTTTAGAATTTGATTTTTCTGCTACCAATTTCACAACCAGGGAAGGGGTGCTTGGCACCGCTAAAACAATTGAAGATCTTGGCGTAGCTGCTTATAACGGTGTAATTGCAAAAGCACAGGAATTAGCAACTATTGTTTTGGCGGGTCAGATCTCATCGATAGAGGCAAGGCATGCAGCATGGTTTAGAAACTTAGTTAGTGCTAACAGCGCATCCGATTTAAATGATCTTGCTTTACTTGGTGCAGTAGCAGCCAATGGTTTAGATGTTTCACTTCCTCCAGCAAAGGTATTGGAGCAGGTTTCGAAAATCATTAAAACTAAACTTAATATCATCAACCGCTAACCAAACCCAATATGGATATTCAAAATATACTAAACGAGATAGAAAAATTAGATGGAGAAGTTTACGAACGCCTGAATCCGCGTCGTAATGCCATGAAAGATTTTTTTAACATCAGTAAGAAAATTTCCATGGCGGCATTGCCTTTGGCTTTGGGTGCTATGTTTCAAAAAGCTTATGGACAAACAACAGCTCCATCGCCAGTTGTTAACGCGCTAAATTTAGCTTTAGGACTGGAATACATGGAGTACGAACTGTATAATTATGCGGTTACCAATGCATCAACCATGTTGCCTGCTAATGTTGTTCCTGTTATTACCGCAATCAGAAATCACGAAAAAGCACATATAGATTTATTGGTGCAAACCATAACCGCCTTAAACGGAACACCCCGTATAGCAATTCCATTTTCAGAGATTGATACGAGACGTGGAACTACCTTGCCGGCTTTTGGTGCTACTATTGCTATTAATTACCCTACTTTCTTAAAACTAGCCATGGTATTTGAAGATTTAGGCGTAAGGGCTTATAAAGGCCAGTTTGAGTTTTTAAGAACAAACAATACCGTATTATCAACTGCAGCACAAATACATACTGTTGAAGCCAGGCATTCGGCACAAATCAGACAGTTAATTACAGCATACCCTGTAACTGATCCAGCTACCTTAGCGTTTGTGAGACCGTGGGTAGGCTACCGTAGAAATGCTGCCGGAGTGATTGATCCTTTAACTGCAAACGATTCAGGAATAAGCGGCCTAAGTGCAGCTTACGAAAATAAAAATGAGACCAATACCACTCAGGCTGGATTTGAATTAATTGGGCTAAACGGCGTAAAAGAGATCACAAGTGTTGTTGCTTCAGAATCTTTTGATGAACCTATGCCAAGGGCCAGTGTAATAACATATGCCAACGGTTTTATTAAAAATGGCACTACCACAAGTATTTACCGTTTCACATAAATTATAAAAAAAAACATGAAAAAATTTTTATTATATATCTTATGCCTCCTGAGCTTTCAGATTTCTTATGCCCAGGAAATTATTACGGTAAAAGGTACCGTAAAAGATGCTAAAGAACAGCCTATACCGGGAGCTACAATTTCTGAAAAGGGTAAAGCCAATGCTGTAATTACTGATAATAATGGTAACTATCAGATTAAGGTTAGCAAAGATGCGGCACTGGTTTTTAAATACCTGGGTACTAAAACGGTTGAGCGTAAAGTAGAAGGAAGAACAACCATAAGCGTGATATTGGTTGATGAGGCCAATAGCCTGAATGATGTGGTTGTTGTAGGATACGGTCAAACTACCCGCAGGGGAGATTTAACAGGAGCCATATCATCTGTTAAGGGTGAAGAAATTGCGAAAACGCCTATTCAAAACGTTGCACAGGCTTTACAGGGCCGTGTTGCAGGGCTTCAAATATCAATGCCGGATGGTACTCCGGGTGCAACACCAAGCATTACTTTACGTGGTGGAATGTCTATTACACAAAGTAACGAACCATTATATGTGGTAGATGGTGTGCCTCAAACTGATGGTCTGGCATTTTTAGATCCAACAGATATTGAATCGGTAGATGTGATGAAAGATGCGTCTTCTACTTCTATTTATGGCGCCAGAGGTGCAAATGGAGTAATATTAATTACTACGAAAAAAATCAGGGCTGGGAAAATCAGAATTAGCTACGATAATTATATAGGCGTAAAAGCCATTACCCGGGAACTGCCTTTGTTTAACAGTTATGAGTATGCCCTGGCACAATATGAAGTAGCGGCAAATTCTACTAACGCAACAGTGATTGATAAAATTACCAAAGCTTACGGGCCTTTTGCAGACCTTCAGAAAAATTTTCTGAACAGGCCAGGCAACAATTACCAGGACTTGTTACTTGGAAAAAATGCCATGAACCAATATCATAAATTCAGCTTTAGTGGTGGAAGTAATGAAACCCAGTTTAATGCTTTTTACTCACATAATCAAGATGAAGGTATTATGGTGGGAAGTGGTTCGGATAAAGACATCGCCAAACTTACCCTTACCCATAACCTGAACAATAAGCTAACGGTAAGCGCAATTGTAAACTATTCTAACCAGAAAACTACTGGTATAGGTACAAACGACGGTGGTAATACCCGCTTAAGTTTTCTTCAAAATGTATTGCAGTACAGGCCAATTATTGGTTTGGTTGGTTCGGATGAGGATTTGCTAAGCGGCAATATAGATCCTTTAGATCCCAACCCGAGTTCTCCAACCTTTCAGGATCCTGTTACTGCAGCTCAAAGTAGTTTAAGGGAGCGCAGGCAGCGCTCATTAAATATGAACGCTACTTTACAATATAAGTTCTTAAAAAATCTAACTTATCGTGGATTGGTAAGCTACTCTGATAACGGAGATAAAACCAAAGAGTTTACAGAGGCTGCCTCTGCTGTTGCCATACGTTCTGGCGGCCCTTTTGGTGCAATTAGGCAAAGTGTGTCAACCAGATTTAATTATAACAATACCTTAACCTATGCCAATACTTTTGCTAAAGACCATAAATTGGATGTTACACTAGGCCAGGAATATATTTACAATTATAACGAAGGGCTTTCCTTCAGGGCATCCGCATTTCCTACTGAAAATTTAGGTTGGGACAATTTTGGTTTTGCAACACTTTCTGATATTCCTGTTACCTCAGCTGAAGACGATAAAATGCTTTCTTTCTTTGGTAGGGCAAACTATTCTTATAAAGGTAAATATTTGTTAACAAGTAGTTTGCGTTATGATGGTTCGTCGAAATTTGGACCAGAAAACAGGTGGGGAGTGTTTCCTTCCGTTGCAGTAGCCTGGAAAATTATAAACGAAGATTTTATGAAGTCTTTTAAAAATCTTTCTGAGTTGAAATTGAGGTTTAGTTATGGTGTTGCCGGAAATAACAGGATTGATAACTATTTAGCCCTCGGTACGTTTGGTAACCTGAGTTACCCTTTAAAAAACCAACCCGTAATCGGTGTAGGATTAAATGCTTTATCTAACCCGGCCCTGAAATGGGAAGCATTACAAAGCACCAATCTAGGCCTGGATATAGGGTTGTTTAAACAACGCATTACCATGACTGCAGAATTATATAATAACAAATCGAAAGATTTATTATATAGGTCACGTATTCCGGCAAGTTCTGGTTTCGCCACGCAACTGCGTAATATTGGCTCTACTTCAAGTAAAGGTTTAGAACTTACCCTAAATACGGTAAATGTAGCCAGTAAAAATTTTAGCTGGAACAGTACCCTAAACTTCGCTTTCAATAAAACAAAGGTATTGGAACTTAGTGATAATGAATCTTCAATGGTGGTGCCTAGTTATACAACCACTAATGACTATATTCTACAGGTGGGTGAATCGGTTGGTAACATGTACGGCTGGGTTCAGGATGGATTGTACCAGGTTTCAGATTTTAACTACGATCCAACTACAAATGTTTATACCTTAAAAAGTGGCGTGGTTACGGATGCAGTAACACCAAGGCCTGGTTTTTTGAAATATAAAGATTTGAACGGTGACGGTAAAATTGATAATAATGACAGGACAATATTGGGGAACGGTAACCCTAAATTTACCGGCGGTTTAAACAACACCTTCAGTTATAAAGGTATTGATCTGAGCGTGTTCATTAACTTCGTTACAGGGAATAAGGTGTATAATGCCAACAGGCTGAATATGCAGATCATTGGCGAGTATGGTAATGCTTTTTCTTATCAAAGCAATAGATGGACAACCATTAACGCCAACGGACAGCTTGCTACTCCAGCCGAGCAGGAAGCCTTGAACCAGGGTAAAACCATTCCACGTACAATTGGCAGTACTGATCGGCGTTTGTATGATCAGATGGTAGAGGATGGATCTTTCTTAAGGATCAACAATGTAAGTTTAGGCTATACATTTCCAAAACGTTGGTTAAGTGCAGTCAAAATAGATAGATTAAGGATTTATGTTACAGCCTATAATCTCTATGTATTTTCAAAATATTCAGGTTATGATCCAGAGGTTAGTGCGATTAGAGGTGCACTTACACCATCTGTAGATTTTAGTGCTTATCCAAGGGCAAGATCAATTGTAGCAGGACTTAATGTATCATTATAAGAAATCATTATGAAAAGAAATTTAATTAATAATAGCTTTTTAGTTGGCATTTTATGCTTAACACTTGCAGCATCATCTTGCAAGAAAGCACTTGAAGCAGATCCTTATTCTTCATTCACAAGTGCCAATTTTTTCGAGAACGAAAATCAGGCTTACATGGCCACATTAGGCATTTACCAATCACTTGGTACCCAGGCAACCTATGCCTGGTACGTTAATGCTGTTTATGATAATGATACCGATATTTCTCAAATAGACGGCTCGGTTGACGTTAACCCATGGCGAGCACTTCCACACTATGCAATCACCAAAGAAAGTGCAGCGCTCGATCAAACCTGGGTTGCACTCAATCAAGGGGTAGACAGGGCCAACGTGGTAATTTCCCAAATTCCGCAAATGAGTACTTATACCAATGGTACCGATGCTCAAAAAGCATCGCTTAACCGGATGTTGGGCGAGGCAAAATTTTTACGGGGTTATTGTTATTTCGATTTGGTAAGGCTCTTCGGTGATGTTCCCTTTAAACTTACTCCATCACAAGCTGGTGAGAATTTTGCAGTTGCCGGTACTGACAGGTATAAGATATATGAGCAGATTATAAAAGATATGAAAGAAGGTTCGGAATTGCTTCCTGCAACCTTACCTACCGATGAACGCATCAATAAATGGGGTGCCAAGGCAGTATTGGCCCGTGTTGCTTTGTATGCCGGTGGTTTCTCTTTACGCAATAAAGGTGGTGCTGGTGTAATGGAACAGCCTGCCAATTACAGAGATTATTATGTGTTGGCAAAAGAACAGCTTGATGCAGTAATTGGTAGTGGTATTTACAGTTTAAACCCAGATTTTACACAGGTGTTTAAAAATCAGAACCAATCTATACTGGAGCCTAAAGAAAGTTTGTTTGAAATTGCCATTTACAACCAGTATAACTCCAGCAGTGGTGGCAATACACTTGGTACTTTTACTGCGCCAAACGTAGCAACCGGGGTATATAAAAACACCAACGGCAGGGTACAAGTGATGAAACCGTTTTTCGATTGGTTTAATACAAAAGACCTGAGAAGAGATTTTAGTATTGCAACCTATACCATTGATGCTAACGGGATAAAATTACCATTGGTGGTATCTAGACAGGAAGAGCAGTGGAAAGTAGCCAAGTGGAGCAGGGAATACCAGGCAAACACAATTCAAGAGCAACAGAGTACCAATATCAATACGGTGTTGATGCGTTATTCGGATGTGCTGCTGATGCGCGCAGAGGTAGAGAACGAATTAAATGGTGGTCCGAATACTTTAGCCTACGATGCTATTAATGAGGTACGAAGACGTGGATTTGGCGTTAACAGTAATGGTAACAGTGTATCTATCCAGCTTACCTCTCCGGGTTCTGGTTATGTAACTTTGCCTAATTTTACCATAACAGGTGGTGGTGGAACAGGGGCTATCGGCAGTGCCAATTTAGTTACTACGAATGGTTCTTTAGGCCCGATTATCGCGGTTACCGGAGGTACAGGTTATCCTAATACCTTAAATGCAGGTTATGGATATACCAATGCACCAACTGTGGTGATCCCAACGCCATGGCCGGCTAATGTTAACAATTGGGCAGCCAATACGGATTACGCAGCAAATGCTTATGTAAAAAGCGGCAATAATTATTATCGTGTAACTGCAGCAGGAAAATCAAATGCTACGGCGCCTACACATACTACAGGAAATTCTACTGCGGCAGCAACCGGTGTAATATTTCAATATGCAAGCGCGGCCACTGCCGTAGCTACGATCTTGCCAAAACCAACCAATACAGATGCAGATTTACCATCGGGGTTAAGTAAACAGGCGTTTTTTGATGCTTTGACAAAAGAACGGGCATTCGAATTGTGTTTTGAAGGTACCAGACGAGGTGATTTAATCAGATGGAATTTATTGGGCAAAAATATTGCGTTAACGAAATCGATTATCCGGGCAAATTACACTTATTTGGCTTTCGATAATTTTAAAGCCAACCAGCACGAACTCTTTCCGTTCCCTGCAGCAGAAGTGGATGTTAACAAAGTTATTGTTCAAAACCCTGGCTATTAATATTAAGTATATAAATCAAAAAAATGATGAAAAAAGCACTTTTATTATTCGGCCTAATGTTGGCCACCACAGTAATTTTTGCGCAAAACAAGCCAAAAAGTATGAAAGAACTTCGCGATTCTGTATTTACAGAGATGAAGCTAAGTGATGAAAACAAGCAAAAAATGCATGATTTGATTGCAGAGGTCGGTAAAGCCAAAAAAGCGATATCGGAAGATGCTTCTTTAACGGATGAGCAAAAAAAGGAAAAGTTGAAAGCTTATGACAAAGAAAGAGCAATTAAAGAAAGTACCATTTTAACACCTGAGCAATCGCAAGCGTGGAAAGATTTTGCGACAAAATTAAGAGAGAAACAAAAAGCATCTAAACTGTAAATTTAAAATGATAAGCTTTATTTAAAGCTAGTTGCAAAATAATTTTTAACCTGAAAGGAGTCGCTAAATGTGGCTCCTTTTGTTTTTTACTCAAATTCTAAACTATTTTGGCGATATCCGAAAGTAGGTACGCATCGCTTATTTCTATATTAGTAACATCAATTAACCAATATAGACCTGTTAAAGTAACATCATGAAAATAAACATCAAACCAACATTGTTTATATTCTCTATTTTTTTTATAAGGTGTATTTCTTCGGTATTTGCCCAAACAACACCTCAGGCTAATACCGAAGATGCTAAAATGGCCTGGTGGCGCGAAGCCCGTTTAGGTATGTTTATCCACTTTGGTGTATATGCACAGTTTGGAGGGGTTTACCGTGGGCATGAGCAAATTGTAAAAAACGGCGAATGGTTAATGAACAGAATGAAGGTACCTGTGCAGGAATATAAAAATACTGCCCAGCATTTTAATCCCGCAAAATACAATGCCGAAGCCTGGGTGCAAATGGCTAAAAATGCAGGTATGAAATATATTGTAATTACCGCCAAACACCACGATGGGTTTGCCTTGTTTGATACCAAAGCAAGCAACTGGAGTATTGTTCAGGCATCGCCCTATGGCAAAGATATCATTAAACCATTGGCCGAAGCCTGCAAAAAGTATGGCATTAAGTTCGGGATTTATTATTCGCAATCGCAGGATTGGGTAAACCCAGGGGGGATAACAGGTCGCAGGGTAATGAAACAAGGTTGGCTAAACCCCGATAGTGCTAAAATTGATGCTTACACGCTGGCACACAAAGGCAGCTGGGACCCTTTACAGCAAAGCAAAACTTTTGATGATTATTTTAACCAGGTATCCTATCCGCAGGTAAAAGAATTGCTGAGCAATTATGGCGATATATCGGTTTTATGGTGGGATACACCAGGTGGATTATCTAAAGAGCAGGCAAAAAAAATGATTGATATGGCAAAAACCCTTCAACCAAATATGATTACCAATGATAGGTTGGGCGGCGGAAATACCGGCGATTACAAAACCCCGGAACAGAAAATACCTAACCTGGCCGAACTTGATGGTAAAGATTGGGAAACCTGTATGACCATGAACCGTACCTGGGGATACCGTACCGGCGACCATGAATGGAAATCGACAGAAGAACTGTTGCGTAATACGATTGATATTGCCTCAAAAGGAGGGAATTTTTTATTAAATGTTGGGCCTAAGCCAGATGGTACTTTTCCAAAGGAAAGTGTGGATCGCTTAAAAGAAATGGGCAAGTGGATGAAAAAATACGGTGAAGCCATTTATGGTACCCATACCAACCCGGTTGCCAATGTAGATTGGGGCAGGATTACCGCAAAAGACAATAAAAGTAATACCACTTTGTACCTATCAGTTTTTAACTGGCCAGCTAACGGTAAGCTGAAATTAGCAGGATTAAGCAATAAAGCTTTGAGCGCACAATTAACCGGTGATAACGTAAAACTGAAGTTAACACAAAATGATGCAGGTAGCCTAGAGATTGAAGGATTGCCTAATACTGCACCCGATAACATCGCATCGGTAATTACGATAAAACTGGATGGACTGGCTAAGAAAAAAGAATTTATACCTGAAAAGAAAATGAAAGCCGGATCGATAGATTAATAAGGATACAAACGGTTCTGATAAATACAATAACTTTCAAAATATTCCAATGAAAAAAATATTACTATCCCTGCTTTTCTGTGCCACTTTTGCTGCAGCCTCGGCACAAGAAAAAATATTCGCCAACTATTTCGATATTCAGGTAAACAGTGCAAAAAATGCTGAAGTTATTGGGCGTATCCATTTGGAGCGTAATAAGGATGTGTTAACCAGCCCCATCCCAAAAAGCTACAGCTTTTTTATAACAAAACAAGAGAATAATTTATTCAGATTGGAAACCCGTTTTGATCCGCAAGGCAGAATGATGGGGATTTTGTTAGCAAACACCAAATTGGATGATAAAACCTTAGGCAGGCATCAGTTAACTGTTGTATTGAAGGATGGGCCAAAAACGATCAACACTTTTGCTGTTATTGTAAAAGTGGTTAATGAAACCCTTTTGCAAACGCTTTACAATCGCTGTAAAGACTATACGGTATCAAAAGAGGGGCAACGTATGTATGGCCGGAAAAATTTCAAGGATGATAAAGTTGCAGAAATGATAACCGAGCTTGAAACCAATAATGGCAAATTTGCGGCATTTGGTTTTTACGGCGTAAGCCCGATGGTTTACAAGCCCAAAGGCAAAAAAATTGAGTACGATTGGGAACAGGTAGCCAATAACATTGGTGGTTTAGGTTATGCCTATGCCAAATCAAAAAAGTACGGGCCAAATGGCGATCCACAAGCCAGGGAACAGTTAAAAAGTGCCATATATAAAGCACTTATTGCTTATACAGAAGCTGTGCCTGTTGAAGGGGGCGATGTAAAAGTAGAAGGGAAACCAATTGGCAACGAAACCGGTGATGGCTTTTCAAATCTGGTTAAATATAAAGTTATCGAAAATCAGGTGGCTACACACCAATGGTCTATTTCTGATGCATTAATCGCCCCGGCGGTTCACCTTATGCCGGATATGGTGAAAGAAATTAAAAATGGCGATAAGCAGGCAGAACGTGTTTATTACGATTTGGTCAGGTTTTTTCAGACGCAGATGGCCGAAATTGAAAGTCGCAGGGCCATTAACGATCCCGATAACCGCTGGGGTAATTTAACCGATACCTTACGCTCATCTGGTGCCTGGGCCGATGCCAATCTGGGCCACCGCTCGCGTTGGATGCTGGCAATGCCTATTGTTTGGGCCGATTATAACCGTCCGTTAACTTATGTGCAATATTGGTATACCGATTATTATAAAAACAAACCATTTAAAAATTTCAGTTATTCGTACGGTTGGAGCCCCAATGGAGTAGTGGCCGATGTGGCCAGGTGGTTAACTAAATATAATGTACCTGCCCATTTATATGCACAATCTGGTTTCCAACCCGATGGAACGGTTTCGCACCACGTAGACCACGCTACTGATGCAGTAATGGTGGCTTATGGCTTCGAATGGCTTACTGATGGGTTAATTGGTTTTAATCAATTAAAAAATACCGATTTTAAATTGGATAATGCTGCTTACCAGTTTCCAGCCGATCGGTTGGAAAGAATATATCCTAAACTGATTTATAAAGGCCGTTTTGATTTCTTAATTACCGGACGGTCATTTATGAGCGACCTGCAGGATTTTGTGACCAATACCTATTTGCCTACTATTGCTGAATTAAAAGAATCGAAAAGTGAAAATACCCAATTAACTAATCAAAGTGCATTGGATCAGGTTTATACCAAAATCAAAAATAATACCTACCAATATTCCGGCACTGATGCGTATTGGGTAAATGAGTTTTTAACGCACCGCCGGGGCGAAAATGAAAAACCTTTTTATGTATCGGTGAAATTAAAATCGAAGCGTACGGTAGGTGCAGAAGATTTTGACAAAGTGCGAAAATCATGGTATGCCGGTTACGGCATTATGCCTTTAAAAATTAATGGCGATGAATATTCGGATAAGGTATTGAAAAACATGGATTTCCATGCTTTACCTGGGCTAACCGAAGAGTGGCGTACCGATCCTATGCCAACTGAGGGTGGTGCACAAGCATCGTTGCCCGGAGCCAATGAAGTAGCAGGTGTAACTGCCGATGGGGAAAATGGCGTGGCCATTTATCATCATTTGCCAAGTGAAACCTACAGCTCGGCATCAGCTTATAAAAGCTATTATTTTATTGGCGATAAAATTATTGCGATGGGCAGCAACATCAAACGGATCAGGGCAGGTCAGCAAAAAGATATAGTAACCACTTTAGATCAATCTGCATTTTTGCAGCCCCTTACTATTTTTCATGATGGTATAAAAGAAGTGATCCAGCCGGGTGATGCCGTGAATTTGAAATACGATATTAATGGCCCTTTATGGCTGCATACTGGCGATAAAGGTTATATCATTCTCCCTGAAGGAAAAGAGCAGCTGTTGGTTAAAACGGGTAAAGAGGTAAACACTACCGATCCGGCAATGGCCAGTAAAGTGCCCAATTTTATCATTTCAGTTAACCATGGTGTAAATCCTGAACCTACCAAAGGTTATTTCTATTGTTTGGTGCCCAATGTTTCGGCAGATGAAATGACTGCTGTGCTAGAAAAATATACGAATGACATTATTTACAAAAAAGATGGTGAGGCTCATGGCGTTTACATACAAAGCGAAAAAACATGGGAGGCTGTTTTCTTTAAAGCTTCTAACATCAGCCTGGGCAATACCACATTATCTGCCGAAAGCCCGGTATTGTTGATTTTGAAAGATGCCGGTAACAGCTGGAAGTTAACCGTAAGTAACCCAACACCCAACATTAATCAACAGCAATTGGTGTTTCATACCTCACAGCTTTTAAAACCTGGGCAGTACAAGTTTACATACGGTGGCGTTTACCCACGGGCAGGCGAATACGTTACCATAACTGCTGAGGGCAAGGGATCGAAAATTGTAGCCGAGCTGGCCGATAAACGTGATGAAGCTTTTTACAACTACCAGGCCGAATTATATAATGCAGCGCCAATTAATATCGAAATTCCAAAGAAATAATCATAAACCATATTATATCCAATATGATTAATAAAACAATCCTGCACAAAACCATAATAAATACCTGCATAACCTTTGTAATAGGCCTTGGCATGGCCTGTACCACAACATCTTCTACTGAACTTACAGACGAAAAAATTGCATCGATTTTTGAACTGGAAAAAATATATGCCAATAATGCATTCGAAATTGTAAAAACAACAGGCAGGTTGCCCCGCTCTAACGAAAAGGGCTTTTGTGAAATAACAGACTGGACCAGTGGTTTTTATCCTGGCGCTTTGTGGATGGTTTACGAAGCGACTAAAGACCAGGATATGCTTAAAAAAGCCGAATATGCCACTGCCTTGGTAGAAAATAATAAGTTTTTTGTTAAAGATCACGACATTGGTTTCATGATCCAGTATAGTTATGGAAATGGTTATCGTTTGACTAAAAACCCGAAATATAAAGAAGTGATTATTCAGGCATCAAAAACCGCGATTACCAGGTATAACCCAACCGTTAAATCCATTATGTCATGGAGCCCCGATGTTAAACGAGATTGGCAATTTCCGGTGATTATTGATAACATGATGAACCTGGAATTGTTGATGAATGGCACCGAATTTTCTGGTGATAGCACCTTCTATAAAGTTGCCGTTAACCATGCCAATACCACCATGAAAAATCAATACCGTGCCGATTTTAGCTGTTCGCATGTGGTAGATTATGATCCGGTAACAGGTAAAATGCGTAAGCGCGATTGGAACAATGGTAATGATAATCCGGCTACTGCCGCCTGGAGCCGCGGCCAGAGCTGGGGGTTATATGGTTTTGCCACCATGTACAGATACACCCATAAAAAAGAATATTTACAACAGGCAGAGCACATTGCCGGCTATATTTTAAATAACCCGAATATGCCGGTAAACATGGTTCCGTACTGGGATTATAATGCACCAAAATTACCGACCATGCGGGATGCTTCGGCAGCTGCCTTGCTGGCATCAGGATTAATGGAACTGGCTGCAATCGCTCCTGAAAATGGTGAAAAATATTTTGAGGCCGGAGAAAAAATATTAGAAAGTTTAGCGTCTCCAACATATTTGAACACCAGCAAACAAGGTGTCTTTTTGTTAAAACATGCAACAGGTAACTTTCTGCGGAAATCGGAATTAGATGCCGGATTAATTTACGCCGACTATTACTTTTTAGAAGCCTTGTTGAGGTACCAGAAAATTAAAAATAAGTTTGGGTAAAGGTTTCACCAACTGAAACATATAAATGACCATGATGACATTTTGAAACTTGTTCCGGCAAACAAAACATGGGACGTAAAAAGTGCCATAAATGGATTTACTTGTTATATATATGAAATACAAAAGAACGATTGCCAACAAGACATACAATACTTATTAATTCTTAACGAGAACAAAATGAAACTTAATTTAGCGCTTTTAATCTTCAATATATTTTTAGCATTGCCCTCTATCGCACAACAAGCTGATACAATAAAGAATGTGAAAATCGAAAGGAAACCACCCATAGAAATACAACTGTCTGTAAATAATGAAAAAGCAATTAATATAACCTCACATAAAATGCTACCTGGTAGTTATACGCTTTTATTTTCCAGTGGATTGGCACAATCACCTATAGTTTACCGCGAATCTTTCGTGCAAAAGAATAATGTTAGAAATATTACAACCGTACCTGGGAATAATTTAACAGCACAAGTTGTTGACAAAGTGCTTCCTGGTCAGCGTTCAAATTTTAGAGGGAATGAACAGTCTGGTAATTTAACAGAAAGCTATTTTAATGGTCAGCAAACCATCCTATTATACCGTTGTTTTTATACACAAGGTGAACTTAACCCAAAAATTGATAGCAATTACAATTACATACTTCCATATTCGAATGGAAAAAAGATGCTCGTTAGAAGATCGGCGCTGTATCCAACTAACGAACTAGGCAAAAAGATTATTGATGAAGATAAGCTGCATTTGTTTTATACAGCGGAACAGGATACTGTTGTCGCAATCCGCGGGGGCTTGGTTATCCAGATAAAAGATATTGTTGAGTTAAATAACGGAGTAGCAAACACGAACAACATGAATGCTGTTGCAATCGAACACGAAGATGGTACAATGGCTACTTACCAAGGACTAAAAAAAGGTATTTGGGTTAGTGTTGGACAGAAAATCAGGATTGGCCAGGCCTTAGGTTTTAATACTAAAAAAACAGGGAGTGATAAATTTAACGTGTCGATTTATATCAGATATCTAAAGGCTTTTGAAGAAAAGCCAGGCCAAATTTCATGGCCTTATCCTTTATACGCTTACATGGTGCCAAAATTTCAAACAGTCGAAACAAAGGATGTGAACTTAATTGGAGGGAAAATTTATACTTCTTCTCAAAGTCATTAAAATAATATAGATAGGCGTTTATTCCATAATTGATATCTTTTTAAGTGAGATGGATTTGTTGTTGATGATTTTTATTCTTTTGTTACAAATTAAAGCAGAGGCAGGAGTTTTTTATTTACGTAGCGCCTGATTGTTTAATCCTACAGCCTTAATTTCAACAAAACTGCATCTATTTTAACCATACTTTAAACTTGTTACGGGTAACGATAACTAAATTCGCTATTAGAAATAATCCCGCGATATGAAATATAATATACTTTGCCTGTTGTTTTTTTTAGCAACAGTGGCCAATGCCCAAACCAGCAATAAACCCAATATATTGATCATCATGACCGACCAGCAAACGGCTGATGCCATGAGCAATGCGGGAAATAAGGATTTGCATACTCCTGCAATGGATAAACTGGCTGCAAATGGGGTCCGTTTTACCAAGGCTTATTGTGCACAACCATTATGTACCCCATCACGCACCTCCATTTTTAGTGGTAAAATGCCTTTCGAAACCGGTTTTGTAGGTAATGCCGTAGAAAAGGATGGTCAATGGCCAGATAGTTTGCTCATGATGGGCAAAATTTTACAGAATGGCGGTTATAAAACAGGCTATGTTGGTAAATGGCATTTGCCTGTGCCCACCACCAAGATAAGCCAACACGGCTTTGGATACATAGAAAATACCAGTTTTTTAGATTATAACGATGGCGCAACCCCTTCTTACTGTGCCCGTTTTATTAAAGAAAATAAAGACAGGCCATTTTTGTTAGTGGCCTCTTTTTTAAACCCACACGATATTTGCGAATGGGCAAGGGGCGAGGCCTTAAAAATGGATGTATTGGAAGATGTTCCTCCGGCTGATCAATGCCCGCAATTACCGGCCAACTGGCAAATTCCGGCTAACGAGCCAAAAATTGTCCGCGATCAGCAAAAAACAGTTGGTTTACGTACCTATCCTTCGGTAAACTATACACCAGAGAAATGGCGCCAATACCGCTGGGCTTATAACCGTTTGGTAGAAAAAGTAGATGATTATATCGGTCAGGTACTTTATACCCTCAAAAAATACGGTGTAGAAAAAAATACCATCATTATTTTTACTGCCGATCATGGTGATGGTTATGCAGGCCACAGCTGGAACCAGAAACAGATTTTGTACGAAGAAGCCTCGAAAGTGCCATTTATCATTTCGAAAATGGATGGATCTATAAAATCGCGTACCGATGATATGCTGGTATGCAATGGTACGGATATGATTCCAACCATTTGCGGTTTGGCCGGTATAAAAAAGCCAGCGTATTTAAAAGGGATTGATATTAGCAAAAAACTAACGGACCCCGGTAAAAACTTACGCGATACTTTAGTGATCGAAACCGACTTTGCTGATAATGAAGATTTATTGGGAATTAGCGGCAGATCGGTCATTACCAACGATTTTAAATACATTGTTTATAACAAAGGTGAGATAAAAGAACAATTGTTTGATTTAACCAAAGACCCTGGCGAAATGAACAACCTTGCCGTAAATACTGCTTTTAAAAAGAAGCTGATTACAATGAGAAATTACTTAAAACAATGGTGTAAAACAAACGGCGATAAATTTACAGCTGGTTTGTAGGCGATTTTACCGCTGAGATTGATTTGCGTGAGGGATAGCAGCGCAAAGCCCACAGCGCAGCAGGGACTTGTAGCGAATAGCCCGACCCGCAGGGGCACGCCCAAATAAAAAAATAGAACCGTACCACAAACAATGAAAAAAATAATAATCCCAATTTTTACGCTACTCTCACTAAATGCCCTGGCTCAGCAACAGCCTGGCGTAATTAAACCTACTGCCGAAAAATTGCATGCACGGGTACGCGAATGGCCTTATCCTGTAAATGGCATTACGGTACCTACCAATGCGCCTGCTTTATTGTGGCCGGCAACCAATGGTAAAAACATGGTATTGCCTATGGAGAGTGGGAGCGAAGTACCCGAAGATCCTAATATTGGCAATGTCCGTTATCAGGTAATGCTGGCCCGCGATAATGCTTTTAAAACCTCACTAATTAAAAGTGATATTCAAAGCTGGGCGGTTTATCCCTTACATCAGGCATTACAGCCAGGCAAATGGTTTTGGAAATATGGTTATGCATTAAAAGGAACTAATAAATGGAGCTGGTCGCCCGTATATGATTTTAAAATAGACGCCAAATACAGCAGCCAAAAAGTATCGCCTCCATTAGCTGAAGTTCTTAAACGTAATGAAGCACAACACCCCAGGTTGTGGAATATGCATGCCATTGGAAACGAATTTTACAGCAACAATCTGCAAAACCCTGAAGCAAAAAAGTTTATCGGTTATGCAGAAAAGTTAATGAAAGCGCCTTTACCTACCGAAAAACCTGTGAGAGACATTGATACAACAGGAAAAACCAGCCTGGAGAAAAAAGGATTGATGGACAGGATGTACCATGATTTTGGAGATATAGTGGGTAGTCCGGTACGCGACCTTTGTATTGCTTACCAGTTAACCCACGATGACCGCTTTATTGTTGATGCAAAAAGAAGGGCCATCAACCTCCTGGGCATGGATCCTGACAAACATTATGCCACCCGAGACGATTTTAATAATGGAGCAGTGCTCGAAGCTTTAGGTTGGTTTTACGATGTGGGGTATGATCGTTTAACCAGCAATGAAAAAGATCAGTTTAAAAAAATGATCAAAAAACGGGCGAAAGTTATTTTCGATCATTTACCCAATCGTTTTGAGTTGCATGTGAGTGATAACCATGTTTGGCAAATTACCATGCGGAACCTGGCCATTGGTACCATTCCTGTTGTAAATGAGATACCTGAAGCTAAAGAATGGCTCAGTTATCTCTACGAAGTATGGTCGGCACGTTTTCCTGTTTTAGGTACCACCGATGGGGGCTGGCACGAAGGAAACGGCTATTTTAAGGTAAATTACAGATCAATTATTTACTTGTCGCAACTTTTTGGCGATTGTACAGGGGTAAACTATTTTAAACTGCCATGGATGCAAAGTTTACCCGATTATATGTTATATACCAATCCGCCGAAATCGGCATCAACGGCTATAGGCGATATGTGGGAAAATATGCCAAATGTAAATAAAGGACAAGGTCAGTTTGCCGAAGCCATTGCTTTAAAAATTAACAATCCCTATTTAAACTGGTATGTAAACGAGGTGAAAACCAATAATCCTGAATTTTTTACAGGTAATGATGATTATTTGCTGTTTAGGTTGTTAAATTACAAACCAGCACAACAGTTCCCCCAAAAAGCCCCTGTTGATTTACCAAAATCGAAATTATTTGCCGATGTGGGTGTAGAGGCCATGCATGGGGATTTAGCTAAGCCCGATCAAGAGCTGGCCAGCTACCTGCTCAGTAGTCCGTTTGGTTCTTCAGGTCATGGGCACGCTGCACAAAATGCCATTACCGTTAATTATCAGGGTAAAGTGGTGTTGGGTGCCTCTGGCTACTACAGCAATTTTAGTGATAAACACAATTTGTTATATTACCGCACATCAAGGGCCTATAGCACCATACTGGCCGATAGCCTTGGACAAAAACTAGGAGAAGAAGGTTATGGCTGGATACCAAGGGCTATTTCTGGCAAGCATATTCAATATGCACTTGGCGATGCCAGCAATGCTTACGGCGATATTAAAAGTGAATTTTGGCTGGACAGGTTTAAACAAATTAATTTAGTGCCAACGCCAGCCAATGGCCATGGCAACCCTCATGTAACTTTGTACCGCAGGCACATGTTGCAGTTAGATGGTAATTACATTATATTGTACGATGAGCTGGAAGCTGAAAAATCAGTAAAATGGACTACACAGTTTCACTCACCCAATTATACCATTGAAGCACAGAAAAGTGAAAAATCCGTTCAACAGCATTTTACAATAAAAACGGAAACCGGGCAGCTGGATGCCAGTATATTCGCTAACGCTGCTATTGGCTTAAAGGTACATCACAATTTTACCGAGCCTGCCGTAAACTGGATGAAGCTTACCGGCAGCGGAGGAAAGTTACGAGAATATAAAGATCAGTGGCATGCAGGCATTACTTCATTACCTGCACAAAAGTTTAGGTTTTTAACCCTCATCCAGGTAAAAAATGGCAAAACTGAAATTATCAAAACTTTATCGGATGCAAATGGCCTGTATCATTTACAGGTAGGTGATTGGGAGATCCAGGTACAGCTTGATGGCAATAAAAAAGCTTCATTGCAGGTTTTGGGCAAAAAGGCAGGATCACTATTTAATTACGGTGATTTACCAATCACTTTTAACAGCAAAATATATAAACCGGCTATGCCTGGCAGCTCCATTTTATTGGAGCAGAACGGTGCTAAACTGAATAAACAGGAAGTTATAGATAAACTGCCTGATGTTGCAATTTATGATAAAGAATAATTACAGGATGCGTGATTAAGATATAGAATTGTTATCCTGTGAGGTGATTTATTGTATAAAATTGATATAAGTGACAGCGGAACGCTATGATGGCAATATGCCTCGATAAATCATCATTGCTTCATCGCAGCTCCCCGGCAATGACAACCATTGTATTGGATCTGTTAATGATAACTTATCGAAGGCCCCTGCTTAAATATTAGATATTTGATTATTGTTTTGATTTTTCAGTAAGCTCAATGTGACAAATTTGAGTAGAATTATAATTTCCTGGTGGCGATAAAACCACTGCTTTCACGCATCCTCGTGATAAGCGGGGATGATAAAACGGAATAACGACCATTCGATTAGAATTGTTAAATTTGAAAAACCATGGTTCAAAAAACAACCTTTAAAAAACCTGACTCAACCATCAGCACATACCGCTGGCTGGCTGTTTTTGTAATTGCTATTGGTTTGCTTTTTACCGGAAGCAATGTTAAGGCACAGTTACAGGAACGTTATTTTCGTAATATTTCGGTTGATAAGGGATTATCTCAAAGTACGGTTTTTGCAATTAAACAAGATAGCCTCGGTTTTATCTGGATGGCGACACAGGACGGATTAAACCGCTACGACAGTAAGGGGTTTAGGGTGTACCGCCCGGTAGAAGGTGATAAAAATGGCCTGCAATCACATTATATCCGCAGCCTGTTTATCGATCATAAAGGAACCATGTGGGTTGGCGGAAACCAGGGCATCAGTCGCTATAATTATGCAGCAGATAATTTTGTGAATTACAAACTTCCCCGCAGCCTTGGCGAGTGGTATGTATCTTCCATTACAGAAGATGCCAAACACAACATCTGGGCAACCACCATTGCAGGCAGTATTTTTAAACTCGAAGCAGGTACCGGCCAGTTTAAGCAGGTTAATTTTAATGCACTGGAACATGGCATCAAAAAAATTTCATACATCGGTGCCTGGAACCAGGACCTATTGATTGGTACCGAAGTTGGGCTCTTTAAATTTAGGGGACAAAGCCATTACCTTACCAAAATAAACCTCGGCGTTGATAAACCGGCAGTAAACGATGTATATATTGATGGCGAAAACCTTTGGACAGCCACTGAAGGCCATGGCCTGATCAAATATGAAACCTTAAGCGCTAAAACTGCTTTTTTTGTGCATCAGGCAAATAAAAACAGCATTGCCGATAACAATGTAAGGTGTATTAGTAAAGATGCAGATGGCAATATGTGGTTGGGTACATTTAAAGGCCTTTCGGTATTCAATTTAAGTAACCTTAGTTTTGATAATTATTATCATCAGATTTCTCAACCCTATACAATTAGTCAGAATTCTGTGCGTTGTGTTTTTCAGGATAAGCAAAAAGCCATCTGGCTGGGTACTTATTATGGTGGGATAAATTATTACCATAAAGACGACATTAAATTTAACCTGCTGAGCCAGAATACAGGAAAAACATCCTTAAATGATGAAGTAATCGGTGTAATAAAACAGGATGCAAAAGGTAATTTCTGGATTGGTACAAACGATAAAGGCCTGAACTATTGGAATAGAAACAGCAACACCATCAGTTATTACGCCAATCAGGAAAATAATGCAAACAGCCTCAGTTCTAATAACGTAAAAGCCATCGAATTTGATGCACAGGGTAATGTACTGGTTGGTATGCATAACGGGGGCTTAAACGTATTAAACCCTAATAATGGTGTGGTAAAACGTTATCTCCATAACGATAACAATCCAAACAGTATTGCTGGTAATTTGGTGTACAGCATTATAAAAGATTACAAAGGCCGCATTTGGGTAGGTACACGCACTGGTTTAGATCAGTTTCATCCTGAAACGCAATCTTTTACCCATATCCACCTCGATAAAGCGGGTAAACGCCTCACCTCTGATGACATTACTTTTCTTTTTGAAGACAGTCAGCACCGGATATGGATTGGCACCACCAACGGCGCAACGCTTTTTTATCCAGATAATATGCTTTTCGGCACTACCGTAAATGGGAAAGAAAGCGAAGATATTGTAACCTGTATTACCGAAGATAAGAAACACAGGATCTGGATGGGAACCCGTGAGGGCATGAATTTATATGATGAAACGCAACAGGCCTTTATCAGTTTCAAATCCCGGAAAGATTTTATTAAAGGAACAATTTATGGCATCCAGCCCGATGATGATGGAAATTTATGGATTTCGACCAATAGCGGATTGGTTAAATTTAATGTTGATAAACACCAGGTACAAACCTTTGATGAGAGTGACGGATTACAGAATAACCAGTTTAACGAATATTCTTTTTTCAAGGCCAAAGATGGGATGTTGCTTTTCGGGGGAATAAAGGGAGTATCATATTTTTATCCATCAATGGTTAACCAACAGGCACTTAGTTTAAACCTCACTTTTACAGGTTTGGAGGTTTTTAATAAAACCGTAGCTGCGGGCGATGGAACGGATATCCTGCAGGGTTATATCGATCAGGCAGGCGCTTTATCACTTGGGCCGGAATTTAAGCAGTTTAGTATCCTGTTTAATACCTTTAATTACATTTCTGCAAACCGTACCCAATATTATTACAGGTTAGAAGGGATTGATAACGATTGGCAGAAAACCAACGAGATTAAGGTGAGTTACAACAATCTCCCGCCAGGAAAATATACCTTTTTAATTAAAGCCGTTGGTCCAAATGGAGAAGTTAGCCCGGTTAGGCAATTAAAAATAGCCATCCTTCCGCCTTGGTATAGAACTTTATGGTTTTATTTGCTGCTGTTTGTACTGCTTGGCGTAGCTTCGTATCTGGGCTATAAAATTATTGCCGAGCGCATTAAAGCCCTGCAGCAACTAAAGCTGGAGCGGATCGAAAAAGAACGCGTAAGAGATATCAATCAGGTAAAAATGGATTTTTTTACCAATGTATCGCATGAACTGAGAACGCCTTTAACCCTGATTTTGGCTCCGCTGGAAGAATTGTTGAAACTGCCACAGGTAGATAAAACCCTGAAAAAGAAATACGACCTGATGCTGATCAATGCCAAAAGGCTTTATAACCTGGTTGATCAGCTTTTCGAATTTAGGAAAACCGAAATGGGTACCAGGAAACTTAAGGTAGATAAAAGTGATATTATCAGTTTTGTGCATGAAGTTTATGAGTCTTTCAGGCCACTTTCTGAAAAAAATCACATCAGTTACACCTTTCATTCTACCGAGGCCAAACTTTCTTTCTATTTTGATAAGGACGCCATGGAAAAGATTTTGTTTAATCTGTTATCTAATGCATTTAAATATACCGAAGTGAGCCATAAAATCAGTATCGAACTGATTAAACAGGGTGATAATATCCTGATTAAAGTGGCAGATACAGGCGTGGGCATTGGCGAGCAGGATTTATCAAAAGTTTTCGATCGGTTTTATCAGGTTAATAACCGCGAAATGAACCTGGGCTCGGGTGTTGGTTTGGCTTTTACCAAAAGTTTGGTAGAGCTGCATCACGGTAGTATTACCGCACAAAGTGCAAAAGGACAGGGCAGTGTATTTACGGTTACTATCCCTATTGCAGATAGCGTTTACCGCAACGATTTCAATACGGAAAACAAAATGTACGAACTATCTATTGTGCCCGATCAGGCTGTAGCAGAAGATGTTTCCGTTTGGGAAGAAGATGAACCCATACCAGATAATGGAAATACATTGGCAACAAAACTTTTGATTGTTGATGATAATGAAGAGATTACCGCTTACCTTCAGGAATATTTTAGTAAACTATATCAGGTAGCCATTGCATTTAATGGGCAAATGGCATTAGAAATGCTTGAAATAGAACAATACGATATTATCATCAGCGATGTAATGATGCCGGAGCTGGATGGGCTGCACTTTTGTAAACGTGTGAAACAGAATATCAATACCTCGCACATTCCCGTAATGTTGTTAACCGCCAGAAACGAAACCGGACAACAAATAAAAGGTTTAGAGATGGGTGCCGATGATTATGTAACCAAGCCTTTTTCTACCAGTTTACTGGCTGCAAAAGTAGCCAACCTACTTCGTTCGCGTAAACGTTTAAAAGAGCATTATTCTGCCAGAAAAGAAATGGTGCCCGAAAATATTGCTTTTAATACCCTCGATGAAGAGTTTTTAAAACAGGCCATCACTATTGTAGAAGAACATCTTGCCGATTCCGAATTTTCGGTTGATAAATTTAGCCGGGCGATAGGCATGAGTCGCTCAAACCTGTATTTAAAATTTAAAGCCATCACAGGCGAATCAGCAACCGATTTTATCAAACGGATCCGTTTCAATAAAGCTGTAGAACTGATGCAGAGCAAACGTTACACCATTGCACAAATTACCTATATGTGTGGTTTCAATTCTCCTTCGTATTTTTCTACCGCTTTTAAACAGCATTATGGTTGCATGCCAAGCGAATACCTGGCCAGGGCTGATGAAATGAAATAGTGAACGGAAAATCCAAGGCGGTTTTTAAGATGGAAGAGGTAAAACGGATGATGGAATAAATTAACACCGTATTTAACTGCAGGACCTCAACACACTTCCGAATAAAATCTAAAAGGTTTTACCTTAATGAATGCGCCATTCCAAAAATTTCCCTTTGTTCTCAATCACCCCAGTCTGCAATGTTAACTAATTGTTAGCTGGTTTTTTACCCCATCAATAAGTCGGTTTTTACCATTTGGGTTTATTTAAATCGATAGAAATCACCGTTAAATGCCTTTTCTTTAAAAAGCTTAAAAAGCCGGTTTTTTATCTACCTTATTTCGATTAATTTGGCGGGTTATGCACTCCTCAAAAAAATGCCCGATCTGCTCAAATCTCCCTTCTAATAAGCGTTAAAGCCACATTTATTTTACAATCACCGTATAAAATTTCCCTGCCAGATTTAACAATTTAATAATCTAAGGAGTTAATACGGCTTACATCAAAAGAACATCTTTGTGCGATTTCTATAAATAACAATATCCCAAACCAAACACTTACGATTTATTAATTATGCTCATGAAAGGACTTTATGTTTTTAAATTCCGGTTACCGCAGCATCTTTTCCAGAAGATGTTTTTAATTGCGTTACTCCTGATTACGTCACTAGGCGCCTCCGCCCAACAAGCTGGCCGCACGGTAAACGGTCACATTACCGACGAAACAGGTTTACCCCTAATCGGTGCAACAGTAAAAGAACAGAACAGTAACAATGCGGTATCTACCGATGCCAATGGTGCATTTAAGCTGAACAATGTAAAGGGCAAAACCCTTGAGGTTTCCTTTATTGGTTACAAAACAAAAATTGTGGCCGCTAATGCAGATGTAATCAATATCAAACTCGATCCCGATGCCTCTATGATGGATGAGGTAATGGTAGTAGGGTACGGTAAACAGGCTAAAAAGGACGTTACCGGTTCGGTTACCCAGCTTGATGCGGCCAATTTCAGGCAGGGTGTGGTAACCTCTGCCGATAACCTGCTACAGGGCAAGATCGCCGGCGTAAGGGTAGTGGCCAGCAGTGGCGAACCCGGAGGTGGTGTGGATGTAACTATCCGTGGCAGCGGTTCCATCCGCAGTGGCAGTACGCCGCTTTTCGTGGTGGATGGAGTTCCTTTAACCAACGATGATGTGAGCCCGGGCGGTTCTAACGTGGGTTTTGGTTCATCAAAAGCTAAAAATCCGTTAAACTTCCTGAATACCAGTGATATCGAATCCATTTCGGTACTGAAAGATGCTTCTGCATCAGCAATATACGGTGCCCGTGGTTCAAACGGTGTAGTAATTGTAACCACCAAAAAAGGCAAAACTGGCGCAGGCAGTCTTACCTACGATTCGTACCTGGGCCTTTCGAATGTTGCGCACAAACTCGACCTGTTGAGTGCCGATGAATACCGTGCTGCAATCAAGGATAAAGCTTTCGATCATGGTGGCAATACCGACTGGCAGGATGTAATCTATCGCCAGGCAAAAACATTAAACAACTCGGTATCCTTCTCGAAAGCCACTGCTACCGGAAATTATTACGTTTCGGCTGCACAAATGGACCAGGAAGGGATTGTAAAAAACAGCGAATTTAAGCGTACTTCTGCCAGGATCAATGCGTCAGAATCTTTTTTGGACGATAAACGTTTAAAAATCGGCGTTAACCTGACAGCAAGTGAGACCCGTGATGACGGTGTACCAACCAGTGATGATGGTGGTTCTAACGGTCAGTTGATTATCCAGGCACTCATGTCGAACCCCACCCGTTCGGTGTATGATAATAACGGTAATTTTACCAACTTCAATGCCAATGCGCACTATAACCCGGCTTATCTGCTGGATATTTACCGCGACCGTACCCGCACTTTGAGGGTATTGGGTAACATGGATCTATCCTTCAGGATTGTAAAAGGACTGGAGTATAAGTTTAATCTTGGTCTCGATCGTTCAGTGGGCGAGCGTAACACCACGATCTTCCCCAACATAACGGATCAAAGCCAGAGTGGAAAATATGTGCAGACCAATGTTGATTCGAAGAGCACTTTGATGGAGCACTACCTGAACTACAACTTGCTTACAGGCAAACACAAACTCGATGCTGTTGCCGGGTTCTCCTATCAGAAATTCGAAAGGGGAGGTACTGGTTTTAATATCATTGGTTTAGATAGCAAGGGTACTGGTGTGCTGCCTGAGAATAATCCGGGTTACGCTGGTACACAAAACGGGGTAACAGGTTTTGCACAGGTTAATGAGTTACAGTCGTATTTCTCGAGGGTAAATTATGCTTACGACAATAAATACCTGTTTACCGCATCAGTACGTGCCGATGGCTCTACCCGTTTTGGCGAAAACAATAAATACGGTTACTTTCCTTCATTCGCATTGGGCTGGAACATTGCCCAGGAAGATTTCCTGAAAGCAATTCCGCTTGTAAATGAACTGAAACTGAGGGCAAGCTGGGGCCAAACCGGCAACCAGGAGGTGCAGAACAAACTTACCAAGGCCAGTTATGCACTTTCGCCTGCCCAGGGTTACTACCTCAACAACGATCTTACATTGGTAAACGGTATCAATGTAATCAGGACACCAAATCCTAACCTTAAATGGGAGGTGGTTACGCAGTACAATGTGGGGCTCGACTTTGAACTCTTTAAAGGCAAACTTTACGGTACACTGGATTATTTCAATAAAACCACTACCGATGCCATCCTTAACATCCCTGCACCGGTGCTGAGTCCTACAAATGATATCTGGGTAAACCTCGACGGAAACTACGGTGGTAAGATTGTGAACAAGGGTTTTGAATTTATGTTAGGCTCGAAACTGATCAGCAATGGCAAATTTAACTGGAATGTTGATGTAAACGGCGCCACCCTAAATAACAAAGTGAAAGACCTTCCCATTTCGGAGATTACCTCTGGAACGATTTCGGGCCCTGGTTTATCAGGCGTAACGGCAAATATCTACAGAAACGGCTATGCTGCAGGGGCGTTCTACATGCTCGAACATATTGGTTTCGACAGCAAGGGTAACAATATTTTTAGGGATGTTAACGGCGATGGCGTGATTGACAACAAGGATAAAGTGATTTTTCAGGGGGCTATTCCTACTTTTACCTACGGACTGAATAGTCAGATGACTTACGGGAACTTCGACTTCTCGTTCTCTATCATCGGACAGACGGGTGCTTACCTGGTGAACAATACCGGACTAAACGCACTTAACATCAATAACCTTGCATCCGACAGGAACGTATCAAAGCATTATTTCGATATGGGCGCCAACCCGGCCAACCCGCCACAATTATCTTCGCTGTACCTGGAGAAATCTGATTTCATTAGGTTAAATTCGGTACGGCTGGGCTACAACATCAAAGTAAAACAATTGAGCTGGTTACAGGGCCTAGGCCTTTATGTTACCGGGCAAAACCTGTTCACCATCACCAATTACAGCGGTTACGATCCATTGATCAACAGTCCGAAGGCAGCAAATGGTAACCAGTCAATCGGTATCGATTATACCAGCTACCCAACTGCACGTACAATTATTTTTGGTGCCACCTTAAAACTATAATAAAAATGAAAAACTATCACATATTCAATATAAAAAACACAATGCTGCTTGCTACCGCGCTTGTTTTCGGTGGCTGTACCAAGCTTGATGAAAAAGTGCTTGATGAGGTGCTGGGTAGCAGTGCTTCCAATCCTGCAGGTGCACTAACAGCCGCTTATAGCCGTTTGGGCGAAGGCACCTTTGTAGATCACGGAGCGGTTTTCTCCCTACAGGAATACACCACCGATGAAGCTATTTTGGCCACACGCGGCAGCGACTGGGGCGATGGCGGCAAATGGCGCTCGATGCACGAGTTTACCTGGGCGGCCAATAACCCGATTGTTACCGATAACTGGAATATGCTTACCAACGGGATCACCCGCTCGCTCACTGCTATAAAGGAGATCACCAACAGCAGCATTGCGCAAAAAACAATCTATTTAGCAGAAGCAAAAGGCCTGCTGGCTTTTTATACCTATACCACGCTTGATCTTTTCGGGCAGGCACCTTACCGGGATCCGATGGACGAGAAGGCGCCATTGGAGATGAAACAGAGCGCCACTGCAATTGATGAACTGATTTTACAGGTAGAGGCATTGATCCCAAATCTTGCACCACTGGGTGAGCAATCTACCCACAACGGCAGGTTTACCAAAGAGGCAGCTTATGGATTACTGGCCAATATGTACCTCAACCGTGCAGTTTTTAAAGATCGTTATGCGGCTACCTTCAACTTCAACGAGAAATCGGTGAACACGGCAGAAACAGATATGGACAAGGTGATCAGCTACACTTCGTTATTGATCAACTCGGGCAAATTCAGTTTACTGAGCAACTATTTCGACAACTTTGCAATCAAGAATTCTGGCGGACAGGAGCTGATTTTTGTGGTGGTGCAGAAGATTGATTACCTGCGAAATGGTTCTAATTCTTTCGCTTATGTTTGTGTAGAGCGTAACCAACGGGCTTCGCCCGTGAACAGAGGTACCAATGCCGCTTGTATCAGTCCGCAGTTTTATGCCAGCTGGGATGGTAACCATGATGACCCCAGGTTTTCGCAGAAATACCAGTATGCCGATGGTACATGGTTTACCAACGATGGTCCGGGTAGTGTACCGGCTACCGATATTGTACCGAAAAGCAGCAACCTGCCATGGTTCCACTTTAACCGGGGGATTATGGCTGGCCAGCAATATGGCCCTAAGTTAACTTCTACGGGTGCTTTTGAAATGACCGATAATGGCAGGATCAAAGTATCAGAACTGGTGATGGAGAAAAGTACCACCACGAAAATGGACTTTACACCTGAGCTGAATTTCTCGAACCCAGCGCAGGCGGTGTTTGCACAGAACGAGATTAACCGTGGTGCACGTTGTTTTAAATACGAGTTCGACCCGGAGCTGGATAACGGCACGAGTAATGTGGATATCCCGTTAATGCGTTTGGGCGCGATTTACACGATGCGTGCAGAAGCTTATTTCCGTAAGGGGATGATAGCAGAGGCCATGGCCGATATCAACAGACTACGAACCACGCGCAAGCGTGAGGCCTATTATGGCAGTACACCGGGCACGCCGATTACAAGTATTGATGAGGCCACGCTTTATAAGGAAATTGCTTTCGAAACGTATTGGGAGATGTTAAGACGGCCACAGATGATCCGTTTTGGTAAGTTTGAACTGCCTTTCAGCGCCAAACCAACCACCCAGCCTTTCAGAAGGATCTTCCCCATCCCGCAGGCAACGCTTGATGTAACCAAATCGATTAAACAGAACCAGGGGTATTAATCACCTGATTTTCTAAATAGTTCTGAAATAATGATGCAGGATTGATAAAAGGAATATAATTGGAGAACAGGAGTAAGTTTGTGCTTACTCCTGTTTTTTTGTTTAATTGATTGTGCTTTTTTTTATTAAATCATTAAAAAACTATCACTGACATTCCAATGGGCTGCTATAGTTTGCCTTATTATCCGTATGAAGATCGAAATTGCTTATTTGTAAAGCCTGAACATCCGAAGCAACAAGGCCACCGGGCACAAGAATAATCTGGAATTTCACCGGATCTCCTACATTGATGTCGTTGTGTATCAGGTCAAGATCAAAAAAAATGTCCTGTCCGTTTTCATCTTCGATAAAGCCTTTGTCAAAAGCCGGATCAATATGTGTTACAATACCTTTTCTCATAACTGATTTGGTTGATGTATGAATAATAATTAGCGACGTGAATATAACAGGTTTGTTACATTAAAACAATACTTTGCCGCTGTTTTAAATTTTCTTCACCATTAATTCATTTTAGGTAAATCTGTGGCCTATTCTGCATTGCAAACGGGTTGTGATTAAGGTTTTTCGCAGATTTAAAAAGATAAGTAACACAGGTTGAGCGGTGCCCGGGTTATTGATAATGCAAATTAGCGTTATATTTTAGTAAGGGTGAGCATTAATCATTTATTATTTTATCGCTCCAAAAGCTGCGAAATAAGCGTTTTTATGCAGGATCTCTGTAACCCTAAAACCTACTTTCTGCAATAATGCAAGCTGATAGTTTAAAGAGCGCGGTGTATCTTCGTATGCAATATAATCCAATACCTTTTGCCTGTATTCGGGGCCGCCAAGCGTTTCCAGGTAAGCACCATAATGATCCTGAAAAAGCTGATCAATCAAAGCTGAATCATGTGCTATTAAATCCGAAATCCAGATACTGCCCCCGGGTTTTAAAGCCTGGTACACTTTGTTAAATACCAGTTCCCAATCTGCATCAGTACGTAAATGATGGAAAGTTGCCGCTGCAAGTATAATATCGAAATGATTATCCGGTAGATCGAGGTTGCGCATATCATCCTGTATAACCGTTACTTTTCCGGCGGTTTGTGCTGATATGCGTTCTTTTGCACGCGTTAACATGGGTAAACTCAAGTCATTTATAGTGCAGTTAAGATCAGGGATTTTGCTCAACATTTTTAAAGTATAATTGCCTGCACCACAGCCAATATCCAGCAACTCTTTTGCATCCGGGTTAATGTATTTTGCTGCGCCAGTGCAAAGCTCCATGGTAAGCGGGGCATCAATAGTGGTCTGCTGACCGCTTTCCAGGTTGGAGAAACGTTCTACATCATGATCGAACCTGGTTCTAATTTCTTCGTTAGTGGCTTTCTGCGAATAATCTGTACTCATATTTTATTTTTTTGCTAAAGTTAAGCTTGTTGATCATATTTGTAAAATATCAATTTTAGCATTAATTGATACTTTATAGGTATAGTAATATGGAACTCAGACATCTTTTATATTTTAAAACAGTAGCCGAAGAGCTTCATTTTACCAGGGCAGCAGCCAAACTTTTTATCTCACAACCACCTCTAAGCCGGCAGATTAAAGAACTGGAAGAAGAGCTTGAGGTTCAGTTATTTACGCGGGATAATAAACGGGTGTTGCTAACTGACGCCGGAAAATACTTTAAAGCTGAAGTAGAGGCCTTATTTGCAAAACTCGAAGAAAGTAAAACGGTGGTACGTAAAATATACAAGGGTGTAAGTGGCGAACTGAAAATTGGTTACATCAGTTCCGTGTACCAGTCGCAGCTTGCCGAAATTTTAAAATCAATGCAAAAAGAATTCCCATACCTAAAAACCAGTCTGTTCGAGGTACCTACCCTTACACAGATTAAAGAACTGGAAGAGGGAAGGCTGGATGCTGGGATTTTGCGTGCGCCAGTATTATCCGAAAAATTAAAGGTAGAATCGTTGTTTTTTGATCCCTTTGTGGTGGTAATTCCTTTAACCGATCAGGAGTTTGCAACCCAGGAAGCGTTTGCCCGTTTTCTGAAAAAAAGCCCCTTCATTTTCTTTAATAAAGATTTTGCCCCGCAGTATAACCAGAAACTGATGGAAATCTGTCAAAGAATGGGTTTTACGCCCGATATTACCCACGAGGCCAATAATGTACATTCGATATTGCAATTGGTAGAAGCAGGACTGGGGGTATCTATTTTGCCTTCATCTTTAAAAAAACAGTACGCTCAATTAAATGTGTCTTTTATTGCTCTTAATGATATTCCGGTAAATACGGAAGTGGTGCTGGCTTATAAAGAATCTAATCAGAATCCAGCTTTAGCATGGTTTATTCAACATTACAATGCTCATCTAAGCTTGAAGTTTTAACATTTAAGCAAATGCCTCGAATAACGCAACATTGAAACTTACGGTAACCCTAAAACCAAATGTTAGTGTGCCTGGAAGTACAGCTAAGGCCTTTTAAAGAAAAACGACTTTAATTATTCTTTAAAGGGGTTTTGTTATATGATAAGTTGTAGTAATTTTTTAAGTTATGGCTTAAATAAATACCTTAAAAGAATAAATCACAACTCAATATTCTCTTTCTGTAAAAAAAAATAATGCTGTTAATTTATTTATAATAAGATAGTTGAATGTTTATTTAACTTTTATTTATGTGTAGTTAAATTTCTACTGTGATGTATTGTGTTGTTCTTTATTTACAATATTAATAACTAATTTAGTGTTGCCCAATCTATCCAAAAATGAACTGTTTAATTGTTGATGAAGAGAAAAGCTTCAGGACTTCTATTAAAAGGCTATTGAGTCTCGACAATAGTTTAGCGCTGGTAGATGAATGTGGGAGTGCTACTGATGCACTTGAAAAAATCAAAGGCTATCACATCGATCTTATATTTTGGGAAATACGAATGCCTGGCATAAGTGGGCTTGAATTGGCTGGGATAATGGAACTTAGGCTACCCATGATTATATTTACAAGCACACTATCTGAATATGCCCTTGAAGCATTTGACCTGAATGCCGTTGATTATCTACTTAAACCTATTATTCCTGCCAGGTTTTTTAAGGCTGTTGAAAAAGCGAGGATTCTTTCTGATAAAAAACAGCCAAACTTTGCTTATACACCTTCCGAATTTACGTTTATCAGAGATTCGAATAAGATACACAGGCTCCGGATTAGTGATATTCTTTACCTTGAGGCTGCCGGAGATTATGTTAGGATACACCTCGAAAACTGTTGTTATGCAGTACACTCCTCGTTAAGGATAATGGAAGAAAAGCTGCCACAGCATGTTTTTTTAAGGATTCACCGGTCGTTTATTGTCAATTTGGATAAGGTAGATGGTGCCGAAGGCAAAACGCTTGTTATTAAAGGAAGTCTGTTACCCGTTTCTGATGCGTACAGACACAATTTAAACCGATACATGAAATATCTTTAAATATAATTCAACGCTTTAATATTTAACAGTTAAACCTGTTTCATTTCTTTTAACATAACATTTACAGCCTGGCCCTTTGTAATGGCTTCCAATATCGTTATTGCCCTGGCCTGGTTTTTTATCGTAGCATCCTTTAGCCTAATCAGTTCATTCTTTTCATCAAGTAAATCTAAAAGTTGTTTCCGCTCATTAATGTTTACCTGCTTTTGAGAAATATGGAAACTGTTCAGCTCCTCATCCTGTATAAAATATTCAAAGAGATTAATTTCGAGTACAGCCGACATACGGGCAAGTATTTCAGTATCTACCGAAGTTTCTTTGATAATCTTATTCAGTTTATGAAGTGAAATCCCTATATCCTCAGCAAACTGATCCCGCTGTATCGATCTTGCTTTTATCTCTTTCCAGATAATCAATCCAATATTTACTGCCATAATACCTTTACCGTTTTCCTTGTTCTGATGCTTTTTTTACCATAATCAGATAGGGAACCATGTATCGTTTTCTACTAACTAATGTTAAAACCATCAATATCACAATCAAATCTGAAGAAATTCTGTAGTTGTGTTCGGGAAAAGGAAAAATCATTGAAATTATTTGCTTCCTTCTGTATCCGTGGCGCATTATCCGCTTTCTGATCTCTTTTAATACAGCAATTGTAATGGAATAATTACATGTAATATTTGTAGGATAGTTGCTACAGATTTTCTCCAGAATTGAGCTTTATTATTGTACCAGATTAACTTTGATCCACATGGATAGGGCTGCAGGAAAATTATTGACCAAAGTAGAATATTTCGTTGAAGACCGTCTGAAGAACCGACTTTCGCAAAAAATGTATTTCCATAATCTGGAACATACTTTAATGGTTGTAGAAGGTGTACAGGTAATCAGCCAGCATGCTGGTATTTCGGAAGAAGACCGTTTGGTGGTTGTACTGGCTGCATTTTTACACGATTTGGGCTATACTGAAAAATACATCGGGCATGAAGAAGCCAGTGTCGGTACTGCTGCATGGTTCCTGACAGAAAATGGCTTCGAACAAGATAGAATAGAGCTGGTTTGCGGATGTATTATGGCTACACGCTTTCCGCAATACCCTAAAAATGAATTGGAAAAGGTAATTTGTGATGCTGATTTTTATCATTTTTCATTGCTGAATTACCAGCACTTTGCCGATAGGTTAAAAGCCGAATGGGAAGAGAATCTCAAAGTGGTTTATACAGATCTGGCCTGGGATAAGCTGAATCTCGAAATGCTGCGCCGCCATGAGTATTTTACTGATTACGGAAAAACGGTATTACAGGAGAAAAAAGCATTCAACATTAAAAAACTTACCAACCGTATTGGCTAGGCTCCAATTGTAATTTACGTTTTATGAAAATTTTGGTCATAGAAGATGAACAGGCACTTTCTGATAGCATTCTTGCCTATTTTACCGGCGAGGGCAATATTTGTGAGTTTGCAACCGATTTTGCAACGGCAACCGAAAAAATAGCGCTTTATCATTACGACTGCATTTTGCTTGATCTTGGATTACCGGATGGAGAAGGACTGGAGTTGCTTACCCGGTTAAAAAGCATTAATAAAAAAGATGGGGTATTAATTATCTCAGCCAGGCACTCGCTTGATGACCGTTTGGCCGGTCTCGATCTTGGTGCCGATGATTATCTGGTAAAACCTTTTCACCTTTCGGAGTTAAAAGCAAGGGTAAGTGCCATTGTTAGGCGAAAGAACTTTGAGGGAAATAATGTGATTACTTTTAATGAGATTAAGGTTGATGTTGCGGCCATGAAAACTACTGTAAACGAACAACCTGTTGTGCTTACCAAAAAAGAGTTCGACTTATTGATTTATTTTCTTTCCAACAAAAATAAAGTGGTAACCAAAAATGCCATGGCCGAACACCTTTGGGGTGATGAAATGGATTTGTCTGATGATTTTGATTTTATTTACACACACGTTAAAAACCTGAAGAAAAAACTTGGCGAAGCCGGCGCTGCAGACTATTTACGCTCGGTTTATGGTATTGGCTATAAATTTAGCAATTGACGAATACATCCTGCATTTAAAGAATAAATATTTTTTTAATTTATTTAGGTTAAGGCAGATAACTACAGAATTGCTACATAATTGCCCTATAGTTTTGATTAAAAATTAAAACTATGAAAAGCATCTTCGGAATTGTATTGCTGGCAGGAGGGACGGTTTTCTCTTCGCAGGCGCAAAAAATCAATGCCCTTAAAGTACCGGCTGCCGTTAGCGCTGCTTTTAAAAAACTACATCCTGCTGCCAAGGTAAAATGGGAAATGGAACAGGCCAATTATGAAGCCGGCTTTAACCTTAATGGAAAAGAGACTTCTGAAGTTTATACCCCCAATGGTACTTTGCAGGAAACAGAAACCGAGATCAAATCTACTGAATTGCCTGCAGCAGTGTTGGCCAAACTAAAAGGAATGACGGTTGCTGAAGCTGCAAAAATTAGAAAAGCCGATGGTACCATACATTATGAGGCGGAAGTAAAAGGCAAAGATTTTTTGTTCGATGTAAACGGAAATAGGGTTAAAAATTAGATCATGCGTACAATATCTCTTTCTATCCTGTTTTTTATCACTTCGGTATCTTTTTGTGCTGCACAGGTTACCGATTCTGCTAAAAGCCTTCCGGCGGATACAGCCGGAAGATGGCGTACCGGAAATGCAGTGCCAAAAAATAAATTCAGAGCAGTTGCTTTTATTGCACCGGTTGTATTAATGGGGTATGGTTTTGCTGCAGTTTATGACCATGGCGCCCTTAAACAGCTTGATGTAAGTACGAAGGCTGAGTTGCAGGAAGATCATCCGCTTTTTGCCGCCCATGTGGATGATTATTTACAATTGGCTCCAGCTGCTGCGGTTTACGCATTAAATCTTTCGGGTATTAAAGGGAAACACAATCTTTTCGATGCTTCGATGTTGTATGTAACCTCTGCTGCCATTATGGGTGTTTCTACACATTTTGTAAAACAGGGCGTGGGCAGGATGAGGCCTGATGCTTCAGGCACTAATTCGTTTCCATCAGGGCATACAGCCTCCGCTTTTATGGCAGCAGAATTTCTGCATCAGGAATATAAAGATGTAAATCCATGGATCGGTTATGCAGGTTATTTTGTGGCCACGGCAACAGGTACACTCAGGATGTACAACAACAAACACTGGTTTAGCGATGTAGTGGCAGGTGCCGGGTTCGGTATAGCTTCTACCAAAATTGCCTACCTGATTTATCCCTATATGAAAAGCCTTTTTACCTCAAAAAAAGAAGGAAATTTTACTTTGATGCCTTTCCACCAGCCAGGCAGTACCGGCTTAATGCTTTCAGGCAGATTTTAAACAGGTGGTTATGGTTAAAGCATTGATTATCTACATATTGTAATTAGTTAAATCATCCCAATTTTTGTAAATCTCTAGGTCGATGGATTTTATCAAAAGAATCAAAGGTACAACTATCGGAAAAGTGCCGTTTTACCTGCTCACCACAATTTTGCTCATCAGGTTCGTTTCCATTTTTTTTATGGGGCCAATGCCCCAGGATGCATATTATTTCTTTTATTCGCAACATCCCGCACTTTCTTATTTCGACCATCCGCCGGCTATTGCTTATTTGCTATGGATATTTACCGCTGTACTGGGCAAAAATGTACTGGCCATTAAACTGGCCAATTCATTTTTAACCATACTCACCTGTTTAGCTGTTTACAAGCTGGCCATCCGGTTTTTTCCAAAGTTTGAAGCCGAAAAAATCATCATCCTGTTGTTAAGTACATTGATGGTGAGTATCCTTTCGCTGGTTTCAACTCCCGATACCCCTTTACTTTTTTTCTGGACGGTTTCACTAATTGCACTTTACGAAGTCATATTTAACCAGAAAAAACTTTATTGGCTTTTAGCAGGTGTATTGATGGGATTGGCTTTCGATAGTAAATATACTGCCGTATTTCTGCCTGCGGGGATGATCCTGTTCTTATTGCTTTCTAATGCCAGCAGGAAATGCCTTTTAATAATATGGCCATGGTTAACCGGTATCATTATGATTGCCGTTGCTTCTCCAGTTATCGTCTGGAATGTGAATAACCATTTTGCATCCTTCGCCTTTCAGGGCAGTCAACGAATGCACGAAGCTGCAGCATTTACCCTAAAACCTAAATTTATGCTTGGCCTATTGGGCCATCAGCTGATATTATTAATCCCCGTACTTTTAATTGCAGTACTTTATTCGGTTTTTAAACTGATTAAGGCCTATGCCAACCGCTGGAGCAGGATGCCGGCCACAGGCGTATTTTTGCTTTGCTTTTTTCTGCCTTTATTTCTTACTTTTCTCCTGTTATCGCCCATATACTGGATTAAAATTAACTGGATGATGCCCGCTTACATAACCGGAATCATTTTAGCAGGAAGTTTTATTAGCAAAAAATGGCTTCATGTGCAAATTGTCATATCTTTTATCGTTCATTTAGGCTTGCTGGTAGAAATACTGCTTTACCCTTTTCCCATTAAATCAGACGATACCTGGGTGGGCTGGAAGCCTCTTTCCGATCAGGTGCAAAAGATCAAAAAGCAACAACATGCCGATTTTGTATTCTCGGCAGATAATTATAAAACATCGGCAGCACTTAACCTGTATAGTGAAAATTTTGTTTACGGACAGAATGTAACCGGGGAACGTGCGCTACAGTTTGATTTTATCGGAACAGACCTGAGCAAATTAAAAGGTAAGGATGCCATTTTTATCGACTCTGACCCCCAATTTAAAACAAACCAGAAAGATACCGTACCTCCATCAGTTATAATGGGCTATTTTAAATCGGTTAAACAGTTAAACCCTGTGATCATTAATTTGCATGGACAACCTGTTCGGAAATTTTATATTTATAGTTGCAGAGGATATTTACTGCCGAAATGGTAACTACAGAATTACTTCATAATTAGGTGTTAACTTAGCCTGTGTAACAATTGAAATCCAAATCTGCAAAGATTAAATAATATGAAAGAACATGATCTATAAGCCGCTCCTCTTCATTTTACTGATTGTTTCGGGTATCCTGGTTAGGGCACAGGAACCAATAAAAAACCTGGATTATTATCTACAGCAGGCCAAATCTTCTAGTCCGGTACTGAAAGATTTTGAAAACCAGCGTAAAACTGCAGGGATTGACAGCCTTATTGTAAGGGCAACGGCAAAACCCCAGGTTACAGGCACTGGTACAGGTTTGTATGCACCCATTATACGTGGATACGGTTATGATGAAGTAATTACCAATGGACAGGCTTTAGAGGCCATGTTGAATGTAAATTACGACCTGTTAAACAAAAAACGAATCAATAATCAGCTCGAGGGCATTAAAATCCAAAGCGATTCAGTAAAATACGCAGGTCAGCTTTCGTTATTCGACCTTAACCGTTCAATTATTGATCAATATATTACCGCTTTTGCCAGTCAGCAACAGGTTGATTTTAACCGCGAGGTGGTTACACTTTTAGACCGGGAAGAAAAACTGTTAAAAACCCTAACGCGCAGTAATATTTATAAACAATCAGAATACCTTACTTTTCTGGTTACCCTCCAGCAGCAGCAGCTCAGTTTAAAACAGGCAGAACTACAGTTTAAAAATGATTACGCCACACTCAATTACCTAGCTGGTGTAGCTGATACCACCCAGGTTATGCTTGCAGCGCCCAAATTACAGCGTGAAATGTTTGCAGGCAATAAAAGTTTTTTCACCAGGCGTTTCGAACTGGATAGCCTGAAAAATGCAAACCTGAAAAACGGAATAGACCTTAACTATAAACCAAAACTGGGTATTTATGCCAATGGTGGTTATAGTTCTTCGCTGGTGCTTCAACCTTATAAAAATTTTGGTGCAAGTGTTGGCTTTACCTTTTCAGTTCCGGTATACGATGGCCGCCAAAGGAAAATGCAATACGATAAACTGGCGCTTTCATCCAATACCGTTGCCGGTTACAGGGATTTTTTCATCCGTCAGCAAAGCCAGCAGATTAACCTGATCCGCCAGCAAATTACGCAAACCGATGCGCTTTTTGTGAAGATCAACGAACAGATCCGTTTTAGCAAAGGGTTAATTGATGTAGATAGTAAATTGCTCCATACCGGCGATTTAAAGGTTTCTGATTTTATCATCGCCATCAACAATTACCTTTCTGCGCAAAACCTGCTCAGGCAAACCAATATCAACCGACTGAAACTGATCAACCAATTTAATTACTGGAACAGATAACCATGCAAAAATATTTAACATTAACCTTTGGTACCATAGCGCTAATTTCATGCCTTTCAGCATGTAATAGTGCAGATCCTGCCACAGAAACCGATGCCTCATCTCCGGTTACACCTGTACAGGTAACCAAGCTCAGAGACAGTTCGCTTTCTGAATTTGTGGAACTGTCAGCCGTATCAGCTTACCTCGAAAAAAGTTTTGTAAAGGCCAATATTAACGGTTATGTAGAGCGGACTAGTGCAAAAACCGGTCAGCAGGTGGGCAGCGGAACTTTGCTGTTTACATTAATTACCAAAGAGGCCCGTTCGATAGGGAATACAGTAAATAAACTCGATCCCGGTTTTAAGTTTTCGGGTGTTTCCAATATCCGTTCAGGGCAGGCCGGAACCATTGTACAGGTGAACCACCAGAATGGTGATTACGTACAGGATGGTGAGGCACTGGCAACCATCAGTAACCGGAACAGCCTGGTTTTTCTGCTCGATCTTCCTTACGAATTGAATCAGATTATTTCGCAGAACAAAACAATCGATGTGCTTTTACCTGATGGGACAAAATTGGGCGGATTGGTTTCAGGTACCATGCCATCGGTTGATTCGCTTGCCCAAACCCAGCGTTACATCATCAAAGTATCGCCCGGAAAAGATATTCCTGCAGGGCTTATTGCTAAGGTAAGGTTAACTAAGCTGAGCCATGCAGAGGCGCAGGTACTACCTAAATCAGCTGTATTATCCAACGAAACAGAAGATGAATTTTGGGTAATGAAAATGATCAATGATTCTACTGCTGTAAAAATAAAGGTGAAAAAGGGGATAGAAAGCAATTCGTTAATTGAGGTGCTGGAGCCCAGATTTGCAAAAACCGACCGGATCATCAAAACGGGGAATTATGGTATTGCTGATACAGCCAAGGTAAAAATACAGAAATAGCCATGAATAGATTCTTTATTTCTCATAAAAACCCCATTCTGGCCGTATTGATCATCATTATTGTTGGTGGTGTTTATTCCTTCCGGCAGCTTAAAACGGGGCTTTTTCCGGAAATTACCTTTCCAAAGATCAAGATTATTGCCGATGCAGAACTCCAGCCGGTAGATAAAATGGTGGTTACGGTTACCCGGCCATTAGAAAATGCGGTAAAACAGGTGCCCGATCTGCAACTGGTAAGAAGTACCACCAGCCGTGGCAGTTGCGAGCTTTCTGCTTATATGAACCCAGGGGCAGATATCGACCTGAGCCAGCAACGGATCGAATCGCAGATTGCCAAAATTTCTGCATCGTTGCCCGCTGGTGTTAATATCTCGGTAGAGAAAATGAATCCTTCTATACTCCCCGTTAGCGGATATAGTTTAGAAAGTCACAATTATTCGTCCGCAGAACTTAAAAAGATAGCTACCTATACCGTAAAACCTTTTTTATCGCAGGTTGATGGTGTTTCAGAAATCCGTGTAATTGGCGGCAAAACCAAAGAATACTGGCTGGAACTGGATGTGCAGAAAATGCAATCGCTTGGCATTTCTCCTGACCAGATTTCTACAGCGCTTTCACAAACCAATTTTATCAAATCCAATGGTTATTTATCTGATCATAATTTCCTTTATCTTTCAGTAACCGATGCTACAGTAAAAACCAAAAGCGATCTGGAAGAACTGGTACTCACCAGAAAAGGGAACAGAACGGTACGTATTGTGGATGTGGCCAAGGTAAATATCCAGCAGAGTGTAGAATATACGCGTATTAATGCAAACGGAAAAGACGGGATACTGATTGCTGTTATTAAACAGCCAAATGCAAATCTCGTAGATCTTTCTGCGCAGATGGCTGCAAAAGTGACGCAACTTAAAAATATTCTTCCGGCAGGGGTAAGCATTAAACCTTATTATGTACAGGCCGATTTTGTTAACGAATCGGTTAAAAGTGTGCGCGATAGTTTATGGATTGGGCTTGCACTGGCCATTATTGTGGCCATTATTTTTTTACGCTCACTAAAAGCAAGTGCAACCATTCTCATTACCATTCCGGTTACACTTTGCCTAACGGTTATTGTACTTTATTTTGTTGGGTATTCGTTAAATATCATGACACTTGGGGCCATTGCAGCTGCCATCGGGTTGATTATAGATGATGCCATTGTGGTGGTAGAGCAGATTCACCGTACACACGAAGAGCACCCCGATGAGCCTACAGCACCTTTAATCAGTAAAGCCATCAGTTACCTTTTCCCGGCGATGCTGGGTTCATCCATCAGTACCATCGTCATTTTTGTGCCCTTTGTATTGATGACGGGGGTTGCAGGATCATATTTTCAGGTGATGACCAATACCATGATTATTACGCTGATATGCTCCTTTTTTGTAACCTGGATCGGTTTACCGGTGATCTATTTATTATTGACCAAAAATGCGCATAGCAATTCATCCGGAAAAGAAGCTATTGTACACGAGGTAAAATCGCAGAACTGGGTACGTTTTTTTATTAAACGGCCTTACATTTCGTATGGTTTTATCCTGGTACTTCTCGCATCAATTGTGCTGGTTTTTCCAAGGCTGCAAACCGGATTTTTACCCGAAATGGACGAGGGCAGTATCGTACTCGATTATGCATCTCCTCCGGGAACATCATTGGAAGAAACCGACAGGATGCTGAAAGAGGTGGAAAAAGAAATTGTAAAAATTCCGGATGTGCAGGCCTATTCGAGAAGAACGGGCACACAAATGGGTTTTTTTATCACCGAACCGAATACGGGTGATTACCTGATCCAGTTGAAACCAAACCGTACCAAAAGTACCGATGAGGTAATTTCGGATATCAGAACGCATATTGAGCATACCCAACCTGCATTGGTTGTCGATTTTGGACAGGTAATCGGCGATATGCTGGGCGATTTAATGAGTTCAACACAACCTGTTGAAGTGAAAATTTTTGGTAACGACCAGCAGAAACTGCAGGTATTATCTAAACAGGTTGCCGGCCTGGTTTCGAAGGTTAGCGGCGTAGCAGATGTATTTGACGGGATTATTTTATCGGGCCCAACGGTTAATATTCAACCCAATTTTGCCATGCTTGCCCAATACGGCATTACGCCACTTTCCTTTCAGGCGCAGGTACAAACCGCCATGCAAGGCAATGTAATTGGCGATTTGTACGATAAACAACAACTTTCTCCCATCAGGATAGTATATCCCGGAAGCCGGAGTTTTGGCGTATCAGATATTGCTTCCCTTAAAATTTTCCTCCCTAACGGAACAGCAGTACCGATCCGGAATTTAGCGAAGGTTGATCTGCAATCAGGTAACGCGGAGGTAGAACGCGAAAACCTGCAAACCATTGGTGCCATTACGGCAAGGCTTGATAATAGAGATTTGGGCAGCGTGATGAAAGATATCCAGGCAGCGGTTAACAGCAAAGTTAATCTGCCATATGGTTATCATATCGAATATGGTGGCGCTTATAAAGAGCAGCAGCAGTCGTTTTCTGAGCTGTTAACCATTTTAATTGCTTCGAGTTTATTGGTGTTCAGTGTAATTCTTTTCCTATTCCGTGACTTTAAGATTGCTTTTCTGATCCTTTTAATTTCGGTATTGGGCATTTCGGGAAGTTACCTTGCCCTGTTAATTACAGGTACACCGTTAAATGTAGGCAGTTATACCGGTCTGATTATGATTGTGGGCATTATCGGAGAGAATGCCGTCTTTACCTTTTTACAATTTAAGGAATCGCTGAACGAAAAAAACACAGATGATGCCATTACTTTTGCCATTTCTACGAGGTTAAGGCCAAAACTGATGACGGCTTTGGGGGCAATTATTGCTTTAATGCCTTTAGCACTTGGTATAGGAGCGGGGGCACAGTTGCACCAACCCTTGGCCATTGCCGTTATTGGTGGTTTTATTGTTGCGCTGCCACTTTTACTCATCGCTCTGCCAAGTTTAATCTGGAGGTTTTACACCAGCAAAGAGGAGCGAAATGCGCCAGCACATAATTAATTATTAACGCTTATTAAGCAGTTTAACTACAGATGCACATAGCTAAACACAGGTTTTATATATGTGCCTGTGCAAGAAACGATAAATGATGCATATGCCTGGGGATTTACATGGTAACATTACCCTTAATTATAAAAATCCAACTCAACAAAAAACAAATAATGAAAAAGAAATTCTTAAGTGTAGCATTATTATTGGGCACAATTATCTCAGCTTCTGCGCAACAAAGGCCAGCTATGCATTTGTTGGCCACCCACAAGATCCAGAGCGATGGCGGTTGGGATTACCTCACCATCGACCATAAGAATAACAACCTGTATGTTTCGCATGGTAATCAGGTAAACATCCTCAACAAAAACAACGGCGATTCAGTAGGAGTGATTCGCAATACAATGGGGGTGCATGGAATCGTAATTGCTGGTGCATTTGGTAAAGGTTATACCACCAATGGCAAGGCCGGCACCTGTACGGTGTTCGACCTGAAAAATTTTAGGATAATGGCTACTGTAAAAGTAGGGCAGAATCCTGATGCTGCTTTTTATGATGATTTTTCGAAAAAAGTAATTGTTTTTAACGGAAAAAGCAGCGATGTAAGCATCATCGATCCGGCAACTGATAAGGTACTGGCAACAATTCTGCTTGGTGGAAAACCGGAAGCTGGTGTTTCTGATGGAAAAGGAAAAATTTATGTGAATATTGAAGATACTGGTGAAATTGTATGTTTTGACATCAATGGCTATAAAGTGCTTTCCAGGTATAAACTGAAAGGTGGCGAAGAACCTTCAGGTTTGGCTATAGACCGTGCCACTTCGAGGCTTTTTACGGTTTGCGCAAATAAGGTAATGATCATTCTTGATGCCAAAACAGGAAAGCAGATTACAACACTACCAATTGGCGATGGTTCGGATGGTGTGGTATTCGATCCGGCTACCAAAATAGCCTATAGCTCAAATGGCGAGGGAACCATTACGGCGGTTAAAGAAATTTCGGCTGATAAATTTGTCGTTCAGGAAATCATTAAATCAGAAACAGGTGCCAGAACAATTGCCCTTGACCCAATAACCCACCATGTCTTTCTTCCTACGGCAACATTCGAAAAAAATACTGATGCCACACAAAAGCCAAAAAGGGTTTCAGGAACATTCAGGGTACTTGAATTTGGGAAATAGATAGATTTAATAGCAGGGCGTCATGCTGAGGGATGATCGGTATAAAAATCAATATAAGTGGCAGAGGAACTTTATAATGGCAATTACCCGATAAATCGTCACAGCAATGACGACCTTTTTAATTAGGCCTTGTTGATGGTAGCGTAGTCGAGGGGGGTAGCTTTTTTTGACTGATCATCCTTTATAAGCTTTTGACTACACTTATAGTGACAAACGCAGGGCTTAACTTAATGATATTGCATAGACCATTAGTTAGCAAAAATTGCTACTGATCGCGCTGCCCAATATCAGTTATAAACGGTACATGATGAAAATCAAAAAGGCAATGTCTTTAAAATGGTGTCTGAGGTGTTTTAAAGCAACGGTTAGCTGATTTTCTACCGATTTTTGACTAATGCCCAGGCGTTCTGCAATTTCCTTATTCGAAAAGTGCTCTAACCTGCTTAAACGAAATATCTGATGGCAACGGCCTGGTAATTGGTTAAGGGAGTTATCTAACTTTTGTTGAAGCTCATGGTCCTGGATCTTCAAATCTCCCAGGTTAGCCTCGGTAGAAAAACTATCATCACTTACGTCTGCCTTATAAACGATCGAAAGTTTTTTTGGTCTCAAACTTTTGTATACCTGGTATTTAATGGAAATAAATAAGAAATTCTGCAAAGTATTTATTTCCAGGTGTTTCCGTCTGGTCCATAGGCTTACAAAAACATTATGGACAATTTCTAAACTCGTTTCCTCATTTTTTAACTGTTGTAGTGCCACCTTATAAAGCTTTAACCAATACCGGTCGAAAAGCACATTAAATGCTTTCCCATCATTATTTCGGACGGATAACCAGAGTTCAGAATCACTTTGATCGGATGGGCGCATATTTGGTCGGCTAAAACTATAAAAATATTTGAAAATAACAGGCCATTAAAGATTTTTTAAAAAAAATATAAAAGTATGGGTGTAGGCTGATGTTTTTGGTACTTATATCATATAGACCAAATATTTATCTGAATGATGAACAAAGAAGAGTTTGTAGCGCTGTACGAAAAGTTTTTGGAAGGGAATTGTACAGCTGAAGAAATCGAAATGCTGCAATTGCATCATGATGAGGAAATTGAGCTAACTGCAGCACTTCCGGATCCAAATCAGGAAGACACTCAAAGACTTTACCTGATGCTGAAAGAGAAACTGGCAAACAGTATTCCTGACCAGCAGGGCTTTGCTAAAAAACGCAGGCTGCAATTCTTAAAAATTGCAGCAATTTTTCTGGTGGTTATATCTGCCGCGATATATATTACCTTTTTGCAAAAATCAAGTACCATCAAACCTGTTGAGCTTGTTAAAACCAGCACTTCGAAAATCATTCCCGGAGGAAATAAGGCTTATTTAACAACGGGTAATGGCAATGTGATTACCCTGGATGGTTTAAAAAATGAAAGACTTGCTACCCAAAATGGCGTAGCTGTTGATAAGGTAAAAGATGGGCTGCTCCGGTACAACAAGATTGCAGATATGGGCGGCAGTAATGATTTTGTTGATTATCATACCATTACCATTCCCCGCGGAGGCCAGTATCAGTTACTGTTATCTGATGGAACTAAAGTATGGCTAAATTCTGCTTCCACCCTTAAATATCCTGTTAAATTTTCTAAAAATGAGCGCACAGTACAGCTCACCGGTGAAGCCTATTTCGAGGTGGCAAAAGATAAAACAAAACCCTTTAAAGTTAATGTTGATGACCTTGATGTAAAAGTTTTAGGAACCCATTTTAATATTATGGCTTATAAAGATGAAAAGGCCATCAAAACAACTTTGTTAGAAGGCTCGGTTCAGTTAACTACACCGCATAAACAAGTGATGTTAAAACCCGGTGAAGAGGGCAGGCTCAGTTATGGTTCAGGATCAATTGATGTTCAGCAGGTTGATGCCGAAGAAGCAGTAGCCTGGAAAGAGGGCTATTTTGTTTTTGATAATGAAGATATCCATACCATTATGAAACGCATCTCGAGGTGGTACGATGTTGAAGTGGTGTTTCCACCAAACTTTAAAAGAGCCAGTTTTGGAGGTACGGTTTCGCGCTTTAAAGACGTTACGCAGGTTTTAAAATCACTTGAATTAACAGGCTCTGTTCATTTTGAAATTAAGGAAAGGAGGATCATCGTGATGCCATAAAATAGGGGTTATCATGTTGTCTTTATCAAGACCGAATGCAGTGGAGTGCATCCGGTCTGTAGCCTTTCGGCATAAGGAAACATAATCAATTTTCGAACAATCAATCATTCATTTAACCTTAACCAAATGTATAAAAATATTGGTGCATTTTCATGCACACGGAATTTCCGGTCATTCTATAAATCATTGCTCATTATGAAATTGATAGTCATATTATTGACGGCTTCATTTTTGCAGGTTAGTGCGTCTGGTTTCGCACAAAAAATCAACATTTCTGTAAAAGATGCCCCCTTAAAGAGCATTTTTAAGAAATTGAGGAAGCAAAGTAATTATAACTTTCTTTACGACAGCGATATGCTCGATAAGGCTAAACCAGTAAGCCTTTCGCTCGAGAATACGCCCATAGAGGAAGTAATTGCGAAGTGTTTTGAAAACCAGGTATTTACTTATACCATTAATAATAATACGGTGGTTGTGAAATTAAGGCCTGTTGCCCTAATCCGCGAAGTGACCGTAAAAGGAAAAGTAAATGATCAGGCCGGCGTTGGCCTGCCCGGTGTTACCATAAAAGTGAAGGGAACAAATACCGGAACAGTAACCGATACCGATGGTTCCTTTTCATTAAAAGTAAACGACCCAAATTCGGTTTTGATTTTTAGCTACCTGGGTTTTGCAAGTCAGGACGTTGAACTGAATGGCCGTTCGGAGCTTACCATTGTGATGCTCACCAAACCATCAGCGCTTGATGAAGTGGTGGTAATTGGCTATGGAACACAGCGTAAGGGCGATATTACCGGGGCAATTTCTTCAGTATCTGCTGATAAATTAAAAGATCAGTCGGTGGTTAACCTTCAAGGTGCACTCCAGGGGAAAACCGCAGGTGTGCAGATTACGCAAAACTCCGGTGCTCCGGGTTCTGTAGCACAAGTGCGTATCCGCGGGTTAACTTCAATCAATAATTCAGATCCTTTGTATGTGGTAGATGGAATTCCGCTTACTTCAAACGATATCAATATCATCGATCCGGCAAACATTGAGTCGATTGATATTTTAAAAGATGCCTCGGCTCAGGCCATTTATGGTTCAAGGGGAGCAAACGGGGTAATCCTGGTGAAAACAAAAAAAGGTAGCGACGGTGAAGCCCTCATTTCTTTAAGTTCCTATCAGGGCATAACTGACGTACGGAAAACCCTCGATATGGTGAATGCTTCAGATTATGTAATGCTCAATAACGAGGCCTATACCAATGCCGGTCGTACATCGCCATTTGCCGGGCCGCCTTCGGGTTATACATCAACCACCGACTGGCAGAAAGAAATCTTCCGTACCGCCCGTATGCAAAATTACAATGTGGCCATCAGTGGTGGCAGCAAAAATTCTACCTACCGGGTTAGTGGAGGATATTTAAATCAGGAAGGAACCATTGTGGGGTCAGATTATAACAGGGTAAACTTATCCAATAACCTCACTTTTACGCCAAAAAAAGGACTTGAATTTGGCGAGAGCCTTGCTTTCAATAAATCGAGATCACATAATGTTGCTACAGATTTTGGGGCCAATATCATCAATGATGCACTTGCACTCGATCCTACTATACCGGTTAAAGACCAGAACGGCAATTTTACAGCAACCAAATATTCGGATATCATTAATCCTTTGGCCAGGATCCAATATTTATCCGATAACAACCCTTACAACCAATGGGGCTTATTGGGCAGTGTTTACGCACAATATAAACCGATAAAAGGTTTAACATTGAAATCAACATACAGTGTCGACCTCAAATTCAGCGATAATAAAAGGTTTACCCCAAGTTATAATGTGGCGCCAAACTTTAATAACCCGAATCCGAGCGTTTACCAGCAGAAAGACCAGGCGACCAACTGGACCTGGGACAATACGATAGCTTATGAGTTTACCGTAAACCAAGACCACCATTTTGATCTGCTTGCGGGAATCTCTGCGCAACAATTTACCTATAATTACCTTAATGGATCCAATCAGGGCCAACCGGGTAACGATCCTTATTTACAATATCTTGATGGAGGGATTAGTAACCAGGTTGTTGGCGGAAACCAGCAGCGTTGGGACCTGCTTTCTTATTTGAGCCGTTTAAATTACAATTACAAAGGAAAATACTTTTTGACAGCTACTTTCCGCAGAGATGGTTCTTCTAAATTCGGAGCAAATAACAAATATGGTAATTTTCCATCCGGCTCTGTGGGCTGGCTTTTAACAAACGAATCCTTCTTTCCTAAAAACGATATTCTCGGTTACCTGAAACTCAGGGGTGGATGGGGCATAGTCGGCAATCAGGCTCCTGTTGGATATTATGATTATTCAGCCAGGATTAATACCGGTTATTATGCATTTGGTGTACCAGCTACAGCTCAGCCTACAGCAGGCCCCGGAAGTTTAGAAAATCCGGATCTTAAGTGGGAACAGGTAAAACAATGGAATGCTGGTTTTGATTACCGCCTTTTTGGTGACCATGTGAGCGGTTCATTCGATTATTATAATAAAACCACCAAAGATATGCTTTTGAACCTGAACATATTATCTGTTTCAGGTTTTACACAAAGTCCTCCGCGTAATGCAGGTGCGATGCAGAACTCAGGCATCGAATTTTCGATGGATTATACCGGCAAAGTTAACGACGATTTTAACCTTGATGCAGGTTTCCATTTCGCAACCATTAAAAACAGGGTGTTAGAGCTGAATCAGACCGGTATAAAATTATATAGCGGAAACATTAAACCCGGGCAAACAGAGCTTACCCAGGTAGGCCAGTCTGTGGCTTCCTTTTATGGTTATGTAGCCGATGGCATTTTCCAGAACCAGCAGGAAGTTGATAGTCATGCCAAACAACAAACCGGAACAGCCCCGGGAGATATCCGTTTTAAAGATTTGAACGGCGATGGAGTTATAGATCAGAACGACCAGACTTTTCTGGGTTCTCCGATACCTAAACTTACCTATGGCTTTAATGTAGGCGCAACTTATAAAGGTTTCGATTTTAAAGCCTTTTTCTCTGGCGTTTATGGCAATAAAATCAACGCAGCTTACAAGTATTATACAGATGGTTTCTTCATTTCCAACTACAATATGGAAACAGAAGCGCTGGGCAGATGGACAGGGCCGGGTACCAGTAATACACTGCCGCGCTTAATTGCGAGCGACCCGAACAATAACTCAAGGGTATCCAGTTTTTACCTGCAAAGCGGTTCTTTCTTACGTTTGCAGAACGTGGTATTGGGTTATACATTGCCAAGAACGGTATTGGATAAATTAAATATCAAAAACCTGCGTTTTTATTTATCGGCACAAAACCTGCTCACTTTTACCAAATATACAGGATTTGATCCTGAAGTTGGGCAACAGTACAGTGGCGCCGGCGGTACACGCGATATCGGTATCGATAACGGCAATTATCCACAGAGCAGAACAATTTCTGCAGGTTTAAACCTATCATTTTAATGGAAATTCAACTTTGAATAAAGAAATATGAAATATTACTATTTAATCCTGAGTGCTGTATTGATGTTCGGCCTCGGCGGATGTAAGAAGTTTCTTGATGAGACACCTACTGCTCATCTCTCAACCGGTAACTTTTATAAAACGGGTGATGATGCGGTACGTGCCGTAAATGATGCCTATAGAATGTTGAGAGACCAGGCCTATGGTGGCTATTCGCCAACTTCGTTTGGCGATATTATGGCCGATGACGCAAACAAAGGCGGCGGTGGTGCTTCTGATCAGGGATTGATTCAGGACCTGAAACTATTTACTGCCAGATCTGATAACGGTTATGTATTTAATGCCTGGCGGGATAATTACAAAGGTGTTTACCTGGCAAACCTGGTATTACAGAAGGTGCCTGCCATTGAAATGGATGCAGGTTTGAAAAGCAAAGTGCTGGCAGAGGCGTATTTTTTGCGTGCTTATTACTACCTGCACCTGGTGAGGCTTTTTGGCCGGATCCCGATGGTTACCACACCAATAGAAGATGGAAACTATAACATTAAACAATCAGAGGAAAAAGATATTCTTGCCCTGATCGAAAAAGATGCCAACCTGGCCATTAATAACCTACCCGATAACAGCAAACAGGCAACGGTTGATAGGGGAAGGGCCACTAAGGGCGCTGCCCAGGCTTTATTACTCGAAACTTATATGTGGCAGAAAAAATGGACTGAAGCGCAGGTTTTGGGAGACCAGATGATTAATTCGGGAGAATACCATTTGGCTGATGATGTGACCAAAATATGGACATTGGCAGGGGAATTTGGACCAGAATCTATTTTTGAAGTGAATAATGCAACCATTCCGGGAAGAAATGTAGGTAACCTCCTTAATTTATTCAATGCACCAAGAAATACCTGGGGTTATGGTTTTACGGTGCCTTCTAAATCGCTTGTAGATGAATTTGAAAAAGGGGATCCAAGGTTTGGTGCAACGGTTATTGTGAACAACCAGCTCATGCCTGATGGTACCACCGCCAACACCAGTGGAAGTGAGACCGGTTACTGGAACAGGAAATATTGGCTGGCCCTTGATGAAATCCCTACTAAAAATGGTGGTGGCGCAGGTGATGGACCAACCAACGACAGGGTATTTGGTTTGGCACAGGTAATGTTATGGACAGCAGAAGCTTCTTTTCATAATGGGGCAGTTCCGCATGCCACTGATCTGGTGAATCAGATCAGAACAAGGGCAAGGAAAAGCGGAGGTAATACCGATCAAACGGTTCTTCCTGCTTATGGTGCGGTAACACTAGACAATATTTACCACGAAATGCGGGTAGAAACGGCACTGGGCGAACACCGCAGGTTTTACGAACTGGTTAGAACGGGAAGAGCTGCAACGCTATTACCCAATTTTAAAGCCGGTAAAAATGAACATGTTCCCATTCCTTTAACCGAAATTCAGTTAAGCGGTGGTGTTTTGGTGCAAAATCCAGGATATTAATAATGGGTTTATTGGCCACGGATGAGGTTGTATCCTAAGCTAAGTTTTGCTAGAATTTGTCACGTTGAGCCTGTCGAAACGCCTTAAATGGTGTTTTGGCAGGTCCTTCGACAAGCTCAGGATTGACAACTCTGTTTTATTATGCAACCACATCCTTTCTTTAAAAAAAAATCAACACAAATTTTAACACATAAATAAACCAACATGAATTTTTACAAAAACAAGTTATCCTTACTGGTTTACAGCCTGGGATTTTTTTTGCTTACCATTGCGGTAGGCTACAGCACCAAACCCGACCGCCCCGAAGAACGCTTCGGCTGGAAACTCGGTACACAAGCTTTTACCTTTAACCGTTTTACTTTTTTTGATGCGGTAGCTAAAACTGCCAGCTGCAAACTGGATTATATTGAAGCCTATCCCGGTCAGGAAATTGGCGGGGGTATTGAAGGGAAAATAGATTACCACATGGAACCGGCAAAAAGGGAACAGATTCTCCAGCTATTAAAGAAAAGCCATGTAAAAATGGCTGCTTTTGGTGTTATTGGTGCTGATAGCGAAGCCGAATGGATCAAAATATTCGAATTTGGCAAAGCAATGGGTCTCGAAACCATCACTGCAGAGCCTAATGAAAAAGATATGCAGTTGCTTTCCGATCTGTGTGATAAATACAAAATTAATGTCGCCATCCACAACCATGCTAAGCCTTCCAGGTATTGGAACCCTGATATCATCTTAAATGCCATCAAAGGGAAAAGCAAACGTTTGGGGTTGTGCGCCGATCTTGGCCATTGGGTGCATTCAGGCCTTGATCCGCTCGAGTGTATCAAAAAAGCAGAAGGCCATGTGCTTCACCTGCACATGAAAGACCTGAACGGGACAGATGAAAATGCACACGATGTACATTGGGGCACCGGTGCTACCAACATCGATGCGGTGATAAAAGAACTAAAAAGACAGAAATTTAAAGGCATTATTTCTGCAGAATACGAATACAACTGGGATAATAACACGGATGATGTTGCAAAAAGTGTAGCCTACTTCCGCCAGGCTGTTCAAAAACCTTAATGATAGATAAGCATGGTTTCAATTAAATTTAAAAAAGTATTCCCCCTGGTTTTGGCTTTTGCATTTAGTGCTATTGCTGCCCGTTCGCAGAGCGGACATGGGCCGGAGATGAACAGGTTTACAAAAATAGTGCTTGCCCAAAAGCTCGAAGAGCCTATGCAGTTCCAGGTTTTAAAAGATGGCAAGGTGCTGTATGCCGAGCGAAAAGGGAAAATAAAGGTTTATAACCCTGGTACCAAAAAACTCGATATCATTGCCGAAATACCCGTGAGTACAGAATATGTAGATAAAAACGGGAAAAGGGAAGAAGGAGAAGACGGTCTTCAGGGCGTTATCCTCGACCCAAATTTCGATAAAAACCGCTGGATCTACACTTACTATTCCGTTAAGGGCAATGAAGCCGTAAACAGTTTGGTGAGGTTTACCTGGGCAGGTGGCAAACTGGATATGGGCTCGGCAAAGGTGGTTTTAAAAGTACCTGTGCAAAGGGAAGAATGCTGCCATGTTGGGGGTGGGATGCTGTTTGATAAAGACAATAACCTGTTGCTGAGTACTGGCGATAATACCTTTTCACGTTCTTCTGACGGTTTTACACCCATTGATGAACGTGCGGGCGAAAGTGCGCGCGATGCACAAAAATCATCATCGAATACGAATGATTTGAGGGGTAAAATCCTGCGGATCCATCCCGAAGCTGATGGTACCTACACCATCCCCGAAGGCAATCTTTTTCCGAAAGGAACGGCTAAAACCAGACCTGAGATTTATACCATGGGTAACCGTAATCCATGGCGTATGAGTTTGGACAGCAAAACCAACTGGCTTTATTGGGGCGAAGTTGGCCCCGATGGATCAAATGCGTCCGAATCTCGTGGACCGGCTTCTTACGATGAATTTAACCGGGCAAAAAAAGCCGGTAATTATGGCTGGCCGTATTTTATCGGCAATAACCTGCCTTACCGCTATTATGATTTTGCTACCAAAAAATCAGGCGATCTTTACGATCCCCTGCGGCCGGTAAACAATTCGCCAAATAATACCGGTCTTAATGTGCTGCCACCTACCGAAACCTCTTTGGTTTGGTACCCTTATGGCGCAAGCGAGTATTTCCCTTTGATGGGCAGTGGTGGCAGAAGTGCAGTAGGCGGTCCGATATTCCACCAAAATGATTTTAAAGGTGCAAACAATGTTTTTCCGGTTTATTACGAGGGCAAATGGTTTATTACCGATTGGGTACGTGGATGGATCCTCACCATTACGATGGATGACGAGGGCAACTATAAATCAATGGAGCGTTTTATGCCCGAAGTGAGCCTGAAAGGTCCGATTGATATGAAATTTGGTCCAGATGGAAGCTTATATATCCTCGAATACGGCAACGGGTATTTTAAAGATAACCCCGAGGCAGAACTGATCAAGATAGAATACAATGGGGGCAACCGTAAGCCAGTTGTACAGGCTGCTGCCGATAAAGTTTCAGGCGCTTTACCCTTAAAAGTTAAATTATCATCTGCAGGCACCATGGATTATGATGGTGATGCTTTAAAATACGAATGGCGCATTACCAAAGATAAAGTGCTTAAATCGGTATATAAAACTGCAAATCCTGAATTACAGCTTACTGCTGCGGGCGTTTATAAGGCAACCTTAACTGTTACCGATCCATCAGGAGCAAAAAACAGCAAATCGGTCGAAATTTCTGCCGGTAACGCCGCCCCGGTGGTTAAATTTGATTTTGTAAAAGGCAACTCCAGTTTTTACTTTCCGGGCAATACCATCACTTATGCCGTAAATGTGAGCGATAAAGAAGATGGTAGTTTAAAAGATAAACGGATTACCCCATCGCAGGTTTCGGTATCCATTAACTACCTTTCAGAAGGTTATGATATGACTACCATAGCACAGCACCAACAGCGGTTTGATGCCGCTGCACAGTTTGAGGTTGGCAGGGCGCTGATGAAAAAAAGTACCTGCAGTGCCTGTCACGATCTTACCGCCAAATCTTTAGGTCCGCCCTTTACCCAGGTTGCCTTAAAATATAAAGGCGATAAAGGCGCACAGGAACGCCTGGTAAAAAAAGTAATTAATGGCGGATCGGGTGTTTGGGGGGATGCCATGATGCCGGCGCATGCCACATTGCCGCCGAGCGAAGTAAATGCAATTGTAAAATACATCCTGAGTTTGGGCGATAAACAAGCTGCGCCGGATAACCTGCCTGTTAAAGGGAACTATACCACAAGCGCGCCTGCCAATGCAACCAATAAAGGCAGTTTCATATTCAGGGCGGCATACCGGGATAGAGGAGCAGGGAAGCTGGCTTCACAACTCTCTGAAAGCATTGTGGTGTTATGTAACCCATATCTCCCGGTAAATGAAAGTAACGGCAATAAGGGCTTTACTTTTAATAACGACCGCTCTGTTGCAACGGTTACAGATAAGGGCGCTTACCTGTTGTTCCGCAAAATTGACCTTACAGACATAAAAACAATTGAGGTTGTGGGCGATAAAAATGCACCCGACCAGGTTGAAATCCACTTAGGTTCGCCTGAGGGAAAATTAATAGGAAGAATAACCCGGAAGCAGGATAATAATGGCATTGTCGATATCAGCAATGTAAATGTGCTTTCGGATGTTTACTTTGTTTTTTTACAAACAGGCGTAAATGTTAAGGGTATTGCCGTAAGCATGCGTTAACGGTATTCATAAAACCGAAGTTTAAAAAAGGTAGCGATAAAATAAATTCGCTACCTTTTTTTTAAAAATTGCACCTCAGGAATCTGATTTTATAACCGTATGTCGGCATTTAGTAACCCAACCCCACTTAACATTTTGGTTATAAGATGCTCCGTTTCTACCACAAATGATTTATGCTGCCAGAATCATTTTGTCAACTACATTCCCTAAGAAAATAACCCCTATGATGCTGGTGAGTGTATCCCAGTCAAATTAACTGATATAAGTAGCAAATTCTTCTGCAGGGAGGCGTACCTTTTTAAACTTTGCGAAAACATCATTTTCCTCATCGCGGTAACCTACTGCCAATGTTACCACAGATTTTAGTCCCTTTTTATCAAGTTCAAGCAAGCGATCAAATTTTTCTGAATCAAAACCTTCCATTGGAGTTGAGTCAATTTTCAGATCTGCTGCTGCAATTAAAGCCGTACCAAGCGCAATGTAGGCTTGTTTTGTGGCCCATTGAAAGTTCTCTTCATCGCTGCGGTTCAACAAACCATTCACCAGGGCCATCTTGAAATCCGATAGGCCATCTACATCGATACCGCGAACAGATGCGATGTGATTCATGTAATCTTCGATATTCTGGAGCGTTAATTTTTCAAAAGCTGCAAATACAAGGAGGTGTGAGGAGGCTGAAATCTGTGAATTGAATGAACCTTCTGCAAGTTGAAGGCGAAGCTCCGGATGATCAATCACCAGCAGGCGAAAAGGCTGGATACCAGTCGATGTTGCTGAAAGGTTGATGGCCTCAATCAGTTTGCCAATCGTTTCTGGAGAGATTCTGCGATCATTGAATTTTTTTGTGGCATATCGCCAGTTAAGATTTTCAATTAAATTCATTTTTTTGTTTTTTTATCCGGCAAACCTCGTTAATTTTGGTATACTTTTGTCACAAACAAACAGGAATTAATGGTGACATACAGGTAACAAGAGTTATGGCGAAAATAACACCAACACCAACCCACGATTGCAAAAAGGCGATAATGGGTGTGCACGATGCGATGTATGTTTTGGGCGGTAAATGGAAAATATCCATTATCACCTGTCTTCTTTTCGGCCCGAAACGTTATTCGGATATTTTAAGAGATGTGACAGGTATCTCTGGTAAAATGCTGAGCAGAGAGCTGAAAGAAATGGAAATTAATTCTTTAGTTAGAAAGTCCTTTTCCTTAAGCCAGCCCCTCACCGTAAACTATGAATTAACTGAATACGGGCACTCTACCCAACCCATTATACTTGTGCTTGCAGATTGGGCAGAGGAGCATCGAAAGTCTATCCGTATCGCTTAGCAGAAAGAAACACTTTCATTGAAATATAAAACTACAGGAAGATTTTAAGTGATTTTTATACTTTCAACAGCTTTATCAAAGGCGTAGTCCTTAATGCCAGGCACTTTTAATCCTTCAGCGCGGAATACCGTTAGGTCTGTCATCCCTAAAAACCCAAGAAAAGCCTTTAAATAAGGTGCAACAAAGTCATTGGCTTTCCCTGGCCCTTCCGAATAAACGCCACCGGATGACATGGCTACATAAACTTTTTTCCCTGTTACTTTCCCCACTGGGCCGGTTTCACTATAGCCAAAAGTTATTCCTGCACGGGTAATGTGATCAATCCATGCTTTTAGTGATGAATGAATGGTAAAGTTGATCAGCGGTGCGCCAATTACGATGATGTCTGCCGCGAGTAATTGCTTAACCAAATCGTCAGAGAGGCGGATGGATTCTTTTTCTTCTACAGTCAGCAGATCACCTGGAATAAAGAATGTACGGAGCACTTCGGGTGTAAGGTGTGGTATATCTATATCCACAAGGTTCAATTCTTCAAGTGTACTGCCCGGATATTTATCCTGAATTTTTTCGACAATGGCATGTCCTAATTTGATACTATACGATGTGGTACCTTGTATGCTTGATTTTAAATGAAGGATGTGTTTCATAAACTTATTTGATTAATGATCAGTTGCAAAATTAAGGTGCACAGGTGGTAAAAAGTTGGTCGTTACCTAAAGGTAAGTGTTTACGTTGAGGTAAGTGCCTATATTTGTGATCATGAAAATCATAAAAAACGGTAACCTTCCAGGTAAGACAGAATGCGCAGGCTCACTTAAAAATGTTTTGGATGCACTGTATGTTCTTAATGGAAAATGGAAACTGGCTTTGATCCTTTCCCTCGTGCAGTCCTCAAAACGTTTCAATGAAATACAGAACGAGATTGTCGGCATCTCATCCAAAGTACTGGCGAAAGAATTAAAAGATTTAGAACTAAACGATTTTATCAAACGTATTGTATATCCCACTACGCCGGTGAGTATTATTTATGAAGCAACTGATTATAGTCTGACTTTAAAAAAGGTACTGGGCGAATTGGATGCCTGGGGTGAGCAGCATAGGGAAAAGGTTAAACAAAGCATGCGGAAGCAGTTATGAGCTATCTGAAAACGAATTCGATAAAAATCAATAGGCTAACTCGAGGCAGATATTCACCTAAAACGTGAAATTATCGCGGCAATTTTCCCCGAAAAATTGGTGTATAGTGGCGGAACTTATCGAACACCAAGAATGAATGAAGGAGCAGAGTTAGTGTATATTATTAACAGTGAGTTACGGAGAATAAAAAACGAGACAAACAGCGAAAAAACTGATTTGTCTCGTGAGGTGCTCCGGACGAGACAGTTAACGAACTTTTTTATTGATGATTTGAAACGTATTGCAGATTTGAAAATTTCGAAATAAGTCTTGCATATTACTTCGGTTTATAAAACAAATTCAATACAATTAGCTTGGTCTATACATAGGTTTTGGATAATAGTTTTTTTTTACGACAAGATACATCGAGGTCATATAATTGGTGGTAAATTTGCGTTTTTATTCAATTTTGCATAATATAGCATTTTTATGAATTTAACTTAAAAACATTTCAAGGATGAAATTATCAAGTATCGGAGCGCTGTTCCTCATAACCGTTTCAACTGCAGTATATTCGCAAAGTATTAGCGATAATAGAATTAGTGAAAAGGAAAAGCAAGACGGTTTCAAATTATTATTCGATGGCAAGACATTGAAGGGGTGGCATCTTTATAACCAGGGAAATATTCCTTCTGCATGGCGGGCCTCAAATGGAGAGCTGCGCTGTATTCCAGGAACTGGTGCAGCTCATGGGGATTTAGTTACAAATTCAAAGTTCAAAAATTATGAATTGAGGTTCGACTGGAAAATTTCTAAGGAAGGGAATAGCGGTGTGTTCATAAATGTACTGGAACGTAAAGATATTCCAACGGCTTGGGCATCTGGACCAGAATACCAACTTTTGGATAGAACCCACCATGATTATGAATTGGAGATGAAACGTTCTGGATGCCTGTACGGATTTGCAAAACAACTAAATAAAGTAGAAACTATTCCTGCTGGTGGCTGGAACCATTCCATAATCCGTCAGCAGAATGGCATAATCGAGTTCTTCTTGAATGGTGTTAAAACGGCCGACCAAGATTTGAAGACGGCTGCGTGGAAAGAAGCGGTTGCAGCTACCAGTTTCAAAAACTTTCCTGAGTTCGGCAAATTTACTTCAGGTCAAATCGCTCTTCAGGATTGGAACAAAGGCGTTTCTTTTAAAAATATAAAAATCAAGCAGCTGTAACATTATAATTTCCATTCAGATTAATGTAAAATAACATAGTGCAATACTCGATCCGGGCCCGGATCGAGTATTGATGATAAAAAAGGTTATGAATCAACTAAGCATTCCCAAAACGTTTCCTCAACCATTTCCTTACCGGCTCATCATAAAACTTCAGCGTAAAATATCCAATCAGTAATGCTGATAAAAAGGTGAGCCCTCCATAAGCAATTTTTTGTGATATTCCTGCGTTAGGATTTTTACTGATCCAGGCACTATATAAATAAATAAGGGGGAAATGGGTGATATATATCGGATAGGAAATATCACCTAAGAATTTACAGACTTTATTTCCGATTTTACCAGTCACCTGGCCAGAGGCACCAATATAAATGATGAGGGGGAAGATTAGTACAATCGAAAGTGATTCGTACAAACCGTTCATCCATCTATTTTCCTCACCACCAATTCTTGGCATGAAAAGTATCGCCGAAATCATCAAAGAACTGATCAGCATAGAATTGCTTAACTTGCCTATTGTTACCATTCGGGAAAGTAGCAGTCCTCCAAAAAAAGGAAACAACAGCCTAGTAAAACCTATGTGCAGCTGCTCATAATTAAATGTCCATCCGCCCATCAAATCTCCGCTGGGGGAAGTAACCGCATAATAGACCAGGTATAAACCGAAAATGGCCACCAATATACCTAAGGCAGTTTTAGATAACTTTCTTAAGCCCAATGCATAAAGTATATTAGCGATGTATTCATAAAAGAGTGACCAGCCTGGACCATTCAAAGGATGCATTTCTTGCCATCCCCTGATATCAAATGCCGGAGGCATTGGCAAGAGTGTAAACCCTATTATCATAGTCAATATCACCGACCATATAGGTATTGTGTGGATAAGCGGCCATTTTGGGGAATCAGAATAATAGAAAAGCAATGCACCAATAATCATTCCCATAATAACCATTGGCTGCAGACGCTCCAGCCTGCGCTTGAAAAAACCTCCAACAGTCAGTTTGTCCCATCTATCGTCATAAGCGTATCCAATAACAAACCCGGAGAGAATAAAAAAGAAATCTACTGCGAGGTACCCATGATTGATGATCTGATCATGTGAACTTGAAGCATTAGGCTCAAAAATATGGAATGCCACTACAATCATAGCGGCCACACCACGAAGTCCATCCAATATAGTGAAATGTGGTTTGTTTTTTAACGAAGGATTTGAAATATGCATAAATATTGTGGGCTCACATAGTTGTTTGATTAGAATGTGAGTAAAGATTATTTATGCGATTTTATGCAAATTTGTTTAAATTTGCAAACCTTAAAAATTCAGAACTAAGAAGGAAACAGTATTAAATTATTTTAAGATCCGTGTAACGGATAGGATCTAGTTGAGGATCATCCTTTGGCAGTTCGGTCACCACCACATCTATATCAGATAAATCGCAAACCCGGAATACTTCATTTGTGCCGATCTTTTTGCTATTGCTTACAACAATAACCTTCTTGGCACCCTTAAGCATCGCTTGTTTCACCGCGCCATCTTCGCGGATAGCAGCTGTGATTCCAAATTCCCTGGAAATGGCGCAAGTTCCCATGAGGTAGATGTCTACAACAAAACCCTCAGCATCCTTGCAAGTTTGTGCTCCTACGTTTGTTTGGGCATCTCTGTTATATACTCCGCCCAGTACTATGAGTTCTATATCCTTAAAACGGGAGATGATTGGTACCAGTGCCTGGTTGTTTGTGATAATGCGAAAGGCAGAATCAAGGGGGAAATTTGTAGCTATACTGCATACTGTTGTTCCCCCATCCATAAAAATTGTCATGCCCTTTTTTAGTAACCCCTGAACTTTTAATCCAATCTTTTCCTTTTCTGAATACTGTACTTCTTCGCGGTCGCTAAAGGATAAAGGATTTTTATCCACTTTTATAGCACCTCCACGCACTTTGGTTAATAGGCCATGTTGATGGAGATAATCAATGTCTCTTCTAATAGTATCCTCTGAAACCTTGAGCTCAGCCGCCATCGTTCCATATGAAATCTCTCCGTTTTCTTTCAGGCTGGCAATAATATATTCGAAACGTTTTTCCTTGATCATAAACACATCAAATATACATATTTCGGGTTACTGGTCTAGTCTATAACCTTAATGAAGACCACATACTACGGATTAAATAAAAAGATAAGGTAGATCATTATGCAATGTATTAATTCCGTTTTTAGCCGAAATTCTCCATAAGATGCATTATACTATGCTTATTAATCACCCAACAATTATATTTGTCTTAAATATTCCTAATAAAATGGCCCAAATAATAACACCACTAACGGTAGTCGATATCGAACAGGAAACGCAGGCTTTCGACAGCAACAAAAATATTCCACTTTCATTTTTCAACGATCATGTTGTAAGGGTGGGCGTAATGACAGAGCCTTTTTATTGGCATTACCACCCTAATAGCGACGAAACCTTTTTAGTAACCGAAGGGATTTTGTTAATTGACCTTGAAGACCGAACTGTAGAGCTTAAACCAGGTCAACTGTTCACAATCCCTGCAAATGTGAATCACCGTACCAGGCCGCTGGGCGGGCGCTCCGTAAATCTTACTTTTGAGCTTGCTGGCATGGAAACTGTTCGGAACACTGAATTAACCTGAATAATGAATGTTTAAGGGTAGATAATAAAGTAAAATTAGCCAGGTGGGGATTTCTCTAATAGAGAGTCTTCCCCACGTTTGCTGGTATGTTGAGCACCCTAACAGAAACGGATGATGCCAGGTTCGTTAAGATACATTACAAAATACTTTTTAAGGAGATTACCTGTGAATCAGCTCGCGCAATGTTTTTTAGTTTCGCTGGGACTGTATCCAAAATGACTTTTGTACAGGCGTGAGAAATGTGAAACATTTTCATAACCAACTTCATAACATACATTTGCAATGGTTAGTTGAGTAGAAAAGAACAGGCTTTTGGCTTTTTCCAATCGCTTTGCCTGTATCCATTTGGCGGGTGTGATCTGAAACAGAGATTCAAATTCCCTCCGAAAGGTCGATAAACTTCTTCCCGAAATATGGGCCAATTGCTGCAGTGTATAAGGCTGAAGGTAATGTGCCTCTATAGTTTTTAATAAATCTTTAGTTTCATACCGGTTAAGGTTTATCAATTGCTGTAAAAACTTTGGATTTTCCTGGGAAAGGCCATAAAGTAATTCCAGGATTTTTAACTTAAACAAGCCAGTCTTTACATTTTGGTTGTCGTCGAAATAAGGTTTCATAGATGCCAGGAATGATTGCAAACGGCCTCCGTATGGATGAATAATCATTTCTTCATCTAAACCTGTCTCTCTTGGATAATCATCCATCTCAATCAATTTTATAAAATCGATGATAATGTCTTTCTTTAAAGTGAAAGAAACACTTTCATACATATAACCATCCATTGCATCACCAGTTTTCACAATCTCTACATAAGTTGCCTTTTTTATCAATAACATTTCACCCTTTTTTAACCGAAAAAAATGATTCCCAATGTGAAGTTCATTAACTCCTTCCACTGCAAATAGCAAAAAATGTTCTTTTAACGTATTCTGTTTATGAAAAGGGATTTTATGCTGTTGGCGGCAAATCTCTGTTGTGCCGATTTCCTTTGAAGTTAAAATAATGTGTGTTCCCTGAAATGAACTTTGATCTGCTACTTGTTTTACAACATCCATGCACCTGCGTTTTGACAAAAGTATATAATTTATAGGTCCTAATTTGTTGTAAATCTTTTTTCAGTTGACACAAAAAGTCATGAAATATGGCGTTTTAAACAATCTCATTGTATCATATTTAGTAGAATTTTGTAAAAAAAAAATAATTCATAAACAGTTATGCTACAATTTAAAAACTCAGAAAAAGTATTTGCAATAAAGGGCTTGTCACAGGCGATTGAAATCCCGTTTGGTGATCAGAAAATGATTATCCTATCGGGGCAAATTCCCCTTAATAAACAGGGTGAGTTAGTTGGTAAAGATGTAAAAACACAGACCATTCAGATTTTTGAAAATATCAGGGATATTTTGGAAGCCTGTGGCGCCAGCATGGAGGATATCATAAAACTTGGGATTTTCACCTCTGATATTTCACAAATAGCGGGCTACAGAGAAGCCAGAGATCAGTTCATTAATTTAAATCATCCACCAACAAGTACACTTGTTGAAGTAAAAGGTTTATTTCGGAGTGATGTAATCATTGAGATAGAAGTTACCGCTATTGTAAAAATCACCCAATAACGACTTAAAGGAATATTGTTTGGAGGAATTAAGGAAGGTATTATCACTCGATGGCACCTTCCTTTGCTTTTAAAATGTTTTTGCTTTAAATGTGGGCATATTCTTTATGCGGCTCCAGGAATATTATTACATGTTTTTGTTGTTAATACTCTTTACAGATCTGACAATGTTGTGCGCAACAACTATCTTTGATCCTTATAACAATTTAAGCGTAAATAAATTCAAAAACAAAGTGGATTCCGATAATTTATTAAAACAAGTCGCTTTTATAAAAGAGATTGATAAGTTGAAGTATATTCAGCGAAAAACAAAATTATTTAATAGCGACCGACCTGAAAATGATGCGGAACACAGCTGGCATCTGGCCATGATGGCGATCATACTGGCCGAACATTCGAACAAACCGATAGATGTTCTGAAGGTGCTTAAAATGGTATTGATCCATGATATTGTAGAAATTGATGCGGGTGATACTTTTATCTACGATACCAGCAAGAGCCACACCAATACCGAAGAAGAACTTATTGCGGCAAAAAGGATATTTGGAATCCTGCCTGCTGAGCAAGCAAATGAATTTATCGCAATATGGGAAGAGTTTGAGGAAGGTATTACTGAAGAAGCCAGGTTTGCAAGGGCCATGGATAGGTTTGAACCATTATTACAGAATGCATCTAACAAGGGTGGAACCTGGGCAGAATATAATGTACCATTTCAGAAGGTGTATGAGAAAAAGAAAGTGATAAATGATGGTTCTTCTGCCATCTGGCATTATGCAGAAGACTTATTAAAAGAAAGCGTTGCAAAGGGAATTTTAAAAAAATAGGTAAAGCCCCCTCTAAAAAAAGACTTTTATGATCAAAAAGAGCTTAGTTTCAATTATTGTTTTGTTTTTCGTAATATGTTCTGTTTACGCGCAGCATCCGGCTTTGAGGTCGCTGATCAGTAAGTTATCAGATAACTCGGCAGGGCATCTCGGTGTTTTTATAAAAATCCCTGAAACGGGTGATACCCTTAGTTTCCACAACGAGGAACATTATGTGATGCAAAGCGTATTCAAGTTCCCAATTGCGATGCTGGTATTAAAACAGGTTGACGAAGGGAAATTGAAACTCGACCAGAAAATATTTGTCCGAAAAGCTGATCTCCACAAAACGGTAAGTGCACTCTATGATAAATACCCTGGTGGAAATGTGTATATCACCGTACGCGAAATGTTGGAAGACATGGTTACCAAAAGTGATAACAATGCATGTGATCTGCTTTTGAAACTGGTAAAAGGTCCTGTTGTGGTACAAAAGTTTATAAATGGCCTCGGTATAACCGATTTCCGGATGAAAGTAAATGAAAACGAAATGGCCGGATCCTGGGAGCGGCAATATCTAAATTGGACTACTCCATCATCTCTGGTTGCGCTTCTGGAGATGACTTTAACACAGAAAATACTTTCGGAAAAATCGAATAATCTTCTTCGGAAATGGATGAGCGAAACCTATGTAACACCTAAACGGATCAGGTTCTTTTTACCCATAGGAACAATTGTAGAACACCGGTCGGGTACATCCGGAACAAATGAAAAGGGTTTGTCGCCGGGAACCAACGATATCGCTACAATAACGCTGCCTAACGGCAATCACCTTTGTATCGCGGTGATGATTACTGATTCTTATGCAGATGACGTGCAACGGGATGCAGTTATTGCTAAGTTAGCAAAAGCGGCATTCGAGGAATTTTCTGGTAGGTAAGAGCTTTTTAATCCATATCTATCAGGCAAGATGGAAATACGCAGACCGAATTTATTTGCCGGGTCTATCGCATTTCCATCTATATTATAATGGCCATTGTAATTTACAATAATGAACAGGTTGCTATGATTTGCTCCCCAACCTAGATTTCATCCGTTCTTTGAGGGTGGGTTGCTTAAAATACTCGGTAAGCTCTAAAGAATAAATTACACTGGTGATTTTCCATTTACCGTCTCTTTTTATTAAACCCAGGTATTTGCTGCCCCAATTGGTCATTTTATTATTTGCCCAAAAACTATAGTCCATAGTTGCGGAGGCAACGGTACCATCTTCAATAATTTGGATATTGTCAAACTTATCTTCGGTTAACTGATATTTGAATAAGCCCCTTAAAAAGCCTTTATAACTTCCCGCAAAATAATTGCTGCCAGTTGCTTTTATCCCATCTCTTTCTATCTCTTTGGCATGCGATCTGTCTTTAACTGCGGCACACCAAATAACAGGGCCATCATTAAACAAATTATAAAATTTAACAGAGTCTTTCTCAATAACGCTTTCCCTGTACTGATTGATAATATCGTTTATCGCGCTTTTATTGTTAGCCGCCTGTTGTGCAAAACTTTTTTGAATGGTTATCAACAAGATAATTGATAATAATTTTAGTGGATTCATATTTATGTTTGTTAAGTTTTTAATAAGAACGAAAGGAATAACATAGCAAGTTAGTGCCATGCGATTCCAGAAAACAGTTATTTCTTTTGATTAGTGATGATCTTATACTCTATCGTTAAACCTTCATAACCATAGGCATCTGCTTTCATCTCGTGGATAGCAGTATAACTTACCGGATGGACATCTCCAATAATAGAGATTAACGATTGGTGTACCGCCTCAATATATTTGGCCTTATCTGTTTTAAGATTGGTAGAATCCGAAATTTTAATGTTCAGATGGAAACTTTTTGTTTTCAGTTCGGCCAGGGATACCGCATTAACAAACCAGAGGTGCTCAGGTACGAACGACAGAGTAACGACAGTAACTTCAGGCTTTTTGTTTAAAACCTCTTTTGTCAATCGGCCGATTTCTTTTACGAGTTCTTGTGCTAAGGCAGGGTTTTCCTCACCACTTACTTTTAAATCAATTATGGGCATAAGTCAATATTTAAGTGAATTAATAAGGGTAAAATTCAGCTTAAATAAGACGTTATTTATTGATGTAGGTTAAGAGTTTGATTCTGCTAAGCGATTCGGGTTTAATGCCCAGATATGAAGCAATATGATATTGCGAAACCCGTTGTTGTATACCTGGATATAGGGTAGACAGACCTTCCAATCTTTCTGCCGCTGTTTGTTTTAAAAAAGAGGTCTCGCGTCTGCATTTTCTGATGAAATACAGATCAGAAATATATTTGCCCAGTTTAAGAAAGGCACTATCCTGCGTAATTAATTTATTGAGCTTTTCGGAGCTAATGGTATAAATGATGCTATCAGTTAATGCTTCTATATTGCAATTGGTGGGCATCTGCGTTAAAAAGCTGGTATAGGCACTTACAAAATCATGATCAAAATAAAAATCGTTATTGAATTCGCCTTCCTCGTTCATCACGTACGACCGGAGCGTGCCTGAAGATACAAAGCCAATAAAATTACAAACCGAACCTTCGCGGATCAAATGTTCTTTTTTCTTTAGTTTTTTGACCTTTAGCTGAGCCCTGAAGATTTCAAAATGGTTGATGTCCAATCCTAATTTTTCGGTAAATAAAGACATTAACGATTCCATTATGCTGACTAATTGCTGTGCTGATGTAAAGATAAGTTTTATTTTCTATCACATGCCTTATGATTTGGAGTACAAGAAGAATGTATTTCAGGTACCACCATAATCAGGAGTTGAGCAGAATTCACAGCAATATACGCTGTTTTCACAATAGGGTTATTTTTTAGATGTACCTGCTATTAGTTTTGACCTAAACGGTTACCAATAGTATCAAAGCGGCCGTTTCCATAAATCAAAAAAATATGAAAAGGATTACAACCCTGTTATTCGTGATGATTATTTGCATATCATGGCACGCGAATGCACAAAACTCAGAAATTGCTGTCAGAATCAAAGCCATGAGCAAGGAAAGGAACCCAGAAAAAAATGTAGTTTCTATGGATCATATCATTAAAGATTTTCATCTTGATACCATCAAAAACGCGGAGGATATTGATGTCCTAAAAGGGGAGACGGCACTGTCTTTTCTCCGTGCTGGTGCTTTTTCAAAATTCGAATCTTATGTCAATTCAATTAAAAACTGTTTTAATCAAACTTCGTATCTGAACATGGCGGCAGATATCTTATATAAAGACACGGCACAGCTGGATTACACGGAAGAAATTGCCCAAAAAACCGTAAAGCGATATGATTCCTTTAAAGAAGATGCATCAGCACGACCAGCCAACTTCCCATTGGAGGATTGGAATAGATTTATGAAAATGGCTGCTTATCCCTATTACGAAACCTACGCTAAAATACTTCATGTAAAAGGAAAAAATGAACTCGCCTTTTTTTATGAGCAGAAAGCATTAAAAAACATAGAACTACAAGATATGGACCAGCCATCATTGGAATTGTATACCGCTCTGTTAGAAACTGCAGGACAAGATGATAAGGCTTACGACATTTTGCTGAAAATGGCCAGAATGGGGAAATCAAATACAAATATGGATACGCAGCTCAAGCGGTTATATATTAAGAAGGGTAGGAATGAAAGTAATGCATCTCTTTTTTTAGACACTATCCGGAAAAACCTAATTAGGACCTACAAGACCGAAATCGCCAAAAAAATGATAGTTAATAAAAAAGCACCTGATTTCAGCCTGTTTAACCTGAATGGAAAGCGTGTATCACTTCATGGCCTGAGAGGAAAAGTGATCGTGCTCGATTTTTGGGCAACCTGGTGCATGCCCTGTATTGCCTCCATGCCGGCAATGAGGAAACTAAGTAGTGAGCACCCCGAAGTGGCTTTTCTATTTATCGCTACCCGGGAAACCGGAAATGACGCTGAAGCCCGCATCAGAGCCTTTCTTAAAAGCCAAAGATTTCCGTTTAATGTATTGATCGACAAACCAACCGCCAGGGAGCCTAAAACATTTCCGCTTGCCGCAGCCTTTAAACTAACAGGAATCCCTGCTAAAGTTGTTATGGATAGGCAGGGCAAGCTTCGGTTTTCGAGCGTTGGATATTCATCCGATAAGGAACTGATAAATGAAATGGAAGCAATGATTGCGATCGCCAAAGCACAATAAATATCAGTAGAATACATTATATTGGATTTTAAAATATTTCCAGAAATAATTACATAGCACCAGATGCGGTTTAGAAGATATCTCACACTTATTTTTTTGCTTGTTGTTTATCTTCAATGTGCTTATGCCCGGCAAGACAAAACATATATGCACATTGAAAGCGAAGGCAACACGGGCAGCTCAATGAAAACCACTGTGCGGGGGAAATTAGTGTCGATCTATACCATAGGAGGTTTTATTAAGTTCCGACCGACCAGCACCTTTACTACATCATCCCATCAGCTTTATTACCGATGGTATTTTGAGGATAGCGTGCCGCAAAGTGCTTCAAATTCCGGAGCTGTAAAGGAAGTTGCACTATCGGGACATGCGAATCAGGTTTATTTGGATGTTAATAAAGAAGTTTTTATGGATATACTGGATCGACAAAAGGATACACTTGTTTGCCGGTACATCATTAAAAGGATAAAGGCTATCCCAAAAGTTAAACTTTATAGCCAGAGATACAACAAGGAGCTACCCTTTCTGATTTCATCTTTGGATAATCATCCCGGTGAACTCAAGATATCACCAGGTGATCAATTGAAGATCAGTATTGTTGGAGATACCAAATTTAAAGATCTGGAGGTGGAGTATACCTTGCTGAACTTAAAAACAAGGCGGTCTGAACATGGAATCAGCAAGACCGGTTTCGAATCCTTAAAGCTCTCAGCGAATACCGAATATCAGTTGCGGGTGAACTATGTTCTCCAACAACAGAGTGTAGGTATAGGTTACCTTCGGATAGCCCCTTACTGGTACCAATCGGCTGTAACCTATGTTCTAATCTCTACGGTAGTTATTGCTTTTGGCTTTCTATTGGTTACTGCAGTTTTAAAAAATAAAATCAAATCATCGCGAAAACAGCAGCAAAAACTAGAAGAGGCCGCGGTAAGGCTGCAATCGCTGTTGAACCCTCATTTTACCTTTAATGCACTCAGCTCCGTACAGGGGTTAATGAATACAGACCGTATTGAAGAAGCTAATTTTTATCTGCAGGAATTTAGTTCCTTGCTGAGAAAAACATTGTCTAAAAGCCAGCAGGTATTTAATAGTCTCGACCAGGAGTTGGAGATGATGCGTATGTATATCCGTTTAGAAGCTTTAAGATTTAATTTCTCGTGGGACATCGAGATTTCCGCTAAACTTAATGCAGTTGATATACAGATCCCAACCTTATTTATACAACCACTGGTAGAGAATGCGGTTAAACATGGCCTTAAAAGATTGGGCAACAAGGGGCATTTACTCATCATTTGTAAAGAAACGCAGGAAAAGAATACTTTTGTAATTGTTGTGAAGGATAACGGAACCTGGCTTGAAAAAAGCTTGGGAACGGGTTATGGACTTTCTTTAACAGCAGAAAGAATATGGACCATTAATAAAATGAAGAAAGGGCAGGAGATAGCGCTTCATTTTAATAAACAACAGGGAACGGAGGCCGTTTTGACCTTTCACAATTGGATAGATAACTAAATGATAAGCGCGATAATAGTTGATGATGAGCCCATCAATATCAGTAATTTAAAGCTTTGCTTGCACGTCATTGCGAAGAAATTGACGTGGTAGCCACAGCATTAAGTGCCAACGAGGCGGAAACCTTTATACTGAAATTAAAACCCGATGTTGTATTTCTTGATATTGAAATGCCGGAAAAGAATGGCTTTGATCTGCTAAGATCGCTGAATAATCCTGACCTTAACGTTGTGTTTGTAACCGCATACGATAGCTATGGTATAATGGCCATCAAGTTTTCGGCGCTCGATTATTTATTAAAACCAATCAATATTGCTGAACTTAAAGCTACAGTAGAAAAGATACAGGCATCGGTAAATACCCAAAAGAATAACGTAAGAATAAACAATTTTTTACAGCTATTAGATAAAAGATTACCCGATGAAAACCAGAAGATTGCTTTGCCAACCTTGAAAGAAACTTATCTCGTTCCGGTAAAAGACATCCTCAGGTGTGAGTCTTCAAACAACTATACTACTTTTTTCCTGACTAACGGAGCTCAACATCTAATTTCGAAACCTTTATATGAATACGAGGAATTATTAAGCCCGTATGGTTTTATACGTTGCCATCAATCGCATTTAGTGAACAAATCGCATATTAGCAGTATCCTTAATGAAGACTCTGGCTATCTGATACTAAATGATACCCATCAAAAGATTCCGATATCAAGACAAAAAAGAAGTTCGGTTAAAGCTTTGTTGAAAATGTAATCCCCGAACCTATTTCTGAGAAAACCTTCTAAACCTCAAAGGCGATAATCCCGACATTTTACGGAAAAAGCGGATAAAGTAAGCAGGATCAGCATAGCCCAATTCATGGGCAATTTGCTTTACGCTGGCATCGGTATAATTCAGTAAGCGTTTGGCTTCACTCAATATTTCCTGCCCAATCCAATAGCTTACCGGTGAGCCGGTAGCTTTTTTAATCGTTTCGTTTAAATGGCCTAACGAAACATTCAATATGGAGGCATATTGTGAAGGGCTTTTAATCGTGTGTGAATGTGTGGTCAGTAAATCTCTAAACAAACGGGTAAGTTCTGCAGACCGTGTACTGGTATCCTTCATGGTTTCTACAGCCTGGTAGGAGCTGGCAACCATCGCCAAAAATGTGTGACAAAGGTTATGGATAATTTGTAGATAATACTTGTCATCCTTACGTTCACGCGACATTTTATGTAATAAATTCAGCAGATCTGAATACTGTTTTAATTCAAATTTGTTTACCATGCATGGAACCTGGAGGTTTGAGCGGTGTTCGAAGACATCTCTCAATTCGGGTGGAATTAATGAAGTATCCACTGCAAGGAACCAGCCTTCTGCCTGGTCCGTTTTTATCCGGTAATGAACCTGTGTAGGTAAGATATAATAAAGGTGATTGCCGGTTACAATCACCTCCTGTGCGTCGACCTTTAAACTTCCGGAACCACTGGTTAGTAGAAAAAAAACATAATGATCGTCGCGATGCGCTATTTGTGAAATAGCTGCATCATTATCTTCTGGCCTGAAAAATTTGATCTGCAGACTTATACTTGTTTTATTTTGTAATTGATCTACCGGAATGCTGTTCATCAGCACTAAATTACATTTATATCTTCAAATTCAATAGCTTGTCCGCATTTCCATGGGCAATCTTAGCCACATATTCTTCCGCAAGCTCTATATCATTCAAAAATGCTATACCCATCTCGTTTGTACTGAAAGGATAATCAACAGAGAACATGATGTTGTCAATACCGAAGGTGTCTAAAGCAATTTTTAAGGGTGGTTGTGAAAAAAAACCGCTTGTCGTAATATGAACCTGCTGATGAAAAGTTTCGCTAAGTGAGCGCTGGTTGGCGCCCCCGTTGCCAGGCTGGAAAGCACGTTCTGATCTTACCATCATCATAGGCAGCATTTCTCCCATATGTCCGATAATCAGATTAAGTTTAGGGAATTTGTCGAAAATTCCTGAGTACAAAAGACGTAGAACGTGCAGGGCGGTCTCAGCATGCCAACCCCAACCGTAACATGCCAGGGCCTCGGCCATGCCCGAATGATTGGGCAGTCCACTATAATAAATATCAGCCACTTCCTTTGGTGGCAAGCCCGGATGGAGGTAAATAGGAACGTTCAGTTTTTCGGCCCGTTCAAATATGGGCTCGAATTCAGCTTGATCCAGAAATTTACCTTGTGTAAGCCCCCGGATCATTGCGCCACGGAAATTGTATTTTTTTACCGCCCGTTCCAATTCGTCGGCAGCAGCCATAGGTGCAGTCATAGGTAAATGCGCAAAGGCTGTAAACCGGCTTTCCAGGCCTGTGATCCTTTCTGCTATCAGGTCATTATACAATGTGGCAAAGGCTGGGCCCTCAGTCGGGTTTAGCAGGTTCGCGCCTGAGCTATCAACAGATAACACCTGCATGGAAATACCGTTTGCATCCATCGATTTTAAACGCTCGCCGCTGATGTCGGCTAATTTCGCTGCAAGCTGTTGCATCCTTTCCGATTGGCCAAACCCACCCAAAGCATGTTTAGGTATTTTTTCGGCCATTTCCGGAAAGGAAATATGTTCTTCTAATGTTACTATTCGCATATTCGATTGATGATTATTTATTAGAAAATTAATTTGTGCCTACCAATTCGCTTCCCCATTCTCTTTAAAGAATTTTGCCGTGATACCGGTAGAAAACTCCGTTGCCAGTTTTACAATTGGCGCAGCACCTTCTGTTGCCGTTCTTGTTCCCTGAAACCCATTAAGGTCGGTAGCGGTATGGCCTGGGGTAACACTGTTAACGCTAACGCCACTTTCAAGCAGTTCGTTTGCGAGCATCACCGTAAAAGCATTTAATGCTGTTTTAGAAGCGCCATAGGCATGAAATTTATGCCTGCTGGTATTTCCATCCGGTGCACTCATAGCCGAAAGTGAACCCACTTCGCTCGAAATATTGATAATGGACGATTGACCGGATTTCTTAAGTAAGGGCAGAAATTCCTGACTGGTTTGTATGGCGCCGAAAAAATTGGTGTCAAATATCCGGCGCAGGTTTTCCAGGTCACAGGTAGAAAAATCTTGTGGAAGCTCACCTCCAATACCTGCGTTATTTATTAAAACGTCTAGTTTTGTAATTTTGCTTTCTAGCGCTGTCCTTGCAAGGCGAATAGAATCCCCGTCAGTAACGTCGATTACCAGGTTTTCGACGTTAGACAACCCCAAACTATTTAGTTTTTGAATAGATTCATCCCCACGTTCTTTATTTCTACTCCCCAGGTAAACAAAAAAACCAAATTCTGCTAATTGCCTGGCCACTTCAAAACCAATTCCTTTGTTGGCCCCGGTGATTAATACTGTTTTTATCATAATGCTTTTAATTAATTTACGCGTTTTGAACTGACTTAAATATGGTTACCACATATATTGCTTAATATATGATACAAAGTAACCAGCTAAACTTTTAAGCAGCAATGCCAGATATATGGCAATGACAGGATTATTCGTGGCTTTTTGAAAGATGTAAATTAATTGTAGTACTATAATTCAAAACCAGAAGTAAATTCGGGATGAATCAGTATAGAAAAATATTCTATCGTTGGTATGGTGACAGCTTTAATATCAATTATTAAAGTATATCCATTTCTTGATTATAAACAGTTGAATTTCCGCTTTCCAGTTTTATTTCTTTAACAGCTCCGGCGTCTTGAAATTTAAATCCTATACCCAGAATATTCCTTTTAACATCGGGTAGTTTAGATTCGTAAACCAATTTTCCATTTATTAAGTACTGTAATTTATGCCCGCTTGAATGGCAGGAAACTTTCACCCAGTCAGAGAGTTTAGTGCCAAATCCGGAAAGATCTGTAAACTTGCCAGAGATCCTGTTTACTCCATCATACAGATCAAGACTGGAAATACAGCCCGGAGCCGACAAAGGAATTTCGACCGGCATTTCATCGGTGATTAACATTACTTTTATCAATTGGCATGCTGCGGTCTCTTTATGAGCGAAACTTTTTACGGTTGCACTGAAAGAAAAATCAGAGAGCGGTACTGGCCTAAAGTTACCTACATTGTAAAATTCTACCCGCGGTGGATCCGGATAAAGCGAAATCCCTTTAGCAGTAATCTTCGCATCGGTAACATTAAGTTCGGCCTTGTACAAAAAATCCTGTTGTGAAAGATAGACCGGAACAGGCTGTTTTGAAATCAGTCCCAGCCAGCCATTGGTAGAAATGATTACAGGTTCTTCTTTGACTACTTGTTTGCCAACAACCAGTTTGGCCAGATAAAACCCCGGGCGATAGTAAATCGAAGTATATAGCTGATTGTTTTTAGCAATCTGGGTTCTTTTACTATTGTCCCACGACTGCTGAAAAAACACGGAATCTGTAGGGGAGAGGTGTGCATCATAGGTAAAAACTACTGAATTAGGAACACCTTTGGTGATAATCCGTTTGTGTAGAACATAACTATGTGCATCGACTTGCTGGACAATAATATTTCTCCAAAACATAACAAAAATGGCACAAGTTACAGCCACGAGAACAATTATTTGCATAGTCCTTCGATTAAAAAGCCCTTTAAAACGAAAGTGTTCAGCTTTTTTTGCTGAGGGAATTTCAAACTGTTTATTGAAATCCCGCCAACTTTGGTAACCTGCAAACTGTGCCAATGTATCTAAGGTTGTACCACTGGGTTGGTTATAATATTCTACTTTCCCCCAAAGCCTTCTTAAAGTACTCGCACTTAAAGAAACCTTTTTTTTCGGAGATCAGCAAATTAAGTTTTTCAAAATCCCTGCTTAGCCAAGTATCTGAGGCGCCCCAGTTTAATTGTATTTCAATAATATCTAATAATTGTTTTAACGCCAAATTATTCATTCATAGGATACTAAACAGGGTATATATTAAGCGTCTAAATTAGTAAAAAATCTATTGTGTAAATATATGACTGCAAATACATAACCTTCTGTAGATTAGCGTGATATGAATTGAAAAAACTTGAGCAGTAATTGAAAGCGGGTAATTGGCCCATAAGTCTAAACTTGCACCATGAAAACACTTAAAAATTGGATTTTAGAATTTAAAGCAATATTCCCGATATTCATGAGCTTATTGTTATTAACAGGTACATCAAGCATCTTAAATGCCCAAACGCTTTATGTAGATGCCCTGAAAGGGAAAGCCGGATCTACCGGCAGTAAAAACCATCCTTTGGCCAGTTTAGAAGAAGCAATAAACAAAACTAATAGTTTTACTGGCTTAGAGGCGATTCATATTAAGCTCGCTCCCGGAAACTATATCCTCCAGAACCGGATGCATATTCGAACGATGCTTTCAGAAACTGATACGATATCCTATACAATTGAAGCAACGATAATACCCCAAAGCAAGGGTTGGAAAGAATCTAAAATGCCTGTAATATCTTCCATTTCGGACAACAATATTTCAACTCCCCTGGTATGTGCCGTTGGCTTTGATGTAGAAAAGCATAACGTTAATTTTGTGGGACTAAAGTTTACCGGTAATTCCAACGCGAATAATACAGCCTACTATCCAATCAGAAGAAGTGATCCTAAATTAACCGGGCTGGAAATATCATATTGCGATTTTATAGGAAAAAAGGAGGGCTCACCCATCGAAGGATCGTTATGGTTAACCGGCAAAGGGATATCTATAAACCATTGTTCTTTCTTTCAAAGCAAAACCGCAATTATACTTTTCGGAACATTCAATGAATTTTCATTAAAAAACACACTCATACAAGGATCGTACGAAGCGGCTATCTGGTGCGCGGGTTATGGAACTCCTTTCAATTTTAGTAACAATAAGATCAATAACTGCCGTTATGTGATGGTACATCCGGAAAAAATGCAGAAGTTGTTTACATTCAATAACTCCGACTTCGAAGGTAATGAAAACTATATCGGTGCTTATGGGGCGGCGAAAGATAAGCAGGTGCCAATAGTAAAACCAACCGCCGGTGAAAACGTTAAGGAAGTAAATGTCAAAAAACATTAATCTGGTTTAGTGTATAGGGGCTGCTTCATACAAAAATGATTGTTTGGATCGCGATCTGATAGCAGTGGGCGGATCGGAGATTAAAAACCCCGGAATTCAGGATTGTTTCAAATATAATGGGAATAACTTCGATATCGTCCAGATCAGCTCTTTGGCAGATAATGTGTTACAGACTTAATTTTCCAGACGATGATTATAATCATCTGATTCTGAAAAGATATAAACTTGCAGCGCCTGTTAGTTAAAGCTTAAATGCGGGGGTGCTTTTGTTGAAATTCCTGGCATAAGGCCTGTCATAATTATAAAAAGCAAATAGATGAAAAAACAAGCCCAGTTATGGCAGGACAGTAGCATTTCCATCTAATTTGTCTTGGTAAATGAGTTTTATGAGGGGATTTTGGCAAAAGACTATCTGTTGCTGCTTTTTTGGTTTTCAAGTATTGCAAGCAAATCCTTGTTAAGGTGCCGGGCCTTATCGCTCAATATGGAGAAAAAATCACGGTCGAATTTTTCTACAGTTACCACAGCCTTTGCTATTAATTTCAGGCCAGCTTCTGTCAATACCACTGTTTTGGCTCTCGTATCTGTCAGGTTTTCGCTTCGTTGGATGAGCTCTTTTTTTTGAAGGGTCTTTAAAACCGATGATGTTGTCATCGGATCAATTTTGGTATGCGTTGAAAGTAAAATCTGGGTTATTTCTTTTTTTTGAACACTTAACCAGTGTATACTGGCCAGAAGCACAAACTGAGAATGGGTAATATTATATTCTTCCAACGCCTTTCTGATTTCCCTTTGCCAAAGATTTGTAACCTGCCATAAGAGAAAACCCGAACTGTCTTCAGCCTTTTCTACACTAAAAGTATTGTATTCTGATTCCATAATATCGTTTTATTGTTCATCAATTTATTTGTTCTAAATCACCAAACAGGTGGAAAATACATTTTATCAGTGCAAGCTGCATATTTTTTGCCAATAAGCCGTAATTTCCTTCTGTTTTGCATGATTTTGCAGCCCGCGATTAGAGCCTTGATGCCGTTTTGATCTGGTTCATCATATCTACCGGAAGCGCATCTGCCATTTTACCTGCAACCAGTTTAACCCATAAGAAACCCAATGCGCCCTTAACAGTTAAAGTATTTGTAACCTTAAGCCCATGTTCGGTTTCTTCAAATGTATGATTGTCGAACATTTTGGCGAACGGGAAATTGGTAACGTCCAAAAAACTTTCATTTACAACGGTTTCAAGTAGATTGATTTTAACTTTTGGACCGCCTTTTGGCATCAGCTCGATGTGATTTCCTTCTTCAAAGTTCCCATTGAGTTTAGCATATTCTATTCCATCATCCCAGGTATGCCAGTTGTTTACATCGGAAAAAAGTTTCCACATTTGCTCTTTAGTTGCGTCTTTAGTTACGATTGAATAGGATTTCGTCCACATATATGTTATGATTTTTGTATGTGCAAATATAATAAGTGTGCTTATTATATTCAAATTTTATTGAATATAATTTTCATTACCTGAATTTAAATTTAATAATCAGGTATTTACAGATATGTAGTTATGCAGGTCTCGTCCGAATAGTCGAAGCGCTTTCAGAAAATCAGTCTTTATTTTAATTGTTTTTTAAAAAACAAAGGCATGGTATACTATTGGATGTTAGTTTTGTAGTGTGGCTATAATAAAGAGAATAACTCCAACCGAATTTAGCGGGCAGTACATGACGGAATTGTCTGGCGATTTTAAGGCGTTAGGGTCGGCCCTTCAAATACATGATATTGCGCAAACCTCGGGATTCATTAAAGTGCCCACGCCTTTACACAGACCCGAATTCAATTTCATTGTTCACATCACCAAAGGAAATGCCAAACAGCAGGTGGATAGCGGTATCGCATCGATAAAACAGGATGAGATTTTATTTGTGAGGCAGGGAAGTATAACCTCGCTAAAAGAAGTAAGCCCCGATGCAGCGGGTAAGATCATTCTGTTTGAAGAGCAGATCCTCAATCAGTTGTTATCGAAACAGGAGCTGATCAAGTTATTTTCAGTAAATACCGTTATCCTTTTGTCTGAGGAGAGCAGTATATGGCTAACCGGTTTATTTGAACTTTTGCGTATTGAGCTCCAGGGTTCAAATATGGATCTTAGTATTTGCTGTTCGCTTTTGCAGGCGGGATTGCAGAAAATCTTTAATTCAAGCGGCATCTTCAATAAAGGGATAAACCGAAGTACCGAAATCACCTTCAATTTTAAGGAGTTAGTGTATAAAAATCACCTAAAGTACAAAACTGTTTTATTTTATGCAGATGGGTTATCTGTTTCTGAGAATTACTTAAGCAGATGTGTGAGAGATACTACCGGAGTTAGTCCGAAGGAATGGATCAATAAAATAAGCATACTCCAAAGCCAATTGCTTTTGCAGGATCTCACCAAAAGCATTTCAGAAATAGCCTACGAACTCGGTTATGGAGATCCCAGCTATTTTGGGCGTCTCTTTAAAAACATAACCGGAGTTACACCTTCCGAATACCGAAACCGTTTTATGCACGATTTGTCCGAGTAAAGAGTGGTTTCGTTTTAAAGTAGTTACGGCTTTCATCAGACCTTTGTTTCATTAAAATTCAATGTAAATGAAGATAAAAATGATTGCTGCAAAATGCTGCATTAGCATCGGGGCCCGTGTTTTCTCCCATCATGAGAACATATTGATAACCAGATGGCATTACCTTGGTATTCTGGCATTGCTGCTCTTTTTTACAAATCCAGGCCATAGCCAGATCATTGAGGATGTTGGCGGTATTGCAACCACCGTTCATGCTAAATCAACTTTTAAAGACATGTCTTCACAAAGTTCATCAACCGGATATCAGTTTCAGTTGAACACTTATGACGCATGGCTTCCTTTGCCTCCTTTTAAAGTCGGTAAAACAAGTATCTTGAGCAACCTCAATTACCGTTTGATGGATTTCGATTATGGCGGAAAGGCAATAAATGATCGTAGTCTGCCCGATAAAATACATGAAATAAAATCGGTAATTATCATACGGCATCCAATATCAGCCAAATGGTCTATTCTGGGAATAGTAATGCCGGCCCTTGCCTCTGATCTTAAAAAATCTGTTTCCTTTGACGACTTGATTTTAGACGGAATCGTTGGTGTATCGAAAAAATTTGGTGCTGAATCGAATCTTGAAATTGGAATCGGGGTTCACGTACTACAATCCTTCGGCGAGACTTTGATTACCCCGGGTATATCATTTGAATACCAGAGCAGTAATAAAAAGTGGCTGGCCCAGTTTTACTGGCCAAGATTGAATGTTTTATATCATTTAACTGCAGATACCCATTTAGGCGTGGCCGGGTCAATTGACTGGAACCGATTCAATCTGAAAAACCATGTTGGCTTTACCGGTAAAGAGATCGATTATGCTCAATTTTCTATGATACATGCCGGGCTACAGGTGCATCAACGGTTAGTTGGGGGAATTTGGCTACAGGTGCAGGTTGGAGGAGGATTTTTGAACCGCTATGAGGTTTTCGACGGGGACCAAAATAAGATCAGTAAATTTTCTATCTCTAACATGCTTTATGGTAAAGCCGCATTTACCTACCGTTTTGGCAGAAGAGCCATCAAAAGTCGGTAAATACTCTATTATAATTTAATCAACTAAGACTGAGAAAGGGGAATTTGGCCTAAGAATTTCTTGCCACTTTCGCCCTGACTACCGCTATCATTTTTATGAACAACACAAATTATCTCCATTCAAATTTTAGTTTTGCTGAACTCTTAAGTGCAGCCCTTCCTTCTTATGCTTTTGCTGCGTTAATGTCTTTCATATCCGGAGTCATTCTGCAGGATAACAGACTTATTGAAGCAAGTTACACCAGCATAGGTCTTTCTTCCTTAAGTGCCACAGTGTTGAGTTTTATTGTGCTATGGCAGTTAGATGGGCGAAAGATTATGATTCATGCAAGGGCTGTTAGAACGATACTTATCATCCTTTTTATGGTTGGTTTGGCTTTGCTACTCACTATAATTCCTCAAATTAAATCTGAACGCCTAAATATAAGTGTCTCTGCTTTTATAGGGACAACAGTATTTATGGTTCGCAAACATTTTAAAAACTACAGTAATGCAGAAAATTAAACCTACCATAGTCATTTTTGGGTGCACTGGTGCAGTAGGATCAGAGGTAATGCGCCAGCTAAGTGAATGTGATTGTATGGTAAGAGGGGTGCTTAGGGCAGCCGACCGTGCTTACCCGGTAATTTTAGGGAATAGGTTTAGCAACGTAAGTTATGTTAGTGCGGATTTAAATTCAAAAGCTCAACTTAGAGCAGCTTGCGCGGGTGCCGACTCCTTGTTTCTGCTTACAGCTACTTCTCCAAATCAGGTTGATTATGAAATTAATATTATCGATGCTGCTAGGGAAAGTGGAGTAAAACGGGTAGTTAAATTATCTTCTCCAATTGTAAATTTACCGGCCAAGGTAGAAGTTAGCGAATGGCATCGCATAATCGATGTGTATCTTTCGCAAAATATACCTGATTTTTGTTGCCTGAGGCCACATTCTTTTATGCAGAATTGGTCGCGGAATACCTTCAGTATACAATATTTTGGGAAAATCTTTGGATCATTAGGTAATGAGGTTAGGAACTACATTGATTGCCGTGATGTGGCAACGGTTGCGGTGAATAAATTACTGGCTATCGGAATACCGAGTGAAACATCCGTTATACTTGCAGGCCCGCAAGCTTTTACCAATGGAGAAATAGCGTCAAAGCTTTCGCTTATAACTGGCAAACCTATCGAATATGTTGATCTTAAACCCGAAGAATTATTTAACCATTTGATAAAAAAAGCAAAATTGCCGAAGTGGCTAGCCACCCACATTATTGAACTTGATGAACTCGCGGTCAGGGTGCCAGAGCCCCAATCTGATACAATAACCAACATGATTTTAAGAAAGCCGAGAATAATGGATGAATATTTACAAGAGTACAGGCATTTTTTTAAAAGAAAGTCGGTTTGGAAGCTATTATTTAAAACCATTTATTAAAAGTCCGGAAGCCAAAAGCAGACATTGGGGATTTCGGCAATAGTATCCACCTGTTTTCGCTCGGTGTACAGTTTGGAATGAAAATCACTGCACTATCAGCGTAATATGCAAGTTATTGATGATCATTTTGTAAACGAAAGTATCAAAGTGCAGTACCCTGTAAGCTGATGTAATTATTGATACTAGTAATCCGTTAGATAACGTATAAATATTAAGATTATGAAAACGGCTTATTTATATGTTCGAGTGAGCACTGATGAACAGAAAAGAAAGGGGTATTCCCTACCTGAGCAAGAGGATAGGTTACTTAAATATTGCGATAGCAATAACATTGTGGTAAAAGGGATTTTTAGGGAAGACTTTTCAGCAAAGACTTTCAAAAGACCTGAATGGAATAAACTGTTCTCTGAAATCCGAAAATCTAAAGGTATCACCCCTAATACAATATTGTTTGTCAAATGGGATAGGTTCAGCAGAAACATTCAATATGCCTATGAGGTAATTGGAATGCTGAGAAAATACAATACAATTGCAATGGCCATCGATCAACCAGTTGATCTTGATATCCCAGAAAGCGTAGTGATGTTGGCTGTTTATTTGTCCATCCCGGAAGCAGAGAATACAAGGAGAGGACTCAATACCTCAAACGGAATGCGCAGGGCTAAACTTATGTGACGCTGCCCTAACAAGACTCCAATTGGCTTTGTAAACCTAACGTCGGTTGAGGGATTAACAACATCTGCCAGCAAAGAAATCTTTACAGCAAAAATGCCGCTCAACCCTTTAAAAATTATTCAATGTTTGATGTTGACGATAAAAAACAACTGGCTAACATTATCCCGCTATTGGCTGTTGATTTTATCTCTGGCCACGTCTCTATAGAGTTGCCGGAAGCCCTCAAAAAGATTCTGGTTTACTCATAAATTAAAAGTTTGTGCCGTTATGATTTTAGATAGAAAAATCTCCGATGATGATGCAGTTTTACTGCTCGAAAAAAATGGCATCCTTGTTTCAAGAGCTGAGGTACATATAATACTCGATTTTCTTTATCTTATTGCAAAGAATAGTTGCATAGGTGATGTCCCGAAGCCCATAAACCCTAAGGAGAAATCGAACACTTTAAAATCTCACTAGGGTAGATGAATTGGTCTTTTTTGCGCCAATTCAATAAACAGTACAGAGAATTCTGGCTTAAATCGAATACCAGTGATTGGTGTATTATATCATTGTGTGTCAGATTTCTATTGGTATGAAAAAAGGAAACAACAATGGTATGTTGTTTCCTTAAGTGCTCGTAACGAGATCTTTAACGAACTTTTTTATTGAGGATTTGAAGCGGATATCGGATTTGAAAATTCCTAAATAGTTTTGCTCGAAAAATTTGAATTAGGTTAATTGAACCTCCCTGGATCATTTTAGGGATTTCAAGGTTCGGCTCCCCAAGGGAGTCGAACCTGATTAATTATTTCATTAATGGCATTTGTAGATAACTGGCATATTTACCGCCGGTGTATAGGATATGTGTGCCTTTGTTATTGGTAATGCAACCCGGGGTTCCTGGCATAACAGATCCGATCTCGTCTTTACTACTGATCATCACACGCAAGGTATCGCCTTCATAATACACCATTCCGATGGGACTAAGCACAATATCTAATTCCACAATTTCTTTTTCAGAAAGTTTTTCTACGCGGTCAAAACTATAGGCAGGTATTTCATCAGTAGAATGGATTGGATCCAAATGTCTCGCTGAAGCACGCAAACGGCCACTTGGGCCTTTGTAACGTAATGCGGAGGCACCATCCTGAGTGAAATCCTGCAAAGGGGCGTTGCGGTTGGGCACAACAAATTCACTCAATACATTGCCTAATCTGTCAATTTTTTGGACCCATACGAACACATCTATATCATCAGTTTTTTCTGCCTCCATAAAGAGTTTCACTTTTGGATAACCAATAAATGTAGTATCCTTTTCAAATGTAGTTTGAAAGGATACACGGCAAGGTAAGGCTTCCGGAAAGTAACGTAATGCCAACTCATTATCATCGGCAGTTAGTTGTAACGTCCGTGTTCTGCCATTCATGTAATACCGTTGTAATTCAGATGCTTTCGGAGGAAAAGCTTCTGCTATCAGGCCAGTGCGATTATTGCCCTGGAAATCCAAAAGAGAATAACTTACTGGAGGTGTGTTTTTCCAGCCATTCTGTTTGTCAAGCAGATAATAATCAAAGAACCGACGGAGCTCCTCAGTAGATTCGCTAGCATAATAATCAGGCCACTCCTGACTGTCATGAATCCTCAGCCATTTTTCAGCAGACCCTATTGAACGCCACGAACGGAAGGTTCCCATTGTATGTAAGGTGTTAGAATAACTCGCCACCACATAAGCAGGTACTGTAATTTTGGAAACATCAGCTACTTTATCCTGCCACAATTCGCAGTTTGCAAGTGGATAGGCTTCCAATTCAGCAGCCATATCTTCCCGTTGCGCCCCAGTTGCACTTACATGGTTCACCTGCAAACGGTGGATGAAATTGGGATCGGGTATGCCACCAATATAAGCAAGATCTCGGTACGCATCCTGTAAACCTTCAGTAGGACTTATACAAGTGAGGTGTGGTGGCTGGCCCGCGGCAATAAACCATTGTGAAAAAGCCAGATATGATGTGCCTGACAAGGCTGTTTTTTGGTTACTCCAATCCTGTACAGCCAACCATTCTATAAGGTCGTAACAATCTTCAGCTTCCTGAGAACCAATCATGGTGATATCACCTTCGCTATGCGCAATTCCGCGGGCATCCGGATTACATACTGCATAGCCATGCTTAACCCAATAAGCTGGATCTGGGGCTTCAAATTTAGTAAGTCCCGAACCCCAGGCATTGCCCATGCCAAGCATATTGAATAGGTTAATATAACGGGGCGCTGTGCCAGCACTTTTTCCGTATGGGCTCCAGGCAATTAATGTTGGGACTTTTTCCTGGGTAACAGGTAAGAAAATATCAGTATAGATGGTAACGCCATCGCGCAATTTTACAGGAATATCTTTTAAATATCGTATGTCGCAATCGAGAGGTTTGAAGCCCGGTGCAATTTGTTCTCCTTTTTTTAAAAGTGTTTCTTTGGTTTTAAATGGACTAAGGACGCCATGCTCGATGCCGTTGTCAATGTATTCAAATGCTGATTTGAAAATCATTTTTTCCGTTACTTTATTCATTGCTCTTTAAATTTAAAAATTATAAAAAATGCGGATGATGTATTTCGACTTCTCCACACCGTAAATTTATGGGGTAAATATTTGTTGCCACTTGAATTAAGACAATAAACACACAAAAAGGAGAAAATTTATATTGAATTGACTTTCCGTTTGAGTTTGCTCAACCAAGCTGGAGTTATCCCCATGAAACTTGCGATATCCTTGGATTGAAACCGCTGGAAAATTGGGGCGTTGTGCTTCAGGAACCATTGAAAGAACTCAAGGCTGGAAAGGGCAATGAGATGGTTTTGAATCAAATGGTGCGTTTGAAAATAGTGGATCATGTTCTGAAAGGTTATTTTTGCCAGAAAAGGAAATTTTTCTACACTTTCTAGGGCGAAATCCTGTTTAAATTCAACTAGTTGTACATCCTCATTTGCTTTGATATAGTAAACTAGATCGGAAGCTTCTTTTTCTACGAAATTATTTGCAATCATGGGAAAAAAGCTTTCTGTGTGAAACATACTTGCACGATCCACGCCTTCTGGGGTACTGATAAACCGAACTAAACTGCCACTAATAATTACAAAAGTTTTGTTTCCCCTAGCCTGCTTTGAAAAGAGAATCTCGCCTTTTTTGAGTGTTAAAAGCGTGGCATGTTCTTGTAGGTCCTGAAGAAATTCTTCTGGAAGCTGTTTGTTAAACTTTAATCGTATGGGCGCTATAATAAAATCGGGAAGCATAGTATATTTAGGGAAATAATAAGTGCCAGAATAATCATAAACTATAAATCAATAAATTTTCGTCGAACTTTATTTCAAGTTTTTCATTTTTTATGTGTAATTCATGATTTAAAGTTCATTTAGCTACAGGTTAATTCATAACAAAATAGTCATTAAATAGTTATGATTCTGGAGAATTACAGATTGTTTTATAGATTTATTGCCATGCCGTTTTTAAGGTGAACTACAGTAAGAAATTCTAGCAAATTCTTTCCCTGATAATGAAGTAATCTGCTTTTTAGGTTCTTATAACATTCGAAAATCATCAATTTATGCTTAGATTTCTGATTGGATTTTGTGTGTTAAGCTGCTGATTTAAAGTTGTTTGTTTTTTTAATGCTTTTGATTTTTTATTTTCGTTTACCAGGCGGTAAGGGAATCTCAAATGCTATCGGCAAATTTGTGGAAGAAACCACACAACCAAATAAGCAACCAAGTATTAAATCATGAGCACAAAGTTTAAGCGTATCTGCCTATTAACGGTATTATTGATATTTCAAGTTATTATCGTTTCTGCCAAAGATTATGACGCATCATTTTTTGGAATCCAGTCTGGTGGCATAGTGCTGAACACCCGTTCTATTCAGTTTGGCATTAATTATATCAGCGAAAATGGGGGTGGCAGATTAGTTTTTCCGCCAGGGAAATACTTAACGGGCTGCATACATTTTAAATCTAACGTAACCTTACATCTAAATAAAGGAGCAGTGTTGCTCGGTTCAACCAACCCTTTTGATTATGATCGGCAGAACACTCCATTCGACCATAACTTTCAAACCTCTCTGGCGCTGATTCTAGGGTTAAACCAGCATAATATCGGTATTACCGGCTCGGGAGAAATTGATGGACAGGGAAAAGAACTGGCGGCCGCTGTTGGTGAAATGGTTAAAAAAGGATTGATTAAAGACCGTTCTGTAAGCCGTCCTGATGAAGATAACAGACCAATGATTATCAATTTGTTCGGTTGTGAGGGTGTTACGGTTAAAAATGTCACTTTAAAAAACTCTGCCTGTTGGGTGGAGTGTTATAATAAATGCAGGAATGTTAATATTGATAGCATCCGTGTGGAAAGCCGGGCGTTTTGGAACAATGATGGGATAGATATTGTTGATTGTACAGATTTTAAAGTAAGCAACTCTTATTTTAACAGCAGTGATGATGGGATTTGTTTAAAATCACTGGATCCCGATGCGGCAAATCAGAATATTTTAATCGAAAACAACAGTATGACTACTGATGCGAGTGGCATTAAGTTTGGCACGGCTTCTTTAGGCGGCTTTAAAAATATCAGGATATTAAATAATAAAATATTCGATACCAATCGTTCTGCCATTGCATTAGAGGCAGTGGATGGGGCTGTAATTGATCATATTGAAGTAAACGGGCTGCAGGGCCGGAATATTGGCAACGCTATTTTTTTAAGGGCAGGAGCCCGCAAAGGAAAGCGTAAAGGGACATTACAAAATGTTTCCATTCAAAACGTAGATGTTGAAATTCGGAGAGAAAAAAATCCCCTTAAGGAAATGCCAGGAATAGTGATTGGCGGTATGCCAGATCAGATCATCACAAATGTAAAACTTAAAAACATTGTAATAAAATCTTCAGGTGGAGCAGATAAAGCCTCCGCAAAAATATCAATTGATAACCTGAAAGATATCCCTGAAAAAGCAGATAGCTACCCAGAATATAATATGTTTGGCGATTTACCATCTTGGGGCGTATTCATCCGCCATGCCAGAAATATTCAAGTTGAAGGACTTTCGATAGCGATAGGCAAGGCAGATTTTAGAACCCCAATAGTTTTGGATGATACGCACCAGTTGAGCTTTAAGAAACTAATTGTAAAAGAGCCCCAAAGCAAGAAAAAGATCTTCACAGCAAACTCATCTGAAATTAAATTATAAACAAAAAAGACTCAAATGAGCAAAATATACAGAAAAAGGTTACTCCTGGCCGTTTTGGCTTTGGTGGCCATAACATTATCATCATTAAAATACAAACCGAGGCAAGATGGATCAGACAATGCGGGTTTACTCATTCCCCGGGGTTTTTCGGCAGTTAAGCTCATTGAGGGAATTGGAAAAGCCCGCCACCTGATCGTTACACCAAAAGGGCTTATCTATGTCAGGCTGGCAAAAACAGTTAATAATCAGGGCACTTTGGTCTTAGAAGAAAATAACGGAAAAGCTATTGTGAAAACCGGATTTGGCAATTATGGAGGTACAGGAGTTAGGTTGTATAAAGATTACCTCTATGTTGCTTCTAACTCAGAAGTATTTCGCTATAAAGTTGATGCCAATGAACAAGTTATTGATCCATCAGCCCCCGAAACCATTGTTACCGGCCTGGTAGATAAGGGTACGCATGAAACCAAATCAATTGTGATGGACAATTTAGGGAATATGTATATCCCAATAGGCTGTCCATCAAATTCCTGTCAGATTGAAGACCGTAAACGTGGATCTTTAGGGCAGCCAGGTTGTCCGCTGCTCGAAACTGCTGGTGGAGTATGGCAATTTAAGCCTGACCGGCTTGAACAAACGTATAAAGATGGTATCCGTTATGCAACCGGATTACGTAATGTGGTTGGCGTGGATTGGAACCAGCAAACGAATCAATTGTATGTGATGCAGCACGGCCGGGATCAGCTTGATAATTTATTCCCGGATATGTATAATGCAAAGCAAAATGCCGAAACGCCCGCAGAATGTATGTATGCCCTGAAAAAAGGAGACAATGCAGGTTGGCCATTTATTTATTATGATCGTTTGCAGCATAAAAAAATCCTTGCACCTGAATATGGCGGCGATGGAAAAAAGGAGGGTAGCTCAACCTACATTGATCCTGTTGTTGCTTTTCCTGCCCACATGGCCCCCAACGATATTCTTTTTTATACCGGAAACCAGTTCCCTGCCAGATATAAAAATGGAGCCTTTGTTGCTTTCCATGGGTCATGGAACAGGGCTCCCGAGCCTCAGGCCGGGTATTATGTTATTTTTCAACCCTTTAAAAATGGTAAGCCAGCTGGCAACTGGGAGGTATTTGCAGATGGCTTCTCAGGCTCGCCAGAAAAAACAGCAGCAGGCCGAGCAGATCACCGTCCATGTGGATTGGCGCAGGGTCCTGATGGTTCACTTTATGTAACCGATGATTCGAAAGGAGCTATTTATAAAATTAGTTATAATGGAAAAGCAATAAATTCAAAAGATAAAAAAGCTGAAACCATTTCACCTAAAAAAAATGTTGTAAAAGCCGAGGTAGCAACAAATATGAAAGCTTCTTACCTTGTTGGTGCTACAATATATAAAAACAGTTGCCAGGCCTGCCATATGGCCGATGGCGGAGGTGTACAGAATTTAAATGCCCCGCTTATTAAAACCGATTATGTGCTAGGCGATAAAAGCAGGCTGATCAATGTACTACTCAAAGGTATGAAAGGTGTCGACATCGGCGGAGAAAGTTACAGCAATGTAATGCCTGCACACGATTTTCTAAGTGATAAAGAAATTGCAGCAGTGCTCACCTATGTACGCAATAGTTTTGGCAATAAAGCAAGTGCCATAACCTTAGCAGAAGTTACAGCAGCGCGTAAAACAACTAAAAAATGATCATGCATTATAAAAATATTCTGGCTACAATCTGCCTTGTTTTTCCATTTTCTTTTTTTGCACTGGCACAGGCGCCGGTTTATAATGTAAAAACGTTCGGAGCCAAGGGCGATGGTAAAGCGCTAGATACCAAGGCGATCGATAAAGCCATAACTCAGGCCAACGCCGCGGGAGGAGGAACGGTTTATTTTCCGGCAGGCGATTACCTCTCTGTTACCATCCACTTGAAAAGTAACGTAGGCTTATTTGTTGATCATGGTGCAACTATCATCGCTGCAACTGCAAGTAAAGGCATTCAATACGACTTCCCTGAGAAAGCTGATAACGATACCTATCAGGATTATGGTCATAGCTATTTTCGCAATAGTTTGATTTATGGCGAGAACCTGCATGATATTTCAATCACTGGCCCCGGGAAAATATGGGGGAGAGGTTTGGAAATGAAAGAAGGAACCAATGGTGTGAACACGCCAGGACTCGGAAATAAGACGCTTGCACTTAAATTATGCCGTAATGTGTTATTACGGGATTTTACCATTGCCCATGGCGGTTGGTTTGGCTTCTTACTTACTGGTGTAGATAACATGACGATTGATAATATTAAAATGGACACCAACCGTGATGGCATTGATCTTGTTTCGAGCAAAAACGTGCGTATCTCGAACTGCACAATTAATTCGCCTGTTGATGATGCGATTGTACTTAAAAGCGATTATGCACTAAACTATCCACGCGACCTTGAAAATGTAACCATTACCAACTGTCAGGTATCGGGTTACAAAGAAGGTACGCTACTGGATGGCACCAACGTGAAATGGAGCAATGGATCACCTACAGGGCGGATCAAACTAGGGACAGAATCAAACGGAGGATTTAAAAATATTACCATCAGTAACTGCGTATTCGACAATAGTCGGGGCCTAGCACTAGAAACGGTAGATGGCGCGGCCTTAGAAGATATTACGATTAGCAATATCACAATGCGGGATGTTGGCAATGCCCCAATTTTTATCAGACTAGGTGCAAGAATGCGCGCACCTAAAGATTTTCGCTACAGCACCCTTAAGCGGATCAACATTAGCAATATTGTTGCTTATGGCGTTACTGGTACACAAGGGGCTATTATCAGTGGCATACCCGGTCATGATATTGAGGATATAACCCTGAACAATATTAAGATTTATTTTAACGGTGGTGGAACCAAAGCACAGGCTGAACGCGAAATACCACCATTAATAGATAGCTATCCGGATCCGAACCGCTTTGGGATTACTCCAGCTTACGGTTTTTTTATACGGAATGTAAAGGATATTAAACTGAACAACATAGAAGTCAGTTATCTCAAAGAAGATCTGCGGCCGGCCTTCATTTTAGATCAAGTGGATGGAGCTGATTTTCAGCATGTCCGTGCTCAAAAAACCGGAAGTGCTCCAACCTTCAGGCTAAACCAAGTGAAAAATTTTAACCTGTTCAACAGTCAAGGGCTTCCCGATACAAAAATAAACGAAGTAAAAAATAAAGAATTTTAAGGATAGCCTCATCATTCGGGTAGAATATCAAAAACACAATATTAATTATATATGAATTTTTTTAAACAAATTACCTTTTGCCTTATCACGCTAACGGTGCTATCCTTCCAGCTCCGGGCACAATCAACACCAATAGATTTAGCCTCCCCTAATGGAGAAATACAGTTATCTGTTAACCTTAGCGATAAAATCTATTATTCGTTGGCAATAAAAAATGATCAACTGCTCAGTAAAAATGTGCTTTCTCTGAACCTTAAAGATGAAACATTTGGAGCAAACCCAAAGTTAATTTCGAGTAAGAAAACCAAGGGAGAAGAATTGATAAAACCATATGTTCCTTTAAAGTTTTCAACCGTGAAGAATAGCTACAATGGTTTGATACTGAAATTTAAAGGTGATTTTTCGGTAGAATTCCGCGTCTTTGATGATGGTGCCGCTTATCGTTTTATCACGGCCAAAAAAGGACAGATTGAGGTAACTAACGAACAGTTTGCCCTTAATTTCCCTAGTAATTACCTTTTGCATGTTCAGCAGAATAACGGTTTTAAAACCGCTTACGAAGAAGCCTATCAGCATATTGAATCAAGTGACTGGAAATTCGGTGATAAAATGGCGAATTTGCCGCTTTTAATCGATACGAAAAAGAAATATAAAATACTGATCAGTGAATCTGACCTTTCCGATTATCCGGCACTTTTTCTTAAAGGCAATGGGAATAATGGGATAGAAGGGGCATTTCCGAAAGTGCCTCTTGAATTTGCTCCTGATGGCGACCGTAGTCAGAAAATTACCAAATCAGGAGATTATATCGCAAAAACCAATGGGACGAGGAATTTTCCCTGGCGTTATTTTGTGATCACTTCTGATGATAGACAGTTAATGGAAAACACCATGACTTTAAAACTGGCAGCAAAAAGTGAAATCGCTGATCCTAGCTGGATTAAGCCGGGGCAGGCCAGCTGGGAATGGTGGAATGATGCTACGCCTTATGGACCTGATGTGAATTTTGTTTCTGGTTACAATCTGGAGACCTACAAATATTATATAGACTTTGCATCCAAATATGGAATTAAATATATCGTAATGGACGAAGGATGGGCCAAAAGTACCACCGATCCTTATACACCAAATCCAAAAGTTGATGTTAAAGAGTTGATCCGTTACGGAAAGACAAAAAATGTAGATATTATGCTTTGGTTAACCTGGTTAACCGTACACAACAATATGGGGTTGTTTAAAACCTTTCATGAGTGGGGCATTAAAGGGGTTAAAATCGATTTTATGGACCGAAGTGATCAATGGATGGTAAATTATTATGAGGATGTGGTAAAAGAGGCCGCAAAACACCAGATTTTTGTAGATTTCCACGGTTCATTTAAACCTGCTGGACTGGAATATAAGTACCCTAATTTAATTTCGTATGAAGGGGTTAGGGGATTAGAGCAAATGGGCGGCTGTACACCCGATAACAGCGTGTACCTCCCTTTTATGCGTAATGCCGTTGGGCCTATGGATTTTACCCCTGGCGCAATGCTCAATATGCAACCGGAGGTAAACCGTGCTGTTAGGCCAAATGCAACCGGCGTGGGAACGAGAGCCTACCAGCTTGCCTTATATGTTGTTTTTGAGAGTGGCATTCAAATGCTGGCAGATAATCCTACACTTTACTATAGAAATCCTGATTGTACAGCATTTATTACCAGCGTACCCACCACCTGGGACGAAACTAAAGCGCTTGTAGCCACAGCGGGTGAAGTGGCGGTAGTAGCCAAGCGAAAAGGGGTACAATGGTTTATAGGAGGAATTACCAACGGCAAAGAAACAGAGAGAAATATAGATCTGAATTTTGACTTTCTTGAAAAAGGAAAAACCTATACCATGACTTATTTTGAAGATGGTATAAACGCGGGAAAACAAGCCATGGATTATCGAAAAAAAACTGTTCAGGTAAAGGCAGGCGATAAAATAAGTATAAAAATGGTTCGCAACGGTGGCTTTGCAGCGGTGTTAAAATAACGGTTGTAAATTTTTAAGCGACAAATTTTGACGGTCTGTCTTTCCTTAATACGGGAGGGACAGGCCGATTTTTGGAAACTGCTTCAACAGGATATGAGGTAATAAAAAGGAAATAACGGTGTGAATTTGTATTAATAAAATAACCATGATCATGAAATTAAATCTAAAACGTGTCTTTTATATTGTTGTGTTCTTATCTGCTTCAAAATTTACTTTGGCACAGAATGTCAAAACAAAAGCAAATAAGAAGGTTTCGGCCACTCCATGCATGGAGGTGCTACCGCTTTTCACTTCGACAAATGTGCCACAAATGGCACCCGAAGAGGAGTTTGCTGCTTTCGGAAACCCAAATGCAATAATTCCATCGAATTTGCCTGGAAAAGGTTTGGCGCAACATCCCATGCTTTATGTGGGCGAAAATTGCAACAAAATGTTCCTGTTAAAAGATGGAAAAACAATCTGGAGTTATTCTACCGGCAAAGGGCCTGAATATGATGATGTATGGATGCTTTCCAATGGCAATATCCTATTTACACGTATGCAATATGTTGCGCTGATAAGCCCTGATAAAAAAGTGCTATGGCGCTACGACTGTAATAATACTAAAGGTGCAGCCCATACCGAAGTGCATGCCTGTCAGCCTATTGGTTTGGATAAGGTAATGTTTGTGGTAAATGGGCTTCCACCAAAGTTATTTGTTGTGAATACCAAAACAGGTAAGATAGAGGTTGAACAGGAACTACCCTACCAAAAACCTGCCGATCCTAATAGCATCCATGGGCAGTTTAGACGTGCAAGGGTGACAGCGAAAGGTACTTATCTGGTATCGTTTCTCACCATGGGCCGCGTGGTTGAATATGACAAAGATTTCAAAGAAATCTGGAGTTATAATATACCAAAGCCCTGGGCTGCGATCCGTTTAAAGAATGGAAATACCCTTATTACCGATGAGGCCGACTACCTTACACGTGAGGTGAACAACAAAGGAGAAACGGTTTGGGAATTCAATTGTAAAACCGATCTGCCAGCAGAATATCAGTTTACATCTGCACCACAATCTTGTACCAGGCTTAATAATGGCAATACCATATTTACTTCAAGAGGTAAAGGAGGGCAGGGGCCACAGCTCATCGAAGTAACCCGCGAAAAGAAAATTGTATGGGTATTACAGGACTGGAAAAATATTGGCGATGCAACAGCAGTACAGATATTGGATGATCCGGGTTTTCCCGAAATTCCCGGGCAGTCCGAACACTAATTCTGGTCTAAAAATACTAATGTACAAAAGTCTCTGTTGAGGGCTCTTGTACATCAACAAATTTGATTTCCATGATCTTGCTGTCAAATTCTTCTCCATGATATAAGGATTTGGATTTGATCCTGTTTTTGTAGGTGTAAACGGTGCTCAGCGTGCTTTCTAATATGTTGGCAATCGTCTGGGCATCTTTTATCCCTAAGCGCATCAATGCAAATATCCGGAGATTGGTATTCAATATTTCGCCGCTTTTAGGAACAATCTGATCATCAGCGTTAAGTAAGGCGTTAAATGACTGGATGAAATTCGGAAAGAGTTTTAAAAAGATGGTATCGAACGTATAAAAAAGATCTTCTCTTTCCTTTTTAATATTGATTTCCTTTGCTTGAAGCAATAATCCCTCGTAGTTCTTGATTTTTAGCTTGTGTTCGGTATTTCTTTTAACCTTTTCCAGTCTTGAAATGTATCCGGAAATGAGGTGGAAGAAATGCCCCAAGTATTCTTCCTTGATGCGGCCATCCTCCAGTAAACGCTTATTGATCTGATCGAGAAATCTATATTTCTCCTGCACTGCCATCTCTCTTATTTTAACGGCTTTTAAGCGTGTGTAAACGATAAATGATATAACGCCTATTCCAATCAAGCCTAGGCTTACTACGATGATCAGAATGATTAAAAGATCAATTTTTTTATTCTCAGACCTGATCAGTTTCTCAGCTGCGAGTTGAGAAAGAGAAATGGATATATTCCGTTCCTGTATCTTGTTTCCAAAAAAGATAGTTTCTGCTAATGCCTCATTTAATAGAATTTCAGCATCGGCCAGTTCACCCTTCTCCAGCATTTTGGTTCCAAGCCTGGAAATGGCCATAGTTTGTTTGGTTGCAGATCTGATATCATACACGGCAGCAATCATCAATAGCTTTTCCTTTTCAGGGTTAGGTACCAGATAACTAAGATCATTTATAACCATCGCCCTTTGGTGGATAGTTAGGTCTTTCTTATTTAATAACTGCCTCAAAACCACAACAGCTTTGCTTCGTTGATCGGTAATGCTATACAATTGCCCCAGGTTCTTATATTTGTCGTATGTTCCAGGTTTACTCAAGAGAACAGCAGAATCCAATGCCCTAATAGATTCAAGCCGGTTTACGGGAGAATAAAACCGATTGGAATTATATGTCGAGATCTCATTTAAAGCCCGCGCCTTAAATTCGTAAAACCGTAATTTGGTGCTATCTGGTAGTGCATTTACGTTTATCTCGCTGATACAATCGAATGCCTCTTTAAACATTCCCCACGATAATTGAAGTGCCCCTAATCTTATTTTGCTTTCATATTGCTTCTGGCGATCCTTTAGCAGATTGCTTACTTCTATCAGTTTATAAGTGTAAACGTGGGCCGAATCAAAACTATAATCCCTGTAAACTTCAATTATTTCATTTAAAATTGCATGACGTGTTGACACGCTTGTTGACGGAACTGCCGACAAAGTTTTTTTTAACTGTATTAAATGATTTTCCTTGATTCGTTCGTAGCTGTTTTTCTTTAAAATTTCAGATTTAAGTACGGTTAAAAGGCTATCGTATGATTGTCCCCTTGCTGAGTTAAGAAACAGAAAGGAAAGTAAAAGTGAGAATAAAATCTTCATGGTTCGATGCGTTGCTTGGTTTAACCATTTTATAATTGGAGCAAGTTATAACTAATGGAGAAAATTTTCGCATTTCAAAAGTGATTAATTGTTAAAAGATGATAGCCTACTGGATGGTTTTACAAATTATGATGAATATATTTTAGTGTTTTGTAAGGCTTATCCGGTGGGCCTTGTATGCCTTTAAGTACTAAGGGTAGAAATATCCTAAAAACAATAGATACCGAAAGCCAGCCAATATCAAAGCTATTTTTCGGTATCCGTTCAATAATGGCAGAAAAATGTATTACTAATTAAAATATTTTTTCGCAAATGATATAAAAATCGGCCAGTCCATTGAATCTGTATGGCCACCCTCATGAAACCGGAAGGCCAACTCACCATCGATCAATGAAACATCTGGTGCCGGAAACTGCGTTGTGGTAATTCCCGTTTTACCTAACAATTTATATACAGGTGAGGCGGCCACACAGGCTTTGAATTCTCCAACTGGGTCTGCCCAGATATCCTGTGTTCCACCGGTAATGAACAATGGCCTGGGAGCAATCAGGGCTATCATTTGATGTGCATCTACCGGAAAAGATTCCCAGTTTCCACCGTATTTCACAAAATTTGGTGCCATCCAGTGATATTCACTTTCTCCTGCAATTACATCTAGATTTTCACCAAAGTTTCTTTTCTCCAATGATGCACCTCCCGATCCGGAGCAGCTGGCGAAAACAGCCGCCCATCTTGTATCCATTGCAGCAGCCAATAAAGCAGTTTTGCCCCAACGGGAATGCCCCTGGATACCGATCTTTTTAGGATTGATTGATTTATCCTTCTGAAAATAATCTAAGGCTTTGCTCAATCCCCAGCTCCAGGCCCTTAAAACTCCCCAATCATCAGGTTTTCTAAATTGGCCCTTATTTACCAGACCAATAATGCCAAGGTTTAATCCTGCACCATTATCCGCCTGTAACGAGTTGGTATCAAATATAGCAACAGCCCATCCTGTTTGGTTTAAAAGTTCGATGGTTTGGTTATTGCCTTTTGCACTAGAGGAGATAATAACCACCAGTGGAACCTGCCCTTTTGCATTTTTTGGCCGATACATCGTTATATTGATAACCGGGCTCGCTTTTGGATAAGCCGCATTATCGATACGTCCAATGATGGTCTTTTTAATTGCCTTACTTGCTAATGCTGTTGTATCAGTTTCAGTTACATCAAAGCTTACACTGGGAGTGTTTTTGGGTATACGGCCAAAAACTTCAGATTCATAATCGGTTACAATTTCAGGGCGGCGCTGTGTCCACCATATTTTAGCGCTAGTAACTGCTTTGCCTCCTTTTAATATCAATGGATCAGGAAGAACATAATCATTTGCCCTTACCTCATCATAATTTATCCAGGCACCCCATGCAGAACGCGAAATGTTCCTGCCCTGATCGTCATTATAACCTACACCTTTACCCTTTACAATAGCATTTTTAGGACGGTTAGGATCTTCAGCCTGTGGTGGAAGTGTGGGTAATTTAATTGCTAAGCGCTGCAGTACCTGCTGATAATTCAATTTGGTCAGCGAATCTGTTTTGGCCCTTTCCTGACCAGTCTTTTGCTGAGATGATTGTCCGGTCGCCGTTTGTGTAGCTAGTGTTGCCGATACGAGTAATAGGATAGAAAAATGTGCTTTCATTAGTTTTGAAATAATATTAACATCTTATCTTTTTGCATTGGTTTCAACATGTTCAACACTTGCGTCGAATACAAATTTCTCCCGTTTACTGCCACCATCATCATAAAATTTACAGTTAATCAGCTTTAGTCCGTCTAACCCACGGGCCCATATCCCGTACGAATTTGCTATTCCATTTTTGTTCGCATCAGGGTAGTTGCCGTTCATGCAGCTTAAATTGGCTCCTGCATCTGTTCCGAAATTGTGGATAACAACATTCTTGAGCGTGATATCTTTTATTTTATTTGCCCCATCGCATTGCCAGTTAAAAATAATTGGCTGCGATACTGATTTTATACAATTTATGTTTTCCAATACAATGTTACTGAGTTTTCCCATTACGCCTTGAGGATTATTTTCCTTTCGGTTCTGTAAAGCAAAATATATTGGATTATAACAGCTATTGATGGTGAAATTTCTGCAGATAACATTGTAAACGTGATGGCGGTCATTGCTTTCGATCGCAATTGCTGAAATACAGTCACCTGTTGGAACCGGATTTCCCACACCAGGGTTGGAGTGTTTGTTTATGATGATATCTTCTGCTAAAATATCGTAAACATCAGCGAGGGTACCTGTTCCAATCTTAAAAGCATTACAGGTTGAAGCCAACACACACTTTTTGATGCGGATGTTTCTGCATGGAAAGTCTCGGTTTTCATAACTGGTTTTAATGCATAGTCCATCGTCGCCAACCTCAATATTGCAGTTGGAGATGTCTACATTGGTGCAACCTTCAATATCAAGCCCATCCGACGATCCTTTTAGGTTGAAAAAGCCACGTCCGCGGATGATAAGTGAATCAATTGTAAGGTTTTTGGAGTTTACAAAGTCGACTGCAAAATTTGGAATGTTATAAACCTGTATGTTGCGGACAGTAATGTTGCTTGACATGAAAAATCTAATCCCACGTCCTGGCCTTAGGCGGTCGTAGTCGCCCCGCGGATAAACCAGGCCACCGCCATCAATTTTGCCACCACCGGTAATAGTCACGTTTTTAAGATTTTCACCATTAATGATATGGCTCCTGTTTTTTACCCAGATATGTAAGGTATTGGCCTGAATTAATGCCCCTTTTACAAGATTAACGGTGAGATCTGATTTCAAATTAAGCCCGTTATCAATTAAAAAAGTTCCTTTTGGGATCAGTAAGGTATCCCCTGGGGTACAGGCATTGATTGCTGTCTGAATATTAACTGTTGAATATTTCAAGCCTGTCGGGTCTGCTCCATATTCCGTAACTACATTATGTGTTTTTCCAAAAAGAAGGCTGCTTTGGCATAAAAGAGTTACTGAAATATAAATCAGTAAAGTGAAATATTTTTTGAATCCGAAGCTTGTTGAAGCACTAATCAGGGGGAAATCTGGTCTCATCTGTGTTGTTAATATTTGGTTATTAGTTTACATTGTGGTTGTATGATGATGCAAATTTGTGCATTTGCTGCATATTCTGGTCCTGTTCGAAATCGAGCTTAGAAAAATCAAAATCTTATTATTGTTAAGTCGTTTGTATACAGTGTTTTGTCGTATTTTTTGCTTCCGAAAATCTAGGGGTAATTATTATAATTATAACTTTTATATACATGCTTAAGTCCAGTTTTCTGGATTACAACTAAAAGAAACTGAAATTAAATATTGCGTTTATCTTGGGTGATATGTTTTGCCTGTCCAAGAAAATGCTTTCCATATTGGAAGATTTTGCCATATAAGATGATGCTCTACTTGTCTTGGTGATTGTCATAATTAAAAGGGTAATAGTAGTGGTTAAACTGTTCAGAAAATGGCTGCCATCCGCAAATTTTCTTGTAAATTATGGGTTAATTAAATGTAAACTATAAATACGTCTTAGATTTTTTCTTTGTTTATTTTTTTTAAGTATTTGTTTTATAGTTAGTTGCGATTGTGTGTGCTTTGATTTTTTTAGAGGACTCGTATAAAACCGGCCAAATACAAAATCCTATATCCAAATTTGTAGATAGGAAATCACCCATCCCTAATCATAACCAAATACTAAAATGAACATGAAGTTTTCTCCAGCATACCAGCTAGTGGTTTACCATGTTCTCATTCAAGCAGAAACTTTCCACTTAAAACAAGCAAAATTTTTTCCCGAAACCAAACCCAAGTCAGATTAACGCTAATGACCTTCAAAAAAACTATTTGAAATGATGAGTAGATCTAAAAACCTTTTTCTGTTTTTTCTTTTTGTCTTTCATTTTACCCTTTCCAGTGCACAGAATCAGCCAATTCCGTTGAAATTCAATTACCTTACAGTTGATGAAGGGCTTTCGCATACGGATGCAAACGATATCGCTCAGGATAATAAAGGTTTTATTTGGATTGCAACTTATTTCGGGATCAGCAGATATGATGGCTATGCAATAAAAAAATTCTATAATACAAACGAACCTGTACATAATGCATTTAAAAATAGGGTAAGGAGTATCTGTAGTGATGAAAACGGCAGGCTCTGGCTAGGTACCGAAGATGGCTTACAATGTTTTGATCCAAAAGCCGAAAGATATTTAGACTTTAAGCACCTGGCAAAATATGTAGCACCTCCCATAACTAAATTGGTTAAACCACAAGGTGATAAGCTTTATGCCCTTACCGGGAATATATTAAGGGTATACAAAATTAGCGGCGATAGTATTCTAGAAGACCGGTTGTCTATGCCTCGGGGAACATTTTTTTCGGACTTCTTTTTCTATAAAAGCGTACTGTACCTAACCGGTAATAATGGCCTATGGGCACTTGATCAGGACAATATATTTAAAAAAATCGCCGTTGCCGGCATTCCAACTGCGCTATCGCATATTTTTATTGATAGTCAGGGTAATTTCCTGCTTTCGGATAACAATAATGTTTTTTTGGCCTTAAAAGAGCAAAACTTAAAATTACATAAAAGTTTTGCTGGAAATGGCTCGATCAGAGATATCAGGCAAGGTGGCCAAATGGATTATTGGGTAAATACAGGTGCAGCACTGCTCCGGTTGGATAAAGACTTGAATTTTATTCAAAAAGTTGACAATGAAAGCTCGCTGAATGGTCTTAATTCGCGATCTCTGGAAAAAATTTTTATAGACCGTTCCCAATGTTTATGGGTTTGCTCATTTGGCGGTGGCATTAATTACTGCGATCTGAATCAAAAATTGTTCTACACCATCAGGAGAACACGGGGCGAAGCTAATTCCCTTTCTGGCAACCACATCCGGTCTATACTAGAAGACGGAAATAAGTTGTACATCGGTACAACAGCAAATGGCTTAAACTTGTACAATTTTGCTACAAAGCGATACACATATTATAATACGGCCAATTCTGCTGTAAAACTGAAAAGTGATATGGTAATTTGCTTAACCTTTGATAGGGAACATAATCTGTGGGTTGGCGGCGGTGCAGGTATTGATATTCTAAAACCTGGCGGCAGAGCACTTTGGAAACCCAAAGGCTACGAAAAATTTCCGAAATATGTTATCGAAACTTTATCGATGGATTGTTATGGAAATATCTGGTTTGGTAACCATGCCAATAGTTTTGGCGTAATCTGGAAAGACGATAAAGGAGTTTACCAGGTAAAATATTATGATGAAGGCTATTTTATATTAACTGATGAAAGTAAGCCACAGATGTTTATTTCAAGCACAAATGGCTTAAAAAGGGTATTGTTTGATGAAAGGGGAAATATTATACACACATTCCGGTACAGGGCATCATCTGGTACAAACTCATTAACTTCCGATTATATCTATCCGGTTTGCAAACAGGCCGACGGAATCTATTGGATTGGCACTATCGGTGGCGGATTGAACCGTTTAACGGTAAACCTGAAAACTAATGCCTACACCATTAAACGGTACGGTACCAAGAACGGTATTTTCAATGATATTGAGAGTATGGAAATTGATCATGCTGGCAATATCTGGATGGGCGAAAACGGACTGTTGCGCTTTGATCCCAAAACTGAGAAATTGATTCGTTACGATAAGAATGATGGGATGCAGGGCAATAGCTTTAAAAATAATGCGTCATTTAAAGGGGCAGACGGGCGGCTATACTTTGGGGGGATTAATGGATTGAATTATTTTTATCCCAACCAGATCCGCCTCAGTAAAATAGAGGCAATGCCGGTATTGACAGATATTTTGATCAATAATCAAAAACCGGGTTTAATTGCATCTGATTCTCTGAAAAATTCAATCAAAGAAGCCATATCCTATGCACATGATCTGGAGCTTAGCCATTTGCAGAATAATTTCATTATTTCTTTTTCTTCAATGGATTATGCAAACCCACTAAAGTGTAAATACCGTTATAAATTGATCGGCTTCGATAAAGAATGGAGGTATACAGATGGCCATAATCCAACTGCAGCCTATAGCAACCTGAACTATAGTAATTATAAATTTGCATTAGAGGCCACTAATATTGATGGTATATGGGGGAAAAGTAAGGCAGAACTAAATATCACCGTGATTCCGCCGTGGTGGAAATCAGATCTTGCAAAGGCACTTTATTCCATTTTAGCCATATCTGGTCTGGCCGGAATTTATGTTTATCAATCTAGGTGGCATCTTTTAAAAAGAGAAATAGAACTCCGTGCGGTGAACGAGCAAAAAAGAGAAGAAATGCATCAGCAACGTACCGAACTTTATCAACAACAACTTCAGTTTTTTACCAATATTTCTCACGAGTTCCGCACACCATTAACGTTAATTCTAGGACCATTGGAGCAATTGGTTAGCAAGAATAAATATACGGAACTGAGCAATTCTTATCAATTGATGCTAAGGAATACCAAACGTTTGATGAACCTGCTTAGTGAATTGATGAATTTTAAAAAAACGCTCGATAATATTATCAAGCTAAATGTACAGCCGCTAGCGATAAGAGATTTTTATACCGGTCTTGCTTCCGAATTTCAGGAACTAGCAAATGGAAAAGACATTAATTTTAAACTTATAGATCATACAGGTACAAAACAAGCCGAAAGGCTCGTCGGATTATTTGATAAGCCTATTCTTGAAAAAATCCTTTTTAACCTGTTGAATAATGCTTTTAAATATACAGAGGCTGGAGGCGAAGTATCGTTTGAGGTGTTTTTTGACCTTGAGCAATATAAACCATCCTTTAAAAACGAATTTCAGCTGTTAAATAAAGACTATAGGGCAAAAAAATATATCTATTTTGCGGTGGGCGATACTGGTATCGGTATTTCAGGCGATGCTATCCACAAAATATTCGATCGTTATTACCGCATCAGCCGAGATCAGCTCGGATCGGGAATTGGTTTGGCACTGGTGAAAAGTTTAACCCAATTGCATAAAGGTGATATTTACCTCTATAGCGAGCGATATAAAGGCACCGAAATTATTGTTGGCATTCCGTGGGGAGAAGAAAATTATGCTGAAGCAGGCGTGACGTCTTTGGAAGGAGATTTAGCCCCTCAGCTAGAGCCTGTAGACAATTCAATTTTAATACCACTTTTATTAGAAACTAATCATGACCGGGAAGATTTAAGAAATAAAAAACGGATTCTGATTGTGGATGATAATGAAGAGCTGCGGTTCTTTTTAAGGCAAACATTTGAAAAACATTTTTATATTTACGAAGCAGCAAACGGTTTGGAAGGGCTCGAAATCGCTATTGAGCAGGTTCCTGACCTAATTGTTAGTGATGTGATGATGCCTGTAATGGATGGCATCACTTTCTGTAAGTCGGTAAAAGAACAGTTTGAAATCAGCCATATTCCCTTTATCATACTATCGGCTAAAGATACGCTGGGATCAAAAGTTGAAGGAATGGAATCGGGTGCCGATTATTATTTTGGGAAACCCTTAAATATGGAACTGCTGTTCCTAACCGTTCAGAATATTATTGAGCAGGGCGAAAAGCTAAAACAACGATATAGTAGAGGTTATCTTGTTGAAGCCAAAGAACTTGTGCGGACTGAAAAGGATAAAGAATTTCTTCAAAAAATCCTAGATGTGATTGAAGAAAACATTCAGGATCCCAATTTGGATGTCGATTATTTATGCAGATACCTCTGCATCAGCAGGACAAAACTTTACCAAAAAATAAAAGGTGTTTCAGATTTATCGGTGGGCGAGTTTATAAGAACAATCCGTTTAAAAAAGGCAATAAACATTATGACACATGAAGATGTATCGATGACCGAAGTGGTTGATCGGATCGGACTGCAAAGTAGTTCGAATTTTGCAAGAGCATTTAAAAACCATTATGGCCAATCGCCGATGCAATTTATTAAATCACTGAAAAAGTGAGCCGGTTATCAAACAGGAAATGGATAAAAGGTATAAAAATAAGAACAATTCAACAATCAGGATCTGGGCTTAATCATGTTCTTTGTGAAAGAAATAATATATAAAAGGGGCTAAATATTTTCCAATCTCCTAACCATAAAAATAACTTAATAGCTAAAATTAATGAGCAAAAAACTACTATTATTTGGATTAACATGTCTTTTTTATATTTCTGGCTACTGTCAGAAAAAGCAGGAACCATCTTTGGTTCCCGCTAAGCCATCTGAGGCTCCCGATTATTTTTGTATCTGGAATGTGCAGGGATATGTAACAAGTTACGAATCTTCTCCCGTGATGAGAAAAGCCATGAACGAACAAAATGTTTTCGGAAATGGCAAATATGAAGGGTGGGCAAATATGTTCTCAAGATTACACAAGGATCTTTATCTGGTACTGGATGATGCGTGGGATACCCCATTAAACGGCGACAAAAGTTATTATGGAAGTTTAATTGTTGACTCAGAACGTTTTCCATCGTTAAAAGACCTTACGCCAGAACAACGGTTGGGCCAATTAACCAAAAAAACAAAAGATCTTGGATGGAAAGGCCTTGGCCTATGGATCTGCGCGCAACAGGCCCCAAAATTCCAAATGGCTGATAACGATACCTACTGGACTGAGCGATTAAACTGGATGAAAAAAGCCGGTGTAAGTTATTGGAAAGTTGATTGGGGAAAGGATTCTAAAAGCGCTGAATGGAGAACCTGGTTAACAAAAATAGGTAAACAAACTGCGCCGGATCTGATTATAGAACAAGCAATGACGCCTGCTACAATGGCTACTGCTGTTGTTTACCGGACTTATGACGTTGAAAATATCATTTCAGTTCCCCACACAATAGACCGGGTAGCAAAATTATTGACCGCTTTACCCAAAGGTGAAGCTGAAAGTATTATCAATTGTGAAGATGAGCCCTATATCGCGGTTGGTCTGGGATGTGCAATTGGAATCATGCGCCATCCCTTTATTGGAAATTTACCAAATGGTGCTCAAGATCATGCTTTCCCTCCAGTAGGAAGAGATCTGAAGAAAAGCCTGGATGAGGAAATCCGAGCAGTGTTGTGGCATAGGATAGCGCTTCCATTTGGAATCAATAAAACAGATTTCGCCATCGATACGACCTTGCTTCATGACTATTGGACCATGAAAAGTAAAGAAACCTGGTTGAAATCTCATGATAAAGAAGGTTATAAAAATGAATGGCAGGCACCAGCAATAATTACCAGAGGCCTTAAGAAACCAGTTGTTTCAGTTAAAAAAGGTGAACTAAAACCTTACATACTCGCCTCAAAGTATCCTAACGGATCGGTGGCAATCGCGGCTATTGGGCGTACAATAGATCGTAATTATCTTACACCAAGAGCTGATGTAACCTTGGAAGTAGAAAATTTAGATCAACCTTTTGGAATTTTTGGACATTACAATACGCTAACTTTGGAGCTTGTTAAATTACGTTCTTTCACTAAAGTTTTGGCACAGGATCTTGCTGGCGAATTCCCCTTGGACATTACCAAACAGATTAAAATTAAAGGAAATAAAATCACCATTCCCGGGAAATTAATCGATAAAGTTGGCCTTTCGGCGGCATCTCCAGGCGACCAGTCAGCACCTGGAATGGTTTTGGTTTTTCAGAAATAATTTTAAAGCGATCCGTGTTTATCAGCAGTAGCTATCATCATGAAATACAACAGTAAAATAAAAGCATTGGCTTGTATCATCACCTTTTTAATTTTAAATCAGATGTGCATGGCACAATTGCCCATGGGTAATGTTATGGGCCGTTCCAAACAAAACCTCAATGGTAAGTGGCAGGTAATTACCGATTGGTATAATCGAGGCAATGACATTTCAAAAAACGATACCTCTTATAATAAAAATGGTTTTAGAGAATATAGATTTGATACGCCAACATTAAATGTACCTGGCGATTGGAATTCGCAACAACCCGAACTAAAATACTATGAGGGTACCATCTGGTACCGAAGAACGGTTAATTACCATAAAACTGACGGCCACCGCGCCTACCTTTATTTTGGTGGAGCAAGCTATCAGGCCGAAGTTTATTTTAACGGAAAGAAACTTGGCTGCCATGAAGGTGGTTTTACCCCTTTTCAATTTGATGTAACCTCAGCCATCAGAGAAGGCAACAATGACCTGGTTGTGCGGGTAAACAACCAGCGCAAGATGGATGGCATACCTGCAATGGCATTCGATTGGTGGAATTATGGGGGGATTACCCGTGATGTCTATCTGATAGAGAGCGCAGAAAGTTATGTCGACGATTACTTTATCCAGCTTGAGAAAAATAGCATGGACAGAATAAAAGGCTGGGTTAAGTTAAAAGGACAGACCAAAAAAAATGCCGTCGTTAGGATAAGTATTCCCGAACTTAAAATCAACCGTAAGTTTCAGACTGATGAAAATGGACTTGCTCTGATCGATATCAAAGCCCGATTAAGCTTGTGGTCTCCGGAAACCCCAAAAATTTATGATGTCAATATTTTCAGCGATACCGACACCGTTAAAGACCGTATCGGTTTCCGTTCCATTCAGGTACAAGGAACAGAGATTGTACTTAACGGGAAAAAGATTTTTTTAAAGGGGATCAGTTTTCATGAAGAGATACCACAACGGCAAGGGCGTGCCACCAACGATGCTGATGCGGAACAATTGTTAAAATGGGCTAAAGACCTGGGTTGTAATTTCGTGAGATTGGCACATTATCCGCAGAATGAACATACCGTTAGAATGGCAGAAGCTATGGGCCTGATGATGTGGGAAGAAATTCCAGTATGGCAGGGAATAGCTTTTAACGACCCTGTATTACTTGGCAAAGCAAAGAACATGCTTAATGAGATGGTGGGCCGAGACAAAAATCGCTGCGGGATTATCATCTGGAGTTTATCCAATGAAACCGCACCCTCACCTGACCGGAATAAAGTGTTAAAAGAAATGGCTTCAATCTGCAGAAACCTCGATTCTACCAGACTGGTCTCTTCGGCTTTTGATCATTTTAAATATAATGGAAATAAAATTATCATCGATGACGAACTAAGCAATTCTCTTGACGTTCTGGCTGCGAATAAGTACATGGGCTGGTATGCAAGGTGGCCATCAAAACCTGGGGATGTAGTGTGGGAAAGTAAATTCAACAAACCCGTAATCATGTCTGAATTTGGTGCAGAAGCACTCTACGGACAGCACGGGCCAGCTGATGATATGGGAATATGGAGCGAAGAATATCAAGAGCAACTGTATAAAGATAATATCACCATGTTTAAAAAAATTCCTTTTTTAGCTGGTGTTTGTCCATGGATATTAGCTGATTTCAGGACACCGTTTCGTATGAACCTTAAATTCCAGAATGGTTGGAACCGCAAAGGCCTGCTTTCTGATCAGGGAGAAAAGAAAAAAGCTTGGTATATCATGAAAGAATTTTATAGCACACGCTAAAATAACAGTAAGTGCCCCTAAAAATAATAAAATATTACCTATGCTCTCAACTACATGCCCTCTAAAAAAAGGGCATGTTTTTTAATGAGGTATTGCCCAGAGTAGTGGGTGAGCATTTCGACCGTGATGGAGAAATTTTTGAACCTTTCTGTTGTAAATTTATCTATTTCATTAGGACCTTCAGTCAATATAACCCCTGGCCTTCTGGAATATGCGTCTTAGCTATCAAAATCACATCATTTATGTATAAAATGGCAAAAAAAACGAACGATATGGGCGGTTGTTTGAAACTTCAGTTCAGTAATTTGCATATCAGATTGCTAACCAAATATTATCTGAAAATTCTATAAAATTTAAAAATGAAGAAAACACTTATCCTGGCATTGCTTTCCATCAGTTTGACAATAAATAGGCAGAACATGATCAAAAAGAAACCTTCGGTAAAGAAAGCGCAATATGCTATTTCCCTGATCGGTTTTTTTAAGTATGCCGGTTTGGGGGTTTAAAACTAATAAGCTAGAAAAAAATGAAGATTCAAAATTATAAGTTCCTGGTCATTGTGTTAATGGGAGTGCTTTTTTCGGGATATGCCAAATGCCAAACGGGCGAATATACCCGTTATGTGAACACTTTTGTAGGTACGGCACCGCTTACCGATCCTAAAATATTGGGCTACGAGTTGCCTAAAGGCTGGCGCTCATGGGCTGGGCTTACTTTTCCGGGTACTTCACTTCCAAATGCCATGGTCCAGCTGAGTCCGATAACCGAATTTGGTTCAGGCGCTGGTTACGAATACGAAGATTCGGTGATTTTAGGGTTTGCCCATACCAACAAAGGCCATTGGAACCTCTGCAACATACCAATATTGCCGCTTTCCAATCCACAGGGTAAGTTTGGTTCAAAATTTTCCCATCAAAAAGAAAGTTCTTCGCCCGGTTTCTACCAGGTTTACCTGGATGATTATAAAGTGAGCGTGAGTTTAACTTCTACATTGCGATGCGGATTCCATCAATATGAATTTAAAGATAACAAGGACAGGCAGATTCTGTTTGACCTGGCAAAAGCGAACAGCCGGGTTTCAACATGGAATATCAGCCAGGATGGAGATTTTGCGCTAAAAGGATTTCAAGGCGGAGAAAATGTTTATTTCTACGCCCGTCTAAATACCAAGATTGAGAAGCTCGAAAAAACCAATGAAGGTAGCCCTGGCGGTTATGCAATTGTTCATTTAGCTGATGGTAGTGGTGGTGCAGTGGAACTTAAAATCGGGTTGTCGTTTGTAAGCGCAGAAAATGCCAGAGAAAACCTAGAAAAAGAAATAGGTATTAAAACCTTCAATACCGTTCGTAAAGAAGCGAATCAAATCTGGGAAAATCTTTTGTCGGCAATTAAAGTCGAAGGTGGGACTGAGAAACAAAAGCAGATGTTCTATTCCTGTTTTTACCGTTCTTTTTTGTGGCCCGCCTTAAGAAGCGATGTAAATGGAGAGTTTAAGGACAAAAAGCGGAATATAGCAAAATCTGATTTCAATTATTATACAGAGCCCTCACTCTGGGATACCTACCGGAATAAAGATATACTTTTAGGATTGGTAACACCACAAGTAACCTTGGACGTAATTAAATCAATGAAAGATGTTGGCGATAAAACCGGTTTTATACCAACTTTTTTTCATGGCGACCATGGTGCCTCTTCCATTGCTGGGGCTTATTTACGGGGAATTGATAATTTCGACATCAAAGGCACTTATCAGATTTTATTAAGAAATGCCAATGTAGCTGGCGGTGCCCGTCCGCATATTAAAGAATATATCGAAAAAGGATATATATCAGATCCGGATATTACCAATCCACATGTCGAAACCAAAGCAAAAGCAGGTGTATCCAAAACACTAGAGTATTCGTATGACGATTATTCCCTCGCCCAGATTGCTCAAAAACTTGGCGATACCAGCAATTACCGGATTTTAATGGCCAGATCTAAAAATTATAAAAACATGTTCGATCCCTCAACAAGGTTTATGCGTGGCAGGTTGGAAAATGGAGATTGGGTGAAAAATTTCAATCCGCAGTATCCATATTATGAGTATATGTACCGTGAGGCAAATGCGTGGCAGGTGTCATTTTATGCGCCACACGATATGGAAGGTTTGATTGCATTATATGGCGGGCCGAAAGGTTTCGAATCTAAATTAGATTCATTCTTTACCTTGCCATGGAACGCAAAATATATTGCCAGGAACGTAGAGACTATGATCGGTCAATATTGCCAGGGAAACCAGCCCGACCATGAAGCACCATTTTCCTACACTTTTATTGGCAAACCAGAAAAAACTCAAAAACTTCTCGATTACATTATGAATAATCTTTACGGTATTAAAGATGGAATCACTTTATCGGGTATGGATGATGCAGGGGAAATGTCGGCATGGTATGTATTTAGTGCACTGGGTATTTATCCTTTTTCTGCAACTGATCCGAAATATATTGTTACAGCACCTCTTTTCGATAAAATAACCTGGCGAACGGCCAATGGAAAGTTTATTACAATCACAAAGCCTGGAAAAGGACGGAATCTGACTGCCATTAAGGTTAACGGTAAAGAAAACATTAAAATGGATTATTTTGTTAGCCACGACCTATTTATTAATGGGGGTAAAGTAGAAGTTGATACCCGGTAACCGATGTTTTGTAACATTATCACCATTAAGAGATAATTATTCTTTCATATTAAGTTAAATATTTTTCATAAACGCTCACAATGAATGAAAAACTATCGATTAAGGATATTGCCAAAAGGCTAAATGTTTCCACTACCACTGTTTCTTTTGTCATCAACGGAAAAGCAGCAGAAAAATCAATCAGTAAAAAAGTTACAGCCAAAGTGCTGAAACTTGTTGAGGAACTTGGATTTAGGCCAAATTCTTTTGCAAAAGGCCTGAGGACAGGGAAATCGAATACAATAGGCTTTTTGGTTGATGATATCTCAATGCCCTTTTTCTCAGGTATTGCCCGCTTTTTGGAAGAAAAAGCGGCACTTAACGGGTATAAAATTCTTTTTGCAAGCACTGGAATAGAAAAGAATAAATTTAGAGACTTAATCGGAGTTTTTACTGAAAGGCGTGTAGAAGGTTATGTCATCGCAACTGCAGAAGGTATCGAAGAAGAAATTAAAGAATTGATCAGTTCTGAAGTTCCTGTTGTTCTTTTTGACCGTTATCTGCCCAATATTGCCGCTGATTATGTGCTAGTTGATAATTTCGGAAGTACCTTTCAAGCTACGAGCCACCTGATCGGAAATGGCTATCGGAATTGTGCTTTTATTACAATAGAAACGCAACAACAGCAAATGATGGATAGGCTTGAAGGCTACAGGAAAGCTGTTTTAAGCAATAGGGGACAAGAACACATACTAAAATTAAAATATACCGGCCCCGGAAGTACGGTAGAAGGCATCCAAAACTTTCTAGATCATTTGACCGATATTGATGCGGTGATTTTCGGTACTAATTACATCACAATGGAAGGTTTACGCGCGCTAAGAAATGCCAAAGATGAAATCAGAAATGATATAGCCCTAGTTTCCTTTGATGATTTTGAGCTGCTTGAATTTATTTCACCACCCATTACCGCAATCGAACAGCCTTTAGATAAAATTGCTGCACATATTATGGAGCTTTTACTCTCAAGGATAAGTCATACAAGTAGTCCGGATTCATGTTGTACCGTTAATATTCCCTGTACCTTAAATGTAAGAGCTTCTAGTTTACCGAGACCTCATGTTTACATTAAAAAAGCTACTGAAAGAGAACATTTTAAAATGAGGTAATTTAATCTAAAAAATAAAATTAAGTTTTTTGTTTGGTCCGCTTGAATAGATAAAACATTTAGTTAACGCACGCAAAAACGCATTCTATCAATGACTGATAGGATATTGGCCTTCATTCCCGCACAGGGGTAAATCTTAATACAATCTACAAATTATCAATGCATTACAAATTGTAATCAACTTGATAAATATCGGCTTGGAGATTACTTTAATGCGTGTTAATGTTATTACTCTATAATATTCTAAATAGCTTAGATCTACCACCGGTAGTATCAATAGAAAGCTTCGTCCCGATCCTAAAACCGATTTGCTATTCAATTTTATCAAGATCTTGGGGTTTTACGCAGTCAATAAAAGAAGTAAATAAAACCTATCCGTTTGAAAATTAGTTTTGTATTCCTCGGGAACGTAATTATTTAGGTGTTATTGCTTCATGTTTGACGTTTTTTGCGAAAAATGATATCAATATCGCTTTATAGTGTTTAGAATGGATATTTTGTACATAAATATGTACGTTTCGGCAGTCTGAAAAAGCATAAAGAAGCTATAATTGTGCTGACCAAATTATAAACCAAATGTTCTCTTCTAGAAAAAAAAGGCGACGACTGCAAAGTCAGTTGATGGTATTTTTGCTGCTACTCTGTTTTCAACAAACCTATGCCCAGTTACAGGAAGGCACCGGTAAAACAAATAATGCAAAAGCAACTGATACCGTAACTATTCGTAAAAAGCATCCTGTTATTAGTAAAGACACCATAGTTAGTGCTTATACGCCTAGAGTATCCGCACTTTCTATTTTTCCGGCAAGTTCGCTACAGCAATCGCTTAAAGGCAATTACGCAGGCTTGTATATTCAAGAACCTTCCGGTGAGCCCGGAACAGTGCAAAACATGTTTATCAGAGGCTCAGCGCTTCCACTATTATCAAAAAGGGAACTATATGATGCCCAGCCACTAGTGGTTTTAGATGGAATACCAATGGTTACCGAACATCCTTACGCTTTCGATATTCAACAGTTTGATTTTAATAGAATAGGTACAGCTACCAATATATTTTCAAATATTGACCTGGACAACCTTGCATCTATAGAGATATTGAAAGATGTACAGGCAACCGCGCTTTATGGCCCACGGGGTATTAATGGTGTTATTTTGTTAAAAACAAAGCCATCTGAAATTAATAAACGCATCGAGGTAAATAGTTATGTCGGCTTTGCCCAAAAGCCTTCGGTAACTACCATCAACGGCCAATATGAAAATGCTTTCAGGCAACGTTTTTATGATCTGTATACTGCTAACGGCAGGTATTCAAAGGATGAAACCTATCCGGCATATCTTAGCGATTCTTTAAGCAACAGTTATTACGGCCCCTCTAACTGGAACGATCTGTATTATAAAAATGGGGTTGTATATGCTTTTAATGCGTCAATTACCGCAGGAATGAAAAATGCAAACTTCAGATTTTCATTGGGTAATTTGAAAAACGAGGGTGTTGCAGACCAAACTGCATTAAACCGTTATAGTTCCCGTTTCGAAATCAATATGAGGCCTATAAAATGGTTGGATTTTTCGGTTATGGCGAATGCAAACCGAGTGGAGAGAGACCGGAACAGGAGCCTGCGTGACCGCTTCAGCCAGATGAATTATTTTCCGGATTTAACATCACCATTAAGCCCTAATGCAGATGTATATGGGAAGTATCTTGCCGCATACGATAACAGTTACGATAACAATAAAACCAATATCATCGAAGGTTTTGCAAATGTTGGGCTGCATTTTGGGAAGATAAATTTCATGTCGCGCATGTCTTTGGATTATAATGAAGGTTATCGTGATGTTTTCCTTCCAAAGCCTTTAATCCAGAACACAAGTTATGTTTCCAATTATTATGGTTATAGCCAACGTGCTATACTTGATAATGTAATAACTTACGATATAGCGCAAAAAAATCATGCTATACATTTACAAGTTGGCCAGTCTACCCAGTGGACTACATATAAATATAATTATAGTTATGCCTATAAAGGGGTTAGCGATTTTATTAAACTTAATCTGCTGGATGGGGAAACTTACAGGCCTGGAACTTTCCCTTCGGAACTGGTTTTCCGTTTTCTTGATCGGACTAACGATAACCTCAGCTCATTTTATGGTAATGCTGATTATGTGTTTAAAAATAAATATTCATTTTCTACTATTTTAAGATTGGATGGCTCATCTAATGCACAACCTACCAAACGTTGGTTCTTTTCTCCTACAGTATCGGCAAACTGGAACATTAAAAATGAATTTTTTGAAAAAAATAATACCATTTCAGAACTGGGACTAAAAATTGGTGCAGGAAGAATTGGCCGGATCAATAGTTTCGACAGTTATTCTCAAGGGCCGCAGTACTCTGCTTACGCAGGCTATACAGGAAACCTTACAGTGCCTGGGTATACCGGCTTTAGTGTGCTTTCACGGCCATATTCTTTTGGATGGATCGGTTATGGAATTCCATGGGCTTATTCAGATCAATTGAATATAGGCTTCACAGCAGGGCTGTTTAACAACCGTGTTAAATTATATGCTGATTTATATACTAAAACAGAAAAAAATCTTCTTGTGGGTATTCCTGATGGTTCGGAGTATGGCTATAGTCAGTCGTTTGAGCCAGGCATGTCGGTTAATAATAATGGAATTGATATCGTGCTGAATGCTATGGTGTTAAGTCGTCCGAAAGGAACAAATTGGAATGCTTCACTATCATTCAACATCAATAAAAATAAACTAAAGGCTTTACCGCGTGGATTGGAACAGGTGAGTATAAGCGAAGGTACGAGGCTGCTCAAAGTTGGCCAGCCGATAGATAGTTATTGGTTATTCATCAATGATGGGATTTATACTACCGATGCTGAAGTGCCGGTTGTAAACGGACAGCCTTTAAAATTTAATGGAAACATTATGAAGGCCGGAGATCCGAAATGGAGAGATGTGAACAATGATAATGTGATTAATGATCAGGATAAGGTATTCACAGGACATTCCCTGCCGGTACTGAGCGGGAATTTTAACAACACCATCACTTTGGGGAAATTTGACCTCAATATCAATATCTATTATAACCTTGGTAGAGACCTAATCAATGAAAATATGGCCAACCGCTTTAATTTTATTAACCGGGAAGGCCAATCTAACATCAATTCGGTCAAAGAAATTACCTTCTGGGAAAAAAGTGGAGACTATAGCCTTTATCCGTTATATAACCCTTGGAGCCCGGTAGAAGCCTATCGCTTGGACCAGACCCTGTTTTTAGAGGATGCTTCATTTATGAAACTGCGTACAGTTTCTTTGGGATACGACCTGACCAAGTTCGTGGGTAAAAAAGCAAAGTTTACCCGTTTTTACATCTACGGAACAGTTAACAACATTTTCACGGTAACAAAATATTCTGGCCGTGACCCTGAACTGGCCGATTATAATGGATATGATAACGGTTACGGACTTCCGATTCCGCGTACCTATTCCTTTGGTATTAAGGCAGAGCTGTAATTCAGTTTAAAATTTATTTAAGCAAGAACAAATAATTTTTTTGATGAAAAAGATAATATTATCATCCCTGGCATTTTTAATACTGCTATCCGGATGCAGTAAAGTGCTTGATGTGGATTCTGTGCGTACGGTGAGCGAAAAAAACATGTGGAATACACTGGAAGACGCTCGCGCTGGTCTTTTAGGTATATATGCATTATCGAGGGCAGCCATGGTAGACAATAACGCACACTGGTTGTATGGCGATGTAAGGCCAAAGACGTTTACAAGCCCCAACCGGCCGGATTTAAACGCAATTATTAACAATTCGTTAAATGCATCTTTTCCTACACTTGATGCACTTTCTGATTGGACGAGATGGTTTGCGGTAGTTAACGCGGCCAATCTTTTTATAGAGCGGGTGGGAGATGTAAAGAAAGCTGATCCCAGGTATTCGGATACTTACCTTTCTATCGATGTGGCGCAGGCCAGATTCCTTCGCGCATTCGCATATTTTTATATGGTCAGGATTTGGGGAGATGTTCCTTTGATTATTAGTTCACATGACGGGCAATTTGACAAGCTGCCAAGAGAAAAACAGGCAAAGGTACTGGCCTGGGTTGAAGAAGAACTTTTATCCGCATCTGTAAAACTCCCTTTTATCTACAGCAGTAACGATCCACAGCAACCTGGCAATTATTATAATGAAACCCATAGCAGATGGCTGGGTACCCTTGCGACAAAAAATTCTGCCTATGCCGTGCTTTCTCACGTTGCGGCCTGGCAGGGTGATTATTATTCAACCGCCGTTTACACCAAGTTCGTAATCGATAACCGGGCAAAAAGCAATATCGATTATACAGGTTCTGATGATCTTGTAGCTGGGGGCGGATTGTTTAACGGTAGAAAAGACAGGCATATTTTAGGTTTTAATGCAGAGTGGGGGCACAATGATGGATCTACCAGTGGACATATTGAGGAACTTACACTGGCTGAGCCTGTTGTGATAAAAAAAATGCCCGATATCTATCTTCCAAAGGATACCATCTTGGCATTGTTTAATGAGCAGGATGATGCAAGGTTTAACATCGATACTTTAGGCAATGCCCTTTCTACACGATACATCACCAACTTTAACGGCAAGTATCCCATTTTCAGTAAAATTAAAGCCATTCAGGGTGGGAATGGAGACCCAAATTTCAGGTATTTTACCAGCGTAGCGCTATTTACGCGATATGAAGATATTGTTCTGCTGCGGGCTGAAGCTTTAGCTGTGCTCGGGGACGTTCCGGGCGCTACAGAAATGTTGAACAACATCAGATCAAGAAGAGCACTTGCCAATTACAACATTGATGTAAATGGAGATCTGATCGATGCGATTTTTAAAGAAAGAAAACGCGAACTCATCGGTGAAGGGCATAACTGGTATGATCTGATCCGCTACACCCGTATCAAACCAAGAGCAGTCATGACCAATCTCATCAATAGCGGCGGGATTTATTGGCCGATATCCAAAAAAGTGCTCAATCAGAACAGTTTATTAACCCAAAACCCTTATTGGAATTAATCAGAACAGATATGAAAAATTTAAGTAGATATTCAAAACCGCTGATGTTGTTAGGTATTGTGGTGGTGATACTGGTTGTTTCCTGTAGTAAAAAAGATGGTTATTATGCTGCCGGGGTAGAAGATAAAGCATTCGACGGTAATACCTATAACTACCTGCAGAGCAAACCGGGCACTTACGATTCGCTATTAAAGGCCATCAACCGCCTTGATTCGCTAAACTTCGAAAAGCCGGAAAAAGAAAGGATAAAAGAAAGATTATCGAGCGGTAAAGAAGCGACTACCCTATTTGCGGTTACAAACTCCAGCTTTGAACTTGCTTTTACCAGTTTGAACAATTTAAGAAAATTGTCTCAAAAGCCACCGCTATCGATCACATCGATTGATATCCATCATTTGGATACGATGGTATGTCAGTATATCATTGAAGGAAAGGTAACCAGTGATGACCTTTCTTCTAAGGATGGCATCAATATCAGCAGCATTATCGGTACACCTGGATGGCCAATGCATGTAGAAACCGACCAAGGTGCCTCAGCGGGCTTTGTTCAGGGCGGGGCAAGTACAATCAAGTTTTTTAACACCAATAAAAGCCAGTTTACCCGCGACTGGGTAGGCACTTCTACGAGTTCGAGCAACATCAAAACTAAAACAGGAGTGGTGCATATTGTTGAGGCTGGCCATGTATTTGGCTTTAACAAATTTGTTAGCCGTATTACCATTGTACCGCCACCCGAGAATTATTTCAAGGAATATGGCGGCACATTTACAGGTTCATACTTAGGTACGGGAACAGCAGAGGTGATGGCAAGTGCACTTGATAATGACAGAAATTCTAAGTTCGTGACCTCAAATTTTGTTAATGGCTGGATCAAGTGGGAGTTTCCTTATCCGGTGGCGGCAGGTTCTTATGTGCTCATCTCCGGAAATGATAACGTTAACTGGGATCCTCAGGCATGGAAATTTGAAGGTTCCAATAACAATATAGACTGGACCCTCCTGGATAGTCAGCTGAATCAGGTATTTAAATACAGGATAATGGAAAGAGTGTTTTATTTCAATAATACGATTCCCTATAAGTTCTACAGGATCACCTTCAGTGCGATGAGGAGCGGAACGAAATTCCAGATCACCGAATTCTCTATCAATGGTCCGAAAAAAAATTAACATCATCAAATTAAGCGATCACAACATGTCAATACTTAAAAATAATAGGATACTCTTTCTCTTTGCCGTTATTATGCTATTTAGCGCTTGTAAAAAGATATTTGAATTTCCGGAAGAAAAGGAGTTTTTGAGCCCGGATCTCAATTACAAGGAGAAACTCCTGCAACCAATTTTGGGAAGGACCCTTATATTGGGCAGTTTAAATAGTGCCAGTTCAACGCTGCCGCTTCAGTTAGAGATTGTTAACGCAAGGTTTGGTAACGGAAGACCGGTTACAGATTTATTTCAGCTACGGCCAACTTATGTATGGACTGCACCATACACGGGTCTTGAAAAAACTTTAGAAGAAATCGCCTCAAAGCGCAAGTTGGAAAACCATCCGCTTTTCGAGGTGCGAGGTTCTGGACAGTTTATTTTTTGGGGTTCTTCTAGTAATGAGCTTGTAAAACCAAGAGCAGCAGATAGTTCTAATTTTCCGCAAGACTCCCGTTTTTTTGATCTGAAAGTCACCAATTCGGGTGGCACTATGATGTTAAAAGATTTCGAAATACGCATGTTTAGGGAACGTCCGTATGAACCTTCGAACGATTTCAATTATTACAGTGGGAAAGTTGCCTATGCCGATGAGGTTACCAAAAAAGGGATCAACTATCTGCTGGCGAACATCAACAATGTGCTGGGTGTTAGCACAAAGAAAAACATGGTGAACAACAGTACAACAAAAAACTTGGTGGTTTACATCAGGCCTTTCACTGGAGGTAATGGTCATAATCTGAGAATAAAAGTGCTGGGCAGGGATTCGGTGGCCTTAAACCCGAAACTTTTCGGCGAAACTAAATGGACAACGATGCTTCATGCATTTAATATGCAAAAAACTGATGAATATGTTCAGTATGATGTTGCCTATCCGATTCCTCTTGCACCGCTTCCTACAGTTTATGCACCCAACGGAACTAGGGCAGTAACCAAAATAGAATATTCAAGGCTAGGCCCATCAGGCATCAGGCAGTTTTCCAGTTTTGGGATCGACTTTGCCATTTTTAAAGAAGGTGATTGGGAAATAGTTTTCCATTTCAAGAATGAGAACCCAAAGTTTGAAGACGATTAATGATACTCAACAATATGAAAAAAATTATAATACCTATTATTTTCCTGCTTACCTGTTTAAGTTTTTTGAAAGTATTTTCTCAGACAGCTATACTGATAAGCGGTAAAGTGACCGATAAAGCAGAAAAGCAGGCTATTCCTGGCGTGTCGGTAAGCTCAGGGAATATCACCAGAACAACTGATGGAGATGGCGTATATACCATTAGTGTGGTTCCGGGCGCCACTATTAAGTTTTCCAATGTCGGTTATCTTACGCAGACGTTTAAAGTTCCGGCAGGACAGAATAAACTGAATGTTGTACTTGTAGAAGACAATAAGGCACTTAATGAAGTGGTAGTAAGGGGATACGTGAGCAGGGCAAAGGAAATATCATCCGGATCCTCAACGGTGATTACTGCGAAGGATCTTGCCGATCAACCGGTAACAAATGTAGAGCAGCTTTTGCAAGGTAAAGTTGCAGGTCTGAACATCCAGAATAATACTGGTGCACCCGGATTTAGGGGCTCCGTACAGATTAGGGGACTCTCTACAATGACCATTGGCGGATCAGGTGGTGATTCATTTTTAGAATCCGCATCACCGCTGTATATTATTGACGGGGTACCTTTAGATGCTGATCAGGCATCTGAAATGGGCTTTGAAACACCTGGTCCAGGGGTGAGTCCAATTTCGCTTATTCCACCGGAGGATATCCAGAGCATAGAAATTTTAAAAGATGCCCAGGCAACATCACTATATGGTTCAAGAGGTGCTTATGGGGTAATCATCATCACCACAAAACGTGGCAATTCCCCGGTTCCACGGGTGCGTTATTCGGTGCAGGCATTTGTTTCCAGTCCACCTAAATTAAGGTCAACCCTTGGCGGAGTATATGAACGTAACTTCAAAATTCAACAGGTACTTAACAATGCCCTGAATCCCGATGATATCAGAAGGCTTGGAACTACTGCATTTTTATCTGATAGTTTGAACAAATATTATGATAACTCTACAGACTGGCAGTCAATTTTTTATCAAACTACATATAACCAAACCCATAACCTTTCGGTTGATGGGGGTGACCCTAATCTATTTAACTATAAAGCCAACTTTTCGTATTATTCTCAGAAGGGTATTATTAAAAACACTGGTTTTAATAGATATAGCACCAGTATGAATATGGAGTACAAACCATCTTCCAAATTCAGGTTTTTTGGAAGTTTGTTCGGAGCACTGGGTAAGACTCAAAAAGGCGACGGACTGGGTATACTTCAAACCGGTGTAGCTTCGAACGGACAGGCCTCATCGCTGCTTCCCGAACCCTCGTTTTTCCAGTCGTCGGCAGGTGTACTTTCTGCACTGCAGACTGATAACGATGCCACTTCTCGAAATTTGCGTGTAAATATTGATAGCCGCTACCAACTTCTGGAGGGACTGAACCTGGGATCGTCCCTCAGTTATGACTATTACTCCGACGGTGAGGATACTTTTACGCCTGCTATAGCAAACAACTCTTTTACAAGGGTTAAAGGATACGCGGGCCGCAGATCAACGCTATATAACCGTAACAGTTTACAGTATGCCAAAACCATTGGGACTGACCACGATTTTTTTATCAATTTTTTTAACGAATTCTCTAAGCAGACAGGACAGAGTGGGATAATTCAGCAAGAGCGTACGCCTAACGATCAGATTCAGGGACCTTTTGGTTATGGTGCCTTTAATTCATCGGGTGGTGGTGTCCTTCCAGGTTATAAAGATGTGCGCTTAGCTTCTTATTCTGGAGCATTCTCTTACAATTATAAGCGTAAATATATTTTAGACCTTACTTACCGCCTGGATGGAAGTTCATCCAGTGGGATTAACAACAGATATGCGAAAAATCCTTCAATAGGTTTGCGGTGGAATTTCCAGAAAGAAGCTTTTCTTGAAAAATACAGCTGGCTAAACGCCGGAAGTTTAAGGTTGAGTTGGGGAAAAACCATCAGTCCGAAAGGCAACCTGGAAAGTATTTTCGGAAGGTACGATATCAACGGAAATTACAATGACAATCAGACTATTGCGATCAACTATGACCGGATACCTAATCCTTTGTTAAAACCAACAACTACCTTACAATACAACCTAGGATTTGATCTTTCTGTATTGAATAATAGGATAGATTTTACTTTCGATACCTATTTTAAAAAGGTGGATAACATGGTAACGGACAGATTTCTGTCGGATATATCAGGCTTTACCAAGGTATCGAGTAATGATGCTGCAATTATTAATTACGGGTATGAATTTGCGGTCAATTTAAGGCCTTCTAATCCGAATAGCAATTTCAATATCAGTTTCAACCTGAATGCCGCTATTAACCGCGATGTTCTTGCGAGGCTTCCAGAAGAATATCACGGCCAGCTCATCAACAGAGACAGTGATCCCAATTCCTTACAACACGTTGTACTTAGGGTGGGAAGAAATACCTTGTCTAATTATCTAAGGATCAATCAAGGAACGTATTCAAAAGATTCAGATGTGCCGTTCGATCCTGTTACTTCTCTGCGTTACCAAACCAATGGCCGCTTTTTCCAGGCAGGGGATCCAAACCTTCTTGATGTTAACGGCGATTATATTCTGGATGACAATGATTACCTGATCTCGGGAAATTCACAGCCTTTATTTGTCGGTGGATTTTCTTTTAATGCAGTTGCTTACAAAAGATTTCAACTTAATGTATATGCTTCTTATACGGTTGGGCGTACGATACTGAACAACGCACTCTCAGATCGTCTTGCTATTATGCAGAACCCCTTTGGCCTTAGCTCAGTTGTGCCCTTAAGTGATGTGGATATCTGGATCAAACCGGGTGATGTTGCAAAATACCCTAATCCATACGATTATGCACGTTATGGCAGCATACAGCCTTTAAGAAAAGATCAGACCTTATGGGCCGAATCAGGTTCGTATCTAAAAATTAATAATGTAACCCTGGCATATAATTTCAACAAGGAAAAAATAAGACGCTTTGGTCTTTATAACCTAAGGGTTCACTTTTCTACAAACAATGTAATCACCTTTTCTAAATATACCGGCCCAAATCCGGAGAATGTGAATTCTTTGGGAAGGGATAATTCTAACGGTTATCCCGTGCCGCGGACCTATACAATAGGCCTTAATATGGAATTAGCGAACGGACAATAAAATATTAAAAGATGAAAAAGATTTTTATTTATATAGCAACAGTCTCTGTTCTGACCTTCAGCAGCTGTAAAGATTTTTTAGATGTTGAGCCAATCGACAAGCTTACCGGAAATAATTTTTTCAAGTCGGCTGCGGATGTAGAGGCCAATATCAACAACCTCTCGTTAATGCTGTTTAACAAGGTTGATGAAACTCATTTTTTAGGATCGGTGGGTGAATACCGCTCAGGTCAGGTTAAATCAGAACCTTTTGCAGCAGTTAACGCTCCTGCAAAGGTATTTATCGACCTTCTTGCCCAGAATAAGTTGCTTGATGCCTTGCAAACGGGTACCGCATGGGACAATTATAATCTTTCCAGGATCACCAATTGGAAAAATTACTTTCAGGTAATTCAGGGCGCAGGAATATTGATATCAAGGCTGAACGAGGGGGTACCAGGAGTATCAGAAACACAGAAAAAACAGTTTTTGGGAGAGGCCGCTTTTGCGCGCTGTTACGCTTATTTCGTTATGGTTAGGCTTTTTGGCGATGTTCCCTATTATAATGATCCTTTTCACATCGAACCTTTGGCACGTGAAAACATGGTGTCTGTTTTGAATAGGTGCATTGCCGATATGAGCATGTACAAAGATGGTCTTCCGTGGACGTATGATGATCCGACAAAAATTGGTGTAAGGGCAGGTAGGGGAAGTGCTGTTGCATTACTGATGCATATGAATATGTGGAATGCAGGGTTTGATACCGATAACGGGAAATATTATCAGGCTGTAGCCAAACTTGGAGGCGAGCTGGTGGCCAGTAATGCATTTACACTGCTGCCTATCAATCAATGGGAAACAGTTATCAAAGGAAGGAGCCGCGAAAGCCTATTCGAATTTTACAGATCGATTAATTATAGTGAGGCCAGTAATCCACAGGCTTCGGTTGCCGATATGTTTCTTCACTATCCTTTTAAAAAGCCCTATTACCAGTGGGTACTGAGTTCTGCCTATTACAGAGCGCCTTACATGCGTAAAATCTTTCCCGAAACAGTTAGCGATGATAGGAAAACCGAATGGTTCCAGAACATATATGCCAATGAGGGAAACTTCATGCTGATCAAATATGCTCAGAACGTGTATAGCCAGGTGGGTTCTGATGCGACTACGCCGGATAATGCCGTACTGATATTCAGGTATGCTGACGCAATACTGTTGCGTGCGGAAGCGCTTGCCGAACTTGGCGAAAACGCTGAGGCCCTAAAAATGCTGGCCATGGTTAGGGGGCGCGCAAATGCAGAACCTTATAACGGCGTTGGGCAGGATTTAAAAGAATTCATTTTTGCAGAACGTGCGAGAGAGTTGTTTGGTGAAGGTCAATTGTATTTTGATCTGGTAAGGACCAAAAGAATCTTAAGCCCTGACTGGACGACCTATCCATTAAACCTAGATCAGTTTAACCGTGGTGGTTGGACATGGCCTATCGCCTCGTCTGCCCTTAACAACAATCCTTATATGGTATTAAACAGCTATTGGCTAAACGGAGGCGTTTAACCGGTCGCAAAATCAAAATAAAAAATATGAAAAACCTGATTTTTATCCTTGCGCTGTTGCTGTTTTTTGCCTCGTGCAAACAAGATGAGTATTATGTTGATGGAGGAACGTCTAAAGCCGAGTTTAATGGTGATATGTTGCAATATCTGGAATCAAAACCTGTGCTGTTCGACAGTGTAGCGCAGATTATAAAACTTGCTGGGCTCGAGCAGACTTTCAAAAACGAATCTTTTACATTTTTTGCCCCTAGTGATGAGTTTATTAAAGTTGCTATCGGTACCTACATCAATCAAAAAGGAGATACCGTTTATAACGGAGGCGTTAATTCTCAGCTGAGGGCCATAAATAGAGAACCGATTAAAAAGCTTTCTGATGTAGATCCATTGATATGGAAGAAATTTATCCAACGCTATATGTTCAAGGGAACCAAAAGGATGATCGATTACCCACAGATTGACTTTGACCAAAGACTGATTTTTCCCGGGCAGAAATATGTCGCCCGTGATGGATCTGTATTTAATATTGGTGTTACTTATGCCGATGCAAATGGTATTAAATATATCGGATACAGGCAGTTGAATATTTCTTTCATACCAGATCTCACCGATCCGGAGGATAACTGGGTAACCTGTGCAGTTTCTTCAGCAGATATTAAACCCAATAATGGGATTGTCCATGCGCTGCAGGCCGTACGCCGCGAATTTGGTTATAACGGCGATTTTATCCGCGATGTAATAGATTCAAGAAACTAGTTTACCGCTTTAAAAAACCAAGATATGAACATACAAAAATACTTTATCATACTAATCGGCTGCCTCGCATTATTGTCTCAGAGCTGCAAAAAAACCGAAGGTTTTGAAGATCCCTATACCGGGGGGACTTCACCCATAGGTGTTAATATTCCCCTTGAGGCGGTACCTGTACCGGCAAATGGATCGCCAGGTAGCGAAGTTACAGTCCCGGTAACAGGCTTAAAACCATTTGAAGGCAGCGTGAAGTTTCTTTTTAATGGAATTGAGGCCGAAATCATTAAAGTAACCGAAACGGATATAAAGGTTCGTGTACCTGCATTTGCAAGTTCGGGATTAACCGCCTTGCTTATTGATGACCAGATGGTGTTCGGTCCAAATTTTAAAGTCGATGGTTCGATCGCCATTGATCCCGGTTTTTTGGCAACGAAGGGGGCAAATGGCGCAGTAAACCAAGTGTACCGTTTGGCAGATGGCAGACAACTGATTGTTGGTTCATTTACCAATTACGACGATAAAGGATCAATCAGTCCCTTAAACAGGATTGTTATGACGGCTCAGGATGGATTGCTTGATCGTACGTTCAGGTCGGGAAGGGCAGCAAACGGTGGCTTGAGCAGGGTGGTGGAAATTGGAGGCAAATTTATTATTTCAGGAGGTTTTAGCGGCTATGCCCAACGGAATAATAATATCAGCAATATCACCAGCCTAAACGTAAATGGAACCATAGATACCATGGGCATCCATACTTTTAGAAGACCTGACCAAACCGATACCATCAAATATTTCCCCAGGTTTAATGGTGGAACCGATAGTTATATCAGTAAAATCTATACGGTGGATGGGAAAATTATTGCCACTGGAAATTTTAGGTACCATGTTAAGCGGCAGTATGATAAGCCCAACCGCTTAATGGAACTGGATACTGTTATTCTCGATAGTACTGAAGCCAGGCAGATTCTAAGAATGAATGCAGATGGATCTTTGGATAAAACTTATCGGTTTGACCTAGCAGCGAATACTGGTCTGCCGGGGGCAAATGGCAATATCAATTCCTTCATGCATGCTGAGGGGGCCAACGCAAACAAGCTGGTTATTTATGGTACCTTTTCAAAATTTGATGGTGGCACGTCACCTAATATTATCCGCCTTAATTCAGATGGTACAATAGACCCAAGTTTTAACCCTGGAACTGGGACAGGAATTGGTGCAAGGAATGGGATAACTTCACTTACCTATAACGAGTTACTCCAGAAATACATCATTACCGGAAGTTTTACTTCCTACAACGGACATCCTTCAGCAGGTATTGCTTTGATAAATTTAGACGGGTCACCTGATAAGAGCTTCACAGCTAAAGCGATTGGCGGCGGCTATGCAAGTTTTGCCAAGCAGCTTGGCCCGGATGGACTGATTGTGGTAAGCGGTGGATTTAACAATTATAATGGCATTTCCCGCTCAAGGTTTATGATACTTCAGCCAAATGGGGAGCTCGCTGCAGGCTACAACGCCACAGGGATATTTTCAGGCAGTCTTTCCGATGCAATAGAAGGTAAAAATGATACTGGAATAAGGACGCTGCTTTTAATGGGACAGTTTAACCGCTTCGATGGGAAAGAAGTGAATAATATTATAAGAATAACCATACCAATTTTAAAATAACCGTATGAAACGAATTATTGGATTATATGTTAGTTTCCTTGCTTTACTGGTGCTAACTTTTTCATCATGTAACAAAAACTTCGAGAAAATCCTCGAAGACCAGAATTATAAAGATTCAGTTACGCTAGCTTTTGGTAAGCCAAAAGTACTCTACATTGTTGTTGATGGTGCCCGAGGAAGATCGATAAGGGAAGGCAACACCCCGAACATAAAATCACTGCTTCCACATTCAGTGTATTCCTGGGAGTCGCTTGCTGATGTAGACCTATATGCAAAGCCCAATAACTGGGCAGATATGCTAACAGGGGTAAAAAAGGAAAAACACCATGTGCTTTCAGAAACATTTGCAAACAACGACCTTGCCAGGTACCCGGTAATATTCAAAAGGGTAAAAGACAATAAAGCGAGTGCAAAAATCGTCTCTTTTTCTACCTCAGCATTACTCAATAACAATTTAACAAGCGGAGTGGATACCAAGGTACTACTTTCTGATGATGATCAGGTAAAAATAGAAGTGGTTAATAACCTCAAAACTGACACCGCCTCATTTATTTTTGCACACTTCTCTGCTGTGGATAAAGCTGGAAGCCAGCCGGGCTCTACCTATGATCTTTCTTCTACGGCGTATAAAGCAGCAATCGAAAAATTTGATTCCAGTGTCGGCGAAATGATCGCCGCATTAAGAAGTAGGAGAGATTTCGCCCTGGAAAATTGGCTGGTTGTTATTTCATCAACCAATGGCGGTGCTTTTACCCTTCCGGATAATGAAAATGATAAAACGATTTTTAGCAATACTTCCGCAAATACTTTTGTGCTGTATTACAGCCCAAAATACAATTCGAAGATTATCAGTAAGCCATTTACTGGGAATAGATACTTAGGGAAAACTGTTAGGTTTAAAGGCGGAGCAACAGGAGTTAATGCCTCCGTTCCAAATGGTGCTTTTACCTATTATGATTTTCCTGATTCAGTAGATTTTACCATTGAGTTAAAGGTGAAAAAGAATGATCCGTTGAATAACGGTTCGTATACCTTTGATAAATTTCCGGCCATTCTGGCCAAAACAACAAAATGGCCGACTGATGCCGGCTGGGCAATATTTTTTGAAGGTACTTATTGGCAGTTCTCTGTATTTGGCAATGTGCCAAGAAAGCAGCAAAGGGGAGGCAACCTTGGCAAAGGTGTATGGAATACCCTTACTGTTAAGGTAGAAAGAAGATCAGGGAAGAAATACTTGCGCACTTATACAGATGGTGTTTATTATGGCGAAACGGATATTACTGATGTGGGCGATATTAAATCTATCGATCCCTTAAGGTTAGGCTTTATCCCAAGCAGTGGACAAGGCGAACCAGATGTGCAGGTATCCGATATCCGGATATTCCGCAGTTCCGTTCCCGATAATATCATCAGCCGGTATGTTTGCGAAACCTATATCGATCAAAACCACCCTAATTATTCCTCACTTGTAGGTTATTGGCCAGTAACAGATGGTAACGGAGGACGAATAGCCGATGTTTCTCCATGGGAAAACCATTTCCTTTTGACTGGGCCTTACCAATGGATCGATTTTAATGATTTAGTGTGTTCACCTGCAATAACAGATTTGGCCAAACAGGTACCCCAGAATTCTGATATTCCTGCTCAGATTTTTAGTTGGTTACGTATCCCCGTTCTCGGTTCGTGGGGTTTAGATGGTAGGGTTTGGATTGATAGATAAGAAATAATCATGATGAAAATATTAAAGAAAATTTTATTGGCAGGGCTTATAACTATTGGAGCAAGCTCATGTAAAGATCAACTGGAAAATTTCAGTCTTGCAGCCAATCAGGGAAAAACAGTTTCTGTAAAAGAAATAGATTATTCCAAAATAGAAAAGGAGTCTGAGTTTGTTCGGATCCCACTGACGATAACGCTATCGGGCGCCGCTACCAAAACTTTTCAGGTACAATTGGAAAGTACTGGAGATACCATTAACAAACTGATTACTAACAACACCCTTAGTAATACCGTAGCGCTGGCCTCAACTACAATAGAGTATCCGAGCACCATTGAGGTGGTATATGGTGCAGGAACGGCAAATGTGAAACTTGGCATAAAAATCTCTGCTATTGAAAGGAATTTCGGTAAAAAGGTGGCTGTAGCATTTAAACTAACCTCGGCGGGAAAAGGTAACGACATAAATCCCTCAAAATCCACTGTTGTAGTTGTTTTGAATACCGCGGATATATTAAATTTTGCCGACATCCATTATCTTTCGATTGCCAAATATGGCGGCAAAACATCGAGGATTGAGCAAGCAGGGGATTACACGGTTACCAGTGATGGCATAAAAGTTTCTATGGCTGTAGATTTAGCCGGAGTACCAGCAAGTTTTTTCACTGTAGGCCTTTTAAATAATGTTGATACGGTGCAAAAGTTGATTACGTCAAAAGCATCGGAATTCGAAAATGCGAAAGCATTAAAAACAACCGAGGTTAGATTGGAGCCGGCCGCATTGTCTTTTAAAACCAATCAGGCTTCTGCTGTATTTTCAGTCACCGTTCCCTGGACAGTTTTCGATGCAAACACCGGCAACAATACGCTGGCACTCGCCCTTAAATTGGTCGGACCGAGTATGCATGCCCTACATCCTACCAATTATAATGCGATATTGCTCTTTAGTCCTACCATTAATCTGGATAACAATGCTTTTGTGAAAGGTATTGGAACTGGTCTTAAGGGAGAATATTTTAGGGGCAACAAAGATTTACCAATGGATCCGGCCAGTGTGGCTACACGTACCAGGATTGATCAGACGATTAATTTTGCTTTTGGTGCAAATCCGTTCTCTGCCAATGTACCACTTGTTCCCTGGGATAATGATAACTGGTCTGCCCGTTGGAAAGGTAAGTTTTTGGCACCTCATGGTGGAGATTATATTTTTTATCAGGACCGTTGGAATGATGGCGCAATGCTGATCATCAATGGGGTAATGCAGTATCCCGTTACGGAATTTAATGATACACCAAACCGGACCCAAAGGATAACAAAAATAAGGCTGGAAAGAGGTAAAATGTACGATTTTGAGATCTGGTACCGCCAAAATACCGGAACAGCGGAAGCTTATTTTGAATATGAAGTTACAGGACTTCTACCTAAGCAGATTGTTCCCCGCACACAATTTTACCCGGCACCTTAACTAGCAAACTTTTATAATTATTTACATCACATAACCAAATGATATGAAAACCAGATTAAATTATTTATGGACCGTGGCAGTACTATTGGTAATGCTTGGCTGCGATAAGAAGGATGCACCTGTAGAGACAGAAGCTGTACCAGTACCTAAGCCGATCGTAGAATTTACCTTTAGCAAGGTGATCAATACCACAAACCCTAAAAAAACTGATACTTTAAGAACATTTCGTTTCCAGAGCCAGGCAAAAAATTACAACCATTTTTTATGGGAATTTGGCGATGGCGTAATTTCTCAGGACACCGACGTTGTACATCAGTTTCAGGATAACCTGATTTATAAGATCAGGTTATCGGCAAGAAACTCGGAAGGTTTCTGGGCGAGAAAAGAGGTACTTATCGATACCCGTGACCCTAATTTTGATCCTTCGAAAGTGGGTGAAAACTATTTCGTTACCATTAACGGGATTCTGACCACGTCTCATCAAAATCCTAAAGGAATTGGAGATGTAGAAGGTTCTCCTAAATTAACAGATGGAAGTAAGGATACCAAATTTTGCTTTACCTGGCCTGGAAATTCGGATAACAATGTATGGGCGAAATTTGAGTTGAATACACCTGTAGCCGCGAATACGTATACCATTATTTCAGCGAATGATCTTCCAGGGCGTGATTTAAGGAAATGGCGCGTTGAGGGGTCAAATGTTGGTTCCAATAATGCTGCCGATTGGGTAGTGCTTGACCAGAGAGAGGACATTCAGTGGCCTGTGGGATCAGTTGGCCGTAAAAACCAAAAGATATTCCGTTTTGTGAACGAAACCCCTTATAAGTTTTATCGTTTGGTAATGAACAGGCAATGGGATGATGTGATGTGCCAGATTGCAGAATGGGCATTAAATGCACCGCAACCTAAAAAGTAATTTGTTAAAACCTGCCTCTTACCCAGGAGGTGAATAAAGTTAAAATTAGAGCTGGCGTGTCGCACAAAATCAAATCGTCCATACATCTGGCAAACATCCATTAAATATGAAAGGCCTCCTAAAAATAAAGGGGGCTTTTTCTATTCCAATTATTTCAGAAAAATAAGAGCTGGATAATCGACAGTAAGCTTAAATCTAGTGGTATTTTGTATCTTCTTCTTTCTTAACCGAGCGGTCGTATTCGCGCATTAAAAGGCTCAATTTTCCCATAGCGCGGAATAACTGAGTATGTACGGTACGTACAGATAGAGAAAGAATATCGGCAACTTCCTTACATTTCATGCCGTCTTCTTTAACTAGACGAAAGATAATTTTGCATTGAAGGGGCAATGTTTCGATAACGCTGTCAAGTTTAAACAACAATTCTTTCTTTTCCATTTTAAGATCCGGACTAGCAGTATCAATGAGCTCGATAGTGTGCTCATCAATATGAACCAGGTGGATCGAAGACATTTTTTTACTATAATTAAGTGCCTGATTTTTGACACATACAAAAAGGTAGGTCTCAGGGTTCTCGATATGCTTAAGATTTTCCCTGTTCTGCCAGCACTTCACAAATGTATCAGACACAATCTCTTCCGCCACTTCCCTTAGATGGACATAGTAAATGCAAAACTTGATCAGCCGCGAATTCAGTTGAAAGAAAAGTGCTTCAAATGCCTTTGAATCATTTCCTTCCACAAATTGCTGCCAAAGCATTTCCTTTGTGATTGGGTTCTTCATATAGTATTGTGAAACCGCTTGGCTTCAGGCTAAATATTTGGTTATTTTGGGATGTTTCAAATGTATTAAATTTTCGGATATGATAGTGATTTATTTACCTGCAACTTAATGATGTAATATAGGAATTTCAACGCATTTAATTTTTTTTATTTTTTTTATAATTCTTGTAAGTACTTTTTCTTTTTTTATTGTCCTTCCTTTTAAGCAACCGAATATAACAAGCATGAGTCAGGAAAAATTTATAGAATTGATCACCAAAGAGCTGCTGGGCGAACTCACATCTGATGAGTATCGTGAGTTGATGCTTTTAGTGAAAAACGATCCTGCCTATGCAAAACAACGGGCCAACTTTAAAATGTACTGGGAAAGTGACCAGGAAAACAGATCTGATGATCAGGCACTGTTTCAAAAAATCACCGGCACAATCAGGGAAACAGAACCTGAGTTTAACACTAAAAGAAAATTATTATTTGCTAAAAGGTTGTTCCCTATTATCTGGAAAGCCGCTGCAGTATTGCTCGTTATTTCTTCGGTATATCTTTATAAAATGTACTCATCAGTTACTCCAGATAAGAAAGCACTCAGTGTGCAAACTGTGTCTGGAGAAAAAAGGGTACTGATCCTTTCTGATGGCACCAGGGTTACCATCAATGCAGCAAGTAAACTTTCGTACCCAGCAAGTTTTAAAGATTCTATAAGGGAAGTATATCTTACCGGAGAGGCTTTTTTTGATGTAAAAAAAGACCGCTTACATCCATTTGTAATCCATACAGGGAAGATGGATATCCGCGTGCTCGGAACCGCATTTAATGTAAAAGCATATGGCAACGATAAATTTAGCGAAACCACTTTAATTCATGGAAGCGTTCAGGTAACCCTTGCCGATCGTCCCAAAGACCGTATAATCCTTAAGCCGACAGAAAAACTGGTTGTAAAGTATCCTGATCCAGTGAAGAAAGAAACAAGCGATGTTGAAGATAGCCCAAATGCCTTGCCGGCAATTTCTTACATGCAGAAAAAGGATAATATTGTGATTGAAACCTCTTGGCTGCAAAGCAAACTGATATTCAAGGATGAAGATTTTGAATCATTGACGAATAGCCTGGAAAGGCAGTACGGCACCAAGATCCAGTTTCAGAATTTAAACCTAAAAGACCTTAGGTTCTCAGGAGTTTTTGAAAAGGAAAGCCTAACCGAAGTATTGAGTGCCTTACAGTTAACTGAAAATTTCAATTTTAAGGTGCTGAAAGACAAGATTATAATCTATTAATAACACCAGTAAATTCTAACCATATAAACCAAGTTCAACTAAATGACCAAAGACAAAAAAGAGAGCGAAAAAAATACGGGGATATAAAATCCCCGTAACTGACAAGATGTTTTAATTAACCAGGCTGCTTTGGACGGAAGCCTGATCATTTCACCTTTAATTCTGTAATATTATGAAATTTTTTTTACATCCTTTGGGTGTTCAAAATACCTTTTGCCTAAAAAAACTGTGTTTAATTATGAAATTAGCAATTATGCTAATATTTGTTCTCAATTTTCAAGTATTAGCGAATGTTTATTCGCAAGGTAAAGTCACCTTAAATCTCCCTTCTGCTGATTTCAAACGGATTATTTCTGAGATCGAAAAGAAAACCAGCTACCGTTTTGTTTTCAGCGAACGTAAAATCCCGTCAGGTATATATACCGACCTTAATGTGGTCGATCGAGAAGTACCAAGCCTGATTAAACAGTTGCTGGAAGGAACTTCTTTTTCCTATCAAGTGCTGCCCAATAACCTGATTGCCATAGTTCCTACCGGAACTGCAGATAAGGATCTTGGGGAAAGGGCAGATATTGTTATTTCCGGAGTGGTCACCAGCCAGAACGGGGAGCCTATCAGTGGAGTTTCCATTGGTTTAATCGGAGGTAATAAGGGTACTCAAACAGCTGTTAATGGTAGTTTTCAGATTAGTGTACCGGCAAATAGCAACCTCCGTTTTTCTTACGTAGGATATATCACAAAAGAAATTAAAGTTGGAAGCGCAGATACTAAATTGTCTGTTCAGTTATTAACCGATAAGAATGAACTCAACCAGGTTGTGGTTGTGGGTTACGGAACCAGAAAGAAATCTGACGTAACAGGTGCCATTACCACAATTAGTGAGCAGGCAATCAAAGATGTGCCGGCTTCCAATCTTGCTTCTGCATTACAAGGGCAGGGTGCAGGGATAGATATTCGTAAAAACGGTGGTGATAGTAAGCCAGGCGCCACACCAAGTATTTTGATACGCGGACAAAGATCCCTGAGCGCAACAAATTCACCTTTAATCGTAATAGACGGAATTCCTTTTAATGGTAATATCAATGATATCAACCAGGACGATGTAGCATCAATAAATGTGTTAAAAGATGCTTCATCCACTGCCATTTACGGTTCAAGGGGAGCTAACGGGGTGATTTTAATTACCACCAAAAGAGGAAAAACTGGTAAAGCCGTTGTAAGCTACAGTGCATATTTCGGAGAAACGGACGTGGCAAAAAAGTTTCAGTTGTTTAGTGGCGAGGAATTTATTAACTATAAAAAATGGGCGAACATAAATGGTTTCCCAGGAAAATATACTGGTCTTGATGATCCTTCATTTTATACAAATGGCGTATTCGCGCCTGAAGAGGTCGAAGGTGCTAAAACAGGTCGCAGCACAGATTGGCAGGATTATATTTACAAAACAGGTATTATGACCGATCATCAGCTTTCGGTTAATGGTGGAACAGAAGCCACGCAATATGCATTATCGGCTGGTTACTTTAATCAGACCGGTATTTATGAAGGTCAGGGATTTGAGCGTTATAGTGTAAAGTTGAGCGTTGATCAAAAGTTAGGCGAAAGATTTAAAATTGGATTGAGTTCTCTAAACAATTTTTCTTTAAGGAAGGGCGAAAATGCTAGTAATATGCAATATGCTTTACGTGCATCTCCTCTTGCTGCTCCTTACGATGCCGAAGGCAGATTGTTAAATAATTACATTCCTGGTAGTAATAATCAGGTATGGAACCCGTTGGCTGATATTCTTCCTGGCGCAGCTGTAGAAAACAGGCAGCGTTTTGGAACTTTTACAACCCTTTATTTTGATGCTGAAATTATTAAAGGTTTAAAATACCGGTTTAATGCAGGTGCCGAAATTAGAAGTGAGAATTATGGCAATTTTTATGCTTCAAAAACCAATTTTAACAGGGGTGGTGCAAATACTTCCTCAAACCGTTCTAGTTTCGATGTGAATTATACCCTGGAGAACATCTTAACTTATGATAAAACGTTTGGACAGCACAAATTTAATTTTACCGGTTTGTACAGCTTGCAGGATCAACGGGTGCAGAGCAACCAGTTTAATAATTCCAACATTTCTTTTGATGAGTTGGCTTATTATAATCCTACTTTTGGCGCCAACCTGGTTGGTTCAGGTGCAGAATCAAAATGGTCTATCATTTCTTACATGGGAAGATTGAACTATGGGTTTAGCGATCGATTCCTGGCAACATTGACCTTGCGTTCTGACGGTTCATCGCGTTTGGCTCCAGGTAATAAATACCACGCATTTCCTTCTGCAGCATTGGCATGGAATATTAGCAATGAATCATTTATGAAAGGCATAAATGCATTGAGCAGTTTGAAGTTGAGGGCCAGTTATGGAAATGTGGGTAACACAGCAATTGATCCCTACCGAACATTAGGTAATTTGTCATCCGTTACCTATAATTATGGTCAAGCCAACGTTACGGGAGCTTATTTAACAAATGCGGGTAACACCGCTTTAGCATGGGAATATACTTCTACAGCAAACATTGGACTAGATTTTGGACTATTAAATAACCGCATTTCAGGTTCAATAGAGATATATAAACAATTCACAAAGGATTTGCTATTAGCACAGGTGCTGCCCATCACTTCAGGTATTCCAAATCCAACAATTGGAAATATTGGAAAAAGCGAAAACAGAGGTCTTGAAGTACATATCGGTACGGTCAATATCCAGGGAGCAGAAAAAAATGATTTTAGCTGGACAAGTGATTACAACTTCTTTTTAAATAGGGGGAAAATTACAGAGCTTGGTTCTGGGGTAACAAGAAATATAGGTAGCAGATGGTTTGTCGGTCAGCCAGTAGATTCGTATTATGATTATAGGAGGTTGGGAATATGGCAGAATACACCTGAAGATATTGCAGCAGCAACAAAATTTGGTTTAAGCACAACCGGTGTAACTTCTGTGATCGGTACAATCCGTGTAGCTGATCTAAATGGTCCTAACGGAGTACCTGATGGGAAAATCGATGATACTTATGATCGTGAAATTATCGGATCGAGCCAGCCTGATTGGGAGGGTGGTATGACACAGAGAGTTGGTTACAAGGGTTTTGATTTTACTGTTGTGGTTTTTGCCAGAATTGGTGGCATCCTAAGCAGTGCTATTGAAGGTGGTAACGGTATCAGCACTTATGCAGGTACTTACAATAACTTAAGAGTGAATTACTGGACACCTAGCAATAATGAAAATAAATTTCCAAAACCTAATACAAATCCAACTGGGGTAAATAGTTTGCCTAATTACCTCTCTACATTGGGCTATTATGACGGAAGTTTTGTGAAAATTAGGACCATGAGTTTAGGATATAACCTTCCAACATCAATTATTCAAAAAATTGGTGCCCGTTCGGTTAGGGTATATGCTACAGCTTCAGATCCCTTTACCCTTTTCTCTCCATACGTGAAAGCAGGTGGATTAGATCCTGAATCGGCAGGTACTATCGGAATTGATACTCCTCCGTTGAGATCATTCCTTTTTGGCCTTAATGTTTCATTTTAATTTAGACGCTGTTATGAAAAAAATAAAAATATTTGTTGCAATACTGGCATTAATGGCAGTATTCACCAGTTGCCAAAAACAACTGATTGAAGATCCTAAAGCTATTTTGGTTCCTCAAAATTTAACATCGCCAGCTGGTTTACAGTTGGCATTAGATGCCTCTTATGCCGGATCCCGTAACCTTTGGGGCGGCCAGGATTATTTCTTTATGACCACCCTTGGTACAGATGAGTTTGCTAGAGGTGGGGATGCAAATGCAGCCGCAGCCAATTATACATTTACACCAACGGAAAGTAGGGTAAATACCATTTGGAGAAACTGTTACATCTTTATCAATTCTTGTAACGGAGTAATAGATAATGCACCGAATGTGGATCTGGTGCCAACAGTCAGGGCACAGATGATCGCGGAAGCAAAGTTTTTAAGAGCCAATTACTATTTCAACCTGGTACAATCTTTTGGAGATGTTACCCTGCTTAAAAACTTCGAAACGGTTGGCAGCACATCAGCTTCTCGCGCACCAATGGCAGATGTTTATGCTTTTATGATCCAGGATTTAAAGGATGCTATTCCTGTACTGCCTGCGAGCCCAAAAATCAGTGCGACCGTTTTGCCTGGAAAAGCCACAGCTGCTGCAGCGAAACACCTATTGGCAAAGATTTATTTAACCAGAGCAGGTTCATCTGCAAAGCAAGCTAGCGACTATCAGGATGCGTATACTATTGCGAATGAGCTGATCACTACAGCATCCACTATTGGATTAAGCTTACAGGCCGATTTTGCCAGAGTATTTGCCGAGGGAAATGAAGATAATAGTGAAGTGCTTTTTTCGGTACAACATACTTCTAATCTTGCTTATAATGGTCCTGGTGCACCTAGTGGTGCAACAGGGGATAATATGTTAAACCACTTGTTTATTGGTTATTACGAAAGAAAACCTGGAATGGTGCGCGATGTTTTTTACGGAAGGCCTTTCAATCGCGCCGTACCTACAAACTGGTTACTGAATACCGCTTTTAAGGAAAGGGTTAATGACTCAAGATATAACAAAAGTTTCCAAACGGTTTGGATTGCAAACAATCCCGCTGCTTCAGGCTATCCGCTATGGCCGAATCCACTTCCTGCGGGTGCGCCTGCAAATGCTATTGTTGGTCAGGCTAAATTTAAAGCAGGGGATACCGCCATTTATATGCCGGGTGTAGATGTTACTGATGCTAAAATTGCGGCCACACGGTATCTGGTGATTCCTCCGCGTAAATATGATAATACATTGGCTCCAACACTTACCAAATATTTCGATTCGAAGCGGACAACGCCCGATGTGGTATCTATTAGGCCCGTAATTGTTTATCGTTTGGCCGAAACCTATCTTATTGCTGCTGAGGCAGCATTTATGTCTGGACAAACACCTAGAGCAGTTACCCTAATCAATACGGTAAGGGAAAGAGCTGCCGCGAACCAGGCAAATAAGACTGCGATGGATATTCAGGCAAGTGATGTTTCTCTTGACTTTATTTTAGAAGAACGGTCGAGAGAGCTTTGTGGTGAGAATATGAGATGGTTTGATTTGGTAAGAACCGGTAAACTGATCGATAGAGTGAAATTATATAATACAGAGGCGGGTACCGCAATACAAGCCAAACACATTCTGAGGCCAATTCCGCAATCACAGATTGATGCGGTGAGCACAGGTGCCCCTTATCCCCAAAATCCGGGTTGGCAATAAAATTTGATAATAGATGGTAAAGTGAAATGCTTTACCATCTTCTCATAAATCCAATCGTGTTGCTTGGATGGAATTTATTGTTGATAAAGTTTAATTCTATTAAAAATTAACGGTGATGGAGTTCCATCACTCATTATTCATCTGATCCGTTGCAGATAGGGCATTGCCATGCTGCAACTTTAAACCGGAATTTGTATGAAAAACCACATTCTCCTTGTTGAGGACAACCGGCAGCTCCGGCAATCGTTAAGGCCGAGGCTTGAAAAATATTACCACGTAAATGAAGTTAGTGAGGGCCGTTCTGCAATTTTGATGGCCAGCGAAACCATACCAGATCTGATCATCAGTGATATTGCAATCCGCGACATGGATGGCATTGAATTTTGCAAGATTATGAAAAGGCAGATGGAAACCACACATATTCCCTTTATCATTATGTCTGCATATGATGAGCCTTCGCTCAAAATGCAAGGCATGGAATCTGGAGCGGACCATTACTTTTCGCGTCCGTTGAGCATTGATCTATTGTTGGTTACCATACGGAATATCTTTGCGCGGGATATGAAACTTAAACATAAATATACCGGAGGTTACCTATTTGGCAAGCCGCAGCCCGTTCCGGTTAAAAATGAAAAAGCCTTCCATCAGAAGTTGCAAGACCTGATCGAAGAAAATATTGAAGATCCCGCCCTTGATGTAGATTTTATATGCAAAAATTTAGGGGTGAGCCGGAGTAAACTTTATCAAATAGTGAAACTGAGCTCCGATCATTCCGTTGGCGAATTAATCCGCCGGTTCAGGCTAAAAAAAGCTGTTCAGCTGATGGTAGATAAAGATTTATCCGTTAATGAAGTGGTCAATATGATCGGTTTCCAGAGCAGTTCCAATTTTTCAAGGGCATTTAAAAAAGAATATGGCAAGCCACCTTTGCAGTATATCCAGGCAATTAGAAAAACCAACTGACCTTGTTTTTGATGGCTTGCCTTTAGCTTTTAAAATTGTTTTTTATCTGCCTCAGTCAAAGTTATATCCACTATTGGATTACTGTTGCTTAGGCTAAAGTTTTTTACTGATTTTAAATTAAATACCGGGGATCCTTTGATCTGGTCTGCCCTGATCTGCTGAAAATCGGCCCCGGTTACATTATCCAGTATAAATGCTGGTCTGAAATCAGGTGTGACATAACTAACCTTAATGTTGTTCATTTTTAAGTTTTTTACATTCCTAATGAAAAAACCATATGCTGGTGTAATGCCGAAACGGTTTGGATCGGGATAACTATCAATTAAGGGTGGGATCTCGTTTAAAGCCTGTGCACTGGTGCCGCCCCCTTTAAAATAGAAGCTGATGTTGTTTAAGCTAAGGTCATCAATATCGTGCCCTGGTATGCCACTTATAATTGCACCCTGTTCGCCGGTTATATCGTAAGCAATCACATTGCTGATCATCACGCGTTGCAGAATGCTGAATGGTGATCCTTCCGGACCGCGCTGTCTGGCACCAAGCCGGATAAATAGAGGAGCATTGGTAATATCGCGCATGGTAATATTACTGATCACAATATCTTCCAGCACAGCGCCATCTACGGTTTCGATGGCCAGTCCACGGCAATGGTCAAATACACAATTGGTAATGGCAATGTTTTTGAAACCGCCGTTGGATTCGGTTCCTAGTTTTATCCTGCCTGTAGGGTTTTTACGGCCTTTTTTCTGAAAGGTGCCATCTAAAAATGTGCCCTCGTCATAACCTGAAACCTGGCAGTTCGTAATGGTGATATTTTCGGTAACGCGTGGGTAATTCAGCGCATAATCGCTCTTTAAAACAATGGCATCATCACCCGGTGAATTGATGCTGCAGTTCGAGATCCTTACATTTTTACTCGAGATCAGATCAATACCGTCACGGTTCGCATCCATTTTAATGTTGTCAATTGTGGCATTGTCAACCGCAGTAAGTAAAAAACCGAACCAGCCGCCTTTTTCTACTGTGAAGTCTTTCAGTATTACATTTCGGCAGCGTTTTAAAGCAAGTGTTTTGTTTCCATAACCACTATTCACGCCATTAATACCATCTTCTCTAATCAATCCCTTTCCCCATATACGCCCTGGTCCGGTAATGGATATGTTCTGAAGATCTATGCCAACAATTAAGCTGTTCTGAAAATGACTATGGCCAAAATCCTGGTAAATTTCATTTTCACCTTTTTCAGGGAGATCGTATTTAACGGCCGCTGTTGTGGCAGCAGCAACAATTGTTGCCCCTTGCTCAATGTAAAGATTAATATTGCTCTTTAAATGTATCGTTACAGAAAGGTAATCCCCTGCCGGAAAATAAACTGTTCCTCCACCACCAAGGCTAGCTGCTTCAATGGTTTGGTTAATGGCTTTGGTATCCAGGTTTTTCCCATCTCCCTTAGCACCGTATTTTTTTACATTGTAAAGTTGACCCTGTGCCATCACCTGGCAAACCATTACAAGAAGCAGGGCAGGAGTGAACAGGAGGCGTATGTGTTTGTATAACATGATATTGTAGTAGGATGTGTATTCGAATTAAAATTCTTTTGTGCTACTCGTTGATTAATCGGCCTGTTTTACGTTCTTACAGTTTTCGATCACAATTGGTTTTCTTGGTTCTTTTGCAGTGGCTCTAACGGTAACGTTTTTCAAAGTTAACCCATCTACATAACCACAGTATAAACCCGATGCATTTAAATTACCCCAACCATCTGGAGAAGGATATCCTGCTTTTACCCGCTGTAATACCTTTACTACATCTGTGCTACGGTTTTCTCTTTTACCAGTATAGATCTGTTCGAGGATGATATTCTCTAGGGTCAGATTTTTAATCAGATGGCTATTGTCTAATCCGGTAACAGATGAAGGCATCGGTCCGGCTCCGATTGCTTTGACATTGGAGATAACCACATTTTCAATGGTACCGATACCTGGTTTGGGCGCATCTTTAGTGTGCTTGCGGCTACGGTTGCCAAGCGTTACAAAAATAGGGGAAACACAATCTTCCGCTGTAATGTTATTAAACCACACATTTTCCATTTTGCCGCCATCTGTAATGATCAACGTTATTGCTGTGCGTGCTGTTTCAGCTCCATTTACATGGTGATCGGCAGTTACCGATCTTATTACTTTACAGTTGCGGTAAATTATATTCCTGAACCCGCCAGTAGTTTCTGTACCTAATTTGAGCGCATTGCAGTGACTTGAAACTGTACAGTTTTCTACCAATACGTTTTCACACAATGCAGGACCGTTGCTTTTAAGGCAGATCCCATCATCATCACTATCTACACGGTTGTTCCTCAGGTAAACATTTCTACAGCCATCTATATCAATGCCATCATTGTTTTGGTGTGCATGGTTAAAAACACTCATGTTTTCAATCATTAGATTTTCGCAGTTCAGGTAATGCTGCATCCATTGTGGAGAATTCCAAAACATCAGGCCAGCCACATAAATATTTTTCGAACTTACAATGCGTATTCCGAAAGGTCTGCGCGGATCATTGTTACCGGTGTTGAAGTAAACTTCATGGTCTCCCCTGAAATCGATCATTCCTTTTCCGGTAAATGAGATATTCTCAACTTTCTCAGCATAAAACAACGATTTGTCGACCTGTAAATCGGTGTTTGCTTTATATTCTGGATAAATTACCGGATAGTCCTTTGCATCTACACTTCCTATAATTTTGGCCAAATGCGCCAATTCGATATGGACGCCTGACCTTAGGATAATTGTTCCCGATAAATAGGTGCCTTTAGGGAAAAAGAACCTCGCAGGACCAATTTTTGCGCAAGAATCTATGGCTTTTTGAAAACGGGCTGTAATGAGCGTAGCACCTGTATTATCCAGTTTAAGGTCTGTTACAACATCATATATGGGTACTTTTCCAGTATCTAAGGCCAATTTGATCGGTAGGTTTTTGGCCATACTTTCCAAAGAATCAGTAAGTTTTTTTTGGAAATTTTCTGGGTTGTTTACCTTAGTAGACCTGTTTTTTTTTGCCTGAGAAAATCCCTGTAGCGAAATCAGGCACAGGCACAGGCTGCTCATCATGAATAGGTTTTTGAACATATTTAAAAATCAATTTTTCTTTCTATCAAAGAAACATAAACTAATTTTTACCGCGTTGACATTCTATTCATATTTATTGTCCTTTTGTTTATTATCATAATAATGAAGATCGCAAAAGGTGTTACTGAAAGCAAAAAAAAAACAATATGTCAAATATTTCGGATGAAATGGATAGCCAATCCAAAAGCGAAGTGCTTAATTTGGCTATGAAAAGAACGAAATTCCGATCTGGACTTTTTTGCCTGTTGATTAGTGCGCAAATGGGCTATACCCAAGAGAAAGTTTTTCCCGGTGCAGATGAAAAAACACCTTCGAAGGCCCAGTATTTTAGCTGGATCAATAATACCAATGAAGGGCCGACTGAAAAACAGACGCTCATCAATTTTGCATTTTTCGATTGGCTTAAAAGTACCTATGGCATGCAGCTTGATATCTATGCATTTGATGCCGGTGCACTTGATGGCAAAAATTTCTATGGAAGCCTGAACTCAGCGCGGTTTAAAAAACAGTTTCCAAACGGTTTCGACCCGCTTTATAAAAAAGCAACCAATCTGGGCATGCGTCTAGGGATTTGGGGAGGGCCTGATGGATTTGGAAATACAGCAGAAGAACAGCAGGAGCGGATAAGCCAGATGGTTAAGCTCTGCAAAGATTATGGCTTTGCTTTATTCAAGTTCGATGCCGTTTGTGGGCCCCTACGCCCCGAAAAAGAAGATGCCTTTGTTAAAATGATGATCGAAGCCAGAAAATATAGCCCAGATCTTATTTTGCTCAACCATCGGTTGGGATTAACCAAAGGACTGCCTTATGCGACTACATTTTTATGGGGAGGGGCCGAAACTTATATTGATGTTGTGATGAACAACAATTCTACAGCGCCGCACCACAGGCAGGGTGCATTATCAAGAGGTTTGGTGCCAGGCCTTAAAAGATTAACAGAGGATCATGGTGTGTGTATTTCATCATGTCTGGATTATTGGGACGATGACCTGGTATTACAGGCATTTAACAGGAGCCTTATTTTATCACCGGAAATTTATGGGAATCCTTGGTTATTAAGGGATGAAGAATATCCAAAGCTAGCGAGAATTTTTAATATCCATCAAAAATATAAGGATATTCTTACAAGTGGAATGGTATTGCCAGCAAAAGCCTACGGTGCTGATGCAGTTTCAAGGGGTAATGACAAAACCCGCCTAATTACCTTAAAAAATTTAACCTGGACAAAGCAGGTGCGTACACTCAGGTTAGGAAATGAGATAGGGTTGGCCAAAGGAGAAAAAGTGAAATTAATCCGCTTGCACCCGGATGAAGAATATCTTGGAACACACCAATATAATGATGCAGTGCAGGTAAATATCGAACCTTTCAGGTCTGCACTATTTATTGCAACCACCGAAGAATACAGCGACCCTGTAATTGCGGGTGCAAGATTTCAGGTGATACAGAATGTGCCGGGTAAACCCATTTTAATTGATGTACTGGGCAATCCTGGAAGCACAGTTTCCATTTCTGTACTGGATCCATGGAAATACAAAAAGGCCGGGCTTACTGATCTTACAGCTAAAAAGATGACAATTAGCGGTGAACAAAAAATAACCTTTACAGGCACATCATTAAAAAATGATACCAAAAGAAAATTAGCTGGCTTCAGTATTATTCCTGTGCCAAAGGATGCTGAAAGCCTATACGAAGCAACAGTTTTTGCGGCAGACAATAACGCCCTGGAAGTCCGCTCTTTAATGCGTTCAGGTAAAACGGACATTCCGGCGGTAAAACAGGCCAGAGATGCATTTTTTGAACAGGATGCATTCGTTGAACGAGGTGTTTGGGATAAAAACCTCTTCGATGGCGATTTAAAAACAGGTTTTTGGGAATCAGCTAAATACCGCGGTGCACAAAAGGTTAAAGGTGGCATGTTCAGGCTAGACCTTGGCAAAGTAACAGCCGTTGACGAGCTGATCCTAAAGGTGCCCGATATATTTTCTTTACAGCCTTTGCTTCCCGACGAAGGCAACTTTGTTGAGGTTTCCAAAGACCTGATCAAATGGAAGCAACTTACCTATATCGCAGGTACCACCATGAAAATCGCTGTTAACGACTCAGTCCGCTATTTTAGGTTTGTAAACCAGCCGCAACAGTTGACAGAAGTAGAGGCACTTTATAAGGGTAAGCAGCTGGATAGATCTAGTTGGCGTGCTTCCAATCTTTTCGCACCGGCAAACAAAATGGTGGCTTCCAAAGCATGGAAAACCAGTTTTAAATTAGAGGAGCTGACTAACCATGCATACCTCAGCGTTGCACTTAACGGTATACATGGGATAGAAGGTGCATATGTAGCAGCTAAAATAAACGGTAAATACATTGGTGCACCAGATCGTTCGGTTTCTTATCCTTCCAATACCTGGGAACACAGCAACGCCAAACTTGATCAGAACTATACCTATTACATTCCTTTGAAAAAAGAATATATAAACCAGGAAATTGAACTTTTTGTATTTTCCTATGATGCGGCAAATGCGGATTTTAAACCAGAAGCCTGGATGTGGTCAACGGATGCAGATGAAAAAATCCGGTTGGAACTGATACCTAAAACCGGATCAAAATATAATTGATGCTTACATAAATAGAAATGAATAAGGGATATGCATGTGGATTTTCTTATGCTACAATGGATAAGCGAGATTTTTGAAAGCTGTTTTGTTTTTAAGTATTTGGGAGTGAGGTCATTGTGTTTTAAGTGGTTTTGATTTTCACAACCCGTAAACAGCAATTATGAAAATATGTAACACAATTTTGCAAGTTTGTACGAGCCATTTATATCTGTACAGGGAATCGTCTTCTGAAAAAGAATGTTTTATGAACATATTAATAGCCTAAAGAACATCTAGCGGCTCATACATTCCAGATTCGTTTCTCAGGTGGGCAGCCAGGTCTATAACTATAATCTGAAAAAGATAACATGTTTAACAATATCAACAAATTGAAAAAGTACTTCCTGTTTTTGCTGGCCCTTACTGTTACGTCACTGCGTGTAGATGCAAAGGATATCATTATCCGTGGAAAGGTTCCGGTTTATGTGAGCCCCGAAGAATCTGCTGAAGTGCGCCTGGCCGTTGCAGATTTGCTGCGGGATTTACAAAATGTTTTTGGGCAAAAATCCCCGCTTGTTGATCAACAGCCAAAATCGGGTACGGCCATTATTGTGTCTACGGGTAACCATTTTAAAAGTAAACATGCAGCAATAAAAGGCTGGGAAGCGCATCAGTTGTTTATTAATAATGGCCAGGTAGTGCTTAACGGAGCAGATCCGCGCGGTACGATCTATGCCATTTATACTTTTAGTGAACTTTTGGGCGTAAAGCCACTTTGGTTCTGGGCTTCCCAGGCACCTAAAAAGCGTGCAGAACTTCACCTGCCTGATCGTTTTTTAAAAGTATTTAAATCTCCCGACATTATATACCGCACCTGGCTGCCCAACGATACCGATTTTTTGAGTCCCTGGCAGGAACGTTCTCAGGAAAATTACGAAGCCATATTTGAAAGTATGTTACGCTTAAAGCTCAACACCATTGAAGGAGGGATTGCAGATAGCAATAGTTTTGGTCCATCGATGGCTTTAGGCCGACAGGCACAGGCAGCCAAAAGAAGGGGACTGGTAAATACCGGTCATCACATGCAAATTTTTGGTTCAAATTACAGCAACTGGAGTCAATACTGGAAAGCGGTACGCCATCAAGATGTACCCGAATTAACAATTGCAAACCGTAATGCATTAGCAGAATATTGGGGCTACCATATCGATCTGGCCATGAAAAATAAGGCTGAAATAATCTGGCTGGTCGGTTTTCGTGGCAACAGGGACATTCCATTCTGGGAGTTTTTCCCCGATGCGCCTAAAGATGCCCAAAGCAGGGCAAAGGTAATTGGCGAAATGGTGCAGTTGCAGATCGATTTGCTTAAAAAGAAAACCGGGAATTCAAATCCTCCGATGCGCTTAACGCTGTATAATGAAATGACTACCTTGCTTGCTCAGGGATTTTTGCAGATTCCGAACGAACCTTCCCTGATACGCAATTTTGTGGCGGCCAGAAGAGACCATTTCCCTGCGCAGGATATTTATAAACACCAGTTTTCGTCAAATGAACCCACTGGTTATTATATGAATTTTCAGTTTACCTCAACAGGTTCTCATTTGGCTCAGGCAGAAGGACCACGCAAAATGGAACAGAATTACAGAATTGTCGATAGCCTGAGCAAAGGGCAGTTGATGTTTTCTGTGGTTAATGCCGGCAATGTAAGGGAACACGTAGTGGAACTCGCAGCCAATGCAGCCATGATGTGGGATTTCAAAAGCTTTGACCCAAAACTTTTTCTTAAAAATTTCAGTTCAACTTACTTCGGACAAGATTTAGGGCAGGAGATTTCAAACCTTTACCTTGATTTTTTTAATGCTTACTGGCAACAGAAAAAAGCAGATATTCCGGGTTTTGAAAGACAATACATTTTTCAGGATATGCGTTATGCCCGCTCAGCTGAGATGATCTTAAGTGACCTTGAAAAAGGAAAATTTAGCTTGAATCCGTTGGAAAATCACCCGATGGATAACCCTGATAAAGGCAGTGTCGGATATTTTCGCGTGATTCCGGAAGACAATGGAGTAACCAATCAATTGGAGGCCATCCTAAAGGGAACAGAAACAGCTATCAAAAAATTAGAAAAAATTACAGATAAGGCAGATGTACTTTATAACAGCAAACTAACTGTTGGAAAGGTCTTTTTTAACGATAACCTCCGTGGCCAGGCTTATGTAATGCTACATCTAAATAAGATGCTAAACAGCTTGGCCCAATGTTATCAGCTAAAAGATGCAACAGCTAAAAAGAAGGAATTGCTCAAACAAAGTTTAACCGAACTTAAATTGATGCATCAGCAATTGGACCAGGCAGAGCATGATCAATTTTCTGACTGGTATGCCAAAGAAACAAAATTTGGTATTGATGGAATAGAAAAACGAATGAATGCTTTGCTTATAAAACCCATATGGTAACCTGCCCGGAAATATATTGATTTAACCCCATCGAAATGAAGAAAAAGATTAACGTACTTATCGATATGATCGGCTATGGGATTGTTGAACTCCCTGTAGATTATTCCCTATCCTTCTATACTAAATCTGGAAAAGATTGTGTTCTTGCTGAATGCCATGTTGATGGCATTAACACAGCAGAACATTCCTGGCTGTGTGCTAAGAATTTCAGATTGAACTTTTCAAACTTTGATCTTGGTAAAGGTTATACCGTATGTTTTGGTGGGATAGAAGTAGATATAAATCTATATTATCAAACGATGTTGAATGTTGTTGCCGATTATTTGGCTTTAAAGGAAGGCTTTTTCTATGAATATTTTGTGATTCAGGACTAAAGCATTCTTTACTATTAGTAACAACATCCATACCCGTCATATTAGCGGCAACAAATGAATAAATTTTATGAAAAAAATATACAATAATTTAGAACAAACATGGAGATGGTATGGTCCAAGCGATCCCGTTTCCTTACAGGATGTAAAACAAGCTGGGGCAACAGGTATTGTAACTGCATTACATCATATTGCGCATGGAGAAATCTGGCCGGTGGAAGATATTCTTGAGCGTAAATCAATTATCGAAGCTGCTGGTTTAACTTGGTCAGTGGTGGAAAGTGTTCCTGTACATGAGGCGATCAAAACCAGAAGGACAGACGCAGATCAATATATAGAAGCTTATAAGGCTTCACTTAAAAATCTCTCAGCCTGTGGAATAAAAACTGTCTGCTATAATTTTATGCCCGTTTTAGATTGGACCCGTACTCAGCTTGATCTAGAAATGAAAGACGGATCGAAAGCCCTTTATTTTAACTGGATCGACCTGGCAATTTTCGACCTGTACATTTTGAAAAGAGATCGTGCTGTTGCTGATTACCCCCAATCTGTATTGGAGAGAGCAAAAGCCAAATATGAAATTCTAACCGTAGGAGAATTGGACGACCTTCGGATCAATGTTTTAATGGGGATCCCCAACGAAAAAGAAATTGAACTCGAAACCCTGCGGAACAGTATCTATGAATATGAAAAAATTGGAGTTAATGGTCTTCGGGAAAATCTTGTTTATTTTCTTTCATCCATTGCCGGCGTTTGTGAGAGTGAAGGTATAAAAATGACTATTCACCCTGACGACCCGCCTTACCCTATCCTTGGCTTACCCAGAATTGCCAGCACTGTTGATGATTTTAACTACATCCTAAGCAATGTTAACGAGCCATTTAATGGCGTATGTTTCTGTACAGGCTCTTTAGGTGCAGGCGTTGATAACAATGTGCTTGAAATTTTTAGTGTAGTGAAAAATAGGGTGTACTTCGCCCATTTGCGTAATGTAACTAAGGATGAAGATGGAAGTTTCTACGAAGCAGATCATCTGGATGGCGATGTGGATATGTATCGGGTGATGAAAGCCTTAATAGAAGAAAATAACCAGCGCAGTACACCCATTCCATTTCGGCCCGACCATGGTCACCAGATGTTGGACGACCTATTGAAACACTCTAACCCAGGATATTCGGCCATTGGTCGTTTAAGAGGTTTGGCCGAACTCCGTGGACTTGAAATGGGCGTTACCGGAAGGCTGTTTGAGGTTTAAAAACCCATAAAATAAATTCAAAATAGAAACCCCTTGCCATGGGGTTTTTATTTATAGGGTATGCTGGCAACGCAATTTTTACTGGAATAACAAGTTATGGTATTTCTTTGATAACGATCATGATTTATACGGCTACGAAAGCAATCGATTAATTTTCTGATCACACATCGCTAATATGTGAGGATTCATTTCCACTTCGCATTAATAATCATCCTAAACTGCTCAGTTTACTAAAACGTTTAATGCCGAAATCTATTCTATGTATTTGATTTTTTGATAAACATGTATTATTAACAATCTGTATATCAGTGTTTTGTATTTTTTTTGGCTTTGATTTTTTATTTATGGACCAGCTGTTCGAGTGAATTACAGATTCCTATTTACAATTTTGTTTCCCCAACAATGCACAGCCATGTTTGTGCAAATAAAGAGCTAACCAACTATTAATTATGAAACCGATTACCACATACCCTAACCAGATGTTCTCATACTTTTCGAAGCATTTTCCAGGCTGATATTATTAACATCGAAGTTAAAATCAGTCCATTCAATAGCATATAAAACCAAAAATTAATAAAAACCCAATCGAGATTTCGCTCCCCCTTACAAAAACAATTACCCTTTTAACCAAATTTTATGATTTTTTTTACAAACAAACCTCGCCAGCTAAAAGGGCTGCTGGCTCTATTTTTAGTTGGTTTCTGTTTTTTGCAGTCATTTGCGCAGAGCCAGACTGTTAAAGGTAAAATTACTGATTCCGGCAATAACCTACCCGTTATCGGTGCAGCCGTTAGGGTTGTCGGATCAACTACTGGAACTTCAACAGATAATAACGGAGAATTCAGCCTCAATGTTCCGGTAAACGGAATGTTGGAAATTAAAAGTTTAAGTTATTCGCCACTTACCATTAAAGCCGATGCAACAAAGCCGATGCAGATTAAGTTATCGCCAGCAAATAATGATCTTACTGATGTTGTGGTAATTGGCTATGGAACTGCTCAGAAAAAAGATCTTACTGGATCTATAGGAACGCTTAGGACTGCGAAACTAGAAAAAGAAGCACCACGCTCGGTTCAGGATCTGCTCAGGAGCGGGATTCCAGGACTGGCTGTTGGCCAGAATAGCTCTGCCAAAGGTGGTGGCGATCTTCAGGTGCGTGGACAGCGGTCGTTAAAGGCAGAAAATTCGCCTCTTCTGGTAGTTGATGGAGTAATCTTCTTTGGAGAACTTTCAGAGATCAACCCATTGGATATCGAACAGGTAGATGTATTAAAGGACGCATCCTCTGCCGCAATTTATGGTGCAAAAGCAGCCAATGGCGTAATCATTATCTCCACCAAGAAAGGAAAAAGCGAAAAACCGACCATCCGTTTAACGGCTACCAATAGCCTGGTTACCATGGGTGTAAACCGCCCGGTATATGATGCACAGGGCTATCTGGACTACCGCCAAGACCTGTTTAACAGTACATCCAGATTTACCTCGCCGGGCAAATATGTCAATCCAACCCCAGAGAATCTGGCCAGCGCAGGCATTACCTACGCGCAGTGGAAGGCATATGATGGACTTACCGGATCAGATCAGGAGGTATGGCTGCAGCGTATCGGCCTGTTTGAAAACGAGCGTGCAAACTATTTCGCAGGGAAAACCTACGATTGGTACGATGCCTCATTTCATACTGGCTATTCACAGGATTACAATTTAAGTGCTTCCGGACAGAGTAACAACAACAGTACAAATTATTACATGTCATTAGGTTATCTTAAAAATGAAGCTGTAGTGGTTGGCGATGACTACCGTGCCTACCGCGCCAATTTTAAATTGAGCCAAAAAATTACGAAGTGGCTTACTACCGGAATCAATGTCAATTTTCAGGATAGAAGTGATGGTAACCTCGCTGTTGATTGGGGCGGTCAGATTATCAACAACTCGCCATTTGCAAGGGCCTTTGATGACAACGGGGCCTTAATCGGCCAGCCCATGGGAGCAAGTGTAAACCAGGGGACAAATACAGCCTATAATAATCAGTTCAAGGAGCTTGAAAAAGGATATACGGTATTAAATACAACACTATATGGAACAGTTAAATTACCATTCAATATTACCCTGAACACCAATTTTTCGCCCCGTTACCAATTCTTTTATAACAGATACCATGAATCGTCAAAAAATCCATTGTGGAGTGATAATGGTAGAGTGCTGCGGGAAACTCAAAAAAATTATGATTGGCAGGTTGATAATACCTTGAACTGGGAAAAATCTTTCGGACAAAAACACCGTTTAAAGGTAACACTGCTCCAGAATGCAGAAGAACACTGGAGCTGGAAAGATAGTATGACCGGTGTAGACTTTTCGCCGACCGATGCTTTGGGATTTCACAATATCGGGGCTGCAACGATGTCTAAGAGTTCATTTTCTACCGATGATTCACACAGCACGGGAGATGCACTGATGGGAAGGATTTTTTACTCTTTTGACGATAAATACATGCTTACTGCCACAGTTAGGCGTGATGGTTATTCTGCTTTCGGTGCTTCTAACCCCAGGGCAACTTTCCCGTCACTGGGATTTGCATGGAATTTTAAAGATGAAAAATTTATTAAATGGGATGCTTTGAGTACAGGGAAACTAAGATTATCTTACGGTATTGGTGGTAACCGCTCTATCGGAATTTATCAGGCACTTTCAAACCTGACAACAGGGGCAGGAAAATTCAGTTATGCAACCCCAAGCGGTACCGTTTACGAACTTGGCCAGCTGTATGTAGACCGTATGGCAAATACCGACCTGAAATGGGAGTCTACGGCGTCATATAACTTTGGACTGGATTTCGGTTTTTTGAATAACCGCATTAACGGTAGCATCGATTATTATCACATGCCAACAACGGATCTTTTAATCGATCAAGGACTGCCGCCATTTATAGGTTTCAAAGTGGTTACAGCTAACCTTGGAGAGGTAATTAATGATGGATTGGAATTGAATTTGAACGGTAATATTATCAGCAATCCTAATTTCCAGTGGTCTGCAAATGTGGGTGCGTTTTTTAACAAAAACAAGATCAAACACCTGTATTATACCTATACCGACGTAACCGATGCAAACGGGAACATCACCTCTAAAGAGGATGATGATGTTGCCAACAACTGGTTTATCGGCCAGGATATCAATTCAATCTGGACTTACAAAGTCTTGGGTATTTGGCAGAAAGGCGAGGAGGCTGAAGCAGCCCGATATGGCGAAATTCCTGGTGATGTGAAAGTGGAGGATGTAGATAATGATGGACGATATACCAACGCCGATAAACAGTTCCAGGGCTCGAAAAATCCCCGTTTCCGCTGGACACTGAGAAATGACTTTACTTTATTCAAGAATCTGGATGTCTCTATCAATGTTTATTCTTACATCGGGCAAAAGGTTACTTCTACTGAATACCTGAACAATCCAGGCGTGCTGATTGATAGAAGTAATTCTTACGTTAGGGAATACTGGACGCCAAATAACCCGTCAAATGAATTTGCGCGTTTAAACTCGACCAATGTGCAGAACATTTCACCTTCGAGAGTTATCGACAGGTCATTTATCAGGCTTGACAATATTTCGATGTCTTATCTGATTCCGACTAATTTTACAAAGAAGTTGGAGCTCAGTCAATTAAGAGTTAATGCCAGTGTAAGAAACGTAGCCGTTTACAGCAGAAGCAAAGACTGGACAACCTGGGATCCTGAAACCGGGAACATCTTGCCGAGGACTTTTACCCTGGGCTTAACAGCAACCTTTTAATTTAAAATGAATCCACATGAAGATCAAAAATAAATCAATTTTAACAATAGCATTTTTAAGCGCAATACTGATCAGCTCAAATGGCTGTAAAAAAGAATTTCTTAAGCCTGATCCGCTTTCTTTTTATGAACCTTCAGTTACTTTTACGACAAAGCAGGGTTTGCAGGCAGCAATAACCGCTTGTAACAGGAATTTGGTTCAGCTCTATACAGGTGATGCTGCACCGATTTTAACTGAAATGCTTTTTAGTGAGGTAGCTGTCAATGCCAATACGGGCGGTTCTGGTCCGGCGCAGGATTTGAATGCAATGGTTACCCCAACATCAGACAATTATAACGCCAATACAAACAAGGCTACTTATTTTTGGGATCAGGGATATAGTGGGATCAAATATGCCAACACCATTGTATCCAATATAGATAAAGTAGAGGGATTGGATCCGACACTTAGGAACCAGATGCTGGGAATGGCCTATTTCCACCGCGCTTTCAGGTATCTTTGGCTGGTATTCGATTATGGAGACGTACCTTTGATTACCAGAGAGGTGACAAGACCAAAATTTAATTTCAGGTCAACCAAAGGCTCGGTAATCCTCGAAAAAATGACAGCTGATATGGAATTTGCTGTCGCCAATGTACCTGCTGTCGGCGATTTTGGAGGTGTGAATAAAGGTGCCTGTCAGCAGTTGCTGATCAAATATTACCTGGCAACGGGAAAATTTGATAAAGCTATTGAAACGGCCAATTCACTGATCAATAGTTCTGGATATTCGCTGATGATTAATACCTTCGGAACCTTCATCAACCCGATGCCTGCCGTTCATAATATCACCAGGAATGTGATCTGGGATCTGCACAGGCCGCAGAACAAGTCGATAGGGGCCAACAAGGAAGCGATTATGACCTTTGTCAACCGCGAGGAAAATGCCGCCAGTCGTTTTGATATGACCACAATGCGAAACGCCACACCATTTTTTGTGGGAACAGGTTCGCAACTGATCATCACGCCGAGCGGTAAAGCTGGTTTGAACTGGAGTTATTCCGCTACATTTAACAAGATAGATCAACGAAAAGCCTACGGACGTGGGATCGGAACTTCGAGGGGTACCTGGTATAGTACCAATGCCATCTGGGATGATCCGAACGATCTTCGCCATAGCAGCAGTACAGGAAACTGGATGCGTATGGAAGATCTGGTATACAATAACCCAACACTGCAGTCTTCAGGAGACCCTTATTATGGTAAAAAGTTACAACTTTATAACAGTAATGGAAAAATGTTGGTTACCGATACCATTAGATGCTGGTATGACTGGCCACATTACAAACTTTGGGTAGAATCACCACGTGCCGAAAACCAGGATATGTACAACGGCGGGGCAGGCGACTGGTATATTTACCGTTTGGCGGAAACATATTTGTTAAGGGCTGAAGCCTACTTTTGGAAAGGGGATCTTCAATCTGCAGCAAATGATGTAAATACCGTACGCCGCCGTGCACAGTGCACAAAAATGTATACTGCCGGCGAGATGACCATGGGAAAGATTATGGATGAGCGTGCCAGGGAACTCAATTATGAGGAAATGCGCCATATGGAACTCAGCCGTGTATCGTATATTTTTGCTTCGACAGGTAAATCGGATGAATTTGGGAAAAGTTATACAGTTGCAAACCTGTCGAAAGACAGTTACTGGTATACCCGCGTAATTACATATAATAATTTTTATCGTCAAAATGTTCAGACGACCTATGGCTCTGTGTTCAGGATTAGCCCATACCATATTTACTATCCGGTTCCGCAGCGGGACATAGATGCAAACCGAGAGGGAAGGATCAATCAACCCATCGGCTACTCTGGATCTGAACGCAACATCAAGCCCATTGATAATCTGGAAGAGGCTTTGGCTCTCGAAATCAATTAGAAAATAAATTATTAAATCAAACCTGTGCCTTTGACTGGGCACAGGTTTTTCAGAATTCAATCCTTATATGAAAAATAAATTAATCGGTGCGTTTGTTGCACTTTTGCTCTCTACCAGTTCTTTTGCCCAGGTTTTAAACATAGTTTCTTTTGGCGCGAAGGAAGGCAGCAATCTCAATAATGCAAAAGCTATACAAAATGCAATTGATAAATGTGCCCAAAAAGGTGGGATAGTACTTGTGCCGCCAGGCAAATATTATTCTGGCACCATCTACCTTAAAAGCAATGTAACCCTATCGGTAATGAAGGGTGCTGAACTTGTAGGGAGCCCGTTTTTAAAAGATTATCCTGTAAATACTGTTTCGGCTAAAACCAGACCTCCTCACCGTCCACAGTGGCCTTCAATGCCAAGCCGTGCACTTATCTATGCCGACGGGCAAAGCCATATCAGCATCACAGGCGAGGGTACAATTAACGGTAACGGACTGAGCAAAGAATTTAAAACCAGGGATGATGATCCCAACCGGCCTAAAATGATCATGTTCGTGGCATGTAAGGATGTTAATGTACGCGATATCCACCTCCGAAATTCTGCTTTCTGGCTTCAGCATTATTTCGCCTGCGATGGGGTAAGGATTACGGGCGTAAATGTTTATAATCATGGAAATTTAAACAATGACGGAATAGATATCGACAGTAAAAATGTTATTATATCCGACTGCAATATTGATAGCGATGATGATGCAATCTGCATGAAAAGCGATGGTTTTGATTTAGTGGAAAACGTGAGCATTACCAATTGTGTAGTCGCTTCCAACTGCAACCTGATTAAAATGGGTACGGCAAGTTATGCGGGGTTTAAAAACGTTTCGGTGAGTAACTGCGTATTGAAAAAAGCATCGGTATCCATCATGGGGAAAAAGAACAGACACAATATCAGTGTTGAAGATAGTATTTCAGCTGAAGCTGGAATTGCACTCGAGGCGGTAGATGGTGGAAGCATTAACCAGGTTGTAATTTCGAATATCACCATGACAGGTATCCAGACACCGATCTTTATCAAACTTGGGAACCGCAAATTTCAGCCGGCACCGGTAAGCAATATTATCATCAGTAACGTTACAGCGACCTCAACAAGTTTTCTTCCAAGTTCCATTACAGGTATTCCCGGTAATGATGTAAACAATGTAATTTTGCGCGACATTATGCTCATTAGCAAAGGAGGTGGGAAAAACTTAGACCCCGCTAAACCAATTCCGGAAAACAGTGGAGGGTACCCTGGAAACAGCATGTTTGGCAAAACCTTACCGGCCTACGGACTATTTCTAAGGCATATTAATGGCATCGAACTTAATAATGTAAAGTTTTTCCTGCAGTCACCGGATGAGCGGACAGCAATCTATCAATCTGATGTAAAGAACTTTAAATCCAACTAAACAGAGCAGTGTCAGCGAATGACTTATTTGAAAATGCCAGCTGTTTACGATGAAGACCTAACTCGTGATTTTTTACATTTCTGCCGATATTTTGAGTGATACTTTAAGAAATTCCCTCAATGATCGAAAGGTGATAATTTTCTACATTTACTTATCTTAGTTGCATGGAGAAATAATCCATGGACTTAAACGTAAAATGAGCAAATAATGATTATTGAACTGTTAAAAAGCGATAAGGAAATTATCACGCTGGAGCATGTTGAGCAAATTCCGGACGACTTAAGTGGAATTTCGAGTGTGCAGGTTATCGGTTATACACAGGCAGGAGTGACGCAGCTTGAGAAGCTTTTTGGTATAGACGCTTCCATGTTGAACCATGGCGACGATATTGAAATAAGTTCCCATTATCTGGAAAAAGAAGACCAGCTCGCCTTTAACTTTACCTTTCCTTATTTCAGTTCAGAAAATGGAATGGAAGAAGTTGTAATTTGTTTTATATTAAAGGAAAAGCTGATGTTCTCCTTCATGGCCATAAATTTTGAACAGTTTATTCCCGAAAATCAAAAACAGAAGCAGTTTGATCATATAAGCACATTGCCCTTTACCCTTGATACTTTTTTGCTTATGATGATTGGAATTATTTCTGATTATTTTGCCGACCTGACTGAGGTAATTGCCAAAAATATAAAGATTATCTACTCAAATCTCCAAAAAAAGGAATTACTTTCTGAAAATGCACTCGATGAAATAACCAAGCTTAAATTTAATAATTTCATTCTAAAAGAATCGCTGAATAAATACCGCCGGATCTTGCTCATGTTAAGAAAAAGCAAAAAATTAAACGAACAGATAAAAGAGGCTATTTTGATGGACCTGAACGACCTGACCGTTATCAATGAATATGTTCAGAATAATTTTGAACGTTTAGATGATCTTAAAGAATACGTATCGAATAAAGTGGATATGGAGCAGAACCGGATTTTTAAAACGCTTACCATCGTTACGGTCTGTATTTCCCTTCCTATGCTTGTTGCAGGGATCTATGGTATGAATTTCAAATTTATGCCGGAGCTGGAATGGGCGTATGGATATACTTACGTAATCATATTACTGCTTTTAAGTTTTCTTGCACCTTTAATTTGGTTTAAATGGAAGAAGTGGCTTTAACAGTTTTGCCTGTCCGTTTTATGGCCGTTTAATAAACTGAAAGACCACTCCTTTTGTTTAAAAAAAGGAGTGGTCAAATATCCGTTATTTCAATATAGGCATTTGTAGATAGCTGGCATATTTACCTCCGGTATGCAGAATATGTATGCCTTTGTTGTTGGTGATACAGCCTGGAGTTCCCGGCATTACCGACCCGATTTCATCTTTACTGCTGATCATCACCCGCAGGGTGTCGCCGGCATAATAAACCATTCCGATAGGACTGAGCACGATATCCAATTCTATAATCTCTCCTTCTGAGAGTTTTTCTATACGATCAAAACCATATGCCGGAACCTGATCAGTAGAATAGGTCTATATTTCAGTAAAAGTAGGGACAAACAACTTTTAATGAAATACACAGTCTGTGTTTGGATTAAGACTGACCCAGAAAATCCCTATCCCTGAAAAAGAAATATATGCATACTTGGAATGAAGTACTGTGAATTCTCTGTCTGAAACCTTACTCACAAATTCTAATGTAATTATTGTTAACTCTTATTCGTTAAATAGGATATAAACGTTAAGACTCATGAAATCGGCTTATCTATATCTTCGCGTAAGTACGGATGAACAGAAAAGAAAAGGATACTCTTTGCCTGAACAGGAAGATAGATTACTGAAATATTGTGAAGGTAATGGTATCAAGGTGAAAGGAATTTATAGGGAGGACTTTTCCGCTAAAAACTTTATTAGGCCGGAATGGAAGAAACTCATTTCGGAAATTAAAAAGAATAAGGAGAGGGGAGAAAACAACATATTATTTGTGAAATGGGACCGGTTCAGTCGAAACATTCAGTACGCTTATGAAACGATAGGTTTTTTACGGAAGTACAACACCAATGCCATGGCGATAGACCAGCCTGTTGATCTTGGAATTCCGGAAAGCTCAGTCATGTTAGCAGTATATCTTGCCATTCCAGAAGCTGAGAATACCAGGCGTGCGCTCAATACTGCAAATGGTATGCGTAGGGCTAAGCTTATGGGCCGTTATCCCAATAAGGCCCCAGTAGGATTTGTGAACCTCACCTCGATTGAAGGTCGTAAGTTTATAGCCCCAAAATGGCCTGAAGCTGGTATTATTCAGTGGATATTTAAGCAACTTTCAAAGAATCTCTATAGCCCATCTGAGGTTCGTAGGATGGCCTTGGCTAAAGGTTTTAATTGTACTCGTTCATATTTTTTTAAAATCATTCGCAATCCTGTTTATTGCGGGCTCATTACTTTATCAACCAAATCTGGTGAATCAGAACTTGTGGAAGGTAACCATGAGGCTCTGGTCAATAAGTCATTATTTTATGAAGTTCAGGATATTATCAATTCCAAAAGAAAAGTGTGCGCAAAAAATACGGCGGTGAAGGAAATGTTCTATTTAAGGAGCTTTATGACTTGTCCGCTTTGTGGACACATAATTCTTGGTAGTTTTTCCCGGGGAGCGAGGTCTAGATATCCATATTATCATTGTCGAAATAGGTGTGCAACTAGGGTAAGTGCAAGGCTTGTCAACCTCAAATATGAAAATAACCTACAACATTATGTACTTTCTAAAGGGGCGATTGCCCTCTACAATAAAATCTTGGAGGAAGTGAATCTCGATTCAATTATTCAAGAATATTCAAATGAAAGAGCTAGTTTGCTTAGACAACTTTCGAGCCAACAGAAATCATTATCCAAGGCTCGTAGTCTTTTTGTTGAAGATATATTGAAACTTGATGACTACAACGAATTCAAGGGAGAAGTTCTTGAGCGTACTAACTGTCTGAAAAAAGAGATAGCTAAAAATATGGATATGGTTGATAATATTTGCCAGCAACGGGAACATAGCAGTAAACGTTCAATACAGCTTTTTAAAGGTTATTCAAGCTTTGATATTGCTGACAAGAAACAGTTAGCCACACTTATCCCGCCGCAGGGAATTGATTTTACTTCAGGAAATCTTTCCATACAATTGCCAGATGCCCTCAAAAAAATCTTAGTTCATACTACAATTAAAGCTTAAAGCTATGATGATTTTAGATAGAAAAATCTCTGATGATGAGGCTGTTTTACTTTTGGGAAAGGATGGTATTGTTGTTTCTAGATCTGAGGCGCATATAATACTTGATTTCCTTTACCTAATGGCAAAAAACAATCCGATTGGTAATGATGCTGAAAAATCAATTATCCCTAAGGAGAAATCGAACTCCTCGAAAGGGCAATAGAAACAATATCTAAGTGTTTTTTGAATCAATTCTAAAAAGGGTATAAGTAATTTCAAACTTAAAATCGAACACTAATTTCTGGCGTGTTAAATTGTTGTGCAACAGATTTTTAGAGGCATAAAAAAAGGAGGCAACAAGAATGTGTTGTCTCCTTAAGTGCTCCCGACGAGATTCGAACTCATATCGATGGTACCGGAAACCATAATTCTATCCATTGAACTACGGGAGCAAGGCTGCAAATATAGGATTTGAAAACTTATTTTTTTGGCATTTTGAATAAAAAAAACACTTATTCTTTCCTCCTGAATAAATATCGACAATCCAATTTGCATGTCGCATTCCCTGGTTAATCTTTCCTTTTAGCCGATTTGCCTTGCAATCAGGATGTACCGAAATATCCACTTTAGGCGGAATTGCATAAAAAGTGTATTCTCCAAAGGGATTCCCACTACAGGATTCTCAATAATCTGGTAAAAGTGGGGGGAAAATCATATTCTACAAATGATAAACCAAGCAAAGTATTTACCCAATTATCAATTAACAGACTTGTTTAATGGCAATAAAAAGTAGAAAGTTGTTCCCTTGCCTGGCTCGCTCATCAGTCCGATTTTTCCATTATGTCGTTGAATAATTTCTGCACAGAGGTACAAACCAATCCCAAAACCAGGTACGGTTGACGATTCTGCGCTACCCACTCGGTAAAATCGCTCAAATAGCCTTTCCCTGTCCTGTATTTTTATTCCTGAGCCTTCATCCCTAACGCTTACCCTAGCAAAACAATCCTGTGTATCACAACTGATTCCTATTTTGCTACCCTGGGGCGAATATTTAACCGCATTACTCAACAAGTTTGAAATTACCGAAATAATCTTATCACGGTCTACCTGTACAATTATCGGATCGAAGGGCACAATATGGATTTGGTGGGTAGTAGAAATCATCTTAAGGTCTTCAACTACTTCATCTATGATCTCCTTCAGGTTAACATCTTCAGGTTCGATACTGATTTTACCAGCTTCAAGCCGCGATACATCCAGAAAACCATTTATAAGTTTACTCATTTTGCCGATTTGCATATCAGCCTTTAGCAGGGCATTCACCGCAAAATCATCAGCGTTAATTTTTGCTTTATGGTTAAGGATCTGGATATAGCCTTTAAGTGAGGTCAGTGGTGTTTTCAGCTCATGGCTAACCATGCCGATAAAATCGTTTTTCCTGAGTTCGTCTGTTTTCTGTTCTGTAATATCCAACACACTGCCGATAAAACGAAAGGGCTTTCCAGCATCGTCGAAATAAGCTTTCCCTTTTGCACGTACCCACCTTACCTTTCCGTCTGCTACACTAACAGTCCGGTACTCTACATCATAGTCACCATCAGTTTTCGATTTATCAAAAACATCATCGATAATATTTAATATCCTGTTCCGGTCTTCAGCATGCAGGCCATTGATGAAATCTCTTTCATAGGAGACATCTCCCGTGTGGCTGATACCAAACAGCTCCCTGCAGCGGTCATCCCATTCCATTGTTCCTTTAATCAGGTCCATATCAAAGGTTCCCAGCTGGGCGGCAATCTTAGATAGCCTGGATTGATCAAGCGTAAGCTCAAGCCTGTGGTGGGCATCCCTCAACTGCTTTAATGCATTACGCTCCTTAGTAATATCCTGTAAGGTTCCGCTAAAACGCACAATTTCTCTTTCCGGATTAAAAATAGCTTTACCTACAGCCCTTACCAGTCTGGGTTCAGGTTTTAATGGATTTATGATCGTATATTCAATATCATACCCACTGGCACCAAATGTCATTGCCTGCTCTATCTCAGTGATCACCCGATCGCGATCCTGGGCAATAATTACATCGGTAGCCTTAGCGAGTTCTATTTCTGCACCTGCTTCAAGTCCGAACCAGCTTTTGAGCCTTTCGTTGCCAATAAAGCGGTTTGTGTTTGGATCAAGGTCCCATGTACCCAGGTTTGCCGCATTGATTGCAAATTCCAGCTCCTGTTTTGCAGTAGATACATCACGAAGGGCCGTAACCTGTTTTGTGGTTTCAGTACAGGTAACCAATACGCCGGCTATTTCTCCCAGTTCACCAAGCAGTTTGCTGTAGCTAAAAGTCCAGTATACATCCTCAAGCCTGTTGTTGCGGTAAATAGGGATTAGCTGATCTTCGCTCCACGTACTCTCACCACCTGCCAGAACCTGGTCGATAAGCGGCTTTATCACTGGCCAGATTTCCTGCCAGCAATCTTCTCCGCGCTGACCTAAAGCTGCAGGATGTTTCCCCTCGTTGCCCAAACTCGGTCTGTAAGCATCGTTATAGAACTGGATCAGCTCATCTCCCCACCAGATAAACATAGGAAACCTGGAATTTAGGACAATACTTATCGTAGTAAGTAAGCTCGATGGCCATCCCTCAGGAGAACCAAGTGAGGTATCCTTCCAGTTAAAGTTTCTGGTTAGTTTGCCCATTTCGCCACCGCCATCAAGATATTGAAGGTAATTATTGATCATTCAAAGTATATAGCTATCACAGTTGATTTTTAAAATTAGATATAAAATATCGAAAATGCCTTTATCGGTTTTAAAAAAGGATATAAATACTTAAAATAAAAACCTGCCTTAATGGGGGATAATATGATGTTAAATCAGCCTCGCCCATAAACAGATGTTTTTTATGTTATAAAATGATTAAATCATTCCCTTAAACCTTCACACCTGAAGGGTTTAAGCTCTTGTATTTTTAAAATAGGCTTTTTAGTGTTCGAATTTTAGAGGATGCGGCTGGCTTTTTAAGAAATAAAAATGCACCTTTGCGAACCGTTAATAGAGGTTTAGCATGTAATAAATTAATTTTTGTGTATGGAAGAAATGGTTGTGGAAGAAATTCAGAAACTACTTGAAAAAGAAAATGATAAAGCCTTAAAGCAATATCTCGATCAACTGAACATTTCGGATGTTGAAGAACTGATCGATGAACTTCCACAATATGCAGCCAGATTTATCGAAACCCTCTCCCTCAACAGGGCTGTAAACGTATTCAGAATCCTGGATTTTCCAACCCAGGAACGTATTATTAAAAAACTTTCGGGCAATAAACTCAATCAGATTATTAAAGATCTGCCTCCTGATGACCGTACCGCACTTTTTAGTGAGTTAAAGGGCGATGTGGTAAAAAAAATGATTACCCTTTTACCGCCCGAAGAACGTAAAGAATCACTTGCACTTTTAGGTTATAAAGAAGACAGTATCGGCCGTTTAATGACGCCCGATTACATTGCTGTAAAACCCGAATGGTCTATTACACATGTTTTGGCACATATCAGGCGTTACGGAAAAAATTCAGAAACCATCGATGTGGTTTATGTAATTGATAAAGATGGCGTATTGTTGGATGATATCCGGATCCGGGAGGTGTTATTGGCCGATCCCGAAGCAATTATCGGTGAACTTACGGACAAACGTTTTATTGCCCTGAAAGCCAACGATCCGCAGGAAGATGCCATTAATATCTTCAGGATGAATAACCGTGTGGCCTTACCTGTAGTGGATGAAAATAATATTTTGTTGGGAATTGTTACCGTAGATGATATTTTATGGATTGCAAATGAAGAATATACTGAAGATATGCACAAAATCGGGGGTACTGAAGCCCTGGATGAGCCTTATCTCGATATTCCCATCCTAAAACTCGTAAAAAAACGCGCAGGCTGGTTAATTGTACTGTTTTTAGGCGAAATGTTAACCGCAACCGCCATGCAGCATTTCGAAATTGAACTCGAAAAAGCGGTCGTTTTATCGCTTTTCATCCCCTTAATTATGAGCAGTGGTGGCAATAGTGGTTCGCAGGCTTCCACATTAATTATTCAGGCCATGGCTCTGGGCGAAGTTACCATAGCCGAGTGGTGGCGTGTTATGCGCCGGGAGTTGGTATCGGGTGCATTGCTTGGCATTATTTTAGGTACAATCGGTTTTATCCGCATCGTAACCTGGCAAGAGTTACACCTTTATAATTATGGCCCGCATTGGTTTTTAATTGCCGCAACCATATTTTTTACCCTGGTTGGCATTGTATTATGGGGTAGTTTAATTGGCTCTATGATGCCCATTATTTTGAAAAAACTCAAACTCGACCCGGCAACCTCTTCAGCGCCTTTTGTGGCTACTATGGTTGATGTAACCGGGATTGTAATCTATTTTAGTGTTGCCGTATTAATTTTAAAAGGCGTTTTACTTTAAAACAAAATCATGCAAAAGAAAATTACCACGCTTTTTACCGATATCGGCGGCGTTTTACTAACCAATGGCTGGGATAGACAGGCAAGGGGAGAGGCGGCTGTACTTTTTAACCTCGATTCAGTTGACCTGGAAGAACGCCACCACCTTACCTTCGATACTTACGAAGTGGGTAAACTAACCCTTGATGAGTATTTAGAACGCATCGTTTTCTTCGAAGAACGTAGTTTTAGCTATGATGATTTTAAAGAATTTATGTTCAAAAAATCACTTCCTTATCCCGAAATGATTCAACTAATCTGCCAACTTAAAAAGAAATATAACCTAAAAGTAGCCGTAATCAGCAACGAAGGGAGAGAATTGAACCAATACCGCATCAATACCTTCAAACTGAACGAATTTGTCGATTTCTTTGTCTCATCCAGTTTTGTGCATTTCCGTAAGCCCGATGCCGATATTTTTAAAGTAGCAATTGATATTTCGCAAAGCGATGTAGAAACCAGTTTATATATCGATGATAGAATGTTGTTTGTACAGGTTGCCGAAGGTTTGGGTTTAAAGGGTATCCATCATACCGGTTACGAAGATACCAAAATGCAACTGGCTGCTTATGGGCTGGAGGTCTAAATAGATAAATCGTCATTGCGGGGAAGTACGAAGAAGCAATCTTACTACTGTGGGTTGTATAGGCCCGAATTGCCCATCGCATTAAGCATTTAGATTACTTCTAGCCTAGAATGTTAAAATATAACTTTGTATTTGAAAAGCAATTGCAGGAGCTGTTTTTAAAGCTTGCTCCCGCTTTCTGTTCAAGGCCTGATGAAGAATCAGCCGCTTTCACGGTCAATCGGGTTTAGGAGGCAAATCAGTTGTTATTATTACAAGTGAACGCCCTACTTAATTATCTGTGTTTATCCGTTTAAATCTGTGGTTAATTAAGCGCGCTAATGCGCTTAGACTCCGCTCAGCGTCACAATCGAATATATCTGTATTTTCTGTATTTCCGTGGTACAAAATCTTAAACGAAAAAAGCCATTCTTTCGAATGGCTCAATATCATCTATGCTGTAAAAAGCTCCTTTAGGGGTTTGGGGTCTAATTAAACATTAAACCTGAAGTGCATAATGTCGCCATCTTCCACTACATAAGTTTTTCCCTCTACACCAAGCTTTCCTGCATCTTTACACGCATTTTCAGACCCTAAGGTTACGAAATCATTGTATTTAATTACCTCAGCACGGATAAAACCTTTTTCAAAATCAGTGTGGATTACACCAGCAGCCTGTGGGGCTGTAAAACCTTTTGTAATCGTCCAGCCTCTAACTTCCTGCACGCCCGCAGTGAAATATGTGTAAAGGTTTAATAATTTATAAGCCGCACGGATCAATTTATTTACGCCCGATTCAGTTAAGCCTAAATCAGCCAAAAACTCCTGACGCTCCTCGTAGCTTTCCAGCTCAGCAATTTCTGATTCAATTTTAGCAGAAATGACTAAAACCTCAGCATTTTCATCAGCAACATTTGCCTTTACCAGATCTACGTATTTATTGCCGTTAATTACCGATGCTTCATCAACATTACAAACGTACATTACCGGTTTTTGGGTAAGTAAACCTAAATCTTCTATAAAATCAAAATCATCTTGTGCTAAGGCTGCCGTGCGAATCGATTTACCAGCTTCTAAGTGAGCTTTAACTGCAGTTAAAATTTCATAAGTGCGTTTCGCATCCTTATCGCCACCGGTTTTAGCCATTTTCTCTACCTTTTGGATGCGTTTATCAACCGTATCCAAATCTTTAAGCTGTAACTCCGTATCAATAATTTCACGATCGCGGATGGGGTCAACAGAACCATCTACGTGGATTACATTTCCGTCGTCAAAACAACGTAAAACGTGGATGATGGCGTTTGTAGCACGGATGTTTCCTAAAAACTGGTTTCCAAGGCCTTCACCTTTCGATGCACCTTTTACCAATCCAGCAATATCTACAATCTCTATTGTATTGGGTTGCACTTTGTTTGGCTTAACCAATTCTGCAAGTTTGGTTAAACGATCATCAGGTACTGTAATTACGCCAACATTGGGCTCAATTGTACAAAAGGGAAAGTTTGCTGCCTGCGCTTTTGCATTTGATAAACAGTTAAAAAGAGTCGATTTTCCAACATTTGGTAAACCTACTATACCACATTGTAATGCCATTATTTTTTAGTCTTTATTTCTCTATTCAGTAATTTTGAGTTTTAGTTTGATGGCTCATGGCCAATCATCTCACATCTCAATTTCCGCGCAAAGATAAGCTTTTAAAACCTTTATTTAAACCCTTGCTATTGTATCAAATCGATATTTTATCTATGTTTAGCCGAAAATACAGATACATAAATGGAAGATTTTGAAAAGGAAGTACCTCAGGAAGTAAAATTAGTAGTAACCGAAGAAATGCGGAGCTATTTTTACGACATGAGTAAATGGGCCAGGTTTTTATCGGTTGTAGGGTTTGTGGTTTCGGCGTTTTTAACCTTGGGCTCGTTTGGGATAGGGGCAGCCATAAGTGCCAATCCGGCCATGCTCAGTCAATTGGGGCCATTGGGAGCTATTGGTGCTACAGGCTTTACCATATTTTACTTGTTTTTGGCATTGCTCTTTTTTTATCCGAGTTTGCTGCTGCTGCGTTTTTCGGCCAAAGCAAAACAGGGGATTTTGTTCGGCGACCAGGAAAATTTCAGTGATTCCATTTCCCATGTAAAATCGCTCTTTAAATTTTGGGGAGTGCTTACCATTATACTTATAGCCAGTTATTTCCTGTTGCTATTGGCAGTACTTGCCAGCGGAGGCATAAAATAAAATATTACCGCGTACAAAAAAGCCTTCTGATTATTAAAAATTAGAAGGCTTTTTTATTGAAATTATATTACTTAAAAAGTAAAATCGTCGTTTGATCTGGTGCTATGTTCTCCATTTTCAGAATATTCATAACGCTTTTCAACCACATCCTGATGGGTTTTGATGTAATCAACAGTTTCGTTTAATCCTTCTGCAAATTTTTCAAAATCTTCTTTGTATAAAAAGATTTTATGTTTTACAAACACACCGTCTTCTAATCTTTTCTTGCTCTCGGTAACTGTTAAATAATAATCACCCGATCTAGTAGCCTTCACGTCGAAGAAATAAGTTCTCTTACCTGCTCTTACTTTCTTTGAAAAAACTTCTTCTCTTTCCTTGTTGTCGAATTCTCCCATGGTTGGTATTGATGTTGGTTTTTGGTTTCGGTAAATATAAAGCAAATATTTAAAGTTCAAAATACAATTTTAATACAATTTAAATCGTTCGTGTTTCCTCCTCCAAAAGCTGGTTATTATAAAGCTCCGTATAACTGCCATTTAAACTAAGTAATTCATTGTGTGTGCCTTGTTCGATGATTTTTCCATTATCGAGCACTAAAATCTTATCCGCATTTTTAATGGTAGAAATCCGGTGGGCAATTAAAATACTTGTTTTTCCGGCCATGATTTTGCCCAGGTTTTGTAAGATTTCCTCCTCCGTTTTGGTGTCAACAGCCGAAAGACAGTCGTCAAAAATCAAAATCTTAGGCGATTTAATCAAAGCCCTTGCTATAGAAACCCGTTGTTTTTGTCCTCCTGATAAGGTTATACCACGTTCACCAAGCATCGTTTCGAACTTTTCTTCAAAGTCGATAATGTTGGTGTACACCGAGGCATTTTTCGCTGCAGTATAGACTTCTTCATCTGTAACAGCATCTAAACCAAAGGCAATGTTGTTTTTTATCGTGTCAGAAAATAAGAAAACTTCCTGTGGTACAAAACCAATCTGTCCGCGGTAATCTTTAAGATTTAGTGCCTTAATATTCTTTCCATCAATATCAATAGCGCCATTTTCTACGTCATACATCCGCATAATCAGGTTGGCCAATGTCGATTTCCCCGATCCGGTTTTTCCGATAATCGCCACAAATTCGCCGCTGTTGATCTCAAAACTGACATCTTTTAAAGCTTCAATACCCGTATCCGGATAAGTAAAACTTACCTGATCAAATTTGATATTACCTGATAAAGGTCTACCTTCAGTCTCTTTTGATTGGATATCTGAAGGGATATCCAAAAATTCATTGATCCTTTTTTGTGAAGCTGCTGCCCGCTGGATCAACGAAGTAACCCAGCCCAGCATGGTAACCGGAAAGGTTAACTGATTGATGTAAATGATAAATTCGGCAATGTTCCCTGCGGTAATGCTGCCGTTCATCACCTGGATACCACCTATATATATGGTTAAAATGGTACTCAGGCCAATCAATAACAGCATAGTAGGGTAAAACAGGGCCGATACTTTAACCAAACTCATCGAGTCTTTTTTGTACTCATTGCTCTGTATTTCGAACATGTTCCGTGTATAATCTTCACGTACATACGATTTTATAATCCTGATTCCAGAGAAACGCTCCTGTACAAAACTGGATAGATCTGATAAACGTTCCTGGATTTTTCCGCTTTTCTTAAAGATAAGCGTATTTACATAATAAATAATCACCACTAAAAAGGGGAGAGGTAGTAAACAGTAAATAGCCAGTTTTGAGTTTACATCAAACATCGACCAAATAATAAGTACCGAAAGCACAAAAGTATTGATGGTATACATAATGGCCGGGCCCACATACATCCTTACCCGATTCACATCTTCTGTGGCACGGTTCATTAAATCGCCAGTATTATTCCGGCGATAAAAGCCCAGGCTTAGCTCCTGATAATGCTGATAGATATCATTTTTCATATCAAACTCAATATGCCGCGACATTAAAATGATCGTTTGCCGCATAAAGAATAAGAATAAACCCCTCAATAAGTAAAGGGCAATAACCAACAGACCGAAATACAAAAGGTTGCTGCTAAAAATATCATAAATAATGGCCTGGCGATCGAAACCATGAAAAAGGTTAAAAATCTGGATGTTTTCAGTGATCAGATCTACCGCATAGCCAATAACCTGTGCAGGTACAACACCAAAAATGTTAGAAATCACCACGAAAATACTTCCTGGGATAATCCACCATTTGTATTTGAGAAAGTATTTGTTTAATCGGCTCAGATGTTTCATGTTGTACAAACTTAGATATTTTTGTTATTTCATGTAGCATATTTATCCATTCGGGCTTAAGCTTTAGAAATTAATGACACTTTCAGATGTAAAAGGGAAGATGCAGGGTAATTGCTAACATATTTCAGATGGCTTAGGTGGTCGATTATTATTTTGAAAAGCAAGGTTCGGTACTTTTAGGTTATACCAGTCCTGCTATCGCTTCAAGTCCTCGCTACGCTGCGGGCTTTTCGCTTTATCAGGTTTATTTAACATAAACCTGTGGTTTTAAGATCAGGCTGAGTATGTTTTTCTTTAAAATGATACTTTTTTAAACATATAACTTTAATCACTTAATCCTGTCCTGCACCTTGGTTCGTGTCTCCACAAACCAACATTTCACTATTTTTTTTCAAAAGAATGCTTTTTTAACCTTATTAATTTAGCCCTGGGCTGAATTAATTTTGTTATAGTTTAGTTAAATACGTGTAATAATGGTTTTTTATTTTAATTTTGCAGCAGGTTAGCCGAACGTCCAATATGCCAGCAAATTCTCCGTCAGATTCATCAATTTTAGATCAATTAAGTGCCTATGGGCACAAAAAGTTGGTTTTTTGTAATGATCCAGATACAGGTTTAAAAGCAATTATTGCTATACATGATACCACTTTAGGTCCTGCTTTAGGCGGAACCAGGATGTGGAGCTATTCTACCGAGGCCGAAGCTTTAGAAGATGCCCTTCGTTTATCACGCGGAATGACCTATAAAGCCGCCATCACCGGTTTAAACCTGGGCGGTGGAAAAGGCGTAATCATTGGCGATTCCAGAAAAGATAAAACAGAAACTTTAATGCGCAGCTACGGCAGGTTTATTAAAAACCTCAATGGCGAATTCATTACGGCCGAAGAAATGGGTACCAATACGCGCGATATGGAATATATCCGCATGGAAACCAGCCACGTTACTGGTGTTCCCGAATCAATTGGTGGTGCAGGTAATCCTGCTCCTTTTACAGCTCAGGGTGTTTATTTAGGTATTAAAGCAAGCGTTAAAGAAGTTTTTGGTACCGATATGCTTGCCGGCAGAACAATTGTGGTGCAAGGTATTGGTAATGTTGGAGAGCACCTGGTAGCTTTGTTAAGAAAAGAAAATGCCGAGGTACTCATTAGCGATATTAACCAGGAGCAGCTAACTTACGTTGCACGTAAATATAAAGCAAAACCGATCGAAGCAGATAAAATTTTTACTATCGATGCCGATGTTTATGCCCCATGTGCCATGGGTGCGACTGTAAACAACAAAACCATCGAGAAAATGAAATTTGCAATTATTGCAGGTTCCGCAAACAATCAGCTAAAAGATGAGTTTTTAGATAGCGAATTGCTTTTGAAAAAAGGAATTTTATTTGCCCCTGATTATTTAATTAATGCTGGCGGATTGATTGCCTGCTACTCTGAATTAACTGGTTTTGGTAAAAAACGTACCGTACAGCTTACTGAAAATATTTATGATGCTACCCGCAGTGTAATTAAATTGAGTAAAGCTGAAAACATTTCAACAAATATTGCTGCAAACCGTATTGCTGAAAAACGGATTGCAGATGTTAAAAAAATTAAATCGTCATATTAAATCATAATTATTAAAACAGGTTTTAAAAAACCGCACTCGTTCTTACATTCATGTTAAACAGAAGGCACTTAAGGATCAAAGCTTTGCAAAACATTTTTGCATGGCACATGGCAGACAAAAAAGACATTAAAGGTGACTTGAAAACCTTAATGCAAAGTATCGACAGTGTGTACGAAATGTACATCTGGATGCTCTCTTTAATGGTAGAAGTTACCGAATTTACTGCCAACGACGCGGCCGAACGCGCAAACAAATTCATTAAAACAGCAGAGGATATCAATCCTAACATGAAATTGCTACACAATAAGTTTAGCATTTTACTGCAGCAGAACCCGGAATACGTTTCTGCGATTAAAAAATACAAGGTAGATTGGGGTTTCGATCCTGAAATCCGTAAAACCGTGTATAACTCGTTAAAAGCTTCAAAAGAATATGCCGATTACCTTGCAGATCCAAATGAAAGTTTAGAATCCTCAAAAGACATTATCAAATACATTTTCAGGAAAATCATCTTAAAAAACCAGGCTATTTTGCAGGTTTTTGAAGAAAAATTTATCAACTGGCAGGTAGATCACGAAGTAATGAAAGGAATGGTAGCCAAAACCCTGAAAAACTTTACTTTCGATGATCCTTTCAAAAACAAACTGACCGAAATTAGTGCTGATTGGGTAGAGGATAGCAAATTTGTACAGGATCTTTTTGTGCATACTTTACAAAATGATGCCAAATACCAGGAAATGATTGCCGATAGAACAAAAAACTGGGAATCGGAGCGTATTGCCCTTATGGATACCATTTTGATGAAAATGGCCATCTGTGAGTTGTTAAACTTTCCATCTATTCCGGTTAAAGTTACCATCAACGAATATTTAGAGTTATCAAAAGATTACAGTACACCGAAGAGTAATTCATTTATAAACGGTATTTTGGACAAAATTTTAGGCGATCTTAAGAAAAACAATACCATTAAAAAGATTGGCCGTGGATTAATCGAAGATTAAAAATGAAAAGAACATTTATCTTGGCTATTGCTGCACTTTCATTTGCTGCTTGCCGTAATGCAAATAATCAGACCTCAGAAAGTAAATCAACAGTTTCTGTAGGTAACGATACTTCAAAAACAGCAAAAGTTGCCCCGGCAGATGCGCCCGTTATTGTTTTCGAACGCGATATTTTCGATTTTGGTAAAATTGAGCAGGGTGAAAAAGTAAAACACGATTTCAAACTGAAGAATACAGGTAGAAGCCCGCTGATTGTTTCAAATGCAACAGCAACATGTGGTTGTACCGTTCCTCAAGTACCAGGCGAGCCCATTTTACCGGGTAAAACGGGTATCATCAGCGTAGTTTTTAACAGCGAAGGCAAAATGGGTATGCAAGATAAAGTAGTAACCATTACATCAAATGCAAACCCAACGGTAGCCACCGTTCATTTGGTAGGAGAGGTACTTGCTAAAAAATAATTTAGCTGATTATTGATCGCACTAAGATACAGATCATCAGCTATTCATAACACAAACAAAAAAATATAAAATGACATCAACAGTAATTTTACAGGCAGCAGGAGGATTTGATCCAAGACAATTAATCATGTTTGGAGCAATTGCATTAGTTTTCTACTTTTTTATGATCCGCCCTCAGCTTAAAAAAGCTAAAGACCATAAAAAACTGATCAGCGAGTTGAAAAAAGGAGATAAAATTGTAACTACAGCAGGTATTCACGGTCGCATTGCCGATTTAAATGATACCACTTTTTTAATCGAGGTTGAAGGTGGTGTAAAAATCCGTTTCGATAAATCGGCAGTTTCCTTAGATGCAACAAAAGCAACAACAGCTCCAGCAACTAAAGCTTAGTTTTTAATAAAAAGCAATAAAATGCCACCTCTATCGGGTGGCATTTTTGTTTAGCGCTGTGTCAGGTTGATGTTAATATTATATTTAACCCTCACCGGGATACCATGTTGTTGTCCGGGAATCCATTTAGGACATTCGTTTAAAACCCTTACGGCTTCTTCCTGTGTGCCATAACCCAGGCTATTTTTAAACTCATAATCTGTTAATCTGCCATCTCTTTCTACAACGAAAGTAATGTACAATTTTCCACTTACGCGATTTCGTTGTGCCTCAGAAGGGAATTTATAATTTCTGCTTAAATACTTATAAAACTCAGCTATTCCCCCTTTAAATTCGGGTTGTTGCTCCATTTTATCATACTGGATTTGCTTTCCATCTTCAAATGTGCTTATTCCTGACTTAAAAACACCGTTTTCGAAAACTTCCTCATAAGTAGCTTTATTTCCTGTTCCTTTCCAGGTTCCATCTTTATAACCATTGTGGTAGTTTCCTTCTTCACCCTGTCCTTTTTTATCAAATTTTTTATAGAAACCATTGCCATCTTTGATAAACTGATTGCCTAAAGAGTCTATTCCTGTAAGCCACTTTCTTTTCCTGTCATCCGGGCCATCGTATTGAAAAATATTTTCTAGCTTACCGTTGTTATGATAATAAAAACATTCACCCGTTAGTGTCCCATTTTTGAAATTTTCTTTGGCAGTCAAAATCCCTTGTTTGTTAAAACTTTGTTTTAGGCCTTCATAAACAAGCTTAGGTTCAAATTTAGAAACGTTACCAATTGTTTTTTCAGTATTATCCGGGTAAAATTCCAGTAAATGGTAGAGCGAAACAGTATCTGTTTCCTGGATCACCCGCCGGTAATCGTAATTATTTTTGTTTTCGGTTACCATGCCTTTTTTAAAATAGGAAACCTGAGTTGCTTTTTGTGCAAAGGCATAATTAAAAACGGTTAAGGCAATGAGCGTTAAAATATATTTTTTCATGTCATGTTTTATCTACTACGAATGTAGTTATCTGTAAGCATTCTAACGAAATTATGATGTTAATTTATCATTAAACAGATTAGTTTTTTGAGCAGCTATTTAGTTTTGTTACATTTGACGTTATTGCTGTAGAGAACTAAGTTTTTATTATGCCCTTCATCAGATTAACGAAGATTGAAAAAAGACGTGTATTTAGCTTATTGGCCTGTTTGCTGCTGGCTGTTGCTGCATGGCTTTTTATGGCGTTGAATAACAAATATATTTATGTAGCAAAAACGGTACTGGTGTTTAAAAATACGCCTACCAAAAGGGCATTTTACCCCCTGCAATCAGATACGATAGATTTACAGGTGGAAGGTACAGGATGGCAATTATTATTTGCAAGATTAAGGATTAGTCCGCCATCCGTTTCTGTAAACTTAAGCCAGCTCAATACAAAAGATTTTATTGTTTTTTCCGATCAGTTGTTCAATATCAACAGGCAGCTGGAAAGTACACAAAAAGTAATTTCGGTTAAACCCGATACCTTATATTTCGATTTTACCAAACGCGTGGTAAAAAAGGTTCCGGTTAAACTGATTGATAAGCTCAGCTTTATAAAACAATATGGCATCTCGAGTGAGATTATCCTTAATCCAAAATATGTTAAAGTTGCAGGACCTACAGAAGAACTGGCTAAAATTAAGTTTTGGCCTACAGATACTTTAAAGCTGGATAAAATACAAAGTAGTAGTAACACCAGAGTGGCTTTACAGCACAGTATTCATAAAAATGTAAGCATCTATCCTTCATCTGTAGAAGTTCGGCTGCCTGTTGATGAGTTTACAGAGAAAACCATCGAAGTACCTTTAAAAGTAATCAACAATAGAAATTATAACAGTATAAAACTCTACCCTAAAAAGATAAAAGTTTCATTTTTGGTTGCATTAAGTAATTACGATCAGGTAGATGAGAGTTTTATTACCGCCATTGTTGATGTAGACGAATGGCAAAATTTAAAGCACCGCCAGTTTACAGTCAAGATTACAGAGTTTCCTGATTATTGTAAGCTGGTAAAAGTGGTGCCATCCAAAATTGATTTCATAGTAGAAAAATAATGTATAAAGTAGGTATAACCGGAGGAATAGGCAGTGGTAAAACAACTGCCTGCAAGGTTTTTGAAGTATTGGGAATTCCTGTTTTTTATGCAGATACCGTGGCAAAAGAAATCATGACTAAGGATGCTTTATTGATAGAAGGGGTTAAAACTGCTTTTGGTAATGAAAGTTACTTCGAAGATGGTAAATTGAATAATAAACATATCGCGGGTATAGTTTTTAATAATGAAAAAGCACTTGCACAGTTAAATGCTTTGGTTCATCCGGCAGTTTTCAGGGCTTTTGATGCCTGGGAAGCTACTATTCCTTCAACTGTGCCTTATACCTTAAAAGAAGCTGCAATATTGTTCGAAAGCGGGTCGTATAAAATGTGCGATACTACCATTTTGGTTACAGCGCCGTACGATGTTAAAATAAAGCGTTTAATGCAGCGCGATGGTGTTACAGAAGCACAGATAAAAGCCCGTATGGATAAACAGCTTAGCGATGAGCAAAAAGGTAAATTAGCTGATCATTTTATTGTTAATGACGAAGAGCAATCCATTATTGAACAGGTTTTAGCTTTACACAAGCACTTTTTACAAATAGCTGAGGAGTTGAAAAGGTTTGAATGTTGAAATGTTGAAAGGTTTGAATGTTGAAATGTTATTATTAAATCCAGTTTATGAAAATTAAATCCTGCCATATCCCTAAATCCTCAAAATCCTGATCATGATTTTAGAAGATTTTATTACCATTACCCCTACGGGCCTGTATTGTGCTTACGGCGATTTTTACCTTGATCCGCAACAGCCCGTTAATGAAGCTGTGGTTTCGCATGCACATGGCGATCATGCCATTGGCGGAAGCCAGAATGTGTATTGTACAGCAGCCACTGCGGCTTTTATGAAACACCGTTACCGTAAATTTGCCGCGGTCGATTTTTTTACAAAAAAATACCACGAAGCTTTTAAAATAAAGGATGTAACCATTACTTTTTATTCAGCAGGACATATTTTAGGATCTGCACAGGTTTTAATGGAATATAAAGGCGTTAAATACCTTTATACTGGCGATTATAAAATAGAACCTGATGCTACTTGTGAAGCTTTTGAATTTGTTGAGGCTGATGTATTGATTACCGAAAGTACCTTTGCCGATCCTGAAACTAAACACCCCTCTCCGGTTGATGAAATCAAAAAACTGAACGAAACCAATGCCAATATCATGCTTGGTGCTTACGCCCTGGGCAAAAGTCAGCGGATTATTCAACTGTTAAACGAATATTGCCCAACGCGCAATATTATGGTACATTTCAGTATAGTGCCTTTTGTTAAAATATATGAAGATTATGGTGTGAAGTTGGGAAATTACAAAATGTACGACCGGAAAGTGATGAAAAATAATCACGAAAATCAGGTTTATATTGTTCCGCCAATGGTTTTTCATAGCTATCATAAAGCAATAAATGTGGTAAGAGCTTTTGCTTCTGGCTGGAAAAACCTCCAACAGCAAAATGGAATATCACTCTATATTTCTGATCATGCTGATTGGGATGCCATTTTAGAAACCATTGAAAAAGTAAAACCAAAACAGGTATGGACTTTGCATGGTGATGGCAAACAGCTTAAAGATTATTTTAAAGATAAACTCGAAGTTAAAATACTGAATTAGTAAAGGAGAGAAGGATTGAATGATAGATAGAAAAATACGATAAGACATTCACTCATTCTCTAATTCAATCATTCAAAACTAACTATGAAAGAAGGTGAAGATTTTTATTTTAACGAAGATGGATTGATGGTGTTTACCGAAGCTTACCACTTAAAACGCGGTTATTGCTGTAAAAATAAGTGCAAACACTGCCCCTGGGGTTATGGGAAGAAGAAAGAGAAAAAGTAATTTAGTTGGCAGTTAATAAATGGCAGTTTCAGTTCGTAATTGCAATAGTATTTAGTTTTGAACCCAAAATTCAGGTTTGGATATTACTTTTTATTAAAGCGGACATGATTGTAAATATCGCTTAAAAACACATCAAATCCCATCGATACTAGGGTTAAGGAATCAGAAATCTCTTTGTGCTCGTTAAGTCTCCAGTTTTTTTTCTTCATCAATATAATAGGCCTCAACCGAAACCGATTCCGAATCAATCATGATGTATTCTTTTAATGAGGGAATATCTTTATACAGGTTAAATTTTTTGCCTCTGTCGTAGTTTTTGGTTGAAGGCGAAAGAATTTCGATGATGACTATAGGTGAAATAAAGGTTTCTTGATCAACATCGCTAGGTGTTAAGCCATTACAGTAAATTGAAATATCGGGATAGGTGAATAAAGTATTCTCTGGAATGTTCATTCGCATATCACTTCCATAAGGACTGCATGCCTTGCCTTTTAGGTTAATACCTATTTCGACAAAGACATTGCTGAAGATCTGATTATGATTGTTGCCTGCGCCCGACATCGCAAATACCTCACCTTGGTAATATTCATGTTTAACTGTCGCTTCTTTTTCCATCTCCAGGTATTCTTCAACAGTGTAACGTCTTTTTTGATAGGCTACAGCCGGCTCATTTACAATGTTATCCATATACATTAATTTTAAATACTGGTGTTATAATAAATGTCACTTAAACCTATTTCGAATCCCATCAACACTAGGGTTATGGTATCAGAAATCTTTTTGTGCTCGTTAAGTTTCCAGCTTTTTTCTTCATCAATATAATAAGCCTCAATCGAAACCGATTCAGAATCAATCATGATGTATTCTTTTAACGAAGGAATATCTTTATACAGGTTAAATTTTTTGCCTCTGTCGTAGTTTTTTGTAGAAGGGGAAAGAATTTCGATGATTACCGTTGGTAAAATCGAGGTATCTTCATCAAATTCACTATGCGTTAATCCGTTGCAATAGATAGAGATATCGGGATAGGTGAATAAGGTGTTTCCGGGAATATTCATTCGCATATCGCTTCCAAACAGTATACATTTCGAACCTTTTAGTTTAGAAAAAAGAAGTCCGAAAACATTTGAAAATATAAGATTATGGTTAAAGCCTGCCCCCGACATTGCAAATATTTCCCCTTCAAAATACTCATGTTTCCCTGTTGATGCCTTTTCCATTTCCAGGTATTCTTCAACAGTGTAACGTCTTTTTTGATAGGCTACAGCCGGTTCATTTACAATGTTATCCATATACAGTTAGATTTTAAATATTAACGTAATAATAAATATCACTTAAAGCCATATCAAATCCCATCGAAACAAAGGTTAAGGTATCGGTAATTAGTTTATGTTGATTGATCTCCCAATTCCTTTCTTCATTGATATAATAAGCCTCCACCGAAACCGATTCCGATTCGATCATAATGTATTCTTTTAACGAAGGAATATCTTTATACAGGTTAAATTTTTTGCCTCTGTCGTAGTTTTTTGTAGAAGGGGAAAGGATTTCGATGATTACCGTTGGTAAGATTGAAGTATCATCATCAAATTCGCTATGTATTAGGCCATTGCAATAGATGGATATGTCAGGATAGGTGAATAATGTATTCTCTGGAATGTTCATCCGTTTATCACTTCCATAAGGTCTGCAAGGTTTGCCTTTGAGCTTGCTAAGTATCTCTCCAAAGACATTACTAAAAATCTCATTATGATTATCACCGGCACCCGACATTGCAAATATCTCACCTTCAAAATACTCATGTTTAACTGTCGCTTCTTTTTCCATCTCCAGGTATTCTTCAACAGTGTAACGTCTTTTTTGATAGGCTACAATCGGTTCATTTACAATTTCGTCCATATACGAATTTACCCAATTTTTTACAGAGGCTGTAAAATTTAAACGATTAAACGTTTAAAACGGCTAGCAGGTTAGTTTTTTGAACTGGGGACGAATGGTTAACTGGTAACTGTTTAAATCGGTTAATCTGTCAACTCACCTAGTGTCCGGCAAAGAAACCAATCAGTGCCACACCTATTCCCAGTAAAACGGCGATCATTTTGCGCGTATTGATCTTATGGTCAGCACTCGATTCGAATAAAATAGTAGTAGAGATATGCAGGAAAATACCGATTACAATACCCATAATTTTATTAAAATAGGCATCTAAACCGCCAATGGTTCCGTTGCTTAAACCAACACTTACATAAAAGCCCAATGGTGCCATTACTGCGAATAAAATGAGATAAAGTACGATGCTGCCTATCTTAAAGTGGTTTTGCATCAATATGCTGGCCAGTGCAAAAGCAGCAGGAATATGGTGTAACGCAATACCGAAAATCAATTCATTATGTTGTTCTTTTGCTAATGGCATTCCCTCTAAAAAGGCATGGAGGCACAAGCTAATCATAATTCCGAAAGGAAAAACGTGCCCGTGATGGTGTTTGTGGATATGGCCGTGTTCTACACCCTCAGAAAATTGCTCTAAGAAAATCTGTAATAAAAAACCAATGAGGATAAAAACACCAATCTGCCACTTATCCGTACCGCTGTAGGCATCCGGGATCAGGTGTAAAACCGTAATCGCAAATAAATAAGCTCCACTGAAAGATAAAATCAGTTTCAGTAGTTTCGATTTATCGCTCTTTACCAGAAAAATAGCTGTTCCGCCTAAAAAGGCACAGAAAAAGAGCACACAAAGTTTCCAGATTTCCATAGTTTAAAAATCAGGTTGTAATTTTTTAAATATTCTCGAACAGATAATGCCTATGGTGATCCCCAAAAGGGCACCAGTAGTAACATCAACAGGATAATGAACGCCCACATATACCTGCGCAAAACTGATAATGAACGCCCAGAAGATGCCAATTGGTAAAATGGGTTTCCACCTGCTGTAAAAAATACAGATTAAAAAAACGGCTATCGCAAAATGATTGGTAGCATGTGCTGAAGGGAAACTCAATCCGCTGCCACAAGGCACCCGATGGATAATGTCATTGGCCAAACTCATATCATTGCAGGGCCTAACCCTTGATACCCATGGTTTTACTACCCTCGAAGCAATTAAATCGCCCATGGCAAAGGTAAAAAGTACCATGCCGATAATATAATAGCCTTGTTTTTTATACTGTTTAATGCAAAATATAACGATGAAAAGGTAAAGTGGCGACCAAAAGAAACGGTTGCGCATTAAAGGCATTAGCCAATCAAAAAAGCTGTTTGAAAGTCCGCGGTGGATTTTCAGGAACAATTCTACATCAAATTGCTGTATGCTTTCTATCATGCCTTTTTACAGATTAAAATTAAACGATCGGAGGTAGAATGATCAAAATCATCCAAACTATAGCTGCCAAAGGTTTTTTCAATATGCATCCCTGCTTTGGTGAGCATGCGTTCGAAATCTTCGTAACTAAATGCCTGCACCCGTTCTTCGAAATTATATACCTTGTGGTTATCTTCGAAATTTATCTTTTTGATGATTTTACCGTCCACAACATTTTTGGTGATATTAAAAGTAATGCCATCAAGCGATTTTACTTCGCATGAATTTAAGTTGCGGATAATTTTTTCGGTGTTAAAATAATCGAGCACCAAAATACCATCTGCAGTTAAACATTTGCGAAAAGTTTTAAGGGCATTTACATGATCTTTCTCGGTATCAAAATAACCAAAGCTGGTAAACAGGTTTAACGCCACATCAAAGTAGTTGATGTAGAACAGCCTGCGCATATCATGTACCAGAAAATGTAATTTGTTGTTTTCGAATTGTTTGGCGTATTTAATGCTCTGTTCAGAAAGGTCTATCCCGGTAACATCGAAACCTTTTTTGTTGAGGTAAATGGAATGACGGCCTTTGCCACAGGCAATGTCCAGCATTTTTGCATCAGCTTTAGGATGGAGGAAATGAGTAAGTTTATCAATGAAGAATTCGGCTTCAGCATCATTTCGTTGTTGATATAGAATATGATAATATGGTGAATTAAACCAATATTGAAACCACTTGCGCTGCATATAATAGCCGTTTTTATCTTAAAAAGATGCAAATATAAGGTTTTACAACCGCTAGTAAAGTTAGAATGTGCTTTTATGCAATAATGTTGCAAGAATATTATGAATGAAATTTTATATAACCAAAATCGAGATTGGTAAATAAAAATAATTTTCTGGATTAGAACACACGTTTGATTGTAAATAAAGATATAATTTCTATCAAATACATCGCCTACCTAGATATAAAAACAATGTAAATTTGCATCGCAAAACGTTGCTAAATAGCAGCTATCTTGTTTTTTTTGTTATTTTTGAGCCTCAAATAAATTATACGGAGTGACTTTAATAAAATCGATTTCAGGAATACGCGGAACCATAGGTGGAAGAGTTGGCGATGGCTTAACCCCATTTGATATTGTGAAATTTACAGCGGCTTTTGGAAGCTGGGTGGTACAAAAAACAGGTAATAAAAGAATAGTTTTAGGTCGTGATGCCCGGATTTCGGGAGAAATGGTGAATAACCTCGTTATTGGAACCTTGCAGGGTTTAGGGATCGAAGTAATCGACTTAGGTTTATCTACCACACCAACGGTGGAGGTTGCAGTACCTGATGAAAACGCAGGCGGTGGTATTATTTTAACAGCCAGCCATAACCCAAAACAGTGGAATGCACTAAAATTATTAAATGCCAGTGGCGAATTTATCAGCGATACAGATGGTAAAGAGGTTTTAGATTTAGCCGAAAGTGCCGATTTCGACTTTGCTGATGTAGATAAATTAGGAAAAGTAATCAAAAATGATACTTACCTTCAAAAACACATTGATAAAGTTTTAGCATTGCCATTAGTTGATGTTGAAGCCATTAAAAAGGCCGATTTTAAAGTAGTAATCGATTGTGTAAACTCTACTGGTGGCATTTTTATTCCTGCTTTATTAAAGGCGTTAGGTGTTAACAAAGTGGTTGAGCTATATTGTACACCAGATGGACATTTTCCGCACAATCCTGAACCGCTACCAGAAAATTTAACAGAAATATCAAAAGAAGTTCAGAAACAAAATGCCGATTTAGGTATTGTGGTTGACCCTGATGTTGACCGTTTATGTTTTGTAAACGAAGATGGCAGCATGTTTGGCGAAGAATATACCTTGGTAGCCGTTGCCGATTATGTATTGAAAAATACACCTGGAAATACCGTTTCTAACCTTTCTTCAACACGTGCTTTGCGTGATGTGACTGAAAAAGCGGGATCAGAATACAATGCTTCGGCCGTGGGCGAGGTTAATGTGGTAAATAAAATGAAAGCTACTAATGCCATTATTGGCGGTGAAGGAAACGGTGGTATCATTTACCCTGAATCGCATTATGGTAGAGATGCCCTTGTTGGTATTGCTTTATTTTTAACCCATTTGGCTAAATTTGGCAAATCGATCTCTGTATTAAGGGCCAGTTATCCTCAATACCACATTTCTAAAAACAAAATTACCCTTACACCAGAAATGGATATCGATAATTTACTGAAACAGGTAGAAGAGAAATACAAAAATCAGCCATACAGTACCATTGATGGCTTGAAAATAGAATTTGATAAAACCTGGGTACATTTACGCCGTTCGAATACTGAACCAATTATCAGGATTTACAGTGAGGCTGAAAATGAAACCATTGCCGAAAATTTGGCAAATAAAATCATATCAGATATTAAAGAAATATTACACCTTTAATCCCATTTGGATTTAAGAATCAGGCATACCGTTAGGGTTGTATTATCAATGTGAATTTGTCATGCTGAGCCTGTCGAAGGACCAGTTTAAATAAACATTAACATGAGGTACAACGCTAACTATTTACAACAGAGATGTTGATAACAAAACATCTTAGCAACATACTAACTTTTAAATATTCGTAGAAATGAAAAGGGTCTATTTAGATAATGCGGCCACAACGCCTTTAGATGCGGCAGTAATTGCAGAAATGACAAATGTGATGGAAAATTACTTCGGTAATCCATCTGCCATTCATGCGCTTGGTCGCGAGGTGCGTACCCTTGTAGAAAAAGCCCGTAAAACTGTTTCAGGTTTGTTAAATGCGTCACCTTCCGAAATATTTTTTACTTCTGGTGGTACAGAGGCCGATAATACCGCTATCCGTTGTGGTATTGCTGCTTACGGTATAAAACATGCCATTACCTCTAAAATAGAACACCACGCGGTTGAGCATACCTTAAATACCATGCTTAAAAATGGCGAAATCGATAAATTGAGTTTCGTTAATATTGATGAAAAAGGCAACATTGATTACAATCATTTAGAAGAGCTGCTTCAAAACAACGAACGCACTTTTGTATCGTTAATGCACGCCAATAATGAATTGGGTACCCTAACCGATATGGTTAAAGTGGGCGATATCTGCGAGAAATATAATGCCATTTACCATGCTGATACCGTGCAAACCATGGGGCATTATCCACATAATGTAAGAGAACTTAAAGCACATTTTATTGTTTGTGCTGCACATAAACTCCATGGCCCAAAAGGCGTTGGCTTTTTATATGTAAACAGCAATATTAAAATCCCACCGATGATTTATGGTGGTGCACAAGAACGTAATATGCGTGGTGGTACCGAAAATGTTTACGGTATTGTTGGTTTGGCTAAAGCTTTAGAAATAGCTTATGCCGAAATGACTGAGCACCAAACGTATATTCAGGGCTTAAAAGATTATTTAAAAGCACAATTGATTGCCGAAATACCTGGCATTGGCTTTAATGGTGAAACCGATGCCAATAAAAGTTTGTATACCGTGCTCAATGTTTCGTTCCCTGAAATGGATATGGCCGATATGTTATTGTTTAACTTAGATATTAATGGCATATGCGCTTCCGGCGGTAGTGCCTGTTCATCAGGTTCAAATATTGGTTCGCACGTATTAAACGGTATCAATGCCGATCCAAACCGCCCATCCGTACGTTTTTCTTTTAGTAAATATACCACTAAAGAAGAGTTGGATTACGTAATCGAAAAAGTTAAAATGGTAGTAAAGCAGAATGCTTTAGCATAAAATATCATTAACCAAATAGGAGAGTCCCGGTGTAAATCGGGACTTTTTTTGTGTGCAAACAAATAGCTGATTTTTTGGAAAGAAAAGGCAGCATTTCATTTTAATTTTAGTCCTGCTTTCCGTTTTATGCCGATGAAGGATCGGCATGCTCACTTCAATCAGGTTTATATACAGAAGCTGGTGTTGCTATTAACGTTTAATAGCATGGTTTAAAAAAGGATTTTGTACATCCTGCAGCCCTAAATACTATTACCGGCTGTGCCACCTAAACCTGATCGGAACGAACATCCCGATCCTTCATCGGGATAAAGTGGAGAGCAGGACTGTATCTGCCAAATGCCACTATACCTGATTTCCAAAAAAAAATACCACCTTTTGAATTTCTCATATAAAAAACAGAAATGAGCTTGCAAAACTCAAAAATTAAGCTTATATTTAATTAAACATAAGGCAATCCATGCCATTTACCTGTTGTTCCTAAACGAAACCTTATCAAATCCTATGGTATAAGGTTAAGCAAATTTTAAAATAGCTTTTTATTATTATTAAAATTGTTAACCCTGAAAACCCGCCAGGTTTTCTATAATCTATATCATCATGGAAACGAACCACAACACTCAAAATCTGGAAAACGCAAAACTGGAAGAAAAATTAAATGAAGAGAGGAAACACATTTACAAATTTATCTTCAATCCGTTTTCTTTCGAATCTTCGAACCATTTCAATAAAATCCATAAAAGGAGGTTTCATTCTTTTGGTTGCATCCATGAGTTAGGCAAACTGCCTGGGGCGATGTTGTAAAATCTTCATCGGAAATGTCGTCATTGCAAGCGGAGTGTAAGATTGTAGAGATGACCATTATTATAAAATCTAACGCCTTAATTGGTGGTTCACCAATCGCCAGCCAGCTCCTGTGCCTGGTTTATTTTACAGGTTTAAATTTATTGTTAATCGAATAAGAAAGTCTTGGTTTTTACCGGGACTTTTTTGCAAGCATTTGGTTTTTATTATATTGCATATTAAAAATAGTCATTAACGCGCTCAGTTATCATTTTTATGAAACCAATAGCTTTTATAGATACCGAAATCCAACCTGATACTTTAAAGATTTTTGATATTGGTTGTGTAAAGAACGATGGAACAAGTATTCATTCAAATTCAGCAGAATCCATTTCTTTATTTTTAAACAATACCAAATTCATTTGTGGGCATAATATTATTTATCATGATATACCGCACCTTAAAAAATCAATAACTGGATTAGATAATTTACAGATTATTGATACGCTGTATTTATCGCCATTACTTTTTCCAAATAAACCTTATCATGCGCTATTAAAAGACGATAAACTCCAGGTTGAAGAATTAAATAATCCCTTAAATGATGCTATAAAAGCGAGAGATCTTTTTTATGATGAAATTGCATCATTTGATCAATTGGATAATTCGCTAAAACAGATCTTTTATTTTTTACTAAATGATAAAAAAGAGTTTGGTGCCTTTTTTAAATTTATCGATTTCCAAGCTGAACCTATTGAAATTGTTAGGGTTATACATGAGGGATTTCACTCTAAAATCTGCCGGCATTCTGACCTCGAAAAAATTCTACAACAAAATCCTATAGAGTTTGCTTATTGTTTATCATTAATCAATTGCCAAAACAGGCATTCAATTACGCCACCTTGGGTATTAAAAAATTATCCAAAAACGGAGCATATTATGTTTGAATTAACAAACAAGCCATGTTTAACCGGTTGTGGGTATTGTAACATTGCGTTGGATATTAGGAAAGGATTAAAAAAATATTTCGGGTTTGATTTGTACCGAAGTTATGCCGGCGAGCCATTACAGGAAAAATCGGTTGAAGCAGCTATTCAAAACAAATCCATTTTAGCCATATTTCCTACAGGAGGTGGCAAATCAATAACATTTCAGGTACCAGCTTTAATGGGAGGTGCAAATGCAAAGGGACTCACTGTTATCATATCTCCGCTACAGTCTTTAATGAAAGACCAGGTAGATAATCTGGAAAAAATAGGAATAACAGAAGCAGTTACAATCAACGGCTTGCTCGATCCGATAGAAAAGGGGAAATCGTTTGAGCGGGTAGAGGATGGTTCGGCATCAATGCTGTATATATCTCCTGAATCTTTACGTTCAAAATCAATTGAAAGGCTTCTTTTAGGAAGAAAAATTATCCGTTTCGTAATAGATGAAGCACATTGTTTCTCCTCATGGGGACAAGATTTTAGGGTTGACTACCTGTATATAGGAGATTTTATAAAACTATTGCAGGAAAAAAAGAATCTCGAAGAGCATATTCCCGTTTCCTGTTTTACTGCCACGGCCAAACAAAATGTTATAGAAGATATTAGGCGTTATTTTAAGAAGAAATTATCGCTTGATCTAGAGGTTTTTAGCTCAAAGGCTACGAGGACAAATCTTACTTATAATGTATTTGAAAAGAACGACGAAGAAGAAAAATACAATGCACTAAGAGATCTGATAGATGAAAAGCTGTGTCCAACCATTGTGTATGTATCCAGAAGGGGTAGGGCTGTTAAGTTGGCTAAGCGCTTATTACAGGATGGTTTTTCTGTAGCTTATTACCACGGGGGAATGGAATCGAGGGATAAGACTAAAAATCAGAATGAGTTTATAGCAGGACAAATTGATATTATGGTTGCTACCTCTGCATTTGGAATGGGGGTAGATAAAAAAGATGTAGGGATGGTGGTGCATTATGACATATCCGACTCTTTAGAAAATTATGTTCAGGAAGCGGGCAGGGCAGGCCGTGATGAAAAGTTATCGGCAGTTTGTTATGTGTTGTTTAGTGAAGAAGATTTAAGCAAACATTTTATCTTGCTCAATCAAACCAAATTAAGCATAAAAGAAATCCAGCAGATTTGGAAGGCGGTAAAAGATATTACGCGGTTCCGTTTAAATATTTCAAATTCTGCATTGGAAATTGCCAGAAAGGCAGGCTGGGACGATAGTGTAAATGAAATTGAAACAAGGGTTACTACGGCTATTGCTGCCTTAGAAGATGCCGGTTACCTAAAGCGTGGGCAGAATATGCCAAGGGTTTTTGCGAATAGCATTTTAGCCAAAACAGCCCAAGAGGCAATAGACAAAATTAACAACTCTTTTCGGTTTGATGAAAAACAGAAAGAAAAGGCTATCCGGATTATCAGGAAACTGCTGTCGAGCAAAAATAGAAAGCAAGCATCGGATGGTGAAGGTGAGGCACGTGTAGATTATATATCTGATCATTTGGGGATTGTAAAAGAAGACGTGATCCACATTATAAACTTACTGAGAGAGGAGAAAATTCTTGCTGATAGAAAGGATTTGACTGCTTTTATCAAAAAAAATGAAAACCGGAACCGTTCGCTAAGTATTGTAGAAACATTTAGAAAAATTGAGAACTTCTTGCTGCCGTTTTTTAAAGAACAGGAAAGAACAATCAATCTGAAAGAACTAAATGAAGAAGCAGAATCTTTGAGCTTTAACGATTTTACTCCCAACAAAATCAAAACCATCATCAATTTTTGGGCGATAAAGAACTGGATCAAGAGGCAGCATCATTCAAACTCCAAAAACCATATTACAGTAACTACCACTCCACTATTAGGCTTATTAACAGATAAGCTGCAGAAAAGACATGAATTGGCCCGCTTTATAGTCGAATATTTATACGATAAATCCAATAATAGTAAAGAAAATACCGAAAAGGATGAAGTATTAGTCGAATTTTCTGTTCACGAACTAAAAGATGCCTTTTATAATAGGGGCAGTTTATTTCAGCTTTCAGTTACCGTTGATGACGTAGAAGATACATTGTTTTATCTCTCCAGGATTGAAGCAATTAAGATTGAGGGAGGTTTTATGGTGATCTATAACCGTTTAACGATAGATAGACTGGAAAATGATAACAAAGTAAGGTATAAGGCAGAAGATTATGAAAAATTAAGTCAGTTTTATGAAAACAGGGTACAACAGATTCATATTGTAGGAGAGTATGCAAAGAAAATGATCGAAAATTATAATTTGGCCTTAGCATTTGCAGAAGATTATTTTCAGCTTAATTATACTTCTTTTTTAAATAAATATTTTAATGCTACCCGCCAAAATGAAATTAAGCGGAATATTACTCCAGCTAAATACCGTCAATTGTTTGGTAGTTTGTCTAAAACTCAGTCCCAAATAATAAGTGATAAAGAGAATAAATATATCGTTGTAGCTGCTGGGCCTGGAAGTGGGAAAACCAAAGTATTGGTCCATAAGCTCGCCTCTCTTTTATTGATGGAAGATGTAAAGCATGAGCAGTTGTTAATGCTTACTTTTTCGAGGGCTGCGGCAACGGAGTTCAAAAAGCGCTTGTTAAAATTAATTGGCAATGCTGCAGGCTTTGTCGAGATCAAAACCTTTCATTCTTTTTGTTTTGACCTGTTGGGTAAGGTGGGTAGTTTGGAAAAAGCAGAGGCAATATTAAAAAGTACTATAGCCAAAATAAAAAGTAATGAAGTAGAAATCAGCAAAATTACTAAAGCTGTTTTGGTAATTGATGAAGCACAGGATATGAATGCTGACGAATTTGAGCTGATCAACTCATTAATGGAACAAAATGAAGAAATGCGGGTAATTGCCGTTGGCGATGATGACCAGAATATATATGAGTTTAGAAATGCAGATTCGAAATACCTGAATGAATTTATTAAAAATAAGGATGCTGTTAAGTATGAATTACTTGATAATTATCGGAGTAAGCGGAATTTAGTTTCTTTCAGTAATCAATTTATTGCAAAAGTAAGCCATCGTTTAAAAACAACACCAATTATTCCGAACCGCAACGATATTGGCAACCTAAAAATAACCCATCATAAAAACGGCAATTTAATTATCCCCTTGGTTAATGATATGCTGCAAACTGGATTAACCGGAACAACATGTGTATTAACAAAAACAAATGAAGAAGCAGCTATGGTTGTTGGGAGCTTGCTGAAACATAAAATGCCGACGCAGTTAATCCAGACTAATGATTATTTTAATCTATATAATCTTGCAGAAATCCGGTTCTTCCTATCAAAATTGGCAACTAATGATGAAGTATACACTTATAGTGATGAGGTTTGGGCAAATGCATATCGGGAATTGAACTATAAATTTAAAAAAAGCTCCAAATTCAAAATCTGTGATAACCTCATCCGTGATTTTGAAGCTGTTAATCCAAAAATCAAGTATAAGTCTGATTTCGATGTTTTTATCAAAGAATCAAAAATTGAGGATTTTTTTAATGATAATGGCGAGATAATTATGGTTTCTACCATCCATAAATCAAAGGGTAAAGAATATGATAACGTTTTTTTACTGTTGAAAGATTTTGATGTGAGTAAGGATAGTACTAAAAGGCAGTTATATGTTGGGATAACCAGGGCAAAAAATAACCTGTCAATCCATATAAATAGTAATTATCTGGATCATATCGATGTTGAAAATTTGGAAAGAATTGAAGATGACAATATTTATCCTGAATTGGAAGAAATTGTTTATAACCTAACGCATACTGATATCTGGTTGGATTATTTTGCCAATAAACAATCTTTATTGTCACAATTAATTAGTGGGGATAGATTAATGGTTGATGGAGATGAGTGTAAAAATTTAAGTGGTCAATCTGTTCTTAAATTTTCAAGGAAATTTATTGCAGAAATAGAAATGCAAAAGAAAAAAGGTTATGATCTGAAAGCCGCAAAAGTGAATTTTGTACTTTATTGGCTAAAAGAAGGCACAAGTGAAGAAGTCAAAATAATTTTACCCGAAGTTTTGTTTGTAAAGCAGAAAGTTAGTTAAACTCAAACTCTCTAATTGGTTGCTCACCAACCACAACATTTTTCTTTTACCAAATCCCATTCCTAAAACAAAATTAAAAACAATCTTATTTTTCGCTTGTTCCTATATTACATCAATTTACAATTACTATGGAAACGAATAAAGAAAAAGGTAAAGTTGTTGAGAACGATTTACTGGATAAAAGCGCAGAAGATATTAAAGAGGATAGAACGCTAGATGAAAACAAATCATCTAAAGTAACTACCAATTTGTTTAATAAAGACAAAGACCGTAAGAATAATTCTTTTGGTCCGGGGCACGAGCCGGGTACTACACCGGGTTCGGGCATATAAATTTTGTTAATTCACGATCAAAATGATTAAATTTAAACCACAGCATTTGCTGTGGTTTTTTTTAGCTTAATCCCAAAATGGAAAGAAGAAATTTTATCAAAAATTCAGCATTGGCCATGGCCCTGCTTTCGATTTATAAAACAGATGTTTTTGCACAACAAGACCTGCTTCGTGCTTACAACTTTAAACCGCTCCGTAATGATGTAGGCATATTTACCGAGCAGGGTGGTACAATCGGCTGGTTAAATTCGAGCAATGGTTTTGTGGTGGTTGATGCGCAATTTCCTACTACAGCACCTCATGTAATCGACGAATTAAAAAAGCTTGGCGAAAAACCTTTCAAATATTTAATCAATACGCACCACCACGGCGACCATACCGCCGGGAACATTTCTTTTAAAGGACTGGCCGAAAAAGTAGTAGCCCATCAAAATTCCTTAGTTAACCAGAAAAGGGCATCAGAAAAAGCTAATAATTTGGATAAACAGTTATTGCCTGATACTACTTTCGGCACAAAATGGAATGCAAAAGTTGGCAACGAAAATATCAAGGCTTATTATTATGGTTCTGGCCACACCAATGGAGATGCCGTTTATCATTTTGAGCATGCAAATGTTGCACATGTAGGTGATTTAGTGTTCAATCGTAAGTTTCCTTACATTGATCGCGAAAACGGCGCACACATCGGCAATTGGATCACTGCATTAGATAAAATTTTAGCTCAGTTTGATAACGATACCTTATTTATCTGGGGGCACAGCTTAGAACCTGAAAAAGTAACCGGAAACAAAGCAGATGTTAAAGCCTTTCAAAATTACCTGCAGAATCTTTTAACTTTTGTGAGCGGAGAAATCAAAGCAGGTAAAAGTAAAGAAGACATTCTAAAAGCAAGCTCAATTCCAAATGCAACAGAATGGAAGGGAGAGGGGATCCAAAGGAGTTTAGGTGCTGCTTATGATGAGCTGAAAGGGGTTTAGAGGATTTCGTCATTGCGAGAAGGCTTTTTCAGCCAACGAAGCAATCTCATAAGCGTGGTTATAATGTTATCCTAATTTATTAGGAAAGGACTTTTTGACTGTTAATTTTTGAACGAATTAATTCCATGGCTAATCCTTCGACTCCGCTCAGGATGACAAACAGCGATATTAAGTTTTTATGTGTTAAAGAACAACCAAATCTTTTTTCAATTTATAAACGTTCTATATTTAAAATAATCCTTTCAACGGCATTGAATTACCGTAGGCTTTAGTGTTTAACAACTATATTTGTTACAATTCAAAATCTACAGCTCATGGATGATTTTATCGCAGCCCGTTCCCAGATGGCCTTATCATTAGGCTTTCACATTATTTTTTCCTGTATCGGCATGGTGATGCCTTTCTTTATGGCTGTTTCGCATTATAAATGGCTTAAAACGAACGATGAGGTGTATAAAAACCTCACCAAAGCCTGGAGTAAAGGCGTAGCCATATTTTTTGCAACAGGAGCCGTATCAGGTACCATGTTATCGTTCGAACTGGGGCTGCTCTGGCCGAAATTTATGGATCATGCCGGACCGATATTCGGAATGCCATTTTCATTAGAAGGAACGGCCTTTTTTATCGAGGCGATAGCACTTGGCTTTTTCCTTTATGGCTGGAATAAGTTAAATAAATGGTTTCACTGGTTTACGGGTATGGTAGTAGGCGTAAGCGGACTGGCTTCGGGCATACTTGTGGTAGCTGCCAATGCCTGGATGAACAGTCCGGCAGGTTTTGATTTTGTAAACGGACAATACCTTAATATCGATCCCATAAAGGCCATGTTCAATAAAGCATGGTTCAGTCAGGCTTTGCACATGTGTTTAGCTGCTTTTACCGCAACTGGCTTTGCCGTGGCAGGCGTACATGCTTTAATGATCTTACGGAACAGAAATGCATATTTTCATTTAAAAGCCTTTAAAATTGCGGCTGTATTTGCCTGCATTGCTGCTTTGTTACAGCCATTAAGTGGCGATATCTCTGCAAAAGATGTTGCCAAACGCCAGCCTGCTAAGCTGGCCGCCATGGAAGCATTATATAAAACCGAAAAACCTGCACCGTTATTGATTGGTGGTATTGTAAACGAGCAAGATAAAACGGTAACAGGTGCAATCAAAATCCCTGGGGCACTAAGCTTTCTGGCACATGGTGATTTCAAGGCTGAAGTTAAAGGACTGGATCAGATTCCTGAAAACGAGCACCCTCCTGTTGCGATAACACATTATGCTTTTCAGGTTATGGTGGGCATTGGTACCTTGTTGCTTTTGGTATCGTTAATTTATTTCTTCATGCTTTTTAAAAAGAAACCTTTAACTGAAAAACGCTGGTTATTGAAACTATTTGTTTTTGCCATTCCGCTCGGTTATCTAGCTTTAGAGGCCGGTTGGGTAGTTACAGAGGTTGGCAGGCAGCCGTGGATTATTTATGGCGTTATGCGCACCAAAGATGCGATTACACCAATGCCAGGTATAGCTTATTCATTTTATATCTTCTCTGCAATTTACGTGTCGCTGAGTATTATCGTAACGTTTTTGCTGTATCGGCAGATTAAAATGGTGCCTGTACTATACAATAAAACTGAGGAAAATAATCATTAATCACAGATGAAAAGGATAAGCACGGATAAAAATTTAGTGGCTGTGGTTGAACTATTCAAGATCTGTGCAAATCTGTGGCAAAAATATAGACTATGGAATACGTTGTAATTACATTTTTATGCATGGCCATCCTGCTCTACTTTTTATTGGGAGGGGCCGATTTTGGTGCCGGGATTATCGAACTGTTTACTTCAACAAAAAACAGGAGTAAAACCCGAAAAACCATGTACCAGGCCATTGGTCCGGTTTGGGAGGCTAACCACATGTGGCTAATTATTGCCATAGTAATCCTTTTTGTAGGTTTCCCGCATATTTATACCACCATGTCGGTTTACCTGCATATTCCATTGGCCATTATGCTCATCGGGATTATTGCCCGAGGTACCGCTTTTGTATTCCGTCATTATGATGCTGTAAAAGATGATATGCAGTGGCTCTACAACCGGATTTTTAGGTACTCTAGCTTTGTTACGGCATTGTTCCTCGGGATTATTGCAGGAAGCCTGATTTCTGGCCATATTAATCCGCAGGCAACCGATTTTTATACCGCTTATATTTCGGGATGGTTAAATTGGTTTTCTGTTGCTGTAGGCTTCTTCACAGTTGCATTATGCGGTTTCCTTGCAGCAATTTATCTGATAGGTGAAACGAAGGAAGCGCATGATAAACGCCGTTTTATTAAAAAAGCCGAATTTATGAATGTTGCTGCGGTAGTTTTTGGTGCCATGGTATTTATTGCGGCACAGCGTGATAAAATTCCTTTGGTTGATTGGGTTTTTAAAAGCAATGTTGGGTTATCGGCTATTATTTTGGCCAGTTTATCCCTGGTATTGTTATGGTACCTGTTGATTAAAGGTAAAACAAAAGTTTTACGCATTTTAGCTGGCTTCCAGGTAACAATGATCCTCCTGGCGATAAGTTATGCCCACTTCCCGAATTTTATCCGTTTAAAAGGTGGAAATACAATTTCGCTATTGGAAACCGTTGGACCTGAAAAAACCATTTATAGTTTAGGTTTAGCACTTTTGTTGGGTAGTATATTGATTTTACCTTTTTTGGGGTATTTGTTTTATAAATTTCAGAAGAAAGAGGAGTAATGCCGCTTGTTGTCGTGCTGAGGTACGAAGCATCTGCAACCAATGAAACAGATGCTTCGTGCCTCAGCATGACAGCATATTCAGGGTTGCTCCAAAAAAAAAGAGCACCTGTTTCCAAATGCCCTTTTATAAACCGATTTAAAAATATTTATCTACAACCCACCTTTTCTGTTCGATTTGGTTTGAACCGGCCATGTAGATGGCTTTCCGGTACGTTCGTTAACCGGTAAATCCGTAGCTTTTTCGTTCGAAGTTTTTTCAGGATCTTCTGATGCCATATACACCATAATGGCAGCTAAAATTACATTGCTTCTGATTTCATCGAAAACCAATTTGTCGTAACTGTCGCGGTTGGTATGCCAAGTATAAGTGCCGTAATCCCAGCTGGTAGAACTTAATGAATAACCAAGGGCTCCTGCAGCTACAAATGAAGCAAAATCTGATCCGCCTGCGCCAGGTGTTCCAGGGAAACTGGTTTTGATCTGGTTTTTAATGGTATCAGGTACTGCGGCCAACCAACGCGTGATGTAGTCTTTTGATTTCGCAAAACCCTGTCCGCCAATATTTACTACACGACCAGTTCCATTATCCTGGTTAAATAAAGCCTGTAAATTGCCAACAATCTCGGGATGATCTTCTACGAATGCCCTCGAACCGTTTAAGCCCTGTTCTTCGCTTCCCCAATGGCCAACTAAAATGGTACGTTTTGGGTTAGGGTAAATTTTCTTCAAAATGCGCATGGCTTCCATCATTAAAATGGTTCCCGAACCATTATCGGTAGCACCGCTTGCACCATCCCACGAATCGAAATGTGCCGAAAGCATTACATACTCATTCGGTTTTTGTGTTCCTTTTATCTCTGCAATGGTATTAAAGGTTGGCACAGCGCCTAATTTTTTCGAATCTGCCTCAATTTTAAGCTTCGGTTTGTCGCCATTTAATGCCAAACGGTAAACCAGTCCATAATCTTCAACAGATAGATCCAAAGTTGGTACTTTTGTGGTATTTGCCCCAAAAATCTTATCTACACCAAAACCTTGCGACCAGTTATTGATTACTACAGCCATCGCACCTGCATTTTCTAAAGCTACAGGAAGTGTTTTAGCGGTTAAGCCTGTTTTGGCCAGACTAGCTGTCCATGCTTTTGCTGCTTCAGCTTTTTCTTTTTTAAATTTTTCGAAAAGGTCTTTTGTGGCAAATTCTTCCCAGTTTTTTTCTGGTCGGCCAGAAAGCTGGTTCATAGAAATCAATACGATTTTACCTTTTACATTCGGCAACCATTTCTGAAAAGATACCGAATCTGTTATTGCCGGAAGGATAATTGCTTCGGCATTAATGGCTTTGCCATTGGTTGATGGGCTCCATGCCAATTGTGTGCCTTCTAAAGTGCGTACCCGCGGACTTACCAGATCGATATGGGTAATGCCACGTTCCCAACCAGCCCATTCGCCCCATTTTTCGTTCTTGGCAGAGATACCCCAGTCGCTGTATTTTTTTACAGCCCAATCATTGGCCTGTTTCATTTGTGGGGAGCCAACCAAACGCGGACCAACAACATCAAGCAATTCGTGAGCAAGTTTCTCTAATTGGGAGTTTTCGTTTACTTCTTTAACAATATTATCGATTACTTTCCGGTCTTGCGCAAAAACGCTGGCCGAAGCGCACAGGAATAGTGCAGAAAATAGTAGTTTTTTATTCATAATTAGTTAGGGTTGATTATTTGATGCGCTAATTTATGGAATTAGCGGTATGGTTGGAGAAGTTAATGGAAATGTTGCAGTTGAGTTGTGGTGTCAGCTGTTACCAGCTGACACCAGTGGAATCTTGAATGATTCACTAGGTTTAAAGGTCAGATGGGAACATCTGACCTCACAAATTTTGCTAAAGACTACTCTTCTGTATCTTATCATGAAATGGCAGATATTCCGAAAGTGCAGCAGATCCATACCAGTTATATAATTCTGGTTCTAATAATTTGGCTTTAATTGCCGGATCGCTTTCTAATAACTGTTTGGCTTCTTCGATCGATTTTGTGTTTAAAATAAAAATACCGCGGTAATTTTTATCGTTTTTACCCAACGGTCCGGCAACTACTAGTTTTTGCATTTCGACCATTTTGCCCATGTTAGCCATGTGACCTGCAAATAAACTATCAGACTTGGCTTTGGTTTCTGTGGTATTGGTGCCTGATTTAAGCATTACTAAAACATACATTTTCATTCCATAATTATCGGCGCCGAGTTTTTTTGCTAAAGCTTCGTCGTAAGGGGCTTTAGCTTTTTTTTCTTGTGCATAAACAGAAATAATAGCTGTGATGAGGAAGGTGAATAATAATAGCTTTTTCATCTGATTTTTAGTTTGGTTAAGCTAAAAATAAGAAAAATTGTAGTGTCTTTCCTCACCGCCGGAAGGGCTCTTTCTTTTTTCTTGATAAAAAAGAAACAAAAAATCAAGGCTCGCGAACCTTTGTTGCAAATCCTAAATAAATCTTTAGGCGTAATCCTAAGCCGCGAGAACGTTTGTGGTTTTTGTTTGTTTCTGCAACACTCGTAGGATTTCTTGCTTCAGTGCTTATTGAAATGGAAAGTAACAAAGATTTATTTGCATTTACTGCCAAATCTTCTGATGCCGGATGCGGACTTCGGAAAGGTTGTGGTGGGATAAGTTTGCTCCAATTCCCCTCCATTATAGGGGTGCCCGAAGGGCGGGGTGGTTGTAGCACTCGCTGGGAAAATCCCTCAAAAGAACCACCGTCCCATATTAACTAAACCTGATTGCCGCGGTCCCGATGTAAAATCAGGAGAAACAAAAAGCAGGACTGAATTAACCGAAGTTCTCCAAGCCCTGCTTTTCTAAATATTATGAATCCATTTTTTTGCATCCAGCCCAATGAACCAATGCCTAATGAACTACTGAACTATTTTAATTACTCATCATTTTAATAAAAGCGCTCAATTTAGCTTTCATTGCCCTTCTATCAACAATAAAATCAAGGAAACCGTGTTCTAACACAAATTCTGCGGTTTGGAAACCTTTTGGCAGATCTTTTTTAATGGTTTCTTTAATTACCCTCGGACCAGCGAAACCGATTAATGCACCTGGTTCGGCAATATTAATATCGCCAAGCATCGCATAAGATGCCGTTACACCACCTGTAGTAGGATCGGTTAATAAAGAAATATAGGGAACCTTAGCTTGAGCCAATAAGGCTAGTTTAGCCGATGTTTTAGCCATTTGCATCAATGAAAATGCGGCTTCCATCATACGGGCGCCACCTGATTTAGAAATCATCAGGAACGGAACTTTATGTTTAATGCTATAATCGATTGAACGGGCAATTTTTTCACCCACAACTGAACCCATAGAACCGCCGATGAAAGCGAAATCCATACAGGCAATAACAAGATCTTGTCCTTCAATTTTACCAACACCTGCACGGATAGCGTCTTTTAGACCTGTTTTAGCCTGACTTTCTTTAATCCTATCGGTATAAGGTTTGTTATCATTAAAGTTTAACGGATCACCTGATGTTAAGTTAGGGAAAAGCTCTTTAAACTCGTTATTATCAAATAAAACCTCGAAATATTCTTTTGAGCCTACCCTCAGGTGGTAATCGCAGTAATGACAAACGTATTTGTTTTCCTGAAGTTCTGCCTGATGTAGCGGTTTCTTACAATTTGGACATTTATTCCACAAACCATCTGGTGCTTCTTTCTTCTCTTCTGTTGTGGTAATGATACCTTTATTCTCTCTTTTAAACCAAGCCATATAATTTTTTAAAGAATTGGATTGCAAAGAAACGAAAAATATAATTAAGATAAAGAATTACAATCATTAATAACCAATGATCAAATCACAATCATCAAACTTGCCAGGCGTTTAGTATGGTTTGATAATTGATCATTGCGATTTGATTATTTGCAGAGGTGTGTCTTTTTTACACTAAGGATAATGTGTATTTTACACTAAATAGGCCTTATTTTGCTGTTAGGCAAATAATTCTGTTGTTACAAAAGCTTGGAATGTTATTTTTTTTTATAACTTCGGACTTAATAAAATTAACAAGAAATGAGTTTAAAAGGCTACAAAGGCGTAATTTACGGAGATGCCGTTCAAGAATTGTTTGAGCAGGCTAAAAAACATCAGTTTGCTTTACCAGCAGTAAACGTAACCGGTACCAATACGGTTAACGCGGTATTGGAAACTGCAAAGGCAGTAAATTCGCCTGTTATGATTCAGTTATCAAATGGAGGTGCACAGTTTTATGCTGGTAAATCTTTAGATAACGAGAAATTGCAAGCATGTATTTTAGGTGCTGTATCGGCAGCTAAACATGTACATTTATTGGCAGAACATTATGGTGTTGCTGTGGTTTTACATACCGACCACGCGGCTAAAAAATTATTGCCTTGGATTGACGGACTTTTAGACCACGGTGAAAAATTCTTCGCTGAAACCGGAAAACCTTTATTTTCATCACACATGTTAGATTTATCGGAAGAATCGATCGAAGAAAACATGGAAATTTCTGCTAAATATTTAGCCCGTATGGCTAAAATGAACATGACTATCGAAATCGAACTTGGTGTAACAGGTGGTGAAGAAGATGGTGTTGATAATAGTGATGTAGATAGCTCTAAATTATATACTCAGCCTAGCGAAGTAGCTTATGCTTACGAAGAATTGAGTAAAGTTTCTCATCGTTTTACCGTTGCAGCCGCTTTTGGTAATGTACACGGTGTTTATAAACCAGGTAACGTAAAATTACAACCGGTAATTTTGAAAAATTCTCAGGATTTTATCAAAGAAAAATTCAGCTTAACTGCAGAGAAACCAATCAATTTTGTTTTCCACGGTGGTTCTGGTTCTACACAGGAAGAAATCAGAGAAGCAATTTCTTACGGTGCAATTAAAATGAATATCGATACTGATATGCAATGGGCATTTTGGGAAGGTATTTTAGAATACTATAAAAAGAACGAAGCTTATCTTCAAGGCCAGATTGGTAACCCTGATGGCGATGATAAACCAAATAAAAAATACTACGATCCACGCGTTTGGTTGCGTAAAGGCGAAGAAACTTTTGTGAAACGTTTAACTACTGCTTTCGAAGATCTGAACTGTATCAACGTTAACGACAAACTTTAATTAAGTTGAAAAGTTGTAAGGTTGGAATGTTTTAATGTTGCAACTTTCAAACCTTACAACATGCAAACGTTTTTAACATTACAACGTTAAACAAAAGCGCCATGGGTTTAAAAACTTATGGCGCTTTTGTTTGTTTTATGGTTATATTTAAGCAAACAAATTGTAATGGCAAAATCTAAAACTGAAACTAAAAGAAATAATTTTTTCGAGAAATTCGCCAATGCGGCAACCAAGTTTACCGGTAGTTCTGCTGCGTTTATCAGCGCAACCGCTATTGTCGTTATTTGGGCATTGAGTGGCCCGATATTCAATTATTCTGAAACCTGGCAATTGGTGATCAATACTGGGACCACAATTATTACTTTTTTAATGGTTTTTCTGATCCAGAAGGCGCAAAATAAAGATGGTAAGGCAATTCAGTTAAAACTGAACGAATTAATTGCCGCACAACAGGGTGCAAGCAACCGAATGGTGGATATTGAAGACCTGAGCGAGAAAGAATTGGATCAATTACATAAATTTTACGTTACGATTGCCACACTTGCCAAAAAAGAGGCCGATATTCATTGTTCGCATTCGATAGATGTAGCAAAAGAGCTCAATGAATTGAAATTAAAATCGAATAAACACTTTAAACACCACGATAATGAGTCTACTAGTTCAAAAAGTTAACCACCCAGAAGATTTAGATAAAGTATTTGCTATACGTAAAATTGTATTTGTAGACGAACAAAATTGCCCGCCGGAGCTGGAGTGGGAGCATGAAGATGAATCAACACATTTTCTCGCTACCAACAACGGGCAGCCTTGCGGTGCCTGCAGGTGGCGTAGAACAGATGCTGGTTATAAACTGGAGCGTTTTGCTGTTTTAAAAGATTTTAGGGGGCAAGGTGTAGGCCGTGCGTTAATTGCAGAGGCTTTATCAGACCTGCCGGAGGACGCGCATTATATTTACCTTAACTCGCAGTTAGATGCCATGAGTTTGTATGCCAAATTTGGTTTTGTAGCTGAAGGAGATCAGTTTGAAGAGGCAGGTATACAGCACTTTAAAATGGTGAAGAAGGTTTAAAGATAATTTGCCACGGAGACACGGAAAGCACAAGGCATTCAACGAACAATCGTCATTGCGAGGCACTGCCTGTTCCGACTCTTCGGAAAAGCAATCTTAAAGCGATCGCTGGCTCTGAGTTATTTATCCACCCATAGTAGTAGGATTGCTTCGTGCCTCGCAATGACGCACGCTAAAAATCACTGTCGAAATAACTTGATTAAATTAAGATGGAAAGGGGAGGATGTGTTTATATCATGACAAATTCTTTTAATACTGTTTTTTATACTGGTGTAACTTCTGATTTGCCCGGCAGGATTTGGCAACATAAAAACAACGAATTCCCAAAAAGCTTTACTTCAAAATTTAAATGTTATAAGTTGGTTTACTACTCGTTTTTCTCTGATATCGAAGAAGCTATTGACGAAGAAAAAAGAATAAAGGGAGGCAGTCGCCAACAGAAAATAGATTTAATTGTATCTGTTAATCCAAATTGGCTTGATTTATATAGTGGATTGAATGAGTAGATTCCGTCATTGCGAGGTACTGCCTGTTCCGACTCTTCGGAAAAGCAATCTTAAAGCGATCGCTGGATCTGAGTTATTTATCCACCCATAGTAGTAGGATTGCTTCGTGCCTCGCAATGACGACTTTGGGCAGGGAGTGGATATTAATAAATTAAAATCTTATTAGGAGTTCGTTTATCCACCTATAGTAGTAGGATTGCTTCGTGCCTCGCAATGACGACTTTGGGCAGGGAGTGAATGATAACAAGTTAAAGTTGTGTTACGTATTTGAGATAATTTACCTACCCATAGTTGTAAGATTGCTTCGTGCCTCGCAATGACGATCCTTGAGAAAAACAATCCTACCCAAATATCTTCCCTGATAAAGCCATTGCCTCATTCCATTTATCCATATTCAGGTTTAGATTTTCTCCTTTTGCATTCAAAAAACTGATCACATCTTCGGTCGCAATATTACCGGTAAGGTCATCAGCAGCCATTGGGCAACCACCAAAGCCTTTTAAGGCTGAATCTATACGTGTTACGCCCGAAAGATAAGCAGCCTCTATTTTTTCGAAATGTTCGGCAGGAGTGGAGTGTAAATGAATGCCAATTTCCGTGTTATTAAATCGCGAAATTAGCTTCGGTAATATACTTTCTATCTTTTCAGGTGTAGAAACGCCAACGGTATCAGCCAGCGACAAAATTTCAACGCCTTTACCTACCAGCACATCTGCCCATTTTTCTGTAATATCGTAATTCCATTCATCTCCGTAGGGATTTCCAAAACCCATGGATAAGTAAACAACGGCTTTTTTATTATTTTTTGCACATAAAGAAAGCATTTCTTCAACTGTATTTAGTGATTGTGTAATGCTTGAATTGGTATTACGCTGCTGGAAGGTTTCAGAGATAGAAAAAGGAAAGCCAAGGTAATCGATCTCCTGATGCTTTACAGCGTCTTCTACGCCCCTTAAATTGGCTACAATGGCTAAAAGTTTGGTAGAGGTGCTGCTCAAATCCAATTGTGCTAAAACTTCTGCTGTATCGGCCATTTGCGGAATGGCTTTAGGCGAAACAAAACTTCCAAAATCTAGCGTATCAAAACCCACCTGAAGTAAAAGGTTCAAATACTCGGCTTTAAGTGCCGTTGGAACAAAATCATGCAATCCCTGCATGGCATCGCGTGGACATTCTACTAATTTGAATTTATTTTGGCTCATATTTTTGGCTAGTGGAATTTTTAGCAAAATAAGGAAAGAATTCGATATTTATGGGTGATGGTTCATGGTTAGGGTGGTTGATAGCCGTGGTGCATAAATAGCAAATGGTTTTCTAGTTAATGGTCAAATAGTAAAACGGCTCATAAGGCTATTGCCTGACCGACTTGTCAAATCAATTAACCAATTACAACCATTAACCTGTAAGCTATAAACCAACAACTATGAACAACCAGGTCTGTGGAAATTCACCAATAAACTAATGAACCAATGAACTACTGACTAATGAACTACCGACTAATGAACTAATGAACCTCACTCTTCACTTCCTCTCTATAATCAACACTTCGATCTTTTGCAAAGGTTCTGATAATTAAACGGGTTCCTCTATCATAACTGAAATAACTCCAAACCCAGTTTACGAAAACGATAATTTTATTACGGAAACCCACTAAGGTCATTAAGTGCACAAACATCCAGGTAAACCATGCGAAAACGCCCTGGAAACGAATTTTACCAATATCCACTACCGCTTTATTTCTGCCTACGGTGGCCATTGATCCTTTATCGAAATATTTAAATTTCTCCAGAGGTTTATTTTCTTTAATGTTGATCAGGTTTTTAGCCAGATGATGTCCTTGTTGTATGGCTGCAGGCGCAACTCCTGGGTGACCATTTGGTGTTTCCTCATCAATAATGGCAGCAACATCGCCAATGGCATACACATTCTGATAGCCCACTACTAAATTCTGCATATCGGTTTTTAATCTTCCTCCACGAACTACTTCAGCCTGGTCTAAACCAGCTAAAACTTCGCCTTTAACACCAGCACTCCAGATTACGGTAGCGCTTAAAATCGCTGGTTTATCCTGTAAAGTGAGTGTATGACCATCATAACCCAGTACCCGGGTTTCATTCATCACCTGAACGCCCATATCGGTAAGGAAATCTTTTGCTTTTTTCTGTGCCTGTGGCGACATTACCCCCAATAATTCTGGTGAATTTTCTACTAAGTAAATATTTACCTTACTTAAATCCATTTCAGGGTAATCGTTTGGAATAACATGTCTTTTCAGCTCTGCAATAGCGCCTGAGGTTTCAACCCCTGTTGGACCGCCACCCACTACCACAAAGTTTAACAGTGCACTTTTTTTATCTGCATTTTTTTCGATCAGCGATTTTTCGAAATTCTGTAAAATCAAACTTCTTAAATCCAACGCTTCGGGGATCGATTTCATGGGCATAGAATTGGCCTCTATTTCTTTATTGCCGAAGAAATTACTGGTAGAACCTGTAGCAATCACCAGGTAATCGTAATTAACCCTGCCAATATCGGTTTGCAAACAGTTTTCTGCCGCATTTACTTCAGTAACTTTGGTTACACGGAAAATGAGGTTTTTTTGTCCCCTGAAAATCTTACGTAAGGGAAAAGCGATCGAATCGGCTTCTAATCCTCCAGTGGCTACCTGGTAAAGTAACGGCTGAAAAGTATGATAGTTATGTTTATCGAGCATAACCACCTGAAAAGGTTTGTTTTTTAAACGTTTAGCTAACTCAATCCCACCAAATCCACCACCAACAATAACTACTCTGGGGTATTCGCTTTTCGGAAGTTGTAAATCCATTCTGTATCGGTTTATCTATTGCTAATGTAACAAAAAGGTAGCCAAAAGGTTTAAAAAATAGGGTTTTGGCAGTTATTCTAACTTAATAAAGAAGATATAACGTTGGTATGACGAAACGGGATTTTATAGGTTTCTCCGCACTGTTTTAAGTTAATTAAACCTGATGGCAGTGGGCATCCCGATCCTTCATCGGGATAAAACGAACAGCAGGGCTATCGGAACCGAAAAGCTACGGGTATTGCTTTTCAAAAACCTCACCCTGTTTAAGTTAGAAGATAGGCCAGGGTTCATTAGTCTCTCTCCTTGAGGAGAGGGACAGGATAAGGCAGTAGGTAATCCCCACTTTTTATAACATGGGTTAAAATTAGATTGTGTTATCTTCCAGGTTATATAGAATAGTTTGGTTAGTACAAAAGATTAAAAAAAATGGTTGAAAACACAACACCTTGTTTCCCTCTCTTGGGGGAGAGGGATGGCACTTCAGCATAAATATTCCAAACATTCACAGGGTGAGGTGCACAAAAAAAGCGCCCCGATAAATCGGAGCGCTTATATATTTTAAGAAATTTAATCTCTTATTTTTTCTCGGCTGAGCTACCCAAATCGATTACGATAGGAGTAGAGATACATAATGATGAATAGGTACCGATGATACGACCGATTAACAATGCGAAGATAAATCCACGGATGCTATCGCCACCGAAAATAAAGATTACCAATAACACGAAGAATACGGTTAATGAGGTTAAGATGGTACGACTTAAGGTACTGTTTAACGCAAAATTAATTAAGTTGTTACGCTCTTCGCCATGTAAATCCTCTTTACCAGATTCTTTTAATTTCTCACGGATACGGTCGAATACAACAACTGTCTCCGTCATGGTGTAACCCATTACCGTTAAAATTGCTGCGATAAAATCCTGACCGATTTCTAATGAGAATGGCATAATACCATCTAAAATGGTGTAGAAAGATAATACCATTAACACATCATGGAATAATGCGATTACCGCACCTAAACCATACTGCCATTTTTTAAATCGTACAACGATGTAGATAAACATGAATAAACATGAGATCAATACGGCATAGAAAGCACCGTTTACAATATCGCTTGCGATAATCGGCGTTACTTTTTGTGAACTTACGATTTCATATTTCGAACCTGCTAAACCTTTGTTTAAGGCATCTTCTACAACTTTATCAGTTTTAATATCCTGATCTTCGATGTGGAAAGTAGTGGTAATTTTAACCTGGCTGTCTTCACCTGCAGTTTTAACCTCTGGCGTTTCATTACCGAAAGCAGGAGTTAATTTAGATTTTAAATCTTCAGTATTAACCGATTTATCGAAGTGGACTAAATAAGTTCTACCACCTTTAAAATCAACACCAAGGTTTAAACCACCATTTTTGAAGTACATACCAATACCAGCCAAAATAATGATGGTAGAGATGATGTAATAAATTTTACGACGGCCAACAAAGTTGAATGCTAAGTTTTTAAATGCGTTGCGGGTTAAGTTATTATCGAAGTTGATTTCGATTTTACGTGTTAAGAATGAATCGAAAACTACTCTTGAAATGGCTACGGCAGCAAATAAAGATGAAAGGATACCAATACATAATGTAGTTGCGAAACCTTGAACCGGACCGCTACCGAAAGCATAAAGAATAGCACCTAAAATGAATAAGGTAACGTTTGAATCGATAATTGAAGGCATTGCATGTTTAAAACCTTCTTTAATGGCAACACCAATGCTTTTACCATGTGCAAGTTCTTCACGTACACGTTCGAAAATCAGGATGTTTGCATCAACCGATAAACCGATGGTTAATACAATACCGGCAATACCAGGTAAAGTTAATACGGCGCCTAACGATACTAAAATACCGATAACGAAGAATAAGTTGATTAACAACGCAAAGTTAGCAACCCAACCTGCACGGTGATAATACAACGCCATGAAGATTAAGATTACAATAAACGCAATTACGAAAGAGATTAAACCATCGTGGATAGCTTGTGCACCTAAAGTAGGACCAACAATGTAGCTACCTGCAATACGTGCAGGAGCAGGTAATTTACCCGCTTTTAAAATGTTTGATAAATCTTTAGTATCTGCCTGTGTAAAGTTACCAGTGATAGAAGATACACCGCCAGCAATTTCATTCTGAACGGTAGGAGCAGAATAAACCTGGTTATCTAATACAATAGCAATAGATTTTTTGTTATTTGGATCAGCAGCAGCTTCAGCAGTAATTTTTTTCCATTTAGCAGAACCTTCGCTGGTCATGTACATGGTTACTTCTGGTTTGCCTTTCTGATCAAAATCTGCACGCGAATCGCTGATCGCCTCACCACCTAAATCTGGTTTGCCATCAGCACTAACCACTTTAATGGCATACAATTCGAAAATTTTAGAACCTTCTCTTGGTTTAACGCTCCACATAAATTTCATCGTAGATGGAATTGCAGCAGCAACCTCAGGCATTCTTAAATATGCATTAACTTTTGCAGTATCTTTTTGTAACGACATACCAACTACTGCACCTGGCATTAATTGTTGTTGTCCGTTTTGTCCTTGATAAATTGGAAGATTAAGAACAGCATATAATGGGTTAGATTTTGCTAACTCCGCTCTAACGGCTGTAGAATCTTTTTTACCTAAACCGGCAAGTTTACCACCTTTAGCAGTAGTATCTTTAGTAGCAGCTTTTTCTAATCCTGCTAATTTACCACCAGCAGCCGGAGCAGCAGTTGTATCTTTAGTTGCAGGCGCATCAGCTTTTAATGTTGAAGCTAAAGTTTTATTAATGTTTTCTAACAAAGGTGCAACTTCCTGTACCTGGTATACCTGCCAGAATTGTAATTCGGCAGAACCTTGTAAAAGTTTAGCAATACGCTCTTTATCCTGCACACCTGGCATTTCGATTAAAATACGGTTACTGCCTTCTTGTTTTTGCATGTTCGGACTTACTACTCCGAAACCATCAATACGAGAACGTAATACTGTAAATGAGCGATCGATAGCGCTGGTTGCTTCTTTTTCTAAGAAAGATTCAACATCGCCATTGCTTGCGTTTGGTTTTAATTGCGAAGCATTGTCCTGATTTGAAAAGAAATCAGCAAGTTTTACACCCGGACTTAATTTTTCAAATTCGTTAACGAAGATTTTGATGTAGTCTTTACCGCCAGCGTTTAACTGGATCTGTGCGTTTTGAACTGCTTTATTGAAGTTGGCATCAGTAGGGTTACCCGCTAATGATTTTACCAGTTCAGCTAACGATATCTCCATCGTTACGTTCATTCCGCCTTTTAAGTCTAAACCCAAGTTAATCTCTTTGGCTTTTACTTCCTGATAGGTAAATCCAACAAGTGGATAAACTTTCTCGGTACTCATCGAATCTAAGTAAGCCTTTTCTTTGGCTAAGTCACCTTTCGCATAGTTTTTTGCGTCTTTTTCTACCTTGGATGCTACCAGAGTAAAAGAAAGTGCATACGCACAAACGATAGCCAATACTATCGCTATAAACTTAATAAAACCTTTTCCTTGCATTGTTTGTTTAAAATAATTTTGTCTTTCGCTGTTTTTTAACAAGTCGGCAAATCTAATTAAATTTTTAAATTATAGAACCCCTTAATTGATAATTTATTAACATTAATTTTTATCGGGCAATAATCTCATTTTTTGTCTGCTAATCGTTTTACTAAATACTTACATTTTGATGCCGCCAAATGATTGGGAAAGCAGGTGCTGCACTTTTGGCTTTGGTTCGGTCCTGCTAATGGGTACGTCATTGCGAGGAGGAACGACGAAGCAATCTTATACGATTGCTTGGTAAGCCTGTGTTTTAAGATTGCTTCGTCGGCTGAAAAAGCCTTCTCGCAATGACGAGCGGAAGGATTAAATCCGTTCTAAAACCTCAAAAGTATAATCGTATTTATTTTTCTCGTCTGCCTGATGGGCTTCACTGCTAATCACTTTCCACTCGTTCCGGTCAATTTCAGGAAAAAAAGTATCTGCATCAAAGTTATGATGGATGGTGGTTAAATAAAGTGTGGTGGTTTTGGGTAAAGCCTGTCTGTAAATTTCTGCCCCGCCTACAATAAATACCGGTTTTTCTTCCGTTTTGGTAATGGCTAAGGCCTCATCCAGGCTATTTACCACTTCAACACCTTCGATTTTTAATTCAGTGTCTCTTGTAATTATCACATTCCTGCGGTTTGGTAAGGGTCTGCCAACAGAATCGAAGGTTTTCCGACCCATTATTACGGTATGGCCTGAAGTAGTTTGTTTAAAAAACTTTAAATCGGCTGGCATGTGCCATAAAAGCTGGTTGTTTTTACCAATTGCGTAATTTTCGCCTACTGCTACGGCGATAGAAAGCGAAGGGCTTTTTGGTTCATTGGTCATTAGTCATTTGTTTATTGGTGTTTTGCAAGGCGTATAAAGCATGGTTTTTAAGGTCAGACTCCAACATGCATCAACAGTGAGTTAAAATTTGTTTAGGTTTTTGCCAATGTACTTAATATAAGCATTTAGTTTTAAATGGATAGTTTGTAGTTCTGCATAAAGTTCTGAATAACAATCTTCAGATATTAAATTCCTGTTTTTTGATTTCCTCAGAAATGATTTTACTTCTAAGATTGAACCCCGGCTGTAATAGCAAAAGTTTTTGTTCTCTTTAAAATGATGCCGACCATATCCTTCGGCAATGTTTGCACTGATAGAATCGGCCGCCCGGCATATTTGTTTTCCTATGGTATCTTTTGCGAAATAATCCCATCCCATAACGATATCCCAGATTTTATCAGAAATCAGTTCTGAAAGATTATAGACTTCTAAATCCTCTAATTTATAATTCATTTTTTTCAATTTAAGTGAATTTATATATCGGGATGATTTATAAAAATCAGATGTTCTATTCTGCACCCAAACAAATGAACCAATGGCTAATGACCAATGAACAAATATTATACTGCTACAATACCTTTTATATGCGGATGTGCTTCATAGTTCTCCAAGGTAAAATCTTCAAACTTAAAATCGAAGATGCTTTTTACATCAGGATTGATTTTCATGGTTGGAAGCGGTTTAGGCTCACGGCTTAATTGTAAATTGGCCTGTTCGATATGGTTATTGTATAAATGGGCATCACCAAGGGTATGGATAAAATCTCCGGCCTGTAAACCGCAAACCTGCGCCACCATCATGGTAAGCAAGGCATAAGAGGCAATATTAAAAGGAACACCCAGGAAAATATCGGCACTGCGCTGGTACAACTGGCAGCTTAATTTTCCATCGGCTACATAAAACTGAAAAAAAGCATGACAAGGGGGCAAGGCCATATTTTCGATTTCGGCAACATTCCATGCTGAAACAATGATCCTGCGCGAATCGGGATTGTTTTTTATGGTGTTGATGATATTCGTAATCTGATCGATATGCTGCCCATCGGGAGTTGGCCAGCTTCTCCACTGCGAACCATAAACCGGCCCCAGGTTGCCGTTTTCATCGGCCCATTCGTCCCAGATACGTACACCGTTATCTTTAAGGTATTTAATATTGGTATCGCCGGTTAAAAACCAGATCAGTTCGTGAATGATAGATTTTAAGTGCAGTTTCTTCGTGGTTACCATCGGAAAACCTTCTTGCAGGTTAAAACGCATTTGATAACCAAAAACGCTTATTGTTCCGGTTCCGGTACGATCGTGTTTTTGAGCGCCATGATCAAGCACATGCTGCATTAAATCTAAATATTGTTTCATACACCCCAAACCCCTTGAGGGGCTTTTAAATTGTAAATAATTAATAAAATACAAATATCTAAAATTTATCAGGTGTTGTAAATCATTTTAATGTTTAATTGTTAACATCGGTTGGGGGAATTATGGCATGCCATCCGGATGTTTAATTCCGGTTTGTAGTCACGGCGTGAAGCCGCGACCTACATAAAATTTGTATGTTTGCAAAATGGGCCGGTTGCTGGTTTCGGCACATGGACTCATGACTTAAGACTCACGACTCAGGACTAACATGTTATCTTTTCCCAACGCAAAAATAAATTTAGGTTTAAATATCACCGAAAAACGTGCCGATGGTTACCATAACCTCGAAACTGTTTTTTATCCGGTTAATATTAAGGATGCGGTAGAAATTACCGATGCGCAGGTAACCTCATGCAAAATACATGGCATTGATATTCCTGGCGATCCGAACGATAACCTGTGTTTTAAAGCTTATCAATTGGTGAAAAGGGATTTCGATATCCCCGCACAGCAAATCAATTTGTTGAAAAACATTCCGGTAGGAGCGGGTTTGGGGGGAGGATCGGCAGATTGTGCTTTTCTGATCAAATTATTAAATGAAAAATTCAGTTTAGACTTATCAGCTGGTAAAATGGAGGATTACGCCCGCCAACTAGGTGCGGACTGTGCTTTCTTTATCGAAAATAAACCTGTTTACGCATTTAATAAAGGCGATGAATTTGAAAAATGCGAAGTAGATTTGTCAGCGTGGTTTAAAGTTTTGGTAAAACCACCCGTACATGTGAGCACGGCCGATGCTTATGCCCATGTAAAACCGCAAAAGCCTTTGCAATCGTTAAAAGAAATCATACATTTGCATCCAACAACATGGAAATATAAGGTTATTAACGATTTCGAAATATCAGTTTTCGCAAAATATCCCCAAATTCGTCAAATAAAAACCAGTTTATACGATGCAGGCGCAACATTCGCTTTAATGAGTGGTAGCGGTTCGTCTGTTTTTGCATTGTTTAGCCATCCGGTTAAATTGCCTGAACTGGAAAAAAACAATATAGTTTATTATCATATTTAAATAGAGCTTAAAGGTTAAAGCAGAAAGACTAAAGCAAATGCGTCTTGATTCTTGATACTAATACTCGATACTAACAAGATGAACATTAATCTAGTCCGCAAGAGCGGTAAATTTAATTTTGAGGCAGAAAACGAGAGCGGTTTTACCGTAGAGTTGGATGCTAAAGCCGCAATAGGTGGCGAGGGAAAAGGTTTCAGGCCAATGGAAATGCTTCTTATTGGATTAGGTGGCTGCAGTGGGATTGATATGGTAAATGTATTAACCAAACAAAAGGAACCCCTTGATGATGTTAAAATCGCGATTAAAGCAACGCGTAAAGATGAAGAAATGCCTCCGATTTTTGATGTAATCGATATTCATTTTGATCTTTTTGGCGATTTAAGCGTGCAAAAGGTAGAACGTGCACTAGCCATGACTTTCGATAAATATTGCTCGGTATCGAATATTTTAGGCCGTTCAGCAACCATTAATTTTACTTATAATATAAATAGTATCAAGTAGCAAGTATTGAGTAGCAAGATAAGTTATTGATAATCAATACTTGCTACTTGATACTCAATACTTGCTACTTGATACTCAAATCTTGATACTAAAAATGAAATCCGAAAATTTTGAAACCATAGCCATACGCACTCAAACCGAACGCAGTTTACACAAAGAGCATTCATCGCCGATTTACCTTACCTCTAGTTATAAATTTGAAGATGCGGAAGAAATGCGTGCCTTATTTGCAAACGAAAAAGAAGGAAACGTTTATAGCCGTTATTCAAACCCGAATACGTCAGAGTTTATCGATAAAATGTGCCTTTTAGAAGGTGCAGAAGACGGCTTTGCCACTGCAACCGGTATGGCGGCTATTTTTACCACGTTTGGTGCTTTTTTGAAAAATGGCGACCATCTGGTTTCCAGCCGTTCGGTTTTTGGTTCTACACACCAATTGTTAACCAATGTTTTTTCTAACTGGGGCGTAACTTTTGATTATGCTGATTTAGATAAACCACAGGATTGGGAAGCACTGATTAAACCCAACACCAAAATGATTTTTGTGGAGACGCCATCCAATCCGGGTATCGACATTATCGACCTGGAATTTTTAGGCGATCTGGCTAAAAAACACAATTTGTTACTGGTGGTTGATAACTGTTTTGCGACACCTTATTTACAACGTCCGATTGAGCTTGGCGCACACATTTCTATCCATTCGGCTACCAAATACATCGATGGACAAGGGCGTGTGTTAGGTGGTATTATTTTAGGTACTAAAGCATTAATTGCTGAAGTGGTGGGTTTTGCCCGTCACAGCGGACCAGCACTTTCGCCTTTTAACGCCTGGATTTTGTCTAAAAGCTTAGAAACTTTGGCCATCCGTATGGATCGCCATTGCGAAAATGCTTTAAAGGTTGCCGAATACCTGGAAAAACACCCGAAAATCAAACTGGTGAAATATCCGTTTTTACCATCTCACCCGCAGTATGCAATTGCCAAAAAGCAAATGAAACAGGGTGGTGGTATTGTAACCATTGTGGTTGACGGAGGAATAGATGCAGCCCGTAAGTTTATGGACCGCTTGGAGATGTTTTCTATCTCTGCAAACCTTGCCGATACACGTTCTATTGCCACACACCCTGCAACCAGCACGCACAGCAAACTTACCGAAGAGCAACGTAATGAAGTAGGTATCGAACAGGGCTCTATCCGTTTATCAATCGGTTTAGAGCATATTAACGATATTTTAGCGGATATTGAGCAGGCGTTGGCGTAATCTGCAATCAAAATATATAAAAAAGGGAGGTGTATTATACATAAGGTTGTCATCCTGAGCCTGTCGAAGGATCTATCATAGCGTTTCGACAAGCTCAACGTGACAAGTTTTAAGAGATACAAGGCTTATGATACAACCTCCTTTTTATTCTAACTATTCCTATTCGTATTTTGAAAAGTCTACTGCAAATATGCAACGGTTAACCTGACTGCCATTATTGGCACCAGCGTTGGGTTCGAATTCTGTTAAACTCCATAAGTATCCATATTGTGCTTCAAGATATAACGATTCGGAGCCATAAGGCCACCTGTACCGAACGGTATTGGTATCTCCATCGGTATACCTTGCCAAACGGGCGGTAGATCCGTACGATTCGCCGGGTGATCCGGTACAAGAAAGCCAGGTCCGGTTTCCTTTTCTAAAAACGCCCTGTATGCCATGAGCATGATCGGAAGTAAACAGACTGTTTTTAGGGATTACTGTTTGTATACCGGAGTTTTGCAATTCACCAGAGGCATTGATCGGAAATCCGAATATTTTGGGTACAATGGAGGCATCAGCACTGCCAGCATAATATTGGCCCGTCCATAACTGGTTGTTCTCGTAATTTACCTGTACGGTAGAAAACGGACCAGCATTATTGATTTTATAATAACCTATCTGTGGGAGGATATACCTGTAATTAAAGGCATAAAGGTTACCACCGGCATCTTTACCACATTTATTTTCGGTGCCGGTTCCAGCGCTTACTTCGATAATTTTATCTAAATCGAATACCCTTAAGCCTAAACTTGTGCTGCTTAAATAAATTTTGCCATTAAAATAAGCGATTCCACCTGCATGTACATTTAATGGTGCATAAGAGCCGTATTGTGTATAATCTAACGTTCCGGTTGGCAGGGTAGGCTGTACCAGTAAAATGTGCCTGTAAGTTAAGTAAGTGGCCGAACTCGGACTGATGTCGATAAGGCTTATCCTCAATCCTTTGGGCTCTGCCGCATCTTTGGCATACCAGCTCACCAGCAAATAACGCACACCATTCCTGGAGAAGCCGGCGATACCCTGTGGGCGCCAAATAGAAGTGGTTTCATCATCTTCATTCCATCTAATACCCCTTACCCTGTTTTCTTCAGGCACGTTAAAGCCGTATACTTCAGTGTAAGAACTCCCGCCAATCGCCTGGCGGTTTTTATCCAGTTGTGTTGGGTTTAGAAAAGTAAAACCGGTGTTAATGTAAGCCGAAGTATTGGTGTAGGCATTTACACTTACAGCCGCGCTCACTGCTGAAGTAGCCATCAGCATATTTTTGTTTTGAGCCGTTGCGCTGCCCTTTTCTTCAGTTATAGTGTTCTTTTTGCATGAAAATGCGAACAGGCAGGAGGCTAACAGCATCCAGATGATGTTTTTTTGCATGAGTTTATAAGGTTGATTGTTCTGGTTAAATTGGAGCAAGTTTAAAGGGTTGATGTAAACTTAAAGCCGAAACCGTGTTAAGGATTGGTTATGTTTAGTGCTGTGGCTGATTAGGTTATATCCCGGTCGATTAATGCAGAAAGGGGCTTCAATGCTATTTAAAAGTACCTCCTAAGACCAATTTGCTGTTCCGAAGTACAAAAAGGTACTTCGGAAGTAGAAAGAACAGGCCCGGAGGTACAAAAAGGTACTTCGGAAGTAGAAAGAACAGGCCCGGAGGTACAAAAAGGTACTTCGGAAGTAGAAAGAACAGGCCCGGAGGTACAAAAAGGTACTTCGGAAGTAGAAAGAATAGGCCCGGAGGTACAAAAAGGTACTTCGGAAGTAGAAAGAATAGGCCTGGAGGTACAAAAAGGTACTTCGGAAGTAGAAAGAATAGACTTCGTTCAATAAACAGGATCATTTGAGATAAATCCGTAGTGAAGCGGAGCAAAAAAACTAAATTCGAATCATGAAAGGCATTGAATTTATCCTTTCCGGGCTGCAATGTATCAGTGAACCCGATTACCTGAAGAAAATGGCCCGTTTTGGGATCGATATTTCAAAGGCTTTTGGCATTCGTGTACCCAATATCAGAAAGTTGGGCAAGCAGATCGGTAAAAATCAGGAATTATCTTTATTGCTCTGGAAACCGGATTTTATGAGTCACGTTTGTTGACTACCTTTATTGGCGATTATAAATTGGTAACAGAAGCGCAAATAAACGCGTGGACAAAAGATTTCAGTTCACGGGATGTTGTGATCAGGTTTGTGGAAATCTTTTCGTTAAAACGCCTTATTTTAAGTCGAAGGCTTTTGAGTTTACCGAAGCAGAAGCAGAATTTGTAAAACGTACCGGTTTTGTATTGATGGCCGAGGCAGCTGCTCACCTGAAAAAAGAACCTGATGAAACTTTTCTTGCTTTTCTGCCGGTAATTGAAAGAGAAGCTTACGATAACCGGAATTTTGTTAAAAAGGCATCATGGGCTTTAAGGCAAATTGGCAAGCGGAATGCTTTCCTGCATCAACATGCTATAAACATGCTATAAAAACGGCCATTAACATTCTTGCCCAGAACAATAAAAAAGCAAACTGGGTAGCGTTAGGTGCCTTAAGAGAACTTAACAGCAATGCTATACTGGTCAAAATTGAGTGCTTAGAAACAAACACGCTCCGCTTTGCGCCTAGCGCGAGGCTAGATGCTGCCGCTCTGCGCCCCAGGTTCATCGCTCCCCTCACTTCTTACCCTACATCAATACACACCCAGCCTTACAGCATTAACTTTGTATCATAAATAAGAAAGGAAATTTATGTCACAGTTCATTTTGCACAAAGAAAACACCCGCGGTCATGCTAATCATGGCTGGTTAAATGCACACCACTCATTCAGTTTTGCAAACTATTACAATTCTGAAAGGATGCACTTCGGAGTTTTGAGGGTTTTAAATGATGACTTGATTGATGGTGGTATGGGCTTTGGTAGTCACCCACACGATAACATGGAAATTATTACCATTCCATTGGCGGGTGCAATTGCACACAAAGATAGTATGGGTAATTCAGCGGTCATTAAAAATGGAGAAATCCAGGTAATGAGTGCAGGTACAGGTGTTAGTCATAGCGAGTTTAATGCGAATGCCGGTGAGCAGTTAAGTTTATTGCAGATCTGGTTGTTCCCTAACAAGAAAAATGTTACACCACGTTACGATCAGCAAACTTTGGATGTTACTGCCCGTCATAACAACTTTCAGCAGATCTTATCACCAAATGCAGATGATGCCGGTGTGTGGATCCATCAGGATGCATGGTTCTCATTAGGCAATTTTGATGAAGGTTTCGAAACCGAATATAAAATCAAAAAAGCCGGTAATGGTGTTTATGCTTTTGTAATCAGCGGAGAAGTAACCATTAACGGGCAGGTGCTTGGTAAAAGAGATGGGTTAGGCGTGTGGGATACCGATAGTATCAGTTTTAAAGCCAATACCGCAGGAGCAGAAGTTTTATTGATGGATGTTCCGATGGAATTGAATTAATTTAGAAAAATCGTCATTTCGACCGAAGTGGAGAAATCTTGGAGTAGAGACCAAATTTTTCCTGCCGATCAAAAATCGGTGCCTCAGTCGGAATGACGATTTTCTTTTGTTGATTTTTTTTAATTACAACTACATTTTCAAACTTAAAAATATGCAAACCACTATACTTTATATCGGCAGGGATCCCGAAATTACAACTGTAATGAACCGCTTGTTAAATGCCCGACCTGAATGGAAAGGCATCTGTGTATGCACTGATGAAGAGGCTGTCGAAATCTGTCAGGCGCAGCAAATAGACCTGGCATTGTTAGGCAATGGAATTGATGCCGAATGTGAAAAAGCATTAAGGGCAAAACTAACCGTGCTTAAACCGGGAATAAAAATTATCCAGCATTATGGCGGGGGGAGTGGGTTGTTGTACGGGGAGATAATAACGGCCCTACAAGTATAGAAAGAGTGGTTTATGTGCTTTGCTGGTAAACCCCGAATAGTAGCACAATTCTGTTTACCTAAACGGGATTGTAGCGGTATCCTTTTAAAATTAGCACCTGCTTCCATTTTACTGTCATGCTGAGGTACGAAGCATCTGCCAACGATGAAAAAGATGCTTCGTGCCTCAGCATAACAGCTGGATTTTAAAAGATTTAGCGAAAAGCCCGACTAAAGATTAATAGCACTACTGGTTTTGCTTTTCAAAACATTTTACAATACTTCGCTAAAGTTTGCTGTAAACAAAAAACGATGCTAAAAAAAATATCCGTCGTTTCGAGCGGAGAGCAACGTAGCCGGGAAATCTATCGAAGCAGATCTCTCTCCCGACTTATCGTCGGGACGTTTCGGCCGAGATGACGATTTTAGTATAGCGTATAAGTCTCCTAAAAATCCAGGATCTAACTGATGTAATCCCTGTCCTCGTCGCTCAACTCATTTTTATTTCCCGTTGGCTGACTTTTTCTTTCGATCTCATCATCGTAACTGCTTACCGTTTTTCGCGGACGGCCTACAACAAAGCCGATAATAAAACCGATGATGATGCAGATGCCAATAACCAAAAGTTTAGATACAGGAACTGTTGCTACCAGGAAATCGAAATCGACAGGTTCGGTATTGACCATTAAAAAAACAGTTAGTAATACCGTTAGTATGATGATGGAAATTGTTTTTGCGCTCATGGTTTAAAAGCTATAGTTAAATGAAAACTCTAATATCGGATTTTGATTGTAAATCTGGTTAACAAAAACCAATCTCGCTCCTAAATCTACAACAGGTTGATAGCGTAAAAGGTTTACGCTGGTGTTTAATTCTACGCCATAAGTTTTCGGATCGTTAAAGGTTGTGCCTTTGCCAATGTTTTCGTAATGGCAGAACAAACCTGCCCTAAAATTCCGCACGTAAGCCAGCGGTCCCAATTCCCAGTCAGGAAAAGCAAAGGGGAAACGATAGTTAAAAAGTAAGCTGTTCTGCAGTTTGCTTTTCGCCAAAATATTGTTGTACCCGTACACGGTAGCAATCTCTGTGGCGTACTGGTTTACACCACTTGCTTTTTGGTAATTAAAACTTGCCAGGAAGGAGTGGTTTTTGGCAAGCCCCGGGAAATAAAGAAAACTTTCAAGCGCCAAAATTTCGCCACCTAAATTTTTATCGAAAGGTTGGTGGTCGTAAGTTACCCTGAACACCTGCGCCCACTTTGGCGCAATGTCTCTTTCGGTAGTACGTACACTGTGATTGAAAGTAAAGTTGTACTCCATCGGGAATTTAAGTTCGCGGATAAAATTGCCCGGCATATTTTCGGGCATATACCTCTGCGTAAAACTCGTTGCTGCATTTAAGGTAAAAGCATAGTTCTCGTTGCGGGCATTGAACGATAACGGAAGCGATGCATTAAGTTTGATATAGTTCTCCCTCCAGTCGCCTTGTTCTATCGTGTTTTTAGTTCTGTAGAACGTTCTTTTCGGGCGGTTGCGATACAACACACTAAGTACCGGATAAAGCGCCTTATAGCTAATGTCTGCTGTGTACTCAAAACGTTTTAAATCGCGGTGGTATTTCGCACCCGAATAAAAGTCCATCGTGTTAAGCAGGTTGTTCGATTGCAGCTCCAAACCAAAAACATATTCATCATCAATTACCGGGATAACGCTGTGGATGCTGAAAAGATTTAGCGCCTGGTGATATCGTTTCGATTGATAAGTGCTATCCGGAATTTTATTAAAAACATTTCCTACGTTTTCCTGCTTTTCTGCTGCTGCCGAAAAATCGACAAAGTTATTTTCGCCAACAGGTTTTTCGCTAATGCTGGTTTCGGCAATTTCGTAACCATTGATTTTATAATCGTTAAAAATGATTTTCCCATCGCTGGTTTCAGTAGGATTAAAAGCGCCATATTTTGATGCGCTGAGTGCTGTTATTTTTTTCGAAGCGGGATCTATTCCGTAAATGTTATCGATGCCATTAAAGTGTGCATTGAAAACAATTTTTTCATCCATAAAAACCGGACGACTGAGTTGTTGTCTGCTGTTTGAAATTAATGCTGATTTTTTTTCTTCCTCCATCAGCCATAATGTTTTTCCATTTTCATTTACGCCGATATAAGAAATCTTGTTTCCTGTTTTGTCGAATGATGGAGTTTGCAGGATGTCATTTTCAGGATTTGGATAGGTCTTTAAAATTTTTCCTGAAGTGGCATCAATCTCCACCAGGTTGAACTGGTTGTTGAGCTCAACCTTGGCTGCAATAATTTTCTTTCCATCTTCAGATAAACTAGGGGAGAAGAGCCTGCTTTTACTACTTAATTTGCTGAATTTTTTAGTCTTTAAATTATATAAGCAAATTACGCTGTAACTGCGTTGTTTGTACCTCGGATCATAACGAATTTCATCCCAAACCAAAAGCTCGTTTTTTAAGCTGAACCAGGGCTGTTCCTGGTAACCGATTCCAAATAATTTTTGCTCTGATTTATCTTCGTTTATCACCACAAAATATCGCGCATCAGTTTTACTTTCTTTAAGTGCTAAAATCTGATTTTTATTTAACCTTACCGGTAGGAAATAATTAGTAGCCAATGCTGATTTTTTATTCAGACTTTCATAGGTTTCTGCAACCGATTTTTCTTCCTGGTTTTTCCATGTTTCTGCGAGCTTATTTTGAGTTGCTAAAAAATACTGTCGGGTGTTTTCTCCGGTATATTTTTTTAGGCTTTTCGAAAATGGATATGGACGAACTGGTCTTTTCCTGATGTCGCCAAGTAAGCTGTCGGAAATAAACTGGCCGTATTTTTCTTTCATATCTGATACCATCAAATATCCGGTTTGATAATACCCCGGAGTTACATCTTTGTTCGATCCGAAATAGGCTTTGCTATAAGTGAATTTTTTGCCTTCCAAAATCGAGGCCCGGTAAGGCATGATCCAATTTGGCTGCCGGCCACGACCCGACTCAGTTAATGCAGTCTCGTTCACCACCGCATCACCTTCGAAAAACCAGGTAGGGATGCCAGCCCCAAAATAGGCGAAGTAAACCAACTCCGGAAAAGGGTGTGCCTGTGCTCCTGTCAATTTGTCAAACTGGGCAATGTGCCTGAGCTCATGAACGGCCAGGTTGTTTAGCCAATCCTGACTATCGAAATACTGTGGGGGGGTAGCATAAAATTCAGACTTCTTTGGGCCCAGTTGAACAAAGCCATTGGCTACCGTACCACGGTTCTGCAAGAGTAGTGGGATGGAGGTTTTTTGCTGCCTTAAGCCGAGTCCCACTTTGGTATAAATAAAGGGTAGGGTATTGGCCATTCTTTGTGCCTCTTTCTCCAGTTCTTCCGGATAGATGATTTTAAAGCCACCAGATGAAATGTAGTTCCATTTTACACTAAGTGGGTTCTGTGCAGTGCTGAAAATTTGCCCAAAAACCGATGGTGAAATAAAACTTAAAGTAATTGCACTTAAATACTTGATAATTAGTTTTTTGTTTGCTTTTTTTAAATTCATCTGAATTCTTTGCTAAAATATTTAGTTTTTTAAATTTTACTACTCTTTCTAAAAGTAATTTTTTAATTTAAGTTGTGTTGTTTAACTTATTGATTTTTAAGCTTAAATGAATTGTATGTAAATTTATTAAATATCGTTTTTACCGTAATTTTTTATGTGATTTTTCGCTTTCTTTAGGTGTCTGATCACATTTTTAATCTCGGTGACTTTGTTGATTTAATTTACACTTATTAATCGATTTTACCTGAAAATTTTTCCTCCTTTTTTAATTTCTGTATGAATGGAGCAATCGGGTTTATGTGCTGAGAATAGAACCTGCATCTCATAAATTCAAGGACTGTGCTAAAGGATTTTTATGAGTTAAAAAGGGCTGGTGATTTTTGGTTGTGTAGCCAAAATCCCGGCTTTAAAAACTGATCATTTGGGCGCTAGAAATTTGGCCTGTAAAATCAATTATCTCGAAGATTTGTATTGTTGTTTTTCTAAACAGACGCTCGCTCAATATTGGAATTTATTCGAGTGATGATAATTTTATGACAAAATGTCTGTGTGTTTTTATGGCGTAATGCGGTCGGCTTTATCAATCTCAGCATATTGATATGGGGCCTTTTGGTTCCGGTTCCTTAAATTAAAACGCTTAAAATCACCGGCGAAATCTATTAAAATCCGTGTTTTTGATGTGTAGAATCAATATTTTACCAACGAAATTCTTGCTCAAAATTTGGTTTGGACATTCAGATTTGTATGCTTTTTTGAAGTTTTTAGCCTCGAAATCGCTAATTTTTCGACCAGATAATGCTGTTTCCTTACGATATTCTCGGGTAATAGGGTTTTTATCAGCATTTTTTGGAAAATCATTTTTTAAATTAAAAACTTGCCTCTTTGCTATTTAAACAGGTTTTTTTACATGTTTTGCTTTAATTTTTTCCCGGTGCTAAGTGTGATGGGTTTTCTTGTTTTTTAATTCATGAAGACTCTTTTGAGCGTATATAAACTTCTGTTTTATTTCAATTTTTATGATAATGGAGTATTGAAATGTTCGCGTTTTTTATTGTTTATAAAACCTGTTTTGATAAAAATGTTAAGCTGAAAGAAAGATGTTGTTTGGAGTGACTGCCGTTTCGGTATAGTTTTTTTAGTGTGCAATTAACCTTAATATTACTGGGTTTATCTAACGTATATAAGTGAGGTATGTGCTTCTTTTTATAGTAAAATTTTCGGTTGTTTTTATGGGTTTCTTAGAAGGTATTGTATGTGACTTTAGTTTCAGTTTTATATGGTTAATCCACGGATAAATATTGATTTTGAAATTGTAATTTGTATTAAATATTATCAAGTTTTAAATTCGATTATTTTCTTTTTTTTAATGCCGTAGCTTAAGTATATTTTCGTGTGTTTTTATGCCTTATTTTTGATGGAAATGGTTAGCTATTTTTAGTGATTGCTTTAAAAGAAATGTAATCTGGAATACATGGTGTTTGTCTGGAGATATTGATGTGTTTTATGGTTTTAGGTCGTAGTTTTTATGGGTTGATATTTTTACTTTTTGTAACCATTTATGAGCCAATTTTTGGCGTTTGGGTAATGTAGCTTCCATACAAGTGTTTCCGTCTAATTTGAAGGATGATTTGTTGTGTGAAATCAACATGAGTGACGGAGAATTCTTAGCGCAGCGATAGGTCTAAAATAGTCGCCATGCGATAGCTATCGGATGTAAGCAGACTTTTTTAGCCGACAGTCTGCTCCGGTTTTCGGAAGTAATTTTAAACGATCCACTGCCTGGCCGTAGCTTTAAGATTGCTTTGTTCTTTGCAATAACGAGCCTTCTTATTAAAGTCTGTCAGCGGTAGTAGAGAGCAATGCAGTCGGGAATCTACCTCGAGCTAGATCTCTCCGTTTCGCTGCGCTACAGTCTGGATAACGGCCAGTTTTAAGGGAAGTTTGTCAGCGGTAGCGGATTGCAAGAAAGTTAAGAAAGATAACCGTTTTGTTAAGCAATAATCCATAGCGGAGTAGATGGATATTCATTCCGCTATGCTTCGTGCGATAGCTGTTTGATAGATCTAAAAGCTGTTTTATGATGCGAAAATACTGCGTTGTACTGGCTTGCTTTCTACAGTTTGTTCTTTCTCTTTTTGTAGATAGGATACAAAAAAATTGATCCCAAGATAATTGTTGCGCCGATATAAAATCCGCCGGTCATTTGTTCTTTATTCTGAAAGAAAATGAAGGCCAGTACGATTCCGTAAACAGGTTCTAAGTTCGTAATTAAGGCTACCCTGAACGCCGATAAAGTGCGCATTACTGAAACGCCTGCTACGTACGCAACAGAAGTACAGAGTGTACCAAGAAGTGCTAAACAGAACCAGTTTTTTGTGCTCAGGTTAAAGTGTGTGTGCAGCAAAGTTCCATCGTATAAACGGTATATAGTGATCCAGAAAAAGGCACCGAGCAACTCGTAAAAACCAATAATGGAAGGCTCGGTTTTTTGTACCAATGTAGAATTAATTGTCGAAAAAAGGCTTGAAGCTACCGCTGCTAACAATCCAAAAATGATCCCCAAAGTGTATTGACCTTCGAATTTAAAGATCATATAAATGCCCAAAATAATTAACAAGCCAATCAGGATGTCGCCCATCTGAATCGGTTGTTTTTTAATAAGGGGTTCTAAAATTGCGGTGAATAAAGTGAAAGAAGAAAGGCACACCAGGGTAACCGAAACGGTAGAAACTTTGATCGCATGGAAGAAAAATATCCAGTGAATGGCTACAATTCCACCCGTTAAAAATAACTGGATGAACTGTTTTTTACTGATTTTAATATTTTTTTTGGTGATTAAAAACCAGGCAAAAAGTGTGATGCTTGCAATCATTACGCGGTACCAAACCATGGGCACGGCATCAATGGAAATTACTTTTCCAAGTACGCCTGTGAAACCCCAAACAAATACAGTAAGATGAAGAATCAGCAGGTTTTTTCTGGTAGCTTCCATTACTATTTTGGTGCCTTCCTCAGTAGATAAAAACCTAACAGGCCAAAGAAGAGCGTAGGCATGATAACAGCTGCAAAAGGAGGTAAGCCGCCTTTGGTAGAGAACATCTGTGTAAACTGGTTAAACACGATATAAGCGAAGCTAATGAAGATTCCGATACCTAACGATACACCAACCCCTCCACGTACTTTACGTGATGACAGGGCTACTCCTATAAGGGTTAATACGAATGCCGAAAGTGGGTGTAGGTAACGTTTGTATTTTTCAAACTGAAGATCGTTCATTACGCCGGTTCCGCGGATTTTTTCTTTTTTGATTTTCTCCGAAAGTTCTTTTGTGGTTAAATTCTGTACCACATTATCGTAAGCAGAAAAATCATCCGGACGCATATCCAGGATCGTATCTTTTAGTTTCCCATTACCATAAATCATGGTTTCTTTAAGGCCGTCTATCTTACGGATTGAATAGTTGGTTAACTGCCATTTACGTTTTAATGAATCCCATTTAATCGTTTCAGCAACAATTTTTTTGGTTAAAATATCGCCATTAAAATTGTCGAGTGAAAAGCGGTATCCCGAGTTTGTTTTATTATCGAAATTATCAATATAGATATAGGTTTTGTCATCCAGTTTCATGTGGATGTTCGATTTTGTTGAGGGGTCGTTTCGTTTTACATAAGTGTTTTCGAAGCGGTTTTTTAGGGTGTTGGTGTAAGGTAAAATGTATAAATTGGAGACTAAATTTGCCGAAAAAATGATAGTTGCTGATACTAGATAGGGAAATAAAAAACGATTAAAACTTACACCGCCACTTAAAATCGGAACTATTTCGGTCTGGTCAGCCATCTTAGCCGTAAAGAAAATTACGGCAATAAAGTTGATCAAAGGCGAAAGCATATTCACGTAAAAAGGAATAGAACCAGCGTAATATTTAGAGAGGATTCCCCAAAAACTCAGCCCGCTTTTCATAAAATCATCCATCTTTTCAGACAGGTCGAAAACCACAATAATGATTACGAAAATGGCCAGGGTATATATAAATGTACCCAGGTATTTACCGATAATGTACTGATCGATGATTTTTATTCTTCCTTTTAACAGACTCATTTTATAGCTTATTGCCTAATATTTTAACCATTTTGTTCTTCCATTCGTAAAATTCACCAGCAATAATCTTTTCTCTGGCCTGTTTTACCAGCCATAGATAGAAATGTAGGTTATGTAAGGTAGCAATTTGTGCGCCAAGCATCTCTTTGCTGTGCACTAAATGCCTTAAATATGCTTTACTCGTTACCTGATCAGCATGTAGGTCGCTTTCTGCATCCAGTGGAGAAAAATCATTCTCCCATTTCTTATTTCTGATGTTGATGATCCCGTTTCTGGTAAAAAGCATGCCGTTTCTTGCATTTCTTGTAGGCATCACACAGTCAAACATATCAACGCCTAATGCAATGTTTTCCAAAATATTGATCGGTGTACCCACACCCATTAAATAACGTGGTTTTTCGACCGGTAATATGTCGCAAACCACTTCCGTCATGGCGTACATTTCTTCTGCGGGTTCTCCAACTGATAAACCGCCTATGGCATTACCCTCACGGCCCATGCTGGCAATAAATTCTGCCGACTTAATGCGTAAATCTTTATACACTGAACCCTGTACAATAGGGAAAAGTGTTTGATCAAAACCATATTTAGGTTCTGTAGTATCAAAACGTTCACAGCAGCGTTTTAACCAACGGTGTGTCATTTTAATGGATTGCGCAGCATAAGTATAATCACATGGATATGGTGTACACTCATCGAAGGCCATAATGATATCGGCACCAATAGTCCGCTGAATATCCATGGCATATTCGGGAGTGAAAAGGTGTTTCGAACCATCAATATGAGAGCGAAAAGTAACGCCCTCTTCCTTAATTTTACGAACTTTACTTAAAGAATACACCTGGTAGCCACCGCTATCGGTTAAAATAGGACGGTCCCAGCCAATAAATTTATGTAATCCACCGGCTTGTTCCAGGGTCTCTAAACCTGGCCTCAAATAAAGGTGGTAAGTATTACCTAAAATGATTTTTGCATCGATATCATCTTTAAGTTCGCGCTGATGTACGGCTTTAACCGTTCCGGCAGTGCCCACAGGCATAAAAATTGGGGTTTGTATTTCGCCATGGGCCGTTGTTACTGTGCCAGCCCTGGCTTTTGATAGTGGATCGTTAGCCTGTAAACTAAATTTCATAATGTGTTTTTTCTCGTCAAAAATCTGCCAAAAATAGCAAAAATTGAGGGCATTATTTTGTTTAATTTTTTATCCACATAAAAGTGTTTTACAGATTAAAAATGAGAAATTTGCGCCTATTTATTTTACCATCGTGATATTAACCCCGCTTGAAATTATTCTGCTCTCGATATTGGCTTTTTGCCTTTTGGTTCAGCTGTATTATGTGCTTTTCGTACATTTAAAACTGGCCAATGTGCATATCGAAGAGGTGCCGTTATCGGCCCAAAAACCGATAAGCGTGATTGTTTGTGCCAGAAATGAAATTGTAAACTTAGAGAAATACCTGCCTATCTTATTAAACCAGGATTACCCTCAATACGAAGTTGTAGTGGTTAACGATCGCTCATGGGATGGAACAGAGGAATTTTTAGAGCAATTTGAAAAGAAATACAGCAACATCAGGATTGTTAAAATTTTAGATAACGATAAATTTATTGCAGGCAAAAAATTCGCGGTAACCATGGGAATAAAGGCCGCAAAATATGATTGGCTGGTGTTTACCGATGCCGATTGTACGCCCAACTCCGAACGTTGGTTAATGGATATGCAACAACCGGCCGATGAAAATACCGATATCGTATTGGGTTATTCTCCTTATATGAAAAAGAGAAGCCTTTTAAATGCGCTGATCCGCTTTGAAACTTTTTTCACTGCTGTAAATTACCTGTCTTTTACCTTAAAAGGCATGCCTTATATGGGGGTTGGAAGGAATATGGCTTATAAAAAATCACTTTTTTTTAAAAATAAAGGATTTGCCGCACACATGCATATCCCATCCGGTGATGACGATTTGTTTGTAAATGCGCATGCCAATAAATACAATACTGAAATCCGATTACATCAGGACAGCCACGTTTGGAGCGAACCAAATAAAACCTGGAGAGGTTATCTTAAACAAAAAAAGCGTCATTTTGGTGCTGGAAAATTATATAAACCTAAACATAAGTTTATTTTAACCCTTCAAATTGTAGCCCAGTTCCTTTTTTATGCTTTTTTTGCTGCATGTATGTTTTTAAGCCGGGATGCACAATATGTAGCCTTAGGCATTTTTGCATTTAGCATTATTATCAGGTGTTTTATCTATCCTAAATTGCTAAAACGCTTAAACTATAGCGATTTGCGTTGGTGGTTCCCGATTTTAGATATACTTTTGTTCCTGTTTTTAACCCTTAACGGATTTTTGGCCCTGTTTGGCAAGAAAAAAGTAAACTGGAAATAATTCATTAATCTTTAGAAATTACAATATGCTTGATGTAAAGCCCGATATCGTTTTAAAATATTTTCCTGATTTAAGCGAAAAACAGATTTCCCAATTTTCGCAATTATTCGAATTATATAGCTTTTGGAATGCACAGATCAATGTAATTTCGAGAAAAGATATTGAAGAATTGTACGAACGCCATGTATTGCATTCATTGGGGATAGCTAAAGTATGCATGTTTAAAGCTGGCGAATCTGTTTTAGATGTAGGTACTGGTGGTGGTTTTCCAGGTATTCCGCTGGCAATTTTATTTCCTGAAACGCAATTCTATCTGGTAGATTCTATCGGAAAAAAAATTAAGGTGGTAAAAGAAGTGGCTTCGGCATTAGGTTTGGAGAATTTAAGGGCCGACCATTTACGGGCAGAGCAAATTAAAGAGAAATTTAACTTTGTGGTATCTAGAGCGGTTACGCGTTTAGGCGAATTTTACCCATGGATACAAGGGAAATTTAAAAAAGACTCATTAAATGCTATTCCGAACGGCATTTTGTACCTGAAAGGTGGCGATTTGGCTGAAGAAATCAAAGAATCGAAACTGAAAGCAGAATTATATCCGCTTTCAGCTTATTTTGAGGAAGATTTTTTTGAGACTAAATATGTGGTTTACGTGCCGCAGTAATTATCTTTTACTTTATATATTACCTTTCGCTATTTACCACTGCTTTTTTTAGTTTTTGGTTCAACTGGTGGTGGCGGTGGTACTGGCAAGTTCTTTTTATCTTTTGTTACAACAGGAGGAGCGAAACGAACTTGACCAACTTTTGTTTGAGTAGGCTTTTTCCCTTTTAAAGTACCAGGTTCTACTGGCGGTGGCGGCGGACTTAATTTTATTTCCAATATTTCACCCTTGGCAGACTTTGGTTCCATTGGAGGTGGTGGAGGAGCTACGCTTTTCATTTGTTTTTTGGCGCTTTTAGATTTTGGTGCTGGTTCTATCGGCGGAGGTGGTGCTAATTTTACGCTCCTTACTTGTTTTACTTGTGGAACAGGTTCAGCAATAACAATTTCCTTAGCCTTTGGTCTCTTAACGGTATCTTGTAGTTTAATATTTAACGCTGTTACTTTTTTAGGAAACAAATCGACAACTGTATAATTTTTGGTTAAAGCCATGGTTGAGGTACAAAGCATTCCGCCAACGACAGGAAGTACCAATAACAATCTGAGCCTGGCCCATTTCGCTGATTTTTTTTGATTTAACATACTTATTCTATTTTTTAGTAGTGAAGAATTGAAAAATTGATTGCTAAGTTTAACCTCTTGATTTCCATATGAATTTTGAATTAGAAATAATGCATATTCATATTTCGCAATGTCTTTTTGGGTAGTTGCTTCGTCGGCTAAATATTCGTGGATGAGTTTGATGTCGTTTTTGATGAAATAAGTAACTGGATTAAACCAGCTTGAAATTTGTATCAGTTCAAAAAATAAAATATCAATGCTATGCTTTTGTTTAATGTGAACCATTTCGTGCTTTAATACCGTATCCTTTTGGTTCATTTCAGGATCGATAAACAATAAATTAAAGAATGAAAATGCGATCTTGGAATGGTCTATCTCGATTATGGTAATACCATTTTCCTTACGTTTTTTAGCATTACGCGTTAATTTTTTGATGTGGCGTAACCCCCAAAAAATCTTTAAACTCAAAATAAGGCAGATGATGATGTAGATCGATAAACATACATTGGCTGCACTCAGCAACGGTGCCGTGTCTTGAATATGGATATTTTCATTATAACCTCCTATTATATCTTTTTTTAAGAAACCTAACTGAAAAAATGGAAGTAGGTAGGCAAGTATTGTACTGAATATAAGGTAGTATCTGTTTAATTCGTAAAAGGTTTCCCTGTGGAGAAATAATCTATAAAATCCATAAAACAGCATAAGGTATAGATTTGCTTCGAGTAAATAATATAGCCAGCCCATCATTTGTCTTTTTTAAGTTTCTCTGCTAATTGAATAATTTCGTTGAGCTCTTCGGTACTCATACTTTTTTCTTTGACCAGAAAGGAAACCAAACTTTCGTATGAGTTTTCGAAGTAATTATTCATTACCTTGTCGAAGGCAAAACGTTTATAATCAGTTTCTTTTATAATGGGGAAGTAGATATGTGTATTTCCAACGGCTTTGTGATCAACAAAACCTTTTCCCTCTAAAACCCTGATTACCGTTGAAACGGTATTGTAGGCAGGTTTGGGCTCATTCATTTTTTCGATCACGTCTTTTGTCAGTGCTTCGCCCATTTCCCAAAGGATGAGCATCACCTGTTCTTCTGCTTTTGTGAGTTCTTTTATCATGGTAACTATTTTTGTAGTTCGGATAAATGAAGTTACTACTATAAAAATAGTTTGCAAACTATTTTTATAGTAGTATTTTTAATTAGTTGATATACAGCTAAATAATTTATATTTAAAAATGTCAAGACATAAAAAAGCCCGCCACATAGGGCAGGCTTGGGTTAAATTGATCGCTTTTTTAAAATCTTTCCGATTTTCTTGGATTGTCCATCATCCTCATTTTATCTTTTAGTAACAGCTGTAAGCCAGTTTGACTGTCGATATTTTTTACAACATCTAATACCGCACTTGCCGCATTGCTGAAAAACGGTTTGGTAATGGTCGAATATTCGTCGGTAGCTTTGTGGTAATCTTTATGATCTTCTACCCCAAAATACAAAAACGGAATGTTTTTGGCATTAAAAGACCCTTGATCGCTCTGGTTGGTCCAATCATCGTGACCTTGTTTGGGATCGTCGTGACCAAAAAGCAATTTGATATTGGTTTTTGTAGTATCTACGTATTTCTTTAAATCAGGGTGTTTAAAGGTTCCGCAAATATACAACTCACCTTTGTCGCTATGACTAATCATATCCATATTCAGATCGATAGCAATGGTGTTAATGGATACTGGAGGATTGCCTACAAATGCTTTAGAGCCTTGCAGCCCCATTTCTTCAGCATCAAAAGAAGCAAAAATAATGGTATTATTAGGTTTGTTTTTTGCAAAGTAGGCTGCGATTTTTAACAGACCCGCTGTTCCGGATGCATTATCATCCGCTCCATTAAAAACTTCATCTTTTACTACACCCAAGTGGTCGTAATGTGCCGAAACCACAATTACATTGTTTCCTTTTCCCGGAATATAGCCGATAATATTGGTTCCATTTACTTTTGCACCATTTCTGCCATTAAAAGTAAATTCCTGTGCATAGTTTACATGTTGTGGATATGATTTTAAGCCTAGTTTTTGAAATCTTTCTATAATATAAGCCCTGGCCATTTCTGCGCCTTTTGTTCCGGTTTTTCGGCCTTGATAGGCATCTGATGACAGCACTTCTACATCTTTCAATAACTGGGTATCTAATTTGCCGGAATCAGTGGTACTGGTTTGATTTTTTACTGATGAACAGCAGCTTAGCATCATGGCTAAGGGAAGGATATATAGGATTTTCATGGTTATAATGTAATAAGTTATGGTCGTCATCTCGACCGGAGCATGGCGGAATGGAGAGATCTATTGCTATAGATTTCTCGACTTCGTTCATTTCGCTCGAAAGGACGATTATTGCCTAAATTTTTCTAAAGATATTAATTATTAGGCTATAGAAAGGAAAACGTAGTTTAGTTTACTGTATTGCATTTCTAAAACTGATGGGAACAGAATACTTTTTATTTGCAGCAACCTTGAATATTTTGTCATGCTGAGATAAGAAGCATAACAAAATATGAAACAGATGCTTCGTGCCTCAGCATGACACAGAATATAATGACGGTAGAAACTCCAATAAGATAGGTTTTGCTCTGGCCTTTCTGCTTTTAACTTTAAGCTTTTACGCTGCTACTTCTCTTAAATCTACGGCTACAACCCTCGAAACGCCCTGTTCTACCATCGTTACCCCATAAATAATATCAGTGCTGGCAATGGTGCGTTTGTTATGCGATACAATGATAAACTGAGATTGATCGGAGAATTTGCGGATAATATTATTGAATTTATCGATGTTAGTATCGTCCAATGGTGCATCAACCTCATCGAAAATACAGAAAGGGGCAGGTTTTAAGAGGTAAAGTGAAAACAACAATGCGGTTGCCGTTAATGTTTTTTCTCCACCGGATAACTGATTGATGGATAAAGGCCTTTTACCTTTCGGACGGGCCACAATATCAATATCGGCTTCTAATGGGTTGTTAATATCTGATAAAATCAGGTCGCAGCTATCTTCTTCATTAAATAAAGAGCGAAAAACCACGATAAAATGTTCCCGAGCCTGTGTAAAAGCCTGCATAAATTTATCTTTCGCGTTATCGTCTATCTCTTTTATCGTTTGTAAAAGATCCGTTTTAGCTGCATTAAGGTCTTTTTTCTGGTTCTGGATAAAGGTGTAACGCTCTTCCATTTCTTTAAAAGCCTCCATAGCCATAGAGTTGATGGCGCCAAATTCATCCAGCTGACGCTTCATCTTCTCTACTTTTTGGCGTAGATCGAACTCACTTTCTAAAGCCTCAATTTCAGTATCAGTTTCTAAAAGATCGTTGATATCAATATTAAATTCGACTGCTAAACGTTCTTTTAAGGCATTCAAATCAATTTTTAGTGCATTTTTTTTGTCCTTGATCTCCGTTAACAGAAAATCAGTTTCTTCACGGTTTTTACGGATATTGGTCAGGTCGTTCTCCACTTCGTTGATACTTCCTTTACTCGTAAAATAAGCTTGTTCGGCTTCGGCAAGGCCTTTTTCCATCTCTTCGCGTTGCTGATACATCTCTAAAAGCGTATCATCGTTCAGGTCAGTATGTTGTAAAGTTGCCGTAATTTGAACCAACGCTTCCTGCAATTCTTTATCATTTTGGGCAATACGCTTGTTTAAGGCTTCTTCCTGTACAAAACGGTAATCCAGGTCTTTTTCCAGGCTTGAAAGTTTATTCTGTTGTTGGTGGAACCGGATATTGTCCTGGTTATATTTACCTGCGCTTTCGTTTACCTGGTCGGCAATTTCCTGATAGTTAAGTTGTTGCTCTTGCAGATTCACATGCGCTTCCTGCTGATCTTTTTGCAGTTGAACCAGCGCTGGCAATTTTTCTGACAAGGCTTTTTCTATTGATACAATCTTTTGCGCAATATCTGTTTTGCGGTTTTCACTGGTGGTGATAAACTCCTGGTACTGATCGCGGCGGGTTTGCACCGAAATGTGTTCGTTGTTTAAACGGTTCATTTCCTGCTGCAAACTATTGATCTGATTAATTTTAGATGCCTCTTTAAGATTAAATATATGATCTGTTTCAGCTTTAATTGCAGCATCATACTGGTTAATCAATGACTCTGAAGCCTTAATTTCTTTCGCCAGATTTTCTAAATTCTTCGCACGGCCAATACGTTTTCCTTCAAATAAACCTACCGAGCCACCTGCCAAAGTGAATTTGGTTTGGGCATATTTTCCGTTTTTAGCCAAAATGGTTAAACTATCGGTTGGCGTTGCTTTAAAAAGATTTTCCTGTTCCGCTATAGCTATATATACATTTTGTAACAGCAAATTGCAGAGATGCTGATATTTTTTGTCTACTTCAATTACCGATAATGCAGAAACCAAACCTTCGTGAGTACCAATAACGGGATTTTTATCGGGAACATTCTCTAATATAAAGAAATTCGCCCTTCCACGACTGGCATCGGTTAAAAGATTAATGGCCTGAACAGCGTCGGCATATTTCTCTACCACATAATGGTTCATTACCGGCTCGAGGTAATTTTCAATAGCGATGCGATAATCTTCGTTACAAAATAAAATATCAGAAAGAAGCAGTGCACTTTTTGCAAAAGCATTGTTTTTCTTTAAAAAACGAATCGATTCCGGAAAGCCTTCTAAACTATCAACCAGCGATTTAGTCAGGTTATACTCGTTCTGTTTGGCATCTTTTTTACGATTTTCGGCCGTTAATTTTTCCTTGTTCGAACTTAGGTTGATTTCTGAAGCCGCTAATTTTTCTTTTAAGATTTCCTCAGCTTCCGTTAGGTTTTTAATATTGGCCTGTTTTTCCCTTACCTGGATATCCAACTCAGCCAAAGCATGGTCAAATGCTTTTAATTCTAAGGTTTTGGTTTCGGTATCATCCACATTCCGGTTTGTTTCCTGTACAAGGGCATCTTTCTGGATGTTAAGGATGTCTATTTCTTTTTGCGATTGATAAACTGTGTTTTGCAGTTCGTTAACAGATTTTATGAGGTTATCAATCCTGTTTTTTTCTGTTTGTTGTTGCTCTCGTAAAGTATCAAGGGTTGATTTTAAGGTTTTTAAGTCAGAATCCAGACGGTTAAATACCTCGGTTTCTGTTACCACTTCTTCGTTTAAGCGTTTAATGTTATACTTAATGTGGTTAACCTGGTTTTTATCCTTTTCAAGTTCACCAGATAAACGTGTTTCTTTTTCCTGCAAGAAACGCATTTGTTCATTTTTTACCTTTTTCTCGCTTTCGTAGGCACGAATTTTAGAAACAAATTCATTTGTAGCTTTCTGTTGTACGGAAAGGTTTTTTTCCTGACTGATGCTGCCCAGTTTAAGCTTTTGTAGTTCTGCTTCGCCGGTATCTATTTTATTGCTAAGCTCTGTCCGGTTTACCAGCTGACTTTGTTCCTGTGTTTCCAATGCACTTAAATCTGTGCGGAAGAACGCAATACGGTGTGTAGCCAGTTGAACGCTCAATTCGCGATACTGTTCTTTTAATTTATAATAACGTTCAGCCTTACGGGCCTGATTTTCTAAGGTTTTAAGGTTTTTCTCAATTTCAAAAAGTAAGTCCTCAACACGTTCTAAATCAGTTTCGGTATCTTTTAACTTATTGAAAGTCTGTTTTTTACGTAATTTATATTTCGAAATCCCCGATGCTTCCTCAAATAAGGAACGGCGACTGTGTTCTTTATTGGTGATAATTTCATCAACCATTTTCAGCTCGATGATCGAATAACTATCTGAGCCGATCCCTGTATCTAAAAAGAGGTCCGTAATATCTTTTAGCCTGCACTGAACATCGTTTAAACGGTACTCGCTATCGCCGTTTCTATAAAGTTTCCGTGTTACGGTAACCTGCGAGTAGGCTGTAGGAAGGATGTTTTTGGTATTATCAAAGCTTAATGAAACTTCAGCAAGTTGCGCTTGTTTACGGTTTTTAGTTCCGTTGAAGATGATGTTTTCCATCTTTTCAGAACGCAAAGCTTTGGTACTCTGCTCGCCCAAAACCCAGCGCATGGCATCAATTACATTTGATTTCCCGCAACCATTGGGTCCAACAATAGCCGTAACCCCCTCATTAAAATTGATGGTCACTTTATCGCCAAAACTCTTAAAACCTTTAATTTCTAACCTGGTAAGTTGCATGGTTTGTAATCGGAAGAACCGACCTCAATATTAAGGATAATTTTGTGTTTTTTCAAGTGGTTTTAACCGCAAAGGTTGCAGAGAGAAAAGGGAAAAGGACGCAAAGTGAAAGGATAAATTATTCCATCATCCACATTACATTTTCCATAATTAACCCACGAAGGCACAAAAACATAAAGTATAAATTAATGCTCTTCGTGACTTGGTGCCTTTGTGGTAAAAAACTTATTTCACAATCATCAGTTTCGCAAATTTAAGCAGTAACTGTTTGTTGCCTAATCCCTGGAAAAATACCGTTGCTTTAACATCAGGTAATGTTCCTTCTAAACTGATGATTTTTCCGAAGCCGAATTTTTCGTGTTCTACTTCCATACCACCCTGAAATTCATGTGCTTGTGATGGGGTAAAACCAGGCGTTGGGATGTGGGCTTTTGCCAGTAATGATGTTGTTTTTGGTCGAACTGGTAGGGCAGAAGTGGTTGCACCAGCTGCTGGTTTAGGTTTGCTAATGAAATCGCGTGGTTGTGATGTCCACGATTTGCGGTCATCATCAAAATTACCATCAAAACTGGTTGATTTAGCAGGTTTAACATCCAGTTCTAAAAACTTAGGGTTAATTTCGTTGATGAAACGGCTTGGTTCGCAATTGGTTAATGTTCCCCAACGGTAGCGCGAAGTAGCATAAGTGATGGTTAACTTAATTTCTGCACGCGTAATGGCTACATAAAACAAACGGCGTTCCTCTTCCAGGTCAGAACGGGAATTAACCGACATTTGCGATGGAAAAAGATTTTCTTCCAAGCCCACAATAAATACGTTTTTAAATTCCAAGCCTTTCGCCGAGTGGATGGTCATTAAAGAAACAGTATCCTTGTTTTTATCGCCATCTTTATCATCGTTGGTTAAAAGGGCAACATCCTGCATAAAAATATCCAGCCCTTTTTCTTCTATATCCTCACGTTCTGCAAATTCTTTAATACCATTTAATAACTCTTGTATATTTTCGTAACGGCTTCGTCCTTCAACGCTGTCGTCTGTATAAAGTTCCTTTAAAATACCGGTATGTTGCGCAATAAACAAGGCCGAATCATAAGCATCGAGTTTTTTTGCCTCGGCCTGAAAACTTTGTACCATCATCGAAAAATCGTTCAGTTGATTGGCTAAACGTCCGTCAACATATTCGTGTGCATTCGAAATTACATCCCACATGGTTTTTCCATTCTGGTCTGCCGCAACGATGATTTTATCAATAGAGGTATCTCCAATACCACGCTTTGGGTAATTAATTACCCTTTTTATGGCTTCTTCGTCCTTTGGATTAAAAGTTAAACGGAAATAAGCAATTAAATCTTTAATCTCTTTACGTTGGTAAAAAGACTGACCGCCATATATTCTGTATGGGATGTTAAGCTTGCGTAAACCTTCCTCCATTGCCCTGCTTTGTGCATTGGTACGGTATAAAATGGCAAAATCACTATGTTGGTAACCTTTCGTACTACGTTCCTGGATAATCGATTCGGCAACCAGTTTACCTTCCTCGTTATCGGTAAAAGCACGCGCAACCTTAATTCTGTCACCTTCAACATTTTCTGAAAATACATTTTTTTCCAGCTGGTTTTTGTTGTTGGCAATGATGCTGCTTGCCGCATCAACAATATTTTGGGTAGAACGGTAGTTCTGTTCTAATTTATAAACCTTTAAGTCGGGATAATCGCGTTCGAAATTTAGGATATTCTGGATATTTGCCCCACGGAAAGCATAGATACTTTGTGCATCATCACCCACCACACAAATGTTCTGGTAAGCTGCAGCCAGTTTTTTCACAATGGTATATTGCGAAAAGTTGGTATCCTGGTACTCATCCACCATTAAATACCTGAATTTTTGCTGATATTTATTTAAAACTTCAGGGTGTTCCTTTAATAGAATATTCGTTTTGAAGAGTAAATCGTCAAAATCCATTGCGCCAGCCCTAAAGCAGCGTTTAGCATATTGTTCGTAAATCTGCCCAATAAGCGGACGTTTATTTTGAATATCTTCTGCCTGAATCTGGTCATTCGATTGATATTCACCCCAGGAAATCAGGTTGTTTTTTGCGGATGAAATTCGGCCGAAAACGAAATTTACAGCATAAAGTTTATCATCCAGCTGCATTTCTTTCAAAATGGCACGCAGTACGCTTTTGCTATCGTCGGTATCGTAAATGGTAAAATTGTTCGGATAACCGATTTTTTCGGCCTCTACACGCAAAATTTTCGCAAAAACGGAGTGAAAAGTACCCATCCAGATGTTTTTTGCCTCAGCACCAATCACTTTACTGATACGCTCGCGCATATCCTTACTTGCTTTGTTGGTAAAGGTTAAAACCAGAATGTTAAACGGATCGGTACCGGTTTGAATCAGGTGGGCAACACGAAACGTAATTACCCTGGTTTTGCCCGAACCTGCACCTGCAACAATCATTACTGGTCCTTTTGTGTTCTCTACTGCTGCTCTTTGTTGTGGGTTTAATCCTTCTAAATAATTCAAATCGGCTCCTGTTTTTTTGAGGCTCAAAAATAACAATTCTTGGGGCTTTTTGCCAAAGTTGTTAGTAATTATTTGAAAACCGAAGCATACATCATTTTGAGATGTTTAAGAATCTTTTTATGGTTGAGCTGATATGTGGTGCATGGTTAGGAGGCACAAATCATGGCTTGTTTGGTCATCAATCATATAAGAAAATATAAGGTTTGGATGCCCATATTGCCAAAAGGTTTTACGTTGAGTTTACATGGGACTTATATGCCTTAAATGGTTAAATAATGATTTGAAAGGGCACGAAACATGGCAGATGTTGATATTGAATTGATTTTGAGAAAAACCGCATTAGTATTTCATCGGCTTCTTTAGTCCTTTGCTTTGCTCATACGCCTGCAGGCCTTACACTTTAGGCCGGTATCCGCTTCGCCAAGGTTTATTTAAAATGGGTTTGTGCTACTATTAAGAATTTTAAAACCCAGAAGCTATTTTATTGCGCAAAATGGCGGAATTTTGTCTTAAATAAATATAGTGTTCTGTCAGAATTACACCTTAATGATTTGGGTATAGAATTTGATATGCTTTCACTATGGAAGAGAAAAATATAAATAAAGATATTGAGTTTTCTGATATCCCGGATGGAGGAAGTACAGATATTTATGCCAATTTAAAAGAGAAATTAGAAAGTGTTGAGCAGTTTCCTGGAATTTACAATTTTAAATTTATTATCACTGGGGGCTTAGACAAAATACAAGATCTACGTGCCATTTTACCTGACGATGAGTTTGTTGAGCAGCCTTCAAAAACCGGTAAATATGTTTCGATTACCGTAAAAAAGCAAATGCAAAATGCTGATGAAGTTATTGCTGTTTATAAGCAGGCAGCAAACATCACCGGAATTATGATCCTCTAGTTCCCCACCTCATCTAAAATGATTTTGCAAAATGAATAGTGTGGCCTGCAGGCATATCCCGCAGGCCACACATGAAAAGCCAATACCTGCCTCACCGAGGTTTTGTTAAATTAACGGTTTGTTTCGAGACACGAACCATGGCGCAGCTTGGTGCTATTATCAAGATTTAAATGTCATAGCATAACGGTTCTTAGAAATACACGAACTACAGCAAACGGAGGATGCAAACCAAATAATACACTATTTCACCCTCTACCTTCCACCTTAAAGCCTTCCACCTTAACTACATCCAATCTTTATTACCACTCTCTAGCTGATATAGCCAATAATTTACCAGTTTTTTAATTGCGGTATAATTCCCATACTTGAAATGGATCTGACCGGCAGCAGTGTGTAAAGAGAGGTGGCCAACATCAACCCCTTTGTGCCATGGATATTGAAAAGTAGTAATGGCCTGAATTTTATCTGGCTTGACAATTTCATTCGAAACATCCCAGATTCCACTTTTTTTGATGATAAAATCCTGATTTACCGAAATGCGGTGTCTTTTATAACTAATATAAATCATCAGCACACCGATAACAAAGTACCCTATTGCGATGCCGGTAAAAGGTTTCATCTCAGGGATATTGAAAGCCAGGATTAAAAAAATCGAAACAGGCATAACCAGTTTAAAGAAAATAGGCAGGTTTAAAAATCGCCAGTCGGGGATAAAGGTTTTTCCTTTTAAGGGGGCTTCGCCCAATATCATTTTTAATAATTCATCACGCTCAATGGGGTTGCAGCCTGGAATTTCCAATGTATTTCCTTGCATTTCGTGCCCCTTTTTACTTTGCCCGAAATGTGCCTGCCTTAAACTCATATTCAGCATATTCATCTTTTTCTGAAAGTAGTTCTGGCTGTATTTGGTAATCTGCACTTTATTCGGACTGATCAGCGTATTTTTTTTGGCAATCAATCCCGAAGACAGCAGGAGGGTATCTTTATGCTGGCTAATTTCTAACTCGAAGTATTTATAAAAAGTTCTCACCAGGTTAATAACCAGTAATACGGCTAAAAGGCATGCAATTAAAATAAATACCGTAACAATAGTGAGCATACCCGTTACGGTACTCTGAATTTCATCTTTGTTAATTTTAAAAGCATCAAGTAGTTGTCTTCCTTCATAAATAACGGTATAAAAAAATGCCGCAAGCAAGGCTAAACTTTGTCCATAATTGGAGGTTAGGCCTACTTTAAATAAAGTCCAGCTGCTTATTCTTAAAAACGGAGTTTCTTCTGCTATATGATTTTCATTTGCAATTTCTGGTTGTGCTTCATTTGCGGTTTTTCTATTTAAAAGATGCCCTTTAAGGTTGTAAGCAGAAGTTTCATCAATCGCTTTTATGCTTACTTCTTCTCCATGAGCACCGGCAGTATCGATTTTTAAACCATAAACACCGATAATTTTCTGCAGGATATTCTGGTTGATGTTAACCTGTTGTATTTTATCGAGCTGGATAATCACCTGATCGCGGTTGAATATGCCTTTATTTACCACAAATTCCTGCTTTTCTTTGTCTAAAAAGAAAGTGAATTTTAGGTATCGTAAATAAGCAAGAAGGAAACTGAACAAGATAATAACAACGGCACCGAGCAAAACATAAATAATGTCTTTAATCTGCATTTTTAAAAATGCGATAACGAAAATGAAAAAAGTTCCTTTAATGATCTGAAAAGCAGTATATACACCCATTACAATAATGCCAAAGGCCGATTCGCGCTGTGGTTTACTAAAATCGTTATCCATTATGCTTCAGTTTCAGGATTTTCGAGAAGGTCTAATTTTTTTAACAACAAATCCCTGATGCTTTTTGCTTCATTAATGGCAATACCCGAAATGTGAATATGCCCGCTTTGGCCACCAGCGGTAAAAACCTGTAGTGATCCTAATTTGTATATTCTAGAGAAAATACCTTCATTTAATTCGATATGCTGAATCCTGTTTAAAGGAATAATGGTGGTTGATTCGGCTACAACGCCACTTTTATAGATTACATCATGCGTACGTACCGCATAACCCCGTTTTTTAAAACTCAAACGAAAAAGCAGGAAAAAGAGAATGACAAAAACAATATATACAGGAATAATCCAAACGGCATTTGGCCTTATTTCATCAACAAATAATAAAAGTGAACCCAATCCTATACCCAGTAAACCGAAGAAGATTGACAAGTTAATACAGATGATTTTCCAATAATCGGGGTGGGGCTGCTTTAATGAGATTTCTTCATATTTAGGAAGGTGCTCAATATCAATAGCTTCGTTAGTGAAAGGTGTATCTGCAGACATGGTTAAAGATATAAAACATATTAATCCATTATCTGACTATAATTAAAAATTTTTGTTACCTCGCTACGATAAACTTTTTTGCCGTGTTATACTGACCCGAATCGGAAGAGATCTTAAAAAAGTAAATGCCGGGCACAAAAGTAGAAGTATTAATTTCAAGTGTATGTTTTCCTGTGTTGAGGTATTCATTTACCACAGTTTTTACCAATCTGCCCATTAAATCGTAAATCTGAATGTTGAGTTTATCCGATTCTGGCAAAACCACATCAATAAAAGTTTGCATTGCAGCTGGGTTTGGGTAATTCTGAGAAACGGTAAATTTTAAGAATTTATCAAAAATGGCTTTATTAATGGCATCGAAAATTACATAACTTACCAATCGGTACCCACGTGCATTAGGGTGAAACGCATCCTGATATAATGTGAAATCGCGTCTCATTACTGCATTTACATCAGCAAGGTAAATTTTATATTCAGTAGCCAGTTTTCGGTAAGCAGCATTAATATTTCTGATGTTGGTGTTTACGGCAATATAACCTTTATTGGTCCTGTCATCAACAAACTGGAGGGTGCATAAAATTGGGACCAATTTCTGTTTCAAACTCGAAGTTATAAATACCCGCATATTGGCAACCGTTTCTGCTATGCTGCCTTTACCACCGGCAATGGCAACGGCATCATTAATTCCCATATCAATCACAATAAAACCCGTTCTATTGGCTATTGCATTATCAATCCTCAATAAGCCTTGAAAAGTGGTTTGCCCGCCAATACCGTGATTGGTAATATCGACTGTTTTATTGGTGTAACAATTTAAAAAATTATTCTGAAGCATGGTTTGGAAGCCAACACCATTTACGCCTTCTACCGTACTGGCTCCAAAAGTTACTATGTTTATACTGTCTTTAGCGTAATATTGAGCTGCTTCAGGGCAACTTACCCGGGTGGGGTTTTGACCCTGAGCGAATGAAGAAATGCAGACAAACAGAAGCAGCAGCAGAGATAAAAATACTTTTGCGCTAAACTTCATTGTTAAAATTCTTACTTACAGGTTTTAAGGATATCTGTTAAAGGCGCAATTTACAAAAAAGTCTATACAAATAATGTTATACTATTATTTTTTACAAACAATAAACTATTTTTTTGTATCCCTTAATAGACGGACTTAAATTTAAAAGGAAACGTTCTGGCCAGGAACCTAAATTACTTATTGAAAGTTATAAATTGTAGTTACTTAGTATGCCATTTATTTGGTAAAGCCTATATTTGTCCAAATTCATTTTGTTATGCAAGAGATTAAAAATTATGTAGAAACGCACAAACAACGTTTTTTAGATGAGTTGTTTGAGTTATTGCGTTTTCCGTCGGTTAGTGCTGATCCGAAATACAAAGGCGATGTTTTAAAAACTGCCGATTATGTTGCGCAGAAATTAAAAGATGCAGGTGCTGATCAAGTTGAGATTTGCCCAACGGCCGGTTATCCGATTGTGTACGGCGAAAAAATTATAGATGCTTCTTTACCAACCGTTTTAATATATGGCCACTATGATGTTCAGCCTGCTGATCCATTAGAACTTTGGCATACGCCGCCTTTTGAACCAACCGTACGCGATGGCAAAATTTATGCCCGTGGTGCCTGTGATGATAAAGGTCAGTTTTACATGCATGTTAAAGCTTTCGAGTTAATGATGGAAACCAATACTTTGGCTTGCAACGTTAAATTTATGATCGAAGGCGAAGAGGAGGTAGGTTCTGTAAACCTGGGTATTTTTGTAAAAGCGAATGCCGAGCGTTTAAAAGCCGATGTAGTTTTAATTTCTGATACCTCAATGATCAGTATGGAACATCCTTCTATCGAAACCGGTTTACGTGGTTTAGCTTATATGGAAGTAGAAGTGGTTGGTCCAAACCGCGATTTGCACTCTGGTGTTTATGGTGGTGCAGTGGCAAATCCGGCTACTATTTTATGCAAAATGATCGCTTCATTACATGATGAAAATAACCATATCACTATTCCTGCTTTTTATGATAAAGTACAAGAGTTAACTGATGAAGAGAAAAAAGCATTAAATGCAGCTCCTTATGATGAGACAGAGTATAAAAAAGACCTGAATATTGAAGAAGTTTGGGGCGAAAAAGGATATTCTACGTTAGAACGTACCGGTACACGCCCAACTTTAGAAGTAAATGGTATCTGGAGCGGTTATATTGGCGAAGGTGCAAAAACAGTATTGCCAAGTAAAGCCAATGCCAAAATCTCTATGCGTTTGGTTCCACACCAAAGTTCAGAAGAAATTGCAGAAATTTTCACCAAACATTTCGAAAGCATTGCCCCTAAAAATGTAAAGGTTAAAGTTACCCCTCACCATGGTGGCGAACCGGTGGTAACCCCAACCGATAGCATTGCTTACCAGGCTGCAGAAAAAGCAATTGAAGATAGTTTCGGTAAAAAGGCTATCCCAACCCGTGGTGGTGGCAGTATCCCGATTGTGGCGCTGTTCGAAGATGTATTGGGTATTAAATCGGTACTTTTTGGTTTCGGTTTAGATAGCGATGCACTGCACTCTCCAAACGAAAAATACGATATTTATAACTATTATAAAGGAATAGAGACTTTGCCGCTGTTCCATAAATATTTCGCGGAATTGAGCAAATAAGTCATCTTATTTGTCAGTCTGATCGGAGTCGAAGATCATCCCTGCCTATTTTTATAAGCAGGGATTTTTTTTGCCATTTTTTGAAAATGAGCAGTTTGTTTTTCATAGCTGCTTTAGTCCCGCCATTCGCTTCAATCTTTTTGTGTCACTGTCATGCTGGTTTTAAGAGCGTTGCAACAAAAAGTATTTCCGCTACTGTCGGGTTTATTTAACAGTGGTCTGTTTTTCAGATCAAAGCCTGTTCCTGCAATGGCATAAATGGTGCTCCATACAGCTCCAAATAGTGCAGTTTGCCCTGCCATTTAAACCCGATCGAAGTGTAAAACCCACAGCCCGAAGCATGAGGGCGAGGATTTGAAATGTAGAGCGGGGCTACTGAAAGCGAAAAGTGCTGTAATTGCTTTCAAAAACAAGTTGATAAAAATATTTCTTCCGTCTGAGCCGAGTTGAAGATCATCCCTGCCTATTTTTATAAGCAGGGATTTTTTTGCCATTTTTTGAAAATGAGCAGTTTGTTTTTCATAGCTGCTGTAGTCCCGCCATTCGCTTCAATCTTTTTGTGTCACTGTCATGCTGGGTTTAAGAGCGTTGCAACAAAAAGTATTTTCGCTACTGTCGGGTTTATTTAACAGTGGTCTGTTTTTCAGATCAAAGCCTGTTTCTGCAATGCGATTAATTATGCAGTTTATAACCCCAGATAGTGCAGTTTGCCCTGTCACTTAACCCGATCGAAGTGTAAAACCCACAGCCCGAAGCATGAGTGCGAGGATTTGAAATGTAGAGCGGGACTGAAGTAACCCAAAAGTGCTGTAACTGCTTTCCAAAACATTGTTGATCATTATAGCCAGTCGTTTGAGGAGGAGCCAAAGAGGTATTTTACCATTAAACCATACCGTTAATTTTTAAAACACGGAATTTTTTCTAAATTGGTGGCATGAAACACCTCATCTCATCTCTTTTACTTTTATCCGGACTTACTTCTTTTGCTCAGGATACTAAAACGATTAACCAGTCAGGAAACCCGATTTTTCAGGGCTGGTACGCAGATCCTGATGCTGCTATATTCAATAATAAATACTGGGTTTATCCAACCTATTCAGCGAAATATAAAGAACAGGTATTTCTGGATGCTTTTTCATCTGATGATTTAGTGAAATGGAAAAAACATCCCCATATTTTAGATACAGCTGCCGTAAAATGGGCTAATAAAGCCATGTGGGCACCTGCAATTGTACAAAAAGACAAAAAATATTACCTGTTTTTTGGAGCCAACGATATTCAGAGCGATAATGAAGCAGGAGGGATTGGTGTTGCTGTTGCAGATAAACCGGAGGGGCCATATAAAGATCACTTGGGCAAGCCTTTGGTAGATAAATTCTATAATGGTGCCCAGCCTATTGATCAGTTTGTATTTAAAGATAAAGATGGGCAGTATTACCTCATTTATGGAGGCTGGAAACACTGTAACATTGCTAAATTGAATAAAGATTTTAGTGGGTTTTTACCTTTTGAAGACGGTACTACCTTTAAAGAAATTACACCCGATAATTATGTAGAAGGACCATACATGTTCATCAGGAATGGTAAATATTATTTTATGTGGAGCGAAGGCGGCTGGACAGGACCTGATTATTCTGTAGCTTACGCTGTGGGCGATTCGCCATTTGGCCCCTTTAAAAGAATAGGAAAAATCTTAAAACAAGATCCTACTATTGCTACTGGAGCAGGTCATCATTCTGTAATCATTAACGAGAAAAAAGGGAAATATTATATCGTTTATCACCGCAGACCGTTAACCGAAACCGACGGAAACCATCGTGTAACCTGCATTGATGAAATGAATTTTGATGCGGATGGAAACATTTTGCCTGTAAAAATTACAAATGAAGGTGTAAAAGCCCAGAAAGTAAAATAAACAGTGCTTAGGAACCTGTTTTTAATGATGCCCCCAAAAGTTTTTTAACTCTTGGGGGCATTTATAATCTGGTTTTTTTACCTATTTTAATTAATCAGTCTTACCTCCATCCAGTTCATCCTGCCATTTTTTTAATTCTTGCCACTTGCCCTGGTAGGCTAATTCTGATTGTTTAGCCCATGTTGAAGGGTTATGAACCGCAAATCTGTCACCGCCTGCATTTAAAATTTCCTGCATTTTATCATTACTGGTTGTCGATAATTCTTTCCAGGTTGTAATGCCTGCTGCATTAAATAGTTCTTCAATTTTTGGTCCAATACCTTCTACAATTTTTAAATCATTTAATTTAACGGGTATACCAAAAACGCTGGCAGCCAAATCAGCATTAAAAGAAACTGTATTTGCAGCTAAACTAAGTTCGTAAGCTTTTGATAACTCAGCAAAATAACCATTCTGTTCTTTTAAATCGGCCTGGCAATTTTTTAATTTAGATTTATAGCTTTCTAATTCGGCCTCTATATTAGGTGCCGGAGTATAAATATTAGCCTTGGAATTCATTTTTCCGATTAAATAGCCTAAAATTCCACATAATATACCCACAACTGCAGGAATTAAGATACAAGGTAAATTCATCATAATGTATTTTTTATTTCTTTTTTAATTAATGGTTACAACTGTTCTTCTGTTTTTTGCTTTGCCCTCATCACTGTTGTTGCTGGCGATAGGATCATTTTGCCCCTTGCTTGAAGTGTTAATTCTGTTTAAAGGGATGCCATTTTTTATAAAGTAGGCTTTCAAAAACGCTGCTCTGTCTTGTCCCAATTTCATGTTATTTTTAACCGAACCGGCGTTATCAGTATATCCCGTAACGTTGATGGAACTATTAGGGACATGATCAAGGTATTTTACAATTTCTGATATGTTTTCTCTTTCAGTACCCGATAAATTAATTTCTGTTTGCCCCGTCTGGAAGTATAAAATTAATGGAGTCGCATTAATTTTGCTTTTTAAAGCAGCCCAGTCAGTACTGTCGATTTTGACGGTAGACAGGGTAAAACTGATTGGTCCTATTACGGTATCACCCTGTTTTTTCCATTCATCTATAATTTTACCTTTGGTATCAAATAAACGTGACTCGAAACCTTTTGATACCATATAGTTTTTAACGTTAACGGCTCTTGCCTCTCCTAAATTTGTAAAAGCAGATGTATTCTTTTCATCACGCTTGGCAAAACCGGTAATCAATACTTGTATGTTCGGGTTTTTAGATAAGAATGTTTTGAAGCTATCCAAACCAATATTAATAGAATCATTTAGCGGGAGCAGGGTGTTAAATCCATTACCAAGAAAGTTGAAATTCTTTTCAGTAGCATAGTTATAACCGTTTGTTTCGAGTTTAAAGCCATTAGCGGGTAATGTTGGGGCGCTTACGGTACTTACTACCTGTGTTACTTTTGTTTTACAGCTACAACAAAAATTGCAGTATAACAGGGTGCCGAGTATAATGGTTAATAAAATACCCAGCAAATAAATTGTTTTTTTCCTCATTTTAAAATTTTGGTTTTATAGTTATTTAAATCATTTTTTTGGAATTTACCTGAAACCTGAGTGATTGGATAGCTTCAATTACAGCATGACTTCGTTATCAAAGCATGCCTAAACTATCAGTAATATGGGATTACGTATTGGTTTAAGAACAGGCATAACCAAAGCGCCGGTATGCAACTACCCAAATTGTAAAAACCATGCCAGTTAAAGCCTTTTGATCGTAAAAGTGAATGATATTGGAGGGAAAGTTATTGGTACTTAACTAATTGAAGTATGAATAAAAGTTTATCGAAGCCAAGGGATGGCTTGAAGCATTTTTTAAAAAAAAATGGGATGTGTGGAAATTAATCCCCGGAATAAGGCACTGATGTGAAAATTCTACAGTTTTATTTTTCTAAATATTTACTTTGCTGTTTTGTGATTTATGCAAGCTGTTAAATCCCCAGGTGCATAACAAAAGCATACAGGCAAGCCCTAACCAAAGCCAGTTATACCCCATATTTTTGGCAATGAGAAAACCAAAGTACGGACCTATAACCTGAGCACATGACCAGCTCAAAGTATAACCCGCCGCATACAAACCCCTGTTGTGCTGGTTACTCCTGCTAATTACAATGGTATTGATAAAAGGTAAAGAGAGCATTTCTCCGAGCGTAAAAACAACAATGGTAATTACAGCCATCACAATATGAAAACTTACCGGAGCACTTAATATGATATAAGAAACCGAAAATAAAACTGCGCCGGCGATGATGAAAAACATAGGCGATCTTTTGGCTTCAATTTTATTAATCATCACCATTTCGAACAAGGCAATTACTGCTCCGTTGATGCCGATAATAATGCCGATTGCAAATTCATCAATGTGCCATTCCTCTTTAAAAAATACAGGCACGATCCTGAACATTAAAAAGGCACAGGTTATAAATACGGTGGTAAGCAGGATGAATTTTATATAAAAAGGATCTTCCCACGGTTTTGTAATGATCATATGACCGGCGGTTTCTTTAGCTTTTTTTATAAAACCTTTAACCTGTGGCAAAAACGACAGAATTAATAAACCAACAATAATGCTAACCACGCCCTCAACAACAAAAAGTAAACTGTAATTAATAGAGGCAATAATACCGGCAAAACTAATCCCGACAGACCAGCCCATATTTACCGCCAGCCTGTTTAATGAATAAGATCTTGTTGTGGTACCTTCTGCGGCGTAATGGGCAACTGCAGTAAAATTAGCCGGCCTGAAGGCCTCAGAGAAAAAGCTGATAATTACAGCTAAAATGCATAAGGTATAAAAATGTGTGATGGTAGAAAAAAGAATAAAAAGTAAACCTCCTATAATGGAAGATAAAATTTGGACGGGGCGAAAGCCGATCATATCGGTTAATTTACCACCAGTAGCCGAACCAAGTATAGAGCCAACGCCAAATAAAGTAATGATTAAACCCGCATCCATTTCCGATCGGTGCAGGCTTTGGGTAACATATAATCCCATAAATGGGACCGACATACTTCCACACCTGTTAAACATCATTACCAGGCTTAATAACCAGGTTTCTCTGCTCAGTCCGCTAAAAGAAGTTTTATATGTTTGGTAGATAGAGCTAAGCATAGGTGGTTCTGAAAAGTATCAAAAGTAACAAATGTGTTGATGATACCTTCAAAAGTTTTAGTAATAGTTTTGAAATAATATGGAGGTGTTAATATCCCTGAAACGAATATTTTTTATTCAGGCTACTATAGGTTTAATTAATTTTTGTTAGAATTGTTATCACTAAAACAGCATGCTCATTCCTAACGCTCAACAACCTATAACTTGCCATTTCTTAAGTGTTATCAGGCAATACCATCATCCAAAATCTCCAAATAAGGATGTTGGAAAAGATTATGCACATCAGGAAAAAATCTTTCTCAATTTTTTTCAGATCGGATTATTTGAAACTTACCACTTTTTATACAACGAATGTAATGATGATGAACACTTTGCAGCCTGGATTATACAGTTAAAAGGTGCTGGTTTTTATCGCCAAGCCGCTATAAGGTTTAACGAATGGCTTGGAACCAACCATGTTGCCGATGCTCCGTTTGAGGGTATTTTAAATGAAACACAACATCAATTTTGGAAAGAAAACGGGTATTTAAAAATCGATAAAATAATTGATGCAAAGCGATGTAATGCGGTAATTGACCTGATCATGGAAACACTTGGTGTGGATATGGATAAACCAGAAACCTGGTATGCCAACCATAAATTATTGCAAGGACTTATGCTACAGCTTTATCAGCACGAGGCGCTTGATGTTATCCGGCACGATGATCAGGTTAAATCTGTTTTTGCAAGTTTATACGGAACAGATGCCTTATTACCCAATTGCGAAAAAGTAAGTTTTAACCCACCGGTAAATAAAAATTACACTTTTAAAGGTAGTCCGCTACATTGGGATATCGATTTTAACATCGGCCCGAAATATTATATACAAGGATTACTCTATTTAAATGATGTGCCTGTAAATCGTGGCCCATTTAGCCTTATTCCAGGGTATCATCTTCAGATTGAAGCTGAACTACAACATAAAAGCCCTGAATTATTGATTCAGCAATTAACAGATGAAAACCTTGCCGTGCCCATTACAGGCGAACAAGGCGACCTCGTTTTATGGTTGCAGGCGCTTCCACATGCCGCCTCGCCAAATCTTGATGATGTACCGAGGTTTGTGCAATACCTCAGTTTTAATCAAATTTAACAACCTCATAATATCAAATGAAAACACAACAATTAAGAGAAAAATTATGCCGAATAAGTGATGAAATTTTAAAACCTGGAGATTTTCACGATAAACTTGCACCTGCCATAACCGATTATGTGGCTTTGTTATCCCAAATTGTAAAAATAGATAGCGATGATGAGCAGAATAGAAAACATATTCAAAGTGAAATGGGGCAGGCTATTGGTACATTTTGGGCAGCACAATGTGTGAAAGAAATTTTAAGGACACAGCGTTTTGCGAGGAGTTTATTTTCGGCAATTAAAGAAAAACTGAATCAAAAATCAGGACCGGTTCAGGTAATATATGCGGGTACAGGACCATTTGCAGCCCTGGCCTTACCGGTAATGATGCATTTTACTCCTGCTGAAGTTCAGTTTACCTTATTGGAAATTAACCAGCAAACTTATGATGTTTTGCTAAAAGTATTGGATGCATTTAATTTAAATGCATATATCGCTAAATGTGAAGTTGCCGACGCCACAATTTACCAGGTTGAAAATAAAAATATTGATATTGTTTTAAGTGAAACCATGAGCCGGGCCCTAATAAAAGAACCACAAGTGGCCATTATGCTTAATTTTGCAAGGCAATTACCCTCAGATACCATCTTTATACCCGAAGAAATAAATGTGGGATTAAGTACACAGCACAAGAGTGGCACTGAGCCCAAATTAATAAAGCGATTAATGGAGTTTAATACTTCTTTAAGGCAAAAACTTGTTGATGATACTATTGATTTTAACTGGCAATTTGATGAAGTAGCCATAAAAACTGAATTGGAAGAAGGAGAAAGCCTCTTTTTTTCTACCGAAATTAAAGTGTACGAAGCTAATTTTCTGGGTTTTAACGATTGTTCATTAAACTTATTGGAAAGGGTAAAAACAGATAAATTAGATCCAAAAAATTTAAAATTCAGATATGCTTTAAAAGAAACCCCAGGTTTTATGGTTTACAATTAATGACTGAACAGCTTTAATTTTAATAACTTTGCCGCATCATAATAAATATGCCGCCAGAGAAAAAAATCCCGCATAAAGCACCAGTTACCAGGAAACCTGGGGTTAAAAAGTCAGTAACCAGAAAACCTGCAACAAATAAAAGGAAGAAAAGCGCTTTATCGATTCAGCTTAAATTATTGCTCGTTGGTTTATTGTTGGTACTTCTCTCTCCATTTTACTACGGTTACGTGTTAAGAAGTTTTGTGGCCACCTGGCGATGGGTTAAGGATTGGGGGCAAGATCCAAATTATAGGACATACGAGAGTTTTAATATTAAAATCCCTAAAAAATATACTGTTCATGGAATTGATGTTTCTTATTATCAGGGCAAAATAAACTGGCCAAAGGTAAAGGAAATGAAAGAAGATGAAGTGAAAATTAGTTTTGCTTTTATCAAAGCGACTGAAGGATTGTTGTTGGTTGATCCATATTTTCAAAGAAACTGGCGTGAAGCGCCAAAATCAGGTATTATCTGTGGTGCCTATCACTTTTTCAGGCCTAAAAAGGATGGTAAAGCGCAGGCTAAATTTTTCCTGCAGGTTGTAAATGTGGAAAAAGGCGATTTGCCACCCGTAGTGGATATAGAATCTTTAGATGGTGTTTCTCCTTTAAAAATGAGGGCCGAACTGTCAGATTTTCTAAATTACGTAGAATTGAAGACTAAAGTCAGGCCAATCATTTATACCGGACTTAAGTTTTACGAAGATAATCTGGTCGATTTTTTCGATGACTATCCTTTATGGATTGCCCACTATTACCAACCAAAGTTACGGATGGATAAAAGTCGCTGGAAATTTTGGCAACACTCTGATAAAGCTAAAATTAACGGTATTGGGCATGTGGTTGATTTTAATGCATTTAATGGTGATAGTTTAGCGCTTGATAGGCTTTTGGTTCATTAGGCATTGGTTAACTGGTCATTAGTTAGTCATTATGCAAAACCGTTTTCGTCATTGTGAGAAAGCTTTTTCAGCCGACGAAGCAATCTGGTTAATAGGTTCAATAGGTCATTATTCAAACTAGCTAAAGGATAATTTGATCTCCTAAAGGCCCCAGATAGGAAAACCAATTAATTATTGACTAATGAACAACTGAACTAAATAGTCCAGCTTTCACATTTCTCTAAGAAAAATTCATCTGCTTCGGCACCGATGCCAATTTCGTCAGGTACATCAAGAAAGTAACCATTATAAGTTAAACCGCCAACCACAGGATCAACCAAAAGGCCGAGTAGGGCAGTATCAAGGTCGAAAAATTCTACATTGGGGCTCGCCAATGCAAAATGGAGATTAGCACTTAATGCAATCCTGCTTTCGAGCATACTGCCAATCATACATTTTACACCTCTCTGCAAAGCCTCTTCGTGGATTTTTTGCGCTTCTAAAATACCACCAGATTTTGAAAACTTGATGTTTAAATAAGTGGTAGACTGGCTATTGATCAGTTTACGGGCATCGTGGTGGTTATAGCAACTTTCATCAGCCATTAATTTGATGGGAGAATTCACATTTAGTTCAGGTAGTTGATCATCATACCACGTCCGCATAGGCTGTTCGCAAAACTCAATGTTGTACTTTTCCAGTTCTCCCAGCGCAAATAGGGCATCATCAAAACTCCAACCCTGGTTAGCATCCAAACGCAGGGTTAATTCTTCACCTACCGCTTCGCGGATATGTTTTACCCTTTCAATATCATCATGTATCTTTTTGCCCAGCTTAATTTTAATGATTCTGCACCCCTGGCTTTTATACTTTAAGGCCGTTGCAGCCATTCCTTCAGGCGTATCAATACCAATGGTCATATCGGTTTCTATGGTACGTTTTTGTCCACCAAGAAATTTATAAAGTGGTAAACCAGCATTTTTAGCTGCAATATCAAATAATGCCATATCAAAAGCACTTTTAATGGTGTTGTTATGATCGGCATAACCTAACAAATCATTCATCCTTTCAGGAATTTCCAATGGATCTTTGCCTTTTAAAATTGCTGCAAAATCTTTAGCCATGGCAATACAGGTTTCCTGTGTTTCGCCAACAATCATCGGGAAAGCAGAACATTCTCCAACTCCATGAATGCCTGTATCGGTATAAATCCTCACCAATACATTTTGGGCGAAATGCATGGTTCCTGTTGCAATCACAAAAGGTTCCATAGGTATGCTAAAGCGGTATATTTCGGTGTGGGTGATTTTCATAGGGCTATTGGTTATCTAATTCGAAACGTTGTCTATCTTTTTCTATAATTGCTTTTAATTCTTCTTCTTTTGGTAAGTACAATAGATATTTACTGGCAAACAATTGATTTTTATCACCTAAAACAGAGTATTTAACGATGGTCTCGTCCTTTTCGGTGCAAAGTAATAAGCCAATTGTTGGATTGTCGCTATCATTTCTTTTCAGATCATCGTACATTCTAACATACATATCTATTTGTCCGATATCTTGGTGATTCAAACTTGTTGTTTTAAGATCAATGATTACGAAACATTTTAAAATATAATTGTAAAATACGAGGTCTATAAAAAAATCTGAAGTATCTGTTACAATGTGTTGCTGGCGAGCAACAAAGGCGAAACCTTTTCCAAATTCCAGTAAAAATTTCTGAAGATGATCTATAATAGCAGATTCTAAATCCTTTTCTGTATTTTTAATATTAGGATTCAAACCCAGAAATTCAAAAATATAAGGGTCTTTTATATAGTCCTGGATATTTGGCTTGACGTTATTTACTTTGGGTTCTGTTAAAGAGCGTTCATACGATAAAGCATTAATCTGCCTTTGTAATTCTCTGCTATTCCAATTCGATATTATAGATTCATTAATGTAGAATTTTCTTTTTTCATCAGCATCTAATCTGGATAACAGTCGATAATGCGTCCAACTCAATTCGTGACGCACTGCGTCACGAATTGGAAATGACTTGTAAAAGCTTCTAATATTTCGAAGATTGCTTTCATCAAAACCTTTCCCAAACTCAAATGTCAATTGATTGGAAAGGTTTTTCAACGTCGCTGCACCATAATCTGCACGTAACTTTCCCTGTTGTTCATCCTCAACAATCAGTTTCCCAATTTGCCAGTATGATTCTAGCAACGCAGAATTTGCAGCACGGAATACTTTTAAACGAGATTGATTAATAATCTCCCTTATGGCATTAAATAATTCATTTTTGCTCAATTCCATTCATCGCATAGATTTCCAACTAAAGTATAAAAACAAAAACTAAATAGAAACAGGTTTGTAGATTATTAATAGATTTACGCCTCGAATTAAAATTCCATTTTCCCTCTTACATTTTACATTACCTGCCATGTCAGAAACCAATAACCTAATCCATGCTTCCTCGCCATATTTATTACAACATGCCCATAATCCGGTTAATTGGTACGAATGGGGGCAGGAAGCACTAGAAAAAGCTAAAGCAGAAAACAAATTGATATTGGTAAGTATTGGTTATTCGGCATGCCATTGGTGCCACGTAATGGAGCGTGAAAGTTTCGAGAACCATGAAGTTGCCGAAGTGATGAACAAACATTTTATCTGTATTAAGGTAGACCGCGAAGAACGTCCGGATATTGATCAGATTTATATGTATGCCATCCAACTGATGACAGGCAGTGGGGGCTGGCCTTTAAACTGTATCTGCCTGCCCGATCAGCGCCCGATTTATGGTGGAACATATTTCAGGAAAAATGACTGGATTAATATTTTAGAAAATGTTGCTGCACTTTGGGCAAACGAACCTGATAAGGCCATTCAATATGCCGAGCGTTTAACTTCTGGTATTAAAGACAGTGAAAAAATAATCCCCGCGGTTGAAACAGAAGAATATACTAACGAACACCTGACTGAAATAACTGAACCCTGGAAACGTCATTTCGATATTGGTTACGGCGGATATAACCGTGCACCCAAATTTCCTTTGCCCAATAACTGGGTCTTTTTATTGCGGTATGGTTTTTTAAAAGATGATGAATCTGTTTTTACAGCCGTTTGTCATACGCTTGAAGAAATGAGCAGAGGTGGTATTTATGATCAGATTGGCGGCGGCTTTGCCCGTTATTCGGTTGATGATAAATGGCATGTACCACACTTCGAAAAAATGCTTTATGATAATGCACAATTGATCAGTTTATACGCAGAGGCTTACCAGTGCACTAAATTCGATTCTTTTAAGCAAACGGTGGTTGAAACGATAAACTGGGTTTTTGAGGAGATGACCTCTGCTGATGGCTTGTTTTATTCGGCATTGGATGCAGATAGCGAAGGCATAGAAGGTAAGTTTTATGTTTGGGATAAAGTAGAGTTCGATCAGATTTTAGGTGAGGATGCCCAGTTGATTGGTGCCTACTTCAACGTTACCGAAGAAGGCAATTGGGAGGAAGAACAAACCAATATCTTAAGGAAAACCATTAGCGATGATGAATTGCTTGCCAGATTTGATATCGAAGCTGGTTTGTTTTATGATAAAGTACAATCGGCCAAATCAAAATTGATGGCGGTGCGGAGCAAAAGAATCCGCCCGGGATTGGATGATAAATGTTTAACTGCCTGGAATGGCATGATGATCAAAGCTTTGGCAGATGCAGCACAAATTTTAAATCACAGCGAATATTATGAGAAAGCATCAGCTGCTGCCAGTTTTACCTTAAATCACCTCAAATCAGAAAAAGGTGGCTTATACCGCAATTACAAAAATGGAAAAGCATCCATTACGGGGTTTTTGGATGATTATGCTTTCTTTATTGAAGCTTTAGTTGCATTATACGAATACGATTTTGATGAAAAATGGCTGGATGAAGCAAAATTATTGACTGATTATGTAATGACTAACTTCAGTGATGCAGATTCGCCCATGTTTTTTTATACTTCTGCCGAAAGCGAAGATTTAATTGCCCGCAAACATGAGGTAATGGATAATGTAATTCCTGCTTCCAATTCTACAATGGCACAAAACTTAAAGAAACTGGGTTTGCTTTTCGATATTGAAGCATATACCGAAAAAGCCTCAGCAATGTTGGCTGCGGTACAACCGAAGATTAAAACGTATGGATCAGCCTATTCTAACTGGGCCATTCAATTGCTGAACGAAATTTATGGTATAAACGAAATTGCCATTACCGGTTTAGAAACTGATGTGATTAAATTAGAATTAAGCGGACATTATATTCCGAACAAAATTACATTGGGCGGAACAAAAAGTAACTTACCACTGTTAAAAGGTAAGCAAAGCAATGAAACAAAAGTTTATATTTGCCGAAATAAAGTATGCCAGTTGCCTGTAAGTACAGTTGAAGAGGCATTAGAATATGTAAAATAAGGCAATTGTTGTAATTCAGTTTATAGAGTCAGTTTTATATCTTTAATATTCAATTATTTGCTACTCCTTCGTTCCAGTTTACAACTTCCGGCATGAAATACACTTGAATAGAGCTAATAGATAAGTTATCCGATAAATAATTTATGAGACAACCAATTATTGATTCCGAGGACCCAGAATTGGAGTTCAATCCTTATGATGCATGTTGTCTTAGGTATAAAGGTGAATTTTTCACTGGGACTATAATTTATACTGATACTGACCCTGTATCATTTACAGAATATAAAGATGGAGAGTTCGATGGACGAGAAATAGCATACTATAAAAATGGGGCCCTTAGTGGGGACTGTATTTACGAAAATGGAAATTACATTTCGGGAAAAGAATGGTACAACAATGGCCAGTTACGTTTTGACAGTTCTTCTGGTAATGTTATTTGGGATGCCGATGGATTAGTAGTAAGGAGAGATTGGATTTATTTTTATAAGAATGGCAATCCTAGGACAAAAAATGATGAACTTGGTAACTATCATCTATCTCCCAATGGAGATGTTGCCATCTTTAATTCGGTTTTTTCAGATGACAACTCTCCATGTAAAATTCAAACTATTTTTTTTGATAAAGTTATTACAAGGTTTTTATCAGATTTATTTGAGAGTAAATACTCTCGTTATGAAGATAATCGTGACTCGACGACGGGATTAGACAACCAAATAAATCACTATATTATTTGTTTATATCTCGAAGGTTATAAGGATAAAGCAATTACCGTAGCTGAAAAAATAGTTAGTGATGCAACTAAGAGAAAAAATGAAAATCGCTCAAGTATATCAGATGAATCAGTTTTAATTCATAACTACACATCTCTTAAAAAGCACTTAGAAGATGATAGAATAGTTGAATTATATTCTTATCACACAAATAAATGTGTGGAAATTAAATTTGACTGATGATATTGGCATTTGACACTTTTTACTTTGAGGATAAAGCTAAAACTATTTGTTTAAGTTTTGCAGAATGGAAATCTGACCGAGAAACCACAATCTATTCTGATATTGTTGTTGGGATAGAAGATTACATATCGGGAGAGTTCTATAAAAGAGAGTTGCCATGCATTTTAAATCTTATCGCTAAAATTGACTTAACCAATGTTGAGTTTATAATCGTGGACGGGTTTGTTTATTTGGACGATGATAAAAAATTAGGGTTAGGTGGTCATTTATATGAAAAACTGGGGCAAAAAATACCAGTTATAGGGGTTGCAAAATCAGATTTTGCGGCAATTCATAATAATAAAAAAGCTGTTTTACGAGGGGAAAGTAAAAAACCTCTTTTCTTAACTTCTATAGGGATTGACTTACAAGAAGCCTCAAATTTTATTAAGGCGATGCATGGTGATTTTAGAATTCCTAAACTTTTAAAAGATTTGGATATTTTGACTAAAAACGTGTAGTAACAATTAATTGCGTTCTCTCAAATGAGCAGTTAGAGTAATATTATTAAAGGTAATCTCTAAGATATAGTAAGTATTTTCAGTACTACATTTCGTACTAGTACTAAAAAACATCTTCTTTTCTGAACAATCAGCTCATCTTTTTTGTTAGGTAAATAATTAACTTATCTTTGCCCAGCAATATTTAAAAGCACTATAATAAGTTTAATAAATATTTGCCGAAATAAAGTATGCCAGTTGCCGGTTAATTCTGTTGAGGACGCATTAGAGTATTTACAATAAATTAATTTAAATGAATATTTCACCAAACTCTGTAGTAGCGTTAACTTACGAATTGCATACTACTAACGAAGAAGGACAACAAGTTTTTGTAGAAAAAGCTGATGAACAAAATCCTTTAGTATTTTTATATGGCGTTGGCATGATGCTGCCTAAATTTGAAGAGCATTTAACCGGTTTAAAAACTGGTGATGAATATGGTTTTGAATTATCTGCTGCAGATGGTTACGGCGATATCGATCCAGGTGCTTTTGCCGATCTTCCGAAAACCATGTTTACTGAAGCTGGTGGCGAACTGCCAAATGTTGGTGATGTGATTCCTTTACAGGATAACAATGGTAACCAATTCAGAGCTGGTGTTACTGCTGTTCATGATGAAACCATTTCGGTTGATTTAAACCACCCGATGGCTGGTAAAAACCTGGTTTTTAATGGTGTAATCTTAAATGTACGCGAAGCTACTCAGGATGAATTGGCTCATGGGCATGCTCACGGAGCTGACGGCCATTCTGGTCACTAAGCAACTGATATAAATGATAAAGGAGTCAAGTTTTTTTAAGCTTGACTCCTTTTTTGTTATAATATCATTTATAAATCCTGAAAAACTTCTTCTAAAATGAGTGTAAAGCCCGGCAAAATAGCTGTGATAACCTCTTCGCCTTCTGTAAGCAGTTTAGTTGGCTGAAATTTGCCCTGGTCATCCAGTATATACCTGAAAAAAGTTTTATCCAATGGACTTAAAATCCAATACTCTTTAACGCCAGCCTGTGCACTTCCCAAAATTCAGACCAGTTAAAAGTATAATTCTAGACCGAGCGCAGCGAGGCTATTAGAAAAACTATTAATTTTAATTGGCAATATGAAAAGAATCAAGTTTACGGAATCCCAGATTGTAAAAGCAATCAAGGAACATGAAAATGGCAAGAATGTGCACGATCTCTGCAGAGAGTTAGGAATAAGTACAGCAGCCTTTTACAAATGGCGCCAGAGATATGGCGGAATGGAAGTAAAAGAGTTGTCAAAACTTAAGGCATTGGAGGAGGAAAATGCACGTTTAAAAAAAATGTATGCGAATCTCAGCCTTGTACATGAGGTTTTCAAGGAGGCGGTGGAAAAAAAGCTCTAACGCCTGACGAGAAAATTGGTCTAGTGGATGAAATGGTGAAAAGGATTAGCCATCGTCAGGCATGTAAATGTGTCGGATTAAACCGGGGCAGGCATTACTACAAACATAAACTTCGAGATGATAGCGAAATAGTTAATGCACTTTCGCTTCTCGTTGAAACGCATGTTTCTATAGGCTTTTGGCAATGTTACTACAGATTGCGTAGAAAAGGACTCGAATGGAACCACAAAAAGGTTTATCGGATTTATACCGCAATGAAGCTTAATATTCGGCGTAGGGCAAAGAAAAGATTACCGGAAAGAGTCAAGAAGCCTTTGTCTGTACCAGAAACTATAAATGAGGTATGGTCTATGGATTTTATGAGTGATGCGCTTTGGAATGGAAGGAAATTTAGGTTGTTGAACATCGCTGATGATTACAACAGAGAGATGCTAGCTATGGAGATAGATTATTCACTGCCGTCATTGCGGGTTATCAGAGCATTGGATGAGTTAAAACAATATAGAGGGCTTCCAAAAAAAATAAGAATGGATAATGGGCCGGAGTTCATCTCGCATAAGTTGGATGAATGGGCCAAGGAAAACAATGTTGAACTAGTTTTTATTCAGCCAGGAGAGCCAACACAGAACGCATATATTGAAAGATTGAATGGAAGCATCAGAAGAGAATTGTTAAATGCATACATATTTCACTCCCTGGATGATGTAAGGGAGAAAGTAGAGGAATGGATGGTGGATTACAATTACCATCGACCACACCAAGCATTGAACTTCAAATCTCCTGTAGATTTATTACAGGAAATTTGAGGACAAAATTATACTTTTGAATGGTCTGAAAAACAGGGGAGCTTACAAGCCTCCTTATAAACTTCGATTTGTTAATGAGTTATATACGTCCTTTGATGATTTCCAGGCGTTCTTCAAACTAAAAAGGCATATACTCTGCATAACTGTACGCAGCAGAAAAATCTACCACATTAACGGTCTTAACAGGAGGCAACTCCTCTTCAGTTGGGTAAGGTTTGATGTTTTTCATATTGGCATTTAACCAATATATAAATATCTGATTTTGTTCCTAAAAATCGATCTTTAAACGCAAACCGCCATTAGTGAGGTTAAGGTTCTCTCTCGAAAAAGTTTTCATAGGTAATCTTAAAAACGGTTCGATGGCAATATTGTTCTTTTTGGAAATTTTTTGCTTATAACCCAAAGAGAAATTATAAAAACCGATGTACTTATCAGGATCAATGCTATTCTCAGGCTGCGGTTCTGTCGTTTTTTCTTTCACGATCATTGTTTTCGAATCAGCATAACCATTTACAGCTGGGGAAGAAAAACTCTGCACCTGATTTACTATATAGTTATTCTGTTGCGAATTGTTTAATACAGCCAAAGCCGAAACACCAATACCTGTATATAATTTGTCGGTAATGTTATACTTTAATTCTAATGGAACGTTAATTCCACGGACTTTAGCATCAACCGATTCCAGATTTCTGCCAGACAATGTTTGGGGAGCCGAGGCATTTAATGATTCTGTAGTGCTGATAGCCGCATAAGAAACACCAGAACTGATGGATAACTTATTGGCAATTGCATACGATAATGAAAACCCATAGTTCATATTTACCTTATTATCGTTACCCATTGCAGGGGCAACATATACATCAGGCTGCCATTTAGAATTTTCATTCGCTTTAGCAGCAGGCTTTTGTTGGTTTGCATAACTATCTCTAGCAAGCAGGTCTTCCCACGTGGTTGTTTTAATGTGTTGAGTTTTTTTCTTTTCAGTTAAAATCTCGAAGTTTTTTGGGCTTAAAGTAGAAATGTTAATGCCCGCCAGTTTATGATCTAATACATTGCTGTTTACTGTTGTTAATTCTTCAGAACTATTAACAAATGTATAGTTCTTATTTTTTTCAATAACCGGACTTGCTGTTTGTGCAATTTTCGATGCGCGGTTTATGGCCAGATTGTTTAAAACAATGCTTGTTTCATTTAACGGTGTAGTTTTGTTTTTAGGAATTACAGGGGTGTTATTATTCCTTTCAGCAATTGGGTTTTGCTGTATTTTAGGTTTGGTTATCGCAATAACGGTTTTTTGATCGGTGTTGTTCAGGGCAAAAAATACCCCTCCGAAAACAAAAATCAGGGCAGCAGCAGCCCATAAAGGCCAGTATACTATTCTCCTTTTTTTATTTTTCTTTTCCGAAAAGCGCTCCCAGGCACCATTAGGGTATGTTTCCTCATGGTTCTGGAGTTGCGCAGTAATATGCTCAATTAATTCCTTATCCATTTTTTTCGTATGAATTAACCATCGTATTTAGGTAAAGGGTACGTAACTTGTTTTTAGAACGTGTTAAATAAACACGACTCGAACTCTCCGGAATATTCAGCATCTTCGATATCTCATCGTGTGCAAATCCTTCAATTTCGTATAAGTTAAATACCAGTCGCTGCGTATCTGGTAAGTGATTTAGTAAATTCAAGATATCATTTACATGAAGTTCTGAGGCAACCGAAACTTGCGTAGCCGGATGCTCACTTTCAGCCAGGTCATCCACATAGAACTGAACTTTCGAACTCCGTATTTTATCTATTGCCGTTCTGGAAGCAATCTGAGCAATCCAACCTTTAAACGACCGTTGTAATTCTTCCGGATTTTTAGGCGATTTAAAACCCGCTACATGTTTAAAAATCTTGATAAAGCTATCATTTACAAGCTCTTCACTATCAGAAGTATTCTTGGTGTACCTTAAAATAATGCCCATTAAATAGCCATAAAATGATTTATACATCATTTCTTTACAGCTATTGTCGTTTTTTACACAGCCTTTTAAAATTTCCTCAAAACTGAGTATTTTTTTTATCACCCCTGTAAAGGACTATTTATTAAAGGTTTATCATGATTAATTGCTTGCAAATTTAAGAAAATAACACCACCCAATTTTTTGAGTGGTGTCAATTTTCATTTCTCACTGGTATTGCGATTCTTATTTATTTGTCATAACAGATAAACCTAACCCGGTAGTATCGGTTTTACTGGTTAAACCTTTAGCCCAAATGGTATAAATTTTCCCTTTTTCAATTTTAATGGCCGGCAAGCTTACTTTAACGGTTCCGCTTTGTTTTAATTGGAAAGTATAGCTATCGTTAGGGGCGATGTTGGTAAATGAGGTGAATTCTTTAAAAGCTTTTGCTGTAAATAGAGGCGCATCAGTTCCGGCAACAGCTAAATCGTAAGTTGCTGTGCCAGGACTTAGGTTTACAAAACGAACCTTTGCCTTATCTGTTTCCGGCGCTTTTAAATCGTCTTCAAGAATCAAAAGTTTGGTCGATTTTAAGGTATCAACCACAAATACTGAATAGAAAAAACCTGGTTTTAAACCTGCAGTAGCCGTAGTTACATATTTTAAAGAGTCTTTTTTCGCTACTCCAATCAGTCTTGTTCCAGGGTAGGCTGCATAATAACCTAAATCTTTGGTGTAAGTAAAAAAGTTGATTTTTTGGTTATCCATGATAAAATCAAGGGTACCTGTACCGGGCGATGCATGTACAAAACCAATACCTGCTGCTTCTATAGGATCGTTGTTAAAATCTTTTTTACAGGCGGTTATGGTTAAGGTTATTGCAAGAAGAGAGAGTATAATTTTTGCCGTAGTGCTAAAATTTTTCAAATTCGTTTTCATTTTAATGTTTAAATCAATTTTTATGAATAAAATTGGTTAATGGCCATTAACGCTTTTTTCTTGTAAAACGATTAAGGAACTGAAAACGCTACAGCAGGTATCAGTTTTTTAAAGAAAAAGCCACATGTTTTTGCATGTGGCTTTTAAAATGGCTTAATTTATTATTATGCGTACATTTCTTCGCGGAGTTTGGCAACATCGCTGCTGTTAATGTATTCATCGTAAGTCATCAATTTATCGATTGTGCCTTTTGGTGTAATTTCGATGATGCGGTTGGCAACCGTTTCTGTTAACTGGTGATCTCGCGAGGTAAATAATATTGCACCTTTAAAATCTTTCATACCGTTGTTGAGTGCCTCGATAGATTCAAGGTCCAGGTGATTGGTTGGTTCATCAAACATTAACAAGTTGGCTTGTTGTAACATCATCCTGGAAAACATGCAACGCATTTTTTCACCTCCTGAAAGCACTTTTACATTTTTAAGCACTTCCTCGCCTGAGAATAACATACGGCCTAAGAAACTGCGTACAAATTGCTCATCGGCATCAGTTCCCGAATATTCACGTAACCAATCAACCAGGTTTTCATCTTTACCGGCAAAGTATTCAGAATTATCATTCGGGATATCTGCAGTGCTAATGGTAACACCCCATTTAAACTCACCTTTATGATCGGTATCTCTGCCAGTTAATACATCGTAAAATGCTGCAGTAGCCAAGCTGTTTTGCGATATTACTGCAATTTTATCTCCTTTGTTTACCATGAAGGTAACTTTGTCGAATAAAACGCCATCGTTTCCGGTTTTACCTAAAGCATCCACCTGTAAAATCTGGTCACCAGCCTCACGACCTATATTATTAAAGATAATTGCAGGATATTTTCTGCTTGATGCTTTGATTTCGGTAATATCGATTTTATCTAAAGCTTTCTTACGTGAGGTTGCCTGTTTTGATTTCGAGGCATTCGCGCTAAAACGGCGGATAAATTCCTGCAGTTCCTTCACCTTATCTTCCATTTTCTTGTTCTGGTCGCTGCGTTGTTTTAAAGCCAGCTGACTAGATTCGTACCAGAAAGTGTAGTTACCAGTGTAGGTGCTCATTTTTGCAAAGTCGATATCTACAATGTGCGTACAAACTGCATCTAAAAAGTGCCTGTCGTGGGATACCACTAAAACAATGTTCTGATAGTCGGCCAAAAAGTTTTCTAACCAGGCAATGGTTTCAATATCCAAATCATTGGTAGGCTCATCCAGTAACAAAATATCGGGGTTGCCAAATAGTGCCTGTGCCAATAACACACGTACTTTTTGTGTATTATCCAGTTCTTTTAATAATTTATGGTGATTATCTTCTGTAATGCCCAAATTGCTCAACATGGTTGCTGCATTGCTTTCCATGTTCCAGCCGTCCATCTCAGCAAAAAGATTCTCCAGTTCTCCGGCACGTTCGCCATCTTTTTCTGAGAAATCTTCTTTCATATAAATGGCATCTTTCTCTTTCATGATGGCATAAAGTTCTTTATGGCCAATCATTACGGTTTCTAATACCGAAAACTCATCAAATTCGTAGTGGTTTTGTTTTAAAACGGCCATTCTTTCACCTGGAGTAAAAGCTACGCTACCAGAAGTTTGGTTGACCTCTCCCGATAAAATTTTAAGAAAGGTAGATTTACCTGCACCGTTAGCCCCAATTACGCCATAGCAGTTGCCCTGGGTAAATTTTAGGTTAACATCTTCAAATAATGTGCGTTTGCCGTATCGTAATGATAAATTAGAAACTGAAATCATGCTGTAATTGAAATAAGGCGCAAAGATAAGGAAAAAGGTTGAGGGTAGGAAGGTGTTTAATGGTTTGATTGTTTTATTATTAAATGGTTTGGAGGTTGGAAAGTTAAAAAGTTGGAAGGTGTTTGAATGTTTAAGGTTGAAAGGTTTGAAGGATTTGGAAATGGAGAGTGCTGTTCTTTGAAGGGGTAAGCAGCCCCGTTATTCGCTTTACTCCGTTGCACTCCGTGTTCGCTACTACCGGGTTTATTTTACAAAGTTGGGAAGCTTTTGACCAATAGTTTAAAACCTTAAATTAACAACATTAATATGAGTTGGTCAGTCCTTATCTTGATAAAATTTTGTATTTTAGTATTACACACAAAATGAAATCAATATGAAAAAATTAACACTAGGCATTATCATGTCTACCACTTCCGTTATGGCTTACTGTCAGGAAAGCCAGTACAAGTATAAAGTAGATTTTTTTGGTGATACCATACTGGTCGATTCGAAAGATAACACCATTGGTAAGCAAAAGAAAGACTTTTTTGGCAAAACCATTATAGTTGATAAAGATGGCAAAACTTTAGCAACACAAAAACAGGATTTTTTTGGTAATACCATATTGGAAAATGAAGCCGGCAAAATGGTAGGTACACAAAAGAAAGACTTTTCCGGTAATATGGTGTTAGAAAGCGAAAGGGGAGAAAATCTTATCCCAAAAGCGTTAGGAGGCCTCGTTCCGGGAGGTGGGGGAAAAGAAGTTGCCATTAAGCAAAAAACAGATGTTTTAGGTAATACTGTATTTGAAAACGACCGCGGGCAAACCCTGTACGTTTATAAAACCGATTTTTCGGGCAACATTGTGATAGAAGACGGTCATGGAAAGGTGATTGGCAAGCAGAAAAAAGATTTTTTAGGTAATACCATTGTTGAGGATGACCATGGAAATCTATTGGCAAAATATAAAAAAGATGTTTTTGGTAATACGGTTATTGAAGATGCGAATGGTAAAAAGGCTGGAATTTTCAAAACAGATATTTTTGGAAATAAATCTTTTGTTCCGGAACATTAATCCTGTTTTTAATATTACCCCGCAGGTTTTTAAAACCTGCGGGGTAATATATACCGATGGTATACCAGCATTGTAAACTAAACCAGATTGGAGTGAACATCCTGATTCTTCATCAGGATAAAACGAAAGCGGGGCTAAAGATCCGATGAAAAACTGAACCCCGATTTCCAAAAAAAACTAAACCCTATAACTAATTTTGCGCGTTATATTTTATAACCTACAAGTTTTTATCTGGTAAAAATTTTATTTTAGCCTTATGCAAAACGATCTCTTGCTCGAAACCATTAAAACCACACTTCAGAAAAGTAAAGTAGAAAAACTGGCTGCTGTTGCTTCAGAAAAAAGCTTTTCGGTAAAAGACCTGATCGATTTGAGTTTTAATCATGATGAACAGATTGGATTTAGGGCAGCCTGGATTTTGGAAAACGTATATTCCGCGCACCAGGTCCGGTTTTTACCTTATACATCTTATTTTTTAGAAAAACTTCCTCAACAAAGCAATTTATCAGCATTAAGACATTATGTTAAAATTCTGGCCTTTATGACGAAGAAAAATGCTTCCGCTGCAATTAAAGCTATTATTGCTGGTTATGAAACCGATCATTTGGTAGAAGTAGTTTTTGCCTGGCTTATTGATGATAAGATCCCTGTTGCCACAAAATCGTACTGCCTCAACATTCTGGCAAATTTAAATACCAAACATCCATGGATAAGGGAAGAGCTTTTACAAACGATGGATTTTCTGGTTGATCAGGAAAGTATCGCCTTTTTTGCGAAGGTTAAACAGATCAGGAAACAGTTTTCAGTTCGCATTTAACCATTTTTAATTTGCAGTTAGCTGTTCAAGGTTTTCAGTTAACTAAACGTCAAATCTAGCCTTAAACCTTTTGCCTTCCACCTTTTACCTTATATTTACCAAATGAGTACAACATACGAAATCATCTCAAAAGTTATAAAAGAACGACGCAGTATATTCCCTGCAAGCTATATTAAAAAAGAAATCCCTGTAGAGGTAATCAACCAGATTTTAGAAACAGCCAATTATGCACCAACACATAAATTAACCCAACCGTGGCGGTTTGTGGTAATCAGGAAAGCTGGATTGGCAAAATTGGGCGAGGAACTAGGCCGGTTATATAAAGCATTGGTTAGTCCGCAACAGTTTTTGCAGAAAAAGTACGACAGTTTTGCGGAGAAAACAAGTCAGGCTGATTGCATTATTGCCATTAATATGCAGGTAAGTGGTAAAATACCCGAATGGGAAGAATTGGCGGCAGTATCGTGTGCGGTACAAAATATGGCCTTAACTGCCGAAAGTTTACAGGTTGGGGCTTACTGGAGTTCGCCACCGTTAATTGATGACTTGGGCGATTTTTTAAGCCTTGGTGAAAATGAAAAATGTATAGGTTTGTTTTATATGGGTTATCATAACGAAAAATCATGGGAACCAAACCGAACTTCAATGGAAGAAAAGGTGAGGTGGATAGAAGGGTAGTTTTTAGGGTGGTTCATGAGTTCATCGGTCATTAGTTCATTGATTTAAGCGGTTAACCGTTAAATCGGTTAATCGACTCCAAGCTCCAAACACCCAACTATTTAGGTTAATCGACTCCAAGCTCCGAACGCCCAACTCCAAACTGAACTTTGAACCAATCTATGCTAAATCCTCTTGATCACTATTTCGAGCAAAAAGATGAACCGCTTAAAAGCTGCTTACAATATTTGAGGTTGCTTTTAACGGGATATCCTGATGTTACAGAGCATTGGAAATACGGAATGCCTTTTTATTACCATAAAGGAAAAATGTTCTGCTATCTTTGGACGCATAAAAAACTTCATCAGCCTTACATTGGTTTGGTTGATGGAAATAAAATTGAACACAAAGATTTGTTGCAGGAGAAAAGAGCCAGAATGAAAATTTTATTAATCAACCATTTAAAAGATATTCATGAAGATAAAATCAAACTGATTTTAAAACAAGCCTTTGATCTTCGCAAATAGCTTCGGTTTCCTTTCATCAACATCTTCCATTATCCATCATCAGTATGTCTGCATTAAAATCTAAACTCTATCAGCTTTGCTTAACATTTATCCAAAACAGGATAGAAAATATCGAATATTCATTACAACAGGCCAGGCAGGCCTCTAACGATGATACGAAAAGCAGTGCGGGCGATAAATACGAAACCACCCGCGAAATGATGCAACAGGAAATGGACCGCAACAATAAATTGCTTTATGAAGCGGGGCAGCAGAAAATTGCTTTACAACAGATAGAAAATGTTGAAGCAGGTAAAGTGATTAAAAACGGTAGTTTGGCATTAACGTCCGAAGGTAATTTCTACATCAGCATTAGTGCCGGCGAACTAAATATCGATGGGCAGAAATTCTTTGCGGTATCGCAGGCTTCGCCGATTGGTAAATTTCTGATTGGGAAAGCCACAGGAGAAAGTTTTAAGTTTAACGGCAAGGATTATTTAGTGAAAGAGATATTGTAAGTTTTTAGTTGGCCGTTTCCAGTTAGCCAATTTCAACAATTAACCATAACTCACAACTATTTTATACCCATTCGCTGCGCAAAAGCCGGCACTAAATAGGTTTTTAGATCTGAATAGGGGATAAATACCACGATTTGACCCTGTGCATAACTGGCTACCTCGTAAGGGTTGTACATAAAAGCAATCCCGTTCGCATTCAAATAAAAGTTATTATTCGGTTTTATAACATCATCAAATAATACGGTGCTTAGCGCATCTGTAGCTTTAATGTTATATGCTTTACGGAGGTTACGTTCTAAAATGCCTTGTAAGGTACTTGAGTCTGTTTTAACGATATCGCTCAATACCAATTGTTTTTTATTCTTTACATCTAAGCAAAACATTAAACTGCTGTAATTGCCATGCGCACCTCCGGTATAGGCATCGGCCAGGAAATCGATTACTACATAACCTTTATCATTATAACTAACGGATTGCTGGCTGTTGTTGGTATAATTCATCCAGGCCTGAAAATCCTCATCCCGACCATTTTTTGATTGCTCGGTTACCTGCAACTTATAATCCTTAAAATAGGCAGTAGCAATATTTTTAAAACCAACTAACCGGTCGACCTGCGGTTTTACACCTGAAATTTTTTTAAGTTCTGTATTTAACCAGATGCCATATTCATCGGTATTTTTACTTTCGAGGTATTCAAAGCTGATTTGGGCTGCAGGTGATTTGGGCTGACTGGCAAAAGCCTTAACCGAATCTTCGTAAAAGCCTGTATTAAACTGATAACTCCCTTCCGGATATTTTTCCATGAGGGCAATAGGAAACTTTTTTGCCTTATCTCCGCTTTCCCATGTGCCGCTAAAGCCATTTCCATTCCATTTTAAAGCTAAATGAGGCGATTTAAAATCCTGGGTGAAGTAAGATTCGTAATAACTATATTCGGTTAGTACGATGCTGTCTTTACCAATTAACGTATCGGTTGATAAGTTAAGCCAGGAGCCGTCGTAATAATAGGTCCCGCTTACATCATCATTAACCTTTTGCAGGTGCATTACCACCTTTTTGCCTGCAATAGTACCTTCTAATCTCTTATAAAAATTCTCTGTAAGTTCGGTTTTTGCATTGGTGGTGCTATCAGGAGTTCCGGTGGTTTTGTTCCCGTTTTTGGGGTTATTACAAGCTGATAGTATTGTTAATCCGAAAAGACATAAAAGAAAAGAATATTTCATAGGGCTTTAAATTGTAATGTTGAAAGGTTGTAAAGCTGAAATGTTGCTTTATCTCAGGATTTAAATCTTTTTTAGTGTTATAAGGATGAAATGTTCTGTTAGCCGATTGTACTAATCTTTCAACTTTCGAACGCTTCTCTCATAACCTTTCAACATTAAAACCTTTCAACTTCCTTAATTAACCCCTCTATTTAGTTTTTGTTTTATTAAAGCTCTTGTTAATGCTGAAATATAGATTTTTTGCGGTGTATCTCCCCGGGTCAATTATCCTTCTGATAGTATAAAGCGGGTAGTTTTCATCTCTTGCGGTTGATAGGATAAAAGCGGCTTTAAATCCATGTTCTTTTAATTTGTGGAGGCTAGCAGATTTAAAAACCCCATAAGGGAAGGCAAAATACTGTACTTTTTTTCCGGTAATTTGTTCCAGTTTTTTAGTAGGCTCATCTATCTGGGTTGTCCAGTCGGCATCTGTAAACTGGGCAAAGTTTTTATGGTCGTAGGTATGGCTGGCAATAGCATTACCTTCATCAGATAACTGTTTAATCTGTTCTTTAGTCATGTAATTGATACGGCCTTTTCTACCGATAGATACCGTCATGATAAAATAAACACCTTTAAAGCCATATTTTTTTAAGGTGGCATTGCCAATCGTAAATTGATCTTCATCCGTATCATCGAAAGTAATCATGATGGGTTTTTCGGGCAGTTTGGCGCCATAAACAAGGTAATTATACAGCTGATCGGGTAAAATGGTATGGTAACCGCTATCAGCCAGCATTTTCATGTGTTCTTTAAATTTATCAGGGGCAATAATATCATCATGTGCCCTTTTACTATCGCTGGCAATGTTATTCCTGATCTGGTGATAGCACAGTACAGGTACCTCCCTACGGGCCATAATGGTTTTATTATCGGCAGGTTTGGTGTTTGTAGAATCTGTTTTAGCTACTTCAGTAGTCCCGGTTGTCGTGGTTTTTTCTTTTTGCTTATTGCCCGAACAAGCGAATGAAAATGACCCAAAAAGTAGGGCCGATAATAGGGTATGGGCAGCCGTTTTTAAATGTTGATTCAATGTGTTGGAAATTATTTGATCAAAGATACAGCGTTTTCAGAAAGGATAAAGTCTTTTTCATACGCATCCCACTCTTTTTCTGTAATACCCGATTTTAAGGCATTTCTTTTAAAGAAAGCATAATCTGTTAGTTCGTTTTTGGTGGTTAAGCAGGTAGTTAAGAATTTAAACATGCGTTTTTCGCCAATCATTTGCTCAAGGCCGCGCAGTAAAAACGGACCATAAGAATAGCGGTATGTGTTTGTTATTTCGTTAATCTCTTTAATCGTATTTAAAGGTTTAGCTTTAAAGTTCTTCAATTGTTTTCCCCTGTCTTCAAAATATTTGGTGCCGAAAACCTTTCCGAATTTTTCTTCAGCAGCTTTAACTGATAAATACTCGGCGGTGGATTCTAAAAAAAACCAGAATAAGGTGGAGTTAGGTTGCAGTACATTTCCGAAATAATAATGGCCAATTTCGTGTGCAATAAAAGGGTAATCGGTAGAATCTTTAAGTTTATGGTGTTCTACATCGATCATATCGCCCAATTTAATACCTGCAAAAGCAATGGTAGGGAAAGCCACAAAACCCCAGCTTCTGCCTTTATTAAATTTTTCTACTGGCGAATGCTCTATAAATACATTTTTCGTGTCATAAGGGATTTTTAATACTTTAAAATAATATGCTTTCATTTCTGCAATATTATTTTCAAAAAACTCCAGTTGCTTTTCATTCATCTGGCTGTTTATAAAAATTGCCCCTTTGGTTTTTTGCACGCCGTAATCTCCCGCAAAAATCATTGGTGCTATAGGTAAATCGGATTTAAACCTGGCAACAGGTCCTGGTTTAGGTTGATCGCCGTTTACAAAAATCATTTTGGCATCTTTACTGGTTACTTGGATATCGAAGGTCATTTGTTCAATTTGCCTGTCGTTTTTAATATCGTAAATAATCGGATACCATTTCGATTGATCGGTAGCCCGCATTGTTTTTCCGTTAAATGCAATTAATCCTTTAAAATCAATAAAGTTTAAGGTATCGGTATAAATGGGGAACGCACCGGTATAAGTGATGTGCAGTTTACCGGGATTTACCATGGTGCTGTCTTTGTACAATGGGGCATAGGTTAAACCTTCGCCACGCATGGCACCACCATAAAAGCCAGAATATTTTAGTGTTTGGTTAACAGAATCTTTTATGGCTTTAATATTAAAACCTTTATTTAATAATATTTGATAGTCTTTTCCCAGGTTTGGAATGTTGCTCAGCACAAAATCGCAGGTAATCTGCCCGGTGGCCATTACCACTTCAACTTTACCACTTAAGTGAGGTGTTTGCGCATAGGTTTTAATGATTTGGAGAACTAATAAGGATAGTAACGCTAATTTTTTCATGTTTATGAGGAGATATAAAAAAGAAATCCCGGTTTTTGCCGGGATTTTATGCTTAAAAACTATTTTTAATGCTGTTGCTTAGTGTTTTTGGCGACCAGTAACCGCTGGCAATAATCCTGCGGATGGTAAATAATGGGTCTTTTTCATCACGTTTGGTTGATAATTGATAAGCCATTCTGAAACCACGTTTTTTTAATTCAGGGATTCCTTCTGCATTCCATAAACCGAAAGGATAAGCAAATTCAGTCATGGTTTTGCCCGTAATTTCTTCCAGTTTTTTGGTTGGTTTATCCAATTGCTCCTCCCAATCTTTACCGGCATATTTTTTAAAGTTTTTATGGTCGTACGTATGGCTGCCGATGATATTTCCTTCATCAGAAAGTTGTTTTATCTGCTCCTTAGTCATATAATCTACAAACTTTCCTTTTCTACCGATCGAAACCGTCATGATAAAATAAACGGCTTTATAACCCAGTTTCTCTAAAGTTGGGCGAACAATGGTAAACTGGTCCATGTCGGTATCATCAAAAGTTAACATAATGGGTTTGCTTGGCAGGGCGGCACCGGTATTGAGGTAAGCATAAAGCTGATCTGGTAAAATGGTGTGATAACCGCTATCGGCCAGCATTTTCATCTGATCCTTAAAGTTCTGAATTTCTACGATATAATCTTTACCTACCTTTCCATCGGTTGGTTTCCAGTTTCTTACCTGGTGATAACATAAAATAGGAACTTGTTTTCTGGCCAGGATGGTTTTGGCATCGGCTACTTTTATTTTTGAAACATCAACCGCAGTACCGGTACTTGCTTTGGGTTTAGCGGTTTGCGTGGCAGAATCTTTATCAACAGACTTTTCTGTTTGGGATTTGGACTGGCAGCTGGCAAATAAAATTACCCCAGCTGTTAGGATGGTTAAAAAGCTATATTTCATTATTGGGATGTATAGCTACAAAACTATAAAATCCGCGAATTATTTAGGTATTAAAATAAATTGTGTTAATAATTATTTTGCATCGAAAAAATCGCGTTAACTATCGCTTTTATTACATATTAAAGCTTATTTAATAGGCTATTATTAAATAATTTAGCGGTTCAAACAAATTTTGATGAATAAACTTTATAACCTCCTGCTTGGGGCGCAGTTTTTATCTTTAACTGTAGCCGCACAAACCAAAACATTTACCATAACCGAAAATATTCAGCCACAGCCTAAAGCCAATTACCAGCTTGCATCGCGTTTTTCTCCAAATAAATTGAAGAAAATGGTATATTCTACTGCTGTTGATCCACATTGGTTAAAATTGAGTAACCGTTTCTGGTACACTTTCGAAAGTCCCAGAGGTAAATTCTGGTACCTGGTAGATCCGGCTTCAAAAAGTAAAAAGCTGATGTTTGATAACTCGAAATTAGCGGCAGATATCACCCTGATTGTGCGCGATCCTTTTGATGCAGAACATTTACCACTCGAAAACCTAAAGTTTGCTGCAGATGAAAAAAGCATTTCTTTCGAAATTAAAAGCAGTGTAGATGAGCTGAAAAAAGACCGTAAGGATAAAAAAGCTGCAGATTCGATGCAGAAAAAAATCTATTCTTTTAAATACGAGCTGGCCAGCGCAAAATTAACTGAAGTGCCTAATTTCAGTAAACCGAAACCAAAACCAGGCTGGGGATCGGTTGCGCCCGATTCATCGGCTATTATCTTTGCCCGCAACTATAATCTTTACTGGATGGATAAAGAGAATTATAAAAAAGCGATTAAAAATGAAGAAGACAGTACCATTGTTGAGCATCAGTTAACAAAAGATGGTGTCAAATTCTATTCGTACGGAAGTGATGGCGATGGCGAAAACAATGTAGAAAATGAGAAAAACAATAAAAAACGCCGTGGTGCTTATGTGCTTTGGTCGCCAAATTCGAAATATTTTGTGTTGGATAGAACCGATTCCCGTAAGGTTAAAGATCTTTGGGTAATCAATAGTGTTACACCGGGCCGGCCGACTTTAGAAACTTATAAATACCAGATGCCGGGAGAGGCTGAAGCTCCTCAGGACGAAGTTTTATTGTTTGATTTTGCTGCAAAATCTTCTAAAAAACTGAATGTTGCAGCCTTTAAAGATCAAAGCATTTCGGTTTGGAGTAAACCTTCTTTAAATAAAGACCGTGATAACGAATTTCGTCCCTCAATCTGGTTAGGAAACGATAGCCGTTTTTACTTTTCGCGTACCAGCCGCGATTTAAAACGCATCGATATTGGCACAATTGATATTGCCACAGGTAAAGTTACGCCAATAATCGACGAACGTTTTAATACTTATGTTGAAGTAAACCGCCCTGGTTTGGTAAATGATGGTAACGAACTGATCCATTGGAGCGAACGTGATGGCTGGGCACATTTTTATCTTTTTGATGGAAATGGTAAGCTGAAAAACCAGATTACAAAAGGCGCTTTTCACTGCGAAAGCATAGTGAATATTGATGAGAAAAAAAGAGTGCTTTATTTTACCGCCAACGGACGTGAAGGTAAGGAAGATCCTTATTACCTGCATCTGTACAGCATCAATTTCGATGGTTCTAATATGAAGTTATTGAACGCTGGAGATTTTGACCACCTGGCAAACATGAACGATAACAATACTTTTTTTGTGGATAACTACTCGAGGGTGAACACCACGCCAAAGGCTACTTTATATGATGGAAGTGGTAAAAAAGTAATGGAGCTCGAAACCACCGATCTTTCTTTATTAATGACCGCAGGATATAAATTCCCTGAACCATTTAAAGTAAAAGCAGATGATGGCATTACCGATTTATATGGCGTAATGTATAAGCCATTTGATTTTGACCCGAATAAAAAATACCCGATTATTGAGTACGTGTACCCGGGACCACAAACAGAGGCGGTAAATAAAGCTTTCAGCAAAAGCATGGACCGTACCGAGCGTTTAGCACAGTTTGGCTATATCGTAATTACAGTAGGTAACCGAGGTGGAAATCCTTCACGTTCTAAATGGTACCATACATATGGTTATGGTAATCTGCGTGATTATGGTTTGGCAGACAAAAAAACAGCCATTGAGCAATTGGCGGCAAAATATGCTTATATCGATGAATCTAAAGTGGGTATTACGGGTCACTCTGGTGGTGGCTTTATGTCTACAGCTGCCATGTTGGTTTATCCAGATTTCTTTAAGGCTGCGGTTTCAAATGCAGGAAACCATGATAACAGCATTTACAACCGTTGGTGGAGCGAGAAACACCATGGTGTAAAAGAAACGATTTCGTTAAAAGGAGATACTTCTTTTAAATACAGCATTGATAAAAATCCTGATCTGGCAAAAAACCTTAAAGGTCATTTATTATTGATGCATGGTGATGTAGATAATAATGTGCATCCGGCAAATTCAATCCGCGTGGCTAATGCATTAATGAAAGCAGGCAAACGTTTCGACTTTTTAATTATTCCTGGTCAGCGCCATGGTTTTGGTGATATGACGGAATATGCTTTCTGGAAACTGGCCGATCATTTTAATAAGTACTTAATAGGCGATTTTTCTGAACCAAGTGATGTGGATCTGGTTGAAATGGACAGGGATATTGAGCAGAATGGGAAGTAATAATTAATAAAGTTCCACGGTCCGTGTCTCCACGGACCATTTCAAGAAGTTTAATAATGGCCTGTGGAGACATAGGCCGTTTTTTTTATTTGTGCAAAAATTAATTCCGTGTTAATCCGTACATCCGTGGCAAAAAAAACTTAATCAGCCACGGAGACTCAGATTAGCACGGAAAAAGCCATTCTTGTGCAGTGGTTCGTATCCTCACGGATCAATTGCGATATGCCAGTGGATCTGTAACACAGAGTGACGACATGGATTAAAAAACAACTCCTCGTTAATCCGTACATCTGTGGCTAAAAATATAACCGCATAAAAAAACCTCCCGATTTTTACATCGGGAGGCCTGATCTTAGGTTTATAAGGTAATCCTTGGGTGTTTTGATCTTATTTGTATAGGTAATTCATTGCAATTACGTCGTTTGCATTAAAGGTGCGATTGCCACCATTAGAGCAAGCTAACATAAAGGAAGCAGCATCAGGAGAAGAGGGAGTTCCGGGAATCCTTACCGCGCCAACATTTGATGCGCCTTCGTTTCCTGCGCCACTTGATCCACAGCTAAATGCACGGTTCATGTAATCAGTATGGCGGAAACCAATACAGTGACCAACTTCGTGCTGAAGAACAGAAGCCAGGTACAATAAATTAGGATTTGCACCATAAGCTGCAGCATTGGTGTTCATTTTAACCTGGTTAAAAGGCGCGCCTGATGAAGTAGGGAAGCCTGATGAGCCTAAAGTAATAAAACCGCCGCTCGGACCTTCGTTAAAGCCAACAATGTCGATGTTTCCTTTTGCACTTCCGCTAGCTCTTTGGAAAGTAAGGCGTAAGCCTAAAGAATTGTATCTCGAAATCATGGTGTTTACTGCATCGCTATATACTTGTGGTAAATTAGTAACCGATATCGTAACAACGCGTGGTAAAGATTTAACTACGTTTGTGGTTCGGTACTGCTCGGTTTCGGCAATGTTTAAATTTGCACCGGTTGAAGTTTCAGTTAAATTATCTTCAGTTAAAAGAATATCGCCTTCAACTAAATAACCTTCGCCTACCTTGCGGATATTATCCGTGCTGAAGCCTAAAGATTTGATCTGTGATAATTTGTCAGCTGAAATATCAGTCTTGTTTTCTACCGCATTTTCTGTATTATTACTCTTACAAGAGTATAGAGTAGTGAACAAAAGACATAGTGCTGTAATTGATAAAAATTTGGATGTTTTCATCTTGTTTAGGTTTGATTTTTTTTAAATTGAATAAGTTAGTTAATAAAATTGGTGGATTACCTTATAAATCCTAATTTAGGGAAGATAATCGATGTAAACAAAATTTTATAATAAAATAATAATTGAAAGTCAATACTGTATTTTTAGTTTTATGTTTTTGTCTGTCTGTAATTCGTTTAAACGCACAGATACAACCTGGGGGAATAGAAAAATATTTTGAAAAATATATTGCCAAAGCGCCAGTTTCTTCAAAAATAAATAGCGATCGCCCCATTTTGGTCAGGTTTAACCATGTGTTAACAGCGGCTGAAATCAAATTATTAAACCCTAAAAAAAGGCTTTCAGGAGATTATTTTATCGTACAGCAATCAGCTCTTTCAATGCTCTCCGGGAATGTGGTTTCGCAAGAACAGGCTAATGGACTCTGGAAGGTGAGTGACCGGTTGATGAAAGTGCTTAATAAGGCAGGTAAAAGGAAGGATTCTTTACTGGTAAGACTGGCCTTTAAAAATATAGATGCATTAGCCAATACTGCTAAAGGTTTAAATATAAAATCATTAGATCAGGTTAACCATATTTACAGCGTTTATATTTCACCGGCCGATCTGATTACGCTATTGGAGCAGGATGATGTTTTATATGCCGATGTTATACCTGTTGCCAAAGCGGAAATTGTAATTAACGGGCTTGATCTTGGCTTAAACCAGATTTCGAATGCACATAGCCTTTTCCCTGGTGTTGATGGTTCAGGAATTAGCCTTTCTTTTAAAGAAGACATGTACGATGCAGCTGATCTGGATTTACTTGGAAAGACAGTGCCTGGTGCAGTGATTGGTAAAAAAATTACTTCCCACGCTACCATTATGGCCACCCTGGCATTGGGAAATGGCAACTCTTTTATCCGGGGTTTGGGTGCAGCCCCTAAGGCTAAACTGGCGTATTCTAGTTTTGATAACCTCATGCCCGATCCGGTAGTTGATCTGAACAAACTGCAGATCAGGGTTCAAAACCATTCGTATGGTACTGATATTGATAACGATTACGGTATGGAAGCCGCCGCTTATGATAAACAGATTTTTGAAACCGACACCCTGATCCATGTTTTTTCTGCCGGAAATAAAGGAACATCAACACCCTCTGTAGGTTTATATCAGGGGATGACTGCCAGGGCCAATTTAACAGGTAATTTTAAACAGGCCAAAAATTTACTGGTGATCGGTGGGATCAACCGTGAAAACATTTCCGAAAACCTGAGCAGCAAGGGCCCGGCTTATGATGGACGTGTAAAACCTGAGCTTGTAGCCCTGGGTGAAGACGGAACATCAGGCTCTGCCGCCATTACCAGTGGTTCGATTGCTTTATTGGAGCAGTTTTATCAGCAGAAATATAAAAAGGCAGCTTCTGCGGCATTAATCCGGGCAACTTTAATTAATTCGGCTGATGACCTCGGTATACCACAAGTTGATTTTTTGTATGGTTATGGTAAATTAAATGTAGCCCAATCTTTAAAAACACTGGATGAAAACCGGGTAGCTTTATATCATGTAAATAAAAATCAGGATTTGGTGGTGCCTTTATCTATTCCAGCAAATGTAGCTGGGGTTAAATTAACCATTACCTGGAATGATCCGCCAGCAACTGTTAATGCAGCACAAAGTTTGGTTAACGGACTGGATTTAAGTCTCGAAAATCCCTCAGGAAGTATAGTCCTCCCATGGGTTTTAAGTAATTACCCTCATTTAGATTCGCTTGCTAAACCAGCTGTACGTAAGGCAGATCTAATTAATACTGTTCAACAAGTTAGTTTGGATAATCCTGTTGAAGGAATTTATAATATTCATATTAAGGGTAATCGCATTACACTGGGAAACAATCAGGCTTTTGCGCTGGCTTATCGTTATACTTTTAAAAATGCTTTTTCTTTTATCAGTCCTGATAAAGCGGGCTATATTTTTGCCAATGAAAGTAATTATATCCGCTGGGAGAATACCTATACCGCTAAAACCGGAAATTTATCCGTAAGTTATGATGATGGAGCAACCTGGAAATCAATCGCCCAAAATGTAGACCTTAATAAAGGCTTTTACAATTGGATAACACCGGATCTGTTTTCGAAAGCGATGATTAAAATGGAATTTGATGGCAATGCAATATTGAGCCAGTCTTTTGTGATTTCGAGCCCAAGGATGTTAAAAGTTGGCTATGCTTGTAAAGATGGCATTGCTTTAAACTGGAATCCTCAGCCTGGCGCTAAAGATTATACACTGTATAACATTGTGGATAATGTACTGTCTCCGGTATTAACTTTAACAGATACCATCATAAAGCTGGATATAGCCAAAGTTGCAGCTAAATATTTTGCTGTTTCGGCCAATGGGGCAGGTTTCTCGGGCTTAAAAAGTTATACCATCGATTATACTCAGCAGGGAATTTCCTGTTATGTAAGGAATTTGTTTGCATCGGTAACAGATGATAACCGCATAAGGCTGGATCTGAGTATAGGAAGTACTTTGGATTTAAAGAACATCACCTGGGAAAAGCAAACAGGTGTTAATACCTTCAGTGTATTGCAGCAAACTAAACCAGTCGCAAATCAACTCGATTATACCATTTTTGACGATAAACCAAAAGAAGGTACCCAGTTTTATCGTGTAACCTTCGAAACGGCCAATGGGCAGGTGCAAAGCGATCTGGTTTCGGCAGTATTCCTCAAGGCAGACCAGTTTTCTTTCTTTCCTAATCCCGTAGCCGATTATTTAACCATTCTCAGCGGATCTTTCGAAGATTATAGCCTATCGATTTTTAATATCCTGGGGCAGAAGGTTTTCGAAGAAAAGGCCACAAGTTCGAATAAATTTGCCCTTAATGCATTATCAACGGGTGTTTACGTGGGGGTGATTAATAAAAACGGGCAGCAGTTGAAGAAATTTAAGTTGATTAAGCAATAAAGCTTAGTCTCTATTGAAGTCGTCATCTCGAGATAGATATATCCGCTACGGTCGAGAGGACGGCGCTTTCCTCATAAATCTGTGTGATCAGCGGGAAATATTTTACTTATGGTATATCCCTTAGATTTAAGAAAATAAATACAGAAGGTTATAGTTTCTTTGCATAAAATATATCCTTATTTATCGGACTTATTACTTGTGGAATCCGATGGTGTTCTTAATATGTACACATGTGGGCGATTATATTCTTTAATATAATGGATCAGGTTTTTTCTATCGCAATCTGATAAAGTATCAATTTTTTTTAGCCATTGTTTTGTAATAGGAGCATCTTTATACAAACTAAGATTTTTTTTATGTTTAACGATAAACAAAAAATCTCTTAATTTTAGACTATCCATGTCAGAAACCTCTTTCATGGTAAACACATTAGGTCCAACCCTTTCATCTGCTAAAGTATGGCAACTTGTGCAGCTAATACCCTGTCCAAGCTTCTCGGACTTTTCTGTATCTACTTTACAGGTGTCAGTTTTGTTTTTAACCAGCACATCAGTTTTATCATTGTTTCTGCAATTTAAGGCAATTAAAACCATTAAGAAACTACCTAAACTTAGCTTTGTTATATTTAAATCCATTGGTAATCAGTTAATGCTATTTTTATTTATCGGGTATTGTACATCTTAAGGAGTATTTGTTATATACACATGAGGTCGGTTATACTGTTTTATAAAATGTATTAAATTCTTTCGATCACATTCTGACAAGCTATCGATCTTTTTGATCCTGAAATTTAAAGTGGGTTCTTTTTTAAAGTACCCATTATGTTTGCTGAGGAATATGAAATCACTTAATTTAAGGCTATCTATTCTTGATAATTCTGGAAAAGAAGGAACATTTAAGAGATTTCTTTTCTCATGAGCTGTATGACAGCCAGAACATCCTACATTAAATTCAAGATTATTTCCCTTAGCCAAATCCAGAGTTACACAGTCATCTATTATCTTTTTTGGTTGAATTTTGATTGTCTCAGATTTATATTTTTTATTTTCAGTACAGCTAACTGCTAAAAAAATAATTAAAAAACTATCTAAACTTAGCTTTGTTATATTTAAATGCATTAGTAGGGGAGTTTAGAACTTACGCTTATTTTTTAGGTATAGTATCTTTAACATCTTCAGGGGTTCTTAATATGTACACATGTGGGCGATTATATTCTTTAATATAATGGATCAGGTTTTTTCTATCGCAATCTGATAAACTATCTAAAGTCTTAATTTTATGATTTAAGAATGGTTCCTTTTTGAAGTATCCTTTATGCTTGCTAATGAAGATAAAGTCTCTTAGTTTTAGGCTGTCTATTTTTGATAGCTCAATGTAAGAGGGTACGTGAGAATAAATTCTTTTTTCCTGTTGAGCATGGCAACTTCTGCAGCCGATACTAAATTCTAGCTCACTTCCTTTTGCAGGGTATAAAGCACCGCAAGTATCAGAAAACATTTTAGCATGATTTTTAGTGGCTACTTCTTTATTTTTACCTGTGCAGCCAATAATAAATAAGATAATTAGGAAACTACCTAAACTTAGCTTTGTTATATTTAAATCAATTGGTGGGGTTGTTTAAAAATTTCCGTAAATTTTCTGCTGTATTTAAAGTTGGGTTGGCATAAGCACCATCAGACATATCAACCAAACCTCTCATTAAGTATGCATTCATTATTGATAATTCACTCAATGAAATCATGTTATTGTTTATACCTGCAACTTCGGCCATTAGACTTTTTCTGCTTGAAGCCCCCTTAATATGTTCTAAACCTAAAGTATGAAAAAATTCGTGCATACTAATATTCGGATATTTACACCAGTCGTTGTAAACAACAGTAGCTGGCCCTCCTTGTCTTAATGTTAATCCGCTTGTAGTTAAATTATCAGTTTTGAAACAAATCCGATCTACCACTGCCAAAACAAAATCATTACCTGATAATTGGCTTAATCTGTTAATTTTTTTAAGTTTTACAATGTAATTAATCCTATACCGAACGTTATATGTTGCCATGGTGTTTATATTAAATTTGTTGGCCTTTGTATCATAATTCGATAAATATCTGTTATGCTCCATCGTTTCTCCCCTAAGCTTATTGGTAATATTGTGCTGGGTATATGCCATTAAATTATTTAGTTTAGGCACCCCAGTGCTGGTTAAGTCAAACACTTTTATGGTAATCGTTACATCGCCTGTTACCAAAAGCTCGGGCATTTTGCCAGGCATATGCGATTGTTGTATCCTTAATCCATTACAGGTAATGCCGCCAGAAAGTTTTCTGCCCTGGGCAAAAGAAACCTTCATTAATAATTGACCGAGCGTTACCTTGGCTAATTATTAATACTTCGGTGGATTGTAAAAGATGTTTCAGTAGTCGGTAAAATCTGAACCAATAAAAGGTTTAGATATTGCAGGTCGTTTTTCATCCGTTTAAATTTTAATTAATCAAAAAATAATGTGGGATGAATACGTTTTAAGGGATAGTTTTGATAAAAACGTAAACTAATATACAAATAAATAAAATATATGTGCCTGATTACTTAGAACAATATTCAGTTACAGTTAATCTATTTAGCATTTTCTTCGTATTTTTCAGCAAATGCGACCATAAATAAAACCAATTCCTTATAAATGAAAAAAATACTACTATATTCAGGCTGTGTGCTCCTTTTCTTTGGCGCTTGTAAACAAAGTGTTCAAAGTAGCAGTGATGGTGTCGATTCTTTAGCCATTAAAACCATTAATGATACAAGTTTAACCCAATATTTATCGGTTATTGCCGCTGATAGTTTGCAGGGAAGAAAACCTTTCACCAGTGGTGAAACCAAAACCATTAATTATTTAAAGGCGCAGTTTGAAAAATTGGGGCTGGAACCTGGTAATGGCAACAGTTTTTTTCAGGAAGTGCCTATGGTTGAGATTAAATCGATACCGGAAGATAAAATGGTTTTGAAAGGAAAAACATCCTCTTTAACCTTAAACTATCTAACTGATTTTGTGGCCGGAACCCGTCGTGTACAAAATGAAGTAAGTATTGGCAATTCGCCGTTGGTTTTTGCTGGTTATGGCATTGTAGCGCCAGAATATGGTTGGAACGATTATGCTAATCTCGATGTAAAAGGAAAAACCGTAGTGGTGTTGATTAACGATCCTGGTTTTGCCGATTCTACTTTGTTTAAAGGTAAAAATATGACTTATTATGGTCGCTGGACCTATAAATTTGAAGAAGCAGCGCGTCAGGGTGCAACAGGGATTATCATTGTACACGATACTGAACCTGCTGCCTACCCCTGGACGGTGGTGCGCAGTGGCTGGTCGAAATCTAAACTTACTTTGCAAAGTGAAGATAACGGTATGAACAGGGCAGTGGTAGAAGGCTGGATTACTTTAGATAAAGCAAAACAACTATTTGCAATGGATGGTAAATCTTTCGGTCAATTGGCGCTTAATGCCCGTAAAAAAGGTTTTAAAGCGGTCGGTTTAAATGTGACCATCTCTTTAAAAGTAAAAAATACCATCAAAAAATCCGTTACTTATAATGTGCTGGCTAAAATACCCGGCGATAAACGTGAAGATGAAGCCATTATTTATTCTGCGCATTGGGATCATTTAGGTGTTGGAGAAAAAATAAAAGGCGATTCTATTTATAATGGAGCAGTTGATAATGCTACAGGTGTTGCCGCCTTGTTTGAAATTGCCGCTGCATTTAAAAAACTGCCGAAAGTTCAGGGCCGCACCATTTTGTTTATTTCATACACGGCAGAAGAACAAGGTTTGTTGGGATCCGAATATTATGCCAAACACCCTACTTTTCCTTTAGCTAAAACGGTTGCTAACATTAATATGGATATGATGGGCATTGCCGGTAAAACGAAAGATATTGTGGTATATGGTTTCGGGCAATCAGAACTGGAAGATTATGCAGCTGTAGCTGCTAAAAAACAGGGGAGGGTGATTGTTCCGGATCCTGTTCCATCATCTGGACTATATTACCGTTCTGATCATTTTAACCTGGCCAAAGTTGGTGTACCTTCCTTATTTACCGGTTCGGGTGTAGATAATGTTAAAAATGGCAGGGAATGGGGATTAAAGCAGGTGGCCGATTTTACCAAATTCCGTTACCATTCGCCACAGGATAATTTCGATGCCAAAACCTGGGATTTATCTGGTATTATAGAAGATGTACGTTTGCTTTTTGATATGGGTTACCGCATCAGCAACGAAGATTCTTACCCGAAATGGAAAGACGGATCCGAATTTAAAGCCATCAGGGAGAAGAAATAAAACAAAAAGCGTCCCGATTTTATTATCGGGACGCTCCTTGAAAAAAAGTCATTTATTAAAATTTCCCGAAGGGAAAATTAATTAAAAGTAGAACTGAACACCTAATCTTGGTGCGAAAGTATCAGCATTTAAGCCAAAGCTGTTTGATTTTACTTTAGCGCCTGTTCCTTCAGCTTTAAAAGTATAGTTTTCGTAGCTTAAACCTTTAACTGAAAGCTCGATACCGATTCTTTTAGTAGGGAAGAAAGCAAAACCTGGAGCAACTTCTACACCGATTTTGGTAGTAGTACCTAATTTAACTGAGTTATCGCCGTTAGCATCAGTTGCTTTTAACTGACCGAAAGCCAAAGGCACAGATAACTGTCCGAAGAACTTAAACTGATCTGATAAACCAACATAATAACGACCGAACGGAGCAACTTTAAAAGCACCATCTTGTGTTTTCTCGCTTACTGTTTTATTGTATTCGTAACCAACACCGGTACCGATTGCAAAATTGTTGCTGATAAAATAACCAACACTTGGTAATACTGTAAAGCTGAAATCTGCTTTTGGAGCGCCGTCAACTTTTGTAGAGTTTACACCTACGTTACCGCCTAACATAAAATTTCCTTTTTCAGTTTGTGCTTGTACACCATAAACTAAACCTGCTACTGCTACTAAAGATAATAATAGTTTTTTCATCTTTTTTATTATTTATTTGTTATTAAAATATAGTCAATTTTACTGTTTTAATGTCTGACTATATTCGCCTAAAAGTCAACACTTGTGCCAAAAAACTCTGTCTACGTCATCAAAAAATCAGTTTTTGGTCAACTGCTTAACTTACAAACAGATGTAAATTTAATGTTAACTCAATATTATTTTCGTGTGACGTAAAATCAATCGATTGATTAATTTTTTAGGCATGACAAATTGACAATCTGACTTTTTTTGTATAAATGTCAGATTTTTAAGTACCAGAAATGACAGGTTTTTAAGAAAGCTTTAGTAAAGTGGCAATTAAACTTTACATGCCGAAATCAGATTTTCTATTTTCTTTTGGATAATACTGATTGTCCGCTCATCCGTTAAATTCCCTTCAGCGTCGAATTTATTTTGTGCCTGGGCGATCAATACTTCGGGTTGTAAAACAGGGTTCATATTTAAAAAGGTAAAAACCGGGAGAAACGCGGTTTGCATCCTAACCGTTCCCCACATGCCCTGTGTAGCGCCCATTACGGCAACAGGTTTATGCATCAATGGCGAATCTTTTCCGCGGCTGGCCCAGTCGATGGCATTTTTCAATCCACCAGGAATAGAATAATTATATTCAGGAGAAGCAATAATAAAAGCGTCTGCGTTGGCCAGGGCATCTCTGAATTTGACTACGCTTGCTGGTCGTTCTTCGGTTTCGGGCAAATCGTGGTCTGCATTATAAACAGGGATATCATCAAAAGTTACCATTTCAAATGTAATGCCCTCCGGGATTAAACTACCTGCAACTTTTAATAACATCTGATTGTAAGAACCTTTTCTTAAGCTTCCACATAAACCAACAATTTTTCTATTCTTTTCCATAGCTATAAAACCGAAACTTTATAAAAATGTTTGGTTTTTGCAAGGACAATGCGTGTCGTTTAAAAATTTATAATCGCTATTTTTGACGGTATAAGCATTACCTATTATGAATGAACAAAGTTCTACCACATCAATTATTGAAAAAACCGTTTTCCCGATCCTTTTTGCGCTCAGTTTTTCGCACCTGTTAAACGATACCATCCAATCTTTAATCCCGGCCATTTACCCCATTATTAAAACCAGTTATCATTTAAGCTTTTCGCAGATTGGTTTAATTACATTAACTTTTCAATTGGCGGCATCGCTGTTACAACCTTTTGTTGGTTTATATACCGATAAAAAGCCCCAGCCATATTCGCTGGCAATAGGCATGGGTTTTACCCTGATCGGTTTGATTTCGCTATCGCAATCGGCCCATTTTTACACCATGCTGCTTTCTGTTGCTTTTATTGGTATCGGTTCTTCCATTTTTCACCCGGAGGCTTCGAGGATGGCACATGCTGCATCAGGAGGAAAGAGGGGACTGGCACAATCTGTTTTTCAGCTGGGTGGTAACGCAGGCAGTTCATTAGGACCTTTATTAGCGGCCTGGATCATCGTACCTTACGGGCAGTTCAGTGTAATCTGGTTTTCAGTAATTGCGCTTCTGGCCATTGTTATTTTAACCTATGTAGGTAACTGGTATAGGGGCTTTATGCTTTCGAGAAGTAAAAAAGTGAGCATCCAAACGGTTGTGAACCAGTTTTCGAAAAATAAGGTCATCTTCTCCGTGTGTATTTTATTGCTGTTAATCTTCTCCAAATACTTTTACATGGCGAGTTTAACCAATTATTTTACTTTTTACCTGATCGATAAATTCCATGTTTCGGTACAGACTTCGCAGATATATTTATTTGTGTTTCTATTCTCTGTAGCTGCAGGTACTTTACTGGGTGGCCCGATTGGTGATAAAATAGGGAGAAAATATGTGATTTGGGCATCGATATTGGGTACAGCACCCTTTGCATTATTGTTGCCACATGCCAGCCTGTTTTGGATCGGTGTGCTTATTGTTCCCATCGGAATGATTTTAGCCTCGGCATTTTCGGCCATACTGGTTTATGCTCAAGAGCTGATTCCCGGGAAAGTTGGTTTGGTTGCAGGTTTATTTTTCGGCTTTGCCTTTGGTATGGGGGGGATTGGTTCAGCCTTATTAGGGAAACTGGCCGATTCTACAAGCATTGAATATGTGTTTAATGTTTGTGCGTTTCTGCCTTTAATTGGTTTGTTAACTGGTTTCTTGCCGAACATTGAAACAAAGAAGAAATAGGAGAATACGATCTCTTTAAAATAAATTTTGTCATCCCGAGGGATAATTTATGGTATAAAAATCAAGATGAGAGACAAGAGAGTTTAAGTAAATTAATTTCCTCTGGGTATCTTCACTTCGGGCGTAGTGCAACGCAGCCGAGAAATCTATCTTCCCTTTTAATTTGACTTATAGTTCTCTCCACTCCGCATTGCTTCGGTGGAGAGGACGACTTTACTATTGGAGCCTGTTAATGGTAGCGCTCAGAATTTTGCAACTACATTGGAAGCTTAATAACAGTGCGTAGAATCGTTATTGCCAGTTCGACTGGCAATCGTAATGCCTTGGTAGGGGGGCAGGTTGCATTAAGATTAGCTTCGCTGAGCACTTCGTGGATCCCGCGCAGTCCTATCGTATGGACACAATTAATTATAAAGATTCTTTTCCCGCTCTATGCCGCGGCGGCAAGGTAGTTTTTCACAGTTAATGTTGTTTTTAATGGTGTTCAAGAATGCTGCGCATTTTGGGGCGCCAAAGTACCCAAAGCGCTTTGTCAATCTGGCAATCTGGCTTCTTACCATCCCACGCTCATCAAAAAAACAGCGGCAATTGTTTTGCTCGTTTCTGCTCAATGAAAGTTTGAGTGATATTTTCACAAAACCACTGCGTTTCAGGTTTGGTAGTGCAAGTTGTCCTATTGTGCAACTGTTTTTTTTGATCCTTCCGCCACTTGGGATTGACGGGCGTGCTTCGGTAAGGGCTGTGTTATTTCAAAGCAAGCTAGCATAACGCCACAAAAATTTAAAAAAGATGTGTCCACACCATAGGCCTGTGCGGGAATGACGCCAATCTTTAAATCTGTCATTAATAGCCTGTCGAAGGAATAGCTTAATGTATTATGCTTTAGCGTTTCGACAGGCTCAATATGATAAATTCGATTTGAGGTTAACTTTGTAAGACAGCCTCTATATGTTTAAAAGTGGAAGTTAAATCCTAGAAATGGATTAAAAGTGTTGAAACCGAAGTTAAATGCTTCTGCTTCGTACCAGGTATTTGTTGGTGATTGACCATCATAGTCAGTTTTATTGTATGACAAAAGGGAGAAGCCAAGTTCTACGCCCAATTTTTTAGTGGGAAAAAATGCCAGCCCTGGTCTGATCGATGCATTATATTGCGTAAATTTTGTATTTGGTGTAAGGTTGTAGTTATAAGGCCCTTCATAGGTTTCATTAGTTTTTACGAACCCAATTGTTCCGCTAATCTGGCCGAATGCTTTAAGTTTATCAACTATATCTATATAATACCTCACCATAGGGCCTACCGAAAAACTTTTTTGCTTACTTGTTCTTGTATAAGTTAAATTATTATTAGAATCAAAATTGTTGTTGAAATTTTTGCTATAACCTGCACCTGCTGTTAATCCAATCGCTAAGTTTTTAGAGAAAAAATGGGCATAACTCGGATTGATGCCATAAAAATTTGTTTTTTCGTAATTAGGCGATTTAGTTTCAGACGAAGAGATACTTAAACTTCCTCCAATCAAGTTGTCTCCTTTTTCGGTTTGAGCATTGGCTGCCATGGCGATGGCGCATACCGCTACCAGCATTAATAATTGTTTTTTCATTTTCATTTGTGTTTTTTGTGTATCCAATGATAAAATAAAAAAATGAAATAAAAACTATGTTGTTAGTTGTTTTGTTTTAATTTATTGATTATCAGTGATAAATAAAAACACCGATACGTTTGTGTGATCGGTGTTGGATGATAAAAATGACTGTATTATAATTTTACTTCGAATTTGCATTCAGGATAAAATAATACAGTTCGGTAGGAGAGAAGTTTAAATCGCTACCTGTTTTACCTGTAATTGATTTGAGTTCCCCATTTTCCTCAGGGAAAATGCTTTTATAGTATTCGATCTCTGCACCGCCTATAGATTTGATTTTTCCATTTTCTTCGGGAAAAATGCTTTTGTAATATTCGATGGAAATATTGCCAATTGATTTGATTTTCCCATTTTCTTCAGGGAATATGCTTCGGTAATATTCGATAGTCATATCTCCGATTGACTTGACCTTTCCGTTTTCTTCAGGAAAAATGCTTTTAGAATATTCTATTTTTTTATCGCCTATTGATTTAATTTTACCGTTTTCCTCCGGAAAAATACTTTTATAGTATTCAAATTTCTTATCTCCAATAGATTTAATCTTGCCATTTTCTTCGGGAAAAATACTTTTGTAGTATTCAAAGTTGGTATTGCCGATTGATTTGATCTTTCCATTTTCTTCCGGGAAAATACTTTTGTAATATTTTACTTCTTTAGTCTGGGCCTTTGCATTAAATGCATAAGTTAAAAGCAAGACTAAACTTAATGCTTTTAAGCTGAGCTGGTTAAATATATTTTTCATTTTATTGCATGTTAAAAATGGTAATTGAAGGTTACAGTTGGTGTGAAATTCTGGAGTGCCAGCCTTAAATTATTGGTTTTGTCGTAATTATAAAGCGATTCTTCAGCATAATAATTTTGATGGAAAAAGGTTACAATAGGTACCGAAAATTCCAATGCAGCATGTTTGGATATGAAATAGGTAAAACCAGGGCTTACGCTTGCACCCCATCCCTTTATTTTGGCGTCAGTACGGATCAGGTAACCCTCTTCATCAACCCTGTTAAAAGTATTGATTTGAAGCAGCAGGTTAGCCTGCATAAAAAACTTGAAGCGCTCTTTAACATCAATGTATTTGCGTACGAAAGGAGAGATGCCAAGGCTAAATTCCTTTACACCACGCTGTTCTTCGTAAAATCCGTATTCATCATTCCATGCGATGTAACTTTCGCCCCTGAGCTTCGAAAGGTTTAACGGAATTTCTAGGCCAATGGCAAAGTTATTGGCTAAAAAGTACCCGCCTCTGGGTGTTAAGGTAAATGTGTTTAAACTGGCTGATGAATTATTTTGTTTGGAAGTTCCAAAACTCAGGCTTCCGCCAACAAAGCCGGTTCCTTTTTCAGTTTGGGCATAACAGCGCCAACTCACGGCGCATAGCAGCGCCATAATGATTAATTTAGGTTTCATTTTATTTGTGTTTTTGTGTGTAATCAATAATAATCATTATTGAATTAAAAAACAAGAAAATGAACTATCATATTAGTTACGTTAAGGCTGTTTTTGAATTAGGATTCGATGCGCGAACGAACCCGCTGAGGGGCGTCATTGCGAGAAGGCTTTTTCAGCCGACGAAGCAATCTTAAACTATGGGTTATAGCAATTGTTGTAAGATTGCTTCCCCGACATTGGGACAGGCTGTCGTGCCTCCTTGTAATGACGACTTTCCTTATAGATCTCTCTCCCGAATTTTCGGGACATTCCATCCGATAACTATCGGATCGAGATGGCGAAATTTTGTTTTTAAAGTAACTTAGTTTTTAAACAAAAAAATCCCATCCCGATTTTATCAGGATGGGATTTAATTTATCGATATGTTTTAATCCGCTTTCTGGTTCAGGAACACAAAATTATGATCAAACATGTCCAGCTTAATTTTGCTGTCTTTATCTATCTTACCAGCCAGTATCTCTTTCGACAGCTCGTTTAAGATTCTTTTTTGGATTACCCTTTTTAGCGGTCTGGCACCAAATTGCGGATCGTAACCCAATTGTGCCAACCAATCCAAAGCTTCATCACTGGCTTCCATTTCTATACCCATCTCTGCCAGCGTTTGCTGTACATGTTTAAACTGTAAGCTCACAATATTTCTGATTTCGCTGCGGTTTAACGGGGTAAACATAATCAGCTCATCAATCCTGTTTAAAAACTCCGGACGAATGGTTTGTTTCAATACCTCAAACAGTTCGTTTTTGGTTTTGGCAATTACTTCATCGCGGTTTTCGTCGCTTAAATTTTTAAAATTATCCTGAATCAAATGCGCACCAATGTTAGATGTCATGATGATGATGGTATTTTTAAAATTCACTGTTCTGCCTTTGTTATCGGTTAAACGGCCATCATCCAATACCTGCAACAGGATGTTAAATACATCCGGATGGGCTTTTTCAATCTCATCAAGCAATACCACCGAGTAGGGTTTGCGTCTAACGGCTTCCGTTAACTGTCCACCTTCATCATAACCTACATATCCCGGAGGCGCTCCAATCAACCGCGAAACGGCATGGCGTTCCTGATATTCACTCATATCGATACGGGTTAAGGCATTTTCATCGTTGAATAAAAACTCAGCCAAAGCTTTTGCCAATTCTGTTTTACCCACACCAGTTGTACCTAAAAAAATGAAGGAACCAATTGGTTTGCGTTTATCCTGTAAGCCTGCACGCGAACGGCGGATGGCGTCAGAAATGGCTTCAATCGCTTCATCCTGTCCGGCAACACGCTGGTGTAGTTCATCTTCCAGGTTGAGCAGTTTTTCGCGTTCGCTTGCAATCAGTTTGGTAACCGGAATGCCTGTCCAGCGGCCCACTACACCCGCAATATCATCGGCAGTAACTTCCTCCTTAAGCATGCGGCTGTCCGTTTGCTGGCTTTCTAAATCGGCTTTAAGTTTTTCAACTTTATCTTGTGCTTCTTTAATTTTCCCGTAACGGATTTCGGCCACTTTGCCATAATCTCCTGCACGTTCTGCCTGTTCTGCTTCTAATTTATAATGTTCAATCTGCTCTAACTCGTTATTTACCGCGTCTACCAGGTCTTTTTCACCTTGCCATTTGGCTTTCAATTCGTCACGTTCTGCTGATAAATTGGCAATCTCTTCCGAAAGTTCTTTAACTTTTCTGTCGTCTTTTTCGCGTTTAATAGCTTCGCGTTCAATTTCTAAACGCATAATCTCACGGTCTAAGGCATCAACATTTTCTGGCACGCTATCCATCTCCATGCGTAATTTAGACGCAGCCTCATCCATTAAATCGATGGCTTTATCCGGTAAGAAACGATCGGCAATATACCGCTGACTCATTTCTACAGCTGCAATAATCGCCTCATCTTTAATCCTAACCTTATGGTGTGTTTCGTAACGCTCTTTTAATCCGCGGAGGATCGAAATGGCATCCTGGGTATCAGGTTCTTCAACCATAACCTTTTGGAAACGGCGCTCTAAAGCTTTATCTTTTTCAAGGTATTTTTGGTATTCATCCAAAGTGGTTGCACCAATGGCACGTAATTCGCCACGGGCAAGGGCAGGTTTTAAAATGTTTGCGGCATCCATTGCACCTTCGCCACCGCCAGCACCTACCAAAGTGTGGATCTCGTCGATAAACAGTACAATTTCGCCATCGCTTTGGCTAACTTCTTTTACAACGGCTTTTAAACGTTCTTCAAACTCGCCTTTGTATTTTGCACCGGCAATAAGCGAACCCATATCAAGCGAATAAACCACTTTGCTTTTCAGGTTTTCGGGCACATCACCTTTTATAATCCTGAACGCGATACCTTCTGCAATGGCGGTTTTACCCACGCCAGGCTCGCCAATTAATATCGGGTTATTTTTGGTTCTACGCGATAAAATCTGGATTACCCGACGGATTTCTTCATCGCGACCGATTACTGGATCCAATTTTCCGCTCTCCGCATACTCATTCAGGTTCCGGGCGTATTTGCTTAAGGCCTGGTAAGTAGCTTCGGCATTTTGATCGGTTACACGGTTATCGCCACGCAATTCTGTAATGGCTTTTTTAAGGTCTTTTTCGTTAACACCCTGCTCTTTTAATAATTTTGAAGTATTATCGTTAACGGCAAGAATACCCAATAACAAATGTTCTACGGAAACAAATTCATCTTTAAATTCTTTTAAAAATGTTTGCGCTTTCTGCAAAACGCTATTGGCATTTGATGACAGATAGACATTGCTTCCGCTCACTTTCGGGAATTTGGCAATCTCTGCATCTAAGTTTTGATTTAGTGAATTTAGGTTAACATTCAGTTTCTTTAAAACATAAGAAACCACGTTTTCATCAACAGTAAGCAAACCTTTAAGCAGGTGTGCCGTTTCAATAGCCTGTTGCTGATTGCCTTGGGCTATTTCAGAAGCCTGTTGAACTGCTTCCTGGGCTTTTATCGTAAAATTGTTGAAGTTCATATCCGATTTAAGTCAAAACAAATGCCATGTTGATTTTGATTTTAGAATCGGAAATTTTGTCGGTAAGTTTTTGTTTTTAATGACTAAATTGCTGATTTATAGTATTTTATACTGAAGATTTGTCGTGTTGCTTTTAAACCTCACAGGTTTTCGAAATCTGCGAGGTTTGTATTGCGAATTACCAACTGATTTGGGCGTTACCCAATCCCGTGAAATACGGGAAAGGGGCGGGCTTTTAAGGGCAGCGCTTCGCTCCGGTACCGATAAAGGATCGGTACTGAACCCTTACAATCCCTAACGCGGTACTTATCGCGTTAAGCTAGCTCGAGGATTTAGCTAACGCTCGTTTCTAACGAGCGTTGAATAGTTTATCGTTTAAAACGATAGAATCGTTTAGCTATTTATGCACTCGTTTGGAAACGAGCGCAAGCATTTCCATATTTCAGACCTCGCAGCTTTAATTCGTAGCTTATATTGTTTTTTTGCGGCCTCATTGAAGGCTCCGCCGTTTAAAAACCTGCGAGGTTTGGAACGGCGCTATGAAATGAAGAACCATTGTTAACTAACCTGATAGAACGGAAAGCCTGCAGCGAAGAATGAGTGAGGACTTGGAGGGATAGTAGGACTGCTGTAACCGAAATGCTTTAGCTAACGCTCGTTTCTAATGAGCGTTGAATAGTTTATCGTTTAAAACGATAGAATCGTTTAGCTATTTATGCACTCGTTTGGAAACGAGCGCAAGCATTTTCATATTTCAGAACTCGCAGGTTTAATTCGTAGCTTATATTGTTTTTTTGCGGCCTCATTGAGGGCTTAGCCGTTTAAAAACCTGCGAGGTTTGGAAGGGCGCTATGAAATGAAGAACCATTGTTAACTAAACCTGATAGAACGGAAAGCCCGCAGGGAAGAATGAGTGAGGACTTGGAGGGATAGCAGGACTGCTGTAACCGAAATGTGCCGAAGCCCGCTTTTCTATAAAATATTAATCAACTAAGCCAGCTGAGTATAACTATTTAGGTGGTAATTAATCTTTTTAGACCTCGCAGGTTTTAAACTAAATTCGTCATCCCGACTGAAGCGCAGTGGAATGGAGAGATCTATCTTTTAGGTTTTGCTTGGCAGAGCCTTCGGGTTCCCGACTTCGTTGCGCTTCGCTCGAAATGACGGCATTCAGGATTTTGATTAAATTTTGGCTTTCCGCTCAATTACATATTTACCAGCCGCTAAATCTATTTTTCCAATGTTATTTATCCTGCCATTTACATAAATATCCATGCCGCGTGTAAGTGGTAAATTTATCGTAGCAGTAGAATTTGCCGGAATGGTGATATCATACCTAATCCCGCCATTAATTCTCTTCCAGGCACTGGTTATTTTTCCGTAGGGACCAATGTGGCTGGCTTCGAAATTATCCAGACCTTCCATAACATGCGGATCCAGAATTACATGTTTAAAGCCGGGCTGTTTTTCATCCGGCTTGATGCCACCAGGTGATTTGTACAGCCATGCTCCAATTTCACCAAACATAATGTGGTTCATCGAGATGTCTGATTTGGCATCGATTGGCCAGTTTTCATATAAAGTAGTGGCTCCGTTTTCCATCCACCAGCCCCAGCTCGGGTAGGTTTTCTGGGCGGCAACCTTATAGGCGATATTGCTATAACCATTATCGCTTAACGCATTTAAAATGGCTTTGGTGCCCAATAATCCTACATCTAAATGAAAACCATCGGCTTCTACACGTTTGGCCAGGTTTTCTGCAACCAGGGCGATCGATTCTTCCGGAACAATTTTCCAGTAAAGCGGAACACTCATTTCAGTCTGTACACCAGAAGCATAAATCCCTTTTTCCTTATTCAAATACTTGACATTAAAAGCATCTTTAATTTTTTTGGCGAGTGTTGTATATTTAACATAATCATCATTTTTGCCTAATATTTTGGCTGCTTTGGCCAAAATTACCACATCAGCATAATAATAACAGGTAGAAGTAAGCTCAACAGGGGATTTTGATTTCACAGGAATCCAATCGCCCAAACCCCAGGTGGTTAAACCGGTAGGGTAAGTTTCGTCGATGTGGTTTACGTATTTTCTGATGTTTTCATAACAATCGGCAAGTAGCCTTTTGTCGCCATAAAACAGGTATACATTCCATGGAATGATGGCAATGGTACTGGTCCAATCTGGTCCGTTGCCCCATTCGTAGCCCCAGCCATCGGTAGGGATAATAGAAGGTAAAACACCATTTGGCTGCTGCTCATCGCGGTGATCGGCCAGCCACTTTTCGTAAATAGTAATGCCATCAAAGCCATATAAACCGGTTTCAATGGCAATTTGTGCGTCGCCTGTCCAGCCATTTTTCTCCCTTTGCGGACAATCAGTCGGGTAGCCAAAAAGATTGGATAAATACGAGTTATTGGTGGCGTAATAAATTTTGTTGATAATCGGCTCCGACGATTTAACATCGCCTACAACCGGTACATCGCTATGCATAAAATAACCCACCAGATCTTCTTTTTGCAATTGGATAGGGGCCGAGCTGGTTACTTCTACATATTGAAATCCCTTATAGTTAAAGTGCGGCATAAAACTTTGTTCGCCTTTTCCGCTTAAAATTAAAATATCGGTTTGAAAAGGATCTGTATTATCCGTTGGGCGGTAATGGGCATCGATGTTCGATATATCTACATGTCCGTTAGGATATAAACGTTCACCGTGTTTTAGTTTAATTACTGCACCAGCCGGACCGTTTACGGTGATTTTACTCACCCCCGAAATATTCCTGCCCAGATCGAACAGGTAAGTGGTATCATTAAATTTCCTGATGCTTATACTGGCTATTTCTTCTACATTACGGATAGGGTGTAAGGCCTGCGCCACAATATTTTTTGATGGTGAAGAACGGAGCATCACTTCTTTCCAGTTTTTATCGTCGTAATTTGCCGTATTCCAGTCTGTTTTTTCCAATCGTGCGTCATAATGCTCGGCCGTGTAAATGCTGTTGAAAATAACAGGACTTAAGGCGGTTTTCCAGTCTTTACCCGATTTAATGGTTTCAGTTGTACCATCTTCATAAATAATGCGCACATCGAGGCAGAAAGTTGGCCTGTTGCGCCATGGGGCACGGTCGAAATACCAAACAGCGGTTGATTGGTGGTTATACCAGCCATTGCCCAACAATACACCAATGGCATTTTTGCCTTTATTGATGGCATTTGTTACATCGTAGGTAACATATAAGGTACGCCGATCGAAACGCGTATACATTGGATCCATGCGGTGGTTGCCGATTTTCTTTCCATTGATGGAAAGCTCGTATAATCCGGCTGCAGCAATATAAGCCCTTGCCGATTTAATTTTTTTATTGGTGGTGAACGTATTTCGGAAATAGGGTGCGGGTTTAAGCTTGGTATTCTCGGTATCCGAAATCCATGCACCCTGCCAGTTTTCCATTTTCATCATCCCGGTTTCGAAACTGGCGATGTTGGCTTTCTCTGATTTTTTATTGTTCCCGTCGGCAATATCTACCCGCCAGAAATATTTGGTAAAAGGTTTTAGTAACTGCCCCGAATAAACAAGCAGATTTTGATCTGACTTAACCCAGCCGGTGTTCCAAAATTTTGCATGGGCTTTTGCTAATGAACTAGAATCGGTACCAACCAGAATGCGGTAAGCAGTTTGTTTTGCACCTTGATTGGTATCATTCATTTGCCAGCTAAAACGTGGATTTGGACTATCCAGACCAATAGGATTGACTAAATATTCGGTTTTTAAAGCAATAACCGATTGTGCTGATGATTTAGAAAGGGGAGAAAGGGCAAAAAGTAAAGTCGTTAATTGTAAAAAATTGCGGTTCATAGTTTAGGGCTTATCCAAAACTAAGGTATTAAAATAATATGCCGATAAAAGAACCGCAATGGAATTTTTACGCATAAAAGAAGACGAGGTTTAACTCGTCTCATTTATCTGTATTATCACTTAAATATATTAAATCATTCTTTTAACCTAATATTTCTTTCAGTTTTTCTGTCTGGTGATCGGCAAGTTTTTGTAATGGGCCAGATGCCAACATTTTCATCATCATGTTTAAATCAGCCGAAATGATATGTTTAGCAGTAGTTGTTCCATTTCCGTTATCTGCAACCGTCCATTTTAATTCGACATCAAAAGGTGCTTTTTCACTAGGAATTGCTGTTATTTCCTGATTTTCAACACGATTCGAGATTTTAATGGCCAATTTTGCCATATTTTGGATGGTAAACCGTGCATCATCCTCAGTAGATTCCCAGTTGTAAATATTTTCTGGCATCAATTGCTGATGATTATTCATATTGGTTAGAAAAGCATAAACCTCAGCGACGGGTTTATTAACTTCTACTGTGCTTTCAATAACAGTCATTATATATTTTTATAGATTTTTGTTTTCTACACAAAACTTAAGATTCCGGACTTAAAACTTGTCCTTGTCCCCATTCTGATGGATTTAAACGCCATTTACCTAATAATTCCATGTCGCTTTTCGCAATAATACTGTGTTCTGCAGCATAATCGATCAGCGCACCATAGTTTGATAAGGTAAGGTAACGGCATTTTGCTGCGGCAAAATTTTCGTCTGCTTTTTCGAAACCATAGGTGAAAATTGCAGCTAAACCGGCAACTGATAAACCTGCGGCCCTTAAAGCTTCAACAGCCTGTAAGCTGCTTTTTCCGGTTGAGATCAGATCTTCAATTACCACTACGCGCTGGCCTTCTACCACTTCGCCTTCAATTAAACTTCCGGTACCATGTTCTTTAGCTTTCGCTCTTACATAGATAAAGGGTAAACCCAATTCCTGCGCTACTAAAACCCCTTGTGGGATACCAGCAGTTGCAACACCTGCAATAACGTCTACCGAACCAAATTCTTCCTGTATGGCCTGTGCCAGTTTCTGACGGATGTAGGTTCTAACCTGTGGATGGGAAAGGGTGATCCTATTGTCGCAATAAATTGGCGATTTCCAGCCCGATGCCCATGTGAAAGGGTTATTTGGCTGTAATTTGATTGCTTTTATCTGTAATAAAAATTCCGCTACCTTTAATTCAATATCACTTTTATTATACATGGCTCAAAATTACAGATTTATTTGTGTTTGTCATAACGTTTATTAAGCCCCTTTGTTTTGCATCGGGGAAAGAAAAATGTAGGAATCAGGATTTGATTTCGACATTCCAATACTACAAATATCGGAAATTTTGATGGATGCTAAAAGCAGTTTCTTGTCACTTGCTGTAAATCAGTACAATAAAGAATGATCTGGTCGCGAATTGATAGAACTGTGGTGTGCTTACTGCGTTAACATCAATTGTAACAATCACTAAAATCTCCTGTCTTAATCAAAATCTTAAATTCATGATCATTTTAAAATCCGATTACTTTAGTACACACGAACGCCTTACCCGTTTTATTAACGAAAACCACATTAAACGTGAGGATATTTTAGTAATTACCCAGATACCGGGCTCTTTTACGATTCTTTTTTATGCTGATGATGCTGTAGAGGAAATTACCCACGGACTGTTTTCTTAACAGAAACGAAGTTTTTTGTTAATATGTAAAAGCGATATTTCATTGTTTGAATTTTGCAATGAATTATTTGATTTGTGTAATTGTTCTTAACAAAGCGCTGTTTACATTTGTTATGGTACTAAATTAATTAAAGTTTTTATGATAACAACAAAAGGATATGCGGCACAAAATGCCGAAACGGATCTTGCACCCTGGAATTTTGAACGCCGTGAAGTAGGACCTCACGATGTGCAGTTTGAAATACTTTTCTGTGGGGTTTGCCACTCAGATCTGCACCAGATTAAAAATGACTGGTTCCCTGGTATATTCCCAATGGTTCCTGGTCATGAAATTGTGGGCAGGGTAGTAAAAGTTGGAGACCATGTAAAGAAATTTAAAGTAGGCGATTTGGCGGGTACAGGTTGTATGGTAGATTCGTGCCAGGAGTGCGAAAACTGTAAACGTGATCTTGAGCAATATTGTTTAGAGGGTAATACGCAAACTTATAATGGTTTGGAAAGAGATGGAAAAACACCTACTTATGGTGGTTATTCGGATACTATAGTGGTAAGAGAGGAGTTTGTATTGCACGTATCTGATAAATTGGATTTGGCTGCAGTTGCGCCACTTTTATGTGCCGGTATTACTACTTATTCGCCTTTAAGGCACTGGAAAGTTGGCAAAGGGCATAAACTTGCTGTACTTGGTTTAGGTGGTTTGGGACACATGGCGGTGAAATTCGGTGTTGCTTTTGGCGCAGAAGTTACGGTACTGAGCACTTCGCCTAAAAAAGAGGAAGATGCTAAAAAACTGGGTGCGCACCATTTTGTGGTAACCACCGATACTGAGCAGGTTAAAGCAGCAAAAGGTACTTTCGATTTTATTCTTGATACGGTATCTGCAGAGCATGATTTTAACATGTATCTGTCTTTATTAAGAACAGATGGTACGCATATCTGTGTAGGTGTTCCACCAAAACCGGCAGAAATTGCAGCTTTTAGTTTATTAGGTGGTAGAAAAAGCCTTGCCGGATCGGGTATTGGAGGCATTGCCGAAACTCAGGAAATGCTTGATTTCTGTGCAGAAAATAATATCGTTTCCGATATCGAGCTAATTGATATGAAAGATATCCACCATGCTTACGAGCGTATGGAAAAAGGAGATGTACGTTACAGATTCGTAATTGATATGGCTACATTGTAGTTTAAATCAGATCAGAAATTGATTAAGGGGATTTAGAGATAATTATATTTCTAAATCCCTTTTTGTTTTTGGATAAGTTTAATAATCTAAACCTCACCATTTCTTTTGACAAACTCAGCCAGGGGGATATGGTGTTCGGATTCTACTTTAGCAATCTGCCTTTCGTTTTCGGTAAACAGGTTATCCAACGTATTTAATGAATCTTTTAGATAGGATATGGATAACATCCGCGAAATCTTGTTTCTGATTTTATCGGCCATAAACAATTCGACCAATATCAAACTGATTATAAAAAGGTAATGGTTAAAGATAATATTATTGGTATTCTTAGCGAAGGTAGGGACACCGACCATGGTAAAGAATAAATCTACCACTAAAGGGATCCCGATAATTGCAATTAACGAAAAAGCAGTTACTTTAAATTTAATCTGCTTTTCGGCGTTGTTAAGCTGATCGTTAAAGGTAGAAAATTTGCTTTTAAAAGGGATTTCCCTGTTATTTTGCTGCTGTTCTAACTTTTGAAGGTCTTTTCCGTGTTCAATATCGATTTTTCTTACCTGCTCTACAATAGTTGATTCGGCCTTGTTGAGTTTTTCCTGATCTTCTACAATAGATTCCTGCTCGGCAATGATTTTATCCATTACCATCAGATCTTCAGGGATGCCATGGCGTAACTTTTGTTCTGCAGCCACAATGCGGTTATCGAGCTGTTTAAACTGCCGTTTAAGCTCTATAATTTCTTTATTAAAATGCTCTTTTTTAGAAGAATAGGTATTTTCGAGGCTGTTAAGTGCAGAAACGTATTCGAAATCAGCCAGAAGCTGCTCGTTACCGGCAAAACGTTGATAGAGCCCATTTAATTTGATAAAGAGTTCACCTGTCGATTTTTCCGGATTAGAAAGATCGCTTCGGTATGCTTCCAGATCTTTTTCTGATAATGAAGGTATGGGCATGGTAGATTAAAAAGCTAAAATTATGAAAAATATTTATCGTTGAAGGAATTATAAGCGTTGTTTTCCATTCAAATGTTCCATTATTTATATTAAACCATTTTTTTTACAATTTGGTGTATCTGCATTTTCAGGAGCAATATTTTTTTGTGTAAAATCAATTCGTTATCATTCAGTTCTTTATGTAAAGAACAATAGTATTGCGGAAATATTTTTTGATTTTTTTTATCAGTTTAATAAATTATTATATATTTGTACCAAGCAAGGGGTGAGAGCCTTGCATCAATCTTTGATTGAGAGCGTTAATTTAGATAAGGTTACAACATTAATTGTTGTAACCTTTTTTTATACCTTATAAATAACTCAACAATTTTTCTATTTTAGGGAAAGCAAAATGTAACTTTTGCCAGAATTAAATAACCTTTAAAGGTAATGTGGAAAGAGTGGTTTTGCTAAGGCGATGTGTACTCCGTTTAAATATGTTTTAAAACTATATGCCAAGAAATTATAGAATTTATATCAACGATAACACTTTGTTTATCTCAGATTTTTTGCCAGAACAAAAAGAAAAAATACAGCAGCTTGAATTTCAGGATTTTGATCTGCAAATGTTCTACAAAAAGCTAAAAAACGGATCTAAAAAGAGTTATATTTTCTTGACAAAAAATCCAAAGGAAACCTTTAAGAAGCTAAAAAAAGATTGTACCATTATTAAGGCGGCAGGCGGTTTGGTAGAAAGTGCAAATGGCAATTACCTGTTTATTTTTAGAAATAAAAAATGGGATTTACCAAAAGGAAAACTTGAAGACGGGGAGAAAATGAAAGAAACCGCGGTTCGCGAGGTGGAAGAAGAATGCGGAGTGAGGGTTTTTAAACGTGAGGATAAGCTTTGTAAAACCTACCATGTGTATCCAATTGGGACTAAAATGGTAATCAAGAAAACCAACTGGTATAAAATGAAGGTTAAAGGCGAACCGAAATTGATACCACAAAAGGAAGAAGGCATTGATGAAGCGGTTTGGCTCGATAAAAACCACATTTCACCAGTGGTTAAAAATACTTTTCCATCGATTATGGATGTACTAAGGGCAGGCGGAATATTGTAGTGGTGTAAGGTACAGGGATCAAAACAATTAAAACCGACGGATTAATACAGCTATCTGTCAGATGGTAACATCTGACAGCACTAATATTAGCTAAATTTTTAACCACAGATAAAAAGGGTTAACACAGATCTAATTACTCGTAATCCAGTTCATCAACTACTTTTTTAACCTGTTTTAAATACTTACCGTAATAAAACCAGGCCCATAGTTCGGTAATTGCGCCAATGACCAGGATGGTGATGAAACAGTTCAATAAGATGTATACGGGTGATAGTTTAGTTAAAATCTTAGCAAAAATGGAAGCCTTTTCAATAAATAGATAAGCAGCAAGAAACCCAACTGTAATAAAGGCAACAATGTAGGTTAAAGCTTTATATAATTCTATATTCAGTTTCATTTCGTAATAAAACCAGAGGATATTTTTACGGGTATCCATACTCATATCATAAGAGTTTTTATAAAATCCATAAAATTTAAAGAAATAATAAGCTGTAAAACCGCTGGTAATGGCATAAGTCATGAGGTATACCCGGTTAATTGCAGTAGAAAAACCACCAAAATAGGGGATAAAAGCCATAAATGCCAAAAAGAATAGCTGGTAAAAAAACTCATGTTTCATTTTAGCTCTAATCTTATCGATAGGGGTATGTGCCTGTTTTATTTTGAGCATATCGGTAGAAATGTTACCTCCATCTGGATTTTCAGCATTCCATTCATTTTTTAAATCGTCAAAATTCATAACCGTTTTTCTTTATGATGAATTGTAATTTTTCTTTAGTTCTGTTGAGTTTAACTCGGGCATTTACCTCACTGATTCCCAGGTTTTCGGCAATTTCGCGATGCGATTGGTTTTCGAGAAAGAGAAAGATCAGTGCTTTTTCAACCACATTTAATTCCTGAACGGCATTATATAAATAAGCCAGTTTCTCTTCCTTCCCTTCACTCTCATTTACATCAATGATGTCTATACTTTCATCCAACGGCGTTTTATCTACCTTTCTGCTGTCTTTTTTGAAATAGATCAGCGCTGTATTTAAACACACACGGTACATCCAGGTGGTAAATTTGCAGTTTCCTTTAAAAGTAGGATAAGCTTTCCATAATTGCAGTACCATTTCCTGAAACAGATCACGCTGTTCTTCCATACCATTCATATACATTTTCGAAATCTTATGTATAATTGCCCGGTGCTGGTTGATCAAACTAAGGAAGGCGTTTTCTGTTTCTTTCATTTAATGTATAACCCATTGGTAACGGATTTATGAAAACGTTACAGGTTAGTAAAAATAATATTTTAAATAGAAACGTCATCTCGACTGGAATGAAGTGGAAGGGAGGTCCTTCGACAACGTTCAGGATGAAAATTTAATAAAAGGATAGTCATCTCGACTGGAACGAAGTGGAATGGAGAGATCTATCTTGGCAGATTTCCCGGCTGCGCTGCACTCCGCTCGAAATGACGATAACTTTGGGATGTTATATGCATTAACTTTTATACTACTATATTGACTTTTAAGCAATAAATTAAGCCTCGCAATTACGATCTCGAGATTGACTATAAAAAACTAAGTGCTTCTTTAGGTACAAATGGACTTACATCGCCATGGTTTCTTAAAATATCGCGGACGATGGTTGAGCTAATGGCTGAATATTCGGGTTTGCTTAACAGGAGAATGGTTTCTACTTCGGGCATCATCGTTTGGTTGATTTGTGCAATGGCCCTTTCGTATTCAAAATCTGCTGCTGAACGGATGCCTCGCACCATATATTTGGCATCAATTTTCCTGCAGAAATCTACCGTTAAACCTTCATATGTTTGGATTTCGATATTTTGATACCCCTTAAAAACGGTCTGTAAAATCTGAAGACGCTGTTCGGCGCTTAAAAAATTCTGTTTGGAGCTGTTTAATCCTATACCCACTACAATTTTATCAAAAAGCGGTGTTGCACGTTTTAAAATGTTTACGTGGGCAATGGTGATCGGATCAAATGAGCCAGGGAATAGCGCTATCTTCATGTTTCAAATATAGATTTTTATAGTTAAAAGAGAAATACGTTAAGAAGTCCGGAGTAAAATAACCATCAGCATAACTAGTATTCCGTAATTAAAACTAATGGCCACTAAACCAATGACTAATGAACAATTACCACTCGAAAAAGCTAAAAGAAGAATTGCCGTACTTCCGTGTTTCGGTGTAACCGGGCTGACTGTTCAGTTTCATATGGCTTTGATGTTCAACAATTAATAAACCATCGGGCTTGAGCAGTTGTTGTTCTTTAACCATCACTGGGATTTGCGGGATGTTTGGCATATTGTACGGTGGATCGGCAAAAATCAGGTCGTAACTACCTGTCATTTGTTTTAATAATTTAAAAACATCGCCTTTACGTACGTCAACCTGATCAAACTGGTGTTGTTTAGCGGTATTTTTTACCCAGTTTACACAGCCATAATCCATATCAACGGCTAAGATGCTTTCTGCACCTCGTGAAGCAAATTCGAAGGTTAAATTTCCGGTACCACAGAATAAGTCCAGTACGGTGCAGGTTTCGAAATCGTATTTGTTATTCAGGATGTTAAATAGTGCTTCTTTTGCCATATCCGTGGTAGGGCGCACCGGTAAATTTGCAGGGGGCTGTAAACGGATGCCCTTTAATTTGCCACCAATTATCCGCATAAATCTAAAGCAAGCAGGCCGCTAAAATAGTGTTTGGGCATATCGGCCAGTAATTCACTATTCTGTTTTCCGGCAGGGAAGAAAAAATAAAGTTGATTGAAATATTTTAACAGGCAGTTGTAATGCTCGTCATCTTCGTTAATAATACCTTGTATATAAACAGGAATGGCCTCATTTAAGCCCAGTTGCTCTATCATCAGTAAAAGGAAGTAGTTAAACTCTTCGGCAGTTTCTGATTCATAGTGGTTTTGAAAAACGACTTTTTTATCCCTGGTGTACAATACATTGAAGGATACAGCCGTAAAATCAATCAATAACGACTCGTCGGCCAAATGATTAAATAAAGCTACTAAAGGTTCTGATTGTGGAAATAAATCTGTTTGCGCTGGTAAATGTGTTTTAACCTCATCATTTAAACAAAAAACAGTGTTAAAACCCAGTGGTTTATTGTGTTTTGTATAAACTTTCGCATCCGAACCCAAGTATTGAGCATAAACAGCCAAGTTTTCATCATCAAACCACTCATCAGGTATGAAAATGAAATTTGAGGTATGGACTGCAGCTTTAACAACTCCGTAGTTTAGAGAAAGGTAATGATCGGTTTCAAAAGCAGATTTTAAATCCTTCTGTACATTTTCACAACCCTGTTTGTCAAAAATGAGATTAATTTCATCGGTATCCTTGCTTACCACGGCATAAGAAAAGCTGTCATTCGTTATTTTTAACAATAAATGGCAGTTTGCAGATGCATCAGCTTTAAAGTTCGGATCAACCAATAAGAGACTATTGTTACTCATTGAAACAAAAATAGAGTTTTTTAAGGATTAATGGTAAGATGAGGTTAATTTTTTGGTTTTACCACTGTCGTGCATTAGTATTTGCCACTGAAACACGGAGTACACAGAAATAATTCTTAGCAACTATGCTTACTAATTGCTCAATGAACCAATAAACTTTTTTACCATCTAAGACACTCTAGTTCACTTGAGCAATTTATATTCGCCCTCTTTGCGTCTTTGTGGTTAATATCCTCTCTGCGCGCTTTGTGGTTAAAACGTCGAAATATTTTTACCAAAATCAAACCTTCCGACTATTCAAAAATCGAAATATTCGGCTTAAATTCGGAACATGAGTTACAAGCCTACCTATAAAGCCGCGAACACGATTGCGGCTACTATTGAGCAACATTTTGTTAAACTGCACAAAAATGCAATTGCACAGGGTGAGATAGATTTGGCTACTCAACCGGATCAAAAAATAATTGAAGCAATTATAGATGTTGCTTTTTGGAGTAGCCTGCGTAAAGAAGAAGGACACTCGCCACGCATTTCGATTGCATTTTTGCCACCAGAGCAAACCTCTAAACCTTTACGCTTTGCAAAGAAACTGGCACTTAATGCCAATACTTTAACCAAAATTGCTCCTGGAATTGAACGTTCGGGCATTCACCTTGGCGTTTGGGAGGAAGATGGCGAACTTTATATTTGGGGTACTACCTTAAATATTCCGAACTTTTGTTTTGTTGTTGATGTTTCTGAACCCGGGTTAATCGTGATAAAACACCGCAGGATTTACGGCATCGGTAAATTTACCAATGTGGCTGTGCTAAAAGGAGAGCAGATTCGGATTGTAGATGATAGAAGCTGTTCGAATAAAGATTGTCCGCCAATTTTACAGGCATTATTAGACCTGACGGTTTTAGCCAGCTGGAATGATCCGATTAATATCCTCATTCAGTTTTCGGTTTCTATGCGTGCGCATGGCCGGGGTGGTGCCTTATTAATTGTGCCCAAAGGCGATACGAAATGGGAAGAATCGATTATTCACCCGATACAATATTTGGTTGAGCCTCCGTTCTGTGGCTTATCAAACCTGGCGAAACAGCATGGAAACCAGAGCGAAATTTTCTCGCAGGGCGCTGTTCGTCGCGAAGTAGAACATTTAGCTGGTTTAACCGCGGTAGATGGCGCAACGATTATTAATGAAGAATTTGATCTGATAGCATTCGGCGCAAAAATCGGTCGGGCGAAAGGCAAACCTACGGTAGAACAGATTGCCTTTTCGGAACCAATTGTTGGCGGGGAGGATAAGATTTTATACCCTGGGCAACTCGGCGGAACCAGGCACTTTTCGGTAGCACAATTCGTTAACGATCAGCCACAGGCAATTGGCCTTGTTGCTTCTCAGGATGGCCATTTTACGATTTTCAGTTATAGCCAAAAACAAAATATGGTAATGGCACACCGCATTGAAACATTACTCTTATAGTCGTTACACGTTATTAAAGGGAATAAAAAAGAATAAAGTGTATTTACAGCTTTGTTTGTCTTAGCCGGCAATTTTTGTTTTAAAGCTACTACTTGGGCTTTTTATTGCATTCCCAAAAATTTGTTAGGCCGGATTAAAATAGAATGAAGATTTATCATGGAGTTTATGCATTTTTTCTGGAACTAACTTAAAAATGCATATTATCTTTGCCTTCTAAACCGTATTGAAGCGGCATCCCCCGATTTTTCATCGGGGATATAGCGGAAAGGCGGACTGCCGGAACAAATTAGCACTGCAACTGCTTTTCAAAAACAATTTATCAATAAAACCATTCTAACAATACATGTTATCCAATAAAAGTCAGCTTATAGCTTCAGCATACGAACATACACCAACTAAAGAGCAATTGCTTTTTTGCGAGCGAATGTCGGTGTTTTTGCAACAGGAAGATGAATACCGTTGTTTTGTGCTGAAAGGATACGCGGGTACAGGTAAAACCACTTCTGTAGCGGCTTTGGTTAAAGTTTTAGCCAAATTTAACCTGCGTAGCGAGTTACTGGCGCCCACCGGAAGGGCAGCAAAGGTAATGAGTCAGTATTCTTACCGGAAAGCCTTAACGATACATAAACGCATTTATCGGAAACGTTCTGCGGCATCGCCCGAAATGCAGTTCCAGCTGGCTCCAAACCTCTCCGAAAATACGTTGTTTATCATTGATGAAGCTTCGATGATTGCTGATGAATTTAATGAAACCGGTTCTTCAATATTGAGGGATTTGCTCGAATTTGTGTACAATACTAAAAACTGTTTTTTGCTTTTTGTGGGTGATACAGCGCAATTGCCACCAGTAGGAAGTTTAGATAGCCCTGCATTGAACGAACAATACCTTAAAGATAAATTTGCGTTAACGGTGAGTTCTGTTGAATTAAAAGAGGTGGTGCGACAGGGAAAGAAATCAGGGATATTGGCCAATGCCACCATGTTGCGGAACCAGATTGCGAAAAACCCGGAAAATCCACTGCCAAAATTCCTTACTAAAAACTATACTGATATTTATAATATGCCAGGTGCAAGATTAGTAGAAGGTTTGGAATATGCTTACCGGAAATTCGGGATGGAAAATACGCTGGTGGTTTGCCGCTCCAATAAATCGGCCAATGTGTATAACCAGCAGATTAGGGCGAGGCTGTTATATCGCGAGGAGGAATTAACAGGTGGTGACCAGATTATGGTGGTTCGGAATAATTATTTCTGGCTACCAGAAAACGAGGATACGGCTTTTATTGCCAATGGCGACATGGCAAAAGTAATCCGCGTAAGGGGAGAGGAAGAGCGTTATGGCTTCCGTTTTGCCGATGCCACTTTAGAGTTTATGGACTTTCCGGCTGCAGGACAAATTAGCTGTAAGGTAATGTTGGATACGCTGAATTTAGAAAGTGCCAATTTACCCTACGAACAGAATAAAAAGCTCTTTGAGGGATTAAATGAGGATTATGAGCATATTGCCAACAAACGTCAGCGGATGCTGGCCATTAAAGCTGATCCTTTTTATAATGCGCTGCAGATCAAGTTTGCCTATGCGGTTACCTGTCATAAGGCCCAGGGTGGGCAGTGGGATGCGGTTTTTGCTGACCAGGGTTACCTTACGGAAGAAATGATCGATCTGGATTTTCTCCGCTGGTTGTACACCGCGGTAACCCGGGCAAAAAAAGAGTTATATTTAGTTAATTTTGCGCCACAGCTTTTTGCTAAGACGGCGTTGGAAGACTACTTTTAGATGAAGATGATTACACTGATTTATTGAACGATAGGGATAACCACAAAGACACAAAGGTTTTTTATTTTCTTAGTGTCTTCGTGCCTTTGTGGTCAAATATACTAACCAAATGATATGATGAAATTTGCCTTTAGTCTCAAAAACAAACTTAAAATTGCTTTCCTGCTTTTCTGTATCATGTGCTGTACGCTGTTAATCCGTTTTTTGGAAGATAAAAGTGTAGAGAAAATTAACGATTCGTTTATTTCGATGTATAATGACAGGCTTGTGCCTGCAACAGATTTATATTTTATTGCCGAAAACCTGTACCATAAAAATGCGATTCTTCAGGAAGTGTTGTTAGGGAATGATATTGCCCATGGTTCAACGGCCATTATAAAAATGAAAAAACACAACCGTAAAATAGATTCGGTGATCAATAAATATGAACTTACTTTATTGGTAAAACAGGAGCAAAGCTTTTTAAACGACCTTAAAAAAGCATTGGTTGTTCAGCAAGGTCTGGAAGTTAAAATACTAAGCATGGCAGGAGCTGAAGGAAGGACAATTTATGAATCGATGGGAAAGAATGCAGCTGATCAAACCCTTGCCAAACTTTCGGCTCTGATTAAAATACAATCTAAAGTAGGGAACGAATTGATTAAGGGTACTAAAATATTTGTTTCGGGAACTAAAGTTTATTCCACGTTACAGGTTATTTTGGCGATAGTAATCGGGATTATGATTGTGGCCATTGTTTCGGCTTCGAATGCGGTGAAGATTCAGAGTGATAAGTTTAATTTGAATTAATTTTTTGCCACGGAGGCCCGGAAATCACGGACTATTTTCCGTGGAAATCTGTGTCTCCGTGGCAAATGAGGTTATTCAGCGTCCTCGTCTGTGATCAATCTGATTGAATCATCAGAAAGTACAATTAAACGTTCTTTGTACAATGATCCAATGGTTTTCTTAAAAGCACTTTTGCTGATCTGGAAACGATGATAAATGTCTTCAGGAGAACTTTTATCGCCCAGTTCGATTATGCCGCCACTCTTTCTAAGTTCCTTTAACATCATTTCTTTCGAATCGAGAATATGGCCATAACCACTGGGTTGCAGGGTTAAATCGATTTTTCCTTCCACGCGGATTTTCTTGATCCAGCCTTTACGCATTTCACCAGGTTGAACATTGTCGAAAACCTCGTTATTGTAAAGTAAACCAATATAGGTATTGTTAATGATGGCATTATAGCCAAGGTCTGTTTCTTCAGTAATCAATAAACTTACTTCATCACCTTCTTCAAAATCGAAGCCATCTTCTTCAACAAAATCGTAAAGTTTAGAAGAAGCCAGTAAGCGATCGCTATTTTCATCTAAATACAGGTAAACTACGTATTTGTAGCCCTTTTGCATTGGCCTTTTTTGTTCGCGGGTAGGTACATAAACGTCTTTGTCGATCCCAAGATCCATAAAAACGCCGTCGTCACCATCAGAAACTACTTTTAGGAAAGCAAAATCGCCCACTTCGGCATAAGCCTTTTGGGTGGTTCCGGTTAGGCGGCCATCTTTTTGTATAAAAACAAAAACACTGATGTTATCGCCAATTTCTGCATTTTTTGGAACGTATTGGTAAGGCAGTATTACCAGTTTATCGCCGTCGGTTAAGTTTAATCCAGCTTCTGTTTTGCTTAAAATCCTTAACTCGTTGTATTTTCCTATTTCAATCATGTATTTTGGGTTTAACCATTTTCTTCAATGGCTTTTCGGTTACAAAGGTAGCAATGTTTATTCATTCATTGGTCATTGGTTCACTGGTCATTTGTTAATTGTAAATTGCCAACTGAAAACTCCTTATTCGTTCATTGGTTCATTTGTCATTTGTTCATTGGTTTGGCATATTGCAGAAATGCCTCCGTGTTCATCTGTGCATTCGTGGCTCCTTCGACAGGCTCAGGATAACAGGCTGCATTTAAATAGGCAATGGAAAAAAATATATATTTTAGCGGCTTATCTAAAAATATATCTTAATGATGAACAAGCAGATTCCTCCATTTTTTTTAAGCGACGAGTATTTTATTGATGAGAAAGTAAACTTTTTAAAGTTTGCAAACGAGTACAAAGTGTACAATGATCAGGGGGCACAGATCGGGATTATTAAACAGCGCATTTCGGGCTGGCAAAAGGCTTTAACCTTGCTGGTTGATAAACGTATGATGCCTTTTAAACTGGAGATTACCGACATTAACAATCAGCTGCAGGCTACGATTACCAGGGGCTGGACTTTCTGGATGTCGAAAATTATTGTTACCGATCCGCTTGGGGCCGAAGTAGGCATTATTAAACAGAAATTTAAGTTCTTTAAGCCAACCTTTACCATTTCGAGTCCAGCAACGGGAGAAGAAATAGCTAAAATCTCCGGCGATTGGAAGGCATGGAATTTCAGCATCACCAATAATGCAGGTGCCGAAATGGGCAAAATTAGCAAAAAATGGGCAGGTGCCATGAAAGAAATTTTTACCACCGCCGACAAATACAATGTTTCCATTGATCCCAATTATGCAGAAAGCAATCAAAAAGTTGCGATTGTAGCCACTGCGATTACTATTGATATGGTTTTGAAAGAGAGTAAGTAAACGGTTAATTGTTTAAACTGTTTAATTTTTGAGTGGGCGGATAACTGAAAGATGCATATACGGCATAGGGTTATTCGCTCATTTTTTTGTTTAACAATGTTCTTCAATGGTTTTTTAGCAGCAAATTAGTTTTTATTTTATTTGAAAAGGTACTGTAGTATTCCATCGGGAAATGAAGTCGGGCTGTTCGCTAAATCCCCGATGAAGAATCGGGGGATATCGCTTCCATCCCGTTTAAAAATGAATTGGTTGTGGTGGGAATGCAATTATTTAATTTTATTCTAAAAAAAACATCTATTTTGGTTTATAACTAAATTAACTTTATGAATGCTTCACTTAATATCTTTTATCTGAATAACCAATATGTTACAGATGAACAGATAAATACATTTACGTTTGCAAGAAATTATAAAATTTATAATATTGAAGGTGAAGAGATAGGATTAATAAAACAAAGAATTAAAGATTGGCAAAGGGTTTTACCTTTACTAATAAACAAATCTATCTTACCATTTAAGATCGAAATAACTGATAAAAGTGGAGTATTAGTTGCATCGGTTTTAAGAAATTTTGGTATATGGAATCCTAAAATGAAAATTGTAGATGAATACGGGAATGTGGTTGGTATTGTAAAATTGAGTTTAGGTATTTTGTCTAGAACATTAAGTATTGTTGATCCAATATCAAACAAAAATATCGCGAAAATGACTGGAGATGGCAAAGGATGGAGTTTTGATGTTATAAGTAATAAAGACATCAAGATAGGTGAAATAAATAAGAGCAGCCTTCAGTCTAATACTAAATTTAAAGAAGATGATAAATATTGCACTACCATATTTAAAGATTATATTAAGGATATTTATAGAATGCCAATCATTTCAATCGCTATAATTATTGATATGATTTTGAAGCAAAGTAGATAACGCTTAATTGCTGGATGATTGCTTGCAAGATCTTCGATTTTCTTTCATTCAGGGATATATGTCTTCTTCAATAACTTTCTTACAAACGATATCAAATAATTCGGCTAAATTTGGGATCTACAATTTAAGGTATCTTCATTGATATGAAAAAAACCAAAGAAGCCAAAAAGCCAGGTATTTTCAGTTTGCTTGGAAACTACAGGGGGTTAATATTTTTGCTGATTCTGTTTGCCCTGCTCAGTAACGGCATTAACCTGCTCTTACCAAAGATTATTGCCAGCGGTATCGATTCTTATACCAACAACACCTTCGATTTAAAGCACATCATGTTCCAGTTTTCGCTGGCGATAGTTTTGGTTTTTATCTTTACTTACCTGCAAAGTATTGTGCAAACCTATGCTTCGGAACGTGTGGCAAAAGATTTAAGAACGAAACTGTCTGATCAGATTTCGAGGCAAAGCCATGCTTATATTATCCAGGCAAACCCTTCAAAACTGCTCACCAACCTTACTGCCGATGCCGATTCGATCAAAATGTTTGTTTCGCAGGCTATTGTTTCCATTGCTTCTTCCATCTTTTTAATTGTTGGTGCCAGTATTCTGCTGCTGATGATTAACTGGAAACTGGCGCTTTGTGTAATCGCCATTGTACCCATTATTGGGGGAGCCTTTTTTTATGTGCTGAGCAAAGTGAGGGTGCTTTTTAAAAAGAGCAGGGAAGTGATCGACTGGTTGAACAAGGTAATCAGCGAAAGTATTATGGGATCGGCTTTGATCCGGGTAATCAACTCGCAAATGCTGGAATACAATAAATTTTTAGATGCGAATGCCAAAGCAAGAGATCTGGGTATTTCCATCTTGCGGATGTTTGCGGCGCTGATACCGGTTATTGTTTTTACGGCAAATTTAGCCGGACTATGTATTTTGGTACTGGGTGGGCACTTTGTGATTACCAATTCGATGACTTTAGGAGAATTTACCGCTTTTAGCAGTTATCTTACCCTGATTATATTCCCGATTTTGGTAATTGGTTTTATGAGTAACGTAATTGCTCAGGCAACTGCATCTTACCAAAGAATTGAGAGCGTTTTAAATGCAGCAGAAATTAACCATCCGGGAACTTTAACAACTTCATTAAAAGGAGATGTGGAAGCGAAAGAGCTTAGTTTAAGTTTCGGGCAAAAACCAATTTTAAAGTCAATCTCTTTTACCGCAAAGGCAGGTTCTAAAACGGCAATTATTGGCCCTACAGCGGCGGGTAAAACGCAATTGCTTTATATTTTAACGGGTTTGATTGATGCAGATACCGGATCGGTATTATACGATGGCCAGGAGATTAAACAATACAAACAGGAAGCTTTTCATCAACAGGTAGGCTTTGTATTTCAGGATAGCATCATGTTTAACATGAGCATCAGGGAAAATATTGCCTTTAGCGATACTGTTACGGATGAATCTTTGGCTAAAGCCATTGCCACGGCGGAGTTGAAGGATTTTGTGGATGCGCTGCCTGATCAATTAAACACTATTGTTTCGGAACGTGGAAACAGCCTTTCTGGAGGACAAAAACAACGGATTATGCTGGCCCGTGCCTTGGCCGTTAATCCTAAAATTTTATTACTGGATGATTTTACCGCACGTGTTGATACCAATACCGAAAAAAGAATTCTGGAGAATATCCAGCAGAATTATCCCGGTTTAACTTTACTTTCCATTACCCAGAAAATAGCTTCTGTTGAACATTACGACAAAGTGATCCTGTTGATGCAGGGCGAAATTATTGCAGAAGGAACTCACCAGGAATTGCTGAAAAGCAGTCCTGAATATGTTCAGATTTACAATTCACAACAGAGCACCAGTAATTATGAACTACAATCTTAACCAGCTTAACACCAGGCAGGAAAAGCAATCTACTTATAAGGCGCTTAAAAGCCTGCTAAAACTCATATCGGCCGAACGTAGAAACCTTTGGCTGGCATTGATTGCCATTTTAGTAAACTCGGGCCTGTTACTTTTGGGTCCTTTATTGGTAGGGCATACCGTTGATACCTACATTCGCACTAAACAGTTTCATGGCGTGCTTGTTTTTGGTGGCATCTTATTGGTGATGTACATGATTGCCATGGTTACCGGTTATACCCAAACGAGGTTAATGGGTGGGGTAGGCCAAAGGATGCTTTATACGCTGCGCAATGCAATATTTAATAAATTACAGGAACTGCCGGTTTCATTTTTTAATCAGAATAAAGCTGGAGATCTGATATCGAGGGTAAACAACGATACAGATAAACTGAATCAGTTTTTCTCGCAGTCGTTGATGCAATTTATAGGGAGTATTGTAACCATGATCGGAGCAGGGATTTTTCTTCTTTCCATCAACACCGAGCTGGGAGCGGCTACTCTTGCACCTGCAGTGGTAATTGTGCTTTTTACCATGGCTTTATCGCCCTGGGTAAAGGGAAAAAATGCGAAAAACTTAAAAAGCGTGGGCGGTATGAGTGCTGAGATTCAGGAAAGCCTGAATAATTTTAAAGTAATTATTGCATTTAATCGTCGTGATTATTTCAGAAAACGTTTTGACGAAGCCAATACCCAAAATTATAAAACTGCGATAGGGGCAGGCCTGGCCAACAATATTTTTGTGCCGGTTTATGGCTTATTATCGAGTATCGCACAGCTAATTACCTTGTTATTTGGTATTTATTTAATTTCTAAAGGTAATTTTACACTGGGCTTGCTGGTGAGTTATATTTCTTACACCACCAATTTTTACAACCCTTTAAGACAATTGGCGGCACTTTGGACAAGTTTTCAAGTAGCCATGGCCAGTTGGGACAGGATATCGCAGATTTTAACGTTAGAAAGTAATTTAAAACAAATAGCAGTGAATGAAAGCATTACTTCTGATGCTTTGCTGGAGTTTAAAAACGTACACTTCTCATATGATGATAGTAAAGAAATTCTCCATAATATTAATTTAAAGTTCGAAAAGGGCAAAACTTATGCACTGATCGGTCCTACAGGTGGTGGAAAAACGACAACGGCTTCGTTAATCTCCCGTTTGTACGATGCCACAAAAGGAACGGTTTTATTAAATGGTAAAGATATCCGTTCGTTTTCTGCAGAAGAAAGAACGCAAAAGATCGGTTTCATTTTGCAGGAACCCTTTTTATTTACCGGATCGGTAAAAGAAAACATCCTTTATGGCAACAGTCAGTATAAAGAGGTTACCGATACAGAACTGGAAAAAATAATCGAAGAAGCCAACCTGAATGCACTTTTAGCCATATTTGAAGAAGGACTAAATACACAGATCACTTCAGGATCAGACAGTATCAGTTTAGGACAGAAACAACTGATTGCTTTTATGCGTGCGGTATTACGCAATCCCGAACTGCTCATCCTTGATGAAGCTACTGCCAATATCGATACCATAACCGAACAGCTTTTAAGCAGCATTTTGAATAAACTTTCGAAAGAAACCACATTGGTTATTATTGCCCACCGCTTAAATACCATCGAAAATGCCGATGAAATTTACTTTGTAAATGAAGGGGAAGTGCAAAAAGCCGGTACATTGAATGATGCATTGAATATGTTACTAAAAGGAAAACGGGTAAGTTGATATATTTACCCATGTGGTTGGTCGAGATTTGCAATCTCGACTGTATGAGTTGTGGATTTGAAATCTACGTAAAGGATTAGAAATCCTTAGTTCGAATGGTCGGGATTGCAAATCCCGACTAACATTAATAAAAAACACAAATGAAAAAATATTTCTTCTCTCTGGCATTTTCTGCCTTTAGTATGGCCTGTTTTGCACAAAGTGCAAATCAAAATCTTTTTGTTCAGGACAGTTTAAAATTAATTTCCTCTCAATTTAAGTTTACAGAAGGTGCATCGGTTGATAAAAAAGGTAACGTTTTTTTTACCGATCAGCCGAACGATAAAATCTGGAAATATGATGTTGAGGGCAAATTGAGCCTTTATATGGATAAATCCGGCAGGGCAAACGGAACATATTTCGATAAAAAAGGGAATCTGATTGTTTGTGCTGATGAAAACAACCAGATCTGGTCTATCGATAAAAATAAAAAAATAACCGTGCTCTTCAGCGATTATGAAGGCAAGAAGGTAAACGGACCAAACGATATCTGGTTAGATGCCAAAGGAGGTATTTATTTTACCGATCCTTATTATCAGCGTGATTACTGGACAAGAAAATCGCCTGAAATCCAGGGACAAAAGGTTTATTATCTTCCGAAAGGTAAAAAAGAAGCCATTATTGTAGCTGATGATGTAATCAAACCCAATGGCATTGTAGGTACGCCAAATGGTAAATTTTTGTACATCGCTGATATGAGCGCCAACAAAACCTACCGTTATACGATAAATGCTGATGCGAAATTAAGCGATAAACAACTTGTGCTTAACCAAAACTCTGACGGGATGACATTGGATAGTAACGGAAATATTTATGTAACCGGAAAAGGCGTGAATATCTACAAACCTACAGGAGAAAAAATTGGTCATATTGATGTTCCTGAAGAGTGGTGTGGCAATATTTGTTTTGGTGGAAAAGATAGAAATATGCTTTTTATCACGGCTTCAAAATCGATTTATGTTATTCCGGTAAATGCTAAAGGAGTAGAGTAAATGGAATGAATAGTCGTTTAAATACGTTTGAGAGGTGAAAAACGCAGATGAATTGAACTGAATTTTTTTTCTGTTCAGTTTATTCAACCCCTGAAAATATTAAACTCATTTTTTAGTTTTGGATTCCTACTTATAGGGATAGACGACTATGAAAAAGCCCTCTCAGGATTGAAGGGCTTTTTTACTTTTATTTCCACAAGTTGTCATTCTGAACTTAGTGAAGAATCTTTATCAGTACCTTACTGAATCTAATAATAAATATTGGTTTAAATAACCTTATGGTAGACCCTTCGACTTCGCTCAGGTGAATCGGATCATTTTCCTTTTTAAATTGTATAGGTACTGTTACATTTAATCTTATTAGGAATAATTTTTTAAATTAGCATATATTCATAAAAACCTGATAAGCTTATGGAAAATCTAAAAGAAGAAACCAAAATCAAAGCTTTCCTCACCAGGATAAAAGCAGAGTGGCCGGGGGTGGTAGAGCGCTTTGAATTTAAAACAGGCAACGTAATTTACGTTCATTTAAAGGAAGGCATATCGAGTATGGATTTTCTGGGTAAACTTTCCCGCCAGGTAGAACGTTTTGTTGATTTTAGCATGCCAATTATCCTTTACCATATCGAAAGTGACGGAATGAATTTAAGGTCGCATCCCATCAATTGGTATTCTTCACTTACGCAGAGAAAATTATCATAGTAATTACAAATTTTGTCGTTTTTATTTTTTTTTTGCCGTAAACTCAATTTTGTTTGCAAGTTATTTTTGTTTTTGGGTTTTAATCCTATTTTTGGTTTTTAATTTAAAAACATCCAGTATAATGAAAAACGGAACAGTAAAATTTTTTAACTCAGAAAAAGGCTTTGGCTTCATTAAAGAAGAAAACGGATCTGAGATTTTTGTGCATGCATCAGGCCTGATTGATGAAATCAGAGAAAATGATACAGTTGAATACGAAGTTCAAGAAGGCAAAAAAGGCCTTAATGCAGTGAAAGTAAGAGTTGTTTAATTCTTCCCAAAAAGATTTTGAGCAGGATTTAGTCCTGCTTTTTTTTTGCCCTTATCCACAGTATCCTGTTATTTAATTCAAGGCTTCATTTTCTGAACAAAAAGACTGAAAAAATTTCTTGCTCATTTCTAGTTAATTACCTCATTATGCGGTTTTAACTACGCTGAGTATGGTTGTTTTTTGGAATGGATTTCTATTTTTGTTATTGTCGATGTACTCGGCCGGAACCAAACAAATTAAGGATTTTTGCAACTTTCTATTTTTTCAATTCAGGAACCTGTTATTCATAACAAACCTCTTGATCGGAGCGTTTTTATGGCTGCGGCCCAGTTTGTAACTGCGTTAAATTTTGAAACTGAATTTGAGCTTTTAAGCTTATCGGCGATGAATCCGCAAACCGGCGTTTCTAAAAAGGGTGGATTGGTATTTGTGCGTAATGGCAAATTGAAAATGCATCCTGAAATTTACGATCATTTATCATTGATCTCAATATCTTCTATTTGCGCCGGAAGCGTTTATTTCCACGGACTTGATAAAATTGCTGCAGAAATAGCAAATCTGCCTTATAGCGACGGGCTTTTAGAGCTGGAAGGTGCTGAAGAAGATTATATGGCCTTTAAACGTTTGTGTAGTCCGGTTTCCAGGTTCTTTTTATTACAGGCTAAAAAAGTACAATGGTCAGCAATCCTGTCTACCTTTCGTTTTTTTATGATGGAAGGCGTATGGGACGTAGTAAGTTATGTCGCACAGGCAATCAGTCAGGCCGATACCGATGTGCTTTCTTGTACGCAACTTTTAGAAAAAATGCAAAAAGAAGAATGGTACCCTGGATTTTCCAGCTCACTCGAAACATTTCATACCTCGAGATACCCTTTAAATAAAGTTAAACTTGAATCGGAACTTCCCGAAATGGCCTGAATTATTTAAGGTAATTTTCCAATAAAGCACTAATTTCATCGCCGAGTGCCCTATTTCCCATATTATTGAGTTTTTGCTGTGATGAATTATGTTTTTCGATATAGGTAGCCTCTGTTTTATTAAATTTAAGATAGCCCTGTTCAAAATAACGTTCCTCAATTTCGGTAGAAGAATCCATCGATCTGAACCATAATTTAATCAGTGAGCCGGTAAGCTTATCGTAATAAAGCCAATGGTAGGTTGCCTCCGCATCTGCATTTTCGGGCAGATTAAGGCGTTGGATTTCTAGAATAGCGGTATCTGTATTTTGGAAAAAGTATAAGGTTTTGTATTTGGACGACATCCGGCAAAAATAGGACTAAATTTTTTATCCCAAAAGACATTTTTGCTGTTTAGATTTAATTTTATTGATGATTGTAAAAGGCAGCGTGCTGGTAATTAACCTATGTTGGTCAGGATCTGTGATCTTCACCTTCGATTTCGGGATTTTTAATCCGGTTTGTATTCCCAACGGTAATTGCAAATCCCGACTAACACGCTTTAAAGATTCTTCACTACGTTCAGAATGACAAATAGGTATTGAATTGTAAATCCCGAAAACGGTTAATGTTTCTCGCCCTTAATTACCTTAAACAAATGTAAAACCTGTGGAAACAAGGCATCCATACTTTCTTCCACACCATTTTTTGACCCTGGGAAGGTAAGCACCAATGTTTTGCCTATGAAACCTGCTACACCACGCGAAAGCATCGCGTAAGGCATCCGTTCCTGTCCATAACGTCTGGCCGTTTCCATAATACCATCAATATTGCGGTCGATTAATGGTTCAATAGCATCTGGAGTTACATCGCGGGGCGAAAGTCCGGTGCCACCGGTGAAGATCACCAGTTGATAACCTTTTTTGCTTAATTCGCTGGCTTTATCCCTGATGACATTAACCTCATCCGGAACGATTTCATATTTTTCTGTATTGATTCCCCATTGTTCTAAACGCGAAATAATGGCTTTACCAGCAGTATCCTGTGCTTTATTTTCGTAAACAGAATCAGAACAAACTACAACGGCAGCTTTAATTTCGGGGAATCTGGCATTCTTAAGATCCGATTTGCCGCCAGACTTTTTGAGTAACCTGATGTTTTCAATTTCTACACCCTTATCAATCGGCTTTAACATATCATACATCGTTAAGGCAGTAACTGAGGCGCCGTGCATGGCTTCAACTTCTACACCGGTTTTATAAATGGTGTGCACTTCAACAGTAATAATAATGGTTAACCCCACAATTTCGTAGGTAATTGCCGTGTATTCGATAGGGAGCGGATGGCAATCCGGAATCACATCGCTGGTTTTTTTTACACCAAATAAACCTGCAGCACGTGCAAATTCAAACACATCACCTTTGGGTATTTTACGTTGCTCAATGGCATCGATGGTTTCCTGCTTTGATACTTTTACCGTAGCAGTGGCGATCGCGATTCGCAAAGTGCTGGATTTTTTGGTGATGTTTACCATGTTATTTATTTTCTTTCCACTGATGTGTTTCGTCTTCAAATATTTCTTTACCCCAAATCGGTAATTCGGCTTTTAAACGATCTACCAATTCACCACAGGCTGCTATCGCAGGTTTACGGTGGGCAGAGGAGGTGAAAACAAAAAGACAAATTTCTCCTGTTTTAACCGTACCTAAGCTGTGGTAAATGTGCATGCAGTTTAACGGGTATTTTTCGAAAATGGATTCCCTGATCTGGTGCATTTTTTCGATGGCAAGCTCCTCATAAGCGCTATATTCAATCGCAGCGACAAATTTACGGTCAATTTCATCTCTTCTCACCTGACCCATAAAAATACTATGTCCGCCAATAGCCGTTTTATTACTGTGTTTAGCAATGCTATCGGCTATAAAAGCAGGTGTTATAGGGCCATTAACAAATATATTTTTAGTTTTCTTTTCGCTCATGTTATGATCTTAAAAAATGATCTCTCCATTTCACAATGCCACCTTTTAAGCTGTAAATTTTTTTGGCATCGCCATATTTTTCCTGCAAAGCTTCTGCCGCGGCAACACTTCTGATTCCGTGCTGGCAGATTAATACCACCTGCTTTTGGTAAAACTCCTTGTTTAAGAATGCACCAAACTCCGACATGGGCACCTGTGTGTAAATCTGTTTATCCAATACGGGTACTTCGTGCCTTTCGCGTACATCAATTAGAATGGTCGATTCTGTTTGTTGCAGTTTAACCAGCTCACTGGCATCAATTTCTATATATCCCTGTGGTCCTTCGCCGGTATCCTGATATTCCATATTTAAAAATTCATCAACAGTTTGGGGCAAGGTATAATCACTGCCATGACTGATATTGATGGTATATTGTTCTTGTGTAAGTAAGTTGTAATTTAATATTTTGTTGGTAAGCGGCTTCCCGATTTTGGCAATTAGTTTAATGGTTTCTGCTGCTGCCATTGCGCCTATTATGCCAGGCAATACGCCAATAATGCCATTTTCGGCACAATTTGGTATTTCTCCTTTAAGGGGTGGAATTGGAAAAAGATCGCGGTAATTGGTGCTTAAGCTTAGCTGGCCCGGGGTATTAAATATCGCCAGCTGACCTTCAAAACCAGCTACAGCGGCAAAAATGAGCGGTTTATTAAGCAGGGCACAGGCATCGTTAATCAAATACCTGGATTCAAAATTATCAGTGCCATCCAGAATAAAATCGTATCTGGAAATGATATCGAGGATATTGTTCTGCTGTAAACGGATGGGATGACGGATAATTCCTATCTGGGTGTTCATTTCCTGTAAACGTTTTGCTGCAACCTCTACTTTCAGCTTTCCAATGTCGGCTGTGGTAAACAAAATCTGCCTGTGCAGGTTGGATAGTGAAATGGTATCATCATCAACAATACCAATATGGCCAACACCTGCGGCAGCAAGGTACTGCAAGGCAGGACAGCCCAAACCACCAGCGCCAATAACCAATACTTTAGCTTTTAACAGCTGTTGTTGTGCCTCTTCACCAAATCCCTTCAGGATTATTTGTCTGTTATATCGCTCTGCACTCATATGATTTAACCACCGGAAAATGGAGGCATTATGGCTATAGTAGCCTGATTGGGGATTTCTGTATTCTCCTGAACAATATTTTTGTTCAGGGCAAGTTTGTATTTCATGCTTTTTAACGCAGGAAATTGATTTTCGATATGTTGCTTAAAGGTTTCAGTATCGGTAATTCCTGTTGTATCAATCTTTTGATTATTAATCAACTCTGCAATCTGGCCAAAACTGATGATTTCGATTTCCATGCGGCTAATTTACCTGTAAGATGCTGATTTTGCTCAATCCTTTTACAAATCTTCTCCCTGTAGCGAAATCGCTGGGCGTAATGATGGCAATATTTCCTTTTTCTGCCTTTGCAGGGTTGGTATCGTAACTCATTAAAACAAGTATTTGATTTCCGGTTGAAGAATTGAAAATTTCATTCCAGGAGTATACTACTCTATAGTTATCGGTTGCGGTAAAAACAAGATAATATTCGCTCAATGTTTTTGGCGAAGCGGCATCAATTTCTACTTTGGCCAAAATATCTTTTAAAAGCACGCCTTTAACATTTTTAATACTGCTTTTACGCTGCATGAGATGATTGAATATGGTAATACTGTCTAAACTAACGGGTTTATAAGTGCTTAAATTGTCTAAAGTAACCGTTAATGGCATTTTAACTTTTCCTTCTACGGTAAACTGTTTGCTTTCTTGTGCTTTTGCCGAGAAACCTAAAAATAATAGTGCGATGATGATGTATTTCATATTATGCGTGTGTAAATAGTAATTTATAAGCAGCCAATGCGAGTACGCAGGCTAAAACATTTTTTAAAACGGTTTGCGGGAATTTTAAGGCACCAAAATAGGCTCCACAAATCCCTCCAACAAAGGCAACACCAACATAAGCAAGCATGTGGCTGTTAAATTCGAAACCTTTGATGAGTTGTCCGCCTAAACCAGCAACTGAATTTACAAAAATAAACGCCGCACTAATGGCCGCGGTCTGTTTTTGATCGGTCCATTTTAAGAGCAGGAGCACAGGCGAAAGGATAATTCCGCCACCAATGCCAATCATCCCCGAAAGCAATCCTATAATACCACCAATGGCTAAGGATAGAGGGATATTGGAGGGTTTAAAATCTTTTGGATCAGTATTTTGGAAAAAGAAAAAACGGATAACCGGAATCAGTAAGAGCACACCCAGAATTTTTTTATAAATGGAACTTTCAATCGCCATCATGCCGCCAACAAAAGAGAGCGGAATGGAGGCGAGCGCAAATGGGCAAAAGGTTTTCCATTTAAAATGGCCGCCACGATAAAACTGGATAAAGGAAGTGGAAGAAACAAAAAGGTTGAGTAATAAAGCCGTAGGTTTCATAATGGCTGGAGAAATGGCGAAAATAGCCATCAAAGCCAGGTATCCGCTGGCACCACCGTGACCTACGGAAGCATATAAAAAAGCAACAATAAACAATAAACAGTAAAAGAGGATAAAACTTTCTTGCATGGTTAGTTTGGTAAAATCATTATGGGTAAGATGTCGCCTTTTTCGAAATGCTTTTGCGTTTCGTTCAGGCAAATGAGGCAATTGGCCTGTGCAAAAGAACTCAACCGGTAAGATTCCTGCGCATTTAATGGGGTAACCTCTCCGTTTTCGTATTTTCCTTTTAAAAAATGTGCCAGGCCTGCCTGTTTACTATAGGGATGGGTAAGTTCGGCCTGAACCTCCATAACACTATTTATTTTTTGAGATAATGCTTTAACAGCTGGTAGTACGTAATTATAATAGCAGCTTAGCACAGATGAAGGATTGCCCGGCAGTCCGAATATTAATTTTTGATCTTTTGTGCCAAAAAATAAAGGTTTACCTGGTTTCTGTTTTACCTTATGAAAAACTTGTTTAATGCCACAAAGGGCAGCTGCTTCGATCACAAAATCATAATCGCCAACACTTACACCACCTGTTAACAATACTACATCACTGTTTATTAAGGCAGTTTGTAATACTTTTTTAAGGATTTCGAGCTCATCATCGGCTTCATAAACAGTAATCTGATCAATGCCTTCATGTTTTAAGGCTGCAGAAAGCGAATAAGAATTTGATTCGTATACCTGCCCAAACTGAAGGGTTTTCCCCGGCTCTTGTAATTCTTTTCCGGTTACAATTACCGAAACCTTTGGCATGGGGTAAATGCTTAATTTGTTAATGCCAATTCCGGCCAGAAAACCGATTGCAGCAGGGCTTAGCAGACTTCCTTTTTCCATGGCCAATGCCCCGGCTTTGATTTCTGAACCGCTATCCCTGGTATTTAAACCCAATTTTAGGTTGGGGTCATGTAGCGTAATTGTTTTACCCAGCCGGGTTGTTTTTTCCTGCATTACTACTGTATCGGCACCTTCTGGTAATGGAGCCCCGGTAAAAATCCTGCTGGTTTGCCCGTGTTGAATCGTGATGTTGCTGGCAGTTCCGGCTGCCATTTCGCCAATTAAGGCAAGCTCTTGTTCGTGATCTTCAAATTTGATTGCATAACCATCCATCGAGGACTGGCAGAATGCCGGAATATCGAATTTAGCATAAACATCGGCTGCCAGTATACAACCAGCTGCCTGAGCTAAGTCAATTGTAACTGGATTTAAGGGGCTAATATGTTGAAAAATGAGGTCTTTTGCTTCTTTTACGCTGATCATCAAAATTTATCCTCCAATGGTTATCATACTTCTGTTCTGAATGGTTGTGGCATCAATTTTTTCGAAATCGCTGGACAATTGTCCGCCTAAAGCCTGTTTTTTGCTCCAAATTGCCGATTGTATATGCGGTAGTACATCTTCGTTGTTACGCAATGCCGTAAGCAGATCAGTCTCGTGGTCAGAAAATAGACAGTTTTTTAATTTTCCATCGGCCGTTAAGCGCATGCGGTTACAGGTACTGCAAAACGGATGTGTCATGGTACTGATGATGGCAAAAGAGCCCTCGTGACCGGGAATCATAAAATGTTTGGCGGTATCATTGGATTCACCTTTTACAGGTAATATCGTATATTTTTTTTCTATAACTGCCAGGATTTCTTCTAAAGAAAACATTTGGTTGCTGGTCCATTTGTTACCGCTAAAGGGCATAAATTCAATAAACCTTACCTGAATGGGATTGTGTTTGGTCCAGCTGATGAAATCGTTGATTTCGTTATCATTCAGGCCTTTCATCAACACCATATTAATCTTTACCTTGATTTTATGCTGCAAAAGCAATTCGATATTGCTACGTACCTGATGAAATACATCCCTTCTGGTAATTGTAAAGAATTTTTCTGGCTGCAAGGTATCCAGACTGATGTTGATGGTTTTGATACCTGCATTTTTTAATATAGGGAGCATTTCTGCAACCCGGGTGCCGTTGGTGGTAATCACCAGTTCTACAGGTAATTTACCTAGCGCAGCGATAATTTCGGAAGCGTCTTTTCTAACCAGTGGTTCGCCCCCCGTAAGCCTGATTTTTTTTATGCCGTTAGCCACAAAAATTTCTGCAAGTTTGATAATTTCGTCGGTTTGCATTAATCTGGAAGCGGGAGTAAAATCGTATTCTTCTTCGGGCATGCAATAAAAGCAGCGAAAATTGCAGTTATCAGTAAGCGATATCCGCAGGTAATCGTGTATTCTTCCAAAAGAATCTGCTATCATTGCCGGTTTAATTAAAATTTATACGCTTTTTTGATATCAATATCATTGATTGCTTAAAGTTACTCATTTTTAAAAAAAAATATGACTGGCAATTGCAATAATCAGGTATTAAAGCGTAATAAATAGAAAGAAATGTTCTGATAATGGGAGATTTGTGCAGTTAGATGTTACCATCAGACTAGTAATGTAGTGATTTAAAAAAGCTAATTCGATCGAATTAAAGATGATTCAGTGTCAGATAGGAATATCTGACACCATTATTAAGCGAAAATATAGTATATAATTCCCTGAAAAAGGTTGTATACAACCTCAACTAAAAAGGCTCCGAATGGAAAATTTCGAGGTTTATACAACGTAAACCTATGCTGTTAAAAAGCGCCGTAATTTCTTTAGTCCAATCTTTAGGCGAATCTACACGAAGGATTTTATCACTGTCCCACAGATCGATATTCCATTTAATTTCTTTGAAACGGCTGTTCAGTAATGGACTGATTTCATTTAACTCGCTGTCTGAAGATACATTTGTTTTGAAAACGGCTATCATAAAGAAGATTTTTTAGGTTTGTTACAGGTGTAGACGTATCACTTTAGAAATTACTTTAAACAAAAAGCATTTTTTTTAAATTATTTTTTCTGCTAAAAGTTAACCACAGATTAACAGATTTTTAAAAAACTGATCAGGAGACTTTGGTTATTTTAAATTTCATAACCGAGAACCAAAGCTCCGTTTTATGCGTAAGTGTAAATGAATCACTTAAATTAAAAACAAAATGTTAAATACAACCATCGCTGCCTTGCTAGGAGGGCCAGAACTAATCCTTGTTGGAGTTGCTGTGTTATTATTGTTTGGCGGTAAAAAAATCCCTGAATTAATGAAAGGCCTTGGTAAAGGAATCAAAGAATTTAAAGCCGGGCAGGAAGAAGAAAAGCCAGAGGTACCAAAAGAAGCTTAATTGCCTCTGTTTTTCAGAATTTTCTGATCTGGCAGGTATTCAGTTTATTTTAACGCATTTGTAAGGATTTTCCTTGTCATACGACTAATGGTAATATGAAAAAGTTAAAATTATTAATAATACCGTTCATGGCAATTGCACTGAACGCCTGTAGCCAGGGTAAACCGGCAACAGATACGAAAATGGAAAATAACAGCAGGTTATATCCCGAAGCTAAACCTGCTGCCTACTGGAAGACAGTACTTTCGGCCAATGCTTACGATATTATGGTAAACAGCGGGACGGAAACACCCTATAAAAATCCTTACTGGAACAACCATAAAAAGGGGATTTATGTAAGCGCTGCCACCGGTAAGCCTTTATTTAGTTCAGATACCAAATTTGAATCGGGAACCGGATGGCCCAGTTTTTTTAAGCCAATTGACCAGAAAGCGATTAAAATTGTTACTGATAAATCAGACGGTATGGTGAGGGATGAAGTGGTAGAAGCGGGTACAGGTTTGCATTTGGGCCACGTATTCGACGATGGCCCTGAGCCTACAGGCAAACGATACTGTATGAATTCTTATGCGCTGAAATTTATTCCTGCTAAATAAGTTTAGGCTATGTTAAGGAATAAAATTTGGGTACTCGGACTTGTTTTTTTAAGCGCCTGTACCAATGGACAAAGCCATAGAAATGAAAATGATTTTGCGAAATTACCGGTTGCAAAAAGTAATGAAAGCGTAGCCACATTTGCCGGAGGATGTTTTTGGGCACTTTCTGAAGGGCTTAGCGAACTCAAAGGCGTTAACGAGGTGGTATCGGGTTATGCCGGAGGTACAATTAAAAATCCTACTTACGAAGAAGTTTGCAGCGATCGTACAGGACATGCGGAGTCTGTACAGGTATATTATGATCCCAAAGTAATTAGCTACGCTGAACTGGCTGAATCTTTTTTATATGCACATGATCCTACTACGCTGAACAGGCAAGGTCCGGATGAAGGGGAAGATTACCGCTCGGTTGCCTTTTACCGAACACCAGAAGAACAGCAAGAATTAAAAACTGTAATTGCAAAAGTAAATTCGAGCCATCATTATCCCGATGCAATTGTAACGCAGGTAATGCCAATTAAAGCTTTTTATCCGGCCGAAAATTACCATCAGGATTATTACCAGTTGCACCCTGGTGATTCGTACATCCAAAATGTATCCGTACCAAAGGTAATGAAGCTCAGAAAAAACCGGTATGCGTATTTAAAACCTTCGTTTAAAAAATAATCTTTTATAAGCCTGAATAGTAATCATAGCCTTGCTCTGCCCAGTAATCTTTTGGCCTGCTGTTGCTAAAGCTCATGGTCCCGATTCTTTTCAGGTTTTTAATGCCGTATTTTACAGGAACAATCAATCTTAACGGCGCCCCATGCTCGATACTGATTGGTTTTCCGTTCATTTCATAAGCCAGTATGGTTTGAGGATGAAGAATACTATCTCTTTCAAGTCCAACGTAATAAGCCCCGTTAGGCGTTTCCAGTCCCATATATTGTTTTTGGGCTTGATCTTCTAATTTAAAGTGCGTTAAAAAATCACTCAGTTTTACACCTGCCCAATGTTGTATTTCGTCCCAACCCTCTACACATTTAAAATCGTATACAATTTCTGTTTTAGGTAATGTTTTAATCTCTTCAATGGTAATGTAATGGCTTTTTTGATTTTGGATTTTAACCTGAAGTTTCCAGCTGTTAACTTCAAAGTTTTCATCATCTTCAATACCGATTAAACTGTTTACCCTTGGGTTTCTGGCAGCTTTTTCGATGGGGTAAGTTTTAACCAGGTGTTTGTTGCTGAAGAAATTACGAAAAAAGAGTTCAGTTTTGTTCAATGCCCTGCGTAAAGGGGCTCTGGTGCCTCCGGTAAGGCCAGGTACTTCTTCAGGAGCATCTAAAAGCCATTTCCAACCCGCTACAGCACCGCCTCCCAGTGCTGCGAAAGCGCCGAATGAAATAAAAGTGCGTCTTTTTATTTTTTGCTCAACCGTTAGCGGAACTTTAATCTTTTTTTTACGATCTGTTTTCATCTTTGTCTTCAGTTTTTTCGATGATTAAATTTTCTGGTTTGGGAAGGAGCGGTTCATCTGCTACTTCAAAGCCGGCCACTACTGCCCTGAAATTGTTCCAGCCTGCAAGGATTACCTGAACAATGTGGATTAAAAAGAAAAAGACATAACCTATGGTTAAGGCAAAATGCAATATCCTGGCGAAATGATAACCGCCGCATAACCAGCAAATCCAGTAAAACTGTACAGGTTTATAAATGGCTAGTCCGGTTACTACCGATCCTATGCCCATTACAATAATGGCCGTATACGCGATGCGTTGTGCCGCATTATATTTCTTTTGTGGCGGAATAGTTTTCCGGATGTGCAGATCGTGCAACAGCACTAGCCAGGCCTCTTTAAACGAGTTTTTGTTGGGTAAAAGCTCACGCCATGCACCCGAAAATAGCGTGTAACCGATGTAGAGCAAACCATTAATAAAAAAGAACCACATAAAAAGAAAGTGGAAAGCCATTCCTTCGGCCAGCCTGCCCGAAATGTGAAAATAATTGTAAAACCATTCGGGGAAAAATTTGATAAGGCTGAAACCAAAAATTGAAATGCCATAAGCATCATTGGCCCAATAAATAAACAGCCCGCTCCAGATCATCACGGCAAGCACTGGGAAGTTTACCCAATGCGTCCACCGCATTAAAAGCGAATGTTTTTCTTTAATTACTTTCATTGTGGAGGCGGATTTATACCTGATAAACGCAAAAGGTCATTATTCAGATTTGTTGGTTAAGTGATTAATGAACAGGTTGTTCAGTTTCGATGTGGCAATTATTTTACCTGTTTTGTTGTTTTGTAAAAATGCAATCAGTTCTGTAGGTACTTTTCCATCAACCTCATCTACCTGCATATCTACTGATCCCTTGGTTTTACCCTGTAAAGCAAAAGTTTCAAACTGGCGCACAATCTGGACATGGGCAAGTGTCTTTCCTTTATTTTCGCCTTTTAAAACCTGGCTGCTGGCATTTGAACTTACTAAAGCTACCGCAAGCGAAAAGCCATCAGTTTGTTGATCAGTAGTATAGTTCAGGATAAGGCGATGTTTATCTGTTTTACCTAACGAAATCTGCAAATTGCCTCCCGTTGGTTTTGCAAGTGCTGTTTTAATGCTGTTACGCATGATATTTTCTTCTGAACCCACAAATTCTTTACCTCCGTTTATAACTACCTGCGGCGTATAAATGGTTTTAAGGTTGAGCCAATTGGCATATTGATTTTGGCGGGCAGAAAATTTAGGGCTGCTAAAACGATCCTTCCAGCCTAATCTATCCCAATAATCTACATGGAAGGCCAATAGATACACTGACTTATTTTGGCTTTCTTTTGCTATCTCAGCCAGCAATGCATCTGCAGGTGGGCAGCTTGAGCAACCTTCTGAGGTGAAAAGTTCAACAACTGCAAAACCTGTTTCTGCAAAGGGTTTTGATGTGGTTTTATTACCCGCACTAAAAGCAACGCTAAAGATGCTTATCAGCAAGAGTGGCAAGGCTATTTTTCTGATCATGATCATCAATTTTAGCTTTAGTCGTTTTTTACAACGAATCCTTACAGGAAAAAAATAAAATAATCTGTAAGGATGTTTCTTCCCGTTCGACTAATCAATTAAGCACTATATTTATATAAGATACATAAAAAAAATGCAGAACAAACTGGATGACAGCAATATTGCAAAAAGCCCTCAGCCTGATCCGCTTAGCTGGGTCGGAAAATATGCCGATTACTTATTTGGCTTTGCCATGTCGAGGTTAAGGGATGAAGACGTGGCTAAAGATCTGGTGCAGGATACTTTTTTAGCTGCCTTGCAACAGTTGGATCGTTTTGAGGGACAAAGTCACGAAAAAACATGGCTTACCGCTATTCTGAAAAACAAAATTGTCGATTTTTACCGTAAACGTTCTGCGAGTGCCATAAAGGATTTAAAAGTAACCGGCGCGGAACATGAACAGCAGGATTTTTTTGATGCAGAAACGGGGCATTGGAATCAAAAACACCGCCCGCAGGCATTCGGATTAGAAACAGACAATCCGCTTATGATGAAAGAGTTGGGCGGGATATTAAATGATTGTTTAACTAAACTCCCGGTTTTGTGGCTTTCGGTATTTTCGATGAAACACATGGATGATCTCGCATCGGAACTGATCTGTACCGAACTTAAACTTACCGCGGCCAATTTCTGGGTAATTATGCACCGCACAAAACTTAACCTGAGGGCCTGCCTTCAAAAAAACTGGAACTGATATGACGAGCGCGCTTAAAAATATTATTTATAACTGTAAGCAGGCAACTTTTTTGATCGAAAAAAGAATTGCTGGTAAAATTACGGCTGCAGAAACACTGCAATTACATGTTCACCTGGCCGGTTGTTCAGTTTGTAAAATTTACCAGCAACAAAGTATATTGATTAACAGGGTGTTTGTAGGTTTTAAAAATGATGATTTTAAACTGGATGCGGCATTTAAAAAAACGCTGACAGAAAAGATTGAAAAAGAAATAAATAAAAATTAATTTTTCTTGTAAGGTTATGGCTCTTGCTTCGACTAAGGGTTAAACGAAACACATAAAAACATGAAAAATCAAATTTTAAAATCAGCAGGAAAATTGTTTATGGCCACTTTAGTTGTGGTTGGTCTTTCTTTACCAGGTTTTGCCTCGGTTAGCAGTCGGTTGCAGGAAAAAATGTCTAAAATGAAACAAAGCAAAATGGACAAAAAGAAAATGGAGAAGGTGGACAAAATGAAAACCGATTCGATGAAAAAAGCCAAAATGGAGAAATCTAAAATGGCCAAAGGAAAAATGTCGAAAAGTAAAATGTAAAAAGTCCAGGCAGGGAAGTCTAATCTTTCCTGCCTTTTGAAAAAAAATATAAAATGAAAAGAATTATACTATTTATTACCTTAATTGTTGCTTTATCGTTTCAGGTTAAGGCACAAAAAGGGTTAAAAGAAGGGGATAAAGCTCCGGTTTTCAGCGCGATTGATCAAAACGGAAAAACCGTGAGTTTAAAAGATGCATTAAAGTTGCATCAAACGGTGGTGTTGTTTTTTTATCGTGGCCAGTGGTGCCCGTATTGTAATAAACACATCAAAGAACTTCAGGATTCTTTAAGCCTGCTTACTGCAAAAGATGCCTATGTTATTGGCGTTACGCCTGAAAGCAAAGAAAATATTGATAAAACCATTAAAAAGACCAATGCTGGTTTCTCGATTTTACAGGATAAAGACGATGAAATCATGAAAGCTTATGGCGTAAATTTTAAAATGGATGAGGCCACCTTTACTAAATATAAAGGTTACGGAATAGATCTGGAAACCAATAATGGCAATAACCGCCATACCTTACCGGTGCCGGCAACTTATGTTATCGATCGCTCAGGGAAAATTAAATATGTTCACTTCGATCCCAATTATCAAAAAAGGGCTTCAGTAAAATTGCTGCTGTCGAAACTTTAGCTGGATTGATAAAATTAATCGAATATGAAAAACACCCGGTTGCCTTAAGGAGCCGGGTGTTTTTGTTTGATATGCTTCTCTAATATTATTTTTTATAATTACAGCAGGTTATGCAAAGCTGCCTGTTTAGTATTTATTAACAGAAAATATGCAACTTAAGTGTTACTTTTGGAAAATACTTACCAAAAAATCCGATTCTATGGGTAGGTTAATAACCAAATAAACAGTTCCACTAACTATGGACAAAAAGAATATTCTGGATGAGAACATTTCTCTGCATAGTTTGTGGTGGGAGGCCGTGTGCCTGGGTGAAAAAGATGCTTTTCTTAATTTATACAAAAGCCTTTACAGAGGTTTAGCCGGATTTGGTCTGCGTGTTTGCAACGATTCAGAAATGGTTACCGATACTTTAAACCAGGTTTTCCTCGAAATCTGGGAAAAACATGACACCCTTCCCCGGGTAGAGCAGGTTGAATCGTACCTGCGTACCATTTTAAAGCGGAAGATTTTGAAGAAAATCGAACATGAGCAACGGCTAAATAAAGCCATTGCGATTATAGTGCGGGAAGATGAAGCGCTTTTAGAGATTCCTTATGAAGAACTGATTGTTAAAATTCAATCCGATGAGTTGGTAAAAGCCAGTTTACTTGCCGCTTTAGAAAAATTAACACCACAACAGCGAAAACTAATTCAATTGCGTTTTTATGATGGTTTAAGTTACGAAGAAGTGGCGAAAATAAGCCAGTTAACAGTTAGAACAGCCTATAACACCATTTATACCGCTTTAAAATACCTTCGTACCCACCTTAAATTTTAGCTTTTTCAAGCTATATTTTCATACTGTTTTAAAATAAATGAAAAAAAAGTAAAAAATACTTGGTAAAAATTTAACATTCGGAGCACTGGTATTAAAAGCGAGTGTAATGATTGACGGATATAATTACCCAGAAGATTTTTTAATGGATGATACCTTTAAGCAATATTGCGAAGGGAGTAACCAAAAATGTGTGCTTTTTTGGGAGGAATGGATTGCCAAACATCCTGAAAAACACAAAACCGTACATGCAGCCCGAAAATTATACCAGATTTTAAGTGGTGATTTAAAACCTGTTAATCAGCAGGTAGATTATCTTACTGAGCAATTATCACTTAAAATAAAAGTTAAGAGGTTTAAACCGAGCCATTATGCCATTGCAGCATCTATATTGGTTATTTTCCTTGCTGGACTTATTTATCTTAATTATTCCAAGCAGAATGAAGTGGCAAAATACACCCATAATTTTGTTGCAAAAAAGGGTGAAAAAAAGAAAATCACCTTGCCGGATGGTACTTTAGTATACCTTAATGGTGATAGTAAAATTGAACTTGGAGAAAACTTTGATCAAAAAGACAGGAATGTGAAATTAACAGGAGAAGCCTATTTTGATGTAAAACACAATGTGAAGAAACCTTTCCATGTACTGACAAAAGATTTTAGGATCACCGTACTGGGTACCGCTTTTAACGTTAAAAGTTATCAGAATGAAAGCGAATCGGCTGCAACCTTAGTTAGGGGAACGATTAAATTGGAAGATAATACCGGATTAAATAAGAATACCATTATCCTTAAAGCCGGACAAAAAATTACCTATCACCTATCAAATGATGAAATAAACCAAACGCCAGCATTAACAGAATCAGCAGATAAGTTCCCTAAAATTGAAGTCAACAACCTTACCGTAATGAACAAACAGGTGGTAGAGTCGGCATGGACAGAAAATAATATCATCTTTTTGAATAACAATTTTGAAGAAATAAAAGAAAGGCTTGAGCGGTGGTTTAATGTAACTATCGAATTTAAAGACAAGGAAGTAGCAGAATACATTTATACCGCGAATTTCAAAAACGAAGATATTTTAATGGTACTGCATACCCTGCAGGATGTAAAACATTTTAATTTTAAACAGAAAGGAGAACTCATTACGATAACCAAATAAGAACTAACCAAAATAAACCTGTATTAAAAGAAAAAGAGGGGATTGCGCTAACAATTCCCCTCTATAATTTTTTTTGATCTTCTTTTTTAATCTGAGGCTTCATCATAACAAGTGCGCAGCCTCAAATAAACCAACCAAAAACCAAAAATATGATTAAAATTTACATTAGTCAAGCCTCGCCGTGGCTCAGACTGCTTTCTAAAGTCATTATCCCAATGAAGATTGCATTTTTATTAGTATTTGTTACTTGTTTAAATGTTTCTGCCAAGGTTTTTTCGCAAGAAAAACTTTCACTTGATCTCAAAAACATCAAGCTCGAAAAAGCCCTGCAGATCATCGAAAAACAAAGTGGATACCGTTTTGTGTACAGTCCAACCGAAGGACCGTTTAATAAAGTAATCAGTATTAAAACCAGCCAGGCCTCATTAGAAGAGGTGATGCAAAGTTTACTTTCCGGAACCACCCTTAATTTTAGTGTGCAGCAAAACAACCTGATTACCATTTTGCAAACTGAACAAGCGGATCGGGATATTGTGGTGAAAGGGACGGTTACAGATAGTACGGGTGTAGGTCTTCCTGGGGTTACTGTAACCGTAAAAGGAGTAAAAGGGATAGGAATTTCTACGGATGGCGAGGGAAAATTTAGTTTAAAAGTGCCTGAGCATTCAACTTTGGTTTTCTCTCTAATTGGTTATGAAACAGTACAAAAACAAGCCGCGTCTTCTATAACTGTAATTTTAAAGTCTTTAGCTAACAGCCTGGATGAAGTGGTTGTACAGGCTTATGGTAAAACCACCAAAAGGAAATCTACAAGTGCCATTGCTACCCTTGATATGACGAATGTGGCTTCATTACCGGTACAATCAATTAATGATGCGGTGGCTGGAAGATTACCAGGCGTAATTATAACAACAGGCAGTGGTGCCCCGGGTACCAAAAGTAGCATTTCGATACGTGGGCAAAATCCAATTTTTGTAATTGATAATATCGTACGTTCTTCCAACGATTTTTCAAATTTAAACCCGAATGATATTGAAAGTTATTCGATTTTAAAAGATGCCGGCGCTACGGCACTATATGGTAATCAGGGGGCAAATGGGGTGGTACTGGTAACCACTAAACGTGGTGCAGAAGGGAAAGTAAATATTAATTATTCCTATAATCAGATCTTCTCTCAACCTACATTATTTCCAGAAAAAATTAGTTCTTATGATCAGGCAATTGCTTTAAACCGGTTGTATGCCGATGAAGGTAGAAGTCCTTTCCGTTCGGCCGCAGATTTAGAAAAATTACGTACCGGTTCAGACCCTTTTAATTTTCCGAATACCGATTGGCAAGCTTTAACCATGAAGAACTTTGCACCAGAAATGAGGCATGATTTATCGGTTACTTCAGGGACAAAAAAATTAACCTATTACGCCGGGCTTTCTTATTATGACCAGGGAAGTATTTTAAGAACCGATCAAAATTTTAATAAACGTACTACTTACCGTTTAAATACCACCAGCCAATTTGATAACCTTAATCTTAAAGTAACCGCAGGATTAGACGGTTTTATTGAAAACAATTCAGTACCGAGTGCGGGCTTTAATGGTGATGCCAATGCTGCATATTCAGCAATATACAGTCATATTCAAAACAGAGGGTCAGCTCAATTAGCTGTAAATGAATTTGGTTTGCCAACTACCCAGCCAGATAATCCCCTTAGAGAATTGGACCCAAAATCAGGATACATCAAAGGCTTAGCTAAAATTTTAAATGCGAATCTAGGAATGGAATATACTGCTCATTTTTTGGATGGTTTAAAATTTAAGGTTAATGGTACTTATACCACGTATAATAATGTGAGTAAAAACTGGAATTACCTTGCACCAGCTTATAACCTTAATAGTACAACACCTATTTATGGTAATGCACCGAGCTTAACAGTAGGACAGGGGCAAGGCAGTACCTTAACTTTACAAGGATATGTGCTTTACAGTAAAACTTTTGGAGATCATAGTATCGATTTTACCGGTGTTGCGGAGCGTCAGCAAGATGAAGCTTCTAATATTTCAGGGACAAGAAAAAACTATCAGATTATTTTTGACCAGCTGATCGCCGGGCCAGCGCTTGATCAATCGGTTGGTGGAGGAGAAACTGAAGCGGCAAGGGCTGCATTACTCGGAAGGTTAACCTACAGCTACAAATCAAGATATTCAATAGAAGGTTCGGTAAGAAGAGATGGTGATTATTTGTTCGTTCCTGGCAGGCAATGGGGTACATTTTATGCCGTTTCTGGCAACTATATCATTTCTGATGAAATATTCATGAAATCCTTAAAGGATAAGCATATTCTTGATTTTTTAAAGCTTAGGGGATCTTTTGGCGTTTTAGGTGATAAAAAGGATCCTGGAACAGGACGTGACATTTCAGCATTTCAATATATACCATCTTACAGTATAGATCCAACTGCATATGTAATTAATGGAAGTTTAGTACAGGGTACTTCCGAACCAGGGAGTTTGCCAAACAGTAGCTATTCGTGGCAAACGATAAGTAGCAGAGATGTTGCTTTAGAATTTGCTACTTTAAACAATAGGTTGAGCGGAACATTTGATTATTATTATACCCGTAGAACAGGTTATGTTACTGGCGATCCCCGTTTTTCGCAGACTTTAGGAATAGGATTACCACGAATTAATTTTACTGAAGGTGGCTTACGTACTGAGGGATTCGATTTTAATATTAACTGGGCAAGTGCTATCCGTGGTTTTACATATAAAATAGGCTTCAATTTTACCCGTTACAATTCTTTATGGGAGCGTAACCCTGGTGATGACGACGCCACTTTAAAAAATCCCTACACCAGAACAACAAATACTGCAGGTGGATATTTGCAAACGGGTTATTATAACGCTGGTTTTTATAACAATAACAGCGATCTGTTAACTGGTGCTCGCCGCATAAGTTCAACAAATGTAGTGGCAGGCGATCTCAGGTACCTGGATTTAAACGGCGACGGGCAATTAAATGCTGATGATCAAAGAAGAATTGGCAGCAATGCTTTTCCCCGTACCAATTACGGTATCACGATTGATTTGGGGTATAAAGGCTTCTCCTTTAATGCTGTTGTTCAGGGGGCGGGTAACCGCGATCGTTACCTCGGAAATGCGGTACAAGGTGGAGATCCTCAAAATCCACTGGCATATGCATTTCAATTAGATTATTGGCGACCTGATAATACCGACGCCCTTTTTCCTAGAGCAGTTAGTGCAACAACTGTAAATGGGGGTAACAATTTTACGGCCAGCGATTTCTGGTTGGTTAAGTCGAAATATGTACGCTTAAAATATGTACAGTTTGGTTACGATTTTAAACAGGGGCTGTTAAAAAAGACGCCATTCCAGCAATTACGCTTATTTGTTTCAGGAACCAATTTATTAACCTCATCCAATAGTACCGATTATTTTATCGATCCGGAATCAAACACCAATAATTACGATTATCCTATTCAGCGCACCTTCGCTCTGGGTTTAAATGTTGGTTTCTAATTTATTTAAAAGTCATGAAAAAAATTATATTAATAATCTGTTTTTTTACAGGCATACTGGCATTAAACTCTTGTAAAAAAGTATTAGATGCAGACCCACTCAGTTTAATCAGTCCAGAGGTAGTTTGGAGTAGTAAAGCCAATGCCGAAACCTTTGTTTTTGCAACCTATGGAATTATGAATGCGTATGCGAGCGGACCCGGACAGGATACTTATACCTCAAATATAGTAGCCGCTTATGGTACAGCATCAAATGCATTTCCTGTTTATACCGAAACATTAACCAACAGAAGCGATTATGGATTTGATAACTGGGCTGCGGTTCGCCGTTGCAATGTAATTATTAAAAACGTGGGCGAATCTGCCGGAATTGCTGATGCAGATAAAAAAGCGCTCATTGCGGAAGCCAAATTTTTAAGGGCTATGTCTTACTACAGTATAGCCAGAAAAACAGGTCGTATTGTATGGATAGACCGTGTTTTAACTGAAAATGATGATCTAAAATTGCCCAGCACGACAAATCCAACTGAAAGTTATAATTACATTATTAAAGATTTGGAAGATGCCGTAGTGGATATGCCCGCTACCAAACAGGCAGGCAGGGCCAATAAATATACTGCAGCAGCTTTCCTTACTGAAGTTTGTTTACAGGCTTTGGCTTATAAAAATTACCCTTCGGCACCAAACGTAACCGCAAACGATCCGCTGCTGGATAAAATTATTGCCAATGCGCAAACGGTAATTAATGGGGGTTATGGGCTCGAAACCGATTATGAAGGCATGTTTAACGAAACCAAAAGCACATCAGGTGAAATTATATTCGGTATTTACAGAAAGGCGATTAATACGGCCATTCAAGATACCCCGATGCAAAACATGGTGCCTAATATTAAACCAGAAACCATCAAGAATTTTGATGGCTCTCCATTGTTTAATAAACCCGTTCCGTTTGAGTGCTGGCCAGAGAATTTTCCTACACAAAACCTAACCGACGATTATTTAACCGTCGATAAAGCTGATCCGACTAAAGTTTTGCCCTGGAACCAAACCTCGCAGTACATCAATGCAGTGGATGAGAGCGTAAATGTGATCATCCCTTTTACCAAAACAGGCTTCCCCCATGATAAAACTGCTAAATTAAATAACGATATTTTAGTGAAAATGGGCCGTATCAAACCAGGAAGTACAGAAACCATTTGGACGCTGACAAATGAAAACCGCGACGCCAGATGGAAGGCATCCATTATCAGCGATTCTACACGATTTTATGGCGAACTACTTACCACAGGATTAAGAGGCAATTCTGGCAGGTTTTTAGGAACCATAAATGGCGGTGGCTATGATTGTACTTTAAGTAATATGTACTGGCGCAAAGGATTATATACCAATGTTTCTCCCTCATATCTAAACAGTGTAAGTACCGATTATCATTTTGTTTGTATGCGTTTGGGCAGGGTATATTTAAATTTAGCTGAAGCTTATTTATTAAAAGGCGATTTAGCAAATGCATTGATCAATTTAAACAAAACACGCGTAACACATGGTCAGTTGCCTCCTTCAACTGCAGGTAACTTAACCGATGCCTGGAAAGATTACAGAAGAGAACGTCGCGTTGAGCTTACAGAAGAAAATGACCGTTATTATAGCTTGTTACGCTGGGGCAGGTTTGGTGGAGATGCTAACGATGGCATTGCTGCCGGCGGTACTATAAAAGAATTAACCGAACCCATCCGGGTAATGGATGTGTCGAAAGACCGTAAATCATTTTCGATTGTAACAGGTCCATTCGGCAATCAGTATAACGACAGGAAATTCGATCCTTCAAGAAGATATTTATTTCCTATAGGACAAAATTTAATTGATAACAACGCCAAATTTGGTCCGCAAAATCCAGGATGGTAACGCTAAAAAATCAAATCATGAAAATCAAAATAAAACACATATCTCTTCTGATGATGTTAATATCATTGGCTTTATTTTCCTCTTGTTTAAAAAAGGATCTTAAAGACTATCCGCTCTTTGATGCCAATGAAATTACATTGGTAAATGCTGAGTACCGTTTTAATGGTACAGCTACAATGAATGGACAGCCGGTTGTTGCCTATCAAAAGTTAACAGTTACCCAAACCGTTGATAAAACAAATTCTATAATCAATGTGGTTATTGCGGTGCCTGCAACAAATGGGCAGTTTACGGCTGCAGAAAAAGCCAAAGTAGTACAAACTAAACTCTGGCTTTATTTTAATATCTCTACAGCAGCAAGCATTTCACCCACCGGTGGAACCCCTGCGCTGGGCGATCCTACTGATGCTACAAAACCTTTAAAATATGTAGTAACCGCTGCAAACGGTGCAAGTAGGGTATGGACCGTAAATGTAACCTCGTTTACAAATAATTAATATGGAGCTGGTTATTTTAGAGCCGTTAAGTTTTAACGGCTCTTTTTGTAAACCGGGTTCACAATCAAATGGATATGTTAAAATCAAAAATCATTACCCTTATTTTGTGCTGTTGTCTGTTATTCCAATTGCAGGCACAAGTATATCAGGTCAATATTAACGATGCTGCTCCTAAACAAAATACCCTTATTCCAATGTCGGGCATAAATCCGGCAGGCACAAGGCTTGGGGTAAACAATCAATATTTTACCAAAAACGGTAAACCCTGGTTTCCAATAATGGGCGAAATGCACTATAACCGTGTGCTTCCTGAAAATTGGGAAACTGAAATTTTAAAAATGAAAAGCGGAGGTTTATCTATCGTGGCCACCTACGTTTTTTGGAACGAACACGAAACAGCAAAAGGAATTTGGGATTGGAAAGGCAATAGAGATATGAACAGGTTTATCAAACTTTGCCAAAAACATGGCATGTATGTTTGGTTACGCATTGGCCCCTGGAGCCATGGAGAACAGTTGCATGGTGGTTTTCCCGATTGGATACAAAAACTAAAAGGGCATCGATCCGACGATCCGGAGTATTTAAAAGAAGCTACGAAACTCTACAACCAGATAAGCCAGCAAACCAAAGGGTTGTTTTTTGCCCAAGGTGGGCCAATTATAGGCGTACAGTTAGAAAATGAATACGATTTTAACAGGCCAACCCATATTGGTACACTTAAAAAAATGGCACTCGCCAACAATATTACCCCTGTTTATTTCAGCATAACAGGAAATAGCACATTTAACGATAAAATAGCCGAGGCAATTCCTTTGCAGGGTGCTTATGCTTACCGGGGTTGGGAACGTGCTGGCGGGGTGGCCACCAAAGATTTTCTTTACGCCAACGACCAATGGATTATGACCGATGCTTTGGGAAAGGTTTATTACGATGTAACTAAATTTCCTAAAGGCTTATGCGAACAGGGTGCTGGTAGCCAAATGATGTATAGAAACCGCTTTGTGGTTGAACCAGAAGTAGTAGAAGCGCACTTGCAGAATCAAATTGGTCGCGGAATGAATTTAGTTGGTTATTATATGTTTACCGGCGGTACACAAACGCCAGGTTTAAAAGAACCCGGATTACCCGAAAGTTACGATTTCCAAGCACCTATAAGCGAGTTTGGTTTTTTGCGCCCCTCTTATAAACATTTAAAGGTATTGCACACTTTTGTTAACGATTTCGGCTCAGAACTTGCAACCATGCAGGTTTATGAGCCTGAAAACCCCATACGCGACGAAAAGAATACCAAAGATTTACGGTATATCGCAAGGGCAAGCGGAAATAGTGGCTTTCTGTTTTTGGGCAATACACAGGTGCGCATTACCATGCCCGATAAAACGGTTACCATGCAGGTAAACTTACCAAACGAAACCATTACTTACCCGGCAATATTACTCAAAGGGCAAACTACGGCCATTTTACCTTTTAACTTAAAAGTAGGCTCAGCTTTAATTAAATATGCAACCGCACAGCCTTTTGCCAAATTAGTAAACGGTAAAAACATTACGGTGTTTTTTAAATTGCTTAGCGGTGTTAAACCACAACTGGCTTTAGATAGCCGAACAGTGAAAGATAAAGACATTATCGGTTGGAAAAACAAACAATCTGGCGATCAATTGCAGTTAGAGACTATTAACAGTAACGATTGCAGTTTTACAGATGTAGAGGGTAATTTGATCAGGATTATTTTTATCAGCCCTGAGCAAGCTCAAAATGCATGGCGGATAAAGTTGAAAGGTAAAGACGCACTACTCCTTACCCAGGCCGATGTTATAACAGCATCAGATAAACTTACGCTGCAACAGGTAAATAAACCGATGTTTGATTTAAAGGTGTATCCAAAAGGATTAAATGCATTTAAAGGTAATCAAGTAAAATCTTCGCAAACACTTTTTGATATTTACCAATGGCAAACACCAACCTATGCAACTAAAATACCGGTAAATTATCCTACCAATAAAACAGCAGAAATCACTTTACCTGTTACCTTACCGAAAAATGTAAATGATGTAGTATTAAACGTAGATTACCGGGGCGATGCCTGCGATCTGATTCAGCAACAGGCCATTAAAACCGATAACCTGTTTAATGGAGAAACCTGGCAAATTGGTTTGAAAAGGTTTTTAGGTCGGGGCAAACTTAACCTGAATTTAAAAGACTGGAATGATCAAACCACAGGCGTTCCGGCTGAGTTGGTACAGGAAATTAAAGCGAAAGGAACTGGTTTTAAATCGATAAAAGCGCTTCCACAATACCAAACTGTGATTCATTTAAATTAGCTTTATAACCTTTACAGGTTGCAAAAACCTGTAAAGGTTGAATGCTTTATAATACCATCATGAAAAAATATTTTATTGCTTTATTATTGTGTTTTGCTTATCAGCTCCATGCCCAAACCATCGATGTAAGCGAATTTGGTGCTAAAGCAAACAGTTTTGCCGATGCTACTGCCAGTGTACAAAAAGCCATTGAGGTTACAAAAGGACAACCGAAATCTGTGCTCAATTTTCCTAAAGGAAGATACGATTTTTGGCCCGATAGCGCTACTGAAACCCATTATTACATCTCCAATTCTTCATCAGAAATAGAATTTCCGGTAAAAAAACAAAAGGTTGGTTTATACTTAAAAGATTTAAAAAATGTAACCATCGAAGGCAATGGATCGGTTTTTGTTTTTCATGGAAAAATGATCACCTGGGTGATCGATGGCAGCGAGAATATCCGGCTGCAAAATTTTTCGGTTAATTATGAGCGCCCGGGCATGTCGGAAATGACGTTGGAAAACATCACAACAACCTCAGTTACAGCCAGTATTCATCCCGATAGTAAATTTGCCATTATTGGCGGACGTTTGGAGTGGTATGGTGAAAAATGGATCACCAAAAACCATCATGCAGTATTGTTTAAACCATCTCAGGGTACCTTATGGTATAGCGGCTGGGAGGCTTTTGAGAAAAGCAAAGCAGAAAAAACCGGGCCGCTTAAAGTGAAATTTACAGGCGATTTTTCCAAATTTAAAGCGCAACCTGGCGATATTTTAACCATCAGAGACCGTTACCGCGATTATGTAGGGGCATTTAACAACCGATCTAAAAATATCAGCCTGTACAACATCAATATGTTTTCCATGCATGGTTTGGGCATTGTATCTCAGTTTTCCGAAAATCTCAGTTATGACCGTGTAATTGTAGCACCGGAGCCGGGCAGCGGCCGCGTAATTGCTTCATCAGCCGATGGAATGCACTTTTCAGGCTGTAAAGGACAGATTACCATTAACAATTGCAGGTTTAACGGCTTACACGATGATCCCGTTAACGTACATGGTACGCATTTAAAAGTAAGCGAAATTTTATCACCTAATACTTTAAAATTGAAATTTATGCATCACCAGAGTTATGGTTTTGCTGCATTTATACCTGGTGATACCGTTGCTTACCTGCATAGCGCTGCATTGCAGATTTATGCGCAGGGAATAATCAAAACCGCGAAATTAATTTCGGAAAGAGAAATGCTCGTAGAAATGGATAAACCTTTTTCTGCTGAATTAAAGGTAGGTGATGCCCTGGAAAATGTAACCTGGACACCAGCAGTAAAAATTACAAATTCAAGGTTCGAGGGGACCATATCAAGAGGCACATTGATTACCACCCGACGTAAGGTTTTAATAGAAAACAATGTGTATTACCGCACTGGCATGCACGCCATCCTGATTGAAAATGATGCCATGGGCTGGTACGAATCCGGTCCGGTAACCGATGTAACCATCCGTAACAACCAGTTTATTGAGTGCGGCTTTAACAGTGCTCCCGATGGCTATGCCATTAAAATCAATCCCGAAAACCGCGAACTGGTGAAAAATTATTATGTACACCGGAATATTAAAATAGAAAATAATACTTTCAAATTGTATGATTATCCGATATTATCGGCAAAAAGTACAAGCGGACTCACTTTTATCAATAATAAGATCGAAAAATCAGATTTTATGCCTTCAGGAAAGCCCCGGCCTGCATTGAACTTTTTGGCCTGTACAGGTGTGCTGATCAGAGGCAATAAGTTTAGTGCCGAAAAACCGCAAATACAGTTGAAAGAAATGGTAAAAAGTGATATTAAATCAGATATTAAGGAATAAGGTATCTTCAGTTTTTTGGAAATGAAAGGACGGTTATTCGTAGGGGGATGCAGGCCTGTTTGAGAAAGTGAACCGTAAACGCATAAAATTTGAAGAAAAGAAATGTTTTGCGCTCCAATAGAATTGGTCGTTTCTTAATAAGGAAATGAGCAGCTTGTGCTTCTTGGCAGCTTTAGTCCCGCTTTACGCTTTATCCCGATAGATCCCGATGAAAAATCGGGACGGGATGTTCGCTACAATCGGGTTTAGGAATAAAGGCTTATGCACCCGGCCACCGTAAAAATAAAACGCTGTATTGGCCATTTAGCCCCGGGTGAAGTGTTACCCTGCAGGGCTGCGAAGCAAAGCCCGAAGTGTAAAAGCGTAACACGGGAACCGAGTTAGTTTGATGCAGTGGTTCTGCGCTTCAAAAAATAAAATTTCTGATTAATTGGTTTATGCAATTCACAGTGAAACATAAACCACTTCTTCTAAGGTTGTTGGCTCACCAACCTTTTTTAATTAAATTACCTGCGTTCTCCAATCTGTTGGCGCCACATGGAATAATACAGACCCTTTTTTTCGAGCAGTTCGTTGTGACTGCCCGTTTCAGATACTTTCCCCTTTTCCAGCACATAAATTTTATCGGCATGCATAATGGTGGATAGGCGGTGGGCAATCAAGATGGTCATTTGTTCCCTTCTGTCGGAAATTTCTCTTATCGTTGCCGATATTTCTTCTTCAGTAAGCGAATCGAGTGCCGAAGTGGCTTCATCAAAAATCAGTAGCCTTGGTTTTCTTAAAAGAGCCCTTGCAATCGAAATCCGTTGTTTTTCACCTCCCGATAATTTCATTCCATTTTCACCCAGTACCGTATCTATTCCCTGCGCAGCCTTAGCAATCAGCGCTGTGGCCGATGCCTTACGCAAAGCCTCAACAATATCTTCTTCACTTGCGGTAGGGTTAACAAAACGCATATTATCCCTGATTGATCCTGCATAAAGTTGCGTATCCTGTGTTACAAAGCCTATCTGCCGGCGTAAAGGATTGTACCTGATTCGCTTAGAACTGGTTTCGTTAAACAAAATTTCTCCTTCAACAGGGAGGTAAAGTCCCACCAGCAATTTAACAAGAGTAGATTTACCCGAACCCGAAGGCCCTACAAAGGCCACTGTTTCTCCATTTTTAATTTCGAAAGAAATATCGTCAATGGCATTATAACCCGCAGTTTTGTGCCTGAAAATTACATTTTTAAATTCAAGCCGGTTAAGCGCGTCAATTTCTATTGCATTTTCCGGACGGGTTTCCACAGATTTTTGCATCAATGTATCAAAAGTTTTTAATGATGCATCCGCCTCGCGGTATAAAATAATCATGTTACCAAGATCTTGTAAAGGCGTAAAAATAGCGGTTGAAATAAACTGCATGGCAATTAACTCTCCCGTACTCAATATTTTTCTGAAGATGAGCCAAAGCAGGATAAACAGTACAGATTGTTTTAATAAATTGAGCAAATTGCCTTGCAGAAAGGATAACATACTTACCTTTCTGGCCTTTAACATTTCGAGATCGAAAATTTTCAAAGTTTGTACATTCAGCCTCCTGATTTCTGCAAAGGTGAGGCCTAAACTTTTTACCAGTTCAATATTTCGCAGGCTTTCGGTAATAACGCCGGCTTGTTTATCTGCCTGTCGGTTAATAGAACGCTGGATGGCCTTGATTTTTTTAGAGAGTAATCCGGTTAACGATCCCAGAACCAGCACCCCAATAAAAAATACGGGCACCAGCAACCAGTTTTTGTTCAGGCTGTACCACAATAAAAATCCAATACCCACCAGCGACGAAAAAAGGATATTGATAAAAGCATTGATAAAACGTTCGGCATCGGTTTTTACTTTTTGCAGTACCGATAAGGTCGTTCCGCTGCGGCTTTCTTCAAATTCCTGAAAAGACAAGCGTAAGGTTTGTTTTAAACCATCGTTAAAAATATGCATGCCAAAACGGGCTACTGCTTTACGCGTGGTAAATTCTTGTATGGAGCGGCAGAGCCTGGCCACCAGCGCAATGGCAAGCGCAATAAGCAACCAATATAAAACTTCGCTAATCAGCTGCTTTTCATTTAAATGGTGTTTATTAGTCGAATAATTATCGATAATCTTACCAAAAATAATCGGATCCAGCAGGCTTAAAAGCTGTGCTGCAGCGGCCAGCAAAAGTGAAAATATAATGAGTTTTTGATGTGGTTTGAGGTATTTTAAAAGTATTTTCATTTTCAGGAGGATAGCAGGTAAAATTGGCTATTAATAAACGTGAACAAACAATAATAGTTTCGATAAGATTGCTTTGTATTTCTTTTACTCCCTACATAATAATTAAGTTTGTAAGAATACACCAACAGATGCTTTTTCATTTTAAAGATAAATTTCCGCAATTAAGTCCTTATTGGGACAGGTATCTAGGATTTCAGGAGCGGATTGAAGTTCCTGCTAAAACCATTTTATTGAAAGAAGGGAAAATATCGCAGCACTATTATTTTGTCGAAAAAGGCTGTGTCCGTGCTTCGTTAAATAAACAGGGAGATGATAAAACTGTACAGTTTTTCTTCGAAAACGAGGGCCTTACTTCTCTGGAAAGTTTTTTAAAGAATACCCCCAGTCTTTTTACCATCGAAACGGTAGAACCTTCTGTTATTTATCTTTTGCATAAAACAAAGGTACATGCATTAATGGCCGAACTGCGTGAGGTACCTGGATTTTCAGATATAATTTTAAATATCCTGGCCGAACGGCAAATGCATTACATGAATGAGTTTGTTTCCTTTATCAGGGATACGCCTGAAGAACGTTATCAGAAGCTTTTACAAGAAAGGCCACATATTGCTCAGCGCGTTCCCCAGCATTATATTGCCTCTTATTTAGGCGTAACCCGTGTACACCTAAGTCGAATAAAAAGCGCCCTGCTTAAAAAAAATAATCGGTAACAAATGTTATCGTTCAGCATTACGGCCAAATCTAACTTTGTATCAACAAAATACAAAAAAGATGAAAGCAGCAGTAATATATCAAAAAGGGGAATTGCCCCAATATGTAGATTTTGAAGAACCAACAGCACAAAACGAGCACGAAATACTGGTGAACGTAAAGGCCGTAGCCATTAAACATTTCGATAAAGGAAGAGCAGCAGGTACGCATTACTCGAGTGATGCACCGAAAACAACTGGTGCGGTGATTGGAGGTGATGGTGTATGCCTGCTTGAAGATGGTACCAGGGTTTATGGGATGGGTATAAGTGGAACGTTGGCCGAAAAGGCTATTATTAATAAGCAAAGAATGGTGAAATTGCCGGAAGGGTTAAGCGACTCTACTGCGGCAGCATTAGCCAATGCCGTAATCGGTTCGGCCATGGCTTTAAGGTTTAAGGCCATTGTTCAGCAGGGAGATGTAGTATTAATTAATGGTGCAACAGGTTTTACGGGAATGGTAGCCGTGCAGATTGCGAAACATTACGGCGCCTCAAAAGTAATTGCAACGGGCAGGAATGTGCAATCGCTCCAAAATTTGTTAACAATTGGTGCTGACGAAATTATTGCGGTTACCGGAGATGATGAGCAATTTTTGCAACTTGTGAAACAAAGCCAGCATGAAAAACCGATAAATGTAATGATCGACTATCTCTGGGGACGTACAGCCGAATTGTTATTATCCAGTTTAATGGGCCAGGGCTCGTTCACCAATAAAGTCAGATTTGTTTCTGTAGGCAGTATGGCTGGCGATCTAATCCAATTATCGGCTGCCAATTTAAGAAGTGTAGATCTTCAGCTCACTGGTTCAGGCCTGGGCAGTTGGAGTAAACAACAGGTAGGGCAGCTATTCTCTGAAATATTGCCCGAAATGTTTCAGCTTGCTGCAGATCATAAACTGAAAGTAGAAACCATAGAGGTAAAACTCGAAAATATCGCCAGTCTTTGGAACCTGAACGTTTCAAATGGCAAACGTTTGGTGGTAACGATATAAAAAGAATTTATCGTTGGTCAGGATCTGTGATCTTGACCTGCTGTTCTACGGATTTTCAATCCGCATCTTGATTCATATGTTTTAAGGATTGCAAAAATTTAGCCTCTAAATGCGGATTATAAACCCCGACTAGCACAGCGATTTACCTCTGTCAGAAATTTTGTAATCCATCACCGGAGCCTGGAACAATACCTTTCTGTTTCATTTTGGAAAGGAATAATTTGAGTTTTAATTTTTCATTATCAAAATTGAATGACTTCCCATTTTCATTCAAAAGTTCTCCACCCAATCTTTTCTGGCAATATTTTGCAGCATTTACCATAATTTCAAATATATTTTCTGGATCTACACTTCGGGCTATAGAAAAACCAAAAATAAGATCGTTGGGATTCATGTTTCCAGATTTAACTTTCTCTGGCAAGAAATAATTTGGTGCCGTAGATGTCCATACACTAAAATGTTCATCTCCACCATAATCATGCGTATTGACCCAATGAAATAGGTCACCATCTCCCCAACTTAGTCCAACGCTTTGTAAAGCATCCCAGGCTGCTGCTCCTTTAAAAGATTGCTTCGCCCGAAGGATTATAATTGCATCTAAATTGAATTCTTGATTTAGTTGAACTATTTTTTTTGCTTTGATAATTGCATTCGCTATAGTCTCTGTCTTTTCGATTAAAAGTTTCTCATGAAACTTTTCCGCTCGTTTCTGTAATTCTGTTAGGTAACCCTCTAATTTTTTCGGGTCGTAATCAGGCGTTTCAGTATTGTAGGTGTTCAAAAGGTTAATTGCAATTTCAATTTTATCGAAAGTATCTGGGGAGTCGCCAGCATCCGCAAAAGTCCATTCATGATTTTTTATCAAATAACCATATATGGTAGATTCGTACTTTGTTCTCCATTCATAATCAAATAGTTCTGTAATGTCTTTCTGTTTAAAGTCCCCACCGTTTACTTTTGTCAACTTGATGATCCATTCGCGTTTAGGATCAGCCTTATAACCTGCGTTTTTAACCTTAGTACTTTTGGTTGGAAATAGTAGTTTTGTTGTATCAAGAATGTGTGATGCATCTTCGGAAACTGCATCCAGATTTGAGTCTTTTACCCGCTTGTTACTTTCCATTTCAGTAGCAATAAAATATTTGTCAGAATCTTCATTACTTTTTTTGCCTGTTATGAAGTAAGCCAAAATGCTTAGAAAAATGATAGCTAAGGCAATAAATAGCACCGTTCTTTTCATTGTTTATTTCCGTGTAAAATCATCCATCAGTTTCATCGTAATCAACGCATCTTCGCCACTGCAGGGGTTTAGCCCGTTATCCAAAAAATAATCAACCACTTTTTCAATCATGGGTTGTTGCACATGTTCTAACGGATCAAATATATACTCATCAGTTCGGTTTGTGGTTACTGTAATTTTATTTCCAAACATAGGGAAACTGATTTTCCCTTTTGAGCCATATATTACACAGTTATCAGCCTGATCTTCCGGAGCAACTGAGAAACACCAGGTTCCGCTGAAAACAATACCATTTTCGAACAGGATATTACCCGCAACCAGGTCATCAACTTCGGTGTTTTGCTGTTGCCTGGTCGCAATGCCTGCAGCATTTTTAACAGGGCCGAAATAGTAAGTCATCAGGTCTAACTGATGCGGTGCCAGATCATGAAACAAACCACCACCAGAAATTGCCGGATTAATCCGCCAGTTATCTTCGGTTTTCGCAATCAACGCAGGGTTCGGTGGCTGGAGCATTTTTAACCTTACCAAACGGATTTCGCCAATTGTATTTTCTGCCAATAGTGCTTTAACTTTCAGGAACATGGGTTGTGCGCGGCGATAATGCGCTACACAAAGCTTTACATGGAGTTGGTTTGCAGCATCAGTCATACGTTGGGCTGCTGCTGCATCTAAAGTCATTGGTTTTTCTACATATACAGGTTTGCCGGCCTTTAGCGCTTCAAGCGTATAGGCTTCGTGTTGTAGGGGAGGTGTGGCAATATAAATGGCATTTACTTCCGGGTCGTTAATCAGTTCAGAAGCATCACTGTACCATTTTGATACCGCGTGCCTTTTTGCATAATCGGCAGCTTTCGCACCATCACGGCGCATCACAGCCACTAATTTTGAATTGGCAACTTTATTAAATGCTGGTCCGCTTTTTACCTCCGTTACATCACCACAGCCAATAATGCCCCATCTGATTTCTTCCATTATAAAATTGATTTTAAAAGGTTGAATTTAGAAAATATTGACCGAAAGCCATTATAAAAAAAAGAAAAGGGACTCAATTTGAGATTGATCCCTTATCAACTAACCAAACAAATGAATTCCGGAAACCACGCCGGAATTATAGTATAAACGCAATTACAAGCACATTGTTTTAGATCAGGAATAATTTTATATCAATTATTTGATTGCATGAGCTAAAATTCGGTTGGAAATTACAAGGTGCTTTTTTTACATTTGACTATCTGAATGCTTAAAACAGATGATCCTAATCAAAGAAAATGAAAAGATATAAAAACGTCATTCTGGCCTTGTTCTTAATATTATCTATACCTTCATTTGCGCAGGTGGAGCAAGATGGACCTTATATCTGGCGTTCGGGTAAGCAAATCATTAACCGTTATATTTTAAATGATGTGCTGCATACAGATTCACTAAAAGAAGATGCATCCGTAACAGTACGTTTCGCCAGTCATACCGATTGGAATTTCGACTTTAAGCTTCATAAAAAAATTGTTGTACCACCTGTTAGTTATGATGGCGTAGATAAAATGCTTGTTCTTTCTGATATTGAGGGTGAGTTTGAAGCTTTTCGTGCTTTAATGATTGGTAACGGCGTGATGGATCAAAAATACAACTGGATATTTGGTAAGGGGCAGCTTGTTATCTGCGGGGATCTTTTTGACCGTGGAAAAGAAGTGATGCCCTATTTATGGCTTTTGTATAAACTGGAGGAAGATGCTGCTAAAAAAGGTGGCTTTGTACATGTGGTTTTGGGTAATCATGATATCATGAATATGGCAGGCGATTTACGCTACCATTCCCCTAAATATGCATCCTCAGCTCTATTAATGGGGCTCGAATATGCAAAATTAATTGATGCAGATACCGAAATTGGAAAATGGCTGAGAAGTAAAAATGCGATAGAAAAAATTGGCGACAGGATTTTTATGCATGCTGGCATTTCACCTAAAATTAATGCAACTGATTTCTCTTTACAAACCATTAACGATAAATGCAGGAGCTATTATGGTATTGCTACCAAAAGCCTGCCAGCTGAAGGACATTTATTAATGGGTAGCTCAGGGCCGTTCTGGTATAGGGGCTATTTCGGAAAAGACCGTACCAATCCAGCCACTGTTGATTCTACTTTGGCTAAATTTGCCTGTAAGCAGATTGTGGTTGGCCATACCATTACCAAAGATAATATTGCAGGATATTACAATGGTAAAGTAGTTGGTGTTGATGTGAACGAACACCGTGGAGACCGAAAAGCCCTTCTTTTTATCGGCAATAAAACATTTGTGGTTGATGATAAAGGCATACAAAAACAACTCGAAATCAAAGATACACCAGCTGAAATTAACTAGTGTTAAGTACGAATTGTCATTTTATGCTCCCGTTGATTTATATATTCAGCAATTATCACCGAAATTAGGAGGAAAATACAGCCGCCATTTTAAGATTAAAGCAGCATTAATTTAATCCATTTTAAAATCCTGTGCAAAAGCCCATTCAACCATGGCATCAAGCACAGGTCTTAGTTGCTCGCCTTCATTGCTAAGGCTGTAAGTTACAAACGGAGGAACTACATTTTGTGATTCACGGACCACCAAACGATCTTCCTGCATCTGCTTTAAATGCTGTATCAGCATTTTTTCGGTAATCGCAGGAATAAGCTTTTTTAATTCACTATACCGTTTTGTACCACTCAAAAGGTGGTAGAGGATAATTGGTTTCCAATGGCCGCCTATTTTATTCATCACAAAACTTACCGGACAACTGGCCTGGCTGCTTTTCCTGTTTTCGTTTAAAGTTGAGTTTTCTTTAATGGCTGTCATAGGATACATACTTTGGGGTAAGTACTTGTATAAAAGTAAGTACAAATATAACTTTGCTTTCAGATAAAAACATAAAAATCATGAAAATAGTAATAACAGGTTCCTTAGGGAATATCAGCAGCGCACTTGCAACACAATTAATCAACCAGGGCCACCAGGTAATGGTAGTAAGCAGTAATCCCGAAAAAGCAGCAGAAATAACCCAGCTTGGTGCGGAGGCTGCCATAGGATCGGTAACAGATGAAAGCTTTTTGGTCGATACTTTTACAAGTGCCGATCTGGCCTATCTGATGGTTCCACCTCATTTTGCAGCAAGCAATGTACGTGAGCATATTAAAACCGTTGGACAGCATTATGCAAATGCAGTTAAAGCAGTCGGGGTAAAAAAAGTGGTTTTGTTGAGTAGTATTGGTGCCCATTTAGATAAAGGTACCGGGCCAATTGCCGGATTGCATGACGTAGAACAAATTTTCGGCGAATTGGAAAATATCGACTTGTTAACTTTACGTCCTGCATTTTTTTACAATAACTTTTATGCAAATATTGATTTGATTAAACATGCAGGTATTATTGGATCTAATTACGGTGCTAATCAAACGATTATAATGGTTGATCCAAAAGACATTGCTGCTGTTGCTGCAAGTAAGATAGATGAAGGATTTACCGGAAGCAGTATTGTTTATATTGCCAGTGATAAGCGTAGACTTAGCGAAGTGGCATCGGCTTTGGGTACAGCAATAGGTAAAACAGATCTACCCTGGATAGAGTTTGACGACACACAAGCTTACGATGGTATGGTGGGTGCAGGTTTACCACCAGAAATGGCAAGGGTTTATGTAGAAATGGGTACAGCAATAAGAAGTGAAGTATTGTGGGAAGATTTTGAAGCGAAAGGGATTGTTCCGGCTGGTAAAATTAAATTAGAGGATTTTGCTACAGAGTTTGCCATAGCGTATAATGGCTAAGGTTAAATCATTCATCTTCGGTTATTATGCTAATGGCTATGAAGAATGCAGTAAAACAATCTTTCATAGTGAGGTCAGGTGTTACTACCTGACTTAGCATTTAATCTAAAAAGAATTTGATTAAGTGTAAGATGGTAACATCTTACTCCACTAATATAATGTCTAAGGTTCAATCATTCATCTTCGGTTCTTATACTAATGGCTATGAAGAATGCAGTAAAATAATCTTTAATAGTGAAGTCAGGTGTTACTACCTGACTTAGCATTTATTCTAAAAAGAATTTGATTAAGTGTAAGATGGTAACATCTTACACCACTAAGATAATGGCTAAGGTTAAATCATTCATCTTCGGTTCTTATGCTAATGGCTATGAAGAATGCAGTAAAATAATCTTTAATAGTGCAGTCAGGTGTTACTACCTGACTTAGCATTTTATCTAAAAAGATTTGATTAAGTGTAAGATGGTAACATCTTACACCACTAAGAAAATAATCTTTAATAGTGAAGTCAGATGTTACCACCTGACTTAGCATTTAATCTAAAAAGGATTTGATTAAGTATAAGCTGGTAACATCTTACACCACTAAGAAAATAATCTTTAATAGTGAAGTCAGGTGTTACCACCTGACTTAGCATTTGATCTAAAAAGAATTTGATTAAGTGTAAGCTGGTAACATCTTACACCACTAAGATAATGGCGAAGGTTAAATCATTCATCTTCGGTTCTTATACTAATGGCTATGAAGAATGCAGTAAAATAATCTTTAATAGTGAAGTCAGGTGTTACCACCTGACTTAGCATTTAATCTAAAAAGGATTTGATTAAGTGTAAGCTGGTAACATCTTACACCACTAAGAATTTTCCCATAGATCAATACCTTTCCAGATAGCTTAAAAAAAGAAAAGGGATTCAATTTGAGATTGATCCCTAATCAACTAACCAAACAAATGAATTCCGGAAACCACGCCGGAATTATGATATAAACGAAAGGAAACACAGATTGTTTTAACGATTTACCCATTTGGTAATATTTTTTTTAAAAAAGGAAAAATGACGAAGTATATCAGAAATTACGTTCTGCTTTTTTTAGCTTTGTAACATGCAAAACCTTCCAAAGAAGCTTCAGATTGATCTCATAGAACTTAAGGCTAAATACGCCTTTATTATGGATGAGCTGGATGCTACCTTTGCTGAAGCCTATCTTTCTAAATCAATGGCCAAACAAAGACTGGCTGAGCAGATGATGCTGGAAATAGAACGTATCCTTGGCGAACAGGCAGGCGGGGCCGATCATTAATCGTTTTGTAGTTTCTTAGTTCCCAATCACTTTTTTAGCTGCAGATAAATTGAAAGTGCGTTTTTTATCGGCATCTTTAAAATCCACTTCCATAAAATAACGTTTATGCTTCACAATATAATTTTCGATAAACCATAAAATATCGGGCAGATTTTCAGCCATTGGTGAGCCGGCTATTTCATGGCCCATATCCTGTACATATTGAAAGTAATAGGGGTAATTGTTTTTTTTAAACTGATGTGCCAGGTATTTTGAACCAAAAAAGCCGCGGTTAAATAACCTTACCTTATTATAAGGTACCAGTTTATCATCCGTACCATGAAAAAGCATGGTTGGTGCAGGCGCTACTGCATATTTTGGTGCTCCTTTATAACTTAAAATGGCACCTGCAAACGAAATTACCCCTTTATACTGGAAATTTGCCGGCAAGGCTGCCGCTAATGGTGTCGCATTCCGTTTATTATAATCGGCATGCAGTGCGGTAATGGCTCCAGCACTCGATCCCGAAATGATGATCATGCTGGTATCTACACCTAATGTTTTTGAATTTTTTAAAAGATAAGCCGTGGCTTTAAAAACATCTGCAGTTGCGGTATCAATTGCTGCTTTTAGGTTAGAGGTGTTAAATGGCGTCGGGAATTTTTTGCCCTTAAGCCCAAGCCTGTAATCAACCGAAACCACTTTGAAACCATGTTCAATCAATGTATTAAAATATTGCTCATATAATTTACTATCTCTGCGGCCCAGTACAAAACCGCCACCAAATACAAAAAGTAAGGTTGGTTTCTTCTCTGTTATTTGTCCCTGGTAATAAATATCCAGTTTTAGAGGAACAGAATCGGTTTCCGAAAATATTTTGGTTTCTACACGGTATTTCTTATCCTTTAATACAATTTGCCCAGAGGATGATAGGTAGCTGAATAAAAAAACAAGGAAAAAAATGCTTAGCGGATATATTCTGTTATTGGGCATCATCTATTTTTTTTAGTTGTACTATCAAAGCCTTTTTGATTTCAGCTAATTTATCGCATTTTCAATTTTATCGCAATTTTAAGATAAAAGATTGCTTTTAGCAGGCATAATCATCGCTATTTTCGTTTTTTATAACCTTTCAGCTTAAAAATGAGGATGTTTTTACAAATAGCTCCATTTCTTAAAACAGGTAAAATAAGTGGTTTATTACAACCTTTAAACTGCCTTTTAACAAAATTCAGATCGTTTTCATCATAAAGATTAGATGGAATAATGTAATAGGCGTTGTCTCCGAAGGTTAACTTGTGTTTAAGCCGGTTCGACCAATAATACTGGTGAAGATCAAATATTTCTCCTATTCCATAAGTATTTAGTCCCGTTTGCATATTGGTATAAAAATCCAAATGTGCCGCGGGAAACCATTTGGTAATCACCATGGTGTGGATTGTTTTATCTTTCTCCATGTTGTAAACAGTGTCGATTATTTTTCCTGTTTCTCGCCAGCCGTATAAATCCAATGAGGGGTCGCCTTTACCAAAATGCAGCGCATCTTGATCAGAAGAGAAAGATCCTTTATAAAAATGAATCATGGGTAAAGCCGTTACCACAATAGCGAAGAAAAACAGGAGGGACGCTGTTATCATAAGTTTTGCTTTTGGTGGCGTGTATGATTCGAGCTGTAGTGCAGAAAGAAATATTAAGCAGGTGTATGCCGGGCCAGACCAATGGGGCAGGGTATCTCGGAAAATGGAAAGAAAAATCAAGGTAAAAATTAGCGGAAGTCCACAGCACAACAGTACTCGTATGTCACTTTTATGCTGGTGATATTTTTTACGGAATAGTCCAAATACAGCAGTCCAGACCAGGAAAAAAACCATGGGGTTATTGTAAAATATTTCCCCGCTAATTTCTCTTGCAAAAGCCAAAGGATTAATGCCGGCATGGAACAGGCTAACCCGGTCGCTATGGTAAGTGTAGGTGATAAAATGGTGTTGTATGTTCCAGATAATCACCGGAGAAATCACAACTAAACTGATGAGCATAGAAATATACAGACCTTTTTGAAAAAGCATTTTTCTGTTGTTAATTAGCGCAAATAACAGCACGGCAAACCATAAAAATATGCCATGTATTTTACACATCATACAAAGGCCGGTTGCCAAACCAAACCAGTACCAAAGGTTTAATGTTGGCAAGCTTAATTTAATGAATCTGGTAATTTTGATCAGTAAATAGATACTCCAAAGCCAAAAAACCATTTGCGGACTATCAGGCAGGATAAACGTACCGGCAATAATGCTGCAATAAAATGATGAAGTATAAAGCAGCACCGCATACCAGCCTACACGTTCACTAAGTAGTAATTTGCCTGTTTTAAATACAATAATGGTACAGATTGCTGATGAAATAATTGCACCAAAACGAACCGCTAATTCGTTGTGCAGATAAAGATTGGCAGTTGTAGTTCTGATTAACCAAGCCACAAAGGGAGGATGATCAAAATAATTCCACTCTATATGTAAAGCGTAAGTCCAATAATATACTTCATCGTTACCCAATGCCAATGATGAGGCTACGATGATCCGCAACAAGGATATGGCGGCAATAAAAAACCACAGTTTAACCGGTAAATCTTTCACCTAAATCGCATTTGCCTGACTGGCAATTTTAAGTTTTTTATACCTCCTGGCAACTTTAGCCGATCTGAAAAGTTTAAGGTCGTAAACCTGATGATAACTGAGCAGCGCACAGCCCATCCCGGCAATGGCTCCAACAATTACATCGATCAGAAAATGCTGCGCCAGGTATATCCGCGAATAACCAATCGTAATGGCCATAAAAAGACACAAAAAAGAGATTTTCTTTTTCTTAAATACCAGTACGAAAACAGTTGCCAGGGCAAATGCAGAAGCCGTATGGCCCGATGGAAAAGAGTTTTGATCATGCATCCTAACGCCATCAACAAAATGAGAATACTGAAATAAAGTTTGCTCAAAAAAGAATTTTGGCCTGGGCATGTGGAATATCCTTTTTGCAACCTGTATCAACAGGCCCGAATAAATATAAGCAAGGGTAACCGTCATCGCCTTTTTCTTTTTCCTTAGCGAAAGCAAGATGATTGCCGCCAAAATGCTGATTAAACCATCACCAAAATTGGTAGCATATTTAAAGAAGAAATCCAGCCAAGCGGGGTGATATTGATTGAATAGGAGAAAACCTTCTGTTTTAGAAAAGCAAAATTTGAAAATAAAGGCTGCCACCAGAACAGATAGTACCGTAATGAAATAATAGCGGAGTTTTGTCAGTCGTTTTACCATTTTGATCACAGTTTCCTGTTGATAAAATTACCAGTTGAAGATCACCTCCAGGTTAAGGATTTGTCATGTTTATGTCACCTGATTAGGGAAAGTTTACAGATTGGAAACAGGGTATTTATTCTATTTAACAAATTGCTTTTTAACATGAAAAATAATCGGCCTCACATTTTAAGTTCTAATTTATAAAGGAATGTCGTTAAAATCGCAATGAAGTGGATTTGTAGTGGTAAGCTTAGGTGCTTGTTGGAATAATTACGGATCAAAAATAACGATATTGGCCCTGATCCGTTTAAAGTAATCTTATAGCGAGTGCCTGGCAGGATCAGATGATTGGAAACTATGGTTATGAAAAAAATATATTTACTTCTCCTTTTCTTTTTGGCAAATTTGCTCTGTTCGGGAAGCCTGTTGGCGGCATCGAAAAAGAAATTTAAGGTGATTGCCTTTTACACGGCTAAGAGCGATCTGGCGCACATCAGTTTTGTACACGAAGCCAATATATGGTTTCCGAAAATGGCTAAAGAATATAATTTCGAATACGATTCTACCTCCAACTGGGAAAACCTGAACGAAAAATTCCTTGCCAGTTATCAGGTGGTATTATTTTTAGATACCCGTCCTGAAAAGCCTGAGCAACGCGAAGCTTTCCAAAAATACATGGAAAAAGGCGGCGGATGGATGGGTTTCCATTTTGCGGCCTTTGGCTTAAACAATTCGGCTGTTCCGCAAAACTGGGATTGGTACCACAATACATTTTTGGGATCTGGCGAGTACGGGAGTAATACCTGGCGACCTACCAGCGCCATATTAAGGGTAGGCGTTAAACACCCGGTTACTGCAACGCTGCCTCAAACCTTTAAGGCGCAGCCCAATGAATGGTACCGCTGGAAAAACGACTTGCGCAATAATCCTGATATCGACATCCTGCTATCAATCGATTCAACAAGTTTCCCCCTGGGTACCGGGCCAAAACAGCATGAAATCTGGCGCAGTGGCTTTTATCCCGTGGTATGGAGCAACAAAAAGTTTAAAATGGTGTATATAAACATGGGGCATAACGATATGGATTATGAGCATAAATACGATAATACCAATAAATCGCTTTCTTCCTCATTCGGTAATCCCGCGCAGGATAAATTAATGATCAACGCTCTTTTGTGGTTGGGAACAGGTAAAAACATTAAATAGTCCTATTAAAAATCTGCAAAATGAAAAGAAATTTAAAGTTTTTAGCGGTTTTTCCGGTGTTGATTATCGCATGCATGGTGATGGCCGTATCAAAGAATGAAACCGAAAAGGTCATTATCGGTTATGTTGGCGGTTACCGCGGATTGGTTGATGTTTCGCTTATTGCGCCAAAAAAACTCACGCACATCAATTATGCATTTATTAACGTAAAAGATAACCGTGCTTTCATCAACAGGCCGGCTACCGATACCGTGAACCTCAGGAATCTGGTTGCTTTAAAAACACAGAACCCTAAGTTAAAGATTTTGATTTCCATTGGTGGATGGGCCTGGAGCGAGAATTTCTCGGATGCTGCGCTTACGGATACCGCAAGAGTTGCTTTTGCAAAAAGTGCGGTAGATATTGCCCGTAAATTTAAACTTGACGGAGTAGATGTCGATTGGGAATATCCGGGTATTCCCGGAGAGCAGGGAAATGTGTACCGTCCCGAAGATAAAAAGAACTTTACCCTGATGATGGCGGCATTACGCGATGAATTAAATAAACTTGAAACTGAAACCGGATCGAAAAAACTGTTGACGATTGCCGTTGGAGGTTTTAATAATTACATCAACCATACTGAAATGGATAAAGTGCAAAGTTATCTGGATTTTGTGAACCTGATGACCTACGATTTTTATCCGGGTGATGGTGTGGCCGTACACCATACCAACCTCTATGCTTCTGATAAATACAAAGGGAATAGTGGTGATGCCGTTTTTAAGGCTTTTGTTAAGGCCGGTGTACCCGCCAGTAAACTGGTAATGGGCATCGCGTTTTATGGCAGGATGATCAAATTAAAAGATGCATCGCAAAATGGAATTGCAGATAGTGTACAAACACAGGGTTATGGCAAAGGTTATACGTTTATCCGCGACAGTTTGATTAATAAAAAAGGATTTAAACATTTTGTAGATAAATCGGCAAAGGCATCTTATATTTTTAATAATGAAACAAAAGAATTTATGACTTTCGACGATGAAAAATCAGTAATGGAAAAATGTAAGTATGTAAAGAAAAACCAGATGGGTGGCGTAATGTACTGGGAAAACGATTCGGACCTGAAAGGGTACCTGCTCGATCAGATTAATAAAGATATGAAGTAAATTAGACCTCTATTTACTTTGAACTGTCAGAAGGTAAAATCTGGCTGCACATATAAATCTGCGTTCTTTTTTGCACCATCTGCAGGAAACAAAAAATGGAGAAATCTAGAGTCGTTGATTCCTGATAGCATTTTAAAACCATGGAAATTGATATCCGGCTGTAAAAAGAAGGGGCCTTCACTGCGTTCAAGATGACAGATGGAGGAATTACGCAAAATGATCTTTACCGAAGCCACTTTTTTGTTACGAAAACTATTCTATGAGCTTATCCCAAACAAAAAACTTAATTCTTGCTAAATTGCCTTAAAATTACCCAACCTTATGGCAGAAGTTAAAATCAATATTCAGGAAAACGGACCAAGCTCATTCGATCTGCATGATCAAGATGGAAAAGTTGGCGAAATGGTATTTGATATTCAAGGGAACGACCTCACTGTTTATCATACAGAGGTTTCGCCTGAAAAAGAGGGATTAGGTTATGCGAAATTATTGCTTGATGCAATGGTAGCCTATGTGCGCCAAAATAACCTGAAAGTAATTCCGCTCTGTCCTTACGTACACCTCCAGTTTAGAAGGCATGAGGCCCTTTATCAAGATATCTGGAATAAAGTGAAAGAAGAATAAAAGTTGCTCTTTTACACTTTGACCCACAAAAAGTGTTGTGCATAAAGGAATTGCTTTGCCTTAACCTCTTATACAATTATATTTTTACCTGTAAATCTTAACCATCATACCCAAACCAACAATGAAGCTTTTATCCATTCAGAAAAACGTTTTACTAGTTCTTTTTTTAGTGATTTCAATCGGGGCCATGGCTCAAAATACAACCGAAGCTTCCAAAAAATTAAATGCACTTCAGCAGCAGTTTGTCGATCTGCGTTTCGGAATGTTCATCCATTACAATATTCCTACCTATGCCAATGCCGATTGGCCGGATCCCGAAGCTTCACCAAAATTATTCAACCCCAAAAAACTCGATGCCAACCAATGGGCCAAAGCTGCAAAATCGGCCAATATGAGTTATGGCTGTTTAACCACTAAACACCACAGCGGTTTCTGCATCTGGGATACCAAAAGCACCGATTATAACGTAATGAACAGCCCTTACGGTAAAGATGTTGTAAAACAATTTACCGATGCTTTTCGTGCAAATGGCTTAAAAGTGATGCTTTATTACTCTATTTTGGATACACACCATAAGTTAAGACCCAACCAGATTACGCCAAAACATATCGATATGGTGAAACAGCAGCTTACCGAACTGTTAACCAAATATGGCAAAATTGAGGCCCTGATTATCGATGGGTGGGATGCACCCTGGTCGAGGATTTCTTATGACGATGTTCCTTTCGAAGATATTTACACCCTGATTAAGCGTTTGCAGCCTGATTGTTTGGTGATGGATTTAAATGGTGCAAAATATCCATCCGAAGGACTTTATTATACCGATATCAAAACTTACGAAATGGGTGCGGGGCAACGTATGCCAAAAGAAAGTAAGCTGATGCCAACTTTAGCTTGTTTGCCAATCAATACTTCCTGGTTCTGGAAAACCGATTTTCCTACCGTACCAGTAAGAAAACCACAGGAAATTGTGAACGACTTAATAAAACCTTTAAATGAAGCCAGTTGCAATTTTATTCTGAATGTGGCCCCAAACCGGGATGGTTTAATAGACGATAATGCCATTGCCGCTTTAAAAGAAGTTGGACAATTATGGAAAAACGAAGGACCAACCAAAGCACTTCCACCACTGGGTTTGCCGATTATTTCGAGTAACCTGGCTAAAAACCAGGCCACCAATTCGAGCTGGAGCAATGATATGGACATTATGGATTTTGCCAATGATGATAGCTACCGAACCTCGTGGGAATCGAACAGTGCAGTTGAAAATCCATGGTACGAAGTCGATTTTAAAAACGAAAAGGCAATCAATACCATCGTTGTGGCAGAACAAAAAGTAAATATTGATACCTACATACTCGAATATTGGAATGGCGCGGACTGGAAAAAGGTTTTCGACGGTAAAAATGAAGACCGCATTAAAATTCATCGTTTCGATCGCGTTTGGGCCAGCAAAGTCCGTATCCGTATCGCGCATGCCAAAGAAACCCCGTCAATTGCCGAGTTCCAGGTATTTAATGAAAGAAGATAGCTTAGTCCAAAGTTCTCAGTCGAAAGTCTTTAGTCAAAAGCCTACAAATCATTTTTGTAGGCTAGGCGTCCTTTGCGATTAAAATAAGATTGAGAATGGGTGATAGGTGTTTTTGCCTCAATTAACCGATTTAAATAGTTAACCAATTTACCCTCTAATCTTAAAACTTTATTGGCAGTTTGTCAGAAACCAGTATATTGTTTTTGTAATACTCAAAATACCAGGTACCGCTTTTCTTTAAAACCACACCTGCAGTGCTTCCATTGTTGGCAATAAAACAATCTTCGACAGAGGTTTTTAACAAGGTCATCACAATTTTAGGTGTTGCATCAACCAATTGATACCCGTTGGCTGTTGGTTGTGCATACAATACCGCTTCGGTTATTTTTGTTTCTGTTGTTGCCGGCTGGCTAGCAGGCGTTGGTACAGGTTCAGTTTTAACTTCTTTGGCAGGTGCTGTTGCAGCTATTGGGGTCGGTGCCGAAGTTTCTGGCGTGCTGCCTGCCGTATAACGAAAATCGGTCATAGAATTGAAAGCATCTCTCAACGCCAGGTTGTATGATGTTTGATATTCTTTTTCCCTGCTCTTGCCTTCCTTGCTTTTTAATACCACATTGCCCTTACAATCTTTAAGTACAACCGTAAGATTGGTTACAAACATACTGTTCTTTTCTTCTAAATCAGCTGTTAATGCCTTACACCTGTCGCTTGCAACTTCTGTAGGTAAATCCGGATTATCAAAATAAACAGTATAACCCATGTCCTCAAATAATGCCTTTGTAATGCGATTTAAGTTGTATTGATTGACTTGTTTTAGAAAAGTGAATTTCTCGGGCACAATAATATATTTGTAATGATTAAGATTGGGTTGTGCCTTTACAGAAAAAGAGAGTGCTAAAAGAATGATAAAAAGATACCGTTTCATAAAGTTGATTTGAATAGAATAATAATTCCGGTTCAATTTATACAATGAAACGGAGAAAATCAAATATGAAATTCACAGGATATTTGAATCAGCCTCCAAATTCTATATCTTTAACTGAAATAGCCTAACCCTATATAATCCCTGTTTTTCCTGATGCTAAAAAAATTGCTCTTCTCCATGTGTTTTCTGATCTGCTCTGCACAGGCATTTGCCCAAAATGAACATAGCATTGATACTTTACTCTCCAATATCAAAAAGAGGTATCCGGTTAACCCATTAGAAAAAGCATATCTGTCCATTGACAGAAAATTTTACCTTCCCGGTGATACCATTTGGATGAGTGGATTTATATTGGGACCTCAAAATATCTCCATCGGGCTTTCATCGAGGATATTGAATATAGAACTGCGTAATGCAGGAGGGGTAGTGGTTTCCAAACAGCGACTTCTGATGAAAGATGGTATTGGATATGGTCAATTGCCTATATTGCATGGGCTGGTAACAGGTAATTATAGGCTCAATGCATCCGTTGAGTTGGTTGAAACCTCCGGAAATCAACCTGTTTTTTCGACAGCCATTTTTATAGGAACAGAAAAAACGATAGCAGACCGGGGTCATTCCACGAAAGTTCAGCCTAATTTATCCAAAAAACAGGTTTCCAGTTATAATATTGAAATAGAAAAGAATAGGGATAGCATTAGGGTAATCCTGCAGGCTGCTAAAGATGTTTTAAATGGTGAAAAGCTATTTCTCGTACCCATTGCAGATCAGAAAGCGCTTTTTGTTTTTCCTACCCGGTTTCCTGATGAAAAAATTACACTCGATATTCCAAAGGCTAAATTGCCTGATGGCCTGATTTGGTTTGCGCTTTTTCGTGCGAACGGAACACTTTTGGCAAAAAAAGCGGTCGTTTGCCCGGCTGCAAGGAGTAATAAAATTCAAATATTCGGACTACAAAAAAGCTATCCATTAAATCAACAGCTAAAATTACCTTTGGAGGTACTTGGAAAAGAAGGAAGACCAATTGAAGGCACATTCGCCATTTCAGTGTCTAAAGCCGATTCATCAAAACTAAATTTTGGAGTATCCGAAATAGAGAAAAAAATATTTTTCGGGCGATATTTGAATAATAATACATTGGATCATGATTACAATGCCACAGAGCTGGAATTAGTATCCGAACAACAAGTAGAGACTCCATTTTTTTCCAAACAACCTGCTTTAAAAGAAGGTTTCCCGGAAACTGGTATCCCAATAAGGGGAACCGTTAAAAAGAAAGGAAAGGCATTGGCCGGGGCAAAAGTTTCGCTGATTATTGGTAACCTAAGCAATGGCATGTTTGCTGATGCTGTATCGGATAATCAAGGAAAATTCAGCTTTTCTGTACCCGATAGCCTGGTTTTTACGCCCATGCGACTGCAATTGAATGGTGATAAAGAAGGAAGTGAAATTGTGCCTGATTCTATTTCTACACCATTGAGGGGGTCTTTACTTGTTTCGGCACCACAAAATGGAAATCACTTTTCTCAGGCTTCAGGCATAATGGATCAAAAATCTTTATCACCACCTAAACAGGAGGGAATTAAGCTCAATACTATAACCATAAAAGGTCAAAAAGAAGCCTATAAATCAACAAACTTAAATGGTAGTGGCAATGCCGATGTGGTAATTGGCCCCGAGGTACTCGAGAAAATGCCCGATTTAGGTACACTGGATGTACTCTTGCCCGGAACACAGATGATAGGAGGTGGTAAAGCCCTCCGGCTTCGTTCAGGCGTAGGATCTCATTCCCCGAATGTACTGGTGTTGATTAACGGGGCAGATGGAGGAGATTTAAATACGATTTCGCCAAGGGATATTGCTCAAATAGAATTTATGAAAAGCCCGGCTTATGCGGGTATTTACGGCATCCGCGGATCTGGAGGGGTGTTGCTCATCACCACCAAAAACGGAAGGGAAACACCATTAAAAACTGATCATAAAGCTGTTTTGGAGATAGAGTTCCCCGCAGCATATGCTGCGGTTTTTAAATATAACACCAAACCTACCGGACCTACAGTTTTTTGGGCACCTCAATTAAAAACTGATTGGGCCGGAAGGGGAGAAATTGCATTCAACACTGGCCTTTTGTCCGGTAACTACATCATTTCTATCGAGGGCATCGGTTCGAAAGGTGAAATCTGCGCTCAGCAATTTATTTACAAAGTAGAATAGCTTATTAAAGCAAAAAATACAGGCGGCAGGATCGTGCCGCTTTTTCATGGGTAGCCTAGGCAAACGTATAAGGTATTAAGGATCATATTAGTTTACATGTTCTTATATTTCTCATATGGTTAAAAAATCTGCGTACAGATTATCCTTCAACAGTCCAGATGTTCTCAGGTGTTTAAGCTGGATGGTTAATTAACATACGCATTTTATAACCACATCATGCACCTGAACTCACCTGAGTAAATTTAATGGTCTGAAATGACCATTTTAGCAGCTGCCGGATTTTTTGGCGCCTTTACAAAAAGTAATAAAGGCAGGGTGACTACAAAAAGCAAGCCCACAAAATAATAACAATCAATGTAGCTGAGCATCGAAGATTGTGTGCTGATGGTATGCTCCAACACGCCAATTCCCTTCATACGGGCATCCATGGCGTTGATGCCTTTCCCCTGAAAATACGACGTTAACGAATTTAAACGCTCAACAGCCTGCGGATTGTAGGGGTTGATGTGCGTTAACAAATCTGTACGGTGCACCGCTATTCTTTGGGCGTAATAGGTATTTACTGCTGATATGCCGAATGCGCCGCCCAATTGTCTCATCATATTATTTAAGGATGCACCCTGCGGAATATCGGCCGGAGCCAATGATGATACCGCCAGTAAGGTGAGGGGAACCGTTAAAAAAGCCATGGCCGTAGCCCTGAAAATCAGATTAATGCTGATGGCACCGGCAGAAATACCAAAATTAATTCCTGCCATGCTCCAGTTGAAATAAATAAAACAGATAAAACCCAAAACAACAATCAAAATCGGCGATACTCCTTTGGCCATCAGCTTGCCCGAAGCAATGAGTGCAAATATGGCAATTACCGCACTGGGCAGTAGCATAAGTCCTGTTTCGGTAGGCGTAAAGCCAAGCAGGCGCTGGGCCAGAACAGGCGTCATAAAAACCGAAGTAAACATCCCTATACCCGTAATAAAGGTTAAAATTGCTGCAATGGATAACGACCTGCTTTTAAATACCCTCAGGTTAACTACTGGATGGGTAACATGTAATTCCCAGAAGATAAATCCCGTTATAGCCCCAATGGCAGTAATGGTTAATACAATAATATACCCCGTAGCGAACCAATCTTCGGTTTGTCCGCGTTCCAGTACCGTTTGTAAAGAGCCGATACCCACAGCAAGCAGGATAATACCCAGCCAATCTACCTTGTTTATCTTGGGTTTAATAAGCGGCTCAGTAAGGAGAAAATAACAGGAAACAGCCGCAGCAATACCGATGGGGATATTGATGTAAAAAATAAGCGGCCAGTTGTAGTTATCAATAATTAAACCACCCATTGTTGGGCCAATAGTTGGACCGATAAATACACCTATACCAAAAATGGCACTGGCTGCACCCTGTTTTTCTTTGGGGAAGAGTTCGAATATTACGGCCTGCGAAACCGATAACAGCGCACCACCGCCTAAGCCCTGTAAAAACCTAAAAGCAACCAATGTCCATATATCCGGAGCTCCCCCGCACATAATGGAGCAGATTACAAATACGATAATCGAACCGATATAGTATTTCCTGCGGCCAAATATTGCGGTCAGAAAACTCGTCATGGGGATAATAATTACGTTGGCAATGGCGTAAGCTGTAACCACCCAGGTGGTATCTTCTAATGTGGCGCCAAGGTTTCCGCTCATGTGCGAAAGGGCCACGTTTACAATAGTGGTATCAATAAGTTCCATCACAGCGGCCATTAATACCGTGATAATTAATAGAATGCGTTTTAAACTGGTCATTTTTTTTGGGGGGAGTATGGAAGTGAACGATTGGTCTCTTTTTGGGTAAAAAAATAGTTGCTGATTTTTAGATGGGTTGATTTTATATAATGGAGATTTTCAAAATGATCGGTAATATTAAAAAAGTGAATGATCGGTCTCTTTTTGGGTAAAAAATTTTAGAGGATATGAGGCTCGATTTCTTTTTTCAGCATGGCAATAATGTGATGAAGGTACTCTGGGTTATTTTCTATTTTGCTAATTAATACGCCACCTTCATACATCGTGAAAACTTTGATAGCGTAGTTTTCTGCATCGAAATCTTTAGAAAATTCGCCATTTTCCTGTCCATCGATGATGATTTTGCTGATGCGGTTTTTAAACCGGTGGATGGCAGCACGTACTTTCTCCTTCATCACCGGATTGGTATCATCAGCCTCTGCCCCAAAATTTAAGATGGCACAACCACCCCATTTTGATAAAATACGGTTATCGTAAAAATCGAGCAAACCATAAAGTTTTCCTTTGGCCGTTGGTATCTCCCTTACAGCCCCGGTAACGCCATCGTGCATCAGGTTGCTCAAATAGTTAAAAACCTCCAGGCTCAAGGCTTCTTTACTGGCAAAATGCCTGTAAACACCACCTTTTGCCAATTGCGTAGCTTCCATAATATCGTTCATAGAAGTACCAGCAATACCTTTAGTATTGAAAACCGGTGCTGATTTTTCAATAATGAATTGTTTGGTACGTTCTGCTTTTCTCATGACGGTGTAAATATGAACAATCGGTCGCAAATATGGAGATTTATATTTTTCTATTTACATGGCGCTTACAAAACAAAAAATGGTAACCAGTATTCCGGTTACCATTTTGTAAGACCGACGGTATTTTATTATTTTACAGGATAAAGGGCTTTTATAGCAACTTTATCATTTGCTGTAAATGGACGGTTATCACCTTCAATACAAGCAAGCATCCATGAATTTGGATCACCATTTTCGGCTTGCGGTGTTCCCGGAATATGAATAGCCCCACCGGTTCCCTGCCCTTCATTCTGCTTGCTATATTTTCCAAAAAAAGAATTATATGTTTTTATGTCACAGCTATAATTTCTATCTGCATAATCGGTATGCCTAAAGCCAATGGCATGGCCTATCTCATGTGCAATTACACTAGCCAGTAGATTGTTGTTATTATAATTGGGACCATATACCACAGTGCTCAATTTAATCGGAGAAGCCGGGTTTCCATTTGCCGGAAAGCCTGCAGACTGTCCAAGAATGGTTTTTTTTCCATCTGGTGTTTTTCCTAAATCTGCACCATTAATTACAATATCAGCTGTTTCTACAGCATTGGCATCTAAAAGTTTAAAGGTCAACTTTAAATTAAGATCGTTATAACGTTTAATGGCTTCACTTGTGGCATCCCTGAATACTTTTTCCGATGTACCTGCATCAACTTTTATTTTTAACTCTTTTGATACGCCGACAGCAACAATATTTGTACTTCGGTATTGTTCTGTTGTGGGTTTATTTTGTTTTAAATCCTCTACTATTTTTTGCTGAGTGGCAAGGTTGTTCGCATCTAAAAAAATATCGCCTTCTACCATATAACCGCCATCTTTTCTGAAGGCATCATCTGGAGAAAAGCCTGCTTTTAGTATGGCCATTTCTTCATCTTTGGTTAATTGCGTTTGATCCTGATTTTGACCTTCGTTACTGTTGTTGTTTTTTTTACAGCTGATAGCTATTGCTATGCCAGCCAATAAAATAAGCATATAGCTTACTTTCCATTTCGAAAATTGTGTTTTCATGGGTTTGATAGTTAAAAGTTAGTTAATAGTTGATCTTACAAGGTTTTTATGAAAAACCGGATACAGTTTATCAGGCTTTTTTATAGAATAGACTAATATGAGTTGATATTCGTGATATCAGCTACAGTATTTCAGGGGCAATACAAATTAGATCCCGGAGGGGGATTTGAGAAGATATATTAAAATAAAAAAAATGGCCGCTTGAACTGTAACGTTCTGAAAGACTGAAGCAAATGTGGAATGGTCCCATCATAGTTAGTTTTAATTAGTTTATGTGGGATGTGAAACAAATATAGGTAGTTGTTTAATATTACAGCTGCTGGGTGTGGTTGAACCTTAGAATTTTACACCAAATGAGATTTGTAGTTGTTTGTAACAATTTTATGTATTTTTTATTTATTAAAATTTACATGAAAATTATAATTGTGTGTAGTTTTTAGCTTTAAATAGCGTACCATCAGAGTCAAAACGTGTTAAAAAATTTGTAATTATTGCCGAAGATATAGTCGAAGCATATTTAAGGGCTTCGAAAGCAAAATGAAATCTCCATAACTCATACTAGAACAAAGAATTAAAACGGGCTTGGTGATCGTTTAAAAATATCAACAGTTATTTGTTTAAGGGATGAATCAAATTTGACTGTTTCATTCAATTCAAAAATGACAGCCTAATCCAGGAAATGATTCAACTTTAACCATTTTGCCGCTTGTGGTAGCCAATGGTCATCTTCTGCTTTGTTATAATTGGCGAAACCATGTCCGCCTTTTTGGTATACTTTAATGGTGGCAGGGATATTTCTTTTATGCAGCGCTTCGTAATAACTCAGACTGTTTTCTACCGGAGCCGTTTGATCGTCAGAAGCATGGATCAGAAAGGCAGGAGGTGTTTGATTGCTTACATTTAGTTCTGCCGAATACCACCTGATCTGCGCTTGGGTTACGTTTTTACCTAAAAGGTTAATTTTGGTTTTAGATCCCGGTGCCGTTAACGAATCGCGGAAACTGATAATAGGGTAGGCAAGAATGGTAAAATCGGGCCTTAAACTGATGTCGGAATCAATTTGCTTATCTTCAAAATGAGTAGAAGCCATAGCGGCTAAATGTCCTCCTGCCGAAAAACCAAGATAGCCCACTTTATTAGGGTTGATACCATATTTTGCTACATTTTCCCTGATCAGGTAAATGGCTTGCTGGGCATCCTGTAAAGCTATCAGGCTGTTATTTGTATTGCATAAACTATCTGATAAACGGTATTTTAGTACAAAAGCCACTATTCCGGCTTTGTTTAGCTCGGTTGCCGTTTCATAACCACCATCAAAAATACTGAGGTTGGCATAGCCACCACCCGGACAAATAATTACCGCCGGGCGATTGCTCCCTGTACTTTCAGGCATAAAAACCTTTAAGGTTGGCACAGTAACTTTTTTCACCGTCCCGCGTTTACCGTTTTCTTCCGCCCATACTTCTTTAACCTCACATCCTTTTGAATTGGGAATTTTTCCGGTGTAAAGGTTAAATTCCTGTTGTGCTTTAACAACGACAGAAATACAGAGCAGAAAAATCAATAAATGCCATTTCATTACTTTGTTGGTTTTAAGAGTTTTGGTTTTAATACTTTTTCCCAGATTTTATATCCTTCGGGTTTCATGTGCAGCATATCCGAAACGAACAATTCCGGGCGCGATTTGCCATCTTTTAACATTGGCGTAAAAACATCTGCAAATGAAGTGTTTTTTCCCTTTTCAAAAAAGGATCGGAGGAGTTTGTTCGTCGCGATGCATTTTGCCTGGTATTTATCCCGTACCGGGCTCGGTTTTAGCGAGATGTAAACAACAGGAATTTCAGGCAATTTTGACCTGATGGCCTTGTAAAGTGTAATGGTTTTTTCGAGGATAATTTCCGGTGATTCATTTTCGATCGGGATATCATTTTCACCTACATAAATCACCACTTGCCTCGGCTGGTAAACAAACAGCAGATCATCGAGGTAATAGGTAACGTCATCAATTACCGCTCCCCCGATGCCTCTGTTCAAAACATTATATGCACCAAAAGTGCTTTGCAGATTGCTCCAGCGCCTGATTGATGAACTGCCGATAAACAGGATAGGATTAGCAGCAGGGGCATAAATTTTATCGTAACTTTTTATGACCTGTACATCGTTAAAAAAACGGTGCTTTTCCTGTGCCATGCTTAAAGAGGCAAAAAAGCAGCAGAAAACGATCAATAGTTTTATTTTTTTCATTGGATTTTGTTTTATTTCCTCGTTGCAAATATTTTGGAGTAGTTTAAATGCCGCAAAATTGATTGATCATGGTATTTGCGGCCTGTATCATATCCATTATTTCTTTTCAGGATTTTCTACTGTAGCTAAATATTTTTGAACATCAATTAATTTTTCACTTTTGGCAATGACTAAGGTGGCAATGGTATTGCCGATTACGTTGATGATGGCCCTTCCTTCACTCATAAAACGGTCTACACCTACCAAAAGTGCCAAACCTTCGAGCGGAATAATTTTTAAAGCAGTTAGGGTAGAGGTAAGCACTAAAAAGCCACTTCCTGTTACACCTGCAGCACCTTTACTGGTAAGCATCAGGATGCCGATAATGGTAATTTCCTGCCCCAGGGTAAGGTTAACATGAAAAAGTTGGGCAAGGAAAACAACAGCTAAACTGAGGTATATGCTGGTGCCATCAAGATTAAAGCTATAACCCGCCGGAACGACCAGACCGACCACGCTTTTCTCGCAGCCTGCCGCTTCCAGTTTTTCCATAATATTGGGCAAAACGGCTTCGCTGCTGCTCGAGCCAAGTACAATCAATAGTTCGGATTTGATGTACTTCAGCAGTTTCCATAAACTAAATCCGTTGGCTTTGAGTACCAGGTAAAGCACAATAAAAATGAAGGCAAACCCGGTGATGTAGAAGGTGATGAGCAATTTGCCCAAAACTGCTAATGTGGCAAACCCAAACTTACCAATGGTATAGGCCATGCCGCCAAAAGCACCCAAGGGGCTCACTTTGATCACAATATGAAGGATATTGAATAATACCTGATTGATTTTTTCAAAACCAGCAATTACGCTATCGCCGGCTGATTTCATTTTGCTTAAAGCGATGGCAAATAAAACCCCGAAAAATAATACCTGAACAATTTCGCCCTTGGCAAATGCCTCTACAATATTCCCCGGAACAATATGCGCAATAAACTCTTTCCAGTCTATTTCTGCCCCATGTACCGCCTGTGCTGCGGCAGTTACGGGTTTTTCTACACCTTCGCCGGGTTTAATGATGTTTGCGATAACCAAACCGATGATAATGGCAATAGTGGTGATGATTTCGAAATAGACAATGGCTTTTAAACCCATTTTGCCAACTTTTTTAATATCACCTGCTTTTGCAATCCCGATTACAATGCTGAGGAAAATAACAGGTGCAATGATCATTTTGATCATATTGATGAAGGTATCGCTGATGAGTTTGGCCGATGGTGCGAATGAAGGGTAAAGGTACCCAACGATAACGCCTAGCACAATGGCAATTAATACCTGTACGTATAGTGTTTTTAAATATCTCAACTTATTTTCTGTTTTAGTTTATGTTTTTCTTGTGTAATGAGATCGTTGTGAGGATGGATTTTAAAAATAGAATTGTCATCCTGAGGAATAATTGATTATGTAAAAGCCAATATTTTTAAGAGGTCTAATAATTTTTTTACCCTATGGCACGGTCTTGCCCCGGCTCGCCGCCGCCGAAGGGCTCTTTCTTTTTGGCATCAAAAAGACCAGCGCAGCTAGCTTGAATGCCGTTGAAAACATAAAAGCCTATGAAAAAACAAAAAATGCCGGCTGAAAATTTTTCTTTTGAAGTCAGTGGTATGGCTCGGTTAGTGGAACCCGAAAAATTTGTTAGGCCGTAATTAAGTAAAACGGAGGTGCGGTGCTTTGGCTTAGTTAGGCAGAAATGCATGGTGAGTGTAAAGTGTTTATTATTATTGGATTAATAAATAATGTCAATAGTAGCTTATCGTGTCATCCTGAGCTTGTTGAAGGACCTTTCTTAATACTGTTAAAAGCGTCTCGACAAGCTCAGGATGAAAAATATATTTATGATACAATCTCATCTTATCAATGGTAACCCGGATTCTGAGTAAGTTTACGGCCGGTATTGGAGTCGATAAAATCCTGTGGAAGCGGAAACAGCACAGGTGTATCGTAATCGTTCATACCCCTGGCATTTCGGCCGGCTATTTCGTTGTATTTCCGGGTACGGCGTTTGAAATAGTTGTTTACATCCCTTTCATCACCACCTTTTTCCTGACTTACACGCATCAAAGTATGCCTGCGTTCTTCTTCCGATAATAACTCACGGCTACGTTCGTCAAGGATAAAATCCAATCCGCCAGTGGTTAAATCCGTTGTACTAATAGATATGGCATTAGAACGGTTACGCACTTTGTTTATCCAGGTAATGGAGCCGCCCATGTCGCCCAGTTTAAATAAGGCTTCTGCATAAAGCAGGTAAGTATCGGCAAGGCGCAGGTAAGAAACATCGTTGTACGATTCGTCTGCATCACCCCTCGAAGCTATGGTTTGTGTATAATCCCATTTGCGTGTGGTTGGCCATTTATAATTTTGAATGGTGGTACGGTTATCATCCAGCATGGCTGCCGTTAAAGTGGTATCAATCGGTGTTTTACCGCCTGATAAAAACTCTACGATATTTCCTGCGGCATTTTTCTCGTAAATTTTCCAAACCATGCTGTAATCCGAAATCCTGTCATCCACCGTACCCTGATTTTTGTAATTGTATAAACGGATTGCACCAAGAGAAGGCACACATCTGCCGGCTCCTTTTCCGCCGTTTACCAGCCAGAATATTTGCGGCAGGGTTACCACACCACTTACATATTCAGGAGCATTCAGGTTACTTTTACGGATCACCACATCATTAGAATAATAGTTTTTATAGGTGCTTTTGATGTAGATGGCCGAAGTACCATGCGATTCTACTTCTGGTTCGGTATTAACGAAGGCATAAAGCACCTCCTGGTTACCCTGAGCGTAAAATGGCGAACGGAAAACATCAATAAATGCACAACCGGGTTTAGTGGCATTTGAACCAAAACGGGTAGTCATCAGTTTATAAGCAGCCCCTTCTACCAATGGTTGTAAGGCATTTTTGGCGTCCTGTGGTTTATCCATGGCCAGATAAAGTTCGCCAAGGTAATGACGGGCCAGTGCCCCAGAAACTGAAGTATTTGAAGCAGCCCTGGCAGGAAGTTTTTCGGCTGCAAATTTTAAATCGGCTTCCATTACCGCCCGGATTTCTGCAACAGGTGTACGATCCCAGTCTTTACGGTAGTTTACCCCGTTAATTTCTTCTGTAACCAGCGGTACGGCTCCGAAAGAGTAGGTGAGGTGGCGGTAAGCCCAGGCCCTGAAAAAACGTGCCGAAGCTACAATTTCATCTTTACTTCCGCTTCCCCAGTTTATCGAAGGCGATTCGGCCCGGGTAATGATCATGTTCGAGGTGGTAACCATGCGGTAGAGCCACTCAAAAGTTGCTTTAAATGGTTCTGCATCGGTTTGATCGATATTTTTCGGGTAATACATAAATTTGAAAGAACTGTGTGAATTATTGCTCCAGGAGTTATCAACGCCACAGCTCCACATGCTTTGTTGCACCAACGGCAGGCTTCCGAAGCCTCCAAAAGCATCAACACGGCGATATTCGTGGCGCATCATGCCCTGTAATGCCGTTACCATGGTTTTAAAACCGGTATAATCTACCAGCAGGTTATCTGCATAGGTATTATCACGGGGTTCTTCCTGCAGAAATTCTTTTTTACAGCCCCCAATGCTGATAAGCATCATGGCTATTAAAATATAGATTAACTTTTTCATTCTTATACGTCTAAATAATTTACAATCCTACTTTTAAGCCCAATACATACGATCGAACCTGTGGTGCGGCAAGCTGACTTCCAATAAATTCAGGGTCGAGGCCTTTCCAGCTGGTCCAGGTGGCCAGGTTTTTAATGTTTACAAAAACACTTAATCTTTCCAGCCGTATTTTGGTTAACAGGTTAGCGGGAACTTTATAGCCCAGTGTAATATCCTGCAAACGGAGATAATCCGCCTTGCGGTAATAACCCGATTTTAATGGATTAACTGCGCCGTTAAGGTCGTTTTTTGGATAGGTGTTGATCGGATTGCCTGGTGTCCAGAATTCGCGGTTCAGCACGTTTTGCCTGTACGACATATCGTTTTCATTCAATAATACATCCCTGGCCGTAATGCCTTTAACCCCATTGAGGAAAAAACTAAAAGTGAAATCTTTATAACTGAAAAAGTTTAACATGCTCATGGTAAAATCCGGAATGGTGCGGCCGATAAGCTGTCTGTCGGCAGTGGTAATGCCGTTTACGCCATCTACATCCAGGTATTTTACGTTGCCGGGGATAGAATAGATATAACGCGGATCTTGTTGGCCTGTTGGGTTTGCAGCGTTGCTGATCTGCCAGATGCCATCAAAAACATAATCGTAGTTTACATTGATCGGCTGACCGATAAACCATCTTGAGCCCACATCATCTATCGGCGTTCCGTTCTGGTCGTAAATCCCCACATCCTTAATTTTGGTATTGTAATGTGAGTAGTTAAGGGTAGATGACCAGCTGAAATCCTTAGTACGGAAAACATTGAAAGTTAACTGGGCCTCGTAACCTGAGTTTGAAGTTTTACCGATGTTTTCGGTTACCGAACTGGTTCCGTTAATGGATGGGATGGTGCGGCTTAAAAGCAGATCGGAAGTATTAGACCAATAAGCATCAAAAGTTCCGGTAACCCGGCCTTTAAACAACTCGAAATCTAAACCGGTATTTAAAGAAGTAGTGGTTTCCCAGCCTAAATTGGGCGAAGCCAGCTGCAATGGATAAAAACCGTAAAGCGCTTTATGATCATCGCTGAGGTAGTTAAAAGTGGCCAAACTTGGCAAGGTTACATAAGCATTTACAGCCTCGTTACCATTTTTACCCCACGATAAGCGGTATTTTAAATTGGAAAGTACATTCGATGCAGATGATTTTTTAAAGAAATCTTCGTTCGAAATGTTCCAACCCAGGGCTACAGAAGGGAATATGCCGTATTTGGTGTTGTCGCCGAATGCAGAAAATCCATCGCGGCGCACCGTTGCTGTTAATAGGTAACGGCTATCGTACGAATAGTTTAACCTTAACATCTGCGATTCGTGGTTTAGTTTCGAATAAGAAGAAGTTCCCGATAATACACCCGCTTTCGAGGCCTGGTAATAATACATTACATCGTTAGGGAAATCTTTTCCGGTAACCGAATTATTTTCGTTCACTTTGCTTTGTGCCGAGTATAAACCGGTTGCAAAAATGCGGTGTTTGCCAAAATCATGTTTATAGGTCAGGATATTCTCTAAAATCCAGTCGTTGTTTTCGGTATAACTGGTATTCAGTTCGCCGTTTGATTGTGCACCTTCATACGTATTTCTACCCCTGTAGTTTTTATAATTGTTGGCCTGGTAAGTATAACCTGTGTTCAGTTTATAGCTTAAACCGGGAATAAACGGCAGCGTGATATCGAATGCATTATTGGTGATAATTTTAAGGGTTTTATCACTGTTCAATTCATTAATGGCGCTTAAAGGGTTTTTTGCAAAGGCAACACTCGAATCTTCCCATGATGAAAGCCTGATATTGCCATTGGCATCGTAAGCTTCAGAAAGTGGGTTCATCCTGAATGCCCTTCCAAAATCGGGTGGCCAGCCATCTCGCACATAACGGCCCATTTGGGTGTTGGTAGAGAATTTTAACCATGAGGTAAGGTTCTGATCCAGGTTTATCCTGAAATTATCCCTGGTAAATTCATCATTTAAAGCTACCCCCTCTGTATTGGAATGGTTAAAGGAAACAAAGAATTTAGTGCCCTTATTTCCACCGCTAAAAGAAAGGTTGTGCTGTTGTTTAAACCCGTTTTGTGTAGCCACGTCGATCCAGTTGGTAGATTGACCTGCATTGTGCATCCTAAATTCGGTAGGGGTAATGGTACCCAGCCACGGCTCCGGATTGGCTGGCGTAGGCGTAGTGGTATTGGCAGCTTTAAGTGCTTCTATTTTGTATTTCCAAAACGTTTCGCCATCCATCATCTGTGGAATATTAATGGCCTTATCGAAAGAAATAAAACCATCATAATTGATACTCAGCCTTCCTTCGGTACCTTTTTTGGTGGTGATGATAATGACACCGTTTGCGCCCCGTGCACCATAAATAGCTGATGAGGATGCATCTTTAAGCACTTCAAGCGACTGGATATCATTAGGATTGATTTCAGAAAATGCGCCATCGAAAGGGATACCATCTAAAATGATTAAAGGCCTGGCATCTGCCGTGATTGATTTATCGCCCCTGATCCGCGTTACCGAAGAGCTACCCTCAGCATTCGAACCGGTAATGGAGATATTTAGTCCCGGTACTGCGCCCTGTAATGCATTTACAATATTGGTTTGTGGTCGTTCTTCTAATATTTTAGTATTTAACGTGGCCACTGCACCAGTGAGGTCTGATTTTTTCTGTGTTCCGTAACCCACCACCACTACATCGTTTAAGTTGGCAATGCTCGATTCCATCACTACCGTGATTTTATTGTTTTGCCCTACCACAATTTCGCGTGGCGTAAAACCCACATAAGAAAAAACAAGCGTTTCTCCCGTCTTAGCTTCTATACTGAATTTACCTTCGCTATTGGTTGTTGCTGGCTTGCTTTTGCCTTTAACCTGGATGATAACACCAACTAAAACTTCTTTGTCGGTATCGGTTACTGTGCCTGTAACCAGTTGCTGGGCAAATGCCGGCGTTATTAAAAATGCACTGAGCAGTAAAGCGAGCAGGAGCAGCCTGGAAGCGCTCACTATGCTCCAATACGTTTTTTTAGTTAAGTAATATTTGATCATATTTGGTTTAATTTGGTTCTTTTTTTAATGCTTAGGTGCATGAAGCCGTGTTAGAAGTTGTCATTGCAGGGAGGCTTTTCAGCCGAGGAAGCTGTGCCTCGCAATGAAGAGTCTCTTTATTGAAGTTTATCAATGACGGTGTAACGAAATCGAGATGGCGAATCTTATTTAGACGTGTTCACCTTCCGATAAAAAAATGGATAATGGGATTGTTTGCTCATCATAATTACGCTGGTTTGGTTAGTTATTTTTACGGTAAAAATGCCTTTGGTTTTAAGCCCTTGAATTTTCAATAAGCTATTCATCCAAAGGGATACATTTGTACTGATATTTGGTTATACTAAATAAGGAGGGTTTTCTTACAATTCATTATCCTTTAGCATTTAGAAATGTGATTGATGATTTCTGAAATCGAAAATGAAATTTCCGAAATTATTATAATTTGTTGGTAATCAAATTGTTTTGTGTTTTTGTTAGCTTTATGTGGTATTGAAAATAAGCCGTTACGTTGATTGAAATAATTTGTGGCTACGTAATATTTTGTTCATGTTTGTTAAATTGCATCATCAGATATTAACGTAAATTCAAAAAGGATTTTAAAAAATGAGTCTTAAAACAGGTAAAGAGGAAATTGTTTATCTACTTACCCAGGTATTTGAAAAGTATGAAAGGATTACCGGTAATGAGGTAAGACGGAATACGAACCGCAAAAACTATGAGGAGATTGCCAAAATGCTCAGCGAAATCAGCAATTCGCTGCCTGTAACTTCTGCAAATTTAGGGCATGAAGAATATGCCCCTGATCGCAATAAAAATAACCTAAGTTATCCAAATCTGAGGTATGATATCACTGGTGGACAAATTAAAGATGCCTGCAATGGCATGGTATCAAATCCACGTTCTTTTCTGATAGATGCCTGTTATATTTATTTGTATGGAGTAGGGCGCAAACGTTTCGAAGAAAATCCAACGGACACAAATTTGCTTGAGAAACAATCTTTTCATAATGAGTTAAATGTTTCAAAATTTCCTGGTATTTTTAACCTTGGTTTTTGGCGCATTGCAGCTGTAGTGCTTTTTGCCAGCTGCTTATTTCTTGCTTTTTATACCTTCCGTACTTCTAATAAGCTACAAACGATTACTGCCGATATGAAAATTGGCGTTTATCAGCCTACCTTATCCGAAATTAACCAACTGGTGGGTACCTGGCTGGTGTACATTGGAAGTCCGCAGGCACGCCGTTCTGAAAAAAACAGGTACCATCAGGTGGTTACCAATGTAATTGATGTCAGTTTTAAAGGTGGTTATTTTGTATTTAAACGTTATGGAGCAAACTTTAACCATAATGGTTATATGCAGTTTGAGAGCAAAGATATTATTTCGATACATTCGTATGTATCCAACGATCGGGATACCGTAGAATCGCCCAGATTATCGCTCATGCGCCTCGATGCAAAAAATAAATTTCAGAGTGTGATTTCTGCTTCCTGGAATTTTGATACGGGTGAATATAATGATGTAATCGGCATTCGGGAGGTTTACATCAAACAGAGTAATTTTGGTTCTACAAAAGAAATCCTGAACACGATCGAAAATAGCAGCTGTAAGTGTAAAATTATCAGACTGGATGAGGGCAGCAAACACCGTAATTATTACCTGAAGAATATCCTGCTCGATTCGTTGCCAGATAAAAACCTGAGGACCCTGCTTGATGAAAACAGTATATTGCTTAGAAACCCTGATTCTACCGTGCTAATTGGTAATTTACAGGATAAGTGAAAAGACCTTTTGTTAAAATATGATTTCAAAAATGTGATTTCCTCCACGGTAACAGTAAGAGATTTGCCATCCATATAACAAACAAATTTGCTGTACAATAGGCAAGCCCAATCCATTACCGGTTTTACCCAAAACGCTTTTTCCAAACCGGTTAAATAATTTATGTTCTTCGAAGGGAAGCTGGTTACCTGAATTTTCAAAAGAAATTTTGTTTTTTAACAGCACAATTTTTGCCGTAGCACCTTTTGGCGAATGCGCTATCATATTAGATAACAGGTTCGAAATGAGTACTTCCATAAGCGACGCACTGGCTGTAATCTTTTTTGGTTTAATCTCCGTAACAAGTTTAATCGCTTTGTGATCGATAAGGTCGTCAATCTGTTCCATCTGGCGGAAAAGTAAATTTGAGATATCTAAAACGTTTTCATCCGGAAATGCCCCATTATCCAGTTTGGCAAGTAATAAAAGACCTTTGTTTACTTTGGTTAGGCGATTTACTGCTGATTTTGCATCTGCGATAAACCCGGTCATTTCAACCGATTGATCGAACTGGCTCATGCGGTCGAGCTTGCCCTGGATAATGGATAACGGCGTCTGAATTTCGTGTGAGGCATTTTCGGTAAATTCTTTTAATACCCGGTATTCGCCACCTGCACGTTCAGTAAGTCCGTTTATAACCAGGTTAAATTCTTTAAATTCGCTGATGTCCGAACCCACCAGTTCGAGTTTCTCGTTCGAAGAAACCGAATAAACCTTTAAACGGTCTAAATTTTGTAGAAAAGGCCAAAGTAATTTGCGGTTCGAAAAGTAATTGATGATCGACCCCACTACCACAATCATCATGGCAATTAAAATAAAAATAAAAATAATTGCCCTCGAGTAACCATCCCAGCCAATATGGGTGGTCATTACTTCGATCATGTAAACCTGTCCGTTAATTTGCCTTGGCTGGCGTAAAATATAATAACCTTCCTTCTTTTTCTGAATGTCATCATAAATTAAGGTATCCTTAAAAACCGGGTTTACCATTAAACGATCGAGGGGTACCGCTTCAGTTTTAACCAGGGGGAAATTAACTTTTCTGCCCTCGCTGATTTCTTTGGCAACCATGGATTCCTGCAGTTGCAGTTGTTCTTTTATTTCTTCAAAAATCTGCAAATACAAAAAGCCGTAGAGCAAAAATCCGGTAACCAGTAATACACCTATCGTGAGCCAGAAGTAGTTAATAATGGTTCTGGTGAGGAGTTTCATTAGCTCACAAATTTATATCCCAAACCTCTTACCGTTTTAATATAATCTGTACCGTTTGTTTTAATCAGTTTTTTGCGGAGGTTCATCATGTGTACATAAATTACATCAAAATTATCGGCTTCATCAAAATTATCACCCCAAATGTGCTCGGCTATGGCCGATTTGCTTACCACCCTGTTTTTATTGACCACAAAATAGATTAATAACTGATATTCTTTTTTAGTGAGTTTAACTTCTTCCTTCCCAAACAAGAGGCATTTCCCTGCCGTATCGATTGTGAAACCATCAAACAAAATGTTTTCTTCTCCCTGTAAAGCTTTGCGGCGGTAAAGTGCGTTCACCCTTGCACTAAGTTCTTCCAGGTAAAAAGGTTTGGTTAAATAATCATCTGCACCGAGGTTTAATCCATTTACTTTATCAGCGAGTGAATTTTTTGCAGATAAAATCAGGATACCGGTGCCCATCTGGCAGGTCCTGATCTGTGGGATTAAATCTATACCATTTCCATCGGGTAGGGTAATATCCAATACAATTCCATCATAAGCATAGGTATTTATTTTTTCAACAGCCTGTTCAAAGTCATTTGCCTGCTCGCAGATGTTTCCATCCAACGAAAAATAACTGAGCATCTCATCAAGCAGAACGGGCTCGTCTTCCACAAATAGTAATTTCATGATTAGTTGGATTTTTCTGAAAAAAAATCTGAAAAAAATCCAATTCTTTAGAAAAACTTTAGAATCGGTTTTAATCTTTGCACAAGAATAAGGCTTATTTAGACTTAATACAAATTAAAAATCAATAAAAACATACAATCAATAAAATGAAAAACAAATACTTTAAACACTCGGCGTTAGTAGCCCTTGCAGTTTTGAGCCTTGCCTCATGTAAAAAAGATAAGGTAGAAGATGAAGTGATTGCGCCTTATGACGTACCAAAAACTTATAATTTTAGCGATGCCAGTTATGCAAGTTCGAGTAGCCGGGTGAGAATGTGGTTAGAACAAAATACTTATGCCGGAACAGGTAACACCGGTGCTGCAGCTTTAACCGCTACAAAAGCGAACGATTTTTGGAACAACACCAACAGTCCTTTTACAGAGACTGCCTTAAATACTTCAGGTGTAAATATAGCCGGAAAAATTACTGATGGTCCTGCTTTTAAAGCTTATTTTGATGGATTGGTAAACATTAGCCAGTCATTAGGTGCTACCGCTGCCACTAATGGAACCGCAGGTTATGTTAGCCGTACTGCAACTGGTAAAATAGCTGTTGATGGAAAAGGCTTAGAATATACACAGGCCATTGCAAAAGGTTTAATGGGAAGTTTATTGTTTAAACAGGTTGTTGATTTATTGGCGACTGTAAAAACAGATGCTACCATAGCATTACAAAAACAACATTTTGACGAAGCATTTGGTTATTTGGCCGTTCCTGTAAACTACGATCCGAATGTTACTTATGCCAACACACTTCCAGCAACTGACAGACCTTTAGCCTGGGGTGGGTATTTAGCCGAACGTGGTAAAGGGATTAAAGCTGGCGAAGTAATTTTTAATGCCTTTTTAACCGGAAGAGCAGCAATTGGTGCTAAAGATGTTAAAGTACGTGATGCACAAATCCAGATTATTTTAGATAAATGGGAGCAATTGGCCGCAGCTGCCGCATTAGAATATGTAACTTCTCCAACTACGGGAGATGTGGGCTTAGGTACATTACCAGGAGCTAAATTTCATGCTTTATCAGAAGGTTGGGGCTTTATTTCTTCTTTCAAATACAGGCCAGCAACCAGTAAACTTTCGGCAGCAAACTACACCAGGTTAACTGCTATTATTAATACCAGTTTTTATGATTTGTTAAACGAACCTGGTTATCCAAAACTAGTTGAAGCGCAGGCAATATTAAAAGCAACATACGGTCTTTAATAGTTAGATAAAATATAATTGATATCAGAACTCTCTGTACTTTATAGTGCAGAGAGTTTTTGAATTTAAAAAAAAATAATGATGGGTAGCATAAAAAAAATAGGGATTTCCGTTCTGTCGGTAGTATTGGTACTTTTTTACATTTCGTGTTCTAAAAAAAGTAATCCAACCGACGAACCAACAGCAAATGGTTTTGATAAAACAGCCATGTTAACCAATTACGCCGATAATTTAATTATACCGGCTTATGAACAAACACAACAAAAATTAGCACTGCTGCAAACGGCGGTAACTGCTTTTCTGGCTACCCCAAACGCAACCACTCAAGCGGCACTCAAAATTGTTTTTAAGGATACTTATTTACAGGTAGAGCGTATTTCTGTCTTGGAATTTGGTCCCTCACGCAATAATTCTTTCATAGGTTTTATCAATACTTTACCTGCCAATACCATGAAAAAAGTGGGCGAAAAAACTGATTTAGCCATCATGGAAGATAATATTGCCAGCGGCAGCTGGAATTTGGCGCAAAACTCGGCCATACACCAACAGGGTTTCCCAGCTTTAGATTACTTATTTTTTGCTAATGATGCCCTGGCAAAATTTACAAATGCCAACAGCGCCAACCGCAAAAAATATGTTCAGGATATACTCGACAGGAACAAAAGCCTGTTGGATCAAACCCTAAATACCTGGAAAAGCACTTACCGAAGTCAGTTTATCGCAAATACAAAAAGCGACTCAGGCAGTCCGATTAGTTTTATGTTAAACCAGTTTGCCTACGAAATGGATATGCTTAAAGGTCCACGCATTGGCTGGCCTTTTGGTACACAATCTGGCGGTGTTCAGTTCCCTGAGCTTTGCGAAGCTTATTATTCAGGTTTCTCGCTTGATTTAGCCATAGAGAATATGAACGGCCTTAAAAATATATTTACCGGAGGCAGTAGCGGCAAAGGAATTTCAGATTTATTGGTAGCCCTTGGCAACAAACCGTTAAGAGACGAAATATTAAACCAGTTTAGTGTGGTTGATGCGAAATTAAAAGCTATTCCGGCTCCATTATCGTCAGCGTTGGCCAATAATAAACCAGCAATTGAAGATGCGAATAAAGAAATACAGCTTTTATTAAGGCTAATAAAAACCGATGCGGTATCTAAATTAGGTGTACAAATTTCTTATGTAGATAATGACGGCGATTAAAAAAGCCTTAAAGTGGATACAATTACCGGTATCTATTGCACCATTAATTACTTTTCGAATATTATTTGGCAGCATCATGCTGCTAAGCACTATTCGTTTTTGGCTTAACGGATGGATTACCACTCAATACATTACGCCAAAATACCATTTTACTTTTATGGGATTTAATTGGGTGCAACCACTGGATGATTTGGGAATGCACCTGGTTTTTGTAGGGATAGCTTTATCGGCCCTGGCCATTGCACTGGGCTTTTGGTATCGTTTTGCCATTACTATCTTTTTTTTACTGTTCACCTATGTAGAACTGATTGATGTAACCTACTATTTAAACCACTATTATTTTATTAGCGTGGTGAGTTTTATGATGATCTGGTTGCCGGCAGGAAGTTTTTTTTCTGTAGATGTAAAATTAAACCCCTCCATAAAGGTAACAGAAGTGCCAAAATGGACTGTGGGAGTAATCAGATTACAGCTATCGGTTGTTTATATTTTTGCAGGACTGGCAAAATTAAATCCCGATTGGTTGCTGCAAGCACAGCCTATGAAAATCTGGCTACCCACAAAAAGCCATTTGCCTCTTATTGGCCAACTGATGTACAAAGGGTGGATGGCTTATTTGTTTAGCTGGTTTGGTGCATTTTATGATCTTTTTATCGTGTTTTTTCTATTAAACCGTAAAACTCGCTTTCTAGCTTATCTTGTTGTATTGGGTTTTCACATCGCTACAGCCATATTTTTTCCGGCAATAGGGATGTTCCCTTACATGATGGTTTTAAGTACATTGATTTTTTTTAGCGGTAATTTTCACCGTAAATTATTAGGTTTTTTTAATCGTTCTTTTTACAATAATAATAATCCCATACTTTTTAAACCAGTCTCACAAAAATGGATATTAACTTTTTTTGGGATATTTTTTTTGATACAAATCATCATTCCATTGAGGTATTTGGCTTATCCCGGTCCATTATTTTGGACAGAAGAAGGTTACCGGTTTTCGTGGCGGGTAATGTTGATGGAAAAAGTGGGCACGGCAAATTTTTATGTGCGCGATAAAGCAACGGGTAAAACCTACGAAGTAAACAATACTGCTTTCCTGAGTACCCAGCAAGAGAAAATGATGGCTACCCAACCCGATCTTATTTTAAGGTATGCCCATTATCTTAATCATATTTATAGCCAAAAAGGCATTAAACAACCCCAGGTTTATGCCCAGATTTACGTAACACTAAACGGACGCAGATCGGCCCCCTTTATTGATAGTAACATTGATTTGGCCAGTGAGGCCCTTAGTTTTAAACATTATAAATGGATTTTGCCATTTAACCCAAAACCTTAGTATATGAGAATTACCTGCATATTGTTTTTTTGTTTGATATCTGTTTTTGCCAAAGCCCAGCAATTTGAAATAGCGGGTAAAATAACCTTATTGCAAAAACCGGTTGAAGGCGCAACAATTATTTTAAAAAACCAGAATAAAACCACAGTAAGTAATGCGAATGGAGCGTTTGTATTTAAAGATTTATCAGCTGGGAAATATACGGTAAGTATCTCTTATGTTGGTGCTGCAGCTGTTAAAAAGAACATCGAAATAGTTGACCACAATGTCCAGATCGATATTAATTTAGAAACCTATAAGGCCATCGAACTTGATGCTGTTGACATTACCAAAATAAACGACAGGGTTGCCGATAAACTGAACCAGGTAGAAGGAACCGCCATTTATGCCGGTAAAAAAACAGAGGTGATTAACTTAAAAAACATCAATGCCAATTTGGCTACCAACAACGCCAGGCAGGTGTATGCCCGTGTTGCAGGCTTAAATATTTGGGAGTACGATGGCGGCGGACTACAATTGGGTATCGGTGGCCGTGGTTTAAACCCCAGCAGGGTATCTAATTTTAATATGAGGCAAAATGGATACGACATCAGTGCTGATGCATTGGGTTATCCTGAAAGCTATTATACCCCACCAACCGAAGCTTTGGACAGGATTGAAATTGTACGCGGCGCAGCAAGTTTGCAGTATGGAACACAGTTTGGCGGTATGATTAATTTTAAGATGAAAAAAGGTCCTACGGATAAGCAACTTGAGTTTACAAGCAGGCAAACCCTTGGCTCATATGGCTTTTTTAACTCTTTTAACAGCCTTGGCGGACAAGTAAAAAAACTAAATTATTATGCTTTCTATCAGTATAAAAAAGGTGATAGCTGGCGGCCAAACGGATATTTTGATCAAAATACGGCTTACGCGCACTTAGATTATGCGTTTACCAGTAAGCTAAAATTAACTGCAGAATATACCCATATGGATTACCTGGCGCAACAGCCTGGTGGCTTAACCGATGAACAGTTTGAGGCAGATGCTTCAGTATCGGTAAGGGCTCGGAACTGGTTTAAGGTAAAATGGAATCTCTTTAATTTAAGTTTAGATTACCAATTGGGTGAGCATACTAAATTAAACTGGATCAACTACCACTTAGATGCTGGGAGGGAAGCTCTAGGGGTGTTAAGCTACATCAATCGCCCTGACCCGGGCGAAGGCACCCCAAGAGATTTAATGGCTGATAAATATGATAATTACGGTTCGGAGCTTAGGGTATTGCACCAGTATAAGTTATTTAACAACCAAACCAACAGCTTATTGGTGGGGGCAAGAGCATATAAAGGCTTAACTTTTAAAAAACAGGGTGATGCAGACACCGGTTTAGGGCCTGATTTTAACTTTTTAAACAGTCAGCCTAATAAATCTGATTTTCGTTTTCCCGGTACAAATTTAGCCTTGTTTGCAGAAAATATTTTCCAGATAACCGACAAATGGAGCATTACCCCCGGTGCCCGATTCGAATATATTTACACAGGCGCTAAAGGAAATTACACGCAATTTCAATTTGGTGTTCCCGATTTGATCAAAACCGATAACAAAAGCAATCCACGCTCGTTCGTTCTTTTTGGTATTGGTACTTCATATAAACCGCATCCGGCCATTGAGCTATATGCCAATATTTCGCAGAACTACAGGTCTATCAACTTTACAGATTTAAGGGTACAAAACCAAAACGCAAGGGTAGATTCTTTATTGAAAGATGAAAGGGGTTACACGGCCGATGGTGGAGTAAGGGGGAATTTAAAAGATTGGCTTTATTACGATTTAAGCGTGTTTTACCTGAAATATAACGACAGGATTGGCTCGGTTTTTACCACCGATGCGAGCAATATGATCTACCGTTTAAGAACTAACGTAGCCGATAGCCGCAATATTGGTTTCGAGAGTTTGGTAGAGGCCGATTTATTAAAGGCTTTTACGCATGGAGCAGCTAAATATAAACTGGTGGCTTACACCAATTTTTCATTAATAAATGCCCGGTATATCAATACCAGTAATACAGCAATAAAAGATAAAGAAGTAGAATTTGTACCCCCATTATTGTTTCGTACGGGTTTATCTTTCGGTAATAAAATATTTAATGCCAGTTTGCAGTATTCTTATGTAGAAAAACAATTTTCTGATGCCACCAACGCAGCAAGCACCCCAACAGCTGTTGACGGTATTGTGCCGGCATATCAAATTGTCGATTTTTCTGCCAGTTACAACTGGAAATGGTTTACCTTATCAGGCAGTATCAATAACCTGTTAAATGAGAAGTATTTTACCCGCAGGGCCGATGGTTATCCGGGGCCGGGTATTTTACCATCTGATCCAAGAACCTATTATTTAACGCTTCAGTTTAAGTTGTAAACGAAGAAAAAGACAGTGTGATTAGTCCTCAAATTTTAATACAGGATGAACAATAATTAGAACATGAGTAGCAGTTAGTTCATTCTGGCTGCTATTTTTCAATTATATGCTGATTTTGATTTCATAAAGTATGCGTGTACTCGGCGGTCTGAAAGATGTGAAAGCACAGAATAAATACGGATTCGGGTTGTGGATCCTGAGGATGCAAGGAATATCATTATGTTTGTTTTATGAAAGAGAACCTGCGTGAACAGTTTGGTAATATCGATATTTATTTATTTGATCAGCTTTTAAAAGGTACCTACGATGATTGCCGAACCATTCTGGATGCCGGGTGCGGGCAGGGAAGGAATGTAGAATATTTTCTGCGTTCGGGATATGAAGTTTACGGTGTCGATTCCTCGGCAGGCAATATTGTAAAGATTAAACAACTGGCGGCACCTTATGCTGATAACACTTCTTCGGAAAATTTCAGGGTCGAATTGGTCGAAAAGCTTTCCTTTGAAGATGAAAAGTTCGACCTGGTGATCAGCAGTGCGGTGCTCCATTTCGCAAACAATATTCAGCATTTTGAAGAAATGTTAAACGATATGTGGCGGGTGATCCGTCCTGGAGGTTATCTGTTCTGTCGCCTGGCTTCTGATATCGGCATTGAAAACCTGGTCAGGTCAATCGGCAACGGAAAGTATATCCTACCCGATGAATCTGAACGGTTTTTGGTGAATCAGGAAATGTTGTTGAGGTTTACCACCAAACTTGCGGCAACTTTGCATGAGCCTATAAAAACAACCAATGTTCAGAACATGCGCTCAATGACCACCTGGTGTTTACGTAAATCATACTGATTCCCCTAAAATTACCTCCAACCGGTTTTTAAGCGGGATGGTATGGCTATCATAAAATACTTTTCAAAAGTATTTTACAATTTCGCGATACGTATCTCCACGTACCGGGAATATATTAATGCCTACTCCATTGGTGTAGATTATAGGGCATTTACTTCGAAGGCACCATAACTTACCATTTGCGCATTATGGTCTACGGTAAGCGCCAGTTTAAGTTTTTCGATCAGTGCCTTTGCTTCCGCAATGTTCCTATGGATATCATTAACGCCCCTGATCTCAATTCCTTTTGCCATCATTTTAAATTTATTGGGTTCAAATTTGTCAATGAATTTTTGAAGGTCTGCATTCATTTTTACTTGTTTTTTTAAGTTAATGTTAAATACTGCAATCCTATAATCGCAAAACAAGGCAAATGGTTTTAAAAGCAGTCAAAAAGTTTTCCAAGGATGAATGCACAGCAATATTCCAGCAGTTTTTTTTTTGATCCTTTTTTTATTAAACCTTTCTTATGGCTGCGATGTTACTTAAATAAAGCAACAGGTAAAGGGCGTGGCAATTTTAGGAAACATTAGCAAATGATCAGAAACTGATGATGATAGAAAAATTAAAAGCCATACCTGAATTTTAAAGGCAAATTTCGATATTTATTGATCACCTATTATTATCCTATGACTGAACATCAACTGAGCGGAAACGACCTGTCACCTGAAAATATTGCAGATCTCCACGCATACTGGCGTGCATCCAATTACCTGGCTGTCGGCCAGATTTACCTCCGTGCAAATCCCTTATTAAAAGAGCCCTTAAAAGCAGAACACATTAAACAGGTTTTATTAGGGCATTGGGGAACAACTCCCGGGCAGAATTTTATTTATGTTCACCTCAACCGCATAATTAAAAAGTATGATTTAAACATGATTTATGTTTCGGGGCCGGGCCATGGGGGACCGGCTATGGTGGCACAGACTTATCTGGAAGGTACCTATTCTGAAGTTTATCCCGAAATATCGCAGGATGAAGAGGGCTTAATCAAACTTTTCAAACAATTTTCCTTTCCTGGAGGCATTCCCAGTCATGTTTCGCCGGAGTGTCCGGGCTCAATTCATGAAGGCGGCGAACTAGGTTATTCACTCAGTCATGCCTTTGGTGCCGTATTCGATCATCCTTCGCTTATTGTGTCCTGTGTAGTTGGTGATGGCGAGGCAGAAACCGGCCCACTGGCAACAGCCTGGCATTCCAACAAGTTCCTCAATCCGGTTACCGATGGTGTTGTTTTACCTATACTACATCTTAACGGTTATAAAATTGCCAACCCAACCGTACTAGCCAGGATACCTGAAGAAGAACTGATCAGCCTTTTTAAAGGATATGGCTGGAAACCCTATTTACTCTCTGGTGATGATTCGGTATCTATGCACCTGGAAATGGCCAAGCTGCTTGATCAGGTGATCTCAGAGATCAAAGAAATTAAAGAAAAAGCACAAAATGGGGACGAGAGCCGTCCAAGCTGGCCAATGATTATTCTGCGAAGCCCAAAAGGCTGGACGGGACCGAAAATGGTCGACGGTCTTCAGGTGGAAGGATCATTCCGTGCACATCAGGTGCCACTTTCTGATCCGGCGCAATCGCCAGAACACCTGATACAACTTGAAGAGTGGTTGCATAGTTATAAACCGGAAGAATTATTTGATGAAAAGGGCCGGTTATTGCCTCATCTGGCGGCCCTTGTACCAGTGGCAGAACGCAGGATGGGAGCTAACCCTTACGCCAATGGTGGTTTGTTACTTAAAGATCTCCGTATGCCCGATTTTCACCGGTATGGTTTTACAATTGAGAAAAAAGGCAACATGGGGCCAGGTGATACATTGGTTTTAGGTGCTTTTATCAGGGATGTGATCAAATTGAACGAGGAAACCAGGAATTTTAGATTATTTGGCCCGGATGAAACCCTTTCCAACAAGTTAAATGCTGTTTTTGATGTTACCAACAGGCAATGGAATGCTGTTACAGTGCCTTCGGATGATCTTTTGAAAAAAGATGGACGGGTGCTTGAGATGCTCAGTGAACACCAGTGCGAAGGCTGGCTGGAAGGTTATTTGCTCACCGGACGCCATGGCTTGTTTAACTGTTATGAAGCCTTTATACATATTATTGATTCTATGTTTAACCAACATGCCAAATGGTTAAAGGTCACTGCGGGTATAGCCTGGCGACGTAAAATATCTTCACTTAATATTCTGCTGGCATCACATGTATGGCGACAGGATCACAATGGCTTTACCCATCAGGATCCAGGCTTTATTGATCATGTGGTCAATAAAAAGGCTTCGGTAGTAAGGGTTTACCTTCCTCCTGATGCCAACTGCCTTTTATCGGTTATGGACCATTGCCTGCGTAGCCGGCATTATGTAAATGTGGTGGTTGCAGGAAAACATCCATCTCCGCAATGGCTTTCTATTGAAGAGGCAACTGTACATTGTACGCGGGGAATAGGGATATGGCCATGGGCAAGCAACGACGCAGGAGAGGAGCCTGATATTGTAATGGCCTGTGCAGGCGATGTACCCACATTGGAGATACTGGCAGCAGTTTCCATACTTCGTGAGCACCTGCCCAACCTGAAGATACGGGTTGTAAATGTGGTCGACCTGATGAAACTGCAACCCGAATCGGAGCATCCGCATGGGTTAAATGATGACGATTTTGATGCCTTGTTTACCCGAAACAAACCGGTTATATTCGCTTTCCATGCTTATCCATGGCTGATACACCGGCTTACCTACCGCCGTACCAACCATTCTAATATTCATGTGCGTGGATATAAGGAAGAAGGAACCATCACTACGCCATTTGATATGACGGTACTTAATGAAATGGACCGCTTTCACCTGGTGATAGATGCCCTTAAACGTTTGCCGCAATTGGGTGCCACAAGTGCTTATTTAAAACAGGAAATGGAAGAGCAGCTGATTAAACATAAATTATTTATCCGTGAAAACGGGATAGATATGCCAGAAATCAGAACATGGCAATGGGAAACAAGAAATGATTCTGAATAGATCACTAAATTAATTGCCAGCGTTATTATCGCACCCTTTGCCATCAATATTACTTTACTCATTCAACTGTTAACCATGAAGAGATTGCTTTTGGTATCCTGCTTACTGTTATTACTGGGATCCTGTATCAAGGATGCACCTAAAAATCCGGAGGCCGATATCACTTCCTTTAGTATTGATCCCAAACAGCTCACGGGAGATACCTTTATAGATCAGGCCAATGGTAAAATTTTACTTTACCTCACTAAAGAAGCATACGAACAGGGCGTCGTACCAACCATAACCGTATCAAAAAATGCAAAAATATATCCGTCATCCGGAGAAAAGATTAATTTCAATACAACCGGACAAATTACCTATACGGTTACAGCCGAACGGCCCGAAAATAAAAAAAACTATGTTATTCAGGTGATTAATGTGGGCGACTGGAGTTTTGAGTTTGAAAAATGGGGACAGAATGACAATGATAAATGGGAGTACCCCATCGAGGATGACCTGAGTACTGTTTGGAGTTCAGGCAATGAGGGGGTAGCCATTTCAGGTGTTGCTAAAGATCCGCTCGCTTATCCAACCAGATCAACAACCGATGGTTATATGGGTACCAGGGCGGCCGAAATGGTAACCATAAAAGGTACAGCTTTATCTGCATTTGTAGGAATATACCTGTATGCCGGCTCTTTGTATATTGGTAATTTTAATCCTTCTGTAGTGTTAACACAGCCACTTGCCGCAACTGAGTTTGGTGAGCCTTATGTGGGCCTTCCAGGTCGTTTTACAGGATATTATAAATACGTTCCGGGTGCAAATTACCAGGATGAAAATCAGAATATCATTCCGGGCAGAACAGATGAATGCACGATATATGCCGTTTTATTTGAAGGTACCCAACGGTTAAACGGAACAAATATTTTAACGTCTGACCGGGTTGTTGCAAAGGCTGTGCTCAATGATGGTTCCATGAAGTCGGCTTTCACCAAATTTGATATCCCATTTGTTTACAGGCAGGGTTGGACAGCCCAGGCCGGAACAAAGATGATGATGGCCATCGTAACCTCTTCGAGTAAGGAAGGAGACCATTACCGTGGTGCCCTGGGCAGCAGGCTGGTAGTAGATCATTTAGCGGTAATTCCAAAATAATAAATCATGCGCAACATTTTATTTGTATTTATTTTAATGATTCCGGCAGGCTTTTTATTCGGCCAGGAGAAAACCAGGTTCGATATCCGAAAATTTCAGCACAGTGTATTTGTGGGTTACAACCTTGGCGGACTGGCCCCAGTATCCTTTCCTGAAAATATTCGGGAGATAAATAGCTATTCTCCAGGTTTTTCGCCCAGTTTTGGATATGAGCTGATTTATATGTTAAAGAAAAAATGGGGCCTGGGAACCGGTGTCAGGATAGATTGGAAGGCGATGGCAGTAAGGGATAGTGTTCAATATTTTCATACCCAGGTTTCTGTTGATGATGCATCTGTAGAAGGAGATTTTAGCGGGACGAATACAACAAAGGCGAAAAATATCTATCTTTCAGTGCCTGTTTATGCGGTATACAGGAGTGAGAATAACTGGAAATTTAACCTTGGGTTTTATTTTGCGCGCCTGATCAAGCCTTCTTTTTATGGAAGTGTTTCCGATGGTTATCTCCGCAAAGGAAATTCCCTCGGGGAGAAAATTACCATCGATAATGCCACGTTTGATTTCGCTAAGGAAGAAAGAAAAACCGATTATGGTATTGTTGCCGGGGCCGCTAAATCCGTTTATAAAAATTTTGCCGTTAAGGCCGATCTCCAATGGGGATTAAGGCCGGTTTTTCCGGATTCTTTTAGTGGTATCTCTTTCAATATGTACAACATTTATGCAACTTTAGGTATGTCTTATCAATTTTAACAGGTCGCTAAAAAATATTCTTTCATTTTTAACATCACAATTTGACAATGAAAAAAAAGGTACATCTTATTTTAATTCTATGCACTTTCAGTTTGGGGCTTTATGCGCAAAGTGGAAAAAACTACCTGCAGGTTTCTGGCCAGATTTGCAGGCCAACATCAGCAATGCTCGAAGTAACCAATTTCGGGTACGGTGGTGCAATCAAATGGATGCATGGCTTTTCAGAATACAACCAACAGGTAACCTTTGAGGCGGGTTATAACCGCTTTCCGGTAAAAAAACTACCCGATGGGGTGCAAGCAAATTATGCGGCGGTTCCCATTTATGTGGGCTACAGGTATCTTGCCAATAAGGTTTCTTTAGAATTGCAGGCTGGCACCTCTGTAAACAGGATCGTGGGCAGGAATGCAGAAATATCACTCAGCGAAACTAAACTCAACCTGGGTTTAGGTTTGGGTATTGGTTATGTTCTGAAAAACTTCGAATTTGGCGCAAGGTATCAGGTTACCGATGTACGGGGTACCAGGGATGATCCTACTTTCCTGAGTCTCAAACTGGCCTATAATATTCTTTTATAACAGCTATTAGGCTAACAATGACAGATGACGACTTGTTATATCTGGTCACTGATCCTGTCAATTACAGATTTAAAAAATCGACCGTCATTCCCGCCTGGGCCTATCGTGTGGACACATCTTTTTTAAATTTTTATGGCGTTATGCCAGCTTGCTTTGAAATAACACAGCCCTAACCGAAGAACTCCGTCAATCCCAAGTGGCGGAAGGATCAAAAAAACAGTTGCACAATAGGACAACTTGCACTACCAAACCTGAAACGCAGTGGTTTTGTGAAAATATCACTCAAACTTTCATTGAGCAGAAACGAGCAAAACAATTGCCGCTGTTTTTTTGATGAGCGTGGGGCAGTGAAAAGCCACATTGCCGGATTGACAAAGCGCTTTGGGTAATTGGCGCCCTAAAATGTGCAGCATTCTTGAACACCATTAAAAACAACATTAACTGTGAAAAACTACATTGCCGCCGCGGCATAGCGCGGGAAAAGAATCTTTATAATTAATTGTGTTCACACGATAGGCGCTGCAAGCCCTACCAAGGTATTACGATTATTCATACATTTTCATTTTTTTTAAAGGCATTTATGAGCACTCCTTGGTTCCCAATCAAGTTGGAAATGACGATTCTACGCACTGTCATTAAACCTCCAATGTATTTGCAAAATTCTATCCTTTATCAATAACAGATTCCAATAATCAGTCCAAAGACCGGCCATCCTTTCGACCGAGTGCAACGCCGTCGAGAAATTTATCTAGATAAATCGCTCCATTTTTTTTTGACTGTTAAGAAGTTTAGGACATTCAGGTTTTTCGGAATGTCTTTAGGTAACTGCTTTCAATAACAGTTTTATTTGAAAAACCTCTGTCAATGTCAAAGGCATCACGACCGGGATAACAGCTGGGAATTATTAAGTATTATGGAGAGATAAAACCTGAAAATTTCTCCTGTAATGCGGTTTTGTCGAAAAAAAAGCGTATTTTAAACACTACATGGAGTTTATATATTTTAATATTTTTATCATAAGTTTTGTTGCCACGCTCGTTCGTTCAACCTTTGGTTTTGGTGAGTCATTAGTCGCTGTGCCATTGTTTATTCTTTTTCTCCCAATAGAAATTGCCGTACCGCTTTCTGTTTTGATTTCAATTTTTGTTGCTTTGGTTGTGGTTATCCAGGATCATCAGCAAATACATTTCAACAGTGCAAAATGGCTCATCATATTTGCCATTTTAGGTATACCAATCGGATTAATTATTTTAATATACGGTAACGAATTTTGGGTGAAAACCGGATTAGGGTTACTCATTATCCTATATTCCCTCTATGCCATTTTTGGTAAAAACCGCCTTTCGCTAAAATCAGATAATATGTTATGGTTATTTGTTTGTGGATTTGTTTCAGGTATACTTGGTGGTGCCTATGGGGTTAATGGGCCGCCACTTGTTGTATACGGCAATATGAGAAACTGGAGCGCTAAACATTTCAGGGCAACGCTGCAAGCTTATTTCTTACCGGCAAGCACCATTGCCGCCCTCGGATATTTTGCAAAAGGCCTGATTACATTAAAAGTTTTCGAATACTTTTTAATTTCTTTGCCAGCTGTAATTCCTGCAATATTTTTAGGAAGATACCTGAACCATAAAATTAAAGACAATTCTTTTTTTAAATATATTTATTTCGGACTGATCTTAATTGGCATCTTCTTAATTGTCAACGCTGTGTTAACAGTAAAACATTTGTACGCGGGTTTTAAGGAGCAAACCTGCCCAGAAGATGTTTTGGATATAAATAGCTATGGCCAAGGATCAATTATTTCTCTTTGGTTGGTTATTGATTAAATTTTTCAACACTTAAGGAGTGCCGAAAGGAGTTGGATGTCAAAAAATACACATACCAGCACATAGGCGTAACAAACCTGTTGTTCAGATAAGCTTAACGGTGGCTTAATAATCGATTGGCTAATTTTGAGCCATTAATCGATATGGGCAACAAATCTGACATTGAGCTTTTAAAAGCCATCCAGTCTGGTGATGACAAAGCATTTAAAAATGTTTTTGATGCTTACTGGAAACGGCTCTATTCGGTAGTAATGCAGCTGGTAGATGATGAAGAGCATACGAAAGATATCCTTCAAAACACCTTTATTACCTTTTGGAATAAAAGAAACACTTTAATTATTGCCGATTCGCTCTGGCCTTACCTGGTCAAAATTGCGCGCAACGATGTAATTGATCTGTTCAGAAAAAATAAGGTACGCCTTGCAGGGGCGGAACTCCTGACCGAAGATCTGCATCATTACGATACAGTAGAACAGGTAATGATCAGGCGCGAATTGCAAACGGTTATCGATTCTGAAATCGTTAATATGCCCCTTAACATGAAATTATGTTTTGAGCTGAGCCGGCACGAAGAAAAATCTATCCGCGAAATTGCCCGCGAACTCCGCTTATCAGAACAAACCGTAAAGAACAATATCTCCGAAGCGTTGAAGCGTTTGCGGCAGCGCATAAAGTTAACATAAGTTTAATGTTCGCTTAAAGTACTTTTTGTGCTTTCGCACGCTTTATGGATGAATGAAATCCAAAGTACGAAAATTCCTTTCCCAAAAGCTGTCCGAATATCAATCGGGTACGGCCAATGATGAAGATCAGAAAATCATCGATCAGTGGTTTGCCTCCAAAGAAAAAGATAGTGCTGATCAACAGATGCAGATTGGGGAAGGAGTGGGAGAAGATATTTTCTCCGGGATCACTTCTCAAATATCAAAACAGGGACAAAAACCCAAAATCAATAAAAAATATTGGGCCATTGCAGCATCTGTTGCGCTCATTCTTGGCTTTGCTTCATTTTTTCTGCTAAAAAGTAAGGTCTATCAGGCTCCTCAACTCGAAATGGTTTATGATACTTTTGCTACAGGTAATGCCGAAATTAAAAAGATGGTGTTGCCAGATGGTACTACCATATACCTGAATGCCGGAACCGTTATCCGCATCCCCCGCGATTTTAAAGGGGCGGTAAAACGTAACGTAATGCTCGATCGCGGTGAAGCTTTTTTCGAAGTGAAGCGTGATACACTCCGCCCGTTCAGGATCGTTACTGGCCAATATACCACAACGGTACTGGGAACTTCTTTCAATATCAATGCCTATCCAGAACGTAAGGGTTATCAGGTAGCGGTGAGAACAGGGAAGGTGAGGGTAGAAAAAAGAGAAGGAAAACATGTGCTTGTTCTTGGCGAAAATCTCATCAAAAATCAGGTGTTGAGTTATAATAATGAAAACCATCAAACCACAATAGCGAATAAACCGACTGCTAAGTATGCCGATTGGAGAACCGACCGCTCTGCTTATCTCGATCAAATGGATCTGGTTCAGATTGGGCATGTGTTATCCAGACAGTATAATATTAAAGTAGAAGTGATAACCGATGGCGCTAACCTCCCTAAATACAGCCTTTCGTTAAAATATTCAGATCTCCGGCAGGTACTTGGTTACCTGGCCATCAAAACGGGGATGAATTACCAGTTAACAGATCATGCATTAATTATCAATCCAGCAAAATGACATAGCCTTTAAAAAAGAACCGGATTCCTACAGCCATAGGAACCCGGAGTACGATAATGCTGAAGCAGCACTACCGAGTTTTAATCAATTCCGAAAAATCAATTAAGCAAATAAATATGCGACATTATTACCATTTTATTAACCTTTCAAAGAGAAAAATTTTGTTTTTGGCACATTTGCCACTTATCTGCCTGTTTTTACTGGCCTCTACCAACCTCACTTTTGCCCAATCTACCGATGCCTCTATACGGGGAAAGGTAACTGACGAAAAGGGAATCGCCATCCCAGGGGCCTCTGTAGTGGTGCGCAATGAGTCTACAGGTTTCAGAACAGTAACTTCTACCAATAAAGAAGGTGCTTATGCCCTCATTCAGTTGCCGCTGGGCAAGCCTTACAGCGTTACCGTAAGCTATATCGGTTATCCTAAACAGAGCAAATCAGATCTGGCCTTAAACCAGGGCGATAATATTGTTGCTGATTTCCGTATGAGCGAATCCAATACCCAGCTGAGCGAGGTAAACGTAAGTGCCAACTCACTTTCCAAGCGTATCGACAGACTTGGATCGAGTACGGCAATTACTGCCCAGAATATTCAGCAGCTGCCTACACAGAACAGGAATTTCAATAACCTGTCTGCATTGGCGCCAACGACCAATGGAACCAATATTTCGGGGCAACGGGCTTCTTCTACCAATTACCTGATTGATGGAGCGAGCGCCAGAAATAACTTAACTTCAGGTGCAATCGGTAGCGGCCCTTATTCTTTATCGCTTGAGGCGATCAGAGAATTTGAGGTGGCCGCTAACGTATATGATGTAAGCAGGGGCCGCGAGGGCGGAGGTACAGTGTCAGCTGTAACTAAATCGGGTACCAATACCCTTACGGGCTCGGTATTTGATTATTACCGTTCTGATTTCCTGGCAAGTCCGTACGACATCAGGGGAAATAAACGCGAGCAGAAATTTACCACCAACCAATATGGTTTTAGCCTTGGCGGACCAATCATTAAGGATAAATTACATTTCTTTACTGCGTTAGACCGTCAGGATGAAAGCATGCCATTTTTTATTGCCGATATCAGAAATGATGCCGATGCAGTGAGTTTAGGGATCAGCAAAGGTGCTTTAGACAGTGTAATCAATATCGGAAGGGCCAAATACGGCCTTGGAAACGGTCCACAGGTAGGCGAATTTAAAAGAAAAACACTTGCTAACACCTTTTTTGCAAGGATCGACTGGCAAATCAACGATAAACACAGGTTAACCATCAGAAACAATTACAGCGATTGGTTAAACCCGGTAAGCAATAGCGATAACTCCAATATCAGCCTTTTTGAGGTATGGGGTGATTTTAAATCGAGCGAAAACAGTACGCTTGTTTCCCTGCGTTCTCAGCTGAGCCCATCGTTTTTAAATGAGTTTAAATTACAGTACCAAACGGCAAGCCGCGATTATGTGCCCAATAGCGAACTTCCTGCAGCAAATATCCCAAGGGCAATTGTAACGGTCCGTTCTACACTGCCAAACGGTACGCTTGGAAACAAAACCGTTCAGCTTGGTGGTCAGCGTTTCTTTCCTGAAAACAACCTAGAAAACCAGTTTCAGTTAATCAATACATCATATTACAATCTCGATAAATACAAATTTACCTTTGGTACCGACAATACCCTGACCTATATGGACACTTACATTTCGAGTGAACAGAACGGTCGGTTTATCTTCAACAGTTTGTCGGATTTTAATAACCTGAGTGCATCCAGGTATGCAAGGGAAGCACCAATTAACGGCATTCCATCGGTACAGCAGTACATTTTAAACCTTTCACTTTTCGGGCAGGTTGAATTTGACATTGCAAAAGATATCAACGCCATGTTTGGTGTGCGTTACGATGTAACCAGTTTCCTTACCCAGGCAGATTATAACCCGGTTGTAGAACGTACACTTGGTTTGCGTACCGATAGTAAAATTACCGATGCAGGTAAAGTACAGCCACGTTTCCAGTTGACATGGGACATCAACAATGAGAAAAAAGACATTATCCGCCTGGGTGGAGGTTTATTCTCATCTTACCCGGTAAACTATGCGCAGGTAAACAACATCCAGAACAGCGGAACGAAAGTGGCTTCTATCGATGTTTCAAGACCAGCTTCAGGGCCAAGTTTGGTACCAACACCTGATTTCCCATTATACCGTAGAGATCCTTCGGCAGCACCGGGCATTATCGCGGGTGTACCATATGTTTCGACCATCAACCTGAATGATCCGAACCTTAAAATGCCATCGATCTTTAAAGCAAATTTAAGCTACAACAAAATCATTGGCGACCGCTTAAGGCTTGGTGTTAACCTGCTGTATTCTTATACAAAGAACAATTATGTTTATCTGGACAAGAATATGGTAGATAATCCATATTTCACCCTTACAAACGAAGAAAACCGTGGTGTTTTTGTTCCTGCAGCCTCTATTACTGCCTCGGGCATTACCAATAACGTGTTGGGAAGGAAAACAAATGAGGTAGGTAGGGTATTAATGCTCACCAACGGCGCTACCCTTGAGCAGAAAGCCATGATCCTGGATGCAAGTTTCCGTTACCTAAAGGATGGCTATATCAATGTGAGTTATACCTTAAACGATGCTAAAGATAATTCATCTTATAATGGAAACGTAGCCAATACTTCAACTTTCAGACCGGTAAAATCAGATCCACGCGATCTTTCGCAGGTTGTTTATTCTGATAACCAGTTCAGGAATAAACTGGTTGTTTACGGAAGTACACCAACCTGGAAAGGATTTTCGATGGCCGCTACTTTTAGGGGAATCGGTGGAACGCGTTATTCGCTGAGCGTAGATGCTGATATTAACGGTGATTTTGTAGGCGGTCCGGGTAACGACAACGACCTTGCTTTTGTATTTGATCCGAACAGTCCGCTTACCAGTGCAGCCAACAAAGCTTCGATGGAAAAGGTGCTAAACAATCCTGATAACAGGGCTAAAGAATATATTCTGAAAAGCCTGGGCAAAATTGCAGACAGAAATGCCGGTATTAACCCATTTTCGGGAACTTTTGATATCCGCGTGCAAAAGGAGTTTAAAACTTATAAGAGCCAAAAGTTGACCTTAAGTTTTGATGCCTTCAACTTTGCCAATTTATTGAACAAAAAATGGGGCGTAAACTATAACCTGGGCGATCAGACCTTACTTACCGTAACCAAATTTGATCAGGTTAAAAAACAATATGAGTACCGTGTAAACGAAAATGTTGGCGTAACCCAGGCCGCTGGAACACCTTATCAGATCCAGCTTGGTGCAAGATATTCATTTTAAAAAACAGAACATAATTGATGGATTCACGTAGAGATTTTATAAAAAAGGCAGCCCTCCTATCAGGAGGCGCTGCCTTAACTGGTATGTTGCCACCGGCAATAGAAAAGGCCCTGGCTATAAACCCTGCATTGGGCAGTACCTTTTATGATGCAGAACATGTTGTTTTTCTGATGCAGGAGAACCGCTCTTTTGACCATGTTTTTGGCTTAATGCAGGGGGTAAGGGGCTTTAACGACCCGCGGGCGATTGAGCTACCCAATAAGAATAAAGTCTGGCTGCAATCTAATAAAGAAGGCGAAACTTATGCACCCTGGCACCTGGATATAAAGGATACGAAAATTGCCTGGATGGGATCTACTCCGCACAACTGGACCGACCAAACCGATGCTCGTAATGGTGGAAAGTATGATAAATGGCTGGATGTGAAAAAGGCCTATAAACCAACCTATGCACACATGCCATTAACCATCGGTTATTGCAAACGTGAGGATTTCCCTTTTTATTATTCGCTTGCCGATGCCTTTACCGTTTGCGACCAGAATTTCTGTTCGGTGATAGCAGGTACCCACCCAAACCGTTATTACTGGATGACGGGTACCGTGAGGGAAAACAATACGCCTGATGGGAAAGCACACTTATGGAACATCAGCAATTATGATAAACCTACCTTAAACTGGAAAACCTATCCCGAACGCCTGGAAGAAAATAACGTATCGTGGAAAATTTACCAGAACGAGCTCACCATGGGCTTTGGCCTGAACGGCGAATCGAGTGCCTGGCTCAGTAACTTCGGTACCAATGTAATCGAATATTTTGAGCAGTACAATGTGCGCTTAAATCCTGGTGCCATTGCCAACCTTAAAGAAAAAAAGGAGTCGTTGTTAAAACAGATTGCCGATTCATCAAAAGAAAACCTAAGCGAAGAAGAACGCACAAAGGTTGAGGCCCTGCGCAAACTCCTGCTCAAAACAGAAAATGAGGAAAAGGAATATACAATGGAAAACCATGCCGGCCTTTCTGAAAAAGCTAAAAACTTAAACGCAAAGGCATTCAGCGTAAATGCCAATGATCCGGATTTCCATTCGCTTACTGCAATGAAATATGATGAAAAGGGTGTAGAAAGAGAACTGAACATTCCAAAAGGCGACATTTTGCATCAGTTCAGAAAAGATGTAGATGAAGGGAAATTGCCTACAGTTTCATGGCTGATGACCCCGGCAAACTTTTCCGATCACCCAGGGGTGCCCTGGTTCGGTTCGTGGTTTGTAAGCGAAGTAATGGAAATTCTTACTAAAGACCCCGAAAAATGGAAAAAGACCATTTTTATCATGACTTATGATGAGAATGATGGCTATTTTGACCATGTACCTCCCTTTGTACCACCACACCCTTTTAAAGAAAATGCCGGTAAGGTTTCGACAGGGCTGGATACTAAACTGGATTATGCCGCGAAAGACCAGCAGACCAATCCATCAATGAAAGAAAGCAATATCAGGGAAAGTCAGATCGGCTTAGGTTATCGAGTGCCTATGGTAATTGTATCGCCCTGGACCAGAGGGGGATATGTATGTTCTGAAGTGTTCGATCATACTTCTTCATTGCAGTTTTTAGAAACCTTTATCGGGAAAAAATACGGAAAAAAGGTAATTGAAGAGAACATTTCGCCCTGGAGAAGAACAGTTTGTGGCGATCTTACATCGGTATTCAGACCGTATAATGGCGAAAAAATTGCCTATCCAAAAGGCCTGGAGAAGGAACCTTTTATGGAAAAAATCTATTCGGCCAAATTCAAAGATCTGCCTGATAATTATAGAAAACTGAACGCTGATGAAATCAAGGCCATAAATACAGATCATAGTACATCACCTTATTTTCCACAACAGGAAAAAGGAATCAGATCATCCTGCGCCCTGCCATACGAATTGTATGTTGACGGAAAGCTGGAAAACGGAAAATATCAGGTAGGTTTTTCTGCCGGCAACACTGTTTTTGGTAAAAAAGCAGTTGGATCACCTTTTACGGTATATGCCATGAACCCTTATAAAGATGAAGCCCTTAGGGTTTGGGATTATACAGTAAAAGCCGGAGATCGCATTCAGGATGAATGGCAGTTAAATGATTTTAGCAATGGCCAGTACCATTTGCGTGCTTATGGACCAAACGGATTTTTCAGGGAATTTAAAGGAGATGGTAAAAACCCGGCAATAACCATTAAATGCACTTACCAGAAAGATTTAACTAAAACCGCATTAAATGGAAACGTGGTGGTTTTATTGCATAACGAAGGGGCTGTAGCCCTTGAGTTAATGATCGAAGATATGGCCTATAAAACGGGTAAACACCTGGTGAAAGTTGCTGCAAAAAGCAGTACATCATTGATGCTAAACCTAAACAAAAGCCATAACTGGTACGATTTTCAGGTGATTTTAAAAGGGAATAAGGTTTTTATGGAAAGATTTGCCGGAAGGGTAGAGACAGGAAAAGAGACTAAAACAGACCCGTTAATGGGTAAAATGGTTTAAAAATCACAAATGCGCACCCTGATCATCTTTTTTTCCTTATTATCTTCGGCTGTTTTTGCGCAGACCACAAGAACGGTTTTAACCGGTAGGGTGAGGGATGCTCAGGGTGCTGCACTTCCAGGTGTTACCGTTACCCTTACCTATGAAACCACAGGCACGGTGTATGGATGTGCAACCAATGCTGCAGGAGGTTATCTGGTTCCGGGAGTGATGCCAGGAGGACCATACCGCCTGGAAATCAAAAGAATTGGACTGCAAAAGTACCAGCGCCCGGGTTTATATTTTAAACTTGATGAGCCAATGGTAATCGACGTGGTGCTAAATGAAGAAATCCTGATATTGGCCGATGTAAGGGTTGGTGCTACGAAAAAAGATAGTCTTGATAAATCTTTTATTGGTGCCGGAGCTTTTAATATCGGCGCTCGTAAAATGATGCTGTTACCTACCATTAAACGTGGGCTTCCTGATTTTATAAGGCTTACTCCGCAGGCTTTTGGATCGGCTATAGCAGGAGGCAATTACCGGCAGAATTTTATTACAATTGATGGATCAGAATTTAACAACAACTTCGGTGTCGGCGATAACCTGCCTGGTAACGGTGCCCAGCCTATCTCCCTCGATGCCATTGCTGAGATTTCGATCAATAATGCACCCTATAATGCCATCTGGGAATCGGGCTTTATCGGAAGTGCCCTTAATATTTTAAGCCGTTCAGGCAGCAACAACACAGCCGGAGCGGTATATTCTTATTTCCGTGGCAGCCGTAGTTATGGGTACAAGGTAGGCGGAGAATCTATAGACAAAAGACCGGGAAGTTATTCCCTTTTGGGGGCAAGGATGGGAGGGGCCATCATTAAAAACCGTCTTTTTTATTTTTTAAGTATTGAACAGGAGAAAGAAGTATATCAGTCTCAAACCTTTAGTGCGGCTACCGGTAGTCAGGATTATGGCAGCAGCCCTAATATTGCACGGCCTACGGTTACCGAGCTCGATGCAATCAGTTCGTATCTGGCCAGCCATTATGGTTACCTTACAGGGCCATATCAGGGCTACAATTTTACGGTGGCCGGCAACAGGTTTCTTGCCCGTATAGATTGGAATATTGCACGCAACAATACCCTGAGCATCCGTTATAACCAATTGATAAGTAACAAACCCGAATTGGTTAACGCCTCACGAAGTCCACTTACCCCGTTTGCAGCGAGTGCCGGAAGACGGAGTTTAAATGCCTTACCCTTTAGTAACGCTAATTTCGATACCCGTTCTAACTTTTATTCGCTTGCTGCCGAATGGAACAAACGGCTTTCCAATACGCTCAGCAATACCATGCGGGCTTCTTATACCCACCAGAATGAATACCGGACTTCCGAAAGTCAGCTTTTTCCATTTGTTGATATCATGAAAGATGGCTTACCCTTTACTTCATTTGGTTATGAGCCTTTTTCGCTGAACAATAAAAGAGCGGTAACCTTACTTTCATTAACTGATATTATACATTGGAAACCCGGCAAAAATAGCTGGGATTTTGGTTTTCAGGCAGATTACATGAATACCAGCAATAGTTATATGCCATTTGGTACAGGATATTATACTTTTTCCTCATGGGATGATTTTGTAAGCGGCAAAAAACCTGTCGATTATGCCCTTACCTATACTACCGAAGGAAAAGATACATCACCCAGTTACACTTTCGATTACCTGAATTACTCTGCTTTTTTGCAGCACACCGTAAATCTGGGCTCAAATATTGTGATTAACATTGGCTTGAGGGGTGATATCTCCGCTTATACCAAACCTCTGCCTGATAATAAGGCCTTATCCCAGCTTGTATTTTCGAACGGGCAACAGGTAAATACTGCTTTACTACCCAGGCCGGCACTATTGCTATCACCACGGATAGCATTTAAATATGATCTTTTTGGAGATAATGGCTATGTTTTAAAAGCAGGAACGGGAATTTTCACAGGGAGGATTCCTTTTGTATGGGTCATCAGCCAGGCAAGGTATTCAGGAGTAGGCCAGATCAGTCAAACCTGGCAGGGGCAATCCAATACGCCAACTGTTTTTGATCCCGATTATCACCAACCGGCCCTGCGCAAAGGGAGTGATGTACTTCCATCGGTAAGCAGTATCCTTTCTAATGATTTTAAAATGCCACAGAGCTGGAAATCGAGTATCGGTTTAGATGTGGTACTTCCTGCCGGCATTCAAGCAAAAATGGAACTGGTTTACAATAACGATATCCGCGGTATTTTGTTCCACGACCTCAACCTTGTCAATCCTGTTCCGTTGAATATTCCCGAGTATCCGGATCACAGGCTTGTTTATCCAAGGGCAAACAAAGATAAGTTCATCAATCCGTTAAATGCTTCCGGCCAACGCGATCCAACGGGGAATTCTGCCATGAATGTGGTTTCGATTTCCAATTCTTCCGGTGGTTATTACCTTTCTTTTATGGGAAGCCTGAACAGGAAATTTAAAAGTGGGTTAGATATATCAATAGCTTATGTAAGGAGCAGGGCAAAAAATTACAACGATGGAGATGGCGACCAGACACTTTCGGCCCTTAATGCCACGCCTTCGGTGAATGGGATTAATAACCCCGCATTAGGATATGCCGGATATGTAGCGCCAAACCGGATTGTTTCTTCAGTAACCCTGCCATTAAAAATTTCCCGTGCCATAACCTTAAATTTCGGCATGGTTTATCAGGGAAGTTCTGAAGGACGGTTTTCTTATACCTATTCTCGGGATCTGATTGGGGATGGTACCAACAGATCGCTCATCTATATTCCGAAAAACCCAGCTGAAATTACTTTTTCCACACTTACGGTTTCTACAGTTAACGGAAACCTCAACTATAGTCCTGAGGAGCAGAACAGGGCTTTTTTCAGTTATATTGAACAGGATAAATACCTGAGGTCAAAAATGGGCGAATACGCAGAACGCAATGGCGCACTTTTGCCATGGAGGCACCAGATTGACCTGAGGTTTAGCAGTACATTTGGATTAAATGGAAAGGATAAAAAACACAACCTGGAGCTTAGTGCAGATATATTTAATGTAGGTAACCTGCTCAACAGCAGCTGGGGATTGAAAAAACTGGTTAACAGCAGCGCTTTACTGATTCCCGTTAATCTGGATAAAGTACAACCCAACGGAACAGTGATGCCGTCTTTTCAATTGGCTACTGTTGGTGGCAAACTGGTTAACGAAACCTTCAGGAACGATTACAGCATTAATTCGACCTATTTGATACAGTTCGGCATCAGATATACCTTTGATTAGGTGGCATTTTAGTTTTTAGCGGAACCGGTACTTAATTTACAAAAATAAAATTGTCCTGTTCAGCATAATTGATAAACTTTTGCTGAACGGGACATTAGAGAGCTTAGCGGTAATTTATGGAATAGGAGGTATTCATCAGTTTATTCCTTTTTCGAATTTTACTTAAAAAAAGATTAGTTTTTGATCATATCTGATACATATTTCTTGATCTGCTGTTTATAGGCGCTTACCTGTTCGGCATTTTTGGTTTTTTCGGCAATCCGCAATGCTTTTACCCGGTATTGTAAACCTTCAAGGTGTTCGCCCAGGTTCTGTAATATTAAATTGAAAGTGCTGTTAAAAATAGCGTTCTCAGGTGAGGCAATGAGGGTACGTGCAGACCATAACTTAGCACTTTTTAATGCCGCAGTATCTCCGTATTTGTTATAATTCTGGCCAATGTAAGCTGCGATATCGTTCAACTGTTCATCTGCGTAACTCGCTGCTGCGTACTGGCCTCCTGTGTAAACAAATCTGTCCCATACTTTTTTATCGTCCTCTACCAGGCTATTTAACCAGGTTGTTTGCAAGGTAAGTTTGTTCTGTAAAACTGCATCACCCATGTATAAGGTCGGCCGGTCGCGGTTATAATATTCATTGGTCACCCTGATTTTAAATTCCTCCGGATCAATACCCACAAAGGTTTTTTTACCCGGTGCAACGTAAGCCGGGATGGTTTCGGATATGTTGGGCAGGCGAAGTAAAAGCTGATGGGCGCCATTAAGTGGAATATCCATACTGAAAGTGCCATCGGCGTTAACCGGCATCCGTTTTTCAAACGACTGGCCGCTATTTAATGCTCTTAATTCTATAACGGCATCAATTCCTTTGGCAGGCACAAAGTCTTTAATATAACCACTAAAGTACGCTTTGCCCGATGTGGTGTCGGCCTGTGTATAATTCTGCAGTTTCCCGGTATCTGATAATGGCTTATTGGTTTCACCAAGACTGCAAAGTTCCAGGCTTTTATCATTGGTACCTATAAGGCAGTTGCCGGTAGCGGCATCCATTTTTGCAAAAATGGTTTCGGTTTTTCCTCCATTAATGATGCTGATAGCGAAACCGTCGTTTTCTTTTTTAATATTACTGTAATCCCATACTTTACCCTTATAAGCAATCTTGCTGTTATAAATACCAATCAGCCATTCATTGCTGCCATCGGTTTTTAGCCAGTTGCCCTGCATTTCTACTGGTAACTGGTTGTAAAAAACAGTGTTTCCGATAAATATATTGCCATATCGGATACCGCCCTGTGCTCCAAGTGTGTTCCATACCCTTATGGCTATGGTATTCTTTTCATTGGATTTTACCAGTTTTGCAGGAATGTAGTAAGAACGGTATTTCTTCCACTGGTTCCACTTACTCGTATCGGCATTATCATTGCCGGGGCGTTTGCTGATGTACAGTTTAAGCGGTTCGCCGTTAAAATAAACTTCGCAATCATCATCTGCTTGTCCGAGGTTAAAAAAATAAGTTTCCTGTGCCGTTAACGTAACCTCTTTTCGGTACCAGCCATATCCCAGGTAGTTGATGTCCCAATCCCAAACCGGTAGTATTCTATTGTCCCAGCTTGCAGTGTTTACTTTAGGCTTTGCCCATTTAGGGTTGTCACCTTTTTTAAAACTCCAGCTGCCATTTAGTTCTATGATGCTGTTTTTTTGGCCATAGCAAGCCAGGGCAAGCGTAAAGCACGCTATGCATAACATAATTTTTTTCATGAGATTTATCTGCTTTTTAGATGGATTTCTAAGACTCCGTTAATGCCCTCGTCTCCATATTTATCCAGGGCTTCTTTGCCTGTAATGGTAACGATGCTTTCTATTAAATTGTTGATATTGGCCATTGATGGAAGCGCCCTGTTAATCGCTACCTGTTGTTCATCACTGAGTTTGGTGCCGTTCAGGAAAAATACGCATTTTGGTTTGTTGACCGCTGATAGCATAAATTTCAGTAGTGATGCTGCATTGTTGTTTACCGTTGGCTGGCGTTCTTTAAATAGTGAGATAATAATGGCACCACTTTTTCCTTTTTCGCCGTAGGCTTCCGTAGCCTCTTTTTCCTTTAATACCGTTACTGTTTTGATATCATCAGGGTTAATGAGTTTAAAATCGGCATAAGTGATGGGTTTTCCATCAACAATGCATATGGGCGTACCTTCTTTTCCGGTAATTATTTCCTGTTGGTCTGCCCGCGCAACAGAACTGCCCGGAGCATGATCTGATAAGGTTAAAGGTGCCGAAACCGCTTTATCAGGTTGTTTCTCTTTTTTTACAGGCAGATCCTCCTTAACCGGACCGGATATTTTGTTTACCTGTTTTTTTATAAAGCTGCCCAGCTTCTCTGTAGACATGGCCTGAATGTTTTCAGCTATTCCCGGTTTTGCAAAGGCAATTATCGAGAACGTGCTGAGTACCACAATGCAAAGGTATTTCAGGCTTGCCCATGGGGCAGAACGTTGCCTAAGCATCATTTTAATCCGTACAGCAAGTTTGCTCTGGTTAAAGGTGTTGGCAATGGAATATATTTTTTCGCCAGCCGCCTTTCTGATGAGCAGTAACTGGTATGCTTTGGCATCAACTCCCTGACTGATCAGTGCACTGTCGACTTCGAATTCGTGTGTGTCTTTTAACTCCTGGGTTAATAGCCGTACCGCCGGATTGAACCAGAACAAAATGATGGTTATTTCGGTGAGTAAAAGATCTAACGAATGACGCCTTTCAAGATGGATGAGTTCGTGCTGTATAATGATTTCCGGGTTACCGGCATATTCTTTTTCTGACAGCACAATATACTTACCCCAGCTAAAAGCAGGGTGTTGCTGCGTAGTAACGGCAATGATATATTTACCAAAAGGCATTTGTTTAGCACTGTTTGCCAGTTTATATATTCGAATAAAATTAATGCCGCTGATAATCAACTGAACAAAAAAGCCGATAAAATAAATGCAAAACAGTAGTGGGTAAATGATTTCGGCAAGCCCGGTGGTAAATCCGCCCGATTGCGTTGGCTGTTTAAACAATAACTGCTCAAAATTATGTACGCGAACCGGCAAAGCTGCCACGCTAGGGGCAGATATGGTAAGCTGCATTGCGGGGATAATCATGGAAGCTACAATGATGCTTAACAGGATAAAGCGGTTTGCACGGTGAAAGGTCTCCTTGCTGAGGAACATTTTATAAGCCAGGTAAAATGCGATCAGGCAAAAAGACGACTTAATGATGTGGATGAAGAACAGGCCCATAACGTTATTTTTTTTGGTTTTTTTCTACCTCTTCAATTAGTTTTTTCAATTCTGCAATACTGATATTCTCCTCTTCGATTAATGCCGATACCACCCTTTTATAAGAACTGTTAAAGTATTTGCTGACTACGCTTTGGAGCGTGCCGCGGTTATATCCTTCCAGAGAGATCGCCGGATGGTACTGATGGCTTGAACCAAAGGCAGTAAAACCGAGAAAACCTTTGTCCTGTAAAGAACGGGCCATAGTGGATAAGGTATTGAAATGAGGTTTTGGTTCGTCGTATAACTCTTGTAACTGTTTAACAAACAAAGGGCCATGCGCCCAGAAATATCCCATTACCTCTTCTTCTTTCGCTGTTAATTTATTCATGGTACAAATTTATTTTTTGTAAATATAACTATATGATCTAGTTTTGCAACTATATTTTTTAGTTTATAAACTATTTTTTGTAGTTTAAATTTTAATTTACTTATTATTAGTTATTTAATTAATTATTAGTCATTATTTTTTTTGAAAAAATATTTATGATCGTTGTTAATCTATAAGTTTTAAACAGATTTATCCTCACACAGCGTGCCTGCTTTAGCATTAACGTAGGCATATTAGCTCTACGATATAAATAATAAAGTAACCCATTTGAAGGATACCGATAAGGGAAGGGTTTATAACCATATACAACCAGAAGAACAAACCGTAGTTGGCCCGTTAGATAATGACATGTAATGCTTATATCATGATGGATTGTATGGAAAAAAGAAAATCCGCGAGATTATTGAAATTTCGCGGATTCTTTTAAAGATTTGTGGAGCCGAAGGGAGTCGAACCTTTCCTTTAATCGCTTGTTTATCAGATAATTAAAATCATTTTTGGTTCCTTTCAGCCAAAAACTCACCTCTATTTTTTTAGTGCAAATTCTTTATCATAAAGATACAAAAATATGATTGTTTTGTATGCAACAATTTATTCAAATTACAAACTTCTTAATTAATATTCCCTCAACTGAAAGAGCTGGGTAAGAGCGAAATGTCGGTGTACTATGCTCTGGTGGATAAACCAGAATAGATTGACCCCGTCTCGCCAGAAATATATTCACTGTAAATTATTGTTTGTCTTTACGTTAGTGTTTTGACGGAAAGGGGTTAATTGGATTGGTTTTTCTATCCTAATCTTAAATATATCGGGCCAATATCAAACCCTGGAAAAAATGGGAGGAGAGTAGTTTTTGCGAAAATATTCTAGCTCTATACTATTGATATTGTTTCGCGCATAGAACGTGAGTTGGAGGGATCAACTAAATGTTTAATATTAGAGATGCTTGTATTCAGTACAGAATATAGCCTTTTCATAGATAAACATGGTGTAATCATAATACAGTCGTAAACGTTATTTCAAGACAGGTAACATTATATATCTTTATAAAAATCTTAATCAAAAAAAACATGAAAACAACGATTAAAACGGCGCTGTTCGTATTGATAGCAGCTCTTGGTTTTTTCAATCTGAAGATTGATAAGGCTACAAAATCTGAAGCGAGCCTATCTTTTGTAGAAAACTCCGCATCTGCCAATTTTGAGGCCGAAGAAAGTAAAGGCTATTTTCTTAAAGATGAAATTACCTCCCATGTTAAAAACACAATAACAAAGCCTGGAGGTGGGACATGCGTGGTAACTTATGATCAGGTTATTGTAAGCTGTCTTGGAGAGGGCAGTCAGAGATGTACCCCATCTGTTGTAAAAAGCAACGAGCATTCGACCTGTTAACTGATAAATTGAAAAAATACATGAAAACAATAACTAAATTTGCCTTTATCGCCATGATTGCGGCCTTAGGTTTTTATAATATCCAGATTGACAAAAGTGCCCATTTCGGAATAAATCTTTCGCTTGTAGAAAACTCTGCATCAGCAAATTTCGAGGACACTAGTGGTCCAAGAAAAGTTGCTGTAAAAAATGAAGAAACTGGATCTACTGTTACTTCTATGATTGTTGACGGAAAGGTGTGTAAGAATTCGAGTGATTTTGTTACTGTAAACTGTATAGGAACTGGTAGTGTTTCTTGTACGCCTAGTCATACTATTAGTAATCAAAAGATTGTGTGTAGTTAATTGAAATAAATATTCCTGACACAAATAATAATTTTTCAGATAATATTTTTCCAAAGAAAAAGAACAGGCAATGAATAATCATTGCCTGTTCAACTATTCATAAGGCCTACCGATGATATTCCTTTTTTCGGTGAAACATAGAAATATGGCCATAGTTGATTTTAAGTAAGAATATTAAACACGATAACACTAACAGACTATCCCAAAATAAATTACAATAGATGAAGAGAATAATTATTATTGTTGCATGCCTTTTCCTTATTTCCTGTAAAGGTGGCAACCATGAAGATATGGGGAAAGAAATCAAGGTTGATGTTGCACCAGAAAATGCGATAGGAAATTTCGATAAATATTTCGACTCTTCAAAAGTCATTTCTTTAGAGACCAGCGCTGCATCCCTAATCGGTAACATCAACCGGATATCAATTTTTGATAACCGTATTTACATTCTTGACCGGGCAACAAATAGTGTATTTATATTTAATTGGAATGGCAAATTTATAACCAAGATCCATGACATTGGTGTTGATAAAGGAAAATATATCGGAATCATGGATTTTGCAATTGATAAAGCTTCAAAACGTATACTTGTACACACTCATCGCCCATACAAGCTAATTTATTATAATATGGAAGGCAAATTTCTCTCAGAAACGCCACTTGAGGGGTATTATAAAAATATTGATATTCCTGCAAAAGGCAAATTGCTGACAATTAACCCTACAGGCAGTTATACCGCTAATGTGCTTGATCTGAATAGTGGGGATAAAAATGAATTTATTCATAAGGACGCCATTTCCGAAAAATTTAATTTTTTTTCGACTGTCTTTCCAAATGTACTTAATAGCCTGGGTACATATGTTACCGTTCCATATAGCCCCGTAATTTACAAATATTCGGATGACAAGATTATTCCTGCCTATAGGATCAATTTTGGAAAAAAAAATATGCCGGATTCATTACTCGATAAAAATCTTCCTGCTTCAGATATTTACAATGAAGCAATGAAAAATGAATACGGCTTTTTTATCAGTAATTTCAGGGAAACCAAAAACTTCCTGGTTTTCAGTTACGGAAAAAACAGCATTGTCGTGTATTCCAAAAAGGATGGTAAAGCCGAGTCCTTCAGCTTTATCGAAAATAAGCATGACCTGATCCATTTCGAAAACCTTTTCGGCCATGATGGAAATGATGATTATATCCTTTCAACCAGACAGGCAATTTTCTTCAAATCCCAAATGAATGTCTATAAATCCAGCCCTAAAGACTGGGCTAAAGTGCCTCCCTACATTAAGGCAATAGATTCAACACTCAATAATAATAGTAATCCGGTCTTAATTGTATATAAATTAAAATAGCACATGTATTGGGATAGTTTAAAAATGGACATTGTCCGGATATATGGACAATATTATTCTAATAATGTATATAAAAGGTGTAATTTAATGATCTATTCCAATTCATCTAATCTATGTTAACCAAAATTAAAAAAGCCGCACTCATTTTCGGGGTTTTATTTTCGTCGTCGACTTTGGCCCAGAAAGTTAAAATAGATAGCTCACAAGTAATTACTTTGAGGATTGATCCGGGTGATGCAAGGGGAACATCGATTTCAGACATTTTTGATGAAGTAGAATTTATTCCCTTAGAAAGTAAAAAAGAGAGCGTTTTTGGAAAAATCAAGCAACTGGAAATCGCAGAAAACAGATTTGTGATCTTTGATGAAGATACCAAGAACATTTTTATTTTTGATAGGAACGGAAAGTTCATTGCCAAAATAAATCAAGGTAAAATCAATACCATTGGCAAACAGGAGGACCAGATGTTTTATGGTTTCCAGATCAGGAAGGTAGGAAGCAAATCTCTTATAACTATACAGGCAGGTAAATCCTCCGTATTTTTCGATCTGGATGGAAGCCTGGTCAAAAAAGAACCTGCCAATAAAAAAGAGTGGGATATCGTTTATAGGTTTCCCGGAAGCGGAATAGTGGTCAGATCAAACGAGCTGATAAAATCGAATATGGACAGTTCTTACTATGAACTCGTGCTGTATAACAGCGAGAACAGGTTTTTGACTGCTTTTTTCCCATTTGCATTGAATAAAATCATAAATGATGACCTGATAAACAGTGGAAAGGTTTTCTTTGATTATGGCAGTAGCAGCGAAGTATTCTATACCAGGTACTTTGAAAACAACATTTATAGGATAGGGGAGAAAAAAGCGGAACTAGCATACAGATTTATACTGCCTGAGAAGTATTCCCTACCGGACGGATTTATCGAAAACTCCAGCTATAAGGGTAAAAGGATGGAGTATCTTATGAAAAACCGCGATAAATTTTATGGGATTTTCAATACTTATACATGTGGGGATAATTTATTCTTTAATTTCAGCAGTTTTGGATTCGACCGGAAAGCCTTTATTTATAATTTAAAGGATAATCAGTTAATGTCCATTGGGGACCTTGAGCCCGACGCTCTTTCCTCTTTTCTGCCGGTAACTGATCTGGGTGTGTTGGATGAGTATAAGAATAGAGGTTTCCATCTCTATCAGGATGGTTTGCTGTACAATAGTTACTCTTCATTGGCCATGTTTGCCCTTAATGAGCAGAACGCAGAAAAAAAAATCAAATACAATCCTGTATTGACCGAGTATTTCAGGACACAAAATAAAAGTAGCAATCCTGTTATTGTTAGGCTCAAGCCAAAACCGAAACGATAATGCAGTTTTACCGTTCGTTTATCCTATCCGTGATACTGGCAGGTATTTCCGTAATCGTAGCTGCCCAACAAAAAAATATGGTAAATACAGGAGCTGCCAAAGGTATTGTGAGGGATACTACGTTTAGGTATGTCCTAAAATCTGCGACAGTATCTGTTTATAATGCCCTAAAACAGGACAGTTCACTAATTGGTTACCAGATAACCAACACATACGGTGAGTTCAACTTTAAAAATCTCCCTGTTGATAGACCATTAAAGCTGCTGATAAGCAATGTTGGTTACCAATCGGAATACAGAACCTTTACCATACCTGTCTCGGGGTCCATTGACCTGAAAACCATTATCTTGAATCAAAAAACTATTTCACTAAAGGAGGTGGTCGTTTCTGTACCGCCAATAAGCATGAACGGCGATACCCTGGAGTTTAATGCGGCGGCATTTAAGTTAGATAGTAATGCAGTGGTAGAAGATCTGCTTAGAAAGATACCCAACATTGTACTTTGGGGAGATGGTAAAATAACTGTTAATGGAAGGGAAGTCAGGAGTTTACTGGTCAACGGTAAAGAGTTTTTCGGCGGTGATTATAAGATTGCTACTCAGAACCTCGCGAAAAATGCTGTCGAAAAAATTCAGGTATATAAGAAAGCCGGCAATATTAATCCCCTGGATTCTGCTGTTGAAATGAATGTCAAGCTAAAAAAGGGCAGGGACTTTGGATATTTTGGCAAAATCGGAGCAGGGTATGGAAGCAATAAGCGATATGAATCCGACGCCAATCTTAATGCATTTAATTCAAAGGTGCAGATTTCCATAGTAGGTGCAGATAACAACATCAATAAAATAGCCTACGATGTGCGTAGCCTATTGGCCAATAGTACCTTCAAAGGTGCAGGTACCGGATTAGAATACCGTCCGGATTTCATGATTCCCGGCATAACCCGGCCCAGGGCACTTGGCGCAAACATGACATACAATTTTTTGGATAGGCCAATATATGGTGCCAATAATATTTTAAGCCTGAATTACTTTGCCCAAACAAGGGATAACGACAATTCATCTTCATCTGAGACTACAACAACCACGCAATTGAATGGAAAAATTCTTGAGGAACATCTCAATGCACGTAACTCATACAGTTCAAATAAGAATTTCGACTCAAAATATGAATGGGTGAGAACCATCCATGCTTTGACCATCAACCAGTCCTTTAAAGATAATAGCTATCAAAGCGTAAATGAGTCAGTTGTCGGGTCGTTCAATTCTGAAAACCAACGTGTTAGTTCGAGTATTGGAAGTGATTCGGCGAATGGCAAAAGCAGTAATTACAGTTTAGACATCAGGTATGTCCTAAGCGAAAATTTTACCAAATTCTTTCACCGGTTTAAAGGTTTGAGTGTGAATTTTTCCTTGAACTTGGATAATGACCGGTCAAACAGGGTTAATAAAACTGATTTTATATCGTTTTCCAGTCCAAATTCAAATAAAAGGTTTAACCGGAAATATCAGACCGGCTATAACAGTGTAAATCCGCAGTTGAATTTTGAATTTAACAACCTTAAAGAACTGCTATTCGGAAAAACAGATTTTCTGGGGCTGGATTTTTCTGTGGGTAACACGATCAGCATCAATAACAGAAAAAATACCAATGTCGTAGGGGATTCCAATGATTCTATCACCGACTATCAGAATAATGCCTATCTAAGTAACCAGACACAGGCTTATACCATAGAAGAAACCCCCAATTTTACCTTAAGCAGGTCAATATCCTCCGTATTGTCGAATAGGTTCTCCAAAAGTTTGGTTATCAGCGGCACATTGCAGCAGAAACTCATCTATCAGGATAACCGTTCCGATAAATCCTTCCAAAATATCAGGCGCAAATATAGCCAATTTGCCCCCAATGGAAATATCCGGTTTGCCCATGAGAAGTATGGCGATTTCAATGAGAGCTATTCATTGGGTTTTAATACCTCCATCCGCATCCCGAGCTTACAGGAATTAGCTCCTTTGATAGATAGTGCAAATATTTATAATATACAAAAAGGGAATCTTGGCCTAAGGGAATCGGTAACCAGGGCACTATCATTTGGTTTTTCCCATGAGGCCCAGCAAACAAAAAACACCTTGAATTACCAAATCGAACTTGCGGGCGGTATAACAGAAGGGGTATTCGCCGATAGTCTGCTGATTGCTGATGATAACAGGAGAGTGAGCTATCTGGTAAATGCGGGTACCGGCAAATATTTAAATTTTAGTGGAAGTATCCGAAAAGCCCTTAAGTTAAAGACATCAGAACTTCAGATCAGCCTGAACAACACTTTGAACATATCCAGAAATCCTGGCTATGTAAACGGGATTTATGCATATGCAAAGGGTCTGAATACGAATACAAGCATCAAATTTAATTTCACCTACAAGGATTGTTTTGCCCTTGAAGGAGTACAGTCCTATTCCACTTATAAATCCTCACAGGAAACATTTATGGCCTCATACAGCGGAACAAATGTTTCTACAACTTTAAGCTCGGGTTATAGCGTAACAAAAAAACTGATATTAAACAGTAACATAACATTTAACAATAGTACTGCCACAGGCAGTGATGCGATCAAATTTGCCATCTGGAACGCCGCACTAACCTACCGGTTGTTAAAGGGGAATAATCTGGAAACCAAATTTTCCGCACTTGACCTGCTACGGCAGAACAGGAGTGTAATCAACTACGGTGCTTTGAACAGTTTTACGATCGGGAGCCAAAATGTCCTGCAACATTATTTTATGGCAACGGTATCTTATTATCCAAGGCAGTTTGGGAAGAAAAACCGTAAAAAATAAGATGGTTCGCGGAATTTGATCTTTTGGTGATTTTAAGTAAAGAACTAAACAATATTTAATATGAAACTAAATCAGCAACTACTTTTTTTAAAGAAAAATTTTTTTGTAACCTTTTGCTTTATAGCACTTTTATCCCTGTGTATATATCAGACCTGGTTAAGAAATAAAGAAAATATTATGATCAATGAGCTTAGCCGCAGTATTGATACCAACTCGGATAAGAAACATATTTTTGACCGTGTACAATTTTCACCCGATATAGTCGATAGCCTGAATAAGCTAAAGAAAGAAAAATTGCTTGTGTTCAGGTTTTTGCGGAATGACTGTCATGAATGTATCGATTCGATATTTAGTAATTTAAGCTATATCGCCAAAGGAGTAGGGAAAGAGAACCTTGTAGTACTGGTCGATGAACCGAATATGACAGAATATTTAAAATATAAAAGGCTATATCAGGAAAAAATCTCGAATTTTTTCTATTGTCCGTCCCAGGTTTCTGCCATCGATAAAGAGGGGATTTCATATTACTCTGTATTTTCGGGGAGGGATAATTCATCAGGGTTTATATTTTTAACAAGGCCATTGGAATATCCGGCCCAGACCAGGAATTATCTGAAAGGGATAGTTGATGTTTTTTAATGTACCCATAACAGAAAATGTGCGCTCTAGGTTGGTCAAATTCTGCATCTGCATTGGTATAAGCATTCTTTTATCACTTACTGCCTCTATAACGGTTCCCGATCTTTATCAGGTTAGGGCCGGACAGATAGCATTTTTTTCTTATGGCGTGATTATAGTAGTGGGATTTTGCCTGTTCAGCCCATTGCCAAGAGAGAAAGCTGTTCTTTCCTTTACCCTGACGGATGTTATCCTGGTTATCCTGATATTGTTGATAGGCCTGGGAAGATATTCTGCCCACACGGTTTCGGGATTTTCCCCTAGGCTGATCGAGTTAATAGGATTGTCGCTACTTTATTTATTTTTAAGGTTTAATCCCAAGCTGTATATTTATTTCTTATACGCATGCGTTGTTGGCTGCCTCATCCAGGCTTTCTATGGACTTTTGCAACTGTACGGGTTTTATCCCAGTTTAAGTGGGAATTTCCCGATAACAGGAACGTTTTTTAATCCGGGGCCACTGTCTGGGTATGTATTATATGGGTTTTGTGTTACCATTGGACTATATTTATCCAGGGATGATTTAGCATTCAGGCCCGGTTTGAGATCTTTTGGGCTTTCCAGGGGAATAGTCGATAGAATATTTCCAGGCTTTCTTATCTGTTGCATGGTATGCTTTTTTTTAGTGCTTTCCGCTTGCAAATCAAGGGCCTCCTGGTTGGGGCTTGTGATATTCTGCTCACTGTTTTTCCACCGTTTGCCATATTTTCATCTCTCGGGAAAATTCTCCATAAGGAAGATCTATATTTTTATATTACTGGGACTTGTAATGCTGTCGGTTACTTTTTTACTGTATTATATAAACCGTGATTCAAGTGATGGAAGATTGCTGGTATGGGAGATAACTGGCAGAATGGTGTCCGATAATCCCATTTTCGGTAGCGGATTTGATAACTTCAGTTCTAAGTATATGGCTTATCAGTCTGAATATTTCCGTGGGCACCCATCCAGCCCATACAGAGATATTGCCGGAGAAATCAAGTACCCATTTAATATCCTTATGGTCTACTTATCTGAAAATGGGATTATTGGGGCTGTTGCAATTCTGGTAATCATGGTCCGCATCATGTTTATAAGGAAAAAGAATGCATTGGTAATAATAACAAAAGCAGTGCTATCGGCGCAGATCGTTTTTGCGTTATTTTCCTATTCAGAGCAGATCCTTCCCATTAAATTAAATGTAGTATGCTCCCTGGCTTTTTTAGCTTCTTCAGACACTAAAATTTTTTCTTTTGGAATAGGAAAAGCCAGATTCAATCTTCTTAAATATTCTTTTATTCCTATATACCTGGTCTTTTCTGTGCTATTTGCACTATACTTAAATAAGATGGTACGCAGTTATCGGAATTGGGGAACGGGATCCCAGATATCTGATAGCGGGCAATTCGTGGACGCCGTTCCATTTTTTGTTTCGGCCCACCCTTTCCTGAAAACAGATGGACTTTTCCTTATGCAGTATGGTAATTTGTTGTTAAAGGCAAATGAACCGTTACCGGCCCTGAAATTGCTTGATTCTGCACAATACTATTTTGATAATTATCCGCTACAGATAGCCCGTGGAAACTGTTTCAGAAAGTTGAAACGTCCTGACCTCGCCCTGGCATCATATATGAAGGCCTCCGATATGATCCCTTCAAGACTTTATCCCAGATATCTCCAGGTAATTTCCCTCCTGGAACTGAATAATAAGGAAAGTGCTGTAAAATCTGCCAATAACATTTTGAAGATGGCCGTCAAAATCAATTCCCCGGCAACCAGGGAAATAAAAACAAAGATGGCACAGGTTGTAGCCGGCCGGAATTTTGACACAACCAAAATTTTATCGATCATAAATAAATAATACAGCGGGCTGGAATTTACAGTACATACTTCTGGAAATCAAATATCATAATTATAGTTTCTTCTATCCGATGGGTATAAAACTTTTTTCGCAAAAAAAACACAGGTTAATTATTCTTCTGCTATTTGCAATAGCCTCATTGGGCCTGGCAATTCTAAACCTATTCTGGATGGCCTGCCTGTTGTTGTTGTTGATACTGACAGTATATACGGTTGTTTCATTTAAACTGGGCGACTGGACAGGATTTATAGTTACTGCAGTTTTGGGATTGATTTATGTAATCATCTTTCGGCTGTTTATCCTTGATTTTTATAAAGTTCCCAGCGAATCGATGGAAAACGCCATCTTTCCGGATGATAAACTGGTCGTAAACAAATTGGTGTATGGCCCAAAATTTCCCAGGGGCATAGCCGATATCCCCTGGCTGAACAATCTTTCCATAAAGTCGCGCGATTGGCCTTATCTAAGGCTTTCAGGTACAGCACGCGTTAAGCGTGGGGACATCATCGTTTTTAAAAAAACAAAGGACACAAGCTCATTTTTTGTTAAAAGATGCATCGGGCTGCCAGGGGATAAAATTATCCTTGCCGGTGATAGCATCAGCGTTGACGGAAAAGAACTGCACCAAAATCCAACAGTGAAGAACAGATATAGATTTACTATCGGGCAGAGGGAAGAGTTCATAAAATATGCCCTAAAAAATGATATCTTTTATGAGGTGAATGAAGATTCCAGTATAAGTGCCTACCTGACCCGGGATCAAAAACAAAAGTTTCATAGTATGGCCGCAGGCGGTAAAATCGCATATGTTCCTATCGGCTGGCGTTTTTTCTGTGATATGCCTAAACAGTTAAGGGAAGAATCGCTTTCCAAATGGACCGGTGACAGTTTTGGACCTCTTACTGTACCAGCGAAAAATCTATATATCAAACTGACCGGCAGCAACATTTACCTCTACTATCAGGCGATCTTATCCGAAACAAAAGATGTCAAACTAATTGGAAGGAAACTATACCTGCATGGCCAAAAATTGGAAGATTACAGGTTCAACCGTGATTATTATTTTTTTATGGGGGATAACAGGCACCGCTCCTATGATTCGAGATACTGGGGGTTCATCTCCGAAGAACAGATAGAGGGGAAAGTCGTATTTTCCTTTAGATTCTGATTCAGTTGGCACGTTAAAAAGATATGGGGTTGCTACTAAACGGGGATTTCCGGGGAATTTTTCAATTTCGATTGTCCCAGTGGTAAGCCTTGTCCACCGGGATATTTTATTACAGGTAAAGATTGAAATGTGGATAGATAGGGGGAGATGCAGTTAAAGGTTATTGTCCTGCCATATCAACTGCCCTTTGGCAGAACAAGACTTTACAATGGCCCGATAGATCAGAAACCGTTCCTATATTTAATAGGTTTAGTTTACCCCATTGCTCAATTTGTTCCTCTGCCAAATAACGTGATCTCATTGGCATTAACATAATCAAGCCCTCCCCAGGTTTGCGTACATTGGAAACGCATATACCTGGCACCATTCAGTTCTGTTTTAAGCTTAAAACTAAAGCCGCCGGCACCGGCCGCGCGGTCATCATTATTGGCCTGGGTGGGAGGAAGCCCTGATTGGGGCATGGGAAGCACAAAATTCCCCAGATTTATCCAATCTCCAAGTACAGTACCCTCGGGGGTAGTTGATATTGGCCAATCCCGAAAATCCTTGGGTTCTTTTTTTGTGGACGCCCATACGGTAAATTTCTTTGGATTCTGGTCCTGGTAAATGCCTGGAAGCCTGTTGTATAATACCAAACGGCTGATCATGGAAGGAGTGCCAAGCCCTACCGTGCCCATCATAAGCCCCCCCATGTGCATGCTCTCGGTATGCCAGCCCGGTTCGCCCAGATTTCCATCGAATAGGTATCTGAAATACCAGTCGAACCCGATCCGTCCATCATTTTGCAGTGGATAGTTATAGAACCTGGTATTGTCCAGTTTATCCTCCCTTAACGGCTTCATCACTTTGTATACCGTATCTGAGGCATTACCGAATTTATCAGAGATGTATACGGCTATTCTCTGCGTTTGCCGGCCCATATTTCCATAATAAAGATCCAATTTGCCTATGGCAAGTATGGAAACATCTTTTTCGACATACCGCTCCAAGGTGTCGTTATATGATAATAAATGAAGCGATAATAACGAATTGGCTTTATTCTCACCGGATACACTGATCCCCCCATATGCTGGCCTCAATCTCAGCGCTGAACATACAGATTGATGATAGGGCATAAGTGGATGTACCTTCACCTTTACCGGATCTGATATATTACCCTCCCGACCGACTGCCTGAAGGATTACGGTATATTCAGCGGAACTGCTGAAACCGTCAACGGTCAGAGTGCCCTTCAGGTCTGACCTAACCTGGCGTATTTTTTCTTTGTTTATAGGATAACTGGCCATTATGTAGGAGAAATCAGATTGTCTGGCTACTTTGAAGGTTATTTTGGCCGATCCGAAGGTATTGATTACACTAACTTCCCTTATCGGATTAGCTTTGTGGCCATCCATGTATTTACAGGAAAAAGTTGAAAACAATAGGGCATGGGCAGTTAAACCAAGCCATGTTTTTATCATAACTGAGTGCGCTTTTTTCATATTTTTTCTTATTCATTCAGTTGAGAAAATGCTACCACCATTTTTGTTGGCCATTTTCAATAGTGAAAATTCTTTCTTCGGTTCCTCCGTTTAGGCCCTTTAACCAGAACAATGCATTTTTTGGTACCTTATTGTAATCCAGATGATAACTGTCTGCCGTTTTGCTGCCAAGTGAAATCCATTTTTTGTCCCAGTAATAAAGCTCGTAGTCTACCCCGGGCAAAATGCAGTTGGTATCATTCCTGGGACAAAATTTAATGGAGTATACCCGTTTTTCTTCCATTGTGCCCAGATCAATACCGATCCATCCATCTTTACCCTGCTCATTCTGGTAATAACTATCCAGATCATCATCGAATGCTTTTTCGATCTCATGGCCGGACACCCCTTTTTTCCCAATGATCTTTCCCTTTAACAGCTCTTTTCCGGTACCACCGTAAAACTGTACTTCAGCAATGTTGTCAGCCTCCCAGCTTCCCCCCGGCGGCGCAACATACCTTAGAAACCTAAATTTTTTCACATTTGGTATCTGTACCTCGTTCATATAAAATGGATAATTTTTTATGGTAAACAATGTATCGGCCTTGGTAAAGTCCATTGAATTCGAACCCTCGAACCGCCCTTCCTTCAAAGTTTCGGTATGATATGCAGTATAAGAATGCAGGGGATATTTTCTCAAAAGCCTTATTTTAGCCCTACTGCTGTTTGTTGCCGTAAAACTGGTAATAACATTTGATGTATCAGAGTAGAAAGGGGGGGCAATCGGAATGACCGTTCCTTTATCGAATACTGCGGGCAAATAAACCACATTGCATCCCAGATTGTCAAAAATTACATTTTCGCCGTTCATCTTTTTTACGGCAATTGGCTTCCATCCGTTGATGTCAAATACACACAGGTAAGCAGCTTTATATTTTAGGAACTCATCTTTCACTTTAAGGGAAAAGAAAGATGTTTTTACAAATTTGTCCGTTACATCCCTAAGATTTGTTTTTCGGAAATCCGGCGCCAGATAGTCCTTGGGTACTGTTTTGTTCAATTCCTCCAATTCCCTATCGGCACTGAAAGTAAATCTGTAAACTTTTGGAATGGTCTTGACATGCTGTACATACATTCCGAAAGGGGTATCCTTATTGGTAAAACGATGTCTTTCGGTTATATAGTCAGAGGAAAAATCAACTACACTCCAGGTGCTTCTCTGGATATTTTCATTTGTGATCAATTGTGGCCTGAAACTTTGGTCAATTGCATTTACCATGAAATGGCTGTTATTTGTACTGCCCCAGTGGAGGATGAAATCCACTGCCACGGGTAAACCGAGCGATCTCATTACAGTAGCTGAATAAAATGACGTGGTTTCACAGCCACCTATTTTTCCGGCCAGAACATCACTGATGCTTTGGGCAAAAGGATAATATCTGTTGAAAAAAACAGTAAAATTGGTTTCCGTGTTAAGATTCCAGTTTAGATTGTCAAATACAGGTTTTATATTTTTGTTTTCAGGTATCCTGTTGAGCATCGGAAGGTACTCGGTGTAGAGCTGGGGGCGCCAATATTGCAGCTGTTCCTCCCTTATACGGTATGGAAGTATATATTCACAGAAGTCATTGAAGCTGACTTTTTTTGCCCAGGGGGCATTCTTCCAGGCACTGAACGCAAAATCGATATTATTGATCAGATAGCCTGAGGAAACCAACCGGTTATCCGGAACGGTCTTCATCGAATCGGGATCCGGAAGCCCAATTCTTTTGGTTACTGAATCACCGATATGGATCTTATCATCGTTTGTTACTTTATCTTTCATATAGGAAAGCGTATCTATGATCGAAAACATATCTGAATAGATACCTATAGAACTCTTCTGATAACCGCTGTGCCCGGACATATTTAGGATCAGAAATTCTGCAGCCTTAAGTTTTAAACTGTCACCCGGGGCGGAATAATGGTCGAGTACCTTTATAAGTTCATTTTTGTTATCTCCGGCGGATTCAAGAGCGTTATCCATAGCGCTACCGTAATTGCGCCCACAGGAGATAAATATGCTTAACGCAAAAAAGAGCAAAAGGTTAAGTTGTGGTCTCATGTCTGAATGGATATGATTATAAAAGATAAATTTGTGCACCATAAAAACCATAAATGGGGTTAGGCCCATAAAAACCTTCGAATGAACTGCCCTTATCCGATCTGTAATGCAACTGATATTTGCCTTTTTTGAGATGTATACTGTTGTCAACAAAAAAAGAAGGCATGCCCTTGGAAGCAGGGGCCGACATTTTCCAGATAATTTCCCCAGTCCGGGGATCTGTTATCCAACATTTATCCTTTGTTGTAATACCGGCAGGGTTTTTACAGTTATCGGTTACCTGTACAAAAAAATAAATATATTCATTATCATATAGGGTTTTGAATCTGGCTGAACTATCGAAGGCCGACGCTTTTCCTATATAAGGAGTGTTTACGGTTGAAAAGTCTGCCATCTCCCAGATTTTATCCATCACCCCGTCTATCAATGGTGCTGCATTGGATCTTATACAATAATTTTTTCTTGGATCACCGGCTTTTCCTTTCTCTGAAAACATAATCTGCCCGTACTTAGAGGCATCATTCCAATATTCATCAGATTTGACCACCCATGAAACCATACTTTTACGGTAATTTTCATCAAGGTCACTGTCACCTATGAAAATGTTTGCGCCAAGGCTTTTCTTTCTTAAGGACCTACCATATACTGACTTCCAGGGAATCCTTGCCTCTAAAGTATAACAGGTATCATTTGGGTCACTGAAGGCAAACTTTATCCCCGGATCCAACAGGGAACTGTCTGGGAACTGCCTATCTTTTATGCCACTTACCGTTTTAAGTCCATAGTTGTACTGGAAAAGCCGGAGATCTTCATAGCTGATCTCATCAGGAGGAACGTTTTTGTTAAGATAGATCTGTATATGGTCATAATTTTCGGGGCTGGTAATATAATCATCCTTGGTAATCACCTGTCCCGCCCCAAAAAACCGGACAACCGTATCTGCGGTGATATTAAAAGGGATAACAGCATCCAGGTTATCAGGCACGTAGTTGATTTCTGCCAGGGGTGATTTATTTACATATGCCGTTAACGGAGAATTATCCAAGGACCTTTTATAGATACCATACAGCTTATCCGCTTTACGGATACTGCCATATTTTTGCTCGAACCTCGCATAGGCGAGCAGTTCCCTTGTGAGAAAAATATAGCCTTCCAGGTTTTTCACCCTGGTAAATGCCGATGTTAATCCTCCCTCCCCCTGGTCATAGTCGATATCACCCACTTTCCCGGGGAGGAATAGGTATTTAAGTATTACGAGTGCCATGGGGGACTGTAGCAGGTCTTTTTTATGGAGAAAATCCGTTTCCAGCACATCTATTTTATCATAAGCAATGGAAATGAATAAATCCCTGTCCGGTGATTTGAATATAAGGACACTCTTTCCCGAGACCGTAAAGGATTTCCACAAAAGTGTTTCCCGGTGGAACTTGAATACATTCCAGCCGAAAAAACCAACAATATTTCGTGTATACCAGGTAGGCGACAGATTTTGGATTGCAGTATCCCTGTAACTGTATTCTGTGAAAGCGTCGTCGAAATAATTTGATACTAAAAAAGCATTTTCAAAGAGTGACCTGAGATCCTGTTTTTTTTCCAACTTCAATGTTGCCCGAGTGAACTTATCCAGCAGATCGCCGTTTTTCGTACCTACCGATGCGATCGTGCTGCGGATTGTGCTGTTCATCAATGGTATGCTATCAAAAAAAGGGGAAATGCGGTCCGCTTTGATAAAAACCAGATCACTGACCGTCAGTGAATCTGGTTTTAGGGAAGGAACAATTTTTTCCAGTCCTGTTCCAGCGTTTATCTGATTATCTTTCATCATCCTGTTAAGTAAGACCGGACCTGAAAAATTAGTGATAATGTCGTTATATGCATTTGGATCCAACTTCAGTCCATCATCCGCAAAGCGGGAATACAAGATGCGGTCATGGTTGCAGATAAGATAGGAAAGACCGGTAATATGTAAATCGCCGGCTGTTTTCATAATCGCCGGAGCGAGCCTGCCGATGCCATCCTTGTCTTTTTTGCAGGATAGCAGCATTAAAACACTTAAAAGTGCGATGAGGACATGTTGCTTTTTTTGATGGGGCATTTTAAATGGATTGATGATAAATAAAGTGGTATATCTCCAACGTCTGCATTGTTGAAAAGGCAGGTGAAATCTGTTTAAGGTCTGGTTACCGGGAAAATTTTAGCAATTTTAATATGTCAGATCAATTGATAATCTGTCCTGTTTTCTCCATCAATTATGGCTGAAAGACTGTTTTTTGCTTAAGGGTTCCAAAGGATCCGGGCGGAAGCCGAAACAGCATTATTTCCGCTCTGACAGCCAGCTAATATTATCGAATAAGATTTTTATACTATAGCACGGCCATACCATCAGAGATCATGTTTACAAGATTTGCAAGCGAAGTAGTGTAGGGGATACATTCACCACCATTGAGTTCCACATGCTTGTTTTTTTTATCAACGAGTTTGATCGATTCTCTATTGATCAGATAGGATCTGTTTACCCTGATAAATGAGGTACCCTCGAGGGCTTCGGATATTTTTTTAATAGATCTGCACATTACCAACTCTTCACCTGTATTCAGAAATATGCTGGTATAGCAGTTGTCGGATTTGCAAAAAGTGATATCAGAGTGTGCAATAACACGGAGTGAGTCGTGAGAGTTAACAATTAATTTTTTCATAGCTTCATTTAGATTTTCCGTTTACCTGCTAGTATCAGCGCTATAATTAAGGGAAGTAGATAACTTTGATATCTGGTCAGGTCGCCCCGTAAAATGTACATGGGGGGTACGCTAAAATAGACTGAATAAGTAGCTTTAAAAATAGATATTTCGGGCAAAAAGATGGATTATACAATCATTTTTTTAAATACAATTTTGTAGTTGATATACGGCGTTCCAATAATTTATTTTCCGGATATGAAATAAGATTTTCAAAGTGGAAATGCCTGTGCCATCACCGATGAGGGCACAGAATGGGCATTTCGGCAAAAAGGCTGCCCGTTCCGCGTTTAAGCTGTCACCCCATTCCGCTTTAAAGTGGTTCTTCTTCATTTTTGGTCTGCGATCCGTTTACACCGAAACTGCTGAGACAGCAGGAAAGTGTAGAACGCTTGATGCGTTTAACGGTAGTTCTGTATTGGTGTGATTCCAATCTCCCGGGTATCAGGATGAAGCATAACCCACATAGATATGGCTTGACGATCACATCTATGCAAGCTTGGGTAAAAAGGTGGTAACCGGAAGTCCGATCTGGAACCTCATCGAGCAAAGTTGAATAAGATTTAGAGAGAAACCTGTGTTCGACTCATTGTAATGAGGAAATAGCGAAAGGGACTGATTATGCTAACAACGCTTTTAGCCTAAACTTCCTCTATTTCGGAACTGTTTTTTAATATTCGCGCTGCAAACCTATATGGTCTGCACTTTTTATCTAAACTAAGGCTTCAGGATTGTGGCGCTTTCTTTATAACTGACACCATTCATAGTAGACTAATGTCTCATCTTCGGATAGTTCTATTATACTGCATTATTGAGCTTTTGGGGGAGTTTTACGCATAAAAAATCGTATTTTTATAGGAAATATGGAGTTCATTTATTTATACATTTTATTCCGCTAGAGGTTGCTGTTCCCTTGTCTGTTTTGATTTCAATTTTGGTTGCCTTTGTTGTGGTTGTACAGGATCATAGCCAGATACATTTTAACAGCGCCAAATGGTTGATCATTTTTGCCATTTTAGGTATACCGTTTGGCTTGCTGATTTTAATTTATGGCAATGAGTTCTGGGTGAAAATCGGTTTAGGGCTACTGATTGTTTTATATGCGTTATATGCCGTTTTTGGCAAGAACGCGCTTTCCCTTAAAACAGATAGTAAGCCATGGCTTTTTATATGCGGTTTTTTATCGGGGGTATTGGGTGGGGCATATGGGGTAAATGGACCACCTCTTGTTGTTTACGGAAATATGAGGAACTGGAGTGCCAAACATTTCAGGGCAACGCTCCAGGCTTATTTCCTACCGGTAAGTTTTATAGGTGCCATCGGGTATTCTGCGAAAGGGCTGATTACCTTGGAGGTGCTGAAATATTTTTTGACCTCCTTGCCTGCTGTTTTTCCAGCAATATTTTTAGGGCGCTATCTTAATCATCAAATTAGCGGAGGTACTTTTTTTAAGTATGTCTATTTCGGGCTTATTGCGATTGGTGTCTTTTTGATTGTGAATACTTTGCTAACGGGGTATGCTGCATAGAAATGGTTTCTAGTTTATGACCTTTTGTGATTTTGATCAAATCCTTTTCTTGTGTGGGCAACTTGCCGGCTACCCGCTATTTAGGCTTCCCGGCATTATTCACTGGCAGGTATCCGCTTTTATCCCTGTTGCTAGGGAAAAATGTTTTGATAATGAGTTAGATCGAAAGGGGGGCGAATTTTTCGATATTAAATCTAATTTCTCAGATTCTATAACTTTTAGTGGAGTGCTCATTTTGCGACTGATCCGCAGAAAGACACCAGTTTTCTTAATACTTGTGCCGAATGAATTTAGCACAGAAATCCCAATAACAACTGTACCAGGATTTTGTATCTCCAGGAGCTTCAGAAGGGTCGGATGAGATATGCCAGCCTTCAGAAACTTCTTTTATAAAGCCATTATTCAACAGAATCTCCCGTTGGGAACGGCTCGGGATTTCCTTTGTATGGATTCCTTCCGAGCCATCTTTCTGAAGTTTTTTTAGTGTTTATAATGCTTCTGCAAATTTTTCCTTTGGTGTCGCCATTGCCTTTTAATTTGTTCTGATGATATTCTAGCCAGTCTATTAAGACCTAATGCATTAACATCTCCTGCTTTAGAGTTCTTGCTTCGTTTCTAATAAATGCAATAACATCAATTAGATTTTTTTATTGTTGTGTAGTTTGTGGTTGTGCTATTTCTATTGTTTTTAGTTGTGCTATTTATATTGTTTATTGTTGTGTTGTTTCTATTGTTTGTTGCAAATGTATGGTTATTCTCTGTTTATTTTCCAATACCTTTTTATTGAATTTAGCCGATTATTCTTCTTGTATTGGCAATTGCTGAAATTATAAAGAAGAAGAAACCAGGTTATAAACCTAGTGGTAAAATTTTCATTCAACCTATTATGAAAAACCCAGTTTATATCAGTTTGTCCCGTCCTAAATTTAATTGTTAAAGTACTGGGTTCTGTTCACATGATTTTCCACGAATAGAACTATATAAAGTTTCTTATTTAGAATTGATATAAATAATATTACTATATTTGTCTAATCTATGATTAATATTAATTAACCGGAAAATGATTGTAAAGGCAAGAATAGAGCATCAGAAAGATTTTCTGTTCATGGAAGAGATTCCAGATAAGTATGTTCCCGATCACCGATTATCCGAAAAATCAATTACCATAAAAGATGCCCCTGTGGGGATCAAAAATTATCAGCTCTCAACAAATGGTCTGTTTTTGGTGCATTCGGAAATGAAATTCGATGGTCCGGCCCGCATCCTCACCGAA
>NZ_JAVTSU010000002.1:0-528686 GCF_032678605.1 Pedobacter miscanthi
AAACTTTACCCTGAGTTTTTGCTTTTTTGGCTGCTTCCGGATACTTAATTTCATGGCTTATATATTGATAAAATTTAGAAATACCTCCAGGGTATTCTGGTGCCTTTTCTAAAGAGGTAAAATCATAAACCTTGTCGGTGTTGTTTTGTGCCTGTGCCGAATTAACGAACATGGCAATGCCCATTAGGGCTAAAAACATTAGCTTTCTCATTGTTTTTTTATTAAGTGAAATTGATTATTTAGTTTTTCTTTGGCGAGGCCTTTGCTTTTTTAGTGGTGATGATAATTACACCGTTTTTACCTTTTTCGCCATATTTGGATACTCCGGCAGCATCTTTTATAACATCGATGCTTTGGATGCGTTTTTTATCAAGTTTTTCAGTCCCGGTAGCTTCTTCTCCATCAATAATATACAAGGGGGCTTTTCCACCGTCTTTTAGCTTGATGCCGTTTTTGGTAATAGTGAAGTTAGAATTACCATCTTTTATTGCCGGGCTTAAGGGGCGGGCACTAATGCCAATTACTTTCTCTTTTAAGGGTGATTTGTCAATCTTTTTCGGAGCAGTTATAAAACTTTTTGCTCCCAGCGGGTTTCTTTTAGTTGTAATCTCTATTACGCCGGCTAAACCTTCCGTGCCATATTTTGCCATGGCCAGGCTATCTTTTAAAACAGTCATAGACTCAATATTTTCCTGACCGATCAAATCTAAAGAGGAGATGCCCCTTGTGTATTGTTTATTCCCGTCTATCACTACCAAAGGTTCATTGCCTGAAGCTGGTACACCTCTAAGCGTAATTTTGCTGGCTTTAATGCTGTCCGCCTTTTGGGCAAAACCAGCTAAACTAATACTCATGATGAGCGTAAACGTGAATAATGTTTTCATATCGGTTAGAATTTTCTTTTAAAATCTAAAAAATTAGTGTTTTTGTCAACAGACAGCTCTTTGGTATCAAGGTTTCTGAAAAGACTGTGTTTTGGTTTACTCGTAATAATAATTGCACCGGCTTTAGCTCTTGGGCCGTAAAGGTTTACCGCTGTCTGATCTTTTATAACTGAAATAGATTCTATGTTATTCGCGTTTATGGTGCTGAGCTGGCGGTTATCTGGCAATTTAACTCCATCTAAAATAATAAGTGCATCCAGGTTCGCACCTTCTTTAAATATCACCCGGTTTGCGGGTATACTTGTGGTTTTAGTTTCTTTAGCAGGTTCATTATTTAGTGTAAAATTAACATTGATGTTGTATTTTACCCTTACAGGAGTGCCATTTGCGCTTCCGGGATTCCATTTTGGTGATTCTTTTATCACCCTAACAGCTTCTTCGTCTGTTCCGCTGCCTAAACCCCTCGTAATTTGCACATCGGTTAACGAACCATCTTTCTCGACAATAAAACTTAAAAATACTTTGCCTTGTACATTGTTTTCCTGGGCCAGTTTTGGGTATTTGATACTACCGCTGAGGTATTTGTAAAATCTAATAATTCCTCCGGGGTACTCCGGCTGTTTATCGATAGATACAAAATCGTAAACTTTTTTATCAACATTTTCAGTTGGCTTTACATTACTATCCGATTCACTTGTTTTAGGAAGATAAGATGTAATATTAATCTTATTTAAGTTTAAATAGCCTGGTGTTTTTGGTAAGAGCCTGTTTTTAAATTCTTCCGACGATTCAGGAATATTGAAGCCAACTGTTAAAGCGTATTTGCCATCTGCTATGGTTTTAAATCCTTTATAAGCTAACAGCGCTTTCATTACTTCTTCATCGCAACCTTCCCCAAGTTCTACGTTTGAGATAATATTGGTAATCCTGCCGCCCTTCAGATTAAACTTTATCTGTGTGTTGCCCTGCACCTCATTATTGTTTGCACTGGCAGGATATTTAATATTTTTTGATAAAAACTGGTAAAACCCTTTCCAGTCTGCCGCCGTTTTGCCATCAACGGATGCTTTGGGTGCTACCATCTCCGTAGGCTCTTCTGTAACGATAGCCTGTACCATTTCGATTGGTTTTTCTAAAGGGATTCGATCAGAAATGGATATTAATTTTTCGTTTTTGCGGACTGTTGCTGATGAAAATACTATCAGCAAAGCAAAAAGAGGGATAAAAATTCCATACTTCATAATAGCGGTCTTTTTAGACCGCTCTTTATGAAGCATGTAAATTCTTTTTTTGATCAGCGATTTTTCAAGGAAACCATTGGTTAAACTATTTGGTGAAATGCCAAACGATTTACTTAATAACAACATGGCGTATTCTGCCTTGTCTCCCTGAAATTCAGCCGCCAGCTCGTCGGCTAAAAATTCATGGATATTTTTAATTGTTTTTTTATAAAAGTAAATCACCGGATTTAACCAGGTTATAATGCCTATGATTTCGAAGAAAAGTACATCCACGGTGTGCCATTGTTTGATGTGGGCTTCTTCGTGAATGTCAATTACATCCATTTGTGGTAATTCGCGATCAATTATTTTCTTTCCAAAAAAGGCAAATGCTGAGCCTGCTTTGTTTGACGAAATGAGTTTTTTAACCATTAAAAGGTTAAACACCAACCTACCCAGGAAAAACAAAATACCCCCGCAATAAATGTATACAAATGCGCTGGTCCAGTTAAAACCGGTACTGCGTTCTGTTACTATTGTGGCTTGTGCCAATACGGCTTCCCAGTTAACCGATGTATACACTTGCTGTGCTGCCTTCTGTTCAGTTAGCCACTCCAGGCGGATAAATGGTATACATAACGACAAAACACCTGCAGATATAAGATAAATGCGGTTCAGTGTGAAATAGGTCTCCTTATCAAGCAGTAGCTTGTAGAAGCAGTAAAAAACAATTAAGTATATATGTACCTGTAATAAGTAGTGGGCAAAACTCATTTTGGCTGATGTTTAATTTTATTGATCATCTTTAAAATTTCGTCAACATCGCTTAAATCAAGCTTCTCTTCCTTAACAAAGAAAGAAAACATGCTCTCTACTGAATTTTCGAAATAATTACCTAAAAGCTTTTCAGTTGCATGGCGCTTATATTCTTCCCTGCTCACTAAGGGGTGATACTGATGTGCTTTGCCAAAGGCCTCGTGGCCTATAAAGCCTTTTGTTTCCAAAATTCTGATGATCGTTGATACCGTGTTGTAGGCTGGTTTGGGGAGCGGGAGCTCATCAATTACTTCTTTGACGAATGCTTTTTCCAATTGCCATAAAACCTGCATAATCTGCTCTTCAGCTTTGGTTAAATCTTTAATTTCCATAATAGTTAATAATAATAAGGATTATAGCAAATTTCTTTGCCTTAGTTAAAGTTAAAACTAATTTGTTAGTTATCCAAATTTTATTTGAAAATTATTTCACAACTTAATATTGCTGTTTTTTAGAAGGGCAGGTAAATGTTTTGGAGGGGATTTTTGTAGCTGTTTATTGTTGTTGCCTGCTGTAATTGAGGCTTTTGTGGTTTTATTGCGGTTAGTTGTTAGATCGTAATCAGGTTGTTTTTGATGCCGTATACCACTAAACCGGTGCGTGACTTAATATTTAATTTGGCAAAAAGAGATTCCCTATAGTTGTCAACCGTGCGCGGACTAACATTCATAAGGTCGGCAATTTCTTTATAAGTAAGTTCTGTGCTGCAGTATTGCAAAAAGGTGAGTTCCCTGCCAGAGAATACCGGTTTAGCATCTGTGTCTTTTAAAGCCACCAAAAGCCGGCCCGATACCAATTCGTTTACAAAAAATCCTTTATCTACAATTACTTTAATTGCAGTTAAGAGATCGGATGGGGTTGACTCTTTTAGCATATAGCCACCAGCACCTGCTTTAAGCATACCAATAATTGCCTTTTCATCTTCAAGCATACTCAATGCAAGGATATGGACGTTTGGATAATTGGTTTTAACCCATTTGGTAGCCGCATAACCATCCATAATGGGCATGTTGATATCCATTAAAACCAGCTGAACGTTGGGATTCCGGTTAATTTTTGCCTGGAGATCTACGCCATTAACCGCTTCGAATAAAATTTGAATTTCGTCAAACTCTTCTAACAAACTTGCTAATCCCGAACGGAAGAGTGTGTGGTCATCTACAATGGCTATGGCAATACTTTGGTTCTGCATAAATTAAGGGTAGGGGATTTCAATGGCAATTGATGTACCTTTGCCTGGGGCCGAATTTAACGCTAATTTTCCATTGATCATCTCGATTCTTTTATAAATAGAGTTAAGTCCCATGCCCGATTTTTTAGCTTTAATTTCATCCGGGTTAAAACCTACACCATTTTCCGTAACCTTTAAATGCAAGGCATTATTTTCAAGGTACGAATCAATCTGTATATGGGTAGCCTGTGCATGTTTAATTACATTATTGATGATCTCCTGTAATAAACGGAGAATAATCAGGTCTTTATCAGGCGATACCAATTCTAAATCAAGCAACATATTATTGCTTTGCAAATCGTAGGTGCCTGCTTTGTTAAGCCAGTTGATTTCCTGATCAATGGCATGCCCGATACCATTTTCTACCAGTTGCTCGCCGTGTAAAAGTTTGGCCAGTTCCCTCAGCTCTTTGATGGATTTATTAACCAGCGAAAGGGAATTTTCTATTTTTCTTTTTGCTTTTTCGGCATCGTTTAAATTTACTGAATTTAACGTAAGTGTGGTTAAACTGAGTAATTGTCCAACATTATCATGCAGTTCGGTAGCAATGCTTTGCATGGTTTGGTCTTGTACTTCTACACGTGTTTGCAGGATTTCGGATTCGAACCTTTGTTGCATATTCTGCTTTTCGAGAAAATGGTTCTTTTTATGCCTGTTGTAAGATCTGATATAAATTAACAGAAATATTGGCATCAGTAGAAAAACGAATGATGCCAATAGTATTAAGGACATGTTTTCCGTTGTCGAGCTCTGCATATAAATGAATAGGCCCAAAAGCCATATAAAAAAAGGTTTAATGTTGTATAGATGATAAGGCGCGTATTATATTTTCCTAAAAACTTTTGTTGAATAATATCGTCAAAGAAATTGGCTAATGTACTGCCAAAATAAAATATTAAAGTGCCTCCAACCCACCAAAATGCAGGATGAAATTTTAAATCAATAAAATTTTCATCTTTCAGGAGCAAAAGGAAATACAATAATCCGTAAATAACAAAAATTACCGACATCACACTCACCGTTAAAACATTATATACATTTATGCCAAACGTAATGGTGTATACAATATATATGAGCATAATTGCAGCATAAGTTGCCAGCAGCCAGTATTTTATATTGGCATATTGTTTTATAAAGGTGTAAAGGCCATATGTAATAAAGGAAAATTCGAATATAGTGTAGATGTTATAGATGAATAAGTTGGTATGATAGGTTATTGCAAAATACCGTCCAATCACTTCAGTTAGCATCACCAACACGATATACCACATGGTGATCCGCCAAAATATTGCTTTATCTCTGGCTAAAAAATACAAAGCAAAAAAAAGACACAGTAGCTCAATATATGAGCTACCGGTTGGTAAAATAAATTTTAAGGCTTTATTAAGTATATCAAAATGTATGGTGTTTTCGCCTGCCATTTAGCTATATTATAACATTAATCTACTGTCATCATCACATACCTGTGGACAAAGTTGTGCCCTGTTTTCTGGGTCGGTAGGTTCTGAGCCACCGTAACCATGCCCATTACCATGGCCATTACCATGATCGTGCCCATGCCCATGACTATAACCTTTATCTACAAAATAATCGGTTCGTGGTTTGCCATCTACTAATTTGGTAATAACAAGAAGTAACGTATCCATTTCTGCATAAGTTGATGGAATTTTATCGCCATAACCAAGTTTATTAATCTGGTTAATGATATCGTCCGTGTATCGTCCAAAATAAATCCTAATACCATCGCCGCCTAATGTCGTCATGTTTTTTGTTAAAGAGATAATCTGATCTGCAGGAAACCAGGCTGCTTCAGTATACGTGCCCTTTTCTGCATTTTGGCTTTTACGGAAAGCCGCTGTCATTTGGCTAGCAATGCTAACGGGAATGGAATTGTTGGTAGCTTCTTTAGCTAAATCTTGAGTCATAAATATGTTTGGGTTTAAATTAAATATTAATAATCATCGAACTGATCTTGTGGTAATTTGAATTGAGCTTCCTTTTTGAAAATTTATGTGGTTTGTTTTTGTTCAAAACAGGTGGGATTGAGAGTTTTAAGATGATCTTGTAATGGGTAATAAAATTATTAAAAAAAATTAAACTTTTATCCTCATTACTTTTATTATAGATAATACCGTAAAAATACCTTTTTATTTAAGGTGTTTTGCGGCATCGGCGAATTAAGGCATAGCACTACTTTTGGTATACAGTAACAGATCAAAAATTTATGTTGTGAAATATAAAGTCAATCTATCCTTTAAAGAACAACTATTTTAGACTTATTTGAAAATGAGTCTATTTAATGACGAAGCCGATTAATCTTATAAGTTAAAAAATTTAAATTCTTTCAAAAATGATAAACAATATCCTACTGCAGGAAAATCATAGTTCGATCAGCGAAAGGGAGGTTGAGATTGTACATCTGTTATCAATGGGTTACAACAGCAAAGAAATTGGCGAGATGCTTTTTATCAGCGAACATACGGTTAATACACACCGTAGAAATATGGTGAGGAAACTCGATTTGAAAAATTCTTACCAATTAATTGTGTGGGCCTTTAAAGAAAGAATATTATCCTTTTAAGGATTTAAAGATACATTATAACCTCTCATTCTAAACAACAAAGCCTGCTATTTGATTTCTAAAGTCAAATCAGCAGGCTTTTGTATTTCGTTATTTTTGATTTTGCTACTTCTATCTTATTTTATACTCTTTTTAGTTACAATAAAATAGCCGATAATGAAAAGAATGGCAGCATAAATTAAACTTGTCCATATTTCCTGTGTAAAAATAGGAAAATCCATCGGATCGCCCGTTTTTCTTACTTTGGTAATCCTTAAAGCTAAAGTTGGCAGGGAATAAGGAATTAAATAAGCATATTTCCATCCTACATTTGCAGTGATAATGCCCATAATGGTACCTACAAAACCAATGCCCATAGGTTTAAGAAAATCGCCCCAGAGCAAGCTTAAAATAAACTGGAGGGATAAGATGCCTAATGATGACAGGAATAATTTAGTATAAGAGTTGATTAGGATGGATGAGGGATTGTATTGGTTAAAATTATATTGAGGTACTAAAACCTGGAGTAAGTAACCAAAAGCATAAGTGAGGGTGGCAAATAATAATAAGCAGATCAGTATTAAAAACACTGCATACAAGTATTTTGCGGCATAAATAGAGAATTTATTCAAAGGCTGTGCAAACAGCATTTTCCAGGTATCGTTTTTATGCTCGATATTATTGACTGAAAAAGCCATAAATATGACGTAAAAAGGCATCACCAGTAAACCCATTACACCAAGCGCTGCACCGCTATAATGCCCCCACAATATCATTGGAGGATAATGGTTCGCAATGATTTTTTCAGAACCGGAATAAAATCCAAAGGTGATTAACCCGCATATAATAACGGGTAATAATATGGCCGCCCAAAATGCTAATGTTTTCCGCGATTTATAAAATTCTGATTTTAGAGAGATATATAGCGTATACATGTTAGTTGGTTTTGGTAATATCGAGGAATAAATTTTCGAGGTCCTTTTTTTGTTGGTAAAGGCTACTCACGGTAAAGCCATTTTGAATGAGAAGTGTATTTAATTCGCCGCTATTTTGAGTTGAAGTAAATGGAATAGTAATTTTTTTGCCGGTTTGGGTGATGATTTCATAACCAGCTTTTGCGATAAATGCACTTGCGTTTTCGATATGATTAACTTCAATTTCGAGCATGGGTTTACTTAAAAGGTGAAGTTCATCTATAGTACCCTGAAATAGCAACTCACCTTTATTAATGATACCTACGTGTGTAGCGGTTCTTTCTATTTCTGCCAGTAAATGGCTCGATACCAGTATGGTTTTTTGGTGTTTGGTGGCCAGTTCGATCATCAGGTTGCGTACCTCGATAATTCCGTTCGGGTCAAGCCCGTTGGTGGGCTCATCCAAAAGTAATAGCTCGGGATCTGAGATCAGTGCCTGTGCAATACCCAGGCGTTGTTTCATTCCCAGAGAATATTTGCTTGCTTTTTTGTTAGCTGCATCTGTTAGGCCTACCAAGGCCAGCATTTCATCAGCTTTATTTTTTTTTATGCCGAGCAGGATGCAACGGTTAATTAGGTTTTCTTTGCCTGTTAAATGGCCATAAATAGCAGGTTGTTCTACCAAGGCGCCTACACGCTTAAGAATGGCAATACGGTTGCTGTTTATTTCTTTGCCGAATATAAAAACCTGGTCTGATGGCGATTTCAGCAGGTTAAGCAAAATTTTTATAGTAGTTGTTTTTCCGGCACCATTTGGACCTAAAAAGCCATAAATACTTCCTTTTGGTACTTGTAGGGATAAATTTTTTACTATGGTTTGGTTCCCAAAATTAAAATTTAAACCTACAGTTTCGATAGCGTAATTGCTCATCGCTATTATTTAAAAATAGCTGTAGCCTGTTTTACGATAGCACCTGAGCTTTTAGCAGGTTTAACCACTATTTCTGCATCATTTTGATTGGTGCTTGCTGTAAGTGTTAAAATGATCATCATAAATACTGGTAATAATAAAAGTAAAAATGGAGATGTGTTTCCTAACTTTTTCATGATGGTTTGTTTTATTTGAGCGGCTGCGAAAATACCATCAGCCATTACTGCTTGATTTTTTAAGTTGATTGCTGATGTAGTTTTCATATTGTTTTCGTTTTGATGATTCAAAGAAACTGAAGAAAAACTTCCTGCTAAAATCTATTATACCAAGTGTTCAAGATTCTAGATCAACAGACAATTTTGGCGTTGGTCGATAAAAAATGCCCATTGGGCCGTTGGTAGAAAAAAAATGCCCGTTGGTAGATTGTGTAAGTAAATCGGTAAAACTTTATTTATTTTGTGGCTTATATGATATGCGTTAGTTAAACGTATATCAGCATCATTACTATTTAATACATTTCGAATGAAACAAAGCAAGGGGCCGTTAATATTACATGCTATTTTTTGGTCAATTATATTAATGATTATAGTTGGGGGGAGTATATTCGACACCACCAAGCATACGATGAAAGATTATTGTATCAGTTATTTGGTGTATGGCGTAATCAATATTTCTATTTTTTACATTAATTATATCTTCTTAATTCCTGAACTGATTAAGAAGAGAAAGAAATATTTTATCTATGTATTGGCCTTTTTATTATTAATTGCGGTATCTGTTGTTGCTAAAACGGCAATAGCGGTATTGTATCCTGATGATGTGTTAACTACGGTAAGCGCAAAAGGAAAGCGCATGGAAATACCTGTTCATAATTTTGTGATCATGGTTACTTTTCTGTCAGGTTTTTTCTTAATCTGCAGCTGTATCATTAAATTCACCATTGATTGGTTTGCAAGTGAAAGAATCCAGCGCAATCTGGAAAGCGAACGCCGCGAAATGGAACTTCAGTTTTTAAAATCGCAGTTAAACCCACATTTTCTTTTCAACTCGCTTAACAATATCTACTCGCTGGCTTATCAGAAATCGGATAAAACCGCCGATGCGATTATGAAGCTTTCGGAAATTATGCGGTATATGATTTATGAGAGCAATACGCCAACGGTAGCACTAAGCAAAGAAGTCGATTATTTAACCAGTTATATCGAATTGCAAAAAATAAGGTTTAAAGATGGAGCTTATATTGAGCTTACTTTAAACGGCGAAATCGATAATCAAAAAATTGTTCCATTAATGCTGATTTCGTTTGTAGAAAATGCATTTAAACATGGTGTGGTAACTGATCCGGCCGAACCGGTAAAAATCAATATCATTGCCAATCAGAAAATTCTGCATTTTAGTGTTATCAATAAAAAGAACCAGCAGAATAAAGATGCACAGGGCGGTGTAGGTTTAACCAATGTAGAACGAAGATTACAATTGGTTTATCCCGACAGATATAAATTAAATGTTGTAAATTCGGCTACCCATTATACCTGCGAACTGATGATTGATATATAATCCGGTAATTAAACCCAACCGGATATAAGAAAATCATATATTAAAATAGATTAACCAAAATGAACTTAAACTGTATTGTTGTTGATGATGAGCCTTTAGCGCTTGATATTTTACAGGATTATATATCAAAAGTACCTTTTTTAACCATGGTTAAAAGGTGCGAAAACCCGATTGAAGCTTTGCAGATTGTTCAAGGTGGAGGAATTGATCTTGTGTTTTTAGATATTCAGATGCCTGAACTTACCGGCATCCAGTTTTTGAAAATTGCCGGTAATAAATGCCATTATATTTTAACTACCGCTTATCCGCAATATGCTTTAGAAAGTTACGACCTGAATGTTTCTGATTATTTATTAAAGCCAATTGCTTTCGATCGTTTTTATAAAGCGGTAGAAAAAGTGCATAATCAGGTAAAACCAGCTGAAGCCCCGGCAAGTGTGGCGCAACCCATTATAACGCCTGCTCCATTTTCTGCTCCAGCAAACCCTGTACAGGACTATATTTTTGTAAAAACAGAGCACAAGATCCAAAAAATCTATTTACACGATATTTTATTCATTGAGGGGTTAAAAGATTATATCTCTATTTTTACCAAAGATGAGCGCGTAATTACGCTTCAAAGCATGAAAAAAATGGAAGAGGCACTGCCCCAAAGTCAGTTTATCAGGGTGCACAAATCTTATATTGTTGCAGTTGATAAAATTGAAAGTATCGAGCGTAGCCGGATTACGATTAACCAGAAAATTATCCCTGTAGGCGATACTTATCGCGATGAATTTTTCAGGGTGATCGGGAATAAGAACATCTAGGTGTGATGTAAGACGGAAAATGGATGATGGGCGGTTGGCGCCAGGCGTATAGCGTTTGGAATCGATTAACCGATTTAAACAATTAACCAGTTAACCTTATAAGGTAGCTGGTTGTTCCATCGGCTGACCTAAAACTTTCCTGATTTCATTTTCTACTTCTAGTGTGATATCGTTTGGTGTTTTTAATCCCGGTTCTATCGGTTTTAAAACCGTCCATTTTAGGGCATTGCCTGTAGTTAATGGAAACTTGCCGAAGCGCACAATTTTCCACGAATTTTCTATCGCCACGGGAACAACCAGGGCATTGGGTACCGCTTTTAAAATGGTGGCAATACCACCAAACTGAAATGTTTTCAACTGTCCGTCTTTTGCCCTTGTTCCCTCCGGAAAGATAACGGTACTCCAGTTATTGTCTTTCATCCTCCGGCCAAGTTTAATAATTTCGGAAATGGCCTGTTTGTTATCTTTTCGGTTGATATTGGCTCCTCCGCCTAAACGCAGGTTGATGGATATAGACGGAATGCCTTTGGTAAGCTCGATTTTGGAGATAAATTTTGCGCTGTGTTTTCTCAAAAACCAGATTAAAGAAGGAATATCGTACATGCTCTGGTGATTGGCCGCAAAAATTATCGGTCTGTCGGTTGGCAGATCATATTCGTTTTTAAAGCTGGTGGAATTAAATAGAAAAATCTGACAATAGGTGAGGAAAAAATTAAGGATATCGACCGAAACTTTATGTGCTTTATACCCGAAAAACTTATAACAGATCCATTGTATGGGATGGAATATGCAAAGGGATAATCCGAAGAAAATATAAAAAACAGGGGTTAAAATATATCCAAAAAGCTTGCTCATCTGGTTGATTTAAGAGATGGCAAAGATAATAATAAATTATTCTGGTTTGATTGCGTCCTATTACAATTCTCCATTCAACATCATTAGCTTGGTTTTGAGGATGGCTGCTACACTCATCGAATCGGTAATCTGCCCATTTAAAACCATTTGGTAAGCCTCATCAAATGGTAATTTTTTAATCACCAGTTCTTCTGTTTCTTCAGGCATGGCAATGCCTTCAATTAAACGGGTAGCTATATAAATGATGCTTAGCTCATCGCTTACCGAATTAGAAAGGTGCATCCTTTGGATTTCTTGCCAATTTCTGGCGCTCATTCCGGTTTCTTCCAATAATTCTCTGCGCGCACTTTCTAAAGGTGCTTCGTGAAACGGACCACCACCTTCTGGTATTTCCCAGCTATAAGCATTAAGCGGATAACGGAACTGACCGACCAGCCAGGTATTGTAATTTTCATCCAGAGGAAGGATGCCAATAGCCAGGTTTTTAAAATGTACGGTACCATAAATCCCTTTTCCACCCGATGGGTTAATCACCTGATGCTCGGTTAGGCGGATCCAGTTGTTGTCGTATTTTACGTCACTCTCCAGTGTTTTCCAGGGGTTCATCTCTTCCATGGTGCAAGATAAACAATAAGATTTTATATGAAAAAGAATAAGAAATTGTATAACAAACGCCAATAAAAAAGGTGCTTAGTTTTTGCTAAGCACCTTGATTTAAATTTTAGAATGATCCTTCATCAGGACGGCTCTCCTGCTGGTCGTCTTTTTTCTTTTTACTGGTTCCGGTGAAGGTGGTTTTTCCGAAGCGGTAAGAGAAGGTCAGGCTACCCATGGTTCCCTGCATCTGGCGTTGAAAATCAACTATAGTAAAGTTGTCTTCGGTTGTCATGCTCCATCTTCTGGTGTTAAACACATCCCTAACATTGAAGCTTAACGATGCCTTTTTGTTCGGGAAATCATATTTGGCTCCTCCATCAATACCGTACATGGCATTACGTTTGCCCTGCGCCATTACCTCTGGTGCCCTGTAATCGCCGCGTACCTGTAACGATACATTTTTAACTACCGTTAAATTTCCTGTTAAATTGGCATTCCAGCTAAAACCGCTGCTTGTTGGAATATTAAATCTATCATCGCCGGCAAATTTGGCCTGATATAAGTTTACGTTAGTGGTAAAGTTTAAAGCTTTGATCAGATCGAAACGACCAATTAGTTCCACACCACTGTTAATTTGGTTTGATAAGTTTTGAGGTGTTGAAGTAATGATTCCATTAACGGGCTTACTTCTTACCCTTTGGATTACATCGTTGGTTTGGCGGAAATACAAACTTGAAGTTAAGGTTACTTTTTTCCAGTATTTGCTATAACCCAATTCAAAAGAGTGCACATCTTCCGGTAATAAATTAGGGTTACCACCTCTATAGTTCAAAGGATCTGAAACATCTAAAAACGGGTTGGTATCCCATGGACGTGGACGGTTTACCCGGCGGGTATAACTCAATTGGAGTTGATTATCGCCTTTCAGTTTCTGTGTTAAGAAAACGCTTGGGTATAATCTTTTGTAATGGATATTTCCTTCGGCCGTAGTTAATACATTATTGGTATAACCTTCCAAATGCGTATCTAAACGGGCATCTTCGGCCCTTAAACCCAATTGGTAACCAAAATCCTTAATCTGGTTCTGGTAGTTGAAATAAAGCGCATGGACCTGATCTTTACTGTCGAAACCATTGATCAGTTTATTGTTGCTGATATAAATGTTTGTATTGGTAGGGATAGAATCCGCATATTGATCGTTGTTACCTAAACGGATCTGGCTGCGATAACCCACTTCAATTTTACCAGCTTTACCAACAGGAAGTGCATAATCGGTTTGGATGTTGTAGTTGGTATTGTTACCGGTATTAAATACACGTTGTAAACTTAAGGTTTCATCAATTGCTGTACCATTGCGGTTGGTGGTATTGGTGCTGTAATACTGATCGTTATTGTTTGTTCCGTACGAATAACCAAAGTTAAAAGTTAATTCTTCTTTTGGTTTCTTGAATTTTTGTACATAATCCAAATTTGCATCATAGCTATTGCCAAAACCATCAGTAGTATTGGTTCTGTTACTTAACAAAACAGGAGCATGGTTTATGTTTAGCTGTCTGATATCCAGCAGATCGTTACGCTCGTTTTCCCTGGAGTTGAAACCACCCGATAAGCTGATTACACTTTTTGGAGCGATATAATAATCGATACCCGCTTTGGCATTATGTCCCTTATCTAAAGATTTTGAAACCGTATTCTGATTGGCAAACCTTGTTACGAGTGTGTCAGGTTTATAAAAGATATCCTGAAAACCACCACCAATACGGTTACCATAACGGTAGCTGTAATTTCCATAAATATTAACCTTGCTGTTCTGGAAGCTTAAATTGGTATTGGCATTGTAGTTATCGCGGTTACCCGCAGTTACAGCAGCAGAGCCATTAAAGCCTAATTTGGTGTTTTTCTTTAATACAATATTGATAATCCCCGACTGACCTTCTGCATCGTATTTTGCAGATGGGTTGGTAATTACCTCAACACTTTCGATAGAACTGGCGGGGATAGACTGTAAAATCTGCGCCACGTTACCGCCTGCAATTAAAGAAGGTTTGCCATCTATTAATACTTTTACGCCGGTTGATCCGCGAAGGCTCACATTACCGTCCATATCGGTAGAAACTGATGGTACGTTTTGCAACAAATCTCCTGCAGAGCCACCCTCGCTGATTACACTCTGATCTACCGCAAAAATCTTTTTATCAATGCCCATTTGCATGCCTTGTTTTTGGCCCGTTACGGTAATTTCGCTCAATACGTTACCTTTTGCAGCGTTCATTTTTATGTCGCCAAAGTTTAGAGTGCCCGTAGAAGCTGTAATGGTAACGTTATCCCTTACCATGGTTTGATAACCTACAAAGCTGATTTTGAAGGTAAAAGTTCCGGTAGGGAGTTCTGTCATCACAAATGCACCATTTACATCTGTTTGAACGATCTTGGCATTTTTTGCTGTCGCCTTATTAATTAAAACAGCAGTGGCAAAAGGAATGGTTTCTTGTGTTTTGGCATCTTTTAGTACACCGGTAATTTTTGCTTTTCCTCCGGTTTGTGCAAGGAGGTTAAACGATAAAGTAAGCAGTAAGAGGGTAATCTGTATTGTTTTGTATTGAAAAAGTCTCATTAAAAAATAAAATTTGTGTGTTTTTATAAAGGGAGACAAAGTAACGGCAAGTAAGTTTAATAAAGTGGCCGTAACTATTTTATTACAGCCATTTTAGCGTAATATTTTTGTGGGTTAATCTGCAGTTCACAGTTAATAATTGGTCGTTTTCTGTTTTGCCAAAAACAAGGGTAGAATATTACAATTGAACAATCTGCAAAATGTTACTTTTGTTTATTATGAATAAGATATTAATTGTTGATGATTTGCACCCTGCATTTAAAGAGCAGGCCATAGCCATGGGTTACCAGGTTGATGATGAACCCCAAATTACCCGTCAGCAAACTTTAGATAAAATAAAAGAATATACCGGTATTGCCGTAAGGACTAAATTCAGGATTGATGCCGAAATTTTTGCTGCGGCACCAAATTTAAAGTTTGTAGCCAGGGCAGGAGCAGGTTTGGATAATATTGATGATAAAATTGCTTTTGAAAGAAATATCGAGCTGATGAATGCTCCCGAGGGCAATTGCGATGCGGTTGGCGAACATGCCACAGGTTTGCTTTTATCGTTGATGAACAACTTCCGCAGGGCCGATATCGAAATCAGGAATGGCATTTGGGATAGAGAAGGAAACCGTGGTTACGAACTGAAAGGCAAGAAAGTTGGTATTATTGGCTACGGTTTTATGGGGCAAAGTTTTGCGAAAAAACTTGCAGGTTTCGAAGTGGATGTAATGGCTTACGATAAATATAAAACCAGCTTTAGCGATGCCTTTGCCCGTGAGGTAAGTATGGAAGAGATTGTAAAATACAGCGATGTACTCAGTTTGCATATCCCTTTAACTGCCGAAACGAAACAAATGGTGGATGATGAATATTTCTTTCATTTTAAAAAGCCTATTTTCTTTATCAATACCGCCAGGGGAGAAATTGTAAATACACCTGCTGTGCTAAACGCCATAAAAAGCGGAAAAATTTTAGGTGCGGGACTTGATGTTTTGCAAACTGAAAAATTCCCGGCATTGGGAGAGCAACCTTGGTATAATGAATTAAAGCAGAATGATCAGGTAATTTTAACCCCTCATGTTGGCGGTTGGACCTTTGATTCGTACCGTAAAATTTCTGAAGTTTTGGCTGAGAAACTTCGTGGACTTAGTTTCTAGTTTAATAAAAACGCTTGCGCTCGTTTCCAAACGAGTGCATAAATGCTAAACGATTCTATCGTTTGTAAACGATAAATTATTCAACGCTCGTTAGAAACGAGCGTTAGCTTAAGTAATTTTATTTTCTTAAATTGGCAATACAATCTAACCAATTTTATCATGCCGAAAGATCATTTATATTCTACTACAGTTACCTGGACCGGTAATAAAGGTTCGGGTACGATGGATTACCGTTCGTACGACCGCGATTATGTTATTTCAGTAAAAGGCAAGGCCGATATTTCCGGCTCATCAGATTCTGCCTTTCTGGGCGATAAATCTAAATATAACCCCGAAGACCTTTTGCTGGCATCAATTTCCAGTTGCCACATGCTTTGGTATTTGCACTTATGCTCTAAAAATGAAATCGTAGTAATCGATTATAAAGATGAAGCGGTAGGTACAATGGAAGAATTGGCTGATGGAAGTGGTAGATTTAAAGAAGTTACCCTTCATCCACAGGTTTTAATTGCCGATAAGGCGCATTACGAACTTGCAGCATCGCTACATCACGAGGCCAATAAAATGTGTTTTATTGCCAATTCGTTAAACTTCCCGGTTAAACACGAGCCGGTTCTCAGTTATTAGTTTACAGTTCTTCATTAACAGTTTTCAGTTAACAGTTATATAAAACTGTCAACTGAAAATTGCAAAAGCCAATTATTTCGCTTCCCAGGTATTATCCTTTGGAGTAGCATCCATAAAAATGCCATTATCCAAATTGATCGATTTGAATTTTTTAGTGGAATTAACGGTTATGCTCACTTCTTTCTGGTTTGCTTTCCAAACTACCGGGGTTTGATGGATAGTTTCTGTTTTTCCATCAGTATAAGTAACCACCACATCAAATGGAATGGCAAAACCGCCAACATTTTTAACCATTACTGCCGATTTTCCTTTTGCAGGTGTAACTTTGGTAATGGCCAAATCAAGATAATTATTGGTGAAGAACCAGTTCTGGAAAAACCAGTTTAAGTTTTGTCCAGCGCCTGCGTTCATTGAGTTAAAATAATCCCATGGAATTGGATGTTTACCATTCCAGTTACTCATATAGGTATGTAAAGCTTTTTTGAACAACTCATCGCCAAGCATATCTTTTAAGGCCAGGTAAGATAATGACGCTTTTCCGTACGAGTTGTTTCCATAACCTGCTCCTGATACCTGATCAGACATCGAAATTACCGGCTGATCTTCTTCAGTAGATTTATCGTTAATGTACTGATTTACCCTAAAACTTTTGTAAAACTTATCGGCGGCTTCTTTACCATGCTCTGCAATACCAATTAAATATTCGAATGTAGTGGCCCAACCTTCATCCATGTAAGCATAGCGGGTTTCGTTAATGCCCATATAAAATGGGAAATAAGTGTGTGCTACTTCATGATCCTGAACCAACTGTGCAAAAATAGGATCGCCAAATTCCGAATCGTTCACCATCATTGGATATTCCATATCAGCAAAACCCTGAAAAGCAATGGTTTTTACATAAGGATATGGAATGCCGGGCCAGTTGTTCGAAAACCAGTCTAAAGCATTCAGGTTATATTTAACCGAGTTCACAAAATCTTTGCCGCTTGTTGGGTTGTAAGCAGCCTGAGCGCTCGATCGGCGATTGGTTTTTTTATCTACAATAACACTGGCACCATCCCAAACATAATGGTTGCTTAAAGCGAAAGTAACATCAGTGATGTGGTTTACTGCAAATTTCCAGGTATTCCAGTCTTTTTGCTGGGTTACTTTACCATCTTTCATTTCCTGTTCGGTAGCAATGTGGATTACCTCATCGCCATTGTATGATTTTTTTAAGCGGGTAGCAATTTCTGGCTGTAATACCTCATCAGGATTCAGGAAATCGCCTGTTGCATAAACCACATAATTTTTCGGTGCTTTGATCGAGAATTCGTAATCGTTAAAATCGTTGTAAAACTCGGCTCTATCGGTATGTGGAATGCGGTCCCAACCGTTATAATCATCATAAACGGAGATGCGCGGATAACTATAAGCCACAAAGAAAGCGTTTGGATCAATCTGCCCTTCACGGCCGCTTTCTTTTGATAAAGGATAATCCCATTCTATTTTAACGGTAATTTTTGATTTTGGGGCCAATGGTTTCTTCATTTTTACATTGCCAACCGTTCCCCAGTTTTTACTGTCTACCTTGTAAGTTTCACCATCAATAGAAAAAGAAGTGATGTTTAACCCGGTGCTTAAAAAATCTTCACTTACAGCGCCATTTCTTGGAGAAGTTGGTTTATGCAGGTTGTTTACAAAGCGGATAGCGAGGGTTTTTAAGGTATCAGCGCTATTGTTGCTGTATAAAATTTCTTCCTTACCGCTTACCACTTTGGTTTCTGCATCAACTTTAATATCCATGTTGTACTTGCCGTGGTTCTGCCAGTAATTAGGGCCGGGCTTTCCATTCATCGAACGTGTGCCCTTAGTGTATGCCGCTTTAATGTTCCGTGGCATATAAAGCTCCTGTGCCGAAGCCATATACCCACCCAAACCAATAAGCAGGGCAATAGAGAATAACTTTTTCATTTTTTTTACGAATAATTTAAGCTAAAATAGGACTAATGATTGAATTAGAAAATGATTGAATGGGAGAATGATAGATTTTTGAATGGGTATATGATTGAATGTTACGTTTTTGGTGCATGTTGCATATAAATATAAACTGATTGATGTAAAAAAGAGATCCGGAAATCTAAAAATCTATTAAATCTTAATCTTTTATTTGCTTTTGTAATTTCCACATTTTATCTTCGTTATAATTGAAGCAAGACTATGTAGCAAACCAACTATATAGTCTTGTTTGTTTTTTATAGTGTTTGAATAAAAATTAATAGAGCAATGACAGAGGTAACATACTACACCCAAGAGGGGTTAGATAAATTGAAAGAGGAAGTACATTATCTAACCACCACCGGTCGTCAGCTTATATCTAAAGCAATTGCAGAAGCAAGGGATAAAGGTGATTTATCGGAGAATGCAGAATACGATGCCGCAAAAGAGGCGCAGGGTTTGCATGAAGCAAAAATATCGAAATTAAAGAATACGCTGGCGAATGCACGTTTAATTGATGAGTCGAAAATGGATTTATCGAAAGTATTGGCATTATCCATCGTAAAAATAAAAAATGTTAAAAACGGCGCTACCATGACTTACCAGTTGGTGGCAGAAACGGAAGCAGATTTAAAAACCGGAAAAATTTCGGTTAAATCGCCAATTGCGCAAGGTTTATTGGGTAAATCGGTAGGCGAGTTTGCTGAAATTGAAGTACCTGCAGGTAAAATGCAGTTTGAAGTTTTAGAGATTTCGAGATAAGGTTAAAGGTGGAGGTGTAAGGCTTAGGCCTATCCTCCGCTATAAAAACCCTAAACAGCACACCCTAAACCATATACCTCAAATGACTATCTTTTCAAAAATCGTTGCGGGCGAAATTCCGGCACATGTTGTAGCCGAAACAGTAGAATATTTAGCTTTTTTAGATGTTCAGCCATTAACTGCGGGCCATGTTTTAGTGATTCCTAAAATTGAAACCGACTATATCTTTGATATGGATGAAGATTTATATGTTGGTTTGTGGATGTTTGCTAAAATTGTAGCTAAAGGATTAAAAGTGGCTTTCCCTTGTAAAAAAGTAGGGGTTTCGGTAATTGGATTAGAGGTTCCACATGCACATATTCATTTAATACCGATGAATAATGTAAGTGATATGAACTTTAGCAAAGAGAAATTAAAGCCAACAACTGAAGAATTGGCTGAGGCTGCCGAGAAAATTAAAGAGGCTTTATTAGCTGTATAAAAAAGGCCGGCTGATAAACACCAGCCGACCATTCTACCCGCCTAACCCTAATGTTTTATTGCGCCGGAGCAACAGTTGCGTTCAGCTGTAATACAGGCCAAACTGATCCCGGCGTTTTTCCAACTAAGAAACCTTGATTATCACCTCTATTCACATCAGGAACATAATAGTATAAAGGCCATCCTTTATAGGTTAATTGTTTTTTACTAATGGTGGCTACCGTAATAACGCCGATATCGGTTTTGGTTACAGCAGAAGGTAAATTAAGCACTTCTGATTCGTAAACAGGCCAGATTCCTTCCTGCGCAGTACCTTTTGTATAAGTATTTACGCCATTTTTATCTGGTGCAAAAGCATATAAAGTACGGCCTTTATTATCGGTTAGGTAAACGGTTTTACCATCACCTACGGTATAAGTACCGGTGAAATTTGTGCTTACTCCAGCTACTTTTCCCGTCAGTTGTGCATTGGCTAACATTAACGAATAATCAGGCTTGGCTACAAACCAGATTCCTCCCACACCATCACCTTTAGTATCACCTTTGTTAACATCGCCGGCAAAATAATAAAGTGGGTAACCGCGGTAAGTGTTTTGTTTACGTCCATCGGCTCTGGTAACCTCGCCAACTTCGGCTTTGTTCAATTTTAAATCTGTACTGGCATCTGCAGAGTAATAAAGCGGCCAGGTAGTTTCGCAACCATTTATGCAGGTTGGGGTACCAGCAGCATCAGATGAAAAGAAGTATAACGTTTTGCCATCTTTATCCGTTAGTACCGATCCAAATTTTGCATCAGTTGCCAGTTGGATTCCCTTGTTATTATTTACAACAGGTGGCGTGCTAGGATCATCTGAACTATTTTTCTTGCAGGCAGTAAATACTATAGCTATACAGGCAATAGCCAATAGATTCTTTTTTAAGTAGATTAGCATAAGATTTTTGTTTTTAGTTTTAACTTTAATAAAAATTGATATGCCGCTATTACGCCGCCAAGTTGTAAATGGTTGCTTGTGGAATGGAGATTTTTTTGACCAAAACGAACAAAATAAAATATTTTTAAAAAATAATTTTTTCAGGCAACCTTTTGTTATCCCTTGCCGTAATGTGTGTTGAAAGGAGAATTTGTGACCGCTAACCGCGATAGTGAAGAAACTATACAAAAGTATATTCAGGGCTGCATTAGAAATGAAAGGGATAGTCAGAAAGCCCTATATAAACATTTCTATAGCTTTGCTATGGGTATTTGTTTGCGCTATGCAAACGATCGGTTAGATGCTGCAGGGATACTGAACGATGGCTTTTTTAAAGCCTTTAAAAATATAACCAAATATGAAACTACCAAGGCTTTTATGCCCTGGCTGGGCCGGATTATAACCAATACCGCTATTGATTATTACCGGGCCAATTTAAAATTTACCGACCATGTAGATATCCAGGAGCAGGAAAATATTGCTCAGATAGGTTCGGTGTATGATAAACTGGCCTACAATGATCTTTTGGCATTGGTGCAAACGTTAAGCCCCGCCTACCGAACAGTTTTCAACCTTTTTGCTATTGATGGCTATAGTCATGAAGAAATTGCCGAAATGCTGGGAATATCCATCGGAACTTCAAAGTCGAACCTATTTAAGGCGCGGCAAAAACTACAGGAAATGCTAAAAGCTACTGATGCGAAAACTTACCAGGTAAGGACTTCTGGCGTAGATAAAAACCTTTTACAGATAAGGTTAAACACAAACATGCAATGAAAGAGGGAAAAGATATAGATAAATTATTTAAGGATGGATTGGAGAACCCCGATCTGCCTTTTAATGATTTAGATTGGGATAATCTGGAGGAAAGATTGCATCCGGCACCAAAAAGAAGGGTGATACCTTTATTTTGGTATGCTGCTGCAGCCGGAATTGCTGCAATGCTGGTGATCGTGTTTTTATGGGTGAAACCGAACAACAATATCGAAGCTATAGTGATTAAAACTGATAAAGGAAATCAAAACCCTAATAATACGCCACCAAATAATACAGAAAAATCAACCGGGATAACTACGGAGAAAATTGCGCCTAAAATAAATATTGATTCAAATTCGTTAGCTGTAACTCAAAAAAGTAATGATGCAGCAGGAAAAGCCCCTCAAAAAAATGCTGTTGGGGTTAATGTAGAAGTTGGTGAAAATGCCATTGAAACCGCTGGCAATAATACCAATATGCTGGCCAATGTAGCATTTAAACCAGCATTGGGTTCTGAAATTAATCCGGTTCAGTTTAAAGATGAAAACTTAACAGCCAGTGTTGCAACGGGTAAAACCGAACGCTTTAAGCCACCGGTTGTAAAACAAAAATCGAGATTGGTGCTGAGTATTTTAGCCGCACCGGATTTAACAAGTGTTCAAAAATCGGGTACGAGTAATTTAAGCGGTGGCTTTGGGGTAGAAGCGACTTATATTTTAACCAAAAGGCTAAGTATAACCACCGGAGCATCGTACGCCAAGAAAATTTATGATTCGGATTTTAGTTTGTACAGGCCGAATAGCAGTTATGTTTTTAAAGTAGCGCCATCAAATATCCATGCCAATTGTGATGTAATCGATATTCCTTTAAATGTAAACTTTAAGGTTTTTGGAAATAACAGAAACGCAATTTCGGTGAGTACCGGGCTTTCGAGTTATATTATGTTAAAGGAAAAATACAGCTATAGTTACGATGGTGCTTACCAAGGTCCGCAGGGTTGGGAAGTTAAAGGCCAAAACCAACATTATTTAGGTATAGCTAATGTTGGGGTAGAATTTCAGCATAAAATAAATAACAATTTAAGCATTAGCGCCAAACCTTTTATGAAAATCCCATTAACCGATATTGGTTACGGCAATTCAAAATTATCATCAACAGGTGTGGCAGTTTCGGTAAATATGAATTTGTTTAAGAGAAACTAAAATTATGCGTTAAGCATTTCATTTATTCTTCTTTCTGCTTCCGCTTTGGTTATCCCTGAATAATAATCTTTAACAAAAGGATGGTCGAAATCTTCATGCGGAATAATTTCCGGTCTGTAACCTCCTGTTCTGGTATTCACATTTGTAGGGATGCTTTTTTCAAAATTGTAGTCTGGAAGCCAATTCGATAGCCAGCCAAAATACCCTGCTTCATGGTTTTTATTATCGTAGTTTTTTGAATAGTCGTCGAAATTTTTTTCACTTAACGATACCCAAAGGCCGTATTCTAAATCTTCGCAATGATCGTTAACTTTTTGGGTTAGTGTACAACGGATAAATCTCTCTTTTCCATCAGGGTAATCGATAGTACAGAAATCAGCACTAAGATAGCCGATTGTAGATTTTTCATCTTCCGACAAATTATTATAATAAGAAGGCGAATTATAGGTTAATGCGGGCCATTCTTCATGAATTTCGCCGCAAGAGCTACATTTATATCCCAAAATTTAGATTTTAACTGTTTTAAAAGAATTAATGTTTAATATTTTTGATCGGATCTGGCAGTGGCACAAAATCGGTTTCGCCAGGTACAGGTTTAAAGCTTTGTTCAATCCACTTTTGTTTTGCTTTCTCAATCAGTTCTTTCTCAGATGCCACGAAATTCCAATAAATAAACCGCTCTTCAGGAAAAGGTTCGCCGCCGAAAATATAAACGCTTGTATTTTCGTGCATGGTAAACTCGCAGAGTTTAGCATCATTGGCAATTAAAATTTGCCGTGGCTCGAAAATATGTCCGTCGCTTTCAATCGCTCCTTCTAAAATGTAAAGGGCACTCTCTCCGAAAAGGTCATCGCCGATATTTATTTTTTGACGTTTGGTACTTTTTAACTCTAAGAAATACAGCGGACTATACACGGGAACGGGTGATTTACGACCAAATGCTTCACCAGCAATTAATTTAATGGCAATACCATCTTGTTCCCATGCAGGAATGTCGGTACCTTCTACATGAAAAAATTCAGGCTCCATTTGTTCCAATGCTTTAGGCAAAGCCACCCAAATCTGTAAACCATGCAACATTTTATCGCTGTGGCGCAGGTATTCGGGGGTTCTTTCTGAGTGTACAATGCCGCTCCCGGATGTCATCCAGTTTACTTGCCCGGGTTTAATTACCACATCCGATCCCAAACTATCTTTATGTGTAACTTCTCCTTCAAATAAAAAAGTTAAAGTAGAAAGCCCGATGTGTGGATGGGGTGGAACATCGAGATTTTCATGATCACTCATGGCAGCCGGCCCCATGTGGTCGATAAAAGAAAAAGGACCAACCATACGTTTCTCTCTGAAAGGCAAAAGCCTGCCAACCATAAAATTGCCAATATTTGCGGGCCTTTCTTCGATAATCAATTTAATGTTCGACATGCGATGTTCAATTTTTGTGAGGTGAATTTAAGGAAAAAGGGTGGAATTTAGATTGAAATTTTATTCATCACGTCATCTCTCCACTCCGCGATGCACTCCGCTCGAAATGACGCCATGGGAAGGGACGGTAAAGGCTTAAGGTTGGTCGGGATTTAAATCCCGACCTTTGAACTGTGGATTTATAATCCACTCATAAGGATTACAAATCCTAAGCCCCTTAAGACGGGGTTGCAAATCCCGACTAGCGCAACGGGAAGGATTGCTTCGTCGGCTGAAAAAGCCTTCTCGCAATGACGGATTAGGTTGATGAGCAATTAATTCTGTAATTTCTGTGTTTTCGTGGCAAAAAAAGCCGTCAGTTGTAACACCTAAAAGCAAAAAAGCACCCCTTTCGAGATGCTTTTAAACTTAAAAAGAAAAAGAGGGTAAAATTATACCAGTTGCATTAAAGCTTCTTTACTAAAGCCTTTTAATTCTTCTGTACGGTTATGTTTAATTTTTTCTACCCAGTTCGGGTCTGCTAAAAGCGGACGGCCAACAGCTACTAAATCGAAATCGCCACGGTCCATTCTGCGTACCAGTTCATCTAACGAGCTAGGTTGTGAGCTTTGACCGGCAAAAGCACCAAAGAAATCGCCATCTAAACCAACTGAACCTACTGAAATAGTTGCTTTTCCGGTGATTTTTTTAGCCCAACCCGCAAAGTTCAGATCAGAACCTTCAAATTCAGGTTCCCAGAAACGGCGTTGCGAGCAGTGGAAAATATCAATTCCGGCATCGGCTAATGGTGTTAACCACTGTTCCATTTCCTGCTCATTTTTTGCGAGTTTAAAATCGTAAGCAGCAGGTTTAAACTGTGATAAACGGATAATCACAGCGAAATCTTCACCTACCCTTTTACGTACTTCCTTAATTACTTCAACACCGAAACGAGTACGTTCGGCCAAAGTTTTACCGCCATAAATATCGGTACGGTTGTTCGTTCCGTCCCAGAAAAACTGATCGATTAAATATTGGTGCGCACCGTGTATTTCAACCGTATCAAAACCCAGCGCTTTGGCATCTGCAGCAGCTTGTCCAAACGCAGCGATAGTATCGGCAATGGCAGCATCCGTCATGGCTACGCCGTTTTCGAAACCTGGTTTCTGTAAGCTAGATGGACCTTCGAAAGGTGTGCCAGGCAACCAGCCTGATGCGTGGTTCTCCATTACACCCTGGTGCCAGATCTGTGGGCCCATTTGTCCGCCGGCCTGATGAACGCTTTTAATTACATTTTCCCAGCCCGCTAACGCTTCAGTACCATAAAAATGTGGAATATTGGGATCTGCTGATGAAGATGGACGGTTAATTACGGTGCCTTCTGATAGGATTAATCCTACTTCACCTGCGGCTCTTTTGCTATAGTAGCTGGCTACATCGGCAGTTGGCACACCATTGGGCGAGAAAGACCTCGTCATCGGAGCCATAACAATCCTATTTTTTGTATGTAATGTTTTAAGGCTAAAAGGCCTGAATAAACTATCTGTGTTCATATTATTTTGAAATTTATAATGCTGTATTGATGATCTCGCTTAATTTTTCCACACCTTCTTTATTGCGTTTGTAATAAGTCCATTGCCCGATACGGGTAGAACTGATTAAATCGGCACGTTGAAGGATAGAAAGGTATTCTGAAATGGTACTTTGTGATAAGCCACTTTTAATCTGAATTTGCCCTACGCAAACGCCAACAGTTTCAAAATCAGCACCTGCAGGTTGCTCGGGGAAGTGAGCCGCAGGCTCTTTTAGCCAGCCTAAAATCTGTAAACGCGTTTTATTAGAAAGTGCCTTAAATATTTCTACCTGATCCATGACACAAAGGTATATCGGAATTTCCCGATATACCAATTAAAGCATTAAACTTTACAATTGTATGTAGAATCTGTTTTTATGCGTTGCTAAAACGTTTAAAGCTCAGGGCTATATTAAAATAATGTTAGGATTTACGATAAACAATTTCTTACATTCGTATTAATCATTCTAACCAGGTGTCTGCATATAAATCATTAACCGATCTCGAACTTTTCGTCCTGATGCAGGAAGGGAATAAGTATGCGTTTGAAGAAATATACGAACGCTTTAATGGGTTGTTGTATATCTACGCCTGTAAAATGGTGCCTGATAAGGAAGATGCGAGAGATATTGTACAGGAAATTTTCGTTTACCTGTGGAGTAATCCTGACATTAAAATCAAATCGCAGCTGTCAGCTTATTTGTACACCGCAGTGAGGTATAAAATCTTCGATTGGCTGGATAAAAACAAATCACGGACTAACTATCTGCAATCTTTAGAAAATTTTGCCGACCAGGGCGATTATGTGACGGATAACTATATCCGTGAACGCGAATTTGCTTCATTGATTGAAAAAGAAGTAGCGCTATTACCGCCAAAAATGCGTGTGATTTTCGAAATGAGCCGTAGGCAACACCTTACCCAAAAGGAAATTGCAGATATTTTGCATTTATCAGATAAAACGGTAAAAAAACAAATGAGCAATGCGCTAAAGGTTTTAAGGCTAAAACTCACTTCATTTCTGCTACTGGCCATAATTTTAATGATCCGTTGATTTTTATTCTAACCCAAAAATTATAAATTGATTGATTTGGGCGTTACCCAATCCCGATGAAAAATCGGGAAAGAGGTCGGGCTTTTCAGGGCTGCGCTTCGCTCCGGTACCGATGAAAGATTGGTACTGAACCCTTACAATCCCTAACGCAAAACCCACCGTTTCAAATTAAATCATAAACCTTCTAGGTTTGAAAGCTACCCTCTGTTGAATAAACCTGATAGAACGGAAAGCCCGGAGCGAAGTATGAGTGAGGACTTGGAGGGATAGCAGGACAGGTGTCAGCCATTAACACTAAACCATTCATTTACAAAATAATATTGACCACCTTAGCGCACCTAAGTGGTAATAATTTTATCGTTTTTAAAAAAAAATAAAAATATTTTCCTTTCATCTACTACCTGGGCTTTGGTTAACCTACATATATTTAATTAACCAAATATCTTGAAGCAATGAATAAAGCCGAAGTTGAAAAACTTTTAGAACGATACAGAAATGGATTGTGTACTGAAGATGAAAAAACTTTAGTAGAATCGTGGCATTTATCTGCACTGCGCACTAAGACATCGGATTTAGATCACGCCGAGTTAACTGATGCTAAAAATCAGATCTGGAGTGCAATTGAAGAAGAAACCGAACTTAAATCGACCCGAAAACAATTGCTTTGGCCGAAACTGGCTGCCGCGGCAGTGGTACTTTTCTTTATTGGTTTTGTGATCAGTAACCAGCTTAAAAAACAGCTGCCCGATCAGCAACAAACCAGCAAAACGACAGAAAAAATTATTAAACCCGGGGGGAACAAAGCAACTTTAACCCTCGCTGATGGTTCTAAAATATCGCTTACAGATGCTACCAATGGCATAATTGCTAAACAGGCAGGGATCAACATCACTAAAACGAGTAAAGGCGAACTGATTTATACTGTAGCTACTCAATCGGCATCGAACCATAGAAAAGATGTTTTTAACACAATCGAAACGCCACGCGGCGGGCAGTACCAGATCAACCTTCCTGATGGGACCAAAGTTTGGCTAAACGCCGAATCTGCTTTAAAATATCCGGCGGCTTTTAATGAGGAAGAAAGAAAAGTAGAGCTGAAAGGCGAAGCTTATTTCGAAGTAGCCAAATTAACCGACAAAAACGGCATGAGGGTTCCGTTTAAAGTGAAAAGCGACATTGGTGCGGGCAGGAGCCAGGAGGTTGAAGTATTGGGTACGCATTTTAATATTAATGCCTATAACAACGAACCCAGCAATAAAACAACCTTGCTTGAAGGTAGCGTAAGGATTAAAAACCTGCAATCGAATATTTCGCAATTGTTAAAACCAGGCCAGCAGTCGATCATCAATTCTTCATCGCCGTTGGTAAAGGTAGAAACGATAGATGCAGAGGAAGCCGTAACCTGGAAAGATGGCTATTTCAGCTTTAATGAAGAAAATTTAGAAACCATTATGAATAAAATTGCCCGTTGGTATAATGTAGAAATAGATTACCGCGGCAACAAAATCAATAAAACTTTTGGTGGGCGCATTTCGCGTTTCAATAGTGTAAATGAGGTGCTGGATATGCTGCAAACCACCGGGGCAGTACACTTTAAAATAGAAGAGAGGAGGATCTTAGTGATGCCATAACCTATACTTTTTCATCAGAAGATGATGATTTATTAGCATAGGCCTGAAAAAACCGGAAGCGCGGCAACGCTCCCGGCCATATTTAAGGCTTTATTCTAATCGTAAAATTGTGAGATACAACTATTCTAAACCTAATAACCAAATATATGAATTTTTATACTGAATGGTTGCCCAAACCAAAGGGGCGCCTGTTTAAAATTTTGTTGATTATGAAATTGACTTTTGTCTTACTAATCACTACATTTTTACAGCTCAGTTACGGAGCTGCAAATGCACAAAACGTAACATTATCAGAAAAAAACACCACGCTCCTCAAGGTTTTTCGCAAGCTGAACAAAAGTGTGGGTTACAGTTTTTTATATGATTTGGATCTTTTAAAAGAAGCCAAACCGGTAACCATTGATATTCGCAATACCGATATTAAAGAAGCACTGAAACGCATTTTCAGCGATCAGCCTTTAGGTTATACCATCAAAAACAACACCATCATTATTCACCGTAAATCGGCAGAGGGTACCCCGTTAATGATCCGCTCTTTTGTTGATATCAGCGGCAAAATAGTTGACGAGAAAGGCACACCAATGGCTGGTGCAAGTGTAAAAGTGAAAGGAACCAACCAGGGAGCGGTAACCGACGAAACAGGCGCTTTTGTTTTAAAAGATGTAACAGAGGGTGCCACACTGGTAATTTCTTACATCGGTTACGAAAATAAAGAGGTAACAGCCGCCAATGGTTTAACGATAAAATTAGAACCGCAGGCAGGTTTATTGGCTGATGCAGTGGTGATTGGTTATGGTACACAAAAGAAAAGTGTGGTAACCGGTGCAATTGCTTCGGTTAAAGCCAGTGATTTAAAAGATATGCCTGTCATCAGGATTGAACAATCGTTACAGGGAAGGGCCTCGGGCGTAATGGTAATGACCAGCTCTGGTCAACCCGGTGATGGTGGTACCATCAGGATCAGGGGTACAGCAAATATTAATAACGCCAATCCTTTGTTTGTGGTTGATGGTGTGGTGATTGAAGGCGGCATCGAATATTTAAACCAATCGGATATCGAATCTATCGAGGTATTAAAAGATGCGGCTTCTGCAGCCATTTACGGTACGCGTGCAGCCAATGGGGTTATTCTTGTCTCAACCAAAAAAGGGGCAAATACAGGCCGCGTAAGGTTAGAGTATAATAATTATATCGGTACGCAGGCACCTTCTACCAAACTTAAACTTTTAAATGCCACACAATACGCAACCATTTATAACGAATCGCAATTGGCAGATGGTGTATCGGCTGTACGTTTCCCAAACCCTGCGCAATATGGCGAAGGGACTGACTGGCAGGCTGCTGTGTTCAATAACAGCGCAATGATCCAGAACCACGATTTAAACATGAGTGGCGGTAACGATAAATCTATTTATTATGGTTCGTTCAGTTACCTCGATCAGGATGGTATAGTGGCCACTTCTAACTCGAAATTTAAAAGATTTACAGCCAGGTTTAATTTCGAGCATAAAATAACCAAGAATATTAAATTTGGTAACTCCATTGGTTATACACGTATAAATTCGATAGGGGTAAGTACCAATACCGAATATGGTTCGCCTTTAAGCAGGGCCATTAACATGGATCCGATAACACCGGTTGTAGAAACCGATCCGGCTAAATACGGTTTGCCTAAATACCTCGGTAATCCGGTGGTAAGAAATGAAGCAGGCTTTCCTTATGGTATTTCCGACTATGCTCAATCTGAAGTTTTAAATCCGGTTGCAGCTTTACAGGTTGCCCAGGGAAATAACTGGAGCGATAAAGTGGTTGGAAATGTATTTGCAGAAGTAGAATTTATAAAAGGACTAAAAGCAAGGACTACGGGAGGCGTAGACCTGGCTTTTTGGGGTGGACAAACCTTTCGTCCGATTTATTACTTAAACTCCATCAATCTATCAACCTTAACCGCTTATACCAGAGATAGCAACCGGGGTTTACTTTGGTCGTTAGAAAATACGTTAAGTTACGACAGAACATTTGGTAAACATGCCATTACTGCTTTGTTAGGTTACTCTTCGCAAAAAAATAAGGGCGAAACTTTAGGTGGAATTAAAGAAGGTATCCCTGTTGATAACCTAAAAGATGCTTCGATGCAGTTTCCTGTAGCAAGAACTAGTTCTGATGTGTATGGTTCAGAATATTTAAATACCCTTACCTCAATTTTCGGGCGGATTATTTACAATTATGATGAAAAATACCTGTTTACGGGTATTATCCGCAGAGATGGTTCATCCCGCTTCGGACCAAACAACAAATATGGTTATTTTCCATCAGCATCTATTGGATGGGTAGCTTCCAGAGAAAATTTCTGGCCTAAAAATGATATTGTTACCTTTTTAAAATTCAGGGGATCGTATGGCGTAAATGGTAACGACCGTATTCCTGATTTTAGCTATCTGGCTACAGTAAGTGGTGGCCGAAACTATTCCTTAGGTACCAGTGCCGGTCAGGCTTTAGTAAATGGTGTTAGCCCGAATGCACTTTCTAATCCTGATTTGAAATGGGAAGAAACCTCATCATTTGATCTAGGTTTTGATGCCACCTTATTTGAAGGCATTACTTTGGGAACCAGCTATTTTAATAAAAAAACTTATGGAATGTTGTTGCCTCAGGTGGTACCATCGTATGTTGGTAATACCGGGCCTTACGCCAATACTGCAGATTTATACAACAGGGGTTTCGAAATTGAATTGGGATGGAACAAAAAAGTTGGCGAAGTAAGTTTCCATGTTGCCGGTAATGCCTCATTTATCAAAAATCAGGTAACCTTATTAGGTGCCGATAAAGATTATATCCCGAACAGGCAAACCATTACCCCACAGGCGTTAGAAGTAACCCGTGTGGCTATAGGCCAATCAGTTGATTCGTTTTTTGGTTACCAGACGGCAGGTCTTTTTCAAAATCAGGCAGAAATTAACAATTATAAAAACGGTGCCGGAACGTTGATCCAGCCTAATGCAAAACCGGGTGATATTAAATTTTTAGACCTTAATGGCGATGGGGTGATCAGCGATGCCGATCGTACTTTTTTAGGCCGGTCCAACCCTAATTTTACCTATGGTATTACCGTTTCTGCAAAGTATAAAGGTTTTGATATCTCCCTTTTCGGACAAGGTGTTTCAGGTAACATGATTTTTAACGGATTAAGAAGGTTCGATTTAACGCCATCTAACTACACCACCAACATTTTAAACCGTTGGACAGGTGAGGGAACCAGCAACACCATTCCGCGTGCAACCTTACAGGATGACAATAAAAATTATAGCCGCGTATCGAGTTTATTCCTGGAAAGTGGTGCCTATTTCCGTTTAAAAAACATTCAATTGGGTTATACCTTGCCAAAAAACCTGATCAGCAAGATCGGATTGGATAACCTGAAGTTTTATGTAATGAGCAATAACCTGTTTACACTAACCAAATACACGGGTTACGATCCGGAAATTGGCGGGAGCAGCTTAGGTGTTGATCGTGGCTTTTATCCACAGGCCAGGTCATTTTTTGTAGGTGTAAATGTTGGATTTTAATAATAACGCTATGAAAATTAGACATATAAAATATTCGATTGCCATTTTGGTAATGATGCAATTAAGCATTTCTTGTAAAAAAGATTTTTTAGAGTTAACCCCGAGGGGAACTGCAACTGAAGAAAATTTCTACCGTAACGAAACCGAAGTTTATCAAGGCTTAATTGCCGTATATGATGTAATGCAATGGGGTACAACTGGCGGTTATACCATGAAACAGCCACTTTTAAGTGCGGCATCTGATGATTGTTTTGCAGGTGGAAGTAATGCTTCCGATCAGCCAGGATGGGTGGCTTACGATAATTTTAACATGGATTCGAGATTGGGCCCACAGGTGGGCTTATGGAGTAAAAACTTCACCGGGATTAACCGTGCCAATATTATTTTAGAGAAAATTGGAAAAGCAACAACCTTAAGTGCAGGTTTTAAAGCAAGGGTTACTGCCGAAGCTAAGTTTTTAAGGGCTTACTTCTATTTCGACCTGGTGAGGTTTTTTGGCAACGTTCCATTAATTACTGCTATTATTCCAACTGCTGAATTATATACGCAAACACAATCTGCACCAGCAGCAATATATGCCCAGGTAGAAAGAGATCTGCGCGATGCCTACCCTTCGTTGCCCACAACTGTTGCTACAAGTGAAAAAGGCCGTATTTCGATGGGTGCTGCAAAAGCATTGCTGGCAAAGGTTCTGCTATATCAAAACGATAATACCAAGCTTCAGGAAGCCGCAACTTTATTTAACGATATTAACAAGGTTGGTAATGCCTATGGTTATTCTTTATTGCCAAATTACGCCGATATTTTCAGGCCGGATAATAAATTCAATGCCGAGGTAATTCTTGAAATTCCACACTCTAATTTAGCTGCCTGGGGCGATTGGGGCTGGGTAAACGGTGGTGAGGGTAATGTAGCTACGCAGTTTGTTGGCATGGATGGCTACAATGGCGATACTTACTCCGCTGGCTGGGGCTTCTGTCCGGTAACGCTTAGCCTGGTAAATGTAATGAAAACCGACCCACGTTTTGCCACCTCGGTTATAGATGGCGCTGCACTACAAGTTACCGGCGCAACCTATAACAAAAGATACCAGAACACCGATTATTTCATCAAAAAATACGCGCCTTTAAAAGCTTACCGCTCTAATAGTGGTGTCGCCGAATTAAACTGGCCGATTGACGAAATTGAAATGCGTTTAGCCGATACCTATTTAATGGAAGCCGAGGCTTTGGTAAGGTTAAACAGCGACCCAACCCGTGCCCTGGAATTGCTTACAGCCGTTAGGGCAAGAGTAGGTTTAACACCTGTTCCGGCAACTCTTGATAATATCTTCAACGAGCGCAGGTTAGAACTGGCTTTCGAAGGCCATCGTTTCTTCGATCTGGTGCGTAGCGGCAGGGCAGTTACTGTTTTAGGGCCGGTGGGCTATAAAGCTGGTAAAAGTGAATTTATACCCATCCCGCAACAGGAAATCGACCTTACAAAAGGGGTAATTAAACAAAATCCAGGCTATAATTAATTAAGATATCATGAAATTAAATTATATCATTAAACAAACAGCCGGGTTTATGACCTTGCTGCTTTTGCTGAGCTTTAGTGCCTGCAAAAAAGGAAATACAGATAAAGACCTGGGTGTTGCACCTACGGCAGATCAGGTTAAATTTACCGTAACACCTGGTGCAACCAATGCCAATATCGTTACTCTGGTAAACCAATCGCCGGGTTTTAAAGCCCTTTGGGATTTCGGTAATGGTGCAACCGGAGATGGTAATACCGTAACAGCTGCTTATCCACTTGCAGGAACCTATACCGTAAAATTGACCATTGTTACCGATGGTGGCTCGGTTTCGAGTACCAAATCAGTCGTTATCGCCACTACAAACCCCGCTATGTTAACCGATCCTGCTTTTACCACTTTATCTGGCGGCTTATCAAATGCCACAGGTTTTACCTGGGTAATCGATCAGAAAACACCCGGGCATTTAGGTGTTGGTCCTATTACCTCTCAAACACCAGATTGGTACCAGGCCGGGCCGGATGAGAAAAGTGGTTTGGGTTTTTACGATGATGAGATGACTTTTAATATGAATGCCCTGAAATATACCTACGATAATAAAGGGACTACTTTTGCCAACGCAGCGAATGCGCCTGGAATCGGTGGACCGGCGGGCTCAAACGATCCGATGGTAAATTATACCCCGCCAACCAATTTAACCTGGCTGGTTACCGAAATAAATGGTGCTAAATACATCACCATTTCTGGTGGAGGTTTTATTGGTTATTATCTCGGCGTTTCTCAGTATCAGATCTTATCTTTAAATGATAATGAAATGTGGTTACGCTGTTTAGATAAAGCCAATAGTGGTAATGCCTGGTACTTAAGATTAATTAAAAAAGGGTATGTACGTCCGGTAGTACAAAAGCCTATACAGGCAGCAAACCTAACTGATGATTTTCAAGGGACTTCTAATTTCACCTGGGCTACCGAAAATATTACTTTTACAAGCCCTTATGATAACCCAGCAAAATTTCCGGTAAATACTTCTACCAAAGTAGGTTATTATGAGAAAATAACCGGCGAAGGTGGTCAGTATGGAAACCTGAATGTAACCTTACCATATCGTTTTGATCTTGCTGCGAAAAATAAAATCCGCATAAAGGTTTTTATCCCAGGTGGAAATGATTTTACAACCTTGCAGCCAAAAGTTTCAGTTAAGCTGCAAAATTCTCTGTTGGGTGGCAATGCTTATACTACGCAGATTGAGGTTTTTAAAACCATTGCGGCTACCGATTACAATAAGTGGATACAGTTGGAATTCGATTATTCGGGCTCATCTGCCCAAACGTTATATGATAAAATTGTGGTTCAGTTGGGTGGCGAAGGTCATCCGGCACCGGGCATATTTTACATTGATGATTTTGAGTTTAAGTAAAGCTTGATTTTAACAGGGCAGTTTGCAAAGCGCAAACTGCCTTATTTTAAAAAATTTATATGATGAGACATTCAGTAAAGCATTTTAAAAGTGTGGTTTTTGCATTTGCCATTAGCGCACTTGCATTGAGTTCCTGTTCAAAGGGAGGTGGTGATGGATTAGTTTATGTGCCGCCAGTAGTGGGGCCAGCTGTTGATAAAGGCTGGGCCTTTGAAACCACGCCAACCTGGGCTGATGAATTTACCAATACCGGTGCACCACTTTCCGGCAATTGGGATTACGATACCGGAGGCAGTGGCTGGGGGAACAAAGAGCTGGAATATTACACCAACACCACCAATAATGCCAGTGTTGCCGGCGGAATATTAACCATTACAGCAAAAAAAGAGAATATGGGCGGTATGGCTTATACCTCATCCCGTATGGTAACCCGCAATAAACTCGATGCTTTATACGGCCGTTTCGAAATTAAGGCAAAATTACCAACAGGTAAAGGCACCTGGCCCGCCATCTGGATGTTGCCAACTGATCGTTTTTATGGCGACTGGCCTAAATCAGGTGAAATTGATATTATGGAGCATGTGGGCTACGATCAGGATATGGTGCATTTTACTACCCATAGTGAGGCGTATTATTTCAAAATTAATACCCAAAAAACCATTACCAAAAAAATTGATGGAGCAAGTACAGCCTTTCACTTGTACCGCGTAGATTGGACCCCTTATGCCATCCGTGGTTATTACGACGATGTAAAGGTGTTTGAATTTGCTAATGAAGGAACAGGTTATAAAGTATGGCCTTTTGATAAACGTTTTCACCTGTTGTTAAATGTTGCAGTAGGTGGCGATTGGGGCGGTGCACAGGGCATTGATCCCAATATCTGGCCGCAAAAAATGGAAGTAGATTATGTTCGTTATTATAAAATGATCGATAAATAAGATATGTTAGTTTGATTGTGATTTGCTGAGGATTCAGCGGATTTTCAGTGGTCTGTGTTTTCACAGGCCACTTTTTTTTTGTGGTATCTCCGCGGTTTGTGTCCCCAGGAACCACCAAAAGATTCTTCAATGCATTCAGAATGACAAGTTAATTCATGGCAGGGTATCTCTCTGCACTTCCCGTAGCCTGTGTCCTCACAGGCCACTTTTTTGTAGGCTTTGAAGATTTTTTTAGCCACGGATGCACTGAAAAACACGGAAAATCCCTGTCAATATTAAGTTAATCTTGCGTTCTTCAATCTGTAATAACTTCTCCCGTGGTTTGTGTCCTCATGAACCACCTGAAATTGTCTTTAATAATTTGTATTTAGGGAAGTGACACTGAAAATCCCTGACGATTTTGAGATAATTTCGTTCCTTAAAAGATTCTTCACTGCATTCAGAGTGGGCCATAAAAAAAACGGGGATCGATCATACCGACCTATCCCCGTCATCTAAATTAACGCTCTCATATATATAAACAACCAAAAAGGCGATTTATTATATTCGGTGTAAAATATTTTTTATTTTTTTTCTGTAGCCTTTTTTGCCACAGTTTTTGTTTTCTTTTCAACCGCTGGAGTTTCTTCTGTAACCGCTGCTTTTTTCTTGGCTGGTGCTTTTGTCTTCTTTACTTCAGCAACTGGCTCTTCAGCTACTTCCGCTTTCTTTTTTGCAGGTGCTTTGGCTTTTTTAACCTCCGCAGGAGCTTCTTCGGTTACAGTTTCTTTTTTCTTGGCCGGTGCCTTTGCTTTTTTAATTTCAACCGCAGGTGCTTCAACTACAACTTCTTCCTTAACCTCTACTGCTTTAGGAGCATGTTCTTGTTGCAGGTAATTGGCTAAAACCTGTTTTAAATATACCTCTGGTTTCGGCATATTAATGATTGTTCCAGGTTCTTTATCCTGAGATTGTTTAATATAAGCCGATTTTATCTTGCCCCAATCTTTAGAATAAAGTCTGATGAACATCTCTACAAATTGTTCGTCTGTATATTTTTTAGGCAACCTACCCAGCACTGCCTGAATTTTTTCTTCTTTTCTATGTAATACCGCCATCGATTTTATTTTGCACAAAGATAACCGAATTTTATCATTATCAGTTTATTGCTTTTTTTAGCAATACCCAAGCCTGATTAAGCACTCATCGCCTCTGCAATCGGCTCAGTCCTTCTATTTTTTACTAATCTTTCCCGATGTTTTAATCCCCACTCCCTTAACTCCTTGATTACTTTATCCAACGATTCGCTGTAAGGCGTTAATTCGTAGGTTACCGTAACAGGAGTAGTAGAAAATACCTTACGAACAACAAATTCGTTCAACTCCAGATCCTTCAGCTCTTTTGATAAAATTTTTGGTGTAATTTCTCCAAGTGATTTCTGAATTTCGTTAAAACGCTGCGGCCCTTCCTGTAAGGAAATAATTAAAGGAAGTTTCCATTTACCATTTAATACATAAAGTGCATCTTTTACCGCATTTAAGCTTGATGTACAAGCTTCTTTGTTACGGTGTTCTTTTGCTGGTCCCATAATACAAAGTTATATGCTTTCGTAAAGGATATCGCTATCCTTTGGGATACTAGTATCTTTTTGATAGTAAGATTACATATTTATTGAATATTCTGCAATGTAGCTTCAGATTCTTCACTATGTTTAGGGCCATAAGGCATATAAATCGATTTAGCTGTGTTTGCAACAAATTAATTGATGAAATTGTCACATTGGTATTTTTATCTTAATTTGGATGATGATGCGCACATTTACCAAATATTCAAGCCTTCTTTTAATCGGATCGATTAGTGTTTTAACCGCTTTTACTGATAACCCTAAGCCTAAAAAAGCAGTAGATAAACGGCCAAATATTATTGTCATCCTGGCTGACGATCTTGGTTTTTCTGATATCGGTTGTTATGGTGGAGAAATTAAAACACCCAATATCGATTACCTGGCCAGCCAGGGCGTACGTTTTAAAAACTTTTATAATACTTCCCGCTGTTGCCCCAGCCGGGCAGCATTATTAACGGGGCTTTACAATCATAATGCCGGTATTGGCGAAATGACCACTGATAGAGGAGTGGAAGGTTATCGTGGTGCCATCTCCAAAAATGCAGTAACACTGGCCGAAGTTTTAAAAAACGCAGGCTACAGTACCGCAATGTCGGGTAAATGGCATGTTTCCAATACTATCGAACAGCCTGCACCACAGGCGCAACTTGATTGGCTGAACCATAAAACATCTTTCCCTTTATTTTCTCCAATCGATCAATATCCAACCAACAGGGGTTTCGACAAATTCTTCGGTACGCTCTGGGGAGTAGTCGATTTTTTTGACCCTTTTAGTCTGGTAAGTGGTACCACACCCATTAAAGATGTGCCCAAAGATTATTACCATACCGACGCCATTAACGATACTGCTACTACTTACATCCGCGAATTTAGCAAAGGCGATAAACCTTTCTTTCTGTATGTAGCCGAAAATGCACCACATTGGCCATTGCAGGCAAAACCGGAAGATATTGCAAAATATAAGGATACTTATAAAGTTGGTTGGGATGCCATCCGCGAGGCAAGATATAAAAGGATGGTGGCCATGGGATTGATTGACCCTAAGACAGCTCCGTTATCTCCAAGAAAATCGACTGAAAAATGGGAAAATAATCCAACCAAAGCCTTTGATGAAATGGCAATGGCAGTGCATGCCGCCATGATTGATCGGATGGACCAGGGAATTGGCCGCATGATCAAAACGTTAAAAGAAACCAATCAATTGGATAATACACTGATCATTTTTTTAAGTGATAACGGGGCCAGTCCGGAAGATGCCATGCGTTACGGACCGGGTTTCGACCGGCCAAGTGAAACAAGATCGGGTGAAAAAATTGCTTATCCAATCTATAAAAGGGTAATGCCAGGACCGCAAACGAGCTATACTTCTATCGGTCCGATTTGGGCAAATGTAGCAAATACGCCATATCAACTGGCAAAAGCAGAATCTTACGAAGGTGGTGTGCATACCCCGATGATTGCCTTCTGGCCAAAAGGAATAACCGCTAAAAAAGGAAGTTATACCGATCAGGTGGGGCATGTAATGGATTTTATGACCACTTTTGTTGAACTTGCCAATGCGAAATACCCTGGCAATTATAAAGGACATACCATTAAGCCGATGCAAGGCTTGAGCCTGGTGCCCGCATTAAAAGGAAAAGTTGCTATTGGTCACCAAACATTATTTAATGAACACTTTAACGCACGTTATGTGCGTAGCGGTGATTGGAAAATGGTCAATCTTGCTAACGATTCTACCTGGCACCTTTACAATATTAAAAAGGATAAAACAGAGTTGAACGATATCGCAGTTCAACATCCTGACAAGGTGAAAGAGCTGGCTGCAAAATGGCAGGAATGGGCAAAGGAAAACCATGTGCTGCCTAAACGATAAAATTTCGGTCGGTGAGATACCGACCGATAGAGTTAATGGTATTTATTTAGAATTGTCGTCATTCTCGCGCATGCGGGAATCTTAATGCTATTTGCAACTCCTGCCACGGTATTAAGATCGCTGCTGAAACTACCTGGCTGACAAAGCGTCAATAATCTTATCTACCTCATCAACCTCCCCCAATCTCGGGAAAATACGTTTTATACTATGTTCATGTGCATCAGCATTGGTATCTGCTATGGCATCCTCAGCAAAAGTGATGTTATAGCCATATTCACTTGCGGCCCTGGCCGTACCCTCTACACCAACACTGGTAGAAATACCTGCCAGTACAATCCCCGTAATACCTCTTTTTTTCAGTTCGATATCAAGGTTAGGGTTTGTAAAAGCATTCCATGTGTGTTTGGTGATGAAAATATCGCTTTCGATGGTTTTAATTTCTGGTGCGATTTCGAACCATTCATCAGGAAAGCTGGTAAATTTTGCATTCGCATCAGTGCGTAAAGTGTTAAGCAGGGATTTGGTCGGATCAACATTTACCACCACAACTGGCAGGTTTGCTTTGTGGAAAGCTGACACCAATGCCGCTGCCTTTTCCAAAATTTCGTTAACAGGTTTTGCGATTGGAAATTGCATAATTCCTTTTTGAAGATCGATTAAAACTAAAGCTGTTTTTTTATCTAATGAAGTAACCATTTTATATTGATTTAAATTATACTTTTTCTAATTCGAGCTGGTTAATTTCTGGTTTGATGCTGGTATTTTTAATTTCATCTTTCCGGAGTTTGCGGTATAAAAATGCGCCGATAATCAGGGCAATAGCACCTTCCAGTAAAACAGTGTCTGGTGTGCCAATCCATTGCGAAATTCCACCAACAAGTAATCCGCCCAATGGCTGCATCCCGAAAAATGCCATGGCATAAAAACTGATTACCCGGCCACGCATGGATGGATCAACAGTGGTTTGGATCAGGGTGTTGCTAATGGTAATCTGCGACATCATGCCGAAGCCTGATATGGTAGCGAAAACCAATGCGATTGGATAATAAGTGCTGTGTGAAAATAAAATCAGGCCTAATCCGAAAATCAAAGTATTAATGGCGAGGATTTTTCTGAGATTTCTTCCAGGTTTTAACGAAGCCAGAAAAATGGCGCCAGAAAAAGCCCCTAAGCCAATCACACTATCAATTACCCCAAAAGTTGATGCAGTACCTTTAAAAATATCTTTGGCATAAACCGGAATCAATGTGCTAAAAGGTAAAACCGTCAGGCTAATTAAAGCCAGCATCATTAAAATAATGCTGATAGAAGGCGTTTTCCTGATGTAAGCAAAACCTTCCTTTAATTCTTCTATTACATTTTTGGTGCTGGGTTTTGCAATATATTTTGGCAGTTTCATCATCAGTAAAGAGCCGATAACGGCGATAAAACTCACCGCGTTTAGTCCAAAACAGATATCATCTCCAAATTTTTCTAAAGCCAGTCCCGCTAAACCAGGTCCGATTAACCTCGATAAATTTACCATCGATGAATTTAGTGCCAGTGCATTCGGTAAATCAGCCTTATCATCAACCATTTCGTACACCAGCGATTGCCTGGCCGGCACATCAAAGGCATTAATCAATCCGAGCAAGGCACTTAACGCAATAATTTCCCACACCGAATAATGCCTGAAAAAAATCAATAATGTCAATAACACGGCCTGTATCATTGAGGCGATTTGGGTAAGCAATAATAATTTGTACCTGTTATACCGGTCGGAAGCCACTCCGCCCAAAAAAGAAAAAATAAATGAAGGGAACAGGCTGGCAAAAAGGGTTAAACCCAGCATAAATTTCGAATGGGTTTCCGAATAAATTACCCAGCTTACCGCGGTTTTTTGCATCCAGGTGCCAATCAGGGAAATGGATTGTCCGCCGAAATATAACCGGTAATTACGGCTTTTAAAGGCATTAAATGTGCTGATTTTCATTTTTATAGCTTTAAAATTCAACCAGTTTAGCTAAAGGACCAATGGCTGCCTTTAAAATTTCCTGTTCCTGCGCATTACAAGCCTCGCCAATAGCTTTGCTTAACCATTCATCACGCTCGTTTCGCACCTGTTGGATCATCTCTTTACCTAAGGCAGAAATAGAAAGATATACTTTACGTTTATCCGTATCTGACGGGGTTTTATCAATCAAACCGAGTGTATTTAAGTGGGTAATTACCTGACCCATGGATTGCGGTGTTATTTTTTCAATCACAGCAAGTTCTGCCGCGAGCAGACTTTGGCTTTCAAGAGAAATCAAAACTGCTCGTTCTGTTTGCGATAATGGGGTGTCGAGTGGTGAAAGTTTTCGCATTTTCCTCACTAACCGGGTTAAAATCGGGCGGAGCTGTATCGCGATATCGTGACTGTTTTGTGAATTCATTTTGTAAGTAAAACTTATAAGTTTACCTTACAAATGTAGTGCTAATTTTATAGATTCACTTTTTTTTTTTAGATAATCGACCCCACCTTTACAAATCAATTACTTTTTCCAGCCCTTCTGCATCTTCTTATAGGCTTTTTTGCTGATTTTTGATTTCTTTTTTGATCGGGATTTCCCTTTTTTCTTACGTGCATTGATGTTGTTTACCAATGAGTTTTTAACTCCTAGTTTATTTTTCTTCCCTTTCTTTTTATCCTTTTTCTTTTTGCCTTTTTTCTGAGTCTTTGCCATAATGTTACTTAATTGATTACCATGATTTAACATCAAATCAACTAAAAAGGTTCCCGCAAAAATATTTGAGCTTTTTAACAAAGTAAATTGAGCTTTTTAGCAAAGCTTCTCCTTGAGAATCAATTTACCTTTGATTTATTAAATGATAGAAAAAATGAAAAAAGTTTGGTTTATAACAGGCAGCTCCCGGGGTTTGGGACGTAGCCTAACAGCACAGGTGTTGGCAAAAGGCGATTTAGTTGCGGCAACCGCAAGAAATATCGAAGCCTTAAAAGATTTTGTAGAAAAATATCCTGACCAGGTTTTACCTATTATGCTGGATGTTACCGATTACGATCAGGTGAACTTAGCGGTTGAGGCCGCAATTGAACATTTTGGTAAAATAGATGTGCTGGTAAATAACGCTGGTTTTGGAATTATTGGTGCTGCCGAAGCTTTTACAGAAAAGCAGGTACGCAGCCAGCTGGAAACCAATTTATATGCACCAATAGAAATTACGCGTGCCATATTGCCATTTATGCGTAAACAGCGTTCAGGTAGGATTTTGCAGATCAGTTCGGTTGGTGGCCGTGTGGGTAATGCTGGCTTAAGCATGTATCAGGCCGCTAAATTTGGTTTGGGCGGTTTTACCGAAGCACTGGCCAAAGAAGTAGTAGATTTAGGTATTTATGTTACCAGCGTTGAGCCGGGTGGTTTCCGTACCGATTGGGCTGGCGATTCAATGAGTTTCGCAACCACAGTAGAAGGTTATGAAAACTCAGTGGAAAAACGTGCTGAATTTTTCAAAAGTGGCAACTTTGTGCCAATGGGCGATCCGGAAAAAGCTGCAAAAGCCATGATCGATCTGGTAGAAAGTCCTGAACCACCGGTACACCTCGTTTTGGGAAGTGAAGCCATTGGTCTCCTTAAACAGGCCGATGCGGCGAGAACGGCCGAAATGGAAAAATGGATGGAGGTAAGTTTATCCACCGATCATGATGAGGCAGAGAATTTCTTAGCCACTGATCTGGGAAAATCTTTTATCAAGAAATAAGTTTTAGCCCAGATTGACACTGAGTATTTATTAGAACATTTCTTTCGCTCGTTTTGTCATCCTTGAGGGATAATTTATGGTATAAAAATCAATATTAGCGATGGATTTACGTAGAAATGGTGCTAAGACCTAGCTGGATGGAAACGCATATCTTTCATAATGTACTCATTTTTAGATTATTATAAAATAACGTCAATAGTAGAGGTTAGCATTTTTCAAATACATCGGAGGTTTAATGACAATACGTATAATCGTCATTGCCAGCTCGACTGGCAATCGTAATGCCTTAGTCGGGATTGCAGGTTGCATTAAGATTCCCGCCTGCGCGGGAATGACGGACGATTTTTTAAATCTGTCATTGATAGCGGAGTGCAATGCAGTCAGGAAATCTACAAAGATCTATCCATATTTGGCGGTACGTCATTCCCAACTCGATTGGGGATCTTAATGCCATCACTAGCGCTTATTTGCATTAGGATCCCCGTCTGCACGGGGATGACGATGTCTCACTATAAAACCTTAAATTTGATCAACATGCCAAATCAAGTTAAACGTCCAAATATTATGTTTTCCTGTTACGCCCAGAAAAGCAGTGAGGGCGAACAGTTTATTCCCAGCCATTCATTAGGACTGGTAATTACGGGGACATCAGAGATTTTTATCAGTGGAGAAAAATTTACATTTTCGGATGGCGATTTCAGGTTTTTTAGGCGTAACCAACTGGCGCGTTATACCAAATATCCGCCACCTGGAGGAGAGTTTAAATCCATCAGCATCAATATTGATCAGGAGATTTTGCATAGCATCAGCAGTGAATACAATTTGCAAATGGAAAAGCCTAACCACGATCTTAAAGGTTTGGCCCTTGAAGCCAATGGCTTGTTAAAAAACTATATCGATTCGCTATGGCCATACCTTGATGGAAATCATGAATCTAACCAGGCTTTGATTGATTTAAAAGTTAAAGAAGCTGTAATCATTTTATTGCAAACCAACCCAATATTAAAAGATGTGCTTTTTGATTTCTCCGAACCCGGAAAAATCGATTTGGAAGCCTATATGAATGCCAATTACAAATTTAACGTAGATATTAACCGCTTTGCTTATTTAACCGGAAGAAGTTTAGCTACGTTTAAAAGAGATTTTGAAAAGATTTTTAACCTGTCTCCTAATCGTTGGTTACAGAAAAAACGGTTAAACGACGCCTATTACCTCATTACCGAAAAAGGCTGGAAATCATCAGATGTGTACCTCGAAGTTGGCTTTAAAGACCTTTCGCATTTTTCATTTGCTTTTAAAAAGGCTTTCGGTATGGCGCCATCGAGGGTAAGTATTTAATAAAGAGTCCCGCTTAGGCGGAACTCTTTAAAATCTAAAATCCGGTGTAAGTTTTAATATAATCCTAATTCAGCTAGTGCGGCAAATTGAAGTCCATCGTAGGCCGAATTGGCGATTATTTTAAAATATCTTAGCGATTTAGGCGAACCAAAGCTAAAATATTGTGCGCCGTTTGTATTTGCAGCCACATAATTATTTACAGAAGTAAAATTGATACCGTCTGTACTGGTTAACACTTCAAAATTTTTCACTGATCTTGATAGGCCACTTCGTTGTGTTAAGCTTAATCCGTTTGCAGTTTTAAGCGATCCGAGATCGATCACCACATTATGGGGATAGCTGGTTGCAGGACTGCTCCATCTCGAGTGCCAGTAGGTTGATGCGTTGCCATCAATTAATTTACTGGCCCTGCCATTTACTGTACCTTCGCCGCTGGTTTCTTCCGAGCTGAAAGATGCGATGGTCCAGCCGGTTTTGCTTAATTCGTTTTGGGAGCTAAAAGTTAAAACAGGTACTCCGCCTGCAAAAGTATAGGTATATATGGTTTCCGTTACATTTCCATTTTCGTGTACCAGTTTTACCTTTAACTCATAAGCCATGCCATCTGATTTATACTGCAAATCTGAAATGGGCATTACAACATAAAAACTATCCAGACCGATCGATTTAGACTCCCAGGTAATGGCATTATAATCGTGGTTTACACCAGTACCTTCGTTATTTACATTCGGATCATTATAATAAACAATACTATTTACCTTAACGCTTGTAGTGTATTTACCAGATACGGTTATAGAGCTGTTTGTAGGCGAATAACTGGCGTGTATTTTATTAATACCGGCAGTAACCGAGCCATAATAGGTTTTATTGTCGTTGTTAAAAATCTGGTTTACATTTAAAATTGCCGCATCGGTAGCCGTTAAAAATGTAGGCGATTTACTAAGTGTATAATTTCCTGCATTCATTAAGGCCATGCCCAATGTAGCATTTTCTGAAACTTTTTGAGAATTATGAGGTAGGTTTAAGCCATGTCCCAGCTCATGTATCATGCCGCCAAACCAGGTGGTAAAGAGGTTACCTGCAGCATCTGTTTTGCCCATGTTTTGAATATCCATGCCCTCATAATCAAGCGCATAACACCATTTCCCGGATCCGTAAAATGGCCCTCCGCTTGGTGTTCCATTGGTCTGAAAACTATAACGGGGAATAATGATCAGGCTATGCTCGCTGGTTTTTTCGGTAGGGTGAGCAGCGAAATAAGCATTAATTTCACTGGCTACGGCACCACTTCCGCCAGAGTAAGGATAGCTGCTTTTTGGCAAAGCCCCCCTGATCAGAATAATTTTTACGCCTCCTGTAGCGGTATCGGGCAGTAAGCCAAAGGTTTTAGGTCCATAACCGTTACGTTGCATCTCGTCTTTGTACCAGTTCTGGCCCCAAAGCATTAAATCACTTAATCTTTTTCTATAACCAGCTAATGTATCCAGATCATTAGGTACAAAATAGATGAGGTTAAGGTTATGCATTTGTGTAACCAGATTCGGGTTTACCAGTGATGATTTGTTTTTTAATGAAGGTAAATTTTCCTGATTTTCAACGATCTGATTTTTCCGGCAGGCGGAACTCAATCCTGCAAGTAATATGCAGGCATAAAGGATGATTTTTTTCATAGTTTTTAGAGGTTTAGGTTGTTTAATATGGGTTAGATATTAAAAGGTTAGGTATGAAATAGGATTTTAGATTTCAGGAGGGAAACAAATGAATGTTTGTGGGCAGGATGAATGCAAAATGAGAACATTAATGCTTTTTTGTAAAAGTGAAACCATAAATGCTTGGTTTTGATTTGTTTAATTGTAAAATGAATATAAACAGAATCAATAGGCGGTCGTGGAAGAAACTCCACGCAAACGTTTGATGAGTTTTTTTAAAACAGCTTATAAAAGAAGTGTAAAGTGCACTGTTTCAGCTTATAAATATATGCTGGTTTCGAAATGCCGATTTTTTTTAGGTAAAACCAGGCCATTTTGGTTTTGAAGCAGGAGTAAAATAGAAAAAAAGTACTTGTATAATTAAAAAGACAAACGTTTGTGCGAACTTTTATTGATTTGTAAGATGAATAAATTGAATTTAGTGGAGGAGAATCTATTTGCACTTTGAAGTGGCATATTGCAGGTATCCGGCATAAAGTGGCTTGGTAACCATTCTTTTTAATGCCCTAACGTGTGCATCCTCCAGGTTAGTGCCTTCGCTCCTCAGTTTCATAAATTTCAAACCGGATTGAAGCGGAAGGCAGTCGCCTTTTTCAGCGATTTCTTTGGTTTTAAGCAATGAATATTCAAATGCTGCTTTTTCGCTGTTTTCAGGGTTCCAATCGGTTTGTTTGGTGGTAACGTAGTAATGCAGGTGACCAACTTCATGATAAAGTACCACAATCAGGCGATTATCGTCGAAATTTGGTTTTGGCGTTTGTATAAATTCGACGTTGATGGTGATTTCTCCTTTTGGCGATGCAAATGCTGGTCCAGTGCCTTGCTGCTGAATAAACCTGATTTTTTTTATCAGCTGATCATTTGCCTTGATGGATTGAAATTCCCGGTAAAACTTTGGGAAACGTTGTTTAGCCTGTTCGATAATATGATAGCCGGCGCTATCTGCAATGGCTTCGCGCTGTGCAAATACAGAAAAGGAAATCATTATTGTGGAAATGAGAAGAAAAATCTGTTTCATCTCTTAATGACTTGTTTATGTATAAATGGTTTAAGCCCTGAGGGAAAAGGAGTAAAACGCGTTTTTTTTGGAAAGCAGAAACCCTGCTTATCAGTTAATGCAGTCCTGCTTTCCTTACAGCTTTAATGGTACTGCCAAATCGGTAAGAGAACTGCATCAGCTTTCATGCAATCAGGTTTATTTGGCAGAGGCAGAGCAAAACAACCGCTTAAACCTAAGCCCGATTGTACGGATGCCGTTTTTATCGGAATATTTTCTTCTTCTTGAATTTTAAAAACGGCAGGAGGGAAGGCGGGGCTACAGGCCGCCATGTGCTCTTAGCTTTCACTTCCTAAAAAATAATCGTGTTTTTTTGGAAAGCAGAAACACTGCTTATCGGTTAATGCAGTCCTGCTTTGCTTACAGCTTTAATGGTACTGCCAAATCGGTAAGAGAACTGCTCAGCTTTCATACGATCAGTTTTTTTGATAGAGACCGTGCAAAACAACCCGCTGAAACCTAAGCCTGATTGTACGGATGCCGTTTTTATAGGAATATTTTCTTTTTCTTGAATTTTAAAAACAGCAGGAGGGAAAGCGGGGCTACAGGCCGCCATGTGCACTTAACCTTCACTTCCTAAAAAATAATCGTGTTTTTTTGGAAAGCAGAAACCCTGCTTATCGGTTAATGCAGTCCTGCTTCCCTTATAGCTTTAATGGTACTGCCAAATCGGTAAGAAAACTGCATCAGCTTTCATGCAATCAGGTTTATTTGGCAGAGGCAGTGCAAAACAACCCGCTGAAACCTAGCGTGATGTTCATTAAGTTAAGGGTTTTTAACCACAGATAAAAGGGTCTCACACAAATAAAATCCGTGCTTACCTGTGTACATCTGTGGTTAAATTATATTTACTTTTTGAAAAACGGAACTAAAGTGAAATATTGTATTGATTAAACTTTTTTAGGAGGAAGATCGAATGCAATCGCCTCATGCTCAAAATGGCCATTGTGTGCGCCATCGCAAAAAGGTTTGTTTTTTGATAAACCACAACGGCAGATCGAAAGCACTTCTCTGCCCTGTAAGCCATAAATATTTCCGTTTCTATCTACAATTTCGAAATCGCCCTCAATTTTAACAGAGCCGTTATTGTTAATGGTAAGTTTTGTTTTAGACATGTTTTGTTTGTTATGCCGCAAAAATAAGGCTTAAAACCCGCAATTTTTTTACTGATTTCTATTTAGAAACATTCTCCTTTGAGCTTATACAGCCTCTTTTTTAATTACATAGGCTATCATATCAGTCCTGATTTCGAAACCCAGTTTATGATAAAGTTTAATGGCACCTTCATTATCATTTCTTACATGCAGAAAAGGGATTTCGTTGCGGAGCAATATCCGCTTAATCTGTTCCTGCAAAATCTTAAAGGAATAGCCTTTTCCTAAATGATTGGGGTGGGTACAAACAGCACTTACTTCGCGATAGGGGCTTGGGAAAAAGCGGTGTCCGGCCATAGAGGCCAGTTTTCCATCAACAAATATACCTGTGTAATTCGTGAGTTCGATGGTTTTAGGTAAAAATGGCCCCGGTTTGGTTAATTCCACAAGATCGATCATTTCGGCAACGTGCTCCAGATCGAGGTTTGTGAGTTCGGCTCCACCGGTATCAGGTATTGTTGTACTCCGAAAAACAAACTGGAACATATTGATGTGGGTTAATAATTTCCATTGTTCAGGAATCTCAACAGGAGTTTTAGCAAAAAATACGAACAAACTCTCTGGTGGACTGATCTGGTAAAGGGTATCTAAATTTTCCTTCGAATTATCTTTTAAGCCGGCAAAGGCAGTAATGTCTTCAAAATAATATTTTGCTTCATCAGCCCCTTTTGCTATGTGGTTATGACCAGATGTTAGGGCATAATAAATCGGATTATCCAGTACGTGTTCCATGCAGCAAAGATATTAAAAGCTAAATCAGGCGGGGGTAATTTTTGTACAAATCAAGCTAACCAAATATTGATTGCCGATTCAAAAAAACCTCCACCAAATGCACAGTAATCCCAATCGTTTTGTCGCTTACATCCGGATTAAGGTTTTCGCCGATCATGGCACCATGTAAACCAGGCAAAATCACCAGCTGCGAATCTGCAATCAATCTCGACATTTTTACCACATGTTCCGGCCTGATCACATCACGGTCGGCAACCATTAGAAGTGCTGCAGATTTAATTCCGCGGAGATCATCATCGCTTAAATCGACAAAATCAAGCATACGCTGTTTGTCTTTTTCGAACATGGTTTGCATTGCGTTTTGATCAGGGTTTACCTCGAGGAAGGAAGTTTTAAGTGCTGCAGGCATATGATCGATGGTAGCATCGCCAAAACCATTATAAAAGCCTTCTATTAAACCTTCCCGCTGATAATTGGCCGAAATGACAATGATTTTATTTACTACCTCAGGGTAATGGGCTGCGATATTTAAAGTGGTGGTGCCGCCATTGCTGAAACCTAAAAAATTAGCCTTTGTTATTTTGAGTTGATTTAAAAGACTGGTTACATCTTGTGCATCCTGTGCAAAAGATTCGGGCTGATTTCGGTCGCTGGTACGCCCATGCGCCTGAAGTTCAACTGCAATCACCTTACCGGTTAGCTGAGGAATGAACCTGCCAAAGGTAGATTGTATGGTAGAACCGCCGCCGTGGATTAATACCAGCGGAATTTCTCCTTCACCATAAACTTCATAATACATATTAATGCCATTTACCTGCTCGTAGCCAGCTTTTTTATCAATTTCCATTGGTTTTGATTTTATTGTTGTTAAACAAAGCTAAACAAGTTGACTGAAAATAATGGACTCATAACAGACAATATTATGGGTGATTTGAGCCAGTTTAAATCATCATTTTCTTAATCTTTTCGCTTCCCTGATGTAAGCATCCAGAAATTGATCAATCCCTGATGCGGTATAACCCAATAACCTCGAGTTTTCGCCAAGCTCAGAAGATGCGATGGTTGTTTTCTCCCTAATCTGCGTCATGCAATACATATTAATCGCCTGTTGCATAGGCAGGGTGATGTATTGTTTTGCTTCGGCAATTTTGCCACTTAAAACAATCAGTTCCGGGTTAAATAATTGGATCAGCATCGATATTCCTTTCCCCATATAAGTGCCTACATTTGATAATAACTGGATGGCATACTGATCGCCTTTATTGGCTGCTTTAATAATTACAGCCGGTTCAATCCTTTCCAGTTCCTCCTTGCTGAGTTGATTAAGCATCGAGTTTTTGCCTGATAAGATCCCTTCTTTAGCCATTTCTGAAAGCGCATTACCAGAGGCAACGGTTTCTAAACAGCCATGTTTACCACAATAACAAAGCGCGCCATTTTCAACAAACGGGATGTGGCCCAGTTCGCCCGAAAAACCACAATTGCCCTGCCTCAGCTTGCCATCCATAATAATGCCCAGGCCAACGCCCCAATCCATCAACAGTACCAGTACATTTTTCTTGCCTTTGGCCATTCCATGTGTAAATTCAGCCATTGATGATCCGTTTACATCGTTTTGGATCACCACCGGTAAATTTAATATTTTTTCAAACGCAGCAGTTAAAGAAATATTTTTTCCATCACTTAAAAAATAGCTGTAGTTTTCGCCCTGCTCCGCATCAATTAAACCCGGCATACCTACACTGCAGCCAATTAACTGCTTGTTATTAAGTCCTGAAGATTTTAAGAACTCCTGTAAATGCGTATTTAAAATATGGAAAAAATCTGTCCGGCTTTTAGAGATGGGGAGCAGAATAGTTTTAACATCCGAGTGCAAGTTATAGTTATTGTCAATAATGGCAATTTTGGTGTGGAATAATTCAATATCAATACAGAGAATGAGGATTTTTTTATCCTTTAAACGGTAAAGGTCGGGTTTTCTTCCCCCGATTGATAAGCCATGACCCTTTTTTTCAACCCAGTCTTCATCCATCAAAGCCGCAATCAGTTTTAATATACTGGGTGTGCTTATATCCATGATTTCACATAAGGTAGAAACCGGGGCCGCACCCTGATTAAAAAGATGTTTAATCAGCTTATGTTTAGCGATTGATTGTTTATCGTTGCAGTTTGAGATTAAGTGATTTAATAGGTTAAGATTCATGACATTAATGATGCTATTTTGATAAATATAGCCAACTTCTATTAAAAATTTACTGAAGTTTTTTTAATACGTAAAGAAATCATTGATGTTTTGCCAATACAACAATTTCTTATTAATATTAAACTACGAATACGTTTAAAACCACACGGAATAACCACCCGTATAACCGTATTTTCTATAAACACCCTAACCAAAATGAAAACTAAAGAAGAACTGCCAAAACAGCCTAATTCCAGGCGCGATTTTATCAAAAAGTCTGCAATCGGCCTCGCCACTTTTACCATTGTACCACGCTATGTAATGGGCGGACAAGGTTATCTTGCCCCAAGCGATAAACTGACCAAAGCTGTAATTGGCGTTGGCGGCATGGGAAGAGGCCATTTCGAATACGAAGGCACACAAGTAGTAGCCATTTGCGATGTTGACCAGAACCACCTTAAACAGGCTGCGGGCATGTTGGATAAAGGAGTAAAAACATTTAGTGATTATAGAGAACTGATTCAGTTACCCGAAGTAGATATTGTGCATATTGCTACCCCGCCACACTGGCATGGTATAATGGCCGTTGATGCTGCAAATGCAGGTAAAGATATCTGGTGCGAAAAACCAATGACACATACCATAGGCGAAGGCAAAAGGGTAGTGGAAGCCGTAAAACAAAACGGTAGGATGTTCAGGTTAAATACCTGGTTTAGGTTTAAGGATACTTTTTACGGCATGGGTACCACGGTTAAGCCGATTAAAAAACTGGTAGATAGTGGCATGCTGGGCTGGCCGTTAAAGGTAACCGTGAGCAAACATACCGGCTACGACTGGAAATTTTATTGGGTGGGTAAAGATCATTTAGAACCTCAGCCTGTACCACCCGAATTGGATTATAACGCATGGTTAGGTCCTGCACCTTACAAACCTTATAACGCGCACCGTGTACATCAAACTTTTAGGGGTTATTGGGATTATGATGGTGGCGGATTGAGTGATATGGGGCAGCATTACATCGATCCAATCCAATATTTTTTAGGAAAAGATGATACCAACCCGATTTCAGTTGAAGTGGATGCACCGCAACAACATACCGATGCCGTGGGCATTTGGCGCAGAATTACTTATACCTATGCCGATGGCTGTCAGATTATTTTGGATGGGGAAGGTAAAGATGTTAATGTACCTTATATAGAGGGGCCGAAAGGCAAATTATACCCGGGCTTTAAATCGGATATTCCTGATCTCGAACGCAAACTGGCCCAATTCCCTGATCCTGATCCGGAGATTGTAGAATTTTCTGAATCGGTAAGAACAAGGAAAAAATTCGCGCTGAATGAAGAGAATGGACATCGTTCATGCAACATTGTAAATATTGGTCTGGCTGCCTTACGATTGGGCAGATCGTTAAAATTCGATCCGGTTAAGCAAACGTTTATTGATGATGAAGCCGCAAACAGGTTAATTAATCCCGTAATGCGCGCTCCATTTTCCATTTAAAACATCCCTTTATACAAATCATCATGAATAAAAAAATATTATTGGCGCTGCTGGCCATTGTAATGCTTTCGGATGCATTATTTACCATCACAGCACTCGCCCAGGATAAAAAAGACGAAAGAACCACCACTACACGTATTGCCGATTTATTGGCACAATTACCAGCCAGGGATGCCACTCAGTTAACGCGTAACATGAAAGAAGTTGCTGATTTGGGTGAAGATGGATATGTCACCTTAATTAGCGGATTAACGGCCTCAGATAAGGCAAACAATGCTTTAATAGAATATGCCGTTGGGGGTTTCACGGATTTTGTTACTAAAAAAGATCAACAGGCCGCAAGAGATATGGCCATTAAAGCTTATTGTAAAGCTTTGCCTATATTATCAGATCAGCAAAACAAAGCTTTTATCATCAGTCAGTTTGATTTGGTGGGGAATGATGCTGCAGTAAGCTGTTTAGAAAGTTACCTTACCGACGAGCAATTAGCAGATGAAGCTTCAAGATCACTGGCTAAAATAGGGACACCATTGGCTATAAAAGCATTAATCGGTGGATTAAGTAAAGCAAACGGAAAGGCTAAAATGGCCATTGTTGAAGCCTTGGCATGTAGCAACACAAAAGCAGCGGCTATAGCCATTACACCTTTGGCTACGGGCGCCGACAAAGCATTAACGAAAGTGAGTTTATATGCCCTGGCCAATATTGGAGATGTATCATCAAAAGAAATATTGATAAAAGCAGCAGAACAGGCGGGTTATAAATACGATCAAACCAACGCCGTTGCAGCTTTATTTGTGTATGCACAGAAAAGCATTGGAACAGATAAAGCAGGCGTACAAAGCATTGCCAAAAATATCCTGGAAAAAGCAACAGCCGATGATCAGGTAAACGAACGAATTGCTGCTTTAAAATTGCTTGCCGCTACACAAACCGATCAGCAAGCTTTATTGGCCGCCATGAGTGATAAACAATTTGAATACCGCGCAGCTGCGGTTAAATTTGCTGCCGCTGGTGTAAATGATACGAATAGCGCAGCCTGGGTAAATCAACTTAAAAAAGTTGATGAATCTACACAAGTTTCTATTCTGGACATGCTCGCCAACAGCAAAGCAAAATCTGTATTGCCCGATGTATTAAAATTGATTAAAAGTGATGATCAGCAGGTAAAACTGGCCGCCATTAATACCGCTGTAAAACTTGGTCAGGAAGAGGTTTTGGATGACCTGTTAAAATTAATGGCTAAAGGAAGTACAACCGATATCGCAGGTATTTCGAATGGCATTTTAAGAATAAAAGGTGACGGAGTAGCTACAAAAGTTGCAGCATTTATCCCCAAAGCCAAACCAGAAGTACAGGTTGCTTTGATCAATGTTTTAGCTGCCCGTGCAGCCACTAACCAAATAACGGTTATTTATACTTTACTAAGCAGTAAAAATACGGAAGTAAGAAAGGCGGCTTTTCTTTCATTACAGCATGTTGCCACAGCAGAAAACAAAGCGCAATTATTCGATCTTTTGAATAAAACCACCGATGCCAGCGAACTTACTGCTGTACAGGATGCCATTATTGCCTCGGTAAAAGGAAGTGCGGATAAAGACGCTCAAACTGATGCGATTCTTCAACAGATGAACAGTACAACTGCCGATAAGAAATTATTGTTTTACAAAGTTTTGGGCAGTCTGGGCGGTCAGAAATCGTTAAAAGCGGTTTCAGAAGCTTATGCCACAGGCGATGATGCAACCAAAAAAGCTACCGTCGGAGCACTTTCTTCCTGGTCGGATGCCGGTTCAGCCGATGCGTTAATCAATATTGCACGTACAACCTCTAATACCGCTTTTTTAAACCAGGCAATTACGGGCTATCTAAGTTTAATCAGAAAAACAAACTATCCTGCCGAGCAGCGTTTGTTATTGTTACGCAACGCGATGGCGGTAGCCAAAACCCCGTCACAGCAACAACAGATACTTAAAGATACCGAACAGGCCAAATGTTTTAATGCGATAGTATTTGCTGGTCAGTATTTAGATAACACGGCTTTACAACAAGCTGCGGCAAATGCAGTAATGAACATTACCATGGCCGGAACTTATAATGGCGAAATTGTGAAAAACTTATTGAACAAAACCATTGCGGTAATCAACGGTGGCGATGCCGGTTATCAGAAAGAAGGCATGCGTAAATACATTTCAGAAATGAAGGCCGGTGAAGGTTTTGTAAAGGTATTTAACGATCAGGATTTATCGGGCTGGAAAGGCCTGGTTGCCGATCCGATCAAAAGATCAAAAATGGATGCCAAAAGCTTAGCCGATGCACAGGCAAAGGCAGATGCCGAAGCACAGGAAAGCTGGAAGGTGGTAAATGGCGAACTGCAGTTCCAAAGCCACGGAAATAACCTGGCAACGGTTAAAAAATATGGCGATTTTGAAATGCTGGTGGATTGGAAAATCATCGACGATAAAAAAGGAGAGGGCGATGCGGGTATTTACCTGCGCGGTACACCACAGGTGCAGATCTGGGATTTGGCCCGGACCAAAGTGGGTGCGCAGGTAGGTTCTGGTGGCTTATATAATAACCAATCCAACCAAAGCAAGCCGCTTAAAGTAGCCGATAATAAATTAGATGAATGGAATACCTTCAGGATTTTGATGAAAGGTGATCGCGTTACGGTTTACCTGAACGGACAATTGGTGACTGATAATGTGATCCTGGAAAATTATTGGGACAGAAGCCTGCCGATTTTTACAGCGGAACAAATCGAACTGCAGGCGCATGGATCGCCGGTGGCTTACCGCGATATTTACATCAAAGAAATTCCCCGTCCAAAACCTTTTGAACTGAGTGCACAGGAGAAAAAAGAAGGTTATAAAGTATTGTTTGATGGAACCAATATGCACAGCTGGACAGGTAATACCACTGATTATGTGATCGAAGACGGAAACATCGCTATCCGTCCTAAGCCAGGCAAGGGATCGGGCGGTAACTTATTCAGCAAAGAAGAATTCAGCGATTTTATTTACCGTTTCGAATTTCAGTTGACACCAGGAGCAAATAACGGCTTGGGCATAAGGGCTCCACTAGAAGGTGATGCAGCTTACGCAGGCATGGAATTGCAAATTCTGGATAATGATGCCCCGATTTATAAGGATCTGAAAGTGTACCAATACCATGGCTCAATTTATGGAACCCTTCCTGCCAAAAGAGGCTTTTTGAAACCTACCGGAGAGTGGAATTACGAAGAAGTGATTGCCAAAGGATCTAAAATTAAAGTGACCTTAAATGGGACGGTAATTTTAGATGGCGATATCGAACCATTCAAAAAAGGTGGAACTCCTGATCATCAGGAACATCCGGGTTTATCGCGTGAAAGCGGTCATATCGGTTTCCTTGGCCATGGCTCGCCGGTTCAGTTCCGTAACATCAGGATCAAAGACCTTAGCAAAAAAGAAAAAGATACAACTACTAAAAAGAAATAATTTAAATTTAGCATTACAAGATCCCAAATAATGACAGAAGATAAGGCAAATTCGAAAAACGGAAATTCGAGAAGAAACTTTATTAAAACAACAGCACTTGCGGCAGCCGGATTTATGATTGTGCCACGCCATGTATTAGGTGGGCCAGGTTTTCTGGCGCCAAGCGATCGCTTGCAATTGGCTGGTATCGGTGCAGGTGGAAAAGGAGAAGGCGATATTGCCAGCATGGTAAGGGGCGGCAAAACCGATGTTGCTTTTTTATGCGATGTAGACGACAGAAGGGCTGCAAACTCCCTGAAAAACTTCCCGAAAGCTAAATATTATAAAGATTATCGTGAGTTACTGGATAAAGAAGGCAAAAATATTGATGCCGTAACCGTATCCACGCCCGACCATACTCATGCGCAGATTGCCATGGCCGCTATGCAATTGGGCAAACATGTATATGTGCAAAAACCTTTAACACATGATATTTATGAGGCCCGGATGTTGACTGAAGCGGCGAATCGTTATAAAGTGGTTACGCAGATGGGAAATCAGGGGGCATCAGGTGATGGGGTAAGAAGGTTACAGGAATGGTATGATGCAGGCCGGATCGGTAAAGTACATACGGTTTACTGCTGGACCAACCGCCCCGTTTGGCCACAGGGAATCTCCTGGCCAACAGCAACAGAGGCTGTGCCAAAAGAACTCGATTGGGATCTTTGGTTAGGTAGCGCGCCTTATAAGGATTATATCAATAAACTGGTTCCTTTCAACTGGAGGGGATGGTGGGATTACGGTACCGGAGCCATTGGCGATATGGGCTGCCACCTGGTTGAGCCACCTTTCAGGGTATTAGGTTTGGATACGCCAATCAGTGTAGAGTGCAGTGTGGGCAGCGTATATGTAGATGAATTTAAACGGGCGTACCTGCCAGAAAGTTGTCCGCCATCAAGCCACGTCATCATGACTTTCGCTAAAACACCAAAAAACAAACATGAGGTTCAGGTACATTGGATGGATGGTGGAATTAAACCCGAAAGACCTGAAGAACTAGGCGCAAACGAAAGTTTTGGCGATAATGGCGTACTTTTTATCGGTACAAAAGGAAAGATGATTTGCGAAACTTATGGCAAAAATCCGAGGTTATTACCTTTATCGCGCAACGAATCAGATAAGACGAAAATCACCATTCCACGTATTGTTAACCAGGAAGAAGGTCATTATACCCAGTTTGCAGAGGCCGCAATTGCCGGATATGGCAAAATGCAGCTCAGTTCGCCATTTGAAATAGCCGGCCCGCTTACCGAAACCTTACTTATCGCCAATCTGGCCATCAGGGGAACAGATGTACAGCGCAGGGATACAGCAGGCAAAATCAGCTACCCGGGCAGAGACATTAAAATGCTTTGGGATAAGGTAAATATGAAAGTGACCAATTTTGATGAAGTAAACCAATTTGTAAAACGCGAATACCGAAAAGGCTGGAGTTTGGGCGTTTAACTTTAAAACTTTTTAACCTTAACTTTAAAATGGCAAACAGAATGATTTTATGGTTAAAGCTTATTTAGGGCCATTGCATTCAACATTTAAAACATTACAACTTTAACAATAAATGACAGAGATTAAGAATTTAAGGGTTTTAGTGGTGGGCTGTGGTAATATGGGCACATCCCACACCACCGCTTATCATAACTTACCGGGTTTTGAAATATGCGGATTGGTTTCTACTGGTGAAAGCAAAGAAATCCTTAACCAAAAACTAGGTGGGCAATACGATCTTTACTCTGATTTTTACGAGGCGCTGGCTGCTACCAGACCCGATGCCGTTTGTATTTCTACCTATCCCGATACGCACGAAGCCTACGCCATAAAATCATTCGAAAATGGCTGCCACGTATTTATCGAAAAACCTTTGGCCGATACCGTTGAGGGGGCAATAAAAGTGGCCGAAGCCGCGAAAAAAGCCAATAAAAAATTATTAGTGGGTTATATCCTTCGCTATCATCCCTCATGGGAAAAATTTACCGGACTGGCCCGTGAAATGGGGAAACCTTTAGTGATGCGCATGAACCTGAACCAACAGAGCCACGGCCCTAAATGGACCGTGCACCGCAACCTGATGAAAAGTTTAAGTCCGATTGTAGATTGTGCTGTTCATTATATCGATATCATGTGCCAGATGACGCGATCGAAACCCGTACAGGTAAGTGCCATTGGTGCAAGGCTTACCGACGATATCCCCGACTGGAATTACAATTACGGGCAGTTGCAAATCCGTTTCGAAGATGGTTCTATCGGCTGGTACGAAGCCGGCTGGGGGCCGATGGTAAGTGATAATGCCTTTTTTATTAAAGATGTTTTCGGTCCGAAAGGATCGGTATCCATTATGGCCAAAAATGCTGGTGCAGCAGGTAACTCTGATAATATTGATGCGCATACCAAAACCGAATCGATTAAATTACACCATGCCGATTTAGATACTCACGACGAATTCAGCAAAGCTGATGAGTGGATCGATCTGACTGATGAACCCGATCACCAGGAACTTTGTAACCGCGAACAACGTTATTTTTTAAAAGCCATAACAGAAAATATCGATTTAACCAACGCTACTGATGATGCGGTGAACAGCTTAAGGATTGCCTTCGCCTGTGATGAATCTGTTAAAACTGGCGAAATGATCAGGCTGGACTAAATTCTTCCTTACTCAACGGACGTCATTTCGACTGAAGCACCGCGGAATGGAGAAATCTTTTTACGGGTTTCAAAGATTTCTCTAAGATCCATGATGTAGTATACCAGAAAGTCCCGATTTTATGTATCATTGAATCACGAAGTCAGAAATGGGATTGCGCTATGGAAGAACTTCGTTAGTCTTAATGAAAAATCAGAACCATGAACGATAACGATACCAAACGGCTTTCGCGCTTAACCGCAATTTTAACCCAGTTGCAAACGAAAAGGCTTTTAACAGCACCGGAGCTGGCAAAAAGATTTTCGGTTAGTATAAGAACCATTTATCGTGATATTAAGGCCTTAGAGCACGCTGGTATTCCTGTTTTTACCGAAGAAGGAAAAGGCTATCGCTTGATGGAAGGTTACCAAATACCGCCCGTAATGTTTACCGAAAGCCAGGCCAATGCCCTCATTCTGGCCGAACAGCTGGTGTTGAAAAACAAAGATACCTCATTCATTAAAGACTATTTAGAAGCCATTGATAAAATTAAGGCCGTATTGGGGAATAAAGTAAAAGATAAAGTTAATCTTTTAACTGAACGCACCCGTTTTACCCAAAATTTTAATAACGAAAGAAACAGCAATAACCTCTCCGGTCTGCAGTTTGCCCTCACCAATTTTTATGTTACACGGATAGAATATTCCAATGAAGCCAATCAGGTAAGTAACCGTTTAATTGAACCTTTCGCCTTGTTAAGTACGCAAGAAAACTGGTTGCTGGTCGCCTGGTGTCGCTTACGCAACGAATTCAGGTATTTCCGCCTCGATCGGATTAAAAAACTCGAAATGCTTACCGAGCAATTTAATCCCCATAAATTGACGCTACAGGAATTTTTCGATAAAAATCATTAAGGATTTATACCCCTGACATAGGGCTGTCATTTAGCTGCATTAGTTTTGTTGCGTAAACATAAATTAATGAACATGAACAACCTTTTTAATCCGTCCGATACTTCAGCCATTTTAGCGCGGATAGAAAAACTCCAGCCAACTGCCCAAAAGCAATGGGGCAAAATGAATGTAAACCAAATGCTTGCGCATTGTAATGCATCGCTCGAAACCGCCATGGGTTTGCACAATCCCGAAAGACTGGGTTTTGTTGGTCGCTTTTTTGGAAAATTATTGAAACCGAAATTTTTTAGCGAAGTACCCTTTCCTAAAAACGGTGCAACCGATAAAAGTTACATTATAAAAGGCAATCCTGATTTCGAAACCGAAAAAGCAAAGGTAATCAGGCAGATTAAGTCTTTTTTAGCAGGTGGTCCGGCCAAATGCACTAAACATCCACAGGCATTTTTTGGCGAACTTACCCCCGAAGAATGGGCATTAATGCAATGGAAACACTTTGATCATCACTTAAGGCAGTTTGGAAACTAATCAGCAGATGAATCAGGAAAAAGAGATCGAAACTTTTTGTCCGGCAAGCCAGAAAGATTGGAGACAATGGTTAACCGAAAATCATTGTTCAAAACAATCCGTATGGCTTGTTTACCATAAAATAAAATCCAATGTGCCATCAATTTCGTGGAGCCAGGCCGTTGATGAAGCCCTTTGCTTTGGCTGGATAGACAGTACAGCAAAGCGGATTGATGATTATACTTTTATGCAGTTTTTCTGCAAACGCAAACCCAGAAGTGGGTGGTCGAAAATTAACAAAGCCAAGGTTAAACGATTAATAAACGAAGGATTAATGGCTGCAGCCGGGTTCGCCAGTATCGAAAAAGCAAAAGAAAACAATTCCTGGATCATTTTAGACGATGTAGAGGCATTAAAAATACCCAAAGATTTAATTGCCGCCTTTAAAACACAACGTGGATCAATGCCTTTTTTCCTGAATTTAAGTAAATCCGTTCAAAAAAGTATCCTGCAATGGCTTGTACTTGCAAAAAAAACAGAAACCAGGCAAAAAAGGATAAACGAAATAGCCCTGTTAGCCAGCCAGAAGCTTAAACCCAGACAGTTCAGATAGTAACTTGACACTTTGTATGTTTTGAGTTTTTTATAAATTCAAGTAAGTCATGATTGTATTATTAATTATTATATTTTGTAATTAATAAATGTATTTGTGTGTAATTTTAACATGTATTTGATGTATATATTTTTTATTGAAAATAAAGTCCGTATCTATGTGTAACTAAAAAATATCTCATCATCCCAAACATTTAACTGCTCATTAAAATGTAATACGCGCTATCAATGGTTATCCCGATTGTCATCATTTAATTTTTTTATATTTCTGTATATCAATAACTTGATTTTTATTTTGCATGTCGATATTACTTGCCACATCCAATAATTTTATTTGGTAATAACAGACTGATTTTTGTTTTGGCCTTTAATGTGCTTAAAACAAAATAAGAATATTTTAATCTGCATTTATTTACATTTTAATAGACCTTAAACCAAACAATTGTGAAAAATTTATTATCAATCATCATCCCTGTGCTCGAAGGAATGGAAGAATCTCCCTTAAAGCACCAACTTTTAACCTATTTTCCGCAACAGGCAGAACACTTCACCACCATCGAAGAAAGTTTTACTAAACTAACTGCAATTCCTCATGACAGGGAACATCTTAAACCCTTTTTTCATAGCTGGAGCCAAACCAATAATAGTGCAGTTACTGTAGCTGGCTTAAGTAACCGCATAACGATGCTGATCCATAAAAATGCACCTGTACCGGATGAAGCACAGCTTTTTAGATCAGTAGCAAGTTTAAACAGAATTGTGGATGAAGATTTAGCTGTTGTCGGAAAAGTATTGCATTCTGATCTCTTTTATACTATGGCAACCAATACTTGTGGTGATGATGGGTGGTTGTTAAGGCAATACCTTGATCCAAGTGCCCGTGCTTTTAAATATTGGAAAGACCAGAATTCGTTACGAAACAAAGATTTATTGATCGGCCTTTTAACCACATTGGTGCACGAAATTTATACACATGGCGAAGTAGAATTTATATTACCCAGGTTTACGCGTTGGCTGGAAGATGATTTTGGTTTCGATAAAGATACTTTAAAACATACTTTGGCATGGATTACCGTGCACTGTGGCCCCACAGAGAAAAACCATTTCTTTTATGCCGTAAATTCCATCAACTATTATGTTAAGGCCATGGATGTAAACCTGGCCGATTACGACTTAGGCGAAATTGTTGCCGATTATTTGAGTAAAAAAGCAGCAGTAATGGAAACCATTAGTGCAAGTTTAGAGCCGGTGATGGAGGATGAAATTGCATAAACTATGACAGGTGAACTTGTAGAAGGACAAACTATTTGCAGCAGAGATGCTTTAAATGAGTTGCTAATCAAACACCTGGGTGAAATACCCTGCAATGGTTCTGATTCGTTTTCTCCCATTCCTGTTGCCGTAAACCGTAAAGAAATAGCGCGGATGGAAGATTTATGCCGGGTATTGAACAAGGCTTTAACAAGCGTTGTAAATGCCTATTTTAAAGACGACAGGATACGTGCCATTTATAACTTTGATGAGCGGTTGAACAATATTTTGAACATTGCACAAGTACAACCTTACGAAGTTGGGATGTACCGCCCGGATTTTTTACAGGCAGCAGATGGCAGCATCAAAATTTGCGAAATAGGAGCCAGGTACCCCATTAACGGATGGATGTTAAGTTATTACCTTAATGTGATTACTGAAGATAGTGGCTTGCCCTTACTGGATGTAGTTCCTGCGCAGCGTGATTTTGTTGATGCCATCTTTAACCGGTTTAATGCCGCTGAGCCTATTGTGCTTTTGCATGATAAAGAAAAAGGGACCGAGGTATTTTATTTGTTAAATGAGTTTAGCAAACAAGGCCTGGATTACATTTCTGCCAGCCCCGCACAGTTAACCTGCCAAAATGGGGCAGTGATGTTGCATGGTAAACCCGTTAAGCAGTTTATAATGGAAATGGACCGCGAAGAACTGCGCAATTTTGATCCGGAAGTATTGAAGCAAATCATCAGTAAGGGTAACTACTTTAACGATGTACGTACGCTGATCCTGGTGCATGATAAACGCATACTGGCGGTTTTGTTTAACGAAGAAATCATGAAGGATTATCTTACTGAAGAAGATTATCAGTTTTTGCGATCGTTTTTAATACCAACTTATGCCCTGCATAATCCCGAAAAACGGGCAGAAGTAAGTAATTCATCATTAAACTGGGTGTTAAAACGCAATAGTGGGGGTCGTGGTATTGATATGTATATAAAAAATGATTGTGAAGACTCCGTTTGGACTAATATAATTGCCAAACAATGGCAAGCGTATATGGTGCAGCAATATGTGCCTCAACGTTGGTTTAAGTATAACGATGGTACAGCGCAAACACTGATCAACCTGGTAGGGATGTTATTATGTTACAACGACCGCTCGTTTGGTCCCGGCCTGTTCCGTGGTTCTGCAGAGAGTGTGGTTAATGTTCACCAGGGTAGGGGCGTAATTTTTCCCGCAATGATGTCTGAAAGTTAATATGACGCATGCTATCATAATTCCATTATTTAATAAGGCTGCTTATATCAGCCAAACACTTCATTCACTCATCCGGCAAAGTAAACTGCCGGATGAGTTGATTATTGTTGATGATGCCAGCACAGACAAAAGCTTGTCGGTTGCAAAAGATTTTTTGCGTGATCAGTTGTCTGCTTTTGGCAATTGCAGGATACAATTAATTCAACTTAGTAATAATAAAGGTCCAGGTAATGCCCGTAACATCGGTTTTGCTGCAAGCAATAGTGAATTAATCAGTTTTTTAGATGCCGACGACGAATATCATCCAAAGCTGTTGGAAATTGCCGCTAATGCATTCAAAGCACACCAGCTCGATTTTATGGTGCTCAATATTGCATTTATGCCCGGCAATGAAATATACCCCAATCTCGAACGATTAAAAAAGTACATCGAACCACTTGATGCCGATTTGTACCAGGTTAAAAACCCATTAATGGCTGTCAGCTCACCTCATTTTATCATGGGGGTCGGGAGTAACGTGATTACCCAAGGTAAATGGATTGCTGCTCACCAATATATGGCCGGAGCACAATTAAACGAAGGAATTGATTTTTGGTACCGAGTATTAAAGGGGATACTGGATAAAGTGCCCGGAAAAATAGCATTGCAAACCGGATGTTATCTTTATGTAAACGAGGTGCCGGGAAGTTTATCAAGAAAAAATTATACCCATTTTAAGCAGATTGAATTGCCACCGGTAATTTCGCGGTATAGCAACAGTAAAGATAAACACGATCGCCTGTTAATGAGGATGATCGGTAAACGCTGGTACAAACACGCCCTGCAGAATTTAGTATCAAACACTCAAAAAATGCGTTTTGTGTGGCATCATCGCAGCTTTTTGCCTCAATATCTTCGCTCCCTGCTCATCAAAAGATCATGATTAATCCTCTTCTCAGCAACTATTATCAAATTGTAAGGCAATCGGAGCTTTTCAAAACCTATTATCAGGGGTTCGAAGATTATCGGGATGCCCCCATAATGGGTAAAAAAGAATTGATTGCCCAGTTAAACAATCATTTTGATCTCCACAGTCAGGAACAGGGGGTTTATCTGGTGCGTTCCGGCGGATCTACACAAAAGCCATTGGTTTTTCCTGTTGATATTGCAGAAAATCTGGAACAGCGTGCAACACTTGCAGCCGCATTAAAATCTGCAGGAATATTTATTCCAAAAACAATTGCCCTTAACATGTTTGGGTATATGGATATGTACCGCACAGCTGCCATTATGGACGATTTGCTGGAAAGGTGCAGTGCAACAACCTTAGTAGCCAGCGCCGGTTTGCCTTATGAAGATGCCTGCCACATGGCTCAAAATTTTAAACCTAATTTATTGTTGGGTACACCTTCAAAATTATTTCTTTTTGCACAGTACCTTAAAAAACATCAGCTCAGTTTACCTATAAAAAATCTGTTATTCGGGGGAGAATTTTTGCCGCCATCACATATCAAGCTGCTCGGACAGGTTTTTGGAACCGAACAGATATACTCTTTATATGGTTCAGCAGAAACGGGGATATGGGCCTGGTGCAACTACAGTCAATCACCATCACTATTCAGGGTAATTGAAGGCCTTGTTGTTGAAGTAAACGAACCTGATACCGATGGTTATGGTCGCTTGTTGGTGAGTAACCTGTTTCGCAAACGGTTTCCTGTTTTCAGATACAATACCGGGGATATTGGGAAATGGGCTGAAATTGATGGACAACCTTATCTTGAATTAAAAGGAAGAGAACGTAATTCTTTTATGTTTAACGAGTGTAACTACGAACTGGATGATTTTAATGTAGTTCTTGCTGATGTTGAAAGGTTTCAGATACAGATTATGCCACAAGAAGGGCATACGGCAATAAAATTTATGCTAAGCATTGATTTAGCTGATAACGATAAAGCAGCCTATATCGAACTAAAACATCAGGAGCTATATCAGGTATTTGGCTATAAGGTGAAAAATTTAGAGGTTATAACAGGTGCCGATTTAAATTTTCATACCAACGTTATAACAGGTAAAACCCCTGCTATTGTCGATCAGCGCCTTTAGCTTCAATAAAATCCTCAACACTTGCAACCATTTTTTTAAGTATCTCGTCTTACCTGCAATACTTAATTTTTTGGCTGGGTTATCTTCCCCCTTAATCAATACAATGAAAAAAGCTATTTTAATATTGGTTATTATCAGTTTATCGACACATCTATATGCTCAGGACAAAAAAATGACCAACGATAGTATAACCGTATTTTATAAACAGGTTTTTGCTGCCCTAAAAAGTGACTATTTATTTAAAAGAACGGTAGATTGGAAAAATGTTGAATCGCATACCAGAAAAAATCTAAACCAATACAGCAATTTTGAAAACTCACTTATAGAAATCAGCAAACTTTTTGATAAGATAGGGGCTAACCATACCGCCATTTATTTTAAAGGGATAAAATATGCAGGGGCGGGGAATAAAATTTCAGAACCTCGATACAGCGATCAGTGGAAAAAGAAATATACTGCAAAACCTGGTTTTGAAGTGAAAATGATAAGCGAAAAATATGGTTATATTCTGGTGCCCGGTATAATATTCTTTGATGTTAGTTCTTCGAATATGCATAACATTGCCCAGCCATGGTACGATCAGATCGCACAAATTAAAAAAGAAAATAAGCCTGAAGGTTGGATTATCGATTTACGGCTCAATACTGGTGGAAATTCTACCCCGATGCTTTTAGCGTTATATGATTTTTTAGGTAATCAAAATATTTGGACATCACTAAATTTCAATAGAAGGGTAATTGATAAAATGGCATTGGATAATGGAAAATATGTTCTTAATGGTAAAACGATATCTTTTATCAATCCTGAAGGCAATTTGCTTGATCAGGCAAAAGTTGCAGTTATTACAGGCCCGTTAACAGCAAGTTCGGGAGAAGTTACCGCATTAGCATTTAAAGACCGGCCTAATACTGTCTTTATTGGCGAAACAACAGCAGGCTTTACAACCGGGAATATTTTTTACCCGCTCCCTTTCGGAGTAACAATGGCACTAACAACTACTTTCGATAGTGACAGGAACGGTATATATCACGAAAAGATTATTCCGGATGTTGCTGTTTCAAAGCAGGATAATTTTGATGATTTAATGTTGGACAAGAACATTGAAGAAGCCATCAAATTCCTGAGTGGTCAATAATAGGAGCTGTCTGTTAGGTTGTCCAATCCGGCGATTGCTAAAACGCTGCCCGTGGGCTATAATCAAATTTATTTACCAATAATAACCTTGCGGTGTTCCAATCCCCAGGCTGTAAGATCGTTGATAATGGTTTTCAGTGTCATGCCATATGCTGTTAGCTGGTATTGAACAGATATAGGCTGCGTGTCTAATACCGTTCGTTTTACCAATTTGTTAATCTCCAGCTCCTTTAATTCCTTACTCAGCATTTTGTTTGAGATCCCATGCACATCGTTCAAAATATCAGAAAATCTTCTCTTGTTGTAATAACAGATTGATGAAATGATGGAGATTTTCCATTTTCCACTCAGTACGTCCATCGCGTCGTGAACCGCCATGATCTCTTTTTTGTGCCCTAATTCACAATGGTTTTCAGTCATAAGTTACTTTGTTACCCGAAAGTTACTGTTACTTTCCGTAACAAAGTAACCAAAATAAATTGATTCATTTTAACTTTACAACTTAAAATAATAAAAAAATAATCATGGATTTTACAAATAAAAACGTTGTGGTTACAGGCGGCACCACTGGGATTGGGTTAGCAACAGCAAAAGCATTTATTAATGCCGGGGCAAATGTTTGGATAACAGGTAGAAAAGCCGAAAATCTCCAAAAAGCAAGCGCAGAAATTAATAGCACTAAATTAAACACTATTGTAGCCGATACTTCAAAACTGGCAGACATCTCTGTCCTGGAAAAAGCAATCGCAGAAAAGGGTGAGAAAGTTGATGTTCTTTTCTTAAATGCTGGGATAGCAACATTTGAGCCCATAGCAGATGTTACCGAAGCAAATTTCGATGTACAATTTAACACCAATGTAAAGGGGCATTTTTTTACCTTGCAAAAATTGCTCCCTCATTTGGCTGATGGAGCAGCGGTATTATTTACATCTTCAACAGTAGCAACTGCCGCAAATTTAGGCGCGAGCGTATATTCTGCAACTAAAGGGGCACTAAATAAAATAGCTCAAATTGCAGCAAACGAACTGGCGGGTAGAAAAATTCGCGTAAACATTGTTAGCCCTGGGCCAGTGGCCACACCGGGTTTAGAAAACGCTTTACCGGCAGAAGCAAAAGAAATGTTAGCAGGTGCAACAGCTTTACAAAGATTAGGCAATCCAGATGAAATTGCGAAAACGGTATTATTTCTGGCTTCTGATGCTGCGAGTTTTATTACAGGGACAGAGATTGTAGCTGATGGCGGTTACCTTAACTACGCGCTAAAATAGATCTTAATTATTATTGGGTACTTTTTAAGAAAAGCGGCAATTGCCGCTTTTTTTATTCTTAAATAATGATTCAGGTGTATATTTTAGTGAATTTTTTTTGCCGAAACAAACTGATCCAATCTAATTGATAAAACGATGTGCCTTGTAAGCATGGCAGTGGTTTGCCTAATTTTTATATGCGCATCCTTCGTTCATGTACTTTATTATTCTTTAACTAGCAGCTTCAAATAGGTAAGAATCTTCCCGCTATGCTCCGCTTCGTGATAGTTTGCGGCTTGCAGTGCCTGAATATGATTTCTTACTTGAAATCCAATGGGCAACTCAAAGGGCTCATAGTCGATAAATAATCTGGACTCCAAATCCGATTCAAGGTGATTAACTGTATCAATCAATAACTGTTTCACTTCATTAACATCTGGGGCAATTTTCCAAGAATCCGGAGATGATCCAATTTTAAAGGACTCCATAAATTCTTTAGATATATACATTGGTAATCCGCTACGCATATACATATGCCGTTGCTGAGAAGTGATACAATGACCAATTTGCCAAATTATATTATTGTTAAACCCCTCTGGAATTTTAAATAATATTTCGTAATTAATTGTTTCCATCAATTGCAATAGCCTGGTCCTGCTGGTCCTTAAAATTTCACATTCGAAACGTTCATTAATCATTTATGTTGGTTTAAATCCCTGGCTATAGAAAAAACTGTAAGGTTGTTTAAATCAAATTGATATCTCATTTTTCAGGAATTTGATATGCTTCACAAAGCATGTGTATTTATTTACTTTTTCAATTATCCTAAAAAGCAAAAATCCCGCTCTACTTATCGTAAAGCGGGATCGTAGCCCGTAGGGGAATCGAACCCCTGTTTCCAGAATGAAAATCTGGCGTCCTCACCCCTAGACGAACGGGCCATTAATCTGAGTTTTGACTTGAGGTATTGAGTTTGGAGAAACTCCCAACTTAACACTTTCAACTCCCAACTTCTTGGTAGCGGGGACACGACTCGAACGTGCGACCTTCGGGTTATGAGCCCGACGAGCTACCAACTGCTCCACCCCGCACTCTATTTCTTCAAATTTTCTTCGTTTGAAGGAGTGCAAAGGTAAGATTTATTTTGATACTTGCAAAGGCATTTGAGATATTTTTTAAAATATTTTTATCGGCCTTTTTAACCTTAAATCCATAGTTAATTGATGGCAATAAATTTCGAATTGATAATGAGCAAGTTGTATGTTTTTAATCATTATTTATCAAATTCTTTCTGATGAAACTTGGATAAATAAATTTTGTTCACTTTCTTTGTTTGTAATTAGTCTAAATAAAAATTATCATTTCCTGTTTTTAGCGCTAATATCAGTTCAATATATATTTGGTTAGTTATGTTGATTAAAGTCCTGTTTGCCCGCATCGTCATCAGATGCGGGTAAATCAGGCGCTAATACATTAATACTTTGGTTTCTCTATTTGAGCTTCATTATCTTTTACAACAATATTGGTAAAAGGAGCAGTCTGTCTGAAAGCTACCGTATCTGCCGGTGTATTGGCAACAAAAACAGCCAGTTTTCCATTGGTGAAACTATCGTTGTGTATCGTGGATGGTTTAATCACCAGCGCTGACCCATCAGCAGGAACCCTGAAAGTGGTAAATATAATTTTTGGATTGTCTTTTTCTGGATCTATAACCTCAATTTTACGGCCTAACGTTACTTTTGCTTCACAAAATACTTTTCCGTTTTCGTTTGGTTTGGGTAGAAAAATATGTGGGAAGGGATGGTGTTCAACAAACATACCACCACCACCAATAGGCGACATGGCATAATTACGGATGTAATCCGGTAAAGAGGTGTCGTATTCCATGCCAAACAGGGTGTCTTTAAAGCCCATGTAAAAAGGTTCCGCTGGTTTAAGTAGTTTACCCCCGTAAAAGGCCAGTGTTTCTTCATAATCCGGATGGCTTGGGTCCATTACAGGGAAGATTACAGCGAGTTCATTTACATATAACGAACCCGTTTGTCCAAATACATTTGCAGATGGATCGAGGTTAGGCAACCGGCCTCCATTATTGCTGCTCACCCAGTTGGAGTTAACCGTAACCGCGTTACCTTCTTTTGGAGTTTTTGCATTTCTGGCCAGGGCTTCCAGTTGATCGATCAGCGGTATTTCTGTTGCGTCTTTTGGGAGCACACTCACACCCGTTCCTTCACCAGGGGTTAAAACAACCTTATTGTCTTTGTGGATCGGCCCGTAAATTGCGCTGGTCGTCATCAAAGGAACGCCTTCTCTGCTTTGTCTTAAAACAACAGCATCGTTTAAAAACCAGATATTTTCTTTAAGGTCTTCTTCTGTAATTTTAATATCAACGGTTTGCCACTTTCTTTGGCCGGTAATTTCTTTTAATTTATCGTTGGTTACAGTTTCTGGATCCTGGGTATAGGATGTTCGGAATACGGAGCTCATGAATTGCGTTTTAGATGATGACTGGGATTTTGTTGTATGTTAAAAGTAGAATTATTTAATGGTATTTACCTGGCCGCTACAAATAATTAGTTTATGGATATTACTGAAGAATCAATCTCTATATGCTGCTTAACCGGCAAAATAAGCTGAATTAAGAGATTATGAAGAAATAATTTCCATCTTAAAAAAGAGGAAGTATGATGTTACAAAAGAGGATCTTTTGGAGATTTGTTTTGTTTTACCATCGTCAGCATATTCAGGTAGATATAAAATAAGATCAGGGAAGGCTCAATTGTGTATGATCCCGTATCGGGAGATTTTGAATTTAGCTATATTGATAAAAATTCTCTTGTCGATTTTTTGCCCCTTTCTATTTTATTAATCTTTTGCACATATAATTTTGGTAGGCTTGGTTTTGCGCTTCCTGTACTGTTAATTGCCGGGGTCTCGCGCTTCAGTTTTTTGTTTTACAAAAACGTAATAGGCAGGGAATTTATTAGTGATTTAAAATTAAAGCCTGATTATTCCTGGTAAATACATTGAGGTGGTGTATTATTGCATTGTTTATCAAGTGGTTATATTTATTTTAAATATAATTTAAACGGCTATGATGGGATTAATTTTCTTTGAGTTGAGAAATTTTTTGATTGCTGGCTTTAAAGGCGCTGATAAAATCATTTACTGTAATGTTCGTATTAAAATCAGTATCCGAAGAGAGTAGCAGCATGCCGGTACTATAGCTTATCACAGAAATCCGATTAGTGGCAATTTTATCCTTGCTGGCAATTTTAATTAAGGTTGGTGTATTTACATTGTCATTTCGGATATATGCGCGGTATTCTTTAATGGTTTTTGTGGCGTCATCCTTATGGGTGTATCGAATGTAAGGAATGGTTGTTGTATCGGTAGGATTCATTGTAGGGAATTTTGCAGTTATGTGTTTATTGTCGATGAAATCCAAGGTTGCCTTTTCTGCATGCATCAGCTCCGTTTGATAAATTTCTCCGGTAGCATCTTTATTAGTCGTGATTCTCGAAGCGGTGCTATTGATGTCTGTTGAGAGCAAGGTCGATTTATCACTGCTAACTATGGCGCTGCCAGCTTCTGTTGGTAGTCTGGTAACGGTTAATAAGTATTTTATTGTTAATGCTGTGCTGCTTTTTACAGTTGATATGACGCCGTTAATATTTATACTGATGGTGAAACTACTGGTAGTCATACCGGTCGGAACATCGAAAATTATTTCTGTTGGCATTACGGTTTTAGGCCTTAAGCTAATGCCATTGTCGAACGTAATGGTAACCAGGCTTACCTCTGTTCCAAAATTACTTCCGGTAATGGTTACGGTTTGACCTATTGTTGCTTCGGCCGGAGTAAAATTGGTAATTATCGGCGATTTAGATGCAGGAACTGTCTCGGGTTTAAGATCATCGTCTTTATTTGAACAAGAACTGCCCAATAAAAATATAATGAAAGTAATAAAATTAAAGAGATAAGAGCGTTTGAAATTCATAAAAGAGTTTTATGTTAGCTAAGATAATTATTTTGCCATACGGAGAATGGAATTATTCAAAAAAAAATAATGATTAGGGGTGAGTAATTGTATTTTAAAACACATAAAAGCAAAAATCCCGCTCTACTTATCGTAAAGCGGGATCGTAGCCCATAACTGTAAAAATATTCAATAGGCACGATGTTTGTTTTGATTTAACCTGATTGACAAATAAAATGGAGCAAAAAGGTGGATGAATAATTATTGTTAACGAATACGTAATGACTATTGATGTATTGCTTGATTTATATATGTCACTGTGCGATTCTACGACCGCAAAAAAAAATCAATTTGCCCGATCCTGGAAAAGTAAAAGAAAAACAATTAAAAAATACCTACGAAATAAGTTACGACAAACTTTGTTACACGACCGCCAATATAAAGAATGGTTTAGATTATCTTCCTGCTAAAAAATATGTGCGCCCTGTTGTTAAGCGTGTGCAGGTACGTGTAAAACTTCATCAAAGGATCATATATAATATCAATCAAAAGCTTGGAAATGACATTTGGTAGATGTAAGAGATGCCAGCAAGCTAATTGGACTATATGGGAAAGTAAATAAGATTGGCGGAACGGAAATTTATCTGAAAGAGACTTTTATACCATCAATTATTAAAGGTTTGGATAAAAATACGATTCCTCATGAGTTCGGGCATTCATTAGGTCTACCATGTAGACGAACCTTGGGTGTGGATAAAAAGTATGAGGGAACAGTGGAATATTCAAAAAATGATCAACAATAAGACGAATATAATGTTCGGAGGTGGTGGCGTATATTTAAATGACAGAACCTCCACAACAATTACTCCCGAACAGGTGAACACCATTATTGAAAATTATAAATTTGGCAGATTAAATCTAGGTTGATGAGTATATATACAAAACCCACGTTATTAGCTATTGCGGTTTTTATCGTAATAACCCTTATTTACTCAACATTTGAAGCCGAATCAGACGGTTTTACTTTAATCGGATTTCCTTTAACGTTTAACAAATACACATACGGCAAAATAAATCCCTCTGATATTGAATTGGCCCATATCGGCTTTAATACCAGTAATTTTCTATTAGATATGGTGGTGTTATTGGTATTCATTTGGGGATTTAATTTCATTTGGATAAAATATTTAAAAAACCCATAGTTTATGAAATTGAGGTGTTTTCGCAAATTGCCCAAACGCCAATACCAAAAGCGAGTGCACGCTACGGAATGGATGTTTAACAACATCCTTTCCAGCTTATCTATATCTGGTTGATGTTTGTTAATTAATTCCTGTATTTCTTCTTCCGTTCTAGTCACTATTGGAAAAAATCAGTTTTGACGGAGTGAAACATCGAACCGCTGGAGTAAGCGAGTCGCTTGATCTTATATTTCTGATTAACAGCTAATTAGAAGGCATAAAAAAAGGGAAAGAAGCTCGTTTTGAACCTCTTTCCCTTATCGTAGCCCGTAGGGGAATCGAACCCCTGTTTCCAGAATGAAAATCTGGCGTCCTCACCCCTAGACGAACGGGCCATTAATCTGAGTTTAGAATCTGAGGTATTGAGTTTGGAGAAACTCCCAACTTAACACTTTCAACTCCCAACTTCTTGGTAGCGGGGACACGACTCGAACGTGCGACCTTCGGGTTATGAGCCCGACGAGCTACCAACTGCTCCACCCCGCACTCTATACAACTCGTTTTTTCTATTGAATTAAATCCTTAACTCTGTTTCCGAATTGGAATGCAAAGATATAATTCGTTTCTTTGTGCTGCAAATTTTTTTTAAAAAATATTTTAATGGCGCATAAAGCAGGTTTTGTAAGTATAATAGGTAAACCAAATGTAGGTAAATCCACCCTCATGAATGTGCTTGTAGGCGAGCGGCTTAGCATTATAACTCCTAAGGCACAAACCACAAGACACCGTATTTTGGGGATCGTAAATGAAGAAGAATATCAGATCGTTTTTTCTGATACCCCGGGTATAATCAAGCCTAAATACAGTCTGCAGGAGAGTATGATGAGCTTTGTTAACGGATCTTTAACCGATGCGGATGTACTTTTATTTGTAACTGATATTAACGAAGAACACGATGAAGAAGACGTTTTGGAGAAAATCCTGAACCGTGATATCCCAACCATCGTATTAATTAATAAAATTGATAAGGCATTACAAGAGCAGGTTGATGAGAAGATTGCTTACTGGCAGGAAAAGTTAAATCCGGTGGCTATTTATGCAATTTCAGCCTTACATAAACACAATGTCGACGGATTATTGGATCGTGTGCTCGAAATGTTGCCAGAACATCCACCATATTACGATAAAGAAGATTTAACCGATCGTTCTGAACGTTTCTTTGTTTCGGAGATCATCCGCGAAAAAATCTTCCTTAATTACCAAAAGGAAATTCCTTACAGCACCGAAGTAATTGTAAAGAGCTTTAAAGAAGAGGAGATGAAAAATGGTAAAGGAGCAATGATCAGGATTACAGCAGAAATTGTGGTAGAACGCGATTCGCAAAAGAACATTTTGATTGGTACCGGTGGTAGTATGTTGAAAAAAGTGGGTACCGAAGCGCGTTTGGAGATTGAGAAATTTTTGGATAGCAAGGTTTTCCTGGAAATGTTTGTTAAAGTAATTCCGGACTGGAGAAGCAAAAAGAATTACCTGAAAAGCTTTGGTTACGATAATTAATTTCGATTTTTAGGATATGAAAAAAAGTTTGACGTTTATTTTGCTTTTGGCTGGTACAGTGGCTTTCGCCCAGGAATCTAACAATGGTAAAAAAATGTGGGCAAAATCTATCCTGAACGAAAAGGCGCCGGAGTTAGTTGTTGAAAAATGGATTTCGAAACAGCCCGATACCAAAGAGAAATTTGTACTGATCGATTTTTGGGCAACTTGGTGCGGACCATGCAGGGCCTATATACCAACTTTAAATGATCTGCAGAAAAAATATGCTGATAAGCTGGTAATTATCGGTATTTCTGATGAAGCAGAAGAAAAAGTTGAAGCTTTTGATAATCCAAAAATCAATTATTTTGAAGCCATCGATACCAAAGGTACAGTAAAAGAGCTGATTCAGGTTAAGGGCATTCCGCATGCTATTCTCATCGATCCGAAAGGAGTGGTGAGGTGGGAAGGCTTTCCTTTGTTGCAAGGGAATCAGTTAACAGAAGAAGTAATAAAAGGACTTTTAGATAAGTATAAAAATTAATATTAATGGAGGTTACGAAAAATAACCGTACCTTTGCAGCCCGAAATAAATCGGTTAGTAGTTGATAGTCAATGGCTGATAGCCAAATAGTTTGCGCAGCTTGCATAAACACCACGACCATTAACTATAAGCCATTAACTATCAATAGAACACCCATGAGTAATATTATAGCCATCGTAGGCAGGCCAAACGTAGGCAAGAGTACCCTTTTTAATAGACTAACCGAAAGCCGTAAGGCTATTGTAGATGATGCAAGCGGCGTAACCCGCGATAGGCACTATGGAGTAGGTGAGTGGACCGACAGACAATTTACTGTAATTGATACAGGTGGTTATGTAGCCAACTCAGAAGACGTTTATGAAGCTGCCATCCGTGAGCAGGTAATGATCGCCATAGAAGAGGCCAGTGTATTAATCTTTATGGTTGATGTAACCACAGGCATCACCGATCTTGACGATGACATTGCCCAGGTGTTGCGCAGAAGTAAAAAGCCGGTTTATGTAACCGCAAATAAGGTAGATAATACCGCATTGTATAACGAAATCCATACTTTTTATGGTTTTGGTTTAGGTGAGGTTTATCCATTATCATCAATGACGGGTTCTGGAACAGGAGAGTTATTGGATGAAATTGTTAAAAATTTCGAAGATATTCCTGAAGAAGAAAATCAATTGCCTAAAATTACCATTGCAGGTCGCCCGAATGTGGGTAAATCATCTTTGGTAAATGCATTAATTGGTAAAGAACGTAATATTGTTACTGCAAATGCAGGTACCACCCGCGATTCGATCAAAATCCATTATAACCAGTTCGGTCACGAGTTTATGCTGATCGATACTGCCGGATTACGTAAAAAAACAAAGGTTAAAGAAAACTTAGAGTTTTATTCGGTAATGCGTACCATTAAGGCTCTAGAAGAAGCTGATGTAGTGGTATTGATGATTGATGCTGTAGAAGGGATCGAAAGTCAGGATATTAATATCTTCCATTTGGCTGAGAAGAACAAAAAAGGTATTGTAATTTTGGTTAACAAATGGGATTTGATTGAAAAGAATACCCAAACCATGAAAGCTTTCGAAGAGCAGATTCATGAGCGTATCCGTCCTTTTACCGATGTGCCGATTGTATTTACATCAGTATTGAACAAGCAACGTATTTTCAAAGCAATTGAAGCTGCTTTAGAGGTTTACAAAAACCGTAGCAAGAAAATTCCTACATCTAAATTAAATGATGTAATGTTGCCGTTGATCGAGAAATTCCCACCACCGGCATTAAAAGGAAAATTCATTAAAATTAAATATATCACTCAAATTAATGCTACTTCGCCAATGTTTGCTTTTTTCTGCAACCTGCCGCAGTACATTAAAGATCCGTATAAACGTTTCATTGAGAATAAATTAAGAGAAAACTTCGATTTTTCGGGTGCACCAATCCAGATTTATTTCAGACAGAAGTAAGGTTGAGGGTTTTAAGGTGGAAGGCTCAGGGCCAATATGCCTAAAAACCAATGTTATTTAAAGCAGGGCTGCATTCCATAGCGAAAGCAGCCCTGTTTTTGTTGGTAAAGCATTGTTATGCTGAACGCAGTGAAGAATCTATATGGTGTTGTACCAATGTTTATGTCGTTACAGTTAAGGGTTCGGTGTTTCATCGGTTAGGGATTCTTCACTGCGTTCAGAATGACAGTAATTTTTCTGTTCGTTGAGATTTGTAATCTCGACGTTTTGTTCTCTGGATTTGAAATCCACTAGAGGTTGAGCTAACAAGATTATTGTATTTTCCTAATCTGTGTTCATCTGCCTAATCTGGGGTGAAAAAATACCCTTACCTTTACTGCATGCAATTACAAGTACAAAACAGCCTTTCAACCGATATCGATACCATTTTCGAATTTTATGATATGGCCATTGCTCATCAAAAGAAAGTATTTAACAAACATTGGCAAGGCTTTAGCAGGGCGATGGTGCAAACCGAGATTGATGAAAACCGACAATACAAAATTATTGTAGACGGAGTTGTTGCCTGTGTTTTTGCCGTTACTTTTAACGATCAGTTAATTTGGGGCGAACGCGATCATGATGCCATTTATATTCATAGGATTGTAACCCACCCTGATTTTAGAGGTTACTCTTTTGTGAAGGAAATTATTAAATGGGCAAAAAGCTATGCTGCAGAAAATACCATTAAATTTATCAGGATGGATACCTGGGCCGATAATGAAAAACTACTCGAATATTATACTGGTTGTGGCTTCGATTATGCTGGCATGGTAACCATGGAAAAAACCGAAGGATTGCCCAAACACTATGAAGGCATTAGTTTAAGTTTGTTTGAAATTGTGTTGTAAAGATTATCTTCCTCTTTTGCAACGAAGACTTACGAGTATGCCGATTGTATCGGCTTAACTGATTTGAACACATTATAAATGTGTATTTCATTCATCCTCTTTACAAACCAGGACGATAAATGCGAATATTATGCTGTAATTTCCGTGTCTCCACGGCAAATTAATCAGCGGGAGTAATTTATTTAAGTTCAATCTTCCAGCTCAACATATCATCAACTTCGCCGATATGGATAAAATTATTTTTTTCTAAAATAGAATAAGAGGCCACATTATCTTTCGTGGTGGCAGCAAAAACAGATTTTACTTTAGGCTGCTCTTTGGCCCACTCGATTAATCTGCCAACGGCTTCCGTCATAAAACCCTTCCCCCTGAATTCTTCATAAGTACCATAACCGATTTCAATTTCACCATTCGGATCAGGCTCACCTACGAAACAGATATCACCCACCATCCTATGATCTGGTTTTGAAATGATTGTCCATAAGGTATGGTAGAGATAATCTTTATCCTTATCAAAAACATTGGGTAAAATGGTTTCTTCCAGAGCGTCGTGTAACGATGGAGAGATATTTTTTTTAGTAGGCAACAGATCAAATTCTTTTTCGAGCGAGTGATCGTCTTTGATGTATTTTAAAAGTTGATTGTGTGTTAAAGGCTTTAAAATGAGGCGTTCAGTTTCTATCATATTGGTGATTATTAGATAGACTAATATAATGGTTTGGCTCTTGAATAAGCAAGATTTTAAAATAAGCTTTCGTTAAAACAAAAGAAAGCATCCGGTTTTTTTTCGAAATACCTGATGCTCCTAAAGACTAATAAACTTTTATAACCTGACCGGTAATTATCCCTAAAACGCTTTTTTCAAAGGCTTTAACCACTTTTTCCATGGTAACGGGAATTTCCCCGGGAAAAGAATCGAAGTAAGCTGGAGAATCTTCTACCACATTCGGACTAATCGCATTTATACGGACTTCGTTTTCGAGTTCAGGAGCTGCTGCAATTACAAAAGAATTTAAGCCTCCGTTTACTGCACTTAATACTGCTCCTGCAGCTATCGGATGATCTGCCAATATCCCGGAAGTTAAGGTAAAGGAGCCGCCCTTGTTAATGTAATGCTGCCCGATAAGCACCAGATTAACCTGTCCTAATAACTTATCGAGTAAACCGCTTTTAAATTTTTCGCCTGTCATTTGCTTTACCGGCACAAACGGGCCTTTTCCACTAGTACTGATCAGGGCATCAAAAGCACCGATTTTATCGAACATGGCTTTAATGGATGATTCATCGGTAATGTCGACCTGAACATCACCTTTGGTATTTCCTACGCGGATTACTTCATGTTTTTCAGCAAAGGCATCCGCAACTTTTTTACCTAATGTTCCTGTTGCGCCTACAATTATTATTTTCATGCTTTTATGTTTAAAGGTTTGATACTTGCTAAGTTAACATTGCTATTAAACATTAAGGTCATCTAAAAGTTTGTATTGTTTCAGTGCTGCAATACCATTTCGGCTTTCAAATCATTGATAAATAGATTGATATGAGCTTTTGTTACGTTTGGCATGCAAATGATATGCGAATTTCCCTGTTCGGACGCTAATTGCCATTTTTTGCAGGTTGCAGGTGGTGGAGTAGGGAAATTTACGGTAATGGCATTTGGGTTCCGCCATGCGGCTATGCCCATTTCCTTAAGTTTTTCTTCAGTATAAGCTGCGGTTGATAAACTGTGCATTGCCCGTTTTTTTAAACCTGTTAAGCCTAAACGTTTAATGGTATGCCATAAAAATAACGGACTATGTCCATTTCTGGATCCCGTAATGGTGGTATCTACACTTCCTATATAGGCTACTGAACGTGCAATCCGATCACGGTTCGATTTTTTGGCAACAACCACGCCACACGGCATTGGTGAACCGAAAAATTTATGTCCGCTAATGGCAATGCTGTCTGCTCCATCTTCAAAATCAAAAGCAGGCCTCGGCTCAATCAATGCGCTGTAAGTACCAGAAAGTGCAGCATCAGCATGGATATAATAATGTTGTATGGCCAATCTTTTTAAGATGGTTTTGATTTTAGCCACATCATCACGTGCCTCCGTCATGGTGGTGCCAATATTGGCCATAATAATTACCGGCATGTGGCGATTCATCCTAATGGTATGTTCCAGATCTTCGTAATCGATTTCACCATTTTCCTGGGTGCGGATTACTATATTGGACATGTTGAGCAAATGCAGGTTTTTTTGAACACTGTAATGCGTAGCTTCTGAGTAGTATACCATTCCCTTTGGATGAAGTTCTCTTGCGAGGTACAAACCGTACAGGTTGCCTTCTGAGCCACCGTTGGTTACATAACCCCACCAATTATCTGCTGGTGCGCGAAAAAGTTCGGCAAAAAACTGTACCACTTCTTTTTCCAGTTCACGCGATCCGACACCATAAGTAGAAGCAACAAAAGGATCGCCGAGGTTATTCATTGGGTATTTTAAGAAGTCAGATAATGCCTGATAGTCAAAATCTTTCGAAACCGGATAGCCGAGAAATAAATCGGTTTGTTCCCTAACTTTTTCCAATAGATTATTTAGCACTTCCTGATCTATTGCCTGTAATTTTCTCTCGTCCATAACTCATATAGTTTGCGGACAAAATTAGCTAAAACAAAATATAGTATTATTTTTTCTTTTAAAATAAGAATATTATATCGTTTGTTGCGTTTTGTTTAAAACTTAAGTCTGTTTTAGGCTGTTAATCTAGCCTTAGAGAAGTATAAAATATGGTTATTGCAGGTTAAGTAAAGCCTGCCTAACCGCATTATCAGTTTGGTTTGCCGCCCTGTAATAACCAACATCACCTAAATAATACCGGCAAAGCAGGGCTTTTAAATCATTCAGGATTACACTTTTTGCACTGTATAATTGAAGGCGGTCTATCGGTACATTTTTGCGTTGAAGAAATCCGATAAAATCTTTAAAATCATTATCGTTTATGGTAAAAATATTGATATTCTGTTCTACAAAGCTGGCATTATATTTTGAGGTTAATACATTAAATACGTAGTCTGACAGCACTTTTTTACTAACCAGGTTACTGTAGAATTTATTATAACCGGTAGTATCTAATTTTACAAATACATCCGGCTGGATGCCACCCAATGGCTTTATTTTTTTTGCCGGCTGAACATTTACGCCTTCCGTTTTCTCAATAGAATCCTGAAACGAAGTACGGTCGTCGCCGGTTAGCTCCCCATCTGTCATCCGTTCATCCAGTTCGTGTTTATAAGCATCGTAACCTTTTTTATATGATTTCTGGATGCTGCGGCCCGATGGGGTGTAATACCTGGCAATGGTTAAGTTTAGTGCCGATCCATCGCCAAAGGCAAATTGTTCCTGTACCAAGCCCTTACCAAAAGAACGGCGGCCAACAATAATACCCCTGCCTAAATCCTGAATGGCACCAGCTACAATTTCACTGGCAGAAGCTGTATTTTCATTAATTAACACCGCTAGTTTGCCATTTTGAAAGGCGCCTGTTCCTGTAGAAAAATAATCAGTACGGGGTTCGTGTTTGCCCTGCGTATAAACAATGAGTTTGTTTTCTGGTAAAAACTGATCGGCCAGGCCCGTTGCCGCGGTAAAATAACCTCCGCCATTATCACGCAAATCGAGAATCAGCTTTTTCATGCCCTTAGCCTTAAGGTTGTTCGCGGCAACAGAGAAATCGCTATCCGTGTTGGCGCCAAATTTACTGATGCGTACATAACCGGTTTCACTATTAATCATATAAGCTGCATCAATGCTGCTGATGTTTACTTTGCCACGGGTAACCATAATGCGGTTACTCTGCAGGGCGTTCGGATGTAAGAGAACTACACTTACCCCAGTTCCTGCCTTACCTTTAAAACGGCCGGTTAGCTGGTCTTTTGGTAAATTTCTTCCACTTACGGTTGCTGTATCAATGCTGAGGATTTTATCTCCCAGTTTTATACCGGCCTGATAAGCCGGTCCATCTTTAACCACCCCCGTAACCATCATGGTATCATTAAGCATGTAATACTCAATGCCCACACCTTCAAAATTTCCTTCCAGGTTATCAGTCATATCCTGCGCATCAGTTGGCGGCAAGTAAACGCTATGTGGATCGAGTTGGTGTAAAACGCTATCTATAGGTAAATTTTGAAGTGAATCGGTGTTGATGTCATCAACGTAATTTCCATTGATGATATGAAGGATTTCATTTAGCTTTTCGTCGCTGTTACTGGCCAGCTGTGGACTTTTTTTAACGCCAAATCCCTGATCTTTAATAAATTTTATACCCAAAAACATACCCGCTATTAAAATTACAGAATAGCTTGTAGCGATCAGTATGTTGTTACGGGTATTTTTTTTCATTAGCGTTAGGCAAATTTATGAAAATTAGCGGGTTGATATATTTTTTAACTGCATTTTCGTGTCTTTTGTTTCTAATTTTTAACATTAATTAAGACAAAAGAGGTGTTGGTTGAAATTTGTTCGATATATTTTTGATTTTTTAGGGTAGATTTTAGAAAGAATTTACCGAATTTTATCAAAATTAAATTTATGAACAGAGTTACCGAGCAAGAATCCAACTATCACCACATCGACCAGATGTCGGTTTTGGAAGTTCTGCAGGGCATTAATAACGAAGATAAAACGGTTGCTTTTGCCGTTGAAAAATCTTTGCCTCAGATCGAAAAATTAACAACAGCTGTAGCCGATAGAATGAAAAAAGGTGGTCGTCTTTTTTATATTGGTGCAGGTACAAGTGGACGTTTAGGCGTGGTAGATGCATCCGAGTGTCCGCCAACTTATGGAGTACCTTTTGATTGGGTTGTGGGGATTATTGCCGGTGGTGATACGGCCATTAGAAAAGCAGTAGAATTTGCCGAAGATGATGCTGAACAGGCCTGGAAAGATCTTCAGGAGTTTAACATCAACGAAAAAGATTGTTTGGTTGGTTTAGCCGCTTCAGGTACTACACCTTACGTTATCGGTGGGCTGAACACGGCACGCAAAAATGGAGTTTTAACCGGTTGTATTGTTTGCAATACCGGCGGACCTATTGCTGCAGAATCCGATTTTCCGGTTGAAGTGGTAGTCGGCCCTGAGTTTGTAACCGGATCAACCCGCATGAAATCTGGCACAGCACAAAAACTGGTTTTAAACATGCTGAGTACCACTGTTATGGTTCAGTTGGGCCGTGTAGTTGGCAATAAAATGGTTGATATGCAGTTAACCAATCATAAACTGGTAGATCGTGGTACGCAAATGGTTGCCGACGAACTGAACATTGGTTACGATGAAGCTGCAGAATTGTTAACCCGTTACGGAAGCGTGCGTAAAGCAGTAGAAGCAGGACATTAGAAATGAGAGAAGGATAGAATAATTGAATGTTGGAATGTGGAGTAACTAATCATTCTCTCATTCAAAACTCACTCATTCAATAATTATAATTAAAAAAGCATGCACGAGATTGAGCCTTATTACCAGTGGAGAGATGATTATATTTCGGCAGAAGATGAGCGTTCGCCATTTTACAATACCGAATATTCAGAACTTTACTTCGATAAGCAGATATATAACTTTCTGTTACATCCGCAATGGGATGAATTTGGTTCCAATACCCTTTACATGAAGGTATTATACGCCGATTACGACTGTGGTTATGCCATTATAGAGTTTATCGGTGAGTGGAACGATGCCATTAACAATGATATTATGTTGTTGAAACGCGATATTTTAGAACTGATGATGGACGAGGGAATTAATAAATTTATCCTGATCGGCGAAAATGTATTGAATTTTCACGCTTCAGATGACAGTTATTACGAAGAATGGTTTCAGGAAGTAGAAGATGGCTGGATTGTTGGGGTAAATTTCCAGGAGCATGTAATTACCGAGTTTCGAGATAATAACATCGATTATTACATTAACTTTGGTGGTGCCTTTGATAATTTGCCATGGCGGACGTTAAAGCCCCTACAGTTCTTTAAAAAAGTTGAAGAACTGCTGACAAAAAGATTAAACTAAATATTTATTTTTATATAGTTAATACACAAAATTTAAAATGGAACAACAAAATTTCGAATATCAAAAAAATAGTGTTTTTGTACAGGAAAACTCTGTTTCTAAAAAATTCTTTGCTAACGTTTTCTTATGGATGTTCGTGGCAATGAGCTTATCAACTGTAGCTGCGTATTTATTCGGTACAAATGAACAGTTAATGCAATATCTTTTAAATATTAATCCAGCAACGGGTAAAGTGAGTATGTCAATTTTTGGCTATATCGCGATGTTTGCTCCATTGGCACTGGTGATGTTAATGGGTTTTGGTTTAAGCAGATTATCATTGCCTGCATTAATTGGAGTATTTGTGCTTTATTCAGTATTAACAGGTGTAAGTTTAAGTTTTATCTTGCTAACCTATACTTCAGGTTCGGTCGTTAGCTGTTTTGCCGGTGCGGCAGGTATATTTGGTATTATGGCTTTTATGGGCTATACCACTAACATCGATCTAAGTAAATTTGGTCCGATTTTAATGGTTGGAGTAATTGGTTTAGTAATTGCCATGGTGATTAATATGTTTATCCAGAGCGAGCAATTCAGTTTGTTTATGGCTTTCATTGGTATCGCAATATTTACAGCATTAACGGCTTACGATGTACAAAAAATCAAAAGAATAGGCGAAGGGATCGAAGCGAGCGGCGAACAGGTTCTTCAAATCGAATCTAAGAAAATGGCTATTGTAGCTGCATTGTCTTTATACTTGGATTTCTTAAATATCTTCCTTTTCTTATTACGCATTTTTGGAAGCAGAAAGTAATGAATAAAGTTTTAGCTGTTATTGGTTTCATATTAGTTGGCGCATGCATTCAAGTGCTCATTAAGCTTTTTATTACCGAAAACATTTATGTGGTAGCTTTGGGCAGTGGGCTTTGGATGGGTTATATGGCTATTTGGTATAATAAAAAGTTCGGTAAACCAGCAGTTCGCTAATACGATAAAACAGAACAATATTCTTAAGGCTGCGCAGTTTTGCGTGGCCTTTGTAATTTTATTTGGCGGCAAAGCGATAAATTTTGGAATTGATGTAGCTTTGTTGCATTTTTGTATGCTTATTAAGAAAGACGGAGGGATTAGACCCAACGAAGTCTTAGCAACCTGTAACCTACAAGGTGCTACATTCTATCCCGAATAAATTCGGGACCAGATAAGTTTAGGATTACGATTCACGTACCAACTTTTTAAATAAGCCACATAAGTATTGGGTATTAAGCATCAAGTATCAAGACAGATTTGTTTATACTTTGCTTTTATCTAAAGTTAGTTCGATCTATCATTAATCTTGATACTTGAAACTAGCTGCTTGTTACTAATAACAACAGATGAGCATAAGAGAAGAATTAGAGAAACGTATTTTAGTGATTGATGGTGCAATGGGTACCATGATTCAGCGATATACCTTAACCGAAGAAGATTTTAGGGGAGAGCGATTTAAAAACCATCCCTGTGATGTAAAAGGCAATAATGATTTGCTTAACATCACGCGTCCGGATATTATAAAAACCATACACCTGGAGTATCTCGCGTCTGGTGCCGATATTATCGAAACCAACACGTTCAGTACCCAGCGCATTTCCATGGCCGATTACCAGATGGAAAATCTTTCTTACGAAATGAGTTTCGAAGGAGCACGTGTGGCAAAAGAAGCTGTTAACGAGTTTATGGCTGCAAATCCCGATCGTAAATGTTTTGTTGCTGGTGCCATTGGTCCAACCAACCGTACACTTTCCATGTCGCCTAATGTAAACGACCCTGGTTTTAGGGCGGTTTATTTTGATGAACTCGAAGAGGCTTATTACGAGCAGGTACGTGGTTTGGTAGATGGTGGCTCTGATGTATTATTAATTGAAACTATTTTTGATACGCTAAATGCTAAAGTGGCCATTGTAGCCATTAAAAAATATGAAGAAGTAATTGGCCGTAAACTGGAAATCATGATTTCTGGTACCATTACCGATGCCTCCGGAAGAACGCTTTCAGGTCAAACTGCTGAAGCTTTTTTGAACTCTGTAATGCATGCAAAGCCATTAAGTATCGGTTTTAATTGTGCATTGGGCGCAAAAGAAATGCGTCCGCATATTGAGGAGCTTGCTGCAAAAGCAGGTTGTTATGTTTCGGCCTATCCAAACGCTGGTTTACCAAACGAGTTTGGTGCTTACGATGAACAGCCGCACGAAACAGCACATTTGGTTGATGATTTTATTGCATCAGGTTTTGTGAATATTGTTGGCGGCTGTTGTGGCACTACCCCAGAGCATATAGGCTGTATTGCCAAAAATGCCAGAAAAGCCGAGCCGCGGAAAATACCGGTTCTTGAACCACATATGCGTTTAAGTGGATTGGAGCCTGTAACCATCACTCCAGAAAGCATTTTTGTAAATATTGGTGAAAGAACAAATATTACCGGATCTCCAAAATTCTCTAAACTGATTTTAGGTGGAGATTATGAAGCCGCATTGGCCGTTGCTTTGCAACAGGTTGAAGGTGGTGCGCAGGTAATCGACGTAAACATGGATGAGGGGATGTTGGATTCGGAAGCCGCAATGACCAAATTCTTAAACCTCATTGCCTCTGAACCAGATATTGCCAAATTGCCAATCATGGTCGATTCATCTAAATGGTCGGTTATTGAAAATGGCTTAAAATGTTTGCAGGGAAAAGGAATTGTAAACTCTATTTCACTAAAAGAAGGGGAGGAGAAATTCCGCGAGAGTGCCCGCAAAATTATGCAATATGGTGCTGCCGTAGTAGTAATGGCTTTCGATGAGCAAGGTCAGGCTGATAATTACGAGCGTAGAAAAGAAATCTGCAAAAGAAGTTATGATATTCTGGTTCACGAAATCGGTTTCCCACCAGAGGATATTATTTTCGATCCGAATATCTTAACTGTTGCAACCGGATTAGAAGAGCATAATAATTATGCTGTCGATTTTATAAATGCAACCCGTTGGATCAAAGAAAACCTGCCTCATGCAAAAGTGAGTGGAGGGGTTTCTAACATTTCTTTCTCTTTCAGGGGGAATAATACCGTTCGCGAAGCAATGCACTCCGCATTTCTTTATCACGCCATTCAGGCTGGTTTAGATATGGGGATTGTAAATGCAGGGATGTTAGAGGTTTATCAGGAAATTCCACCCGAGTTATTAGAAAGGGTAGAAGATGTACTCTTAAACCGAAGAGACGATGCTACGGAGCGTTTGGTAGAATATGCTGATACCGTAAAATCGAAAGGTAAAGAGGTGGTTAAAGATGAAGAGTGGAGAAAAGGCCCTGTTGAAGAAAGGTTATCACATTCCTTAGTAAAAGGAATTGTAGAATATCTGGATGATGATGTGGAAGAAGCCAGACAAAAAAATGCCCGTCCGATTCAGGTAATCGAAGGACCATTGATGGACGGGATGAACATTGTGGGTGATTTATTCGGTGCCGGAAAAATGTTCTTACCCCAGGTGGTAAAATCGGCAAGGGTAATGAAAAAAGCTGTAGCCTATTTATTGCCATTTATCGAACAGGAGAAGCTGGATAATCCCGATCAAAACCAAAGTTCATCGGCAGGAAGGGTATTAATGGCCACCGTTAAGGGTGACGTGCACGATATTGGAAAAAATATTGTGGGTGTGGTATTGGCCTGTAACAACTTCGAAATTGTAGATATGGGCGTGATGGTACCTGCACAGGAAATCATCAAAAAGGCCAAAGAAATAAAAGCTGATATTATTGGCTTAAGTGGTTTAATTACACCATCATTGGATGAAATGGTTCACTTTGCCAAAGAAATGGAACGCGAAGGGTTCACCATTCCCTTAATTATTGGTGGAGCAACTACTTCAAGAATCCATGCTGCGGTAAAGGTGGCGCCAAATTATTCAGGACCTGCTATCCACGTGTTAGATGCTTCCAGAAGTGTTACCGTTTGCAGCACCTTGATGAATCCTGAAACAAAAGACGATTATGTGGCAGGCATCAGGGCTGAATATGATAAAGCCCGCGAAGCACATTTAAATAAGCGATCGGATAAACGTTTTAAAACGTTAGAAGAAGCACGTGCAAATAAATTTAAGATCGATTTTAAAGAAAACTTACCAGTTCCGGAATTTACAGGGACAAGGGTTTTCGATAATTATCCCTTAGAAGAATTGGTGCCATATATCGATTGGACGCCATTTTTCCATACCTGGGAGCTCCGCGGCAGCTATCCGAAAATTTTCGACGATAAAAATGTAGGCGACGAAGCAAAGAAACTTTTCGATGATGCACAGACTTTATTAAAACGTATCCTCGACGAAAAACTGTTAACAGCGAGAGCCGTAATTGGTTTCTGGCCAGCAAATAGTGTTGGAGACGACATCGTTTTAGATGTAAAAGGTAAAATGGAAAATGGAACGGATCCATCGTCCATCTCACATCAACCATCTTCCGTTGTTATTCACACCCTCCGCCAGCAGGCCGAAAAAGTAGATGGACAGCCTTATTATGCTTTATCTGATTTTATTGCACCAAAAGAAAGTGGCATTCAGGATTATTTTGGTGGTTTTGCCGTAACGGCAGGTATTGGAATTGATGAGTTGGTAAATGAGTTCGAATCCAATTACGATGATTATAACAGCATTATGGCTAAAGCATTGGCCGATCGTTTAGCTGAAGCCTTTGCGGAACGTTTGCACGAACGTGTACGTAAGGAATACTGGGGTTATGCACAGGACGAAAACTTGAGCAACCAGGAATTGATTAAGGAGGAATATGCAGGTATCCGTCCGGCACCTGGTTATCCAGCCTGTCCGGAGCATACCGAAAAGGGGACTTTATTCCAGTTGCTCGATGCGGAGAATAAAATCGGATTACATTTAACTGAAAGTTATGCCATGTATCCAACGGCAGCGGTAAGTGGATTTTATTTCGCGCATCCTGATTCGAAGTATTTCGGTTTAGGTAAAATTACCAAAGATCAGATTGAAGATTATGCCATCAGAAAAAATATGCCGATTGAAGAAGTGGAGCGGTGGTTAAGTCCGAATTTAGCTTATTAATATAGCTTCCTTGTCATCCTGAGAGCAACGAAGGATCTCTGGAGAAAAGACATATAAATTGATGTTGCAGTCATCAGAAAATAGGAACTGCTAAATGTTGGAGATGCTTCATTAGCATTCAGCATGACAACCAAAACAGGTTATGAAGATCACAGACCATATAAAAAACGCAAAGGGTAAAACCTTATTCTCTTTTGAATTATTACCACCTGTAAAAGGACAAAGTATCCAATGGATTTACGATGCGATAGAACCACTATTGGAATTTAATCCTCCTTTTATCGACGTAACCTCGCTTCGCGAAGATTACATTTATAAGGAACAGGCAAACGGTTTGTTGCAAAAGGTATCTTACCGTAAGCGTCCGGGTACCATTGCCATTTGTGCGGCAATTATCCATAAATATAAAGTTGATGCCGTTCCACATCTTATTTGCGGAGGCTTTACCAAAGAAGAAACCGAAAATGCGCTGATCGATTTACAGTTTTTGGGTATTGATAACGTGTTGGCATTACGTGGTGATGCACGTAAGGCAGATGGTAATTTTGTTCCTACCCCAGGCGGACACTGTTATGCTACAGATCTGATCGAACACATTAAAAACCATAACGAAGGTAAATTTTTGCACGAAGACGTAGAAACCTTTAAAAGTGATTTCTGTATTGGCGTTGCGGGTTATCCTGAAAAACACTTCGAAGCACCTAACCTGAGCACCGATTTCAAATATTTGAAAAAGAAAGTAGAGGCAGGTGCTGAATTTATTGTGACGCAGATGTTTTTCGATAACCAGAAGTATTTCGATTTCGTAAAGAAATGCAAAGAAAATGATATCAACGTGCCAATTATACCAGGTTTGAAACCGATCAGTACCTTGTCGCAATTAAATGTGTTGCCTAAAATTTTCCACATCGATTTACCTGATGAATTAACCGATGCCCTATCGCATGCTAAAAATAATAACGAGGCAAAAGAAATCGGTACCGAAGCCATGATTAAACAGTGTAAAGAACTGATAGATTTTGGTGCACCTGTACTACATTTTTATACGATGGGTCGCCCCGAGCAGACTAAAAAGATTGCGAAGGCTATTTTTTAATGACTGACTGCTTAGTCGGGTGACTGGTTAGTCGGGATTTGCAATCCCGTCTTTGGATTATCTTTTAGTGGATTTAAAATCCACAGTACATAACGTCGAGATTACAAATCTCGACGATCGAAGAAAGATGCTGAAATGAATTCAGCATGACGGCAAATTGAAAATAACCATGAATAATTTAAATACCGACAAGCAAAACCTTGATGCCATACTTACAGCAGTTAAACAGCAGGGAGTTGATTATTTAAACCATATTCATGAACGCTCAACGGTGAACTCGGGCGAAGTGGAGATTATTGGCGATTTGAGTGAACAAGGTACTGGTACTGTTGAAGCCTTAAAACAATTTAACCAGCGTTTTGAGCCCATTATGGTGGCTTCTTCTGGCCCAAGGTACTGGGGTTTTGTAACGGGCGGAACAACTCCTGCGGCGATTGCCGGCGATTGGTTATCGACCATCTACGATCAGAATACACAAAGTGCTAAAGGTAACGGCGATATTTCTGCTATAATCGAACTGGAAACTATTCAGTTATTACTTTCATTATTTAACCTGCCTAAAGATTTTTTTTGTGGCTTTGTAACTGGCGCTACCTTATCTAATTTTACCTGTTTAGCCGTGGCCAGACAGTGGATTGGCAAACAGCTGGGGAAAGATTTTGCTAGGGAAGGGGTTTCTGGAAATGTGAAAGTATTATCGGCTACACCACATTCATCAGCTATTAAATCCTTATCGATGTTGGGTTTAGGTAGCGGTAATGTGATACAGGTAGAGGTATTGCCAGGTAACCGCGAGGCCTTGGATGTTGTCGATTTAGAATTAAAAATCCAAGCTTTAAATGGAGAAGCTTTCATTTTGATCTCCAGTGCCGGAACAGTAAATACGGTAGATTTTGATGATTTTGAAGCCATTAACCTGTTAAAACAAAAATATAATTTCTGGTGGCATATTGATGCCGCTTTCGGTGGTTTCGCGGCCTGTTCTTCTAAATACAGTCATTTGGTTAAAGGCTGGGAAAATGCAGATAGCATCACGGTAGATTGCCATAAATGGTTAAATGTACCTTATGAAAGTGCGGTGTTTTTTGTAAAAGAAAAACATCAGTTGTTGCAGGTAGAAACTTTTCAGAATGCTAACGCTGCTTATTTAGGTAACGCAATGGATAATTTCAGTTATTTAAATTTCCTTCCCGAAAATTCCCGCCGCTTAAAGGCTTTACCGGCCTGGTTTACATTAACCAGTTATGGAAAACAGGGTTATCAGGAAATTGTAGAAAGCAATGTTGAAACAGCTTTGCAGTTTGCGGATTTTATAAATGAAAATCCAAATTTTGAATTATTGGCACCTGTGCGCTTAAATACCGTTTGTTTTTCGTTGACAGATGAAAATTTAGTTCCATTATTCTTAACTAAATTAAATTCAACCGGAAAAGTATTTATGACCCCTACACTTTACAACGGGAAGAAAGGAATCCGTGCTGCTTTTGTAAACTGGAGAACAAAAAGCGAAGATGTTGATCTGGTTACTGCAGTTATGACAGAAATTCTTACAGAACTTTAACCATAATTTTATTGTTTTAGAAGCATACCGCTTATATTTGCAACAATGAAGTTTTATGCTTTTAAATACGTGATAATTGCCTGCATAGCGGTAACTTTTTTCTTAAAAGTGAGCCATGTGCTTTCGTATTTAAGTTATTCTGCCGATAATGTTGAGTTTTTATCTGTTAATGATGATGCAACGGAAAAGGAAGAAAAAAAGGTAGAGACTGAATATGCAGTATATCAGGTTGTATTTCATGAGCATGTTTATTTTCCACTGCAAACGTCAAAAAAAGTAATCATTCCCGATCATTCTTTTCAATTGGCTTACTTCCCCAAGGTATTAACGCCGCCACCTTCCGTTTAAACATATTTTTATATGTACCCCCCTTTTCCACGAAAGTGGAATCTATTGTCTATTAAAAAAAAAATATAAAATAACAGATATGAAACGAGCAATTTCATTTGTAGTGCTATTAGTCGCTGCTTCTTTTAAAATCAGCGCACAAGAAGTTGTGCAGAACAATGTAAAACCTGTAGAAAATGCCTTAAGTCTGGTCGCTAAACTTCAACCTGTAAGCTTTAATTACGATAAAACCTGGGCAGAGAAATTAAAATTATCTGCAAGGCCACAATATGGTTTTGTAGGGACAGATGCGAAAACCGCTGTTCCGGAAATTGTTTCGGTACAAGCTAAAAGCTATTCGTCGGGTAAAAATGTATTTAAAAATGCTACTATAACCAAAGTAGATTACGAAAGTTTAGTCCCGCTTTTGGTTGCCAGTATAAAAGAGCAGCAACAACAGATTGAAGAGTTAAAGCGTGAGTTGAAATCATTAAAATCGCAAAACGCAAAATAATAAAGAGTTCCGGTGAAAACCGGAACTTTTTTGTGCCAATATTAATTACTCAAAGTAAAAAAACAGTAACTAATCTGTGGTTATGGCCACTCAGTGTAATTATTGGGCTAGCTTTACCCGATTAAATAATTATCAATATATAAATGAATAACAAAATTGCCCAAAGCCAGTCTCGATCAAATTACGCCGTTCCCTTAGTTACCATTACCCTTTTATTTTTCATGTGGGGATTTATTACCTGTATGAACGATATTTTGATTCCATATTTGAAGCAGCTTTTTAAATTGAGCTTTTTTGAATCGATGCTGGTGCAATTTTGTTTCTTTGGTGCCTATTTTGTAGGGTCGTTAATTTACTTCTTAATTTCTTATACCAAAGGTGATCCTATTAATAAGGTAGGTTATAAAAAAGGAATTCTTTTTGGAATTGTATTGGCAGCCATAGGTTGTGTCTTGTTTTTCCCTGCCGCAACTTATTCCGTTTATCCGCTATTTTTGGGTGCATTGTTTGTACTTGGATTGGGCTTTACCGTTTTACAGATTACCGCCAATGCCTATGTTTCTTTATTAGGGCCTGAAGACAGTGCCTCAAGCCGTTTAAATTTAACGCAGGCTTTTAATGCTTTTGGAACCACGATAGCCCCGATTTTAGGTGGTCACTTGATTTTCGAATTCTTTTCAGAAGCTGATGGAAGTTTTAGCGCATCTGCCACCCGTATTCCATATTTAATTTTTGCAGGCATATTATTACTGGTGGGTTTACTTATTTTTTATGTTAAACTACCTTCTTTTCAACCCGAAGAAGAAGAGCAGGTGAAAGGTTTGGGTGTATTAAAATTTCCGCATTTAACCAGGGGGATTATCGCCTTGTTCTGTTACGTTGGAGCTGAGGTTGCTGTAGGAAGTTTTATCATCAGCTTTTTAAGATTGCCAGAAATTACCGGATTGGATGAAGTGGTGAGTAAAAATTACCTGTCTCTTTATTGGGGCGGGGCAATGATAGGCCGTTTTGTGGGATCAATTTCTCTTAATCATACATTAAGCCAATCGAAAAAGTTAATCTATATGCTTGGGGCAGCCATATTGGTGTTTGCACTGATTTATGGGATTGTTGATTTAACTTTTGCACAGATCAGCTTCTTCCTGGTATTTATTGCTCTAAATTTCTTAGGATTTTTAATCGGAAAATCAGCACCTGCCAGAACTTTGGCCATTTTCTCTGCCATCAATGTACTGTTATTAATCTCTGCAATGGTAAATAAAGGTGAAATGGCGATGTATAGTGTTTTGGGCATAGGGATTTTTAATTCGATCATGTTCTCCAACATTTATACCCTCGCTATTGCTAAACTGGGTGCTTATACCAGTCAGGGTTCTTCGTTATTGGTCATGGCCATTTTAGGGGGTGCTGTTATGCCGCTTATTCAAGGTGCTGTGGCCGATAAAATTGGTGTTCATCACTCGTTTATACTACCATTGGTATGTTACCTCTTTATCTTGTATTTTGGTATTTATTGCTCGAAAAGGTTAAAAGGCATTGAGCAGACGGGGATGAAATCGGGACATTAGTTTATGTTGGTCTGGATTTATAATCCAGACCTATTGTAATTTAATATCTATGAATCGCGGTAAAGGATTAAAAATCCTTAGTTCAGAAGACGGGATTGCAAATCCTGACTAACCGTTACCTACTATCCCTTCAACAAATAACCCTTAAACCCTTCAAAATCCACACCTAACTGATCAGCATGCTTTGGTTTACTTTCCAAAGCTTTTACCTGCTCTGGGATTTCGATTTTGGCTGCGATATCCACAGGGAAAATATCAGGGAATTTACAAGCATGTGCAGTGGATAAGAAAACGGCAGCGCTTTCGTCTGTAGGGTTTTCATTTCTGTATTTTTCAACTGCCAAATAAGCAATAGCGGTATGCGGACAAGCCACATAGTTTAACTTACTGTCGAGTTTTTTAATGCCCTCCAAAGTTTCGTCATCAGTGAAGCGATAAGAGGTTACCACTTTTTTAATCGCTTCTACATCCTGGTTAAATAAATCCATAATGCGTACCCAGTTACTTGGCGCGCCAACATCCATGGCGTTCGAATAGGTTTGTGTGGATGGTTTGGTTTCGTATACACCACTTTCTAAAAAGCGTGGCACTGTATCGTTAACATTTGTTGCCGCGATAAACTGTTTAACAGGCAAACCTAATTTGTGAGCCAACAAGCCTGCTCCAATATTTCCGAAATTTCCGCTCGGCACCGACAATACCACATCGTTTAATCCTTGCTTTTTAAGCTGGGCATAAGTATTGAAATAATAAAATGTTTGAGGGATTAACCTCGAAATATTAATCGAATTGGCAGAAGTCAACCTGAATTTTGCGTTCAATTCATCATCAGCAAAAGCCTGTTTTACCAAAGCCTGGCAATCATCAAATGTTCCTTTTACCTCAATTGCTCTGATGTTTTCGCCATTGGTGGTTAACTGGAGTTCCTGTATCGGACTTACTTTTCCTTCCGGGTAAAGGATCGTTACCCTGGTATTCGGTACGCCTAAGAAACCTAAAGCCACTGCTCCTCCGGTATCGCCTGATGTAGCTACCAGGACATCTAAAAGCTGTTCGCCGTCTTTTAAGAAATAGGCCATTACTCGGCTCATAAAACGGGCACCAAAATCTTTAAAAGCTAAAGAAGGCCCATGGAACAATTCGAGTACAAAGGTTTTGTCGTCCAGTTTAACTGCTGGTGCTTCAAAATTAATCGCATCATCAATTAAAGCCTTTAAGTCTTCAGCCGGAATTTCATCCTTTAATAAGGTTGAGGCTACTTGATAAGCAATTTCTGGCAAAGAATACTTTTCTATATTCTGAATGAATTCAGGATCAAGCTGCGGAATTACTACAGGCATATATAAACCTTTATCCTGCGGCATGCTGTTAAAAACGGCTTCTTTAAAAGAAACGCGTAAATTTTTATTGTTGGTTGAGTATAGTTTCATTTTGAGGTATAGGGTTTAGGGGTGTAAGGTTTAGGGTTATGGCGCCGAGTATAACCCTACGCCCTAAACCTTCTACCTTATTTACATCACTCTTGGTCCCTCAGCGTTAACCGGAGAAACAAAAGCTTTGCTGTTAATATTTATCTTGTGTAAGTGTTGTTGTTGCGATTTGGTTATTTTTCTGGCAGTTTCCTCGTCTTTGGTTAATGCAAAAACAGATGGACCAGATCCTGAAATTCCGAAACCTATTGCGCCGTTTTCCATAGCCAGTTTTCTCATTTCTTCAAAACCTGGGATCAGGATCGAACGCGTTGGTTCTACCAGGACATCTTTCATGCTTCGGCCAATCAGGTCAAAATCATTCATAAATAATCCGCTTACCAACCCGGCAACATTGCCCCATTGGGTAACAGCATCTTTTAAGGCAACTTTACTGCGGATCATTTGGCGTGCATCTTTCGTAGGTACATCAACTTCAGGATATACAATTGCCGCATACATGCCCGCTGGGGTTGGTAAAGAAATTACATCAAGAGGTTCGTAACTTCTTACCAGTACAAAGCCACCTAATAATGCAGGGGCAACGTTATCGGCATGACCGTAACCACAAGCCAGTTCTTCACCTTTCATCGCAAAAGGAACCAGTTCGGTAGCCGTTAATAAATCACCCATTAATTTGTTAATGGCAAATAAACCCGCAACAGTACTGGCCGAGCTTGAACCCAGGCCGCTACCGATAGGCATTTTTTTATGCAGTTCAATTTCTACACCCACATCCAAACGATCGATATGTTTTAAATAGTGCTGAACACTGGCACTTACAGTATTCTTTGCTGCATCTAAAGGCAAGCGACCATCATCGCCCGTAATTCTTTTGATCACTACCCCAGGTGCCTCGGTAAATCGCATTTCTACTTCATCACCCGGTTCGTTTACGGCAAAACCCAGTACATCGAAACCACAAACAACGTTTGCTACAGTTGCAGGTGCAAATACACGGATAGAAGTGCCAACTTCTGAACGTGGATGTGCTAGTTCATTATCATTTATATTCTTTTGCATCTTTTATACGAATTGCCTCGTCGGCTATTTTGTAAAACTTAAATATTATTTTTTGGTTAGGGCTATTTTTAAGCCCAACAAAATAAAAACTACTCCGGATGTTTTGTTCATCCAGTTTTCGATATTTTTATTTCTGTTGAAGTGTTTAGCAACATTGCTTCCTGTTAATGCTAAAAATGAACACCAGATTAAAGTGATGAAGAAGATAATAAGGCCAAGTAACAAATACGGAACCGGATTATTAACCTCCTTACTATTGATAAACTGAGGTAAAAAGGCAAGAAAGAAAAGTGCTATTTTGGGATTTAAAATATCGCTCAAAAGTGCCGTAAAAAACATTTGCTTCATTCCGGTAACCTTATTTGCAACGGGTTTTATCTCGATTTGCTCACTTTTGTTAGTTAAAGACCGGTAACCCAGGTAAATCAGATATGCTGCACCCAGGTATTTAACAATGCTAAAGGCGATAGCTGATTTCGACAAAATTTGAGAAAGACCAAATGTAGCTGCACAAGTATGTACCAGCAAGCCCAAACTTACACCTAAAGCAGAATATAAGCCCGAATTTTTCCCTTTTGAAATACTTCTCGTTAAAACCATTATGGTATCTACACCGGGTGTAATAACCACTATTACAGCAGTCAAGATAAAAGCACCTAAATTCTCGATTCCTAACATATTCATTATACTGTTATTTGGTTTAAATGATATTTTAAGTGCACAACATAATCTTCAATAAAATAAGTGAGTGTATGCAGTTCTGTTTTTCCTTTTCCAGTATCGCAGTTATTCTCAAGCTTTACTTCCGGGATGTTTTCAATTACTCTGCTGATCTGGTGGTTTAACAACTTCCAAAGCATTTTAACTTCACCGATATCAGTCCCCTGGTAATTTTGATAAAGCACCCATTCATCCTGATGATAAACGATTTTAACACCTTGTTCATATTGTCCAACAATTAAGCGGCGGATGTTATTACTTGCACTATCAATCAAATGACCCAATAATTCTTTTTTAGACCATTTTGATGGCTGTGGTTTATCATTCCATGCTTCTTCTGTAATACTTTCAAAATCAATCATGGCCTGATTAACTAAGCTTAAGATTTCATTTTTATGCATTACCAGATTCATCTTACTATTTATTTAAAGCACCTACATTGATAATGTCGGCAAAAACTCCGGCTGCGGTAACCTCTGCGCCTGCACCAGGGCCTTTTACCACCAATGGACGGGATTTATAACGATCGGTGGTAAACGAGATAATATTGTCACTTCCCGATAGCATATAAAAAGGGTGACTGTCATCAACCATTTGCAGGCTGATTTCTACATTACCATCTTCCAGTTTGCCAATGTAACGCAAAACTTTTCCATCGTTAGCAGCTGTATTTTTCAGGTTTTCGAAGTAAGCAGCATTGGCCTGCAATTCTGAATAGAAATCTTCTACAGATGTGGCATTCAAGCATGCTTCGGGCAAAATATTATCAATTTTCACATCACTGGCTTCTAATGGGTAGCCGGCATCACGTGCCAAAATCAACATTTTACGCATAAAATCTTTTCCATTTAAGTCATCGCGTGGGTCTGGCTCCGTGTAACCCAATTCCTGTGCCTCCTTAACAGTTTCGTAAAAACCAGCTTCGCCTTTAAAATTATTGAAGATATAAGAAATTGTTCCCGATAAAATGGCTTCAATCCGCGCTACCTTATCGCCGCTCATCATCAGCTCTTTTAATGTCCGTATAATCGGTAAACCAGCACCTACATTGGTTTCGTAATAAAAATCAACGCCGAATTTACGTGCGGTATCTTTAAATGATTTATACTGGGCATAATCGGCAGAGTTTCCTTTTTTATTGCAGGTAACCACCGAAATGCTGCTCTCAAAAATGCCCTGATAAAATTCAATTGGCGATTCTGCAGCCGTATTATCAACAAAAACGCAATTTGGTAGGTTTAAAGCTTTCATTTTAGCAACAAAACCTGCTAAATCTGCTTGTTCGCCGTTTGCATTCAATTCCGTCTCCCAATTTTCTAACGACAAACCGTCAGCATTGAAAATCATTTTTCGTGTATTGCTGATGCCTGTAATCTTAACCTGTAAATCGTTATTCGCCGCAAGGAAAGGCATCTGCTCTTTTAACTGGTTAAATAAAGTTTTACCGATATTTCCGGTGCCCAAACAAAATACATTTAATGTTCTTTTCAGGTCCGTAAAAAAGGCGTCGTGAACCGCATTAACCGCTTTCGATAAATCATCTTTGCTGATGATTACCGAGATATTATATTCTGATGAACCCTGTGCAATAGCCCTTACGTTAATACCATTACGTCCCAGGGCGCTAAACAAACGCCCGCTCATGCCCGGAGTGCGTTTCATGTTTTCGCCCACTATGGCCAAAACAGCAAGGTTGTTTTCAACTTCAGGCAGCTCTAATTTTTTTGCATCCAGTTCAAGCTCAAATTCTTTTTTGATTAAAGAAATTGCCTGCGCAGCATCTGTTGGTTTAACGGCGAAAGTAATGCTATGCTCTGATGATGATTGCGTAATCAATACCACGTTAATCTGCTCACGAGATAGGAGCGAGAATAACCTGCCGCTAAATCCTGCTTTGCCCACCATGCCGCTACCGGTTAAGTTGATGATGCTGATATGATCAATAGAAGAAATCCCTTTTATCGGTAAACTCGAAGTTTTTACATCACTTTTGATATACGTTCCGCCGAAATCAGGTTCGAAAGTGTTTTTAATCACAATCGGAATTTTTTTCATAAAAGCGGGGATCATTGTTGGCGGATAAATCACTTTTGCGCCAAAATAACTCAGTTCCATCGCTTCAGTATAACTTAACTCCGGTAAAGAGAAGGCTTTTTTCACAATCCGCGGATCAGCCGTCATCATACCGTTTACATCCGTCCAGATTTCTATTTCTTCCGCATTTAAGGCTGCACCCCAAACCGCTGCGGTATAGTCAGAACCACCGCGACCTAAAGTAGTAACCCTGCCTGCGGCATTACTGGCAATAAAGCCGGTTACAAAAAGTACCTTATCTTTATTTTCCTGGTAAAAATTGTTGATCAGCATCTCGGTCAGCTCCGTATCCACCTTAGCCTGACCAAAGTGGCTGTCGGTTTTAATCAAGTCAGATCCGTTTACATAAAGTGCATTACCAATGCTTTGCGAAGCAATGTGGCTGATCATAAAAGTAGAACAACGTTCGCCATAACTTACAATCTGGTCTTTCGTTTGCAAACTGAGCTCACGAAGATTGGTTACCGCCTGTAATAGGTCTTCCAGTTCGTTAAAAAAGATCTTCAAGCGCGTAAACACCGGGTTCTGTGCAGCCGCAGGTAAAAGCGAGCGAATTACAGCAAAATGTTTTGCTTCGATTTCTTTTAAATGTGCATCGTAATCTTCGCCACGCTCGGCCATTTCAGCCATATCGGTAAGCAAATTGGTTACACCGCTCATTGCCGATAATACAACTACCGGGCTGTTCTTCTGTTTTTCTTCGCCAACCAGGCGTAAGAGGGTTTTAATGTTCTCGGCCGAACCTACGGATGTGCCGCCGAATTTGAGTACTTTCATTAGTTTATATTGGGTTTAACTGTTTGTTGCTGTAACAATCTGTGGTTTAAAATGCTCGTTCGTACAGGTTTCATTCAGCATGGTTTTAAAAAAAAAGCGTCCCGATTTTCATCGGGACGCTTTCTGTGTTTTATGTTTTTTCAACTTACAACAAATTAGCCCCGCTGGTTTATACCGGTGGTAATAATAATCGTTGTAATAATTGAAGTGTTAAATTTCATCTTGCTCTTCGTGTACTTTGTACACCGTAAAGTAGAAGATTATTTTTTTAAAATGCAAATGTTTTTTCAATTTTATTTCGAAATTTCTATTAAAACGTTTAAGTAAATGAAATAGCCGCATTATTCTCCTCCTTTGGATAGGTGCCCGCAGGGCGGGGTGGTCTAAGCCACGATGGTCACTTGCTCATCTCAGGTTTTTTCTATAAATTACTGCAATCATATTTTTATTAGAAAATGTACAGTAGTAATTTTTCTGATGATGCAGCCCTGCTAACCGCTATAGTTCCGATGTAGGTGTTTTTTGAACGGGAATGGAATCGGTAGCTACCGCTTTTATCAGGTTTAGTTAACATAGGCTTGTGCTACTATTTAAATGGGTTACCTTTCCAGTGCATTGACAAAGCATTTATTCATATTTAGTTATTGTTTTATTGGCATGAATGAGCTTCGCTAAAGCTTCGGTTTTGCATAATTTGATGCCTCAAAAGTTTGATGCCGCCGCGGCATAGAGCGATGCGACCCAAGATGGTTAGCATTGTGTGGGTGAAGTAACCTATTTGTCTAAAATTAGCTTCCTTATAGCTGTCTGTTTCATAAGAATCTAAACATACTAAAACCATTTACCAATTTTACTTAGTGTATATTTTTAATTTTTTTTATGTTTAAATATTGGATGTAATTAATTGAATATTAACTTGTTAAGTGATAGTGTATTTGCTACAATATGTAAAAAAATACATTTTAAAACTCGTTTTTGTGAAAGATAAGTCTTTACCTTTGCACCACTAACTAACTTATTGTTATGAGCAAAAAGAAACTGCAAACGCCAGATTTAAGCTATTTAAATCTCGGCGGGAACATTGCTGTAAAGTACCAGTTATCTCCAAAAGAGTTAATTGATGATGCCTTATTAAATAATGAAGGTACAATGGCCGCTTCAGGAGCGCTGGCCATTGATACCGGGAAATTTACCGGACGTTCGCCTAAAGATCGTTTTATCGTGTGCGATGATGTAACCGAAAACCAGGTTTGGTGGGGCGATGTTAACATTAAAATCAATCCGGAAAAATTCGACCAGTTATTTGATAAGCTTACCAATTATCTTGGCGATAAAGCCATTTATGTACGGGATGCTACAGCATGTGCCGATCCGGATTATGCAATATCCATCCGAGTAATTACCGAAACGGCTTATCAGAATCTTTTTGCTCATCATTTATTTATCCGCCCTGATGAAGATGCTTTAATAAACACGCCAGAGTGGACCATTATTGCTGCGCCAGGCTTTCTGGCCGATCCTGCTGTTGACGGAACCCGTCAGGAAAACTTTTCCGTTATCAATTTTACCAAAAAAATGATTTTGATAGGTGGTACAGGTTATACAGGTGAAATTAAAAAGGGAATCTTTTCGGTATTAAATTTTATCCTTCCCGTATATAAGAATACACTTTCCATGCACTGTTCGGCCAATGTGGGCAAGGATGGAGATACCGCTATCTTTTTCGGTCTATCCGGAACAGGTAAAACCACATTATCTGCTGATCCCGAAAGAGGTTTGATCGGCGATGATGAGCATGGCTGGGGTAGTGATTCCGTATTCAACTTCGAAGGAGGCTGTTATGCAAAATGTGTTGATTTAACCGAAGAAAAAGAACCTCAGATCTTTAATGCCATTAAATTCGGATCTTTATTGGAAAACATCAACTTTTTTCCAGGTACAAAAGATGTTGATTATACAAACATTGATAAAACAGAAAATACGAGGGTTGCTTATCCTATAGATTATATTGATAATGCAATTTTACCTTCCATAGCCGGTGTTCCTAAAAATATCTTTTTTCTCACTGCAGATGCATTCGGGGTATTACCACCGATTTCAAAACTGAATGTAGAACAGGCCATGTTCCACTTTATGAGCGGCTATACGGCTAAAGTTGCTGGTACAGAGGCTGGTGTTACCGAACCTCAGTTAACCTTTTCTGCTTGTTTTGGAAAAGCTTTTCTTCCACTGCACCCATCAAAATACGCAGCTTTATTAGGAGAGAAGATGAAAAAACACCAAGTTAACGTTTGGCTGGTTAATACCGGGTGGAGTGGGGGAGCTTATGGCGTGGGCAAAAGGATGAAATTGAGTTATACACGGGCCATGATCAAAGCAGCTTTAAATGGAGATCTAAACCACCACCATTATAAACAACACCATGTGTTTAAATTAATGATGCCCTTAAATTGTCCCGGAGTTCCCGACGATATTTTAGACCCGTCTAAAACATGGAGTAATCAGGAAGAATATTTTTTAAAGGCCTATCAGCTGGCAGATGCCTTCGAAGAAAATTTTAAGCAATTTGAACTGACAAAACTACCAAAAAGCAGACACGAAGCGTTAAAATTATGTTAAATGCACTTTAAAATGCATTTTTTGAGCGAAAAATTTGCAATTCGATTTTTTTTTAGTTTTTATTGTGAAAGAATTGCCTCGGCTGGGGCAATTTTTTTGTTATACACCCTAGGTGGTTTACCGAAACTAAATTCTAAGTAACGATTTAATTGCTTATTGATTTATTAATTTGTAATTTAAAATCAATTTATAAATTTGTTTTTCGCAACAATTTCGGATATGAAACGTTGAGTGTATTACAAAAGAAAAAACAGCTAAAAATTAAAAACAAGAACTAAAACTAAAATTTCAAAAAAAATGGCAAACGCACCAAAACCAACAACTGTTAAAAAAGAGAGCTCTTCTAGTGCTTCAAACGTATTTGCAACATTCGTTATTCCAATCTGTATCGTTATTGGATTCTGTGTTTGGAGATTCGTATTCGGAGAAGGAAGTAACTTTATCGATGGTGACAGAGAGAAATTACCATTAGCTGGTAACTATCTTGGAACAGCTTACAAAGGAGGCCCGATCGTAGCAATCTTAGTTGGATTACTATTAGTGGTAATTGTATTCTCTATCGAACGTTTCATCGTTATTGGTAAAGCAAGTGGAAAATCTAGCTTAGATACTTTCATCCGCAAAGTACAAGGTTTATTAAGCGCAGGTAACATCGAGGCTGCAAAAGCTGAGTGTGATAAACAACAAGGTTCAGTTGCTAACGTAATTAAATCTGGTTTGAAAAAATACAGCGAAGTTGAAGCTGATACCAACATGGACGTTGAGCAATCAATTGTTGCTATCCAAAAAGAGGTTGAAGAAGCTACAGCTTTAGAAATGCCAATGTTAGAGCAAAACTTAACGGTTATTGCAACTTTGGTATCAATCGGTACATTAGTAGGTTTATTGGGTACAGTAACAGGTATGATCCGTGCATTTGCCGGTTTAGCAAACTCTGGTGCTCCAGATCAGTCAGCATTAGCGGTAGGTATCTCTGAGGCACTTATCAACACCGCAACTGGTATCTTGGTATCTACTGTGGCAATTATCATGTACAACGTATTAACTTCTAAAATTGACAAGTTAACTTACGCAATCGATGAAGCTGGTTTCAGCATCGTTCAAACATACGCTAGTTCGCATAAATAAGAATTTTGAAAAAATTTTTACCGGCTTTATGGAAAACCGGAAAAAAGATCATCATTATTAAAAACTAGTAAAAAATATTATGCCTAGAATTAAAGTTAAAAGAACGAGTACGGTAACGGATATGACTGCCATGTGTGATGTGGCATCATTGTTACTTACTTTCTTCATCTTAACTGCTACAGCAAGGCAACCAGAACCACTAGCCGTTTCTACACCTTCATCTACGTATGAGTTCAAGGTGCCGGTAGAAAACAATGCGATTTTAACCATTGGGCAGGGGAAAGTTTTCTTTGAAGTAGCAGGGGTCAAAGTGAGAGCGAAAACATTAGAACTAATGGGCGAACAATACAAAATATCGTTCACTCCGTTAGAAGTACAACGCTTTTCATCGATAGGAAGTTTCGGTGTTCCGATCCAGAGTTTAAAATCACTTATTGCCTTAAATGGTGCTGACCGTATGAAACCGGGTATACAGCCTGGTATCCCTTCAGATTCGACTGATAATCAGTTAAATTCGTGGGTACTGAATGCCCGTAAAGCAACTAAAGAGATTAATAATCAGGATATGCGTATCAGCATTAAAGGTGATGCGAAAGAAGAATATCCGGTAGTTAAAAAGATTATTGATGTACTTCAGAAACAAAGTGTAAACAAGTTTTTATTGGTTACCAACTCTGAAGCTAAAAAGAAATAAGAAATGGCAGAATTAAACACAGGCGGGAAGAAAGCCACCCCAAGGGTTGATATGACTCCAATGGTGGATCTAATGTTTCTTTTGGTAACATTCTTTATCTTAACTACGGTAATCTCTACGCCACAAGCGATGGATATTGCAAAGCCAGATAAAAACGAAAAGTTACCAGAAAACAGATTGGAACTTAAAGCAAGTAAAACAATGACTATTTTGTTGGGTAAAAGCGATAAAGTAGCATGGTACATGGGAGTAGCTGGCGAAACCGCACCAACGATAGAATCTGGTTCACAAATCGAAGATGCTATTATTAAAAATAGAAAAACAGCTGATGCTTCGGGTGTTGCTGGCGATTTCGTGGTACTGGTTAAACCAACATCAGGTTCTACATTCCAAAACTTTGTAGATATCATGGATGAGTTGGAAATTCTTAAAGTAAAGGTTCGTCAGATCGATGATGATAATATCCTTGACAATGAGAAACAGTTCATGAAAGAAAAAGGAATTTTATAATCAGTAAAACCAATAGTTATGTCGAAGTTAGATATATTCAGAAAAGAATGGCTTGAAGTGGTTTTTGCCGATAAAAACAAAAACTATGGTGCGTATCAATTGCGTAAAAGCAATGGTGCCAACACCACTAAAGCCTTAATTATTGGATCTATTATCTTCCTTGTATTATTTTTCTCTCCAAAAATCTATAGCCTTATCAAAGGTTCAATGGATCAGCAGGAAGATCAGGTAAAAGCACAGGAAGTAATTTTAGCTCCACCTCCACCCGTAAACCCCGAAACACCTCCACCGCCACCGGTAGAGCCACCGCCACCAAAGGTTGACCAGGTGAAAATGCCACCTCCAATTGTAAAACCTGATATCGAGGTTCGTGATGAACCACCTACAGTTGAAAAACTGAAAGAAGCTGATCCAGGTCAGAGAGATATCAAAGGTGATCCAACAGCAGAGATTAACATTGCTGAACCAGTAGGTGAAGGACCAAAAAGAGAAGCTGCAGTTGCGGTTGATGATAATAAAGTTTATGACTTTGTTAGTATCGAGAAACAACCAGAATATCCAGGTGGTATCGCTAAATTTTATAAATACCTGTCGGGAGCAATTAAATACCCGCCAATGGCACAAGAAAACAACGTTCAGGGTAAGGTATTCTTATCATTCGTTGTGGAGAAAGATGGTAAATTAACAGATATCCAGGTTACCCGCGGTTTGGGTAGCGGAACTGATGAAGAAGCTATCCGTGTATTAAAAGCGAGTCCACGTTGGAACCCAGGTATCCAAAATGGTAAGCCGGTAAGGGTAAAATACAACATCAACGTTAACTTTACATTGAACTAATAGTAGATGTTAAATTTTGATATTTTTAAGCAAAAATCGCCTAAACAGCGGTTTTTGCTCATTTTAGGCCTTGTCATGTTTGTGTTTTATGTGGTATTGGGCTTCGCATTTATATTTTACGAACCAATTGCCCTTCGTTTAAGCACTATTCCACAATGGGGCCGCATCGCAATAGGTGTCTTCTTGATTATTTATGCTTTTGTAAGACTTTTAAGCCTGGGTAGGCGCGACTAATCACTCCAATGAAAAATTTCCTTTTAATATTTTGTGTACTGGCTTTCCTTGTATCCTGCAAACGTAAAAACAAAGCGGATGCCGTTAAAGAAACCAGAACAAGCGGCACTTTAAAGATATTGGTTGATGAAAGTGTTGGTCCGATTGTTCAGGACCAGATTGATGTTTTTAGTTTAGACTATCCCGATGCGAAATTTCAATCAACAGTAAAACCAGAAGAAAAATTATTACCTGCATTTCTAAATGATAGTGTGAGGGTAATTGTTTTACCAAGATTATTAACCAAAGCAGAAGAAAAATATTATACCCAGCGTAATATTAAAATTAATACCTCGCGTTTTGCTGTCGATGGTATTGCTTTAATTACTAACCAGGGCAATATTGACAGTACAATTAACGTTAAAGAGGTTATTGATATATTACAGGGAAAGAAATCAGATAAGAAATTGGTCTTTGATAACGCTTATTCAAGTACCTTTCAATATTTTAAAGAATTGGCTCATATCAGTCAATTTCCAGCTACAGGTGTTTACTCTAAAAATTCGAGCAATGAAGTAATTAAACTTATTGCTGAAGATAAAAATTTTATTGGTATTTTAGGCGTGAATTGGATTACCAGTAAGAATACAGAAGTAAGTGAGTATCTTTCTCAAATAAAGGTGCTTGGAGTAAAAAATTTGAAGGGGGGAATAGGAGATGACCGGTTTTATAAACCCACTCAGGATAATTTGATTAATGGTGTTTATCCTTTCTTAAGAAATATAAATATTATCGATTGCGAAGGAAGAGATGGTTTAGGCACAGGATTTGCAACATGGTTAAGAAGTCAGAGAGGACAATTGATTGTACTTAAATCAGGACTTGGGCCGCATAAATTAATGCCCAGGGAAATTAATCTTACGAAGTAAAAATTAAATTAAAAATTATAAATTGAACCACGAAGTAAATCTAAAGAGACACTTCATTTTTATTAAATAAAAAAAACAGAATATCCGATGAAAATTTTAAAGAAAGCAATAACCTTAAATGTAGGTTTGGTGTTGATGGGTTCTGCAGTTTTTGCTCAAGATTTAAATGATGCGAAAAAAGCCATTGACGCTGAACAGTACCAAAAAGCATCATCAGTGCTTAAATCATTGGTGAGCTCAAAAGCATCAGATGGTAATAACTATTACAATCTTGGTTTGGTTTATTTGAAAACCGGTTATATCGACTCTGCAAGGGCCGTATTTACCAAAGGTGTTACCGCTGATCCTAAAAACAACTTAAACCTGATCGGTTTAGGCGAAGCAGATATGTTATCTAATGATGCAACATCTGCTAAAACTAATTTTGATAAAGCTGTTGCGCTGGCACCAAAAGATTACAAAACTTATTTGTATATCGGTAAAGCGTATTTAGCGCAGGATAAACCAAGTGATGATGTATCTAAACCGGATTATACCAATGCTTTAGCTAACATTACCAAAGCAGATGAGTTAGATTCGAAAGATAAAGATGCAGAAGTTTTCCTGGCGTTAGGTGATGCTTATGCTTTACAAAAGAAAAACTCTGAGGCTTTAGGACCTTATTTTCGTGTAAACGATATCGATCCTACCAATAGAAGGGCAAAAACCCAGATTGGAAAGATGTATAAAGAATCAAGAGCTTTTCCTGAAGGTGAAAAAGAATTATTAGACGTAATTGCAGCTGACGCAAACTATGGTCCTGCATACCGCGAATTAGGCGAATTGTATTTGCAATGGAGTAGCTTTGGTGTGGATAAAGAAAAAGCAGCAAAAGGTATTGAGAACTATAAAAAATATCTTGATTTAACTGATAAATCACTAGAATCTCAATTGCGTTATGCTCAATTCTTGTTTTATGCTAAAGACTTCCCTACTTTGGAACAAGTAGCTACAGCTATACAGGCTCCTGCTAATGATCCAAAAAGTGCTGTAGTATCTAGAATGAAAGGATGGGCTGCTTATGAGAATAAAAACTATCCTGCTTCTTTAACCAGCATGAATGAATTTTTTGCTAAAGAAAAAGATCCCAACAAAATCTTAGGATTCGATTATTTGTACTTGGGTAAAGCTCAGTTAAAGGCAGGACAGGACAGTTTAGCTTTGATTAACATTACAAAAGCTGTAGAAAAAGATTCAACAAATGCTGATGCATTGGCGGAAGTTGCTAAAAGTTTCTATGATGCTAAGAAATATGCTAAATCTGCTGAAATTTATGAAAAAGCAATAAAAGCTAATCCAAAAGGTAAAGGGTCGCTTTATAACTATTTTTATAATGCGATGGCAAACTATTTTGACTATGCAGCAAAATTAACGGCAAAACAAAATCCTTCAAAAGACATTTTGGTAAGAGCTGACTCTTCAATAGCAAAAGTAACTCAGATTTCACCTGAAACTTATGATGCTTATATTACCAGGGCTCGTATTAACAGCTTAATGGATGATGAAAAAGAACCTAAAGGTTTGATGGTTCCATATTATGAGGAATTTATTGCAAAAGTTACTGCAAAACCTGAAGTAGCTTCTTCGGGTACTTATCCTAAACGTTTATCAGAGGCTTATGATACTTTAGGTGGTTACTATTACTATAAAGACAAAGAAAAAGCTAAAGAATATTTTAACAAAAGTGTAGCTGTTTATCCTTCTGGAACTTTCGCAGCAGCTAAATTAAAAGAATTAGCAGCACCTGCACCAGCAAAAGGTAAAGGCAAATAATTTAAAAGTTAAATAATTTAGAAAAGGCAGAGTTTGGTTACTCTGCCTTTTTCTTTTACTTTTGCATCATAAAATAAATAATATGCAAGTGCAAAGTTCCTCTATAGATTTTTTACCAATTATATTTCAAGTAATTGTTGCTTTAGGCTTTGTGGTAACCACATTGGTTGCTACCCACTTATTAGGCCCAAAACGTAAAACAGCCGATAAGCTGGAAACTTTTGAGGCTGGTGTTAAATCAGTAGGTAATGCCCGTCAGCCTTTCTCTATCAAATATTTTGTTGTAGCCATCTTATTTGTGCTTTTCGACGTAGAGGTAATCTTTATGTATCCATGGGCAGTTAACTTCCGTGCGTTAAGAATGGATGGAATGATTGAGATGTTCATTTTTATGGGCACTTTGTTGTTAGGTTTTATCTACGTAATCAAGAAAAAAGTTTTAGACTGGAACTAATCAGTTTCGCAGTTATTGATTCACAATTGGCAGTTTTTAGTTCGTGTTTTAGAACTGGTAACTGCTGAATGGCGACTGTAAACCGAAATGTGTATCATATACACTATCTGATCCGACTTTTAGTTATTTAGAAAGGTTCTAAATCTGGTAAATCTAGTTCAATTGCCTTTAAAATATTGTAAATTTGTTGCTCATTCTGCAAAGGGATGAGCATTTTTTGTTTATAAACATGAGTGAAATTAATATAGTTGATGCGCCTCCAGGAACCGAAGGACCTGGCTATTTTGCCACTTCTTTTGATAAAGTGATTGGTTTGGCACGCTCAAATTCATTATGGCCTTTACCTTTCGCTACTTCTTGTTGCGGAATCGAGTTTATGGCTACCATGGGTTCTCACTACGATTTAGGTCGTTTTGGTGCAGAACGCTTAAGCTTTTCTCCACGTCAGGCCGATGTTTTAATGGTTATGGGAACTATTGCTAAAAAGATGGCTCCGGTATTAAAACAGGTTTATATCCAGATGGCAGAGCCACGTTGGGTAATGGCTGTTGGGGCCTGTGCAAGCAGTGGTGGTATTTTCGATACCTATTCGGTATTGCAAGGAATTGATGAGGTTATTCCGGTGGATGTTTACGTTCCGGGCTGCCCGCCAAGACCAGAAGCCATTTTAGATGGTTTTCAGCGTATCCAGGATTTGGTGAAAAATGAATCTGGAAGAAGGAGAAATTCTGATTATTACAAAGATCTTTTAGGTCAATACGGCATTAAATAATGGAAGAAACGACGCTAAATAATGACATCCATATTAAGCTGACTGAAAAGTTTGGCGAAAAAGTTACTGCAGTTTCTGAGCCTTATGGTTTATTAACTTTTGTAGCCTATAAAGATGTAATCATTAATGTGCTTACGCATCTTAAAGAGGAATTAAAATTCAATTTCCTTACTGATATTACTGCGGTTCACTATCCAGGTAAAGATCATGGTATTGCGGTGGTTTACCATTTGCATAACATGGTAGAAAAAGTGAGGATCAGGATAAAAGTTTTTATTTCGGAGCAAAATCCAACCATCCCTACCGCAACAACTGTTTGGAAAGGTGCTAACTGGATGGAACGCGAAACTTACGATCTGTTCGGAGTTAAATTTGAAGGTCACCCGGATTTACGCCGTATTTTAAATATGGATGATTTAGGTGTTCACCCGATGTTGAAACAATATCCATTGGAAGATCCAAACAGAGTAGATAAAAAAGACGAATTTTTTGGAAGGTAAACTATGAATCATAACCATCCGGTATTTACAGATAACGACCCGCAAAGTGAGCTGGTAACCTTAAACTTAGGTCCAACACACCCTGCAACCCACGGCGTTTTTCAAAATGTTCTGCAATTAGATGGCGAACGTATTGTAAGCGGCGTTTCTACTATTGGGTACATTCACCGTGCTTTCGAAAAGATTGCCGAACACCGCCCTTTTTATCAGATTACACCCCTTACCGACCGTTTAAACTATTGCTCGTCGCCTATTAACAATATGGGCTGGCACATGACGGTTGAAAAGTTGTTAAATATTCAAATGCCGAAACGTGTAGATTACCTTCGGGTAATTATTATGGAGCTTTCGCGTATTGCCGATCACATTATCTGTAACACGATTATTGGTCAGGATACCGGAGCAACCACCACTTTCTTATACTTGTTCCAATTCCGTGAGCACATTTACGAAATTTTCGAAGAAGTTTGTGGTGCGCGTTTAACTACAAATATTGGCCGTATTGGTGGTTTTGAAAGAGATTTCAATGATATCGCCTTTGCTAAAATCGATAAATTTTTAAAAGAATTCCCTAGAGCATTAAAAGAGTTCGAAAACCTGTTAACACGTAATCGTATTTTTATTGATAGAACGGCTGGTGTTGCAGAAGTAACGAAAGAAGCTGCTTTAGAATATAGCTGGACTGGCCCGCTTTTACGTGCTACCGGTGTAGATTATGATGTTCGAGTGAGCGATCCATATTCTTCTTACCAGGATTTCGATTTTGAAGTGCCGGTAGGTACAAGTGGCGACATTTATGATAGATATTTAGTGCGTAACGAAGAAATGTGGCAAAGTCTTCGCATTATCGAACAAGCACTTGTGAAGTTAAAAACAGAGCCAAAAGGAATTTTCCATGCTGATGTTCCTGAGTTTTACCTTCCTCCAAAACAAGAAGTTTACAACAATATGGAAGCATTAATCTATCACTTCAAAATTGTGATGGGCGAAATTGATGCTCCAAAAGCAGAAGTTTATCACGCTGTAGAAGGCGGAAATGGTGAATTAGGATTCTATCTGATTAATGATGGAGGCCGTACACCATATCGTTTACACTTCCGCAGACCAAGTTTTATAAACTACCAGATGTTTGCACCAATGAGCGAAGGCATGTTATTGTCTGATGCCATTATCAACATGAGTAGTATGAATATTATTGCAGGAGAATTAGATGCTTAAAGTAGAAGAACAAACACCTGTAGTGTTTTCATCAGAATTGCTGGCCAAATTTGATGAGGTAAAAAGCCGTTATCCGGCAGATAAGAGCAAATCAGCGTTACTACCACTTTTGCACCTGGTACAAGCTGAATACCTTTGGGTACCAACATCGGCTATGGATAAAGTTGCCGAATATTTAAATATTCAGCCAATTGAAGTGTACGAGGTAGCAACATTTTATACCATGTACTTTTTAAAACCACAAGGTAAATATGCTTTGGAGGTTTGTCGTACTGGTCCTTGTTGCCTGGTAGGTGCTGAAAAAATATTAAGCCACTTGGAAAACAAGTTAGGTGTTAAAGAGGGTGAAGTTACTGCCGATGGTTTATTTAGCTTTAGAGGAGTTGAATGTTTAGCCGCCTGTGGTTTCGGTCCGGTATTGCAAATTAGCCCGGAATATACTTTCTACGAAAACCTTACTGAGGCAAGTGTGGATAAATTGATTGAAGATTTGAAAAATAAGTCCTAAGTCGAGAGTCTTAAGTCGAGAGTCGTTGTGACTTAAGGCTATGGACTATGGACTACAGACTATAGACTAATTAAAATGTCTCGAAAACTGTTACTTGAGCATATAAACGTACCGGGCATCAATACTCTTGAAGTCTATCGCCAAAAAGGCGGGTACCGTGCTGTGGAAAAAGCCCTTAAAACTTTAACACCTGAAGAGATTGTTGAAGAAGTTAAGAAATCAGGCTTACGCGGTCGCGGAGGTGCGGGTTTCCCTACCGGGATGAAATGGAGCTTTTTAGCTAAACCAGAGGGTGTTGCACGTTATTTGGTGTGTAATGCTGATGAATCTGAACCAGGAACTTTTAAAGACCGCTATTTGATGACTTATATTCCCCATGCCTTAATTGAGGGAATGATTGTATCGAGTTTCGCATTAGGTGCTAAGGTTTCTTATATCTATGTGCGTGGCGAAATGATGCCTCAGATCCGCATTTTAGAAAAAGCAATTGCTGAAGCTAAAGCAGCAGGATGGTTGGGTAAAAATATTTTAGGAACAGGTTACGATTTAGAATTATACGTACAGCCAGGTGGTGGTGCTTACATTTGTGGTGAAGAAACTGCTTTGTTAGAATCGCTTGAAGGCAAAAGAGGTAATCCACGTATTAAACCACCATTTCCGGCAATTGCAGGTTTGTATGGTTGTCCAACAGTAGTAAACAATGTTGAGTCGATCGCTGCAGTAGTACCTATTATCAACGATGGTGGCGATGAGTATGCAAAAATTGGTATCGGTAGAAGTACAGGTACAAAATTAATATCAGCATCCGGTAATTTAGTTAAACCAGGTGTTTACGAAATCGAATTGGGTTTACCAGTAGAAGAATTTATCTATTCTGATGAATATTGTGGCGGTATTGCTAATGGAAAACGCTTAAAGGCAACAGTTGCAGGTGGTTCATCTGTTCCTGTTTTGCCAGCTAATTTAACGCTAAAGTATGCGAATGGCGAACCACGTTTAATGAGTTATGAATCGCTGTCAGAAGGCGGGTTTGCTACCGGAACCATGATGGGATCAGGTGGTTTTATCGCTTTTGATGAAGATCAGTGTATTGTTAGAAATACCTGGAATTTCGCCCGTTTTTATCATCACGAAAGTTGTGGACAATGCTCACCTTGCCGTGAAGGTACCGGATGGATGGAAAAGGTATTACACAAAATTGAACACGGCCACGGTAAAATGGAAGATGTTGATTTATTGTGGGATATTCAACGCAAAATTGAAGGAAATACAATTTGTCCGTTAGGTGATGCAGCAGCCTGGCCAGTAGCCAGTGCAATCCGTCACTTCAGAGATGAATTTGAATGGCACATTAAAGAACCTGTTAAAAGCCAGGGCCAGAATTACGGTATTGCTAATTATGCTACACCAATTGAGAAAGCTCCGGTAACAGAGGCGAAATAAAATCTTAAGGTCGCAAAATGCGACCTTATAAAATTTAACTTAACACAATGAAATATATGTAAATGAAAGAAGAAATATCACCAGCAATCATCCCCAACGAAGTAATAGTTAATAAAATATATCTTTTTAGAGGAGTTAAGGTGATGTTAGATTCTGATTTGGCAGAACTCTTTGGCGTTGAGACTAAAAAGCTGAAACAACAGGTTAGAAGAAATATAGAGCGTTTTCCGGAGCACTTTATGTTCGAACTGACAAAAGAAGAAAACGATGTCTTAAGTCACAATTTGTGACCTTAAGACATGGACAACACTCAAAGTACCTTCCGTTTGCGTTTAGTGAACATGGTATTTTGCAACTATCAAACGTTTTAAAAAGCAAGCAGGCGATAGAAGTGAGCATTAAAATTATTGATGTATTTGTACAGCTTAGAACGATGGTTTTAAGCAATACAGAAATAAGATTAGAAGTAGAAAAGATTAAAAAGAAAGTAGATAATCAAGATAAAAATATTGAAGTCATATTCAGATATTTTGATGAATTACTGGAACAGAAAGCACAACCAAGAAATCAAATTGGTTACAAAATCTCGAAAGAGCAGTAATAAATTGTAAAAAAGATTGCTTCGTACCTCGCAATGACGGTAGAAGTAGAAAAAATAAAAAGAATATCATTAACCATGAGTGAAAAAGTTAAGGTTACGATAGATGGGATAACAGTAGAGGTTGATAACGGAACAACCATTCTGAATGCTGCAAGGCAAATCGGAGGGGATATTGTTCCGCCAGCGATGTGCTATTATTCTAAATTACAAGGCAGTGGCGGTAAATGCCGTACCTGTATTGTAAAAGTGACTAAAGGTTCGGAAAAAGATCCACGTCCAATGCCAAAATTGGTGGCTTCTTGCCGTACCACGGTAATGGATGGGATGGAGGTGCTTAACATTACTTCTCCGGAAGTTTTGGAAGCGCGTGCTGGTGTTGTAGAGATTTTGTTGATTAACCACCCCTTAGATTGCCCGGTCTGCGATCAGGCAGGTGAATGTGATCTTCAGAATTTAGGTTATGAGCATGGTTTGCAAAAAACACGTTATGAGTTTGAGCGCCGTACTTTCGAACGTATTGATATTGGTGATAAGATCCAGTTGCACATGAATCGTTGTATTTTGTGCTACCGTTGTGTTTTTACGGCTGATCAGATTACAAACAAACGTGTTCATGGTATCTTAAACCGTGGCGATCATTCTGAAATTTCAACTTACATTCAACAAGCTGTTGATAACGATTTCTCAGGAAATGTAATCGATGTTTGCCCTGTAGGTGCTTTAACCGATAAAACTTTTCGTTTTAAAAACCGTGTTTGGTTTACCAAACCTGTTGATGCTCATCGCGATTGCGATCATGAAAAATGCAATGGTAAAGTAACACTTTGGTATAAAGGTGCAGATGTTTTACGCGTTACCGCTCGTAAAGACCAGTTTGGGGAGGTTGAAGAGTTTATTTGCAATACCTGTCGTTTTGATAAAAAAGCAACGGCTGATTGGGTAATCGAACACCCAACCCATATTGATGATACTTCGGTAATTGCATCAAACCATTACGAAACATTAAAACCTTTGCACGTCATCCAGCCAAATGAGGCATTACAGGCAGCAAATGAAATTGAATTACATAAAACAGTTAAATACTAATGGATAGCGCTTTTGTTATAGAAAAATTTATCCTGGTAGCTGTAATTTTCGGCATCAGTTTAGTTATTGCCATGTATTCTACTTATGCTGAGCGTAAAGTTGCTGCATATTTACAAGATCGTTTAGGACCAGACAGAGCTGGCCCCTTCGGTATTTTACAGCCACTGGCCGATGGTTTAAAGATGTTTATGAAAGAGGAAATCATTCCTACATCATCAAACCGGTTTTTATTTATCGCTGGTCCGGGTTTGGCATTGCTTTGTGCCTGTATTGGTACGGCGGTTATTCCATGGGGAAGCCCTGTTCTAATAGCAGGTAAAACAGTTTCGCTACAGGTTGCCGATATCAATGTTGGCGTTTTATACATCTTTGGCGTAGTTTCTTTAGGTGTTTATGGGGTAATGATTGGTGGATGGGCATCTAACAACAAATACTCTCTGTTGAGTGCCATCCGCGCAGCTTCACAAAACATCAGTTATGAAATTGCAATGGGATTATCTATTATCGCCTTGCTATTAATGACCAATACCTTAAGCTTAAAGGAAATTGTTGATCAGCAACATGGCTGGAGATGGAATGTTTTATATCAGCCACTTGGATTTTTAATCTTTATGGTGTGTTCTTTCGCCGAAACCAACCGCGCACCATTCGATTTACCTGAGTGTGAAACAGAATTGATCGGTGGTTATCACACTGAATACTCATCAATGAAATTGGGTTTTTACTTGTTTGCTGAGTATATCAATATGTTTGTATCATCGGCTGTAATGGCAGCTTTATATTGGGGCGGTTATAACTATCCGGGTATGGATTCGATGGCAGTATGGTTAGGACCAACCTGGGCACCACTTTTTGGTACTGCAGTTTTCTTTGCTAAAATATGCGCTTTCATCTTTTTCTTTATGTGGGTACGTTGGACAATCCCTCGTTTCCGTTACGATCAATTGATGAATTTAGGTTGGAAAGGTTTAATACCTTTAGCCATTGCCAATATTATAATAACAGGTGTTGTGATTGCGATTATTGAGAAGTTTTAATTATGGAATCATTAAGTAATAAGAAAAAAGTACTGGAACAAAAGCCATTGAGCTTTATGGAGCGGATGTACCTGCCTGCAATTGCTAAAGGTATGGGCATAACCATCAGTCACTTATTTAAAAAAGAGGCTACTATAAGATATCCTGAAGTAGAACGCGAATTCTCTACCAACTTTAGGGGAATGCATTCGCTTAAACGCGATGAGAATGGTAAAGAACGTTGTACTGCCTGCGGTTTATGCGCTTTATCTTGTCCTGCTGAAGCAATCACCATGATAGCGGCAGAACGTAAGCCTGAAGAAAAAGATTTATACCGCGAAGAAAAATATGCAGCAACTTATGAAATCAACATGTTGCGTTGCATTTTCTGTGGATTATGTGAGGAAGCCTGTCCTAAAGAAGCAATTTATTTAGATGGACCAATTGTGCCGGCTGATTATTTACGTAAAGATTTCATTTACGGAAAAGATAAACTGGTTGAGGCACCATTGGAGATGAAAAAATAATAGATCAGTCCGTCATTGCGAGGAACGAAGCAATCCTAATGCAATAGACGTAAAACTAATAAGATTGCTTCGTGCCTCGCAATGACGAGGAGTATAAAAAAATAATAAATTAATGAGTACACAAGTATTCTATTTCGTAGCCACATTAAGTATCATCTTTTCGCTGCTGGTGATTTTTGCAAAAAATCCGATCCACAGCGTATTGTACTTAATCCTTACCTTTTTTACCTTCACTGTTCACTATGTGCTGTTGAACGCACAGTTTTTGGCAGTGGTAAACTTTATTGTTTACATGGGGGCCATAATGGTATTGTTCCTTTTTGTACTGATGTTACTTAACCTGAACAATGAAACCGAACCAAGCAAATCTCCACTGATTAAAATCGTAGGTGTAATTGCCGGGGGGTGTTTGGTAATAACTTTAATTGGTTCTTTAAAATCGGCAAGTATTAACAGTCCGTTGATTTTGAAAAACCCAGGATTAGGATTGGTAGAAAATTTAGGTAAGGAGCTCTTTGGGCCATTCTTATTACCATTCGAATTATCATCTCTATTACTATTGGCAGCAATGGTTGGAGCAGTTTTATTATCTAAAAGAGATGAGGTAGAAGCATAATGGAAAATTTACTCACACAAGCAGCAGGCGTTCCGCTAAACCACTACATCTATTTAAGTGCCATTATTTTTTCTATTGGCGTAATTGGTGTACTTACCCGCAGAAATGCCATTGTAATTTTTATGTCGGTTGAGCTGATGCTTAATGCCGTTAATTTACTTTTAACAGCATTCTCGGTTCATAGCAATGACCCATCCGGTCAGGTTTTTGTATTTTTCATTATGGCTTTGGCAGCCGCAGAGGTTGCAGTAGGCTTAGCGATTATCGTAATGGTTTACCGCAATACAAAATCGATAGATATTAATGTTTTAAATCGCCTTAAGTGGTAAATATATAATAAGAATGACAATAGAACAATTGATTTGGTTGGTTCCATTACTTCCTTTTTTAGGTTTTGTAATTAATGGACTAGGCAGAAACTCTTTATCTAAAGGACTTGTTGGTATCATCGGAAGCGGGGTAATCCTGGCGTCCTTTATCATCAGCGTAGTTATTTTCTTTAGTTTACAAGGCGACACACAAAAAGCTCACGAAGTATTTTTATTCGATTGGATCAGTGCAGGTACATTGCACATTCCGTTATCTTTCCTGGTTGATCCTTTAAGTTCAATCATGCTTTTGATCATAACCGGAATTGGTTTCCTGATCCACCTATATTCTACCAGTTACATGCACGATGATGCTGGTTTTGGTAAGTTTTTCTCTTACTTAAACCTGTTTGTATTCTTTATGCTTTTATTAGTATTAGGGTCAAACTATATCGTGATGTTTATCGGTTGGGAAGGTGTAGGTTTATGTTCATACTTGTTAATCGGATTCTGGTATACCAACAATGCTTATGCATCGGCTGCTAAAAAAGCTTTTGTAATGAACCGTATCGGTGATTTAGGCTTTTTATTAGGGGTATTTCTAATCTTCACTACTTTTGGTAGTGTAGAATTCGCTAAAGTTTTCCCTCAGGCGGCTAACATGTTGCCAGGTAAAGATACTTTGGTTTTAATCACTATTTTGTTGTTTATCGGTGCCTGCGGTAAATCGGCACAGTTGCCATTGTTTACCTGGTTACCTGATGCGATGGCCGGACCAACGCCGGTTTCAGCATTAATCCACGCTGCAACCATGGTAACGGCTGGTATTTATATGATCGCCCGTTCGAGTGTATTGTTTGATCTTGCCCCACTTACACAACACATCATTGCCATTGTGGGTGCCGCAACCGCTTTAGTTGCAGCAATTATTGCTTTAACTCAAACAGACATTAAAAAAGTATTGGCTTATTCAACAGTATCGCAATTGGGATATATGTTCTTAGGTTTGGGCGTTGGTGCTTATACAGGTTCATTCTTCCACGTATTAACCCACGCATTCTTTAAAGCATTATTATTCCTGGGTGCAGGTTCGGTTATCCATGCCATGCACCACGAACAGGATATGCGTCATATGGGGGGATTGAGAAAGAAACTTCCAATAACTTTCCTAACCATGATGATTGGTACCATTGCCATTGCAGGTTTACCACCATTCTCTGGTTTCTTCTCTAAAGATGAAATTTTGGCACATGCTTTCCAGGCGAGTCCAATTTTATGGGGAGTAGGAGTATTAACTGCATTCTTAACCGCATTTTACATGTTCAGGATGATGTTTTTAACTTTCTCAGGAAAATACCGTGGAACACATCACGAAGAAAGCCATGTACATGAATCGCCAACAGCGATGACCTTGCCATTAATCATTTTAGCTGTTCTTGCCGCAATTGGTGGAGCAATCAACTTTCCACATATTTTTGGTGGAAACGAATGGTTGGCACATTGGTTATCAGGCGCAGGCGTTGCACAGCATGAATTAGATTTAAGTCATTCAACTGAAATAGGTTTAATGGCAATATCGGTAACTGCCGCTGTAGCAGCTTTATTTTATGCTTATGGCAGATATGTAAAAGGAGCACGCGTTCCTGTTGCTGATGAGGCGCCACGTTCAGCATTGGCAAAATTATCGTACAATAAATTCTATTTGGATGAGATTTACGATTTCTTGATCACTAAGCCATTAGATGCACTTTCGAGATTTTTCTATAGAATTATCGATAACAAGTTTATTGATGGAATTGTGAACGGATTGGGATGGAGTACAAATGAAGCCAGTAAAGGTGTGCGTTTGTTACAGAGTGGAAACGTAGGTTTCTATATATTTATGATGGTATTTGGTATCATCGCATTGCTTGCATATACATTTTATTACATATAAAAAGGGTTCAAAATTAAATAATGGAACAACTTTTACTACTTATATTTCTTCCGCTTGTAGGTGCAATTGTTACTGCATTTGCTGGTAAGTCGGCAAAAATATTTTCTACCGTATTTTCGGTAGCTTCTTTGGTATTGGCTTTGGTCATCGCCTGTAATTTCATTCCGAATGCAAGTACCCAGTACGAGGTAAATTTGCCATGGATTGCTGATTTGGGAATCAATTTCCACGCGGGTATCGATGGTATTAGCATGCTGGTGGTATTGCTAACCAATTTACTGGTTCCGATTATCATTTTATCCAGCTATAAACATGATTATAAAAATCCAGCTGCATTTTATGCACTGATTTTGTTCATGCAAACCGGGTTATTATTGGTGTTTACGGCATTAGATGCTTTCTTATTCTATATTGGATGGGAAGCTGCATTAATCCCTATTTATTTTATCTGCGCCATCTGGGGTGGAAAAGACAGGATCCGCATTAACATGAAGTTTTTTGTGTATACCATTGCGGGTTCTTTATTTATGTTGATGGGGATTATTTACTTATATCTTCAAAACCCGGCACATAATTTCGATATCCAGGCATTTTATGCTTTAAACTTAGATGGTGCACAACAAGGATGGATTTTCTGGGCTTTCTTTATTGCGTTTGCGATCAAAATGCCAATTTTCCCTTTCCATACCTGGCAACCTGATACTTATACCGCTGCTCCTGCACAAGGAACCATGTTGTTATCAGGTATCATGTTAAAAATGGGTATTTATGGCGTAATCAGATGGTTATTACCAATTGTTCCTACCGGAGTTCATGATTGGGGACAATTATCGATCATTTTATCAATTATCGGTATCGTTTATGCTTCATTAATTGCTTTTACCCAAAAAGATGCTAAACGTTTGGTAGCTTATTCATCAATCGCCCACGTTGGGTTAATCTCTGCAGGCATCTTCGCTTTCAACCAGCAAGGCTTGCAAGGCGCAATGGTGCAGATGTTGAGTCACGGTATTAACGTAGTGGGTTTATTCTTCGTTTTAGATATCATTTTCAGTCGCGTAAAAACAAATAAAATAGAAGAGTTAGGTGGTATTGCTAAAGTAGCACCTCAATTGGCCATCGCATTCCTGATTATTGTTTTAGGTACAGTAGCTTTACCAGGAACAAATGGATTTATAGGTGAATTCTTATTGCTGATGGGCGTTTACAACTACGGAATCTGGGCAGCTGCCATTGCAGGGTTAACCATTATCTTCGGAGCGGTTTACATGTTGCGCATGTATCAAAATGTAATGCTTGGCCAAACCAACAGTTTAACCATCACTTTTACCGATATTAAAGGAACTGAAAAATTGGTTCTTTATACCATTTGTGCATTAATTATTGTTTTGGGTGTTTATCCTAAACCAATTTTGCATTTAACAGAGGCATCTGTACAACATTTATTAGAACAGGTAAATCAAAAATTAAACACAGTAAATTAAGCAATGAATATTATTATAACCATTAGTATAACAGCTTTTATAGTGCTTTATGCAGGTTTGTTTAAGGCAAATAAAGCATTACTACCACTTACCGTTGTTGGCTTACTTACTGCATTAGGATTTACTTTTTGCGCATGGAATGGCAATGCCGTTCATTTTGGAATGATGCAGACAGATAATTTTGCCCTGGCATTTTCTGGAGTTTGTATCGTTGGTACGCTATTGATCTTTTTATTAACACAGAATTATTTTCACTCCAAAAGCGATAACATAGCCGAATATTATACCCTGATCCTTTTCGCACTTGCCGGAATGATCATGATGGTATCATATAAAAACATGGCCATGCTGTTTGTGGGTTTGGAGATCATGTCGGTGAGTTTATATATCCTTGCGGGGATTCGTAAAAAAGATTTTGCCTCTAACGAAGCTTCTTTAAAGTATTTCCTGATGGGAGCTTTTTCGACAGGCTTTTTATTGTTTGGTATTACGTTGATTTATGGTGCTACAGGTTCTTTCGATTTAGATAAAATCCAGGCTTACCTGGTTAACAATACCACTTCAGTCTCACCAATATTTTATCCTGGTGTAATCCTGATGATGATCGGTCTTTGCTTTAAAATTGGTGCTGCACCTTTTCACTTCTGGACTCCGGATGTATATGAAGGTTCTCCATCTTTAATCACTACTTTTATGAGTACCGTGGTTAAAACAGCTGGTTTTGCTGCTTTTTTAAGGTTATTTGCCGGTGCATTTGCACCACTTCACGATTTCTGGGTTGTACCTTTAACCGTTATCGTTTGTTTAACCTTATTTATCGGTAATGTAACGGCACTTTTCCAAAAAAACTTCAAACGCATGCTGGCATATTCGAGTATTTCTCATGCCGGTTATTTGTTGTTTTCGCTTATCGTATTAGCCAAACACTCAGGCAGTAATGTACTGGTTTATGCAGCAGCTTATACTTTTGCTTCTATCATCGCATTTGCAGTATTGATTCTGGTTAAACAAAAAACCGGTAGCGACAGCTTCGAAAGTTTTAATGGCTTAGGAAAGAAAAATCCTCTGGTAGCTTTATCACTAACCGTTGCCATGCTTTCTTTAGCTGGTATCCCGTTAACAGCTGGTTTCATCGGAAAGTATTTAATGTTTCTCAACGTAATGACAGAATACAAATCATTATTAGTTGGTTTTGCTATTTTAAATGCCCTGGTTGGCTTTTACTACTATTTTAAAGTAATTGTGGCTGTATGGTTTAAAGATGGCGCAGAAACAGAGCTTTCTACCCCTGTGCAATATAAAGTTGTACTATTGGTATCAGTAGTAATCACACTGCTTTTGGGTATTTATCCTGCAATTATTTTAAACCTGATATAGGTATGCTGTTGTTTAATAATTATTTGTAGTTTTACGAATAATTGAATATGCACGATTTTTGGAATAACCTGCATCAACTACTTGACCCCGAGAAATTATTGAGGGAGGGCGGTTTCTATCTCGTCATGTTTGTAATCTATGCAGAAACAGGCCTGTTTTTTGGTTTTTTTCTCCCTGGCGATTATTTATTGTTTTTGGCGGGCATGTTTGTGGCAACCGGCAAATTAGATGTTAATATTGCCGTGCTTTTAGCTGGTTTATGTATTGCAGCAATTTCGGGCAACTTTACCGGTTATTGGTTCGGGCGAAAAACAGGGCCAGTATTGTATACCAGAAAAGACAGTTTCTTTTTTAAGAAACGTTATTTAAAGGCTGCAGAAGATTATTATAACAAACAAGGTGCCTTTGCATTAATTATGGGCCGCTTTGTACCTATCGTTAGAACTTTTGCACCGATTTTTGCTGGTGTGGTAAAACTGGAGTTTAAAAAGTTTGCCCTGTACAACATTGTAGGTGGCGTACTTTGGATTTGCTCTTTAACTTTACTGGGTTATTTTTTAGGCAAAAGGTTCGAAAAAGAAATTACCGATTATTTATTATATATTATTATTGGCTTTATCCTTATTACAACTATACCATTATTAATTACCTTTGTAAAAAGTAAAGTAGTGAAAGGTCCGGAAGAGGATAAAACAGATTAAATTAAAAATGGCAAAAGACGATCATCACGCGTGGCATAGCGTATCCCCTGGGCATAACGTTCCAGAAATTGTAAACGCAATTATTGAAATTCCAAAAGGTTCAAAAGCAAAATACGAAATAGATAAAGAATCAGGTCTGATTAAATTGGATAGGGTTCTTTTTTCATCAGTAATGTATCCGGCAAATTATGGCTTTATTCCACAAACTTATTGTGATGATAAAGATCCGTTAGATATTTTAGTGCTTTGTTCAGTGGATGTATATCCAATGACATTGATAGAGGCGAAAGTAGTAGGCGTAATGCATATGGTGGATAACGGAGAGCAGGATGATAAAATTATCGCTGTTGCCGCTCACGATATGTCGGTAAACTACATCAACGATTTAGATGAATTACCTCCACACCAAATGAAAGAGATTGTTCGTTTCTTTCAGGATTATAAAGCATTAGAAGATAAAAATGTAACCATCGAACATTTACTTGGTGTTCGTTATGCGCATAAAGTAATTAAAGAAAGCATAGAACTTTATAACACAACATTTAGAGAATTAGCTTAATGGATTTACCCACGGTCTGTTTGTTTTTAAATTCAGCGTTAACAGCAATATTGCCACCAACCAATGTAGTTCTTGTAGCTTTACAAGAACCAGATACAGGCTCAGTTGGCTGGCGTTTGTTTTTCGCCTTGTTTTTGGTACTGTTAAATGGATTTTTTGTGGCAGCAGAGTTTGCCATCGTAAAAGTCCGCGCATCACAAATAGAAATTAAAGCAAAATCAGGCAGCCGTGTAGGTAAAATGGCCAAAGGGATTATCCACAATCTTGATGGGTACCTGGCCGCCACACAACTAGGCATAACGCTTGCATCACTTGGCTTAGGTTGGGTTGGTGAAGGCGTTATGCATACCATCTTTAAAAACCTTTTCGATAGCCTGCAATGGGGCTTAAGCGATGCGACCATTCATACCGCATCAACCATTGTAGCCTTTTCTTTAATCACCATCATGCACATTGTTTTTGGGGAACTTGCACCAAAATCATTTGCCATACAACGGCCAGTAGCCACAACTTTATTCGTTTCTGTTCCTTTACAGATATTTTATGTTGTGTTTAAGCCGTTTATCTGGACATTAAATAGCCTTGCTGCTATTATCTTAAAACCTTTTGGCATTGATACCTCTGCAGGACATGAATCCATTCACAGTTCTGAAGAGTTACAGTATTTACTCGATCAGGGTAAAGAAAGTGGTGCTTTGGATAATAATGAACATGAGTTGATTAAAAATGTGTTCGATTTTAACGAACGTGTGGTTAAAAACATCATGGTGCCGAGAACTAAAATTTCCGGTATCGAACTAACTTCTCAAAAAGAAGAAGTAATAGATACGATTATCAAAGAAGGATACTCGCGTTTACCCGTTTACGATGATATTATGGATAAAATCGTAGGGATTATCCACGCAAAAGATATTTTACCGTTGGTTGCCGCTGGTAATCAACATTGGACATTAAACGATATCATCCGCAAACCTTATTTCGTAACAGAAACCAAAAAAATCAACGATTTGATGAGCGAACTGCAAAGTAACCGCATACAAATTGCAATTGTATTGGATGAATTTGGAGGTACGGCTGGTATGGTTACTTTGGAAGATATTGTGGAAGAATTGGTTGGTGAAATCCAGGATGAGTATGATGAAGAAAAACCATTGGTAGAAAAAGTTTCTGATAATGAATTTATAGTAAATGCATTTGCAACAGTTTATGATGTAAACGAACATTTACCACACGATTTACCGGAAGATGAAGATTTCGATACCGTAGGTGGTTTGGTTTCGCACGTTTTCGAACGCATACCTGAAGTTGGCGAAAGCAACGAATCTTATGGTTACCTGTTTACGATCCTTAAAAAGACAGAGCAAAATATCGAAACCATCAAGTTAGAACTGGTCATCAATAAAGCAGACATGGTTGATAATCATTAATTTCAACAATGCATATTTTTTATACGCCAGATATAACCCAAAATACTTACACCCTTAACGAAGAAGAAAGCAAACATTGCGTTAGGGTACTCCGCTTGGGTGTTGGTTCAGTGGTAAACCTGGTTGATGGAAAAGGTGGTTTTTATACCGCAGAAATTACTTCCGATAATCCTAAAAAGGTTGCTTTATCTGTTTTAAATATTGAAACTGAATTTCATAAACGCAATCATTACCTGCACATTGCTGTTGCCCCGACTAAAAATATTGATCGGATGGAATGGTTTTTGGAAAAAGCCACTGAACTGGGAATCGATGAAATTACACCTATTATCACCGATCGGTCAGAACGTAGGGTGGTAAAAGAAGATCGCTTAACTAAAGTAATTACTTCTGCCGTAAAGCAATCCATAAAAGCTTATCATCCTAAATTAAACGATGCCATCTCTTTTGATGCTTTTTTAAAAGAACCTTTTGATGGAGAGCAGTTAATTGCCCATTGTATTGATAATGGAGAGAAACAATATATATCAAAATTGGTAACGCCTCATCAAAAATACCTTATACTTATTGGTCCTGAGGGAGATTTCACACCCGAAGAAGTTAATTTAGCTTTGAACAAAGGCTTTAAAGCATTAACTTTAGGTGATAACAGGTTGCGCACTGAAACTGCCGCATTAGCTGTTTGTTTTGAAATCAATTACCTTAACCGATAGTCAGTTTGAAGTTTTCAGTTTTTAGTTTTCAATTTTCAAAAGGAGCGAAGCTTTTAGCTTTCTGCTTTGGTCTTCTGTTTTTCAGCTTTTTGCTTTTCGCTTTCGTTCCTCCAACTTACAGGATGGCAAAACTGAAATATAGTGGCGGTGGCGATTGGTATGCAGACCGTACAGCCTTACCTAATTTAATTGCTTATTGTAATGCCAACCTAAAAACCAATTTTTATGCCGAAGAAAGCATTGTTGAAGTTGGTTCGAAAGAGATATTCAATTATCCTTTTGTTTATATGACGGGACATGGTAATGTGGTTTTCAGCGATCAGGAAGTGAAAAATTTGAGACAGTATCTCACTGGTGGTGGTTTTCTGCATATTGATGATAATTACGGTTTAGATAAGTTTATCAGGCCACAGATGAAAAAGGTATTTCCAGAGTTGAGCTTTGTAGAATTACCGGCAAATCATGCCATTTATAACCAGAAATTTAAGTTCCCGGCCGGTTTGCCAAAAATCCACGAACATGATAATAAACGTCCGCAGGGATTTGCTTTAATATATAAAGGGAGAGTAGTTTGTTATTACACCTATGAATGTGATTTAGGGAATGGTTGGGAAGACTTTGGTACTTACCCTGAAGACACACAAGAAACACGGACAAAAGCGTTAAAAATGGGTGCAAACCTTGTTCAATATGCCTTAACTCAATAAGCCATGCACAAAGTAAAAGTTAATGATCAGTTTTTATTTGAGGTAGAAGATAAAGATTCAGTTCTTTTAGTAAACGGAGAACCCATTCAGCTTGATGTGAGTGTACCTGGCCATAATAAAACAAATGTTCTATACCAAAATAAATCTTTTAATACAGAGCTTGTCGAACTGAATAAAGCTGAAAAAACCTGCAAAATAAAGGTAAATGGAAATATTTATCAGATTAACATAGAAGATCAGTTTGATGTTTTATTAAAGCAACTCGGATTGGACAATTTAACCTCCAATAAGGTTTCTGAAATTAAGGCGCCTATGCCAGGACTAGTGCTCAAAGTATTGGTTGAAGAAAATACTGAAGTGAAAAAAGGTGATAATCTGCTTATCCTCGAAGCCATGAAAATGGAAAACATCCTGAAATCATCAACAGATGGTGTAATTAAAAAAGTATTGGTTAAACAAGGTGATAAGGTAGAGAAAAACCAGGTTTTAGTTCAGTTTAAGTAGATAATATTTTACCATTAAGGAATAAGACGTTAAGGTTTATTTCGAGATAGTGAGGTGGTTTTCCTTAACTAAGGTCGTCATCTCGATCAAAGTGCAACGGAGTAGAGAGATCTATTTAGATAGATTTCTCCACTCCGCAACCGATGAAAAACCGATAAGCTCCTGTCGAAATGACGATTCCCGGCGGTTAATGTCTTGTCTACAAAATATAAGGCAAAAAAAAGTCCCGATAACATCGGGACCTTTTTAATTTATTTACCTCTGCTCACCCTGTAAGGTTTTTGAGGAGGATTTTTAAAACTTCTTTTTCCTGCAGTGCTAATCTCAGGAGCACCAAGCATCGTCATGGCACAACGGAAGCCAACTTCAGCAGATGATTCATCCTGTTGCATAAAACGGCGTGTTGCCGGGTTTAACCAATACGCCATATCGTTCCAAGAGCCACCTTTATAAACCCTCGATTTATCGTTTACTAAAGTTACACCTTCTTCGTTAAGTAAAGTGTTTTGTCTATCACGATAACCTCTCTGATCGGCTTGGTAAGTAGTTGATGCTGCTACAGAAGCCTGAGGATCTGTTGATTTCGAAATCGAATCAGAACGTTTAGCCTGCGCTTGTTTTTCTGCCCAGGTTTGTTTTCTGCCAGCATAAGCATTTTCCTTAATCGGATTACCATATTTATCCAAAGAAATTTTTCCACTCTGCGAATCCTCTAGTTTTTTGTTGGTAAAATAGTTACCACGGTAAGGATTAAATGCATCAGCATCAGTAAATGTAGCTGTTCTGTAAACATCATTCACCCATTCGTTAACGTTACCAGCCATGTTATATAAGCCGAAATCGTTTGGTGTATATTGAATAACTGGTACAGTTAAATCTCCTTTATCATTCAGTGAACCACCAACACCCATATAATCTCCGGGAGCTCTTTTAAAGTTGGCCTGGATCATACCCCTGGTTTTCTTTTTAGCCGAGCTCACACCCAAACCATTCCACGGGTAAATTTTATTCTGGTTAATGTTTTCATATTCAGTGTTACCAATTAAACCTAAAGCTGCATATTCCCATTCAGCTTCTGTTGGTAAACGATAAGGCTGCATAATTACACCATCTTCAAGTGTTGCAGTTCTTCTTGGTTGATTGTTCCTGCCTCCGGTTGCCGCAGCTGTGCCGCCGGCAGTTGAAGTAGCCGCACCAGATTGAGTATTGTAATCGATCGGCGCATTTTTACCTTTATCATCATACTGATTGTTCAAATATGCATCGGTATTAAATGGTTTAGTCGGTTTTGGAGTAGCTGCCGCAGTTGCATTGTTATTGTTTCCTCTTCCATTACCAGCTAAAGTTTTATAATCAGTTAAGATTCCTTTTTCACGTAAAATAAATTCGTTTGCTCTGGATGTTCTCCATTCACAATAACGTGAAGCCTGTTCCCATGAAACACCTACAACAGGGTAATCACGATAAGCCGGATGCCTTAAATAATTATCTACGTAAGGCTCGTTATATGATAATGCCTGGCGCCATACCAAAGTATCAGGAAGTTCATTATAATAATATTCGCGGTCTTCAGGAAAGTTATACCTGATCCAGTGTAAATACTCCAGCCAATCGGTATTCGATACCTCAGTTTCATCCATGTAAAATGATGGAACGGTAACCTGTCTTTTATAATTGTAGATATTTGGCTCAACACCCGGTACTTCAATGGCACTGCCGCCTACTACCAAAACTCCACCTTCAATTGGAATCAAACCTGGTCCCGGAGCTCTTTTGTACTTAGTAGCAACAGCAAAAGCACCAGACTGGTTGTTTTTGCTTTTCCTGTCTGCATAAGGAATACCCGTTTTGCTTGAGCTATTCCCTCCTTTTGAGCTACAACTCGAAAGCAAGGCGGCTAATGACAAACAGGTAAAAGAATATAGTAATAGTTTTTTCATATAATACTTTAAGAATATCGCCCCTTAAGCGATTCAGACGATAAAATTAAACAAATTTTAATCGAATATATAAATAATGTGACAATAAAATGCCGATTATATTTCTAAGCCTTAACGTATTATTTTATCTCCTATTGTGTCTATCTGATTTTTAGGTGATTTTTTTTTAAAATTCTATTAATAAGCGATATATAAATTGGTTCGTTTATTGTTTTATAGAACTACCAAACATTTTTTACTGTAAAGAGAGAAGCCATGCTGAAAAAGTTTTTTATTGCAATAGTTGCATTTTTTGTAATTCTAGTTGCCGTAGCCCTTGCCATTCCACTATTTTTTAAAAAGGAAATTAATCTAAAAATCAAATCTTTTATAAATGAAAAACTAAATGCAAAGGTTAATTTTGATCATTTCGATTTAAGTTTAATTACAACTTTCCCCAACCTGGGTATAATCTCCACAATATTGTGGTGGTGGGTACCGACAGTTTTGCTCATGATACCTTGGCAAATGTTAAAAAAAATACAGGTAAATGTTAATTTAATGAGTGTATTTAAGGGGCGCAAATATCAGATTGAATCAATTTACTTCGCACAGCCCAATATTTATGCAAAGGTTTTAAAAAGCGGAAAAGCCAACTGGGATATTATGAAACCAAGTCCAAAGTCTGTTGATACTGCCAAAACTGACTTCAAAGTTGCTTTACAAAAATACATCATCGAAAATGGAAACATTATTTATGACGATAAGTCTTTAGGTTTTTATATGGATTTGCATCAGGTAAACCATAGCGGGACAGGAGATTTTACACAAGATAACTTTACTTTAAAAACTCAGTCTGATATTGAAAAATTAACGGTTAAGTATGGGTCAATTGCTTATCTTAAAAATGCGAAGCTTAGTGCTGATTTGCCTTTAGAGGTTGATTTGAAAAAAATGAAGTTCACTTTTGGGAAGAATAAAGTGCTGTTAAATGAGTTAATTTTATCAGCTGTTGGTATCTCGCTTTGCCAAACGCGAATGACATGGTAATGGATTTTAAATTTGATGCCGGCCAGTCAGATCTCAAAAACTTTCTTTCGCTCATTCCAGCTATTGAACACGGAAAAATTAAATACCCTTCTTTACCTTCAGCAATCAATAATATCCGGGTAAAATTGAATGCAAATCATCCTGATGGAGTGATTGATCATACTATCGTAAATGTACCAGCTTTTCACTTCGAATTTGGGCAAATGCCAGTTGATGGGAGATTGCTGTTGAAAAATCCGGTAACCGATCCCTTTATTGATATGGCTTTAAAAGGTAAGCTGGACCTAAAACAGCTAACTTCTATTTTCCCGGTAAAGGAGATGACATTGAGTGGTATTTTAGACGCCGATGTAGCGGCTGCCGGCAAAAAATCATCCATTGATAAAGGCCATTATGGGGCTTTTAAAGCATCCGGCCAGGTGGCTGCCCGTAATTTCAATTATGCGTCGAAATCGGTACCGATGCCAGTGAGCATCCCATATGCAAAATTAGTTTTTAGTCCTGAAAATATAACTTTAAGTAATTTAACAGCAAAGGTTGGTAAAAGTGATTTTGCAGCTAGTGGTTCGGTAAATAACTATCTGAACTATTTTTTTAATAAAAATCAGGCACTTCAGGGAACTTTCAATGTATCATCAAATCTGGTTGATGTTAATGAATTGATGGGGCCTAAGGATCCAACTGCTAAAAACAAAGCCGCGGCAACAACTTCGAAACTTTCAGTATTTAAGGTGCCGGGAAATCTCGATTTTACCCTTGTTGCTCAGGCAGGAAGAGTATTGTACGATACATTTGATATTACAAATGCCAGCGGCGCATTATTGGTGAAAAATAAAACCGTAACCTTTAAGGAAATGGGGATGAACATGCTTGACGGACGTTTGAGCATGAATGGTTCTTATGCAACCACAAATCCTGGAAAACCTAAAGTGGATATTGATTTTGGAATCGAAAAGATGGATATTCAAAAGGCATTTAATGCATTCAATACGGTGAAGTTGCTGGCCCCGGTGGCCAAATTTACAAAAGGCTTATGTTCTACAAAGCTTAAGTTTAACTCCTACCTTAATCAGGATATGATGCCGGATTATGCTACAGTTAATGCAGAAGGATTAACCAATATCGTAAAAGCAGTTATTGATGGTTTTGAACCTTTAAACAAACTTGCAGCGGCATTAAACGCAGATAAATTTAAAAAGTTAGAGTTAAATAATGTAATAACTAAGTTTAAAATTGAAAATGGCCGGTTAAATGTTGCACTTTTTGATATTAAAAAAGATGGAGTTGCGATGAACGTAAAGGGTTCGAATGGTTTGGATCAAACAATGGCTTACGATTTAGTTTTAACTGTTCCGAGGGAAATGTTAGGTACAAAAGCAAATGAAGCTGCAAATGCAATGATTGCCAAATTGAATAATAAGGTTGGCACGAATGTATCGATGAGTGAAACTGTTAAAATTAATGCCGCTTTGGGGGGAACATTTTTAAAACCAACTCTTGCTTTAAAATATGGCGCCGGCGATTCGAAAACTGCAGCAAAGGATGTAGCAAAAAAAATAATTGATGAAAAAAAGGACGAATTAAAAACTAAAGCCCAGGCAAAAGTTGATACTTTGAAAGCTAAAGCAACCAAAAAAGTTGAAGAAACAATAGCCGATAAATTAAACGGGTTGTTCAAAAAAAGAAATTAATAATATTTATTGTTTTTAAGTTTTTGTTTAAACAGTTGATTTGTTGTTGTTTGTGAGTTGTGTAGTCACACCCGTATGTAAAAATAGTAGGTTTAATTAGTAAATAATTATAGAATTCGTAATTTGGTAAAATATAAATTTTGGTTTTACGTTACTGATTATGTTCTAAGTTTTGCTAAATACCAAGATCTAAAATTACGTACCTTTAAAGGATGAATTTCAAGTACATCAGTAAACTTGCTTTTTCTGCACTCTCAATGGCCTTGGTGTTTGGTAAAACAAATGCCCAAGTGGTTATAGGCAATAATACCCAACCCAATGGTAGTGAGCTAAACAATATAGTAACAGCAGTTCCTTTTCTGCTCATTACCCCCGATGCACGCGCCGGAGCGATGGGTGATGCGGGAGTAGCCGTTGCAGGAGATGTAAATTCTGCCAGTATAAATGCTTCTAAACTTGCTTTTTTGGATAAGCCCTATGGATTTTCTGTTTCTTACAGTCCATGGTTAAAAAGCCTGGTGCCTGATATTAATCTTGCTTATTTAAGTGGTTTTTATAAATTAGATGATCGCAATACCATTGGTGCATCATTAAGGTATTTTTCGTTGGGTTCTATTCAGCTTACCGATATTAACCAGCAGGATCTGGGTATTTCGAATCCAAGTGAACTTGCTTTCGATATTTCATTTGCCCGTAATTTTGGTGAAGAATTTTCATTGGGAACCTCTTTAAGGTATATCAATTCGAATCTAGCCTCTGGACAATTCTCCTCTTCAGGCCAGGTGCACAGTGGAAATGCGGTAGCAGTTGATGTTTCTGGATTGTATAAAACATCAACAACGCTTTTCGGTAAGCCGGCTATTCTTTCTGCAGGCGCCAATATCTCAAACATCGGAACAAAAATGAGCTATTCAGATGGAGGAGAAAACTTCTTTTTACCCACTAATTTTAAACTGGGTGGTGCATCTACCTTCACTTTAGATGATTTTAGCACTTTAACATTTGCGCTTGACCTTAATAAACTGTTGGTGCCCACACAACCGATATACGATTCGAACAATAATATTGTAAGTGGTAAAGATCCCAACCGTTCAGTACCTGCCGGTATTTTTGGTTCGTTTAGCGATGCTCCCGGTGGTTTTAAAGAAGAACTGAAAGAGGTAGGAATTTCAACAGGACTGGAATACTGGTACAACCAGCAATTTGCGGTAAGGGCAGGTTATAATTATCAAAGTCCGATGAAGGGCGATAGCCGCTACTTTACTTTAGGCCTTGGCTTAAAATACAACGTATTTAATATCGATTTCTCATATTTAATTGCAAATGCACAAACAAGTCCGCTTGCAAATACCTTACGTTTTGGTCTATTGTTTAACTTTGGCGACAAAAAGATTGTTAAAAGGTAATTTAGCCGTCTGGGCTACATAACCATTTAACGCGTTTAAACAATTATTAACCAAAATTTCCATGAAAATTAGAGTAGGTTTCGGGTTCGATGTACATCAGTTAAAAGATCAGCATCCTTTTGTTGTTGGTGGGGTTACATTAGATCATCACAAAGGTGCCTTTGGCCATTCTGATGCTGATGTTCTGCTTCATGCCATCTGCGATGCACTTTTAGGTGCAGCCAATTTACGCGATATTGGTTTCCACTTTAAAAACACAGATGATCGGTGGAAAGGAATCAGCAGCATTATTTTATTAAAAGAAACTGTTAAATTATTAACTGAAAAAGGATGGCAAGTTGGTAATATCGATGCGATGTTATGTTTAGAAGCTCCAAAAATCAATCCGCACATTCCTGCTATGCAACAGCATATTGCTGACGCTATTGGCATTTCTACCGAAGAAATTTCAATTAAAGCAACCACCAACGAGCAAATGGGTTTTATTGGTAGGGAAGAAGGTGTTGTGGCTTATGCAGTTTGTTTAATAGAAAAGAACTAGCTAAAAATTTTGCTGACTTCCGAAGTTTGCCTTTACTAAGGCCTTTTAAACTTCGGAAGTCAAAACAATTTTAACTCACCTGCTCTTTCACGTTTCCTGTTCTTTTTAATGTTCCCCAGGTTTCCAGTTCACCTTTGATGGCTTTTCTGAAAGAACGGAATAATACCACATACATTAACTGTCTCCAGAAAAAACGTTGCGGAAAAAGGTAAAGTAAATTAATGTATTTTTCTTTTTCCATACGGAAAGCAATGGCTGCAAAAAACATATCTACTACAATAAAGATGATGTAGTAAAACAGAACCTGACCAAAGCCGTTATGTAAGCTTAAAATGCCTGAAAAGCCCGTTAATGTTAAATTATTGATGGCACTTAATGAAAATAGGCCACTGATTAAAGAAATTAACATAAAAAGATCGGCCAGTGGAGAAAATAACGGCAAAATGATCTGATAAATCAAGATATTAGGCATTCCTACCATCCCAAAATAGCCATATTTTTTGTTTAACAGGGTTTTTCTATTTTTCCAGAAACTTTGCATAACCCCAAAACTCCAGCGGAAACGTTGTTTTAACAACATATTAACGGTTTCGGGAGCTTCTGTATAAGCAATGGCGCTATCACAGTTTTTAACCCTGTAGCCAGCTTTTAAAATACGCATGGTTAAATCGCAGTCTTCGGCGAGTGTATCAACCGTAAAACCACCAACTTCTAGAATCACATTTTTTCTAAAAGCACCAATCGCACCAGGAACAACAGTAATAGTGTTTAACAGGTCGAAAGCCCTTCTATCCATATTCTGAGCCGTGATGTACTCAATAGACTGCCATTTGGTGATGATGTTGTTGGCATTTCCAACTTTTACTGTTCCGGCTACAGCAGCTATTTTATCGCTGTAGAAATAACGCATCAGTTCGGTAACCGCATCATCTTTCAATTGCGTATCTGCATCAATACAAATTACAAACTCAGCACTGGCTTTTGAAATACCATAATTTAAGGCCGATGCTTTTCCCCCGTTTTCTTTTCTGAAAACCTTTACCTGGGGATGGTTGCCAAAATTTTCGTTAATAATTTCAAAAGTTTTATCCTTTGATCCATCATCCACAAAAATCAGCTCACAATTAGGATATGTAGTTTTTAAAAGGCTGTTAATGGTTTGCACGGCGGTAACTTCTTCATTATAGGCCGGAATAATAATACTCACTTTCTCCGAAGGATTTGCAATTAATTTGCCCACATTGCGTTTCGCCCTTTTTCGCTGACGGATAGCCAGATAAGCAATGAAAACAGTTCTTAAAATGGCCAGTACGATCGCTACTGAAAAAATGATATTTAAAATCATGTTTCCATAGTAAAAGAAATTGATGAAAAAATAATCACCTGAGCCTGAAAAACCACTATTTGCGGTTGATTTAACCGCAGGCATTAATTCTGATCTTTTTTTACCCATTAAATCGCCAACGGTGGTAAAAGTGTATCCTTTGGCTTTGAAGAATTTGATAATCCTGGGTAATGCAGCAACAGTAGCTTCACGATTTCCACCGGCATCGTGTAATAAAAGGATATTTCCATTGTCCTGCTGTTTTACCACCTCATTAAAAATCTGATCGGCAGTTTTTCCGGGTTCCCAATCTTCCGGATCAATATACTCTCCGATGTTGATATAATTCTCTTTTCGGCTTTGTGCAACCGGCAAAATTTCGGAAATATTTTGCGGCTCGGCATCGGCATTAAAGGGTGCGCGGAACAAAATGGTGCTATGGCCGGTAACGGCTTCAATTAAGCGGCGGGTCGCATTCAGTTCAAATTTTACGCGTCTTGGGCCAATGGCCGACATGTCAGGATGGAAAAAAGTATGGTTCCCGATTTCATAACCATCATTGTATTCCTGCCTTAACAGTTCCATATTTTGCTCGGCCATAATACCAACCACAAAGAAACAGCCGGGCACTTTTTCTTTTTTTAGGATGCTTAATACTTGTGGCGTATAAACCGGATCTGGTCCGTCATCAAATGTTAATGCGATTTTTTTATCTGCCTCTCCAAATCTCTTAATTACATATTGCTCAGGAAGGCGGATGTATTTTTGATCTGCAATAGAAAAATTATCTTTATTTAAAGTGAATTTTACGCTGCCTGGTGTAGGGGTGGAAATTAAATCCAATATTTCGCCATCACCCAGGTAAGAAATGCCACCCATGTTTAACGAAGAAATTTTACGCAAATCGAAGGGTTTTTTCTTTAAGGTATCAAGACTAAGGTCGTTTGAAATGAAAGACCATAAACGTTTATCTTCAGAACCTAATCGCCATAAGGCAATACCTGCAATATCCCAATCATCCGCTTTGCGGATTAGATTAAAATAAGTGGCAGCATCGGTAAAATATACTTCGTGTTTAATGCCGCTTCCATCACTATAGCTATAATTTAAATTAGCGGATTCAGGATTATAATTGATTTTGCTTTTGTAATTAACCGCTTTAATCATTGCCTCCTCATAGGTAACGGGTTTACCAATGCTATTTTTTGGCCAATCGTAGCCATAACAGGCTAAAGCAAGGATTACCTTATCCGCATCAACCTTGCTGCAGATATCGTCTAATTTTTCTTCCACCCATTCCTGGTGCGAAATGTCGCCAGCATTACTTTGGTCGCTGTGCTGATCATAAGCCATCAAAACGATGTAATCATTATAATTTTGAAGGATTTCTGGTTTATAATCGTCGTTTTCAGGCGAAATATCCTGCGAAACAATCAGTTTTTCTGCATGAAACTGGGTGTAAAGGTTTTTCATGAACGCGTTGAAATTATCGCTGTTTTCGAGGTTAAGCTCTTCAAAATCTATATTAATACCGCTATAGCCATATTTTTTGGTGATTGCGATCAGGTCATAAATTAACTTTTGCTGTGCTGGTTGATTGTTTAGCAAACGCCTTACCGCTGCACCATCCCAATGATCTTTATTGAAGTTTGAAACCACTGCGATAGCCGATTTTTTACCCGAATGAATAACATGTAAAGCAGCAGTATCTACTTTATCCACAATAGAATCGCCGTTTAAAAAGAACGATTCGGTAGCCACCATGTCTAAATGGCTGATGTTGCGTTTTAAATCTGATATAGACGCTTCTTTACTTGCTGCCCAGCTTACATAGAAAGCCATGTTGATGCGTTTGCTATTGCCGCGATGGGTTAAAATGCGGTGCTCACGGTCTTTTTTGATTTTTTGAAGTTTCGATTTTTCGATCGTAAAATCTTTGTATTGTTGCGATTTCTTTAACTTTTCTAACTGTTTTTGCGTTAAAGGTGTATTTGTATCAATAAATGGCAAATTGGGGGCCTGTACCGATGATAAGGTGTACACTACGCAGATGATTGCGCCAATGAAAACTAAAAAGAATGTACGGCTTACCCATGTAAAAGTATTCCAGCGTCTTTTAGTCTCAGTTTGAAATATTTGTTTTCCGGACATTTTTCTGTTCTGATTTATAATCAAAAATCACTAACGAATATGAAGATTGGATGAATGATCTGGATGAAGCGCTTAGATGATTGATCGTAATTTACTCCAAGATACTGTTTTTTATGGCTGTATTTCTAAGCAGACAAGAAAAAGCCGGCAAATTTTCAATAAAAATGCCGGCTCAATATTTTAAATTTTTGTAGATGCTGAACAAGTTCAGCAGGGCGTTTGCTGTGATTACTCTTCTAAATAACCAAACCTGCCCTGGTTATAATCTTCAATGGCCTGGTGGATTTCAGCTTCGGTATTCATTAAAAACGGACCATACTGCACAATTGGTTCATCAATCGGTTCTCCGCTTAAAATTAACACCACACTATTTTCTAAAGCTTCCACTTTAATTTCTTCACCTTTGTTTTCGAAATAGATAAAGCTATCCACCGGTACAATTTCAGTTCCGTTAATCCTAACCAATCCTTCAATCACCATAAATCCGGTATTAAAGTTTTCGGGGAAATTAAAATTGGCCGTTCCTCCTTTATTTAACCTTGCGTTGTAAAGTTCAATGGGTGTAAAGGTGGCCGCATTACCTTTTATGCCAGTATAATTTCCAGCTATAATTTCAATCTTCCCTCCGTTTTCGGGTAGATCAAAATGGGCCATGTCAGCTTGTTTAATGGCCTGGTATTTTGGCCTGCACATTTTATTTACCGCAGGTAAATTAACCCACAGCTGAATCATTTGAAAAGGACCGCCTGTTAAACTGTAATTTTCTTCATGATATTCTTTATGCAATACACCGCCGGCGGCAGTCATCCATTGTACATCACCCGGATAAATTACCCCACTATTGCCCGAACTATCGTGATGCGCAACAGCCCCGTGATAAGCAATTGTTACCGTTTCGAAACCCCGGTGCGGATGAACACCAACGCCACGTGGTTTTTTCCTTGCAGAGAACTCGATTTTTGACCCATAATCCAATAAAAAAAATGGACTCATTTCGATTTCATAACCGCTCGGGAAAAAATTGTGTACCCTAAAACCATCACCAACCATATGAGGCGCGGGTGCTTTAAGTACGTTTTTTATTTTTTTTGTTTCCATTATCGGAACCTTTTGTTATGCGTTTGGCGTGCATTACGCTAATCGCCAAACGCCTATCACTTATACGCTTTTCACAAATTGCAACTCACCTAAAATGCGAACTTCTTCACTTACCATTACACCGCCGGTTTCTAAAGCAGCATTCCAGGTTAAGCCAAATTCAGAACGGTTGATTTTTCCGCTTAAGGTAAATCCAGCTTTGGTATTTCCCCATGGATCGGTTGCAATGCCACCAAATTCGGCAGTTAATTTTGCTGGTTTGGTTTCGCCTTTAATGGTTAAATCGCCTTTAACAATATAATCACTGCCGTCTTTTTCTACCGAATTTGATTTAAATTCGATGTGAGCAAATTTTTCAGCATCGAAAAAATCACCGCTTTTTAAGTGATTATCACGGTCAGTATTTCCGGTATCAATCGAATCGATATCGCCTTTGAAAGAAATTTCTGCATTTTCGAATTCATCGCCTTCAGATGTTAATTCTGCAGAGAAAGATTTTAAGCTACCGGTTACAGTAGTAATCATTAAGTGTTTTACTTTAAATTGTAATTCGCTGTGGGTTGGATCTAATGTCCATTTTGTAGTTGCCATATCTTTTGTTTTTTTGAGATGTTTAATATTTACAACACAAAAGTACAGCGCATGTTTCGACTTGGGATTGATGTATGGTAAGTAATGATGGGAGAGGGAAAATGATTGGATGAGAGAAGGATAGGGCGGTTGAATGAAAGAATGATTGAGTAATAGAATGTTGAAAAGTTGGAATGTTGAAAGGTTGGACTTCGCTAGACATTCAAAACCCACTCACCCACTAATTTATTGAAAAGTTATGCTTAGCGAATCATTCGTTCATTCAAAACCCACTCATTCAAAATTACTATGGTCTAAAATGCTTATTGGCCAGTTCTTTTCTCACGCGGCTGAGCGATTCGGGAGTGATGCCCAGGTAAGATGCAATCATCCATTGGGGTACGCGGAGCGTAAGGTTTGGGTAGAGTTTGATGAAATCGAGGTATCGTTCTTCAGCTGTTGCACTTAAAAGCATGTTGATCCTTTTTTGCATAAAACGGATGGAATTATGAAGCATGGTTACATTTAAAGCTAACAGGCACGGAACCTTCCGGGAGGCATCACTCATGAAATTATCAGGAACGATTACCGCTTCAGTAGCTTCTATGGCTTCGATAAAAAAATCAGAAGGTTCGTTGTGCATTTGGTTACGGTCGGATACGAACCAGTTTTCGGGAGCAAACTGAATAATATGTTCTTTGCCTTTAGAATCAATGGAATATGACCGTAAAAGACCTTTACCGACAAAAAAGCCATATTTTAAAATATCACCTTTATATTGAATGATCTCGTTCTTTTCAAATTTCTTGACTTTTAATGATCCTGAAATACTATCGAACTGTTCATCAGTTAATTCTATTTTTGACTGAAAGTAATCTTTGAACTGATGGATCATAAAGGTTGGATGTTATTTTTTTACGGGCTTAATATCGGAAAAATCTACACCACATTTGCAATTTCCACCACATCCATCTTTTTTTACCTGTAAAGATTTAAAAACCAAACGGCCAACATATACCAATGCTACCGCAAAAAGTAAAAAGACTAAAATCGTTTGAATATCCATGATACAAATATAAGGGCTTTTGGTGCTTTGGTGTTCAGTTGAATGTAAATATATTGGACAATATTTAACCGCAAAGTACGCAAAGCTTTTCGCGAAGGGTGCTAAGTAAAATGGATTTTTTACCACAGAGGACACCGAGTGTTGCACCGGGAATACAAGCACAGATTTAATGTATTTGGCCACGGATTCTCAGAAAACACAGATAGATTTTATTCTGAGTATTGGTAGTTGAGTGCGTTATTTTTATAGATCGAAAGCCTTTTATTGGTTCGTGGAGACGGAAACCAGGGCTTAAAAGAGAGGGTTATTGCAACGGATCGACAGAAAGCAAGGAAAGATTATTCTCTGCGTACCGCAGTGCCATTTCTCCATCGCCTAGGTTCGTGTCTCCACGAACCATTATTTTTTATTATCTAAAGCTTTATTCTGCTTATCCTAAAGCTTTATTTCTTGGTTCGTGGAGACACGAACCATGGCTTAAAAAGAGGGGATTTATTGCCACGGATTCACCGAAAGCACGGAAAGATTATTCTCTGTGTACCGTTGTGCCTTTTCTCCATCGCCATGATTCGTGTCTCCACGAACCGTTATTTTTTATTATCTAAAGCTTTATTTCTTGGTTCGTGGAGACACGAACCATGGCTTAAAAAGAGAGGATTTATTGCCACGGATTCACAGAAAACACGGATAGATTATTCTCCGCGATCTCTGTGGTTAAGAAAACGAGAATTATCCCTCCATAAATCCTATTGTACCCCCAACCCAATCGAAATCAGCATTATAACGTACACCGATCATTTTTCCTCTGCTTAATCTTGCTAAGCTAATGCAGAGTTGAGGTTCGCCGTTATCAGGCCATAAGTACATCATTCTGATTTCTGCTTTTACACCACCATCAGGTGCCTGGACAACCGGCTCATAGATTACTTTTCTTTGCAAAATCCAGTTTTCAGGATCTTTTATATCGGTAATGTCTGTTTCGCTTACATCGATAATAACCCCCATACCTGCGAAAGAGAATAATGGCTTTAGTACATAGTTTTCCAGATCAGCCGGAATAATTTCTACTTCGCTTAGAAACCGTGTTTCGGGTACAAATTCACTTTTCAAAAATGGCATGGTGTACTTGCTAATCCGGTAGAACCAATTCGGGTGTGTTACCCATTCGATATCCAAATCTTCACGCGGATCGAAACTGTTTTTGAAAATTTCGGTATTATCGGCAACTTCATCAAAAATAAGGCGGTTGTAGATTCTTTTTAGCTGAATCTGTTTGCCGTTTTCTTCGTAAAACAATTGTTTGCCTGCCTTTTTGATATCTTCTAATGCCAGAATTTTGATGCCCAATAATTTTTGAGTTACAAAAAAATCGATGGCTGTTTTTTGGTTGGGTGCATCAACATCCATTAAAGCTACTTCTTCAGGTTGGTGTTTGCCAATAATCACTTCTTTTAGCAACTCAATATATTTTTCTTCGTTAAAACCATTTAAAAAATAATTCACCGAATCATCCATTTCAAAACTGGATTTAAAAGTTTTAGCCAAATGGTGCTGAAAACCATATAAAGAAGGGAAACCCTGCATTTCGATCAACATCGGCGTGAGTTCGCCGGCTGCATTTTTGCAAATCCCGAAATCGAAGGTTAAAAAGTGCGGCTGCTCATTTTCGTTAGGAACGTTCCAGTTTGTTGGAATTGCTTTTTGAGTAAGTGCCTTAAAGTTGGGCTGCTTAATCAGTTTTATGATTTCTTCTCCTGCAGCAATCAATTTTTCTTTCAGTGCCTGTGGGACAAAAACGGGAGTTTCAGCCACCCTAAACGGAATTTCCGGATAACCTAAGCCAAGTTTCGCTAAAAATGCCTGATACTTTCCTGTAGTAAACTGTTGGTTATATTTTTTGCGTTGTGCAGGTATCATAGGTTTTTATTTAAACGTATTTTATAAAGAAATCGGTAGAATTCGCATTCCAGTATAATTGACTTTGTTTTGTAGTTTTTTTTAACGAGTGACTTGAGTTTCGTATTTATTTACATCCAGCTAAGCCCTAGCACCAAATCTCCGTTTGACTTAAAACCGGCCTAACAAATTTTTCGGACTCCACTGACCCGGCCAACCCACTAACTTCCAAAGAAAAATTTTCAGCCGGCATTTTTTGTTTCTTTTTGATGCCAAAAAGAAAGAGCCCATCGGCGGCGGCGAGCCGAGGCAAGATTGAGTTGGCGGTAAAAGAAAATCAATAAGATACTGCATTCATATTGATTTTTAAATAATAAATGGCGAAAGATAGATTGCTTCACTCGCCCGCTCAATCCACTTCTTCGGTTCGCAATGACGATTTTTGAAGGTTCCCGACTGCTTTCTGTAAAAAGTTGGGTAAAATAATACTTTGTGTAAGTACAATCCTTGCCGGATCGTCTAAACTGTTCAGCATATCAAGATATTTTTGCTCCCCGTGCAGATCAACAATGGCTTTTTTCTTTTCCTCTTGAAGCAAATACATTTTCATACCTACCGGATCGGCTTCTGGATGAAATTGTGTGCCGATGATTTCATCAGAAAAGCGGATCGACATCATGCAGCGTTCTAAATCAACATGTTTACGCTCTTTTTCGATGGCCAGTAATTTTGCGCCTTTTTTCTCAAAAGCTTCAAAATCAGGCTCAATCACCTGCCAATCGCGGCTATCTACCGAAAAGAAAGGGTTGGTGATGCCTTTAAAAATTTCGTCTTTTTCGCCGTCTTCAGTTAAAGTAATGGGGAAAATGCCAAAAGCATTCGATCGCCTTTCGGTTACATTGCCCAATTCATATTTCCTGCAGGCCAACTGAAAAGAATGGCAGATTAAAAAGGCATATTTTTTTCTGTCTTCGTTTATTTGGTTAAAAGTCTCAATCTGATCGAGCAGGTTAAAGAAATCATTTTCCCATTTTTCCCCTTTGCTTTCAATCGGGCTCCCCGGGCCACCGCTCGAGATATAAGCATCATATTCAATGCCAGGTATCTCACTTTTCTGCCTTAAATCAAAAATATCAAAGGTTAAATCGATATTGTTTTCATCTCTAAAACGGGATAAAATCTCCTGAATCCCCCGCATGCCCTGATTTGGTGCGCCATTATTCATGTCGATAACAGCCACCTTTAAGCCTTTTTTATCCATTGTAAAATTACTTTGCGCCTATAAGTGTTTGAGTGGTAATGTAATCTACCACAGCTTCAAAGCTACCTGTTTGCTGGTAAACAGCCAACTGCCTGTCGGCACCTGTGCCATGCTCAAGGATTTTATGTACGTAATTGATGTCTTCGCGGCAACCTAAATCATCCACCACATCATCTACGAAATCCAATAATTCTAAAACGAGATTCCGGCAGTTTACTTCCATTTCTTTACCGAAATCGATTAAATTTCCGTCAATGCCATAACGCGCTGCCCGCCATTTATTTTCGTTAATTAAGGCTCTGGAATAACTGATGAATTCCATATTCTGCAAACGCAGTTTATACAATTTAGCACATAGTGCCTGAAATAATGCCGTAAAAGCCATCGTTTCATCAATCAGCATAGGGCAATCGCAAATGCGGAATTCAACGGTATCGAAAAACGGATGTACGCGGATATCCCACCAGATTTTCTTTGCATTATCCATGCAATTGGTTTTAATCAGCAGTTTTACGTAATTATCGTAATCTTCGATGCTGTTGAAAATATCAGGAATACCTGTACGTGGAAATTTGTCGAAGATTTTAGTCCTGAAAGATTTGTAACCGGTATTTCTCGATTCCCAGAAAGGCGAATTGGTTGATAAAGCAAAGACGTGTGGTAAAAAGTACCTCACCTGATTGGCAATATGAATGGCCAGCTCGCGGGATTGAAAACCCACATGTACATGCAGGCCAAAAATGAGGTTAGAGCGGGCAGCTTCCTGCAGCTCGTTAACAATTTCATTATAGCGGGGATGCTCGGTAATTAATTGTTTTTCCCAATGCGAAAATGGGTGGGTGCCTGCCGCCCCGATTCTTAAACCCTGTTCTCCGGCAAGCTGTGAAACGGTATAACGCAGTTGCGAAATCTCTTTACGGGCTTCAGTAGTAGTTTTGCAGATGCCTGTACCCACCTCAACAACGGCCTGGTGCATTTCTGCCTTTACCTGGTCTTTATGTATTTTTTGTGCGGCCTCTACAATTTTTTGGTCATGCGAAGTCAGTTCTCTGGTAACGGGATCAATTACCATGTACTCTTCTTCTATGCCCAGCGTAAACTCGTTCATCCTAGTTTTAATTAAAATTTAAATCCCAATTATTTTTTTGCTGCAGCTTTTTTAGGTTTTGCAGGTGCTTTTTCTGTTGTGGTCACTTTTTTTGGTGTTGTGGTTTTAGCCGCTTTTGCTGCTGCTGGTGCAATTAATGGTTTGCCACCAACAGAGGCTTTTATATATTCGCCCCAGGTTAAATTATCCTGACCATCTTTTTGTGCTTTAGCCCTTTCTATGGCATAATTAGCGGTGGTTTCTACTACCCAATCAAAATTTTCCTGACCAACGCTTTTAATATCGGCATCGGGTGCAGGATTACAGAAATCAATTGCAATAGGCACCCCATCACGAACTGCAAATTCTACGGTATTAAAATCATAACCTAAATACTGGCATAATTTCAGCGTATATTCTTCAACGGTTTTAAGCAATTTTGGATCTGGTGATTTGCCCTCGGTGGCATAACGCAAATGGTGTGGGTTGCGCGGATCGTACTGCATAATGCGCACATGTTTGCCGCCAATGCAATAACACCTGAAATATTCTTCAAAAATGATTTCTTCTTGTAAAAGCATCACCAGTTGCTGTGTGCCGCTATGTTTGTCGAAAAAATCTTCTTTATCATGTAGTTTGTAAACGTCTCTCCAGCCGCCGCCATCATAAGGTTTCATATAAGCAGGGAAACCGGTATACTCAAAAATGGCATCCCAATCCAATGGCATGGCAAGGTTAGAAAAAGATTCGCCCGTGGTCCCGCTAGGGTGCTCTCTGGAAGGAATTAATGCTGTTTTGGGTACGGGCACCCCAATCTGCTCTGCCAGTGCGTTATTGAAAAACTTTTCATCGGCACTCCACCAAAATGGATTGTTGATTACGGCGGTTCCGGTAATGGCAGCATTTTTTAAAGATGCACGGTAAAATGGCACATCCTGCGAAATCCGGTCGATGATAACCGAATAGCCTAATGGTTTATTCTGAAATATTTTGTCGATTTTAACAGCTTCGGCGGTGATGCCATTTTCTGCTTTTTGATTGATCCTTTCGATTACGGCTTCAGGAAAAGAACGCTCCTGCCCGAATAAAATCCCTATTTTTTTCATTGGTAAGTTTTAGTTTAATTGTTTAACTGGTTAATCGGTTAATTGTTTGACTATTATAGTTTAATCGACTTAGGACTTAGCACTCGGGACTCAGGACTAAGTTTATAGCTGTGCAATATAATTTGGGAACATCTCTCTCCAGATGGGCCAGTCGTGATCGGCATTTTGCCTGATATCCAGCCAATGGTCAATCCCTTTTTTATTAAAGATTTCCGACAAACGTTCGTTATCCGGGCGGCACATATCGCGGTCGGTTGTACCCAATACGATTTTCATGTGATGCAGTTCGGGGTTGCTGTTGTTTAAAAGATAATCAACAGGGTTATTGAAATAAACATCGTCGTTGTAAAAACCATCGAGCTGACCAGAAATATCGAAAGCCCCACTCATGCTAAACATATGGCTCACCAGCCATGGATGCCTGAAAGCGAAATTTGCTGCGTGATAGCCTCCAAAACTACAACCGGCTGTAATAATTTTGCTGTGTCCGGTTTCATGTCGGGCTAATGGAGCAACTTCTTCCAGTAAATACTTGTCGTACCAGATGTGGTTCTTCACGCGATCGGCAGGATGGATACTTTTGTTATACCAGCTCAATTTATCAACGCCATCAGGACAATAAATCTTAATTTTTCCTTCATTAATAAACCCTTCAACAGAATCTATTAAATTGAAATCCTTATTTTCGAAATATCGCCCCATGCTTGTTGGGAACAGTAGAATAGGGATACCACCGTGACCAAAGATGAGCATGTCGATTTCGCCACTTAAATTCGGGCTGTACCATTTCTTATGTTCTTCTTTAACCATAATAAAAATTGAATGATTTAAGGTATAAAATTAAATCTGTAAAAAGAATAGTTTAAGTCCTAAATTGATGTAAATCAAAGCGTATTGTAAAAATTAACCTATGATAATTAATAGTTTAGCAAGATTTGTACCTTTGCCCCGAAATTCTGAGGCGATTGCCATGTGATAGGGGATTTGAATATGATGTACACAACAATTTTATCGGTAAAAGTTAATATCAACAACTTTAAAATTCCATCCGCTTATTTAAAGCACGAGGTAGAAATAGATATTTATACGCCTGAAGGCATTTTAGGAAATGAGAAAATAGAGCTTTTATTTTTAAATGACGGACAGGATGTGGCCAAAATGAATTTTAAGCGGATTTTGGAAGATGCCCACCATGGTAAAAGAAACCACAGGTTAATCGTTGTGGCCATTAAGGCATCAGAAGATCGTTTAATGGAATATGGTGTAGCAGGTGTACCCGATTTTAAAGGGCGTGGCGCAAAAGCCCAGCTTTACAGCGATTTCGTTATTAAAGAATTACTGCCTTTTGTAAAAAAGAAAATTGCCATGCCAATTACCGGTAAGGTTGGTTTTGCAGGCTTTTCTTTAGGCGGTTTATCTGCGTTCGATATCGCCTGGAATAATCCTGCAGCTTTTGATGCCGTTGGTGTTTTTTCTGGCGCATTTTGGTGGAGGAAAAAGGATTTAACCGCAGGTTATACCGATGCCGACCGCATTATGCATGCTAAAATTGAAAATACGACTACCAAACCTGATATGAAATTCTGGTTAATGACGGGAACAGAAGATGAAAAGGCCGACCGGAATAAAAATATGATCATCGATTCGATTGATGATACGATTGATGTTGTAAAAATCTTGCTGAATAAAGGTTATAAAAGACCTGAAAATGTATTTTACTACGAAAAAGTAGGCGGTAAACATGATGTACCAACCTGGGAAAGTGTAATGCCGGCTTTTTTGGATTGGGCGTTTGAGGTTTAGGACTCCTCTAAGTTACCGTCATTTCGAGCGGAGTGAAGCGAAGTCGAGAAATCCATCTCGAGATAGATCTCTCTCCCGAATATTCGGGACATTCCAGTGGAGATAACTGCAGTCTATAAAAACACCGTCTACTCATATTTCAAAAAAATACCGGTATCGAAAATGGTCCATAAGCAACTCCGCTGACCACAACTTTTTAAAGCGCCGTTGGCCCAGGTATTGCAGGTTTTAAAAATGCTATAACTGCCTTTAGCTTCGTAAAAAGCATCGCCAATATCATAATGAATGTTCGATTTAATATTCACCACCTGCCCGATTTCATCTTTTGTAAAACTATTTAAAATATAATCAATTAATAAAAGGTACTGGGCTTTACTGATCATGATTTTTTTACAATTCGCATCTTGTCCGATGTTTTTGTAATAAGTGGTATGCATGGCCGATGTACTCAAGCCGGAAATTGCCCTTAAACCATTACTAAGCTTTAAATCTGAAAATTCGGGTGTTTCGAGGTAGAACCTTTTATCGCCCCAGCCTATGGCCAGGTATTGATAGGTATTATCGGCTTCTAAAGTGTTTTGATAACTGATTTCTTTAGTCCAGTTTATTTGTTCGGTAATGGCGGGTACTACAATGTCGGTATGTATGCCATTCGTCATGATGTAAATGGCAATTTCTTTTGGATTTGCAGGATTGGCGTTTACCGTTATTCTTGAGCAACAAAAAGCAGTAAGGAAATAAACCGCGATCAAAGTGATAAAAACGATACAAAATCTACCTGTATATTTTAAAAGCCTTTTATTCATGTACCCTGGTTATTTATCTTTAATACAGCATGGGGGTTTTGGTAACCCAAAAAATAGAAATCGATTTTATTGATAAGCATATCGAAAAACATGATTTTTTACGACCGGAGGATATACCTACTTTCACCGCATGATAAAAGGATTATTTGAAACACATATATACGTATCGGATTTAGAAAGATCGATCGATTTTTATAGTAATGTTTTGGGCTTAACACAATGTCATTACGAAGAAGAACGCAGGATTGCCTTTTTCTGGATCGGGAAACCACAAGAAGCCATGCTGGGGATCTGGGAAAAACCAAAAGACGAAATAGACATTAGGCATTTTGCTTTCCGTTGTGATGTGGATGATGTGCTGCATAAATCGGTTCCATTTCTCGAATCTAAGCAGCTCCAACCATATAATCGGCTTAATAGTGGTAGTAATGAGCCAATGGTTTTTGCCTGGATGCCCGCTGTAGCCATTTATTTTAATGATCCGGATGGGCATGCATTGGAGTTTATTGCCATACTGGATGGTGAAGCCAAACCAGCGTTAGGGGTGATTTCTTACCAGGATTGGATAAGTAAATCAATCCCAGCCTTATAAAAAAGAATACACATTCATTAACTGGCTAATTTTTCAAGTGCTTCGGCTGTTGACGTCAGAAAATTAATGTGTTTACCCTTATTGCTTTCATAAATAAAATCTTTGATGCTTTGGTTTTTGTATATGCTAAAATCGCCGGTTATAGCCAGACTTACCCGGTAATTCGAAAATTTTTGAAGAATTTCTCCTGCCATCCCATTTTTCAGATCAAAGAAATCAGGGGTGATGTTTTGCGTGTTGATGATGATTTTATCAAAACCCTGGTAATACAAGTTTCCTAATAAGTCTAATCCATCTTCTGCATGCTTAATGATTATTTCTTCTGAAATAATTTCTGCGATGTTAATATTGTTTACAGTGTGGGTTTCAATTTTCATCTATAATAGATAGGAGGATTAGCGGTTATATCTGTTTTCTAACGGCTAATATAAACATTATGCTTTGGGATGGGGTTGCCTTATTAAGGAATCTTCTTTTCGAAACTGAAAATCTTAATACCTGTAATTTGTTTAAAGCAAGGTGATTAATGAAAGGTATTAGAGGTAAAAATAAATTCACCCATTTTTTTGTAAAATAATTGTGATGTAGAAAAAAACAGTGGTAATTTATGTTGTAAAATCAAGATGAGTGACAGAAGGACTCGTCGAAAAACCTGCCATAAACAGGATAAGGTTTTCGGGAGGCTCAACGTGATAAATTTTTTAGAGAAACATGTTTTATGATACAACCTCTTTTTTAGTAAGCATTCCTGCCGCGCTCTTTTAAACTAAAAATGAGATAATTGCAACATTATCATCGTATTAAATAGTGCGCGATATAGTAGAAAATCCATTTCTAAACACTATCTTTGCGCCAAATTTGAGGCGCATTTTATGCAAAAGATTAGAAATATAGCTATTATAGCACACGTTGACCACGGTAAAACGACGTTGGTTGATAAGATTTTACACTCTTGTTCTATTTTTCGTGACAACGAACAAACAGGAGATTTGATATTGGATAACAACGATTTAGAGCGCGAGCGTGGTATCACGATTGTATCTAAAAACGTATCTGTTCAGTACAAAGATGTAAAAATTAACATTATTGACACTCCTGGTCACGCGGATTTCGGCGGTGAGGTAGAGCGTGTTCTGAAAATGGCAGATGGTGTACTTTTACTTTGCGATGCTTTTGAAGGTGCAATGCCTCAAACACGTTTCGTAACGCAAAAAGCTTTAGCCCTTGGTTTAAAACCGATCGTGGTAGTAAACAAAGTGGATAAAGAAAACTGTCGTCCTGAAGAAGTTTATGAGCAAATTTTCGAATTGTTCTTTAACCTTGAAGCAACTGAAGAGCAATTGGATTTCCCGGTAATTTACGGTTCATCTAAACAAGGATGGATGAGTACAGACTGGAAAGTACCAACTACTGATATTTTCGCTTTATTAGATGCTGTTGTGGCTAACATTCCACCGGCACCAATTAACGAAGGTACTTTACAGATGCAGATCACTTCGTTAGATTATTCATCTTTCGTAGGTCGTATCGCAATCGGTCGTGTTCACCGTGGTACAATTAAAGAAAACCAACCGGTAACTTTAATTAAACGCGATGGTAAAATCGTAAAATCAAGAGTAAAAGAGTTATATACTTTCGAAGGTTTAGGAAAAATCCGTACCACAGAAGTAAGCTCCGGAGATATTTGTGCTGTTGTAGGTATTGATGGTTTCGATATTGGTGATACTATCTCTGATTTTGATGCACCAGAACAATTGCCGGTTATCAGTATTGATGAGCCAACAATGAATATGTTGTTTACCATTAACAACTCTCCATTTTTCGGTAAAGAAGGTAAATTAGTAACCTCTCAACGTATTAAAGAACGTTTATACAAAGAGATGGAGAAAAATCTGGCTTTAAAGGTTATAGAAACCCCATCTCCAGATTCGTGGTTGGTTTACGGCCGTGGTATTCTCCATTTATCTGTATTAATCGAAACGATGCGTCGCGAAGGTTATGAAATTCAGGTTGGTCAGCCACAGGTTATCGTTAAAGAAATCGACGGTAAAAAATGTGAGCCAATTGAAACATTAATTGTTGATGTTCCGGGAGAAGTTTCTGGTAAAGTAATCGAATTGGTAACTCAACGTAAAGGTGAGTTGTTAATTATGGAGCCAAAAGGCGATTTACAACACTTAGAATTCGAAATCCCATCACGTGGTATCATCGGTTTACGTAACAATGTTTTAACTGCTACAGCAGGTGAGGCGATTATGGCACACCGTTTCAAAGCTTACGAGCCTTGGAAAGGTACAATTCCTGGTCGTTCAAACGGCGTATTGGTTTCAATGGATAAAGGTCAAACTACAGCTTATTCAATCGATAAATTGCAAGATAGGGGCCGTTTCTTTGTAGATCCGGGAGTTGATGTTTACGAAGGTCAGATTATGGGTGAGCATATCCGCGATAATGATTTAGTAGTGAATATTGTTAAAGGTAAAGCATTAACGAACATGCGTGCATCTGGTACAGATGATAACGCCCGTATTGCTCCAGCAATTAAATTCTCTTTAGAAGAGGCTATGGAATATATCCAGGCTGATGAGTATATCGAGGTTACACCTGCAAGCATGCGTTTACGTAAAATATTCTTAACAGAACAAGAACGTAAAGTTAAAGGGAAGCAGTTCGCTTAAACCCCTAAATCCCCTAAAGGGGATTTAAAATACATATCACTAAAGCCCCGATGTAAATCGGGGCTTTTTTGCGTTTTAACATTAAAGGTTGCTAATTGGTTTACCACCCGGGCCACCTAAGAACATTTGAGCTGGGCACATAATTTATTTTTTATTATTCTAAATAGAACTCAGGTGGCTTAGATAGTCGAAAATGATAAGAAAAGCAATGGTGTGGCTTTTTTTAATGTTAGTCCTTCTTTTTGCTAAATCCCCGATGAAGAATCGGGGGATACCGCTGCAATAAGGTTTAGGGTCGTTGGGGTTGCGGTAATAGGTTCCTTAAGATTTTACCTATCTTTCCGCAACAATATAGTACCCATGCAAAGTTACCTTCAATCCTTTAATATTCTTTCGCCTGCAGAAATAGATACATTTATGGCAAGTGCTACGCAAAGAACATTAAAAAAAGGAGAATTCTTTATTACTGAGGCCAAGGTTTGTAAAGAAGTTGCCTTTATCAAATCGGGCATTCTGCGTTCTTACTATACGTCTGCCAGCGCAGAAGAATATACCTATTGCCTTACCTTTCCCAATCAGTTTATGACGGCTTATTCATCGCTGATTACCGGAAATCCAACGGTCGAAAATATCCAGGCCATGAGTGATGTCGATTTATTGATTATAAAAAAAGAAGTGGTTGATGGTTTGGCCGAATCGAGTATAAATGGTTTAAGGTTATTAAAAACCATCGCCGAACAACAATACCTGCACTTAGAAAAACGGGTTTTCATGTACCAGAAAGATGCCGCTAGAGCGCGTTACCTGGAGCTTTTTAAAAGTTATCCCGATTACATCAAACAGATTCCGGTAAAATACCTGGCTTCTTTTTTGGCCATTACGCCTAGGCATTTAAGCAGGTTGCGAAGAGAAATTATTTAAGGACATTTGTCTGCCTGTTCGGTAAAAAATCGAAGTTAGTTTTGTGTTGTAAATAAAAACAACATGAAAAATATCTTAATCATTAATGGTCACCCGAATAAAAGCAGCATTAATTTCGCCCTCGCAGAAGCCTATTATAACGGGGCAAAAGCTGAGGGTGCAACTGTTTCATTCATTCATATAACCGATTTAACTTTTAATCCCAGCCTTGCTTTCGGTTACCGGCAACGCATGGAGTTAGAACCTGATTTGTTAAGCAGTTTAGTAAAAATTAAAGCTGCCGATCACCTCGTTTGGATTCATCCGGTGTGGTGGGGTGGTATGCCAGCCATCATGAAAGGATTTATCGATCGATTATTTCTTCCGGGAATTGCCTTTCAATACCGAGAAAATAGCATATGGTGGGATAAGCTCTTTAAAGGCAAAACAGCTAGAATCATCACCACACTAGATCAGCCTTCATGGTATTATCGCATTTTTTTCGGCAGGCCTAGTGTTAACCAGTTAAAGAAGAGTGTACTCCAGTTTTGTGGGATAAATCCTGTTAAAATTACTTATATAGGGATTGTTAAAAAATCTACAGAAAAACAGAGATTACAGTGGCTTAATACAGTATCCGAACTGGGAAAGAAAATGAGATAAGTTGTTGTTTGTCAGTTAAATTGTTAATCAGTATAGTTGTTTTTTGTCAGCGATTTTTCATAAAACCTGTAGGAATAAAAAACTAACAATTAAATGGCAATTGATTCTGGTTTCGTCTTTAATTTTACATTTTATAAGCAAACTAATCGTCCCACATCATGATTAATAAAGGGTTATCCAAATTGGGTATATTTTTATTAAATATGCTCTCTCTTTTGCCGCTATTCATTTTATACAGGGTGGCAGATGCTTTTTATGTTTTAATCTTTTATGTTTTTGGCTACCGTAGAAAAGTGGTTAAAGAAAACCTGGTTAATGCGTTTCCTGAAAAAAACACTTCCGAAATCTATGCGATAGAAAAACGGTTTTATAAATTTCTGGCTTCGCTTTTTGTCGAAGTGATCAAAATGAAAAGCATTTCTAAAAATGAACTCAATAAAAGGGTGAAATTTAAAAATGTAGATCTGGTTGAGGCTTATCTTAAAAACAACGAAAGTGTAATCTTTTGTTCATCTCATTATGGTAATTACGAATGGGTTTGTATGGCTATAGGATTAAATTTCTCAGGCAAACATTATCCGATTTATAAACCGTTAAGCAGCGAATCTTTCGATAACTGGTTCCTTGATATGAGGAGTAAATTTGGCAACCATATGGTATCAATGCGTCAAACTTTAAGGGCTATTCAATCTAGTAAAAATGAAGCCACCATGTTTACTTTTGGAAGCGATCAGGCACCTTCAAAAGATGAGTCGAATTATTGGACAATGTTTTTAAACCAGGAATCATCAATCCAGCTGGGGGTAGAAAAAATTGCCCGTAAAACCAATCGTCCGGTCTTTTACCTTAAAATAAATCATTTAAAAAGAGGCTATTATGAGGTTGACTGTGTGCCGATCTGTTTAAACCCAGCCGAAACCGCTGAGTTTGAAATTACGGAAATGCATACCCACTTTTTAGAGGATATGATCAAAGAGGCACCTGCTTATTGGTTATGGAGTCATCGGAGATGGAAATATAAACCAGAGCCCAAAGAAACGAAAGTTGCTGCAGAGAATCAAAATATCATGGATGCAATGGCTTAAGGTATTTAACTTGTTTTAGCTGTGATCTAATATTGCATGGTGTAATTTTTAAAAATTTTATATTTACGGACACAATAGCGACCGATGAAAATCTTTAAAAAAGCACTCTTAATTCTGATCTATTCATTTTTTTTATCACTATTTGCCTTATTTCTTTGGAAGCCCTATTTAATCCGGGTGTTAAGATATAGAACACCAGGGGCCGAAACTTATAAAATCTTCCCGCAGGAGATTTCGCATAAAAGTGATTCAGTTTTTCATTTTATCAAATCAGGTAAACAACGGAACGACTTGGATACGCTTCATGTAATGGATGGAGGCAACCGATCTATTCCATTAAAAACCTATTTACAAAATGGAAAAATCAATGCTTTTATCGTCATCAGGAACGATAGCATTTTATACGAAAAATATGATAAAGGTTATAGCGATAGTACCTTAAGCACGATATTTTCAGGAGCCAAAAGCATGATTTCGATTATGATAGGTCAGGCGCTGGCCGATCACAGTATTAAAAGCTTAAGTGATAAAGTAACGGCTTATATTCCTGAATTAAAACCAAATCCCGCTTTTGAAAACATCACTTTAAAAAATCTTTTAGATATGAAATCAGGACTTGAATTTCAGGATGCATTGGGTGGGATTGTAAAAGCATTTTTTTCTGATGAGGCCAAATATTATTATACCGATGATATGAAAGCCCAATTAATGAAGGTTAAACTGGTTAATAAACCGGGTACCGTTTGGGTGTACAAAAGTATCGATCCGATTTTATTGGGTTGGGTGTTAAAAAAAGCAACAGGTACATCTGTAGCGCAATATTTCGAAGTCAATGTATGGAAACAGATCGGTACACAATATAATGCTACCTGGGGATTAGATCAGGTAAACGGTTTAACAAATACCGCAAGCCGGTTTCAGGTAACTGCTATAGACTTTGCCAAAATAGGTCGTTTATACCTGAATAAAGGTAGATACAATGGCAAACAAGTAGTTCCGGAGGCCTGGGTTAATCAATCGGTAAATATTGGCATAGAAAAACCGGCTTCGGCAAAAGGCTGGCAAAAATCGGCACATCATTATCTTTGGTGGATTCCGCAGGAAGGAGATAATGGAGATTATGCTGCCGAAGGCATGCTCGGCCAAAGATTGTATATCGATCCGAAAACAAATACCATTATTGTCCAATTTTCCGATCACGGCGCGGGCAATTATCCTTACCGTAAAATCAGTAGGTATTTGAGCGGTTTGCCATTTAGCTATCCAAAAGGGTAATAACCACTGAGCACACCGAGCTTTCACAGAGAAAATGAGTTGTTAGCGTATTTAATTTGCTCCAGGCACTCATAAATAGGTCATATGTCCGGGTACTCAGTGCTTCTGTGCACATATATATAACTTTTCGACTATCCTCTGTTTCCTCTCTGATATTTCTTCGTGAACTTTGTGGTAAAAAATTTATACATATTTCTATAAAACTGTACATTGCCATTGCATGGAAAACAATGATGTAAAAATTTCAAAAAAGAAGCCTATTTTTCCGGTTACGCCTGCTTTACAGAAATACCTGCGTACCTATCAGCGCGAAGCGAAATTGCCTATCGGTTATCAAGACCTGATGCAGTTTAACGAAGCATTCCCGTTAATGGATAAGTTTGGTAAAGATTCGCTGTGGGAAGGACCCATTTATGCACAAGATTTAATCGGCCCCTTACATGAGGGTTTAAAAGAAATTTATGCGAACCTAAAAGCATCCGGCAACCTGCGGATTGTGGAGCATAAATACATTGATAAAATTGAATATTGCACCTTTGGGAATACGCATCCTTTCCGCATCAGGATTGTAAACCGTTTAAATGATGTTTACGATTATTTCTACATTAAAAAGGCCGATGCCTCGCGTATATATGGTTTGGAAATGGAAGAAATCCTTTCTCCCAATCAGGTAAATTACCTGGTAGATGGCGATACTCTGGTGGAAGAACATATTGCAGGTATCCCGGGTGATGTTTTTACAAAAGGCCAGTTATATACCCCTGAATTTAATCCTACACGTATTGCAAAAGAGTTTGTAAAGTTTAACGAGCGCTGTTTAATTATGCTTTTGGGCGATATGCGGGCTTATAACTTTGTGGTGCAAATTACCCCAGATTTTGATGATATCCAGTTCCGTATCAGGGCAATAGATTTTGATCAGCAGTTTTACGAAGGGAATTTAAGGGTTTACCTGCCCCAGTTTTTTAAGGAGAATTTACCTTATGTAAAAATGAGTATGGAGCAATTGACCGAAAAAACGGTGTTGCAATATCAGCAGGAAGAACGCTCATCAATTGTACACCGGGTAAGAAGTGAGCGCCACCGTTTAACAGATCTCCGCGATGTTTCGAATAAAGAAGAACTCACCACACCCGAAAATATTGCCTTACTAAAACAGGGGATGAGTGATTATTTTAAGGATACAAATTATTTGCGTTGTAAAACCATGACGGATATCATTGAACTGAACATTAAAAATATCATCAGGCAGGTAAAGTTATAAGTGGTATAAGATGTTGCTATGGTGCTGGATGTTACCATCCGACACAGCAAAAAGGTTTTGCCAAATAACTTTATTTTATTGAGGATAACTCTCCGTCAGATGGTAACATCTGACGGCACAAAAAATAGTCTAAAAAAAAAACGGCCGGCAAATTGCCAACCGTTTTTTGAGTGAATCTAGAAAGAGCGTCCAAAGTTTTTAGGCGTGCTGCCCTTCATGAACACCTTCGGCAAATTCCTCTACAATTTTATCGTTAAAAGCTGGCAGGTCTTTTGGTGTACGACTGGTAACCAAACCTTGATCCACCACTACTTCTTCGTCTGACCAAATGGCACCAGCGTTGATCAGATCCTGAGAAATGTTTTTTACTGAAGTTAATTTTCTGCCCTGAACCACATCGGCATTGATTAAAGTTTGTGGGCCGTGGCAAATGGCTGCAACAGGCTTTCCATCGGCAAAAAAAGATTTTACAAAAGCAAGTGCGTCTTCATTAACACGTAACTGATCGGGATTGATTACGCCACCTGGTAAAAGCAAACCATTATAATCATCGGCATTTGCTGCCGAAATGGTTTTATCAACATCAACTTCTATCGACCAGTGATCGTGATCCCAGGCTTTTATTTTTCCACTTTTTGAGGAGATAATGTGAACGGTAGCTCCTTCTTCTTTTAACCTTTTTACTGGTTCGGTTAATTCTACTTCTTCAAATCCGCTTTCTGAAAGTACAGCAATAATGCGGTTACTTAATTGTCCCATAATCTTTAATGTTTTTAATAGGTGATATATTAAAGACAGTTGGGGAAAATTATTGTTTTTAGAAAATTGAGATTAGGGTGGTATCTTGTATAGTCCAAACCATTTAACAGATTCCAATAGAGGGATTGTCATCTCGACTGAAGTGCAACGAAATGGAGAGATCTTTAGACTAGATTAATTTAAATAGATTTCTCGGCTGCACTCGAAATGACGATACTTCGATAATTAAAATATCAGGCTAAATACCTAATCGTTCGTTCTACGGTGTTTTACAAAATATAAAGCCAGGTTGCCTGCAATAACAATATGATTGAAAATATTGGGCAACAAACCATAATATTTGGTAAAGATTTTAAAGCGTTCTTTTAAGCTTTCGCGGTGTTTTTTCTTGCTCATGCCACCAACCAGATATTTGGCCACATAACGGTGAACGTTTACAATATTAGAAGCTTTTTTTGCCGCTTTGATAATCCAGTCGATGTCAGAGCTGTATTTATAAGTTAAATCGTAAGGGGTAATGATGCTTCGGCGGATGTAGATGGCCTGGTGACTGATGTTCATACCATATTTAAAACTGGTCCAGTCGAATTCTTCAGGCGCTTCATGTCTTCTGCGGCCTAAGTTTTCCCAGCTGTCGTTATACATTTCAGTTTCCCCATAATAAATATCGGCACCTGGTTCAGAAGCGAAAACATCTTCTACGGTATTTTCGTCGTAAATCTCATCACCGGAGTTCATAAATAAAACATAATCGCCGGTAGCCAATGCCAAACCTTTATTCATAGCATCGTAAATGCCTTTATCGGGTTCGGAAACAATTTTTGAAATGCGATCTTTATAGCGCTCAACAACCTGTAGGGTGCCATCGGTTGATGCGCCATCTATTACGATGTATTCAATTTTTTTATAAGTCTGTTTAAGGATAGACTGGATGGTACGTTCGATATCGCGAACGTTATTGTATACAATGGTGATGATGGTTAATTTGGGCATGGGTTAGTCCATTAATTTTTTAAAGGTTTCTGCATCGGGGATTAAACCTTTAAACGCTTTTGGTAATATTTTACTGGTTGTGTAGGTTGAAACACCCATCGCTTTATTAAAATCGCGGAATGAAAATTCTACAATTTTGTTTTTCTTTTCTTTACAGAGTATGATGCCTATTGATGGTTGTTCGTGTGGTTGTTTAACATATTCATCCAAAGCCGATAAATAGAAGTTCATTTTTCCTAAATACTCGGGTTTAAATTTTCCGGTTTTGAGTTCGAATGCAACCAAACACTGTAAACGGCGGTTAAAGAATAAAAGATCTAAAAAATATTCTTCATCTTCAACAATCAATCTGTACTGATTGCTGATAAATGCAAAATCGGTTCCTAACGACATTAAGAACTTTTTGATGTTGTGTACTATGCCACTTTCTAAAACGCGTTCGTCCTCTTCATCTGGCTCTTCTAAATTAATGAAATCCAACAGGTATTCATCCTTGAATGATTGGAGCGCTTTATTCCTTAATTCCTCGTTAGAAATCGTTTTTAGGAAGTTGTTCGGTAAACTGCCTGAGTTACTGAATGATTTGTTTTTGAGTTGATGTTTTAGGGTACCAACACTCCAAAATTCGATAGCTGCCTTTCGGATATAATATATTCTTTCCTCTGCCGATTGCGAGTTTTGTAAAATTTCGATATGGTGGGTGAAACTTATATTGAAAAATGTTTTTTCCAATTGGTCCGTCACTGACGGTCTAAATTCAATGTGCTCAATATCAATTAATTGTAATTGGTCCGTCAGTGACGGACTAATTAACACATGCTCTTCCCACGATTCGAAAAAGAATCTCATCCGTTTAATATTTGTGCCTGAAAATCCTCTTAAGCCTGGTAACTCTAACTGTAAATCATTAGAAAGGTTATCTATCACTTTGGCGCCCCATTTCTCTTTTTCTACCTTCTCCGAAATGAATTTACCTACGGTAAAATAGAGCAGCAAAAGTTCTTTATTTACTAAAGCAGCAGCTTTATACCGGCTCGATAAAATAGCCGATTTTAATGCCTTAATACTTTCAGAATAATTTACAATGCTTTTCATTTAACAGTTCAACCGCTATAAATTTAATAAAGATTGATCAATTTTTGGTTGTGGGAAAGAAAATATGGCTTTGCCAGCTAAATCTTAAAGCGCTTATGTTATTTCGGTTGTAAATCAATCAGTGTTTCATACAAATGGATATGCTCGGCAGCGATAACTTCTTCAGCGAAATCTGTTAGGATACTTAATCGGGCTGCTTTTTGGATTTCTTCTTTATTGGGGCGGTGATATAACCATTCGATGCCGTTTGCCAAGTCTTCTGCATTCTGATATTCGGCCAGGTAGCCGTTTTGCATGTGTTTAACCATATCCGGTATGCCTCCCGTGGTAAAGGCAACAACAGGCGTAGCGCACGATAAACTTTCCATTACGGTATTGGGTAGATTATCTTCTAGAGAAGGGGTAATAAAAGCATCAGCAGCAGAATAACATTTCGCTAAATGTTCATCTTTATTAATGGTGCCTAAAAAAGTGGTTTTGAAAGGAAATTCAGGCATTTCTGCATTTTCCTTGTTCCCGAAAATAACCAGTTCAATATTTTCTTTTTGTATTCCACTTCTTCGCGAAAGAATTTCCAAAGCTTCAACCAGGTAGGGCGTTCCTTTATGTTTATCATTTTTTGAAGGCATAAAACCACTCATCAGCACAAATTTATCAGGATTGATCTTCAGGATCTTTTTGGCCTCCGATTTAACATAGGGTTTGAAAATTTTTGTTTCGATGGTATTCGGGATAACCGTCGCTTTTCTGGTTCCTAATAAACTGCTGAATTTAACCGATGCGGCCATCCATTTGCTCGGTGCCACAATGTGAAAATTTAATTCGGTATAAGCTTTTTGCTTGCGTAGCCAGGTTTTGTGCGAAATATCATTTTTGCCACTGATTTTTAAAATCGGGCAATTGCCACATTGATGATGAAAGTTTTCACAGCCATACCGCACATGGCATCCTCCCGTGAAAGCATTGCTATCGTGAAAAGTCCAAACAATCGGTTTTTCCAGTTCATCAAGCTCTGCTAAAAACTTAGGATTAAGAAAGCCATGGTTTACCCAATGTAAGTGGATCACATCAGCATTTTTAACATCCGGGTGGTTAATTACCGAGCGGCCAAACCATTGAAGGCTAAATGGTGTTTTTACCGATTTGCTCAGCCATTTGGCAAAATATCTTTCCGATAAGATATTATAAACGGCCCTGGCTTTTTGAATGGGCGATTTGCTAAAGGTATCTATCTTTTGGTTTTGGCCAAATTTGTAGTAAACCAATACTTTCGAATCGATTCCACTTGCCTTTAAGGCATCACTTAAACGCAAACAGGCACGTCCTGCTCCGCCATTTCCATCGTAGGTATTTAGGTGTACTACTTTCAAATCAATCAAAAATACATTTTATTGTTTACGAATATAAAATCTGTTGTGTATTTTCATCCTAATATTTTTTATTGCTTTTTAATTGTAGGATGGAGCCTTTGATGTTTAAAATAATCATACCTGAATTTAATGATTATTTTAAACAAGCCCGGTTCAGGCATCCAAAACCAAACAAAATAAATCATGATCAAATCCCTGTTAAAATCGCTAACAGCATTAGCTTTTTTGTTGCCCATCCATTCTTTTGTCCAAGGCCAAACTTACTTTGCAACATACCCTGCTTTAACGCCTGATGCACAAACAATAGTATTCAGTTACGACGGCGATATTTGGAAAGTGCCGGTTAAAGGTGGTGTAGCATCAAGGGTTACTGCCATGCAGGGCGAAGAAATTAACCCTAAAATATCTCCTGATGGTAAATGGATGGCCTTTTCTTCTAACCAGTTTGGTAATTATGATATTTATGTGATGCCCTTAACAGGTGGAGATATAAAACAATTAACTTTTAACGATGCTTCGGATGAAGTGGATAACTGGAGCTGGGATTCGAAAACAATTTATTTCACCTCGGGCCGCTATAACTCCTTTTCGAGCTATAAAGTGGGTGTAAATGGGGGTACCGCTATGCGTTTGTTTGATAATTATTTTAATACTACACACCATATCGCCGAATCGCCAACAGGCGAACTTTTTTTTAGCGATACCTGGGAAAGTTACCGTTTCGCTAACCGGAAACATTACAAAGGAGCTTATAATCCAGATATTCAATCTTATAACCCAAAAACGAAAAGTTATAAACGTTATACAGATTATATCGGAAAAGATTTCTGGACGAGTGTTGACCAAAAAGGCAATATCTTTTTTGTATCGGATGAGGGTAACGACGAATATAATTTATACACTTTTATCAACGGCAAAAAAACAGGTTTAACCAGTTTCGATACTTCCATTAAACGTCCTTTTGTTTCTGCAAACGGAACTACCGTGGTGTTCGAAAAAGATTACCAGTTGTATACATACGATATAGCCTCTAAAAAAACAGAAAAAATTAATATCAATACCTCACGGAACCAGGTATTAAGCAAAGAGCAGGAGTATGATGTACGGAGTAATATCTCCGCTTTCGATGTGGCTACGGATGGTAAAAAGATGGCATTTATTTCGCGTGGAGAAGTATTTGTGAGTGATGCTGATGGAAAATTTATCCGCAAAATTACCAATAGTGGCGAACGTGCTTTAGAATGTAAATGGCTGGCCGATAACAAAACAATTTTATTCAGTCAAACCGCTAACGGCTATCAGAATTGGTTTACCATTACCGGCGATGGAAAAGGATCTATAAAGCAGCTTACCAAAGATAAAGCGAATGTACGCGATATCACTTTGAACAAAACCAAAACCATGGCCGTGTATCTGAGTGGTAGAAACGAACTTAAACTAATGGACCTTAAAACTTTCGAAGCCAAAACGTTGGTAACCGATGAGTTTTGGGCCCTGCAAAGTGCTGCACCGAGTTTTTCGCCCAACGATGAATACGTGCTTTTTACGGTGTACCGCAATTTCGAGCAGGATATTATGGTGCATAACATTAAAGGCAATAAAACCATTAATTTAACCAATACGGGGGTTACCGAAACTGGTCCGGCATGGTCGCCAGATGGTAAGTATATTTTCTTTACCAGTGCCCGTACCAAACCTTCGTACCCAACTGGTATGCAAAATTCGCACATTTACCGCATGGCATTGAACAATTATGACGAGCCTTACCGTTCGGATAAGTTTGATGATCTTTTTAAAGAGACGAAACCAGCCCCTACAGATGTTAAACCAGTGGTACCCGCACCTAAAAAGGATAAAAAATCAAAAACAGATACCATTAAAAAGAAAACTGATGTTAAACCTACTCCAAAACCTGCAGATGTAATCACTATAAATACACAGGATATTTTAGACAGGGTAGAGTTGGTTAGCCCTTCTTTCGGTGGCCAGTATGGAACCGATGTTTACGCCAAGGGCGATAAAACCTATGTGTTTTACTCATCAAACCACGAAGGTGGCGCACCAGGACTATACCGCACTACTATAGAGCCTTTTGAAGCCAATAAAACCGAAAAAGTTGCTGATGGTGGCGATTATTCAATTATCTCTGCCGGTGATAAATTTTTTGTGTTATCGCGGGGTACAATCAACAAATACAGCTTAGAAGGCAATAAGCTTGATCGGGTAGACCATGGTTATAAATTTACCAGAAACCTGAATGCCGAATTTAACCAGATGTTTTACGAAACCTGGGTAGGTTTGGATGAAAATTTTTATGATGAAAAATTCCATGGTGTAGATTGGGATAAAATGAGAATGCGCTATGCCACCTATTTACCATATGTAAATAATCGTAGCGATTTAAGGATTTTATTAAACGATATGCTGGGCGAACTGAATTCGTCGCACATGGGCTTTAACAGTGCAGGGGCAGAAGAACGTAAAAATTTAAACTACATCACCAATGAAACGGGCATTATTTTCGATAATGAAAATTCTTTAAAAGTAGAGCGTATTGCTGCGAAGAGTAATGCCGCCCGCACGGGGACAAACATTTTGGCAGGCGATATTTTAACAGAGGTGAACGGAGTTAAGGTAGATGAAAAAATAGACCGCGATTATTATTTCAGCAAACCATCTTTGGATCGTGAAATGACTTTAACCTTTAAACGCAATGGAAAAGATATTTATGTAAATGTACATCCTGAAAGTTCTGGTACTTTGCGTGGAAACCTTTACGACGAGTGGATCACCAAAAACCATCAAAACGTAGATAAATGGAGCAATAACCGGATCGCTTATTCTTATATGAAAAATATGAGTACGGGTGAACTGGAAAGTTTTTTATTGGATATGGTGGCACAGGAAGAAAATAAAGAGGCCATTATCCTCGATTTACGTTACAATACCGGTGGAAACGTACACGATGATGTATTGAAATTCCTTTCGCAACGCCCTTACCTGCAATGGAAATACCGCGGTGGTAAAATGGCGCCACAAAGTAATTTTGGTCCGGCAGCGAAGCCGATAATATTGCTTATTAACGAACAATCGTTAAGCGATGCAGAAATGACCGCCGCAGGTTTTAAACAATTGAAACTGGGCAAAATTATCGGTACGGAAACCTACCGATGGATTATTTTTACTTCTGCCAAAGGTTTGGTTGATGGTTCATCTTATCGCTTACCATCGTGGGGTTGTTATGCCATGGACGGCAAAAACATCGAAAAAGAAGGCGTAAAGCCAGATATTTTTGTGAAAAACACCTTTGAAGACCGCCTGGCAGATAAAGATCCTCAATTGGAGAAAGCAGTAGCAGAGATTTTGAAAGACTTGAAATAGGTTAAATTGGTTAATTGAGGCGGATAGTCATCATTATAAATCCGCTAGGATTAACCTGACATTTTTATAAATAACTTCTCGATTTTTTCCGTTTCTTTGGGATTGGAATTATTTAAAACATGGCAAATTTATTAACCGACAGGGCTTTTTGGGTAAATTATTGGGAAAGTAAAAAAGGACTTGCAGTCCAGCTACCTTCAAATTATTTATTTCATGGTCAGCTGGCAGAGGTGATCCAAAAAGATAACGTTAAAACAGCCATCGAGCTGGGTGGTTTCCCGGGTTATTATGCCGTATTCCTGAAAAAGTATTTTAAACTTGATGTAACCCTTTTGGATTATTTTGTTCATCCACCTGTGGTTAATGAACTTTTAGAAAAGAATGGTTTAACTGAAAAGGATATCCATATTATCGAAACCGACCTTTTTAATTATACCCCCGAAAAACAATATGATTTGGTGTTAAGCTGCGGTTTGATTGAGCATTTTAACGATACTGCCGATATTATTAACCGCCACATTGCCTTTGTAAAACCAGGCGGAACCTTGTTTATCACCTTGCCAAATTTTAAAGCGGTTAATGGCTGGTTCCAGAAGAATTTTGATCGGGAGAATTACGACAAACACAATATCGATAGCATGGATCCGGCATTGCTGAAATCCATTTGCGAACAGGCGGGACTTAAAGAAGTAAAATCGGGTTATTTTGGCCGTTTCAGTGTTTGGTTGGAAAACGAAAGCCAAAAATCTGTTGGCGTGCGTCTTTTCAAAAAAACAGTTTGGCTTGCAGGTAAAGTATTTACCAAAATTATTCCTTTCGAGAGTAAAAATCTTTCGCCTTATATTATCTTAGAGGCGAAAAAAATCTAAAAGCGCTATGTTAATCAGTTGGGGGTACTCGCCTAAAATTGAAAAGTATATTCCATTGGCCGGTTTCCCAGCTGATAAATATTTAATTGTTGCCAAACAAGCGGTCGAAAACATTGGCTGGAGCTTGAGCCATATTTCCGAAACCGGTTTAATTGCTTACACACCAATATCCTTTCAGTCGTACAGCGAAGAAATATCCATCCGTATCCATGGCAACTTTGCCGTGGTAAAAAGCGAATGCGTGGGCATACAGATGCTTTTTAACGATTACGGCAAGAATAATTTAAACCTCGAAAAGTTTTTTCATGAATTTGAATACGTCGAATTTCACCTGAAAGATGTTTGGGAAGAAAGTTTGCATAAATTTCACCAGTTTATTGCCACACAAGACGATCATTATTTCGAAAAAGCACCTCTGGCGACAAAAAATAAGATCAAAAATGTACTGTTCTTGTTGTTTCCTCAAAAAGGCTATACGGTAACACCAATTTTGGTACTCCTAAATATTTTTTATTATATAGCGCTTATTTTTTTCACGATAGTTTACCTGAGGTATAATTTTGTGAGAAGTGGAAGCATTTATGATCCCCGGTTTGTGGAAGAACTAAAAGGGATGACGTTAAATTTTGGGGTTAATCAGCGTAATCTTGTATTGGGTGGCGAATACTGGCGTTTAATTACTTATCAGTTTATTCACGGATCTAAATCGCATTTATTTTTTAATATGTACGCCCTGGTTTACCTGGGTTTAATGATCGAAAATAAACTGGGCTGGAAAAAATACCTCTTTATTTATTTGGTGAGCGGTATTTGTGGTGGCCTGGTGAGTTTGATTTTTCATCAGGAAGGCATGATGATGGGCGCTTCCGGAGCAATTATGGGTTTATATGGCGCTTTTATTGCTTTGCTGATTACTAAATCTTTTGAACAAAAAGCAACCAGGGCCTTGTTGGTAAGTACCTTAATTGTTTCCTTACTGGTGCTAATTAACGGTGCTTTTGGCAAAAGGGTAGATAATGCTGCACACATCGGTGGTTTTATTTCAGGCTTTATTTTCGCTTACCTGCTTACGTATAAATGGGATACGGCTTTCGAAGTTAAAGGCTGGGCAAGATATGCCGTTTCTACACTTTTATTTCTGATATTCTTTAGCGGAGTGCTTCATTTTAGTCCGAAGTACGGGACAGAAGAATACCGCAAATTAAGACTTACCTTTAACGATAACCTAAGCTCGCTTAACAACATTATGAATTTAAAAATATCCTTACCAAAGGATGTTAAGCTCATTTCGATTAAACAAGATGGTATTATACCAAGTGAGCATAATCTGGTTGTGATTAAGCAAATGCAGGCCTTGAATTTAAAGCCTGAAGATGCTAAAGAACGTGAGGAAAAAATAAAATTGAGCAAAGCCTCTTATCGTGCTGTAATGCTGATGTACCGCGATATTAAGGCCGATAGCACTTATCGATATAGTAAACAGACTTCTACTGCCCTTGGGCAGGTGTTCGAAATCCTTTATAAAGTAAAAGAGTAGTTTGCTTATCCGGCTTTTTTGTACAGCCCGATTTCACTTAATGTGATACAAACCGGAGATTTGGTAATGTTTATTTTTACTTTATTGGTGGTAACAGGACTATCCAATTTAATCAAACGTTTTGCGCCTATACTTGTGCCGTCGTAAACTTTTCTCCAGGCATTGTTTTCAAATACTTCTATGGTGTAAGCCTCAATTCGTTGCCCTAAAGGAATATATTCCTGTAAACTAATAATGTCAAAGGTTTTAGTGGTTTTTAAATCTATCTCCAGGCTTGCTGCATGCACATCATCTGCGGTAGCCCAATAAGTTTCGCTGTTATGATCGAGTAGCGTAATCGCATCATATTTTTTACCACGGCTATCGCTAACTATGATCTTTGCATTTTTTGCCAAATTATTTTCGAAGGTATGTTTAACCATGTCGCCAAAAGTTTTTAGGGCAGCCACATCATCCACATGGAGTTGTCCCCGGGTATTGGGCGCTAATCCAAGATCTAAACCTGCACCGCGGCCAACACTCTTTAAATACAGGTCGAATAAGGTTTCTGGTGTTTTAGGTTTTTCGTTGGCATGGTAAAACCAACCTTTTCTTAAGGGAACATCGCATTCGGCCGGCATCCAGAATTTACCATTTCTGATTCCTCCAGGACTTTGCGGGTAGTTTGCCTGTCCGGGAACAGCTTCGCTTTTTCCATCGGGTGCCATAGGGGTAAAGGTTGCCCATGAGGTTTCTGCCGCATGACCATCTTCATTACCAACCCAACGGATATCTAAACCGATATCACTAAATATATTGGCCATTGGCTGCATTTTACGTGTAATGCCCCAGGTATTTTTCCAATCGTAGTAAGTGGTATTATCGATCGAACGTTTTTCTTTTGCGCCTCCGTAGTAGCCATCGCCACCGTTTGCACCATCGTGCCAACTCATAAAAAGTTCGCCAAAATTGCTGTAAAGTTCTTTTAACTGGGCCTGGTAAATGGCGAGATACTTATCTGTACCATATAGTGCATTATTTCTGTCCCATGGTGAGCAATACACACCAAACTTTAAACCGTTTTTACGTACGGCTTGCTCCACTTCTTTAACTAAATTTCCTTTTCCGCCTCTGAACGGGCTTTTACTGATGTTATAATCCGTTGTTTTGGTTGGCCACAGAGCGAAACCATCGTGATGTTTTGCCACCAGAATTATACCTTTTAATCCGCCAGCTTTTGCCGCTTTAATAATCTGATCGGCATTAAAATCGGTTGGGTTAAATGTTTTTGGGTCAGCATCACCAAAGCCCCATTCTTTATTTTCGAAGGTAGTTGGTGTAAAATGGATTAAACCATACACTTCAATATCGTGCCAGGCCAACTGCCTTTTTGATGGTGTTGCGCCATAAGGTTTAGGTGGCGTTTGGGCATAAACTGCTGTTGTTAACAGTAAAAAAAGAATCCATAAACATTTCATATCATTATAGCTTAGATCTACCTAAAGTACAAAAAATACTGCCAGAAGGAAAAGAGTTAATCAATATTTAACCTGTTGAACATGTAGATAACAGATTATTTTTCCATCTTGATCGTTACATAGGTTTATCAAACATTTAATTTAACCTTACGTTATTTAATCATGAGCGCTTTTACCCAGAACCCACCAGATGGCGGTACCATGTACACCGAAACCAATCTAAGCCAGCTGTTTCCTGAGCCTCTTAATACCATAACAAGTTGCTTTTTTCTTGCTATTGCAGTGTATTGGACTATTAAACTATGGGGTAATTTTAAGCAACATACTTTTTTGAGTATTGCGTTGGTACTGCTTTATATCGGGGGGATTGGCGGCACTACCTACCACGGATTAAGGCGCTGGCCGGTTTTTATTTTGATGGACTGGCTGCCGATTATGCTCTTGTGCCTTTCGGCTGGGATATACTTCCTGTCTAAATTAACCAGGTGGTATTTTGCCGTTTTAATTGTAGCGGTTTACGCTTTCTTTCAGTTTTATGTGCGCCGGCTTTTTAGCAATGGCGATTTTCAAATCTTTATTAATATAAATTATGCTTTTATGGCCGCATTGGTATTATTTCCGGTATTTGGTTACCTCATTAAAACGGAGTGGAAAAATGGAAAATGGGTAGGCTTTGCCTTAATTGCTTTCATATTTGCCTTAACCTTCCGCATTGCGGATAAGTGGGATATTTTAAGCATCGGTACGCACTTTTTGTGGCATACCTTTGGTGCTGTAGCTTCTTTCTGTATGCTTAATTATATTTATTTGGTCAATTATAAAAAAGTACAGCAATAATTAAACATTGAGCTTGCTGATTGATGACCTCAACAAGCTCAATATCATTTTAGAATTTTGAATGGGCCTTGCTATAGTCTAGTTTTTTTTGCCCGCCGATGGCGTATTCAATACCTCCCCATAAATGATTCTGGAATTTATCTTCTGCCCAACCTTCTTTAGTATGGCCCATACAGGTGTAAAAAGCCCTGCCACCATCAAAATTATGGTACCAGCTAAAAGGGTGGAAATCGCCATTTTTACCACCGGTATACGATTTTTCGTCTAAAGTGATCAACACTTTAATATCAGGGTTGATATCTTTAAAGTTATATAGCTCATCTTTTCTCATCCATACCGAATCGGTAAAGAACTTTGTTGACGGATGTTTCTTGTCTTTAATGATAAATTTAGCTTCCTGTACTGCAGGGTGGCTGGTAAAATAAGCGCCTGCTAATTTGCCGTACCATGGCCAGTCGTACTCCGTATCAGTTGCGGCATGAACGCCTACATAGCCGCCTCCTGCCTGGATATACCTTTCGAACGCTACCTGTTGTTTATTGTCGAGTACATCGCCTGTTGTATTTAAGAAAATAACAGCAGCATATTTTTTAAGGTTATCTTCTGTAAACAGATCAGCATTTTCGGTCGTATCTACTTCAAAATGATGCTCGGTTCCTAATTTTTGGATCACTTCTTTTCCGGTTTCAATAGAATTGTGCCTGAAACCTTTTGTTTTGGAAAAAACTAAAACCTTAGCCGATTTTTTCGCTACGGTATAACTTTGGAATAAAAAAACAGTGGCAATCAATAGACATATAGAAAGATACTTTTTCATTTTTTTTAACTTGGTTAGTGATGTTTAATGTGCTTTAAATTTAAGAAAGTTGTTTGATAATTTCCTTACATCTTTCTTCAACCTGACTGCAAACGGGGCTAAATAAGGCATTATCCCAATATGGGTCTGTAACTTCGCCGTTATCAAGGAAAAGTTTAACCTTTTTTCGGTCCTCAACGGTTTTGGCAAGGCTTTGCACATCGGCCAAATTGTTGCGGTCCATTACCAAAATCAGATCGTATTTGGCAAACATCGAGTGATTAAATTGCTGTGCGCGCTGTTGGCTGATGTCGTAACCTAATGCCTTAGCGGCAGCAATGCTCCTGTGATCTGGAGCTTTGCCAATATGCCAGTTGCCTGTTCCTGCCGAAGCAATTTCCCAGTTTAAGTTTTGTTCATCCGCCAGATGGCGCATAATGCCTTCAGCCAATGGCGAACGGCAGATATTACCCAGGCAAACCATTAAAATTTTCAATATTTTATGTTTTAAGCGTATATAATACAGGTAACATTTAATTTTTTAATAATGACAACATTTGAATTGTTTTTTCGTTAGTTTATATACGCTAACATTAAGAATAATAACAAAATATCTAAACTTAGCTTTATTGTATTTGAAACCATAACATTTTATTGGCTAGGGGTAGCAATATCTCTGCCTGAATCTTTTATGTAACGGATTACACTTTTTATTTCACAGTCACTTAATGTATCCATCCTGGATGCCTTAAATGTTCCGATCGTACTATACCAGCCCTTGTGTTTTTTTTTAAAGGCGTAATTAATTAATTTTAAGCTATCCATAACTGATATTTCTCTGAATGTAAAAATATTCTTGTCCATTCTATCACCATAAGGGACATGGCAGTTCTGGCAACCCAAATTGGACACAATTTGGTGAGCATCATACCGATAATATTTACATGTGTCTTGATTTGAAGCTTTATCTTTCCTATTTTCAGTCCTGGCATTGCATGCTATAAGAATAACAAGGATTATGCTACCTAAATTTATTTTTATTGTATTTAAAGCCATTAGTTGTGTCTCTAAGAAAAAGTCTTAATTTATTTATTGTATTTAAACTCGCATTATTATAAGATGATTTTTCCATATCCTTTAAGTTTCTCATAATAAAATTCATTATAGTTCCTTTTTCAGTATCAGATAGCGAATGCCCAATACTATCGCCCAAGTGATACATTAATCTATCCTTTTTGCCAGCATCTTCAATATCATCTAAATTAAGTGTATGAAAAAATTCATGAACACCTATGTATTTATCTTTTAACCAATTACTGTAGCTGACAACTGCTGGACCACCACCATCACTACCTTGAGTAAGTCCTGCTGAATTATTTCGTCTCCCATATTGGTCGGTAAATTGATATCCAATACTATCAACTACGGCGAGTACAAAATCATTCCCTTTTAACTGGCTTAACATATTAATCTGTTGTACATTTACCGTAAAATTAAAGTTATAACGTATAGAGTAAGTCCAGGTTTTACTGGTATCGAATGCTTTTTTTATAGAATTATATTTTAAAAAGTTAACCCCACTTCTATACCCACCGCCGCGTAATTTATTTGAAATTACCTGTTGGGTAAAAGTCATTAAGCTGTTCAGGTTCGGTGCTCCGTTAGTGGTTAAATCAAATACTTTTAGGGTAATGGTAAAATCGCCGTAGAGGCTGAGTTCGCCGCTACCGTTATCGCTAATGCGCAGGTTTTTGGCTATTATACCCGCCGGTTAAGGGTTGGCTTTGTAATATTGCAAAACGCATTCTAAGTGTATTAATGAGGTCATTCTCCATAGTACAAGCTATAATTGCTCAACAGGGAGATTGGGCATTAATTTTTGGTTATAATTTACTGAGCTCAGGATAAATCAATAATCAAGTTAGGGATAAAAAATTAAAAAACAAGGATTAATTTCATGATAACACTGGTTAAATGGTGATTTTTATAGTCATGGTAAGAAATTAACTTACTCTGGAATTATAATTTAATGGTTTAGTATTAAAAACCCTCCTGGAAGGGTAGATATTGCCCCGCCAGCACAAAAAAAATACCCCAAGCCTTGGTAGCGTTGGGGTATTAACATTTTAATCGAGAATGTTTATCCGTAAATATCGTTTAACATTTTGGCGAGGCGAACACCACCTTTTAGTAATTGCTCGTTAAGGGTATCTACCCATTCAAAATTATAACGGTAGCTTAATTTCGAATCTGGTTTAGTGGTATCGTAAATTTTGTTGCAAACACCATAGGCCTCGTAAACGCAATCTTTAAGGCTGGTATTTTGCCAGTTGTAAAGTTGTATGGCCGAAGCATGGTTAATTGCTTTTGCGTATTCAGTGTAGCTTAATTGTTGGTATTCAATCAACTGTTCGTCCCAAACCCTGTGGATGTTCGATTTTTCGTTAAACCACAATACCGAAATACGGTTACCTCCTAAATCTTCTTTACGGGCAACGTGCATGGGCTGGCATAAATCGCCGGCTAAGTGCACCAACATGCGTAAAGCCAGTTTCTTTTCTGCAGGGGTACTGCTTGCTTTCTTTAAAACAGCAATTAAATCCGGGATTTTGGTGTAAAGACTTGGCGATTTTTCTGTTTCCAGAAAGTTGTAAACGCCATCTTTGTTCAATCCTGCGGGAAGATTAACAAAATGCCAGTTGTACATGTAGTTGTAGGTAGAATCTGATTTGATAAAATCGCCCCAGTTGGCGCTCATGGCCAGGGTTTCGTAACCCAAAATATCCTGAATGGCTTTACGTGTTTTAGCTTTTAAATAGCTGTCGGCAATTTCGCCAACTACACGGTGCCCTATCGTACCCCAGGCATTAGCCTGAATAGGGAGATACGCTAATAAACCAATGGTTAAAGCAGTGGTTAATTTTTTTTTAATTGATGTGATGATCATTTTATAATTCTTTTTGTACGCAGGTGATTTTCTGTTTGAGGATTAATTTAATTTCGCGCTGATCGCTCAAACTTTCTAAAGATAAGGTATCTGCCGATCGTTTTTTAATCAGGAAATTCTTTTCATACCGGCCAATACGGTAACAGCCTGATATTTTTTGTTTGTAATTGGCATGTGTAAAAGTGGCACCAACAAACAGCGTATCGCCCTTTACTACATAAACCCCTTTAGCATATTCTTTCCAGATTCCGTTTTTATAACAAGAATCTTCGTATAAATTAATCTTGCTATGGGTAACCATATCAATATAAACCGAATCGCAGGTAAATTTAAAGTGGTGTTGGGTATAATTACTTAATTTATTGCTAAAAGCAACCGAATCTTCATTCCATACCCCTTGTAAAAAATCTTCACCTTTGCCCTGGATATTAGGCCTTGGACTACAAGCTGCAATTAAAATGGATAATGTAAAAAGGATGATGTAGAAAACCCTTAACCCCGGATGCAATTGCTTCATTCTATTGGTAATCGTTGCTTTTAGGAAACTGATCGTGGAAAACATTATTCTTTTTAATGGCATTGATAATCAGGATTACAAAACCTGCAGCGAAACACATGCTGGCTATAAAACTGATGATGCCTATAACGCTGTAATATTGAGAAACCTCGGTATAAGCCAAATGCTGGCTCGATATTAATAAAGGCATTAAAGCACTGTAAAATAACGTTACCAATAAGCCAATGCCGGAGCCGATAGTCATTAAAATAGCTTCAACCGAAGATTTTTTTACTAAAAAATAGCAACTGGTTCCAAATACGATAACCGGTGAAATGATAGAAACCAAACTGAGCAGAGTAGAAAGTATTGAATTCATATTGCTTATTTTTAATTAACCGTATTATTCTAGCTATAATTTTTAAAAGTGACGTCATTCCTTCGTAGGCGGGAATCTTAAAGCGTATGGCATTAAGATTCCCAATCGAGTTGAGCATGACGACTCTCCCAGCTTATTTCAAACTGCCAACCATGTCTTCCGGGCGAACCCACTCATCAAACTGCTCATTGGTTAATAATCCCAACTCTACAGCCGCGGCTTTTAACGTTTTGTTTTCTTTATGTGCTTTCTTGGCAATTTTAGCTGCATTTTCATAACCCACATGTGGATTTAAAGCTGTAACCAACATTAACGAATTCTGTAAATGTTTTTCAATTTCTGGCAAATTAGCCGTAATGCCTTCTGCACATTTATCAGTAAAAGAAACACAGGCATCGCCAATTAAACGTGCCGATTGCAATACATTAGCTGCAATTACTGGTTTAAATACGTTAAGTTCGAAGTGACCACTCATGCCGCCTACTGAAACGGCAACATCATTACCAATAACCTGTGCACAAACCATGGTTAATGCTTCTGGTTGCGTGGGGTTAACTTTGCCTGGCATGATAGAAGATCCCGGTTCATTATCAGGAATTACGATTTCGCCAATACCACAACGTGGGCCAGAGCTTAACATCCTTACATCATTGGCTACTTTCATTAAAGCAACAGCGGTACGTTTTAATGCGCCAGAAAGTTCTACCATTGCATCATGTGCAGCTAGAGCCTCAAATTTATTTGGAGCCGTAACAAATGGCAAGCCTGTTAAATCAGCAATTTTTTTAGCCACTAAAACATCGTATCCCTTTGGGGTATTTAAACCCGTACCAACAGCGGTACCACCCAAAGCCAGTTCGGCAACCATAACCAAAGCATTTTTAATGGCCCTGATGCTGTTATCGATTTGTTGTACATAACCCGAAAATTCTTGCCCTAAGGTAAGTGGGGTTGCATCCATAAAGTGAGTACGTCCGGTTTTAACAATCGAGCCGAATTCTGCTACTTTTTTAGCTAATGTATTTCTAAGTTTCTCTAAACCAGGAATGGTATTTTCTACTGTAAGTTTATAGGCTGCAATGTGCATCGCAGTTGGAAAAGTATCATTTGATGATTGCGATTTGTTTACATCATCATTGGGGTGAAGCACTTTTTTATCGTCAGCCAGTACACCACCATTGATTACATGCGCACGGTTGGCAATTACCTCGTTACCATTCATATTACTTTGTGTACCTGAACCCGTTTGCCAGATCACCAATGGAAACTGATCATCCAGCTGACCGGCAATAATCTCATCACAGGCTTTAGCAATTAATTCAGCTTTTTCTGCGGATAATACACCCAATTCAGTATTGGCAAGTGCAGCTGCTTTTTTCAGGTATCCAAAAGCGTGGATAATTTCTTTTGGCATCGAACCTTCTGGTCCAATTTTGAAGTTATTGCGTGAGCGTTCGGTTTGTGCACCCCAGTATTTGTCGGCTGGTACCTGCACCTCGCCCATGGTATCGTGTTCTATTCTGAAACTCATTATATTTTGATTTTATTGTCGCAAATTTAGGTTTTTTGCCTTTTAATGCGTTGTATTTATGTAAGATATTTGGTAGATAACAAAATATAAGATCAAAATGCCTGCATTCTTTTTTGTTCTTCATTGTTAAGGTACAAACTTTAATCGATGACGGCTACTTCTACCAATGAAATCATATTCATACCTTTACTGCAAATATGCAGGGATTAGTTATAAAATCTACAGGAAGCTGGTATAGTGTTTTAGCCGATAATGGCGAGCGCTACGATTGCCGGATTGTGGGAAAATTCAGGATTAAAGGACTTAAAACCACCAACCCAATTGCGGTAGGCGACCGGGTGAAGTTTGATCTGGAGCGGGATAGCAACCAGGGATTGATTAATGAAATGTTACCCCGTAAAAACTACATCATCCGCAAATCAATCAACCTAAGTAAGCAAGCGCAAATATTGGCAGCCAACTTAGATATGGCCATGTTGGTGGTTACGCTGGCTTCGCCACGTACTTCGCTGGGGTTTATCGATCGTTTTTTGGTTACTGCCGAAGCTTATGATGTGCCTGCGGTACTGGTGTTTAATAAACTCGATCTGTTTAGTAAAGAAGGTTTGGAAATCCTGCAGGATTTTAAAGATATCTATGAAAATATCGGTTATGCCTGTTACGAAGTTTCAGCCTTAAAAGGTATTAATATCCCGGTTATCCAGGAATTGATTACGGATAAAATTACTTTGATATCTGGTCACTCCGGTGTAGGGAAGTCGAGTTTGATTAACGCATTAATGCCCGATCGTGATTTACGGACGGGTGAGGTGTCAGACTGGAGCGATAAAGGACAACATACTACCACTTTTGCTGAGATGTTCGAACTGCCACAGGGTGGATTTATTGTTGATTCGCCCGGAATCAGGGAACTGGGTGTAATTGATATTGAAAAAGAAGAACTGGGGCATTTTTTTAGAGAAATTTTCGAAACCTCACATAATTGTCGTTTTAACAACTGTAAACATGTTAATGAGCCTGGATGTGCGGTTATTGAAGCCGTAAACGAAGGTAAAATCGCCATTTCAAGGTACGAAAGTTACCTGAGCATTTACCATGGTAACGATACGAGACATTAAAACAAGCTGAAAGACCAAAGACTAAAGGAGGAATAGCTTCATTGTACGACGTTTTAATTCAAACTGCTTAAAAATCTTTGTGTACTTTGCGCCTTAGTGGTTAAAAATTTAAAGAAATGAAGTTTAAACTGGGAGATTTTGTGCGTTTTGTTGATGAAAAACGTGAAGGTTATGTCACTAAAATTATCGATACGCAAACTTTAGGCGTTACCGATGAAGATGGTTTCGAAATTCCTGTTGCGGTAAGTAATTTAACATCTGTGCATGGTCATGGTGTGGTTGCAGAAGAATTGGACGCGCCAAAACCGATTCAGGTTAATATTCCCAGCGTTAGTAAAATCGAAAATGGCATTTATGTTGCCGTTGCTACAGATGATAAAGCGGGTAATGTGGTGCATTTTCACTTGCAAAACCAGTCTCCGAATATTTTATTGGTAAGCCTAACTACCGAGCGTAAAGAAAAATATGCAGGTGCTTTTCATGGCGTAATCGAAGCTTATGCTTCAACTTTGGTTTATTCAGCTTCACTGGCTGATTTAGATCTTTGGCCGGAATTTAACTTTCAGGTTTTGGTGTTCAGCAAGGCCGATATTAAACCGATTGATCCATTGGTAATCCGTAAGAAATTCAGGGCAAAAGATTTTAGTACCGAACAAAAAGAATTACCACAATTAAGAAATAAAGGCTGGTTGATCCGCCTGGACGACCTGGTGCCGGTAACCATCGATCCACAGATATTAAAAGAAAGTTTTTTCAAATCCACCGAAGAAAAAAGAACAGTTGCAGCGCCCCAAAAAGAAATCGATCTGCATATCGAAAAACTAAGGGATGATCATCACTTTTTGGAAGCAGATGAAATGTTGCAAATCCAGATTAATCATTTTCAAACGGCGATGGATGCTGCGGTGGTGCATCATTTCGACAAGATCGTTTTTATCCACGGTTCAGGTAATGGAACTTTAAGAGATAAAATCCACAAACTGATCAGTAAAAACCCGCATGTAAAAACTTATATGGATGCCAGGAAAGAAAAATTTGGCTATGGCGCTACGGAAGTGGTGTTTAAATAAAATGTCAGTCCTGAGGAATAATTATTTCATAAAATTAATATAAAAGACAGCGCTTTTTGGCAAAATAATAGGCTGCGCGAGATCGTCATTCCCAACTCGATTGGGAATCGTAATGCAAGCGCTTTAAGATTCCCGCCTGCGCGGGAATGACGGGCGTGCTATAGATTCTGTCTATGGTAGCTTGTCGAAGGATAATCAGGTAATTTATCTTGTTTTAATCATTTTGGCGTTCCCCAATCCCGTGAAAAACAGGAAAAGGGTCGGGCTCAGGGCTCCGCTTTGCTGCGGTACCGATGAAGGATCGGTACTGAACCCTACAATCTCTAACGCAAAACCCAGCGTCTACAGCGCCATGGTTCCTGTCCCCACGAACCATTTTATTCTTGGTTTAAGGTGTTTGTGGTGTAATGTGTTGCCATCTTACACTAAATCACCTTTTTAATATGCATTAAGTCAGATGGTAACATCTGGCTCCACCAAGAATTTAAATCTAAGCCCCTTTAGGGATTCGGGGTCAACTCCAAAACCACCGCAATCGCGTTATTGCTCAAAGCTTCCAGTTCTACCTGCTCAATATCCCAAAGCGCTAAACCGTCTCTTGCATGCATCAACCGACCTTCAATTTCAAAGGCGCCATCTATAATAAAAGTATAAAACTGATGGTTTGGGTTTTGCATTTTATAAATTGTTTCTTCCCGGCCATCAAAAATACCTGCGCTTAATTTAAAAGGTAGTTTTGGGTTGGATATTATTTCGATCAGCTGGTTCTGGTTTTTTTCAAAATCGAAACCGAAAAACATTTCACTGGCCCGCATCAAAAACATATCGGTTTTAATCCCGAACTGTATATAATTGATGATGTCGTTTGGGTAGGGGTTGCTAATTTCCAGCACTTCGCCTTTGCCCATGTTCAACACCTGTACCTGTCCGGTTTCTAAAGCAAATTCTTTTCCATTGGCAACAATATCTATTCCACCTGTAATGGGCATAAAGATCTGAAAGGAATCTTCCTTACTGAGAAAAAAGTTTACCTTTCCACCCACAATAGATTCATCATTGCATAAAAATAAGGCGCCAAAAGGTTCTTTATGCTCGCTATAATACTTTTCAAAATTAATGGTGCTGTACCTTCTAAATACCGAAGTTTCCGTTAATCCGCGTTGATCGGCTAAAAATATTTTTCCGGGGGTAAGGTCCATTTTAGTCAATGTTTTTTATCGAGTGAATGCTTACAAAAGGCTGTAACTGAAAAAGATTGGTGAAAACTTCATCTTCATCTGTTTCTTTAAATTGCGATACCAATAGCAGGTTATCAATAGTATGGTGCCAAACCAATGGTTTTGAAAAAAAATTAATTGCCACCTTATGTTTTTCTGGTTCGTTAATATCAGAATTAATGATTTCGAATTTAAAATTTTCAAAAGTTAAAAAGCGCCTGCCTAAATTATCCAGTATATCGGGGATAATTCCATTTAGCTGTCTTAGGTAGCCCGTAACGGCTGCGCTAACCAAGAAATGCAGTTTCTCAGCTTCTGGCGTATTAACCAACATTTCAGCAAAAGTAGTAAACCGCTGTTCCTGATTGTAGAATTGAGCCTGCATTTTAAACTCTGCAAAACTATCTTCATGTATAAATTTATCCCAGGGACTGACATTGGTCGCGTCAATTATTTTCCGGTAGCACAGCGTGATTACTTTTTTAGACATGGCATAAAATTAAAAAAGACGCTAAGATATCCTAGCGCCTTCATAAAAATAAAACAATTATAAGGATATACTATGCTTTAACATTCACTTTAAAGGTAAGATCGAAACCAGCGGCCAGTGTTCCGCCAACCGTTGCGATCTCTATACCTGTTTTATCATCACTAAAAACATTATCGGCATTGTTATAGGTATAGCCCGATAAACCTTTGGTGTAGCCATTTACTAAAGCCAAAGATGTTCCCGCACCTTCAGGGAAAGCGATTTGTGTTACCATTAACGATGTGCCCGCAGCATTGTAAACATGTACATGGATGTGTGTTGCCCGCCCGCTGTACCAGCCCGGAAAGATGGAAGTAAAAGTCACCAACCCATTTGCATCGGTTGTTTGGCGGCCCCGTAAGAAGTGTACCGATTGATAATTGGTGCTTTGCATACCACTGCCTCCATACTCAGAATAGTTTCCTTCCGCATCACAATGCCAGATATCTACTATTGCACCTGCCAAACCTGCGCAGTTGTTGTTTAAATTGCCAATGGTAATTTTTGCGGTCAATTTGTAGCCCGAACGACCATCGGTAATATCGCTGCGTACGTATGATGCCGGCACTTTTGTAGGGAAGGGTCCTTCCGTTTCAGTAGGTGCTACCGTACAGGTTCCGTTGGTGCCCGTTGTTGTTCCGGCAGTACCCGATCCTGATGTATCCGATCCATCGGTGATGCTGCTTTTTTTGCAGGCCTCAATAATTACAGGAGTTGAGATGGCTCCGATCATTAAACTTCTGATGAAATTTTTTCTTTCCATAGTCAATGCGTTTTGTTTCGTTGAATTAAAATTGCATGAAAAAGGATTAGTTGTAACAAATGTATCGACAGACGCTTGCATTGAAACGTTAAAGGTTTCGAAATTCGTCATTTCGACTGTAGTGGAGAAATCAGTTAAGCAGAATGCATATTGCGGGTGCAATAATATAAAATACGAATGCGATAATATAAAAAGCACATGCAATAATATAGAATGAGCAAGCGATAATATAAAAAGCACATGCAATAATATAGAATGAGTAAGCGACAATATAAAAAGCATATGTAATAATATAGAATGAACAAGCGATATTATAAAATGCCGGGCAACAATATAAAACACGATGGCAATAATATAATTTAGAATGAATAAGTGACTGAAAAAATTGAGGTATGCTTTTTGCTAAGCTGTAATTTCTTTTTATAAAAGATTAAAACTAGCTTTGCCGCTATTAATGAAACACCTGGTTACCATATCGCTTGTATTTTTTAGCTTAACACATTTGGCAAAAGCCGAACGTGTTGAAGGGCTAAGGATATTGAACGAATATTGTAATGAGCATAATATCAGTGTTAACGCCACAGGTAAAGCCTCGGTTCAACTCAATGAAGACCGCAATCCTTATTTGTTATCTTATACGAGGCTAGCTTTAATTGGAACCCAGGCTCCATTAAAAGTTGCAAAATACGTAAGCGTAAATCAAATTATCTCCGATTTAACAATCAGGAAAAAACCAAAAAATAACAGTCCCTAGTTATCTTTTCCTTAAAAGATCTTTTTATAAGATTTTGTGCCCCATTTATACCAGCAACTGCCAAACTGACTTAACAAAGACAATGGCTTGGTTGTTGTAACACTCCATTTTTTAATAATAATTAGATTTAAAATATTATAATGTTAGGATTTTTAGCGAAGGTTTTCGGAAGTAAATCAGAAAGAGATATAAAGGCTATTCAGCCATTGGTTGTTAAAATTAATGAACAATACAGTAAACTATCTGCGTTAAGCAATGATGAGTTACGTGGTAAAACCATAGAGTTTAAAGAGAAAATTTCTGCTTTCCTGACCGAGATTGATGGAAAAATTGCAGCTTTAAAAGCTGATGCAGAAGGTGAAAGTTTAGATCTTCACGAAAAAACGGCTATTTACGATCAGGTTGATGCTTTAGGTAAAGACCGTGACGCAGAATTGGAAAAAGTGCTTTTGGAAATCCTTCCTGAGGCATTTGCTGTAATTAAAGAAACTTCACGCCGATTAAGCGAAAACGATTATTTAGAAGTTACTGCAACGCAGTTCGACAGGGAATATGCAGCCCGTAAAAACAATGTGAAAATTATTGGCGATAAAGCACAATGGGCTAATAAATGGGATGCTGCCGGAACTGAAGTAGCCTGGAACATGGTACATTACGATGTACAGTTAATTGGTGGTATTGTATTACACAGCGGTAAAATTGCCGAAATGGCTACCGGTGAGGGTAAAACCCTGGTAAGTACATTGCCAGCTTATTTAAATGCATTGGCCGGTCAAGGTGTGCACATCGTTACCGTGAATGATTACCTGGCCCGTAGGGATAGTGAGTGGAATGGCCCATTATTCGAATTCCATGGTTTAAGTGTTGATTGTATCGATAAACATGAGCCAAACTCGGAAGAAAGAAGAAAAGCTTATGCCGCAGATATTACCTACGGAACCAATAATGAGTTCGGTTTTGATTACCTGCGTGACAATATGTCGCAAACACCTGATCAATTGGTACAACGCAAGTTGCACTTTGCAATGGTGGATGAGGTCGATTCTGTTTTGATTGATGATGCGCGTACCCCTTTAATCATTTCCGGTCCGATTCCACGTGGAGATGAACACGAGTTTTATGAGTTAAAACCACGTATTGAGCGTTTGGTTAATGCACAAAAAGCTTATGTAACCCAGGCTTTAAACGAAGCTAAAAAATTAATTAATGCCGGTAACAGCGGAACCGAAGAAGGTGAAGGTGGTTTAGCCTTATTACGGGCTTACCGTGGTTTGCCAAAAAACAAAGCTTTAATTAAGTTTTTGAGTGAAAGCGGTGTTCGTGGTTTGTTGTTGAAAACAGAAAACCACTATATGGCTGATCAATCTAAGAATATGCCAAAGGTAGATTCTGAATTGTATTTCTATATCGATGAGAAAAACAACCAGGTAGAATTAACCGAAAAAGGTATCGAACTGATTACTCAATCAGGAGAAGATCCTCATTTCTTCGTATTACCTGATGTAGGTACTGAAGTAGCAGACTTAGAAAAATCTGATACACCTTTAGAAGAAAAAGTTGTATTAAAAGATGCTTTAATGCGCGATTATTCTGTGAAAGCAGAACGTATCCACTCGGTTAACCAATTGTTAAAAGCATATACTTTATTCGAAATTGATGTAGAATACATCATCGATGAAGGAAAAATCAAAATTGTTGATGAGCAGACGGGCCGTATTATGGATGGCCGTCGTTATTCTGATGGTTTACACCAGGCAATTGAGGCTAAAGAAAACGTAAAGGTTGAAGATGCTACCCAAACGTATGCAACCGTAACCTTACAGAACTATTTCCGTATGTACCACAAACTTTGCGGTATGACGGGTACTGCAACAACAGAAGCTGGTGAGTTTTGGTCGATCTATAAATTAGATGTGGTAGAAATTCCTACCAACAGAAATATCTCTAGAAATGATGAGCAGGATTACGTTTACCGTACCGTTCGCGAAAAATATAACGCTGTTGCTGAAGAGATACAATACCTCGTTTTCCCATATTCTCATTACGAAACAGAATATGAAACAGATAAAGAAGGTAATGTAAAACAAAAAGATGGCAAACCCGTAGTTAAATACGATCAAACAGGCAGGCCAGTACCTAAATTAGATGCTAAGGGTGCCTTAATTCCTGCGGTTAACCCTCAAACAGGACAATTGGAGCCACAAGCTGGTCGCCCGGTATTGGTAGGTACAACCTCTGTAGAGATTTCTGAATTGTTAAGTCGTATGCTTAAACTCCGCGGAATTAAACACAATGTACTAAACGCTAAAATGCACCAGAGAGAGGCAGATATTGTTGCCGAAGCTGGTCAGGCCGGAACTGTAACCATTGCAACCAACATGGCTGGTCGTGGTACCGATATTAAATTGGGTGCAGGTGTTAAAGAAGCTGGCGGTTTAGCTATCGTAGGTACTGAGCGTCACGAATCTCGCCGTGTAGATAGGCAGTTACGTGGTCGTGCCGGTCGTCAGGGCGATCCGGGTTCATCACAATTCTTCGTTTCATTAGAAGATAATTTAATGCGTTTATTTGGTTCAGAGCGTATTTCTGGTATCATGGTACGTATGGGGATTGAAGATGGTGAAGTGATTCAACATTCTATGATTACCAAATCTATTGAGCGTGCGCAGAAAAAAGTAGAAGAAAACAACTTTGGTATCCGTAAACGTTTATTGGAGTACGATGATGTGATGAACTCACAACGTACCGTAATTTATGCTAAACGTAAAAACGCTTTATTTGGCGAACGTTTGGATGTGGATATGAACAATATGGTTTTCGATGTTGCCGAAGATATTGTAAGCGAATATAAACAAGAAGGAAATTTCGATGGCTTTAAACTGGAGGTGATCAAAAATTTCTCTTTAGATACCGCCATTACCGAAAAAGAATTTACCTCAACCAGTATTCCTCAGTTAACCGAAAAGTTATTTGAAGAGGCTGAAGCATTTTACGCCCGTAAATCAGAAGCCATTATCCAGCAATCATTACCTGTTTTAACCCAGGTTTATGAAGAACGCGGATCTCATATCGAACAAATTGTAGTACCGTTTACCGATGGTATCCGTGGTATTCAGGTAGCTGTTGATTTAAAGAAAGCCATTGATAATAAAGGGAAAGAAGTGGTTCGTTCATTCGAAAAAACCATTGTTTTAGCTTTGATTGATGATAGCTGGAAAGAGCATTTACGCGAAATGGACGATTTAAAGCAATCAGTACAAAATGCCGTTTACGAACAAAAAGATCCATTGGTAATTTATAAAATGGAAGCTTTCAACTTATTTAAAAACATGCTTAACGCGGTAAATAAAGAAGTAGTAAGTTTCTTATATAAAGGAGGTATCCCGGTTCAGCAAGAGCCGGATCAGGTTAGAGAAGCACCAGCTCCGGTAAAACAGCCAAAGTTACAAACTACTAAACAAGAGTTTGGCAGAGAAGAACCAGGAATCGAATTTGGAGATACAAGAGAAGCCGTTCCACAACAGCCGATACGTAAAGAAGCAACAGTTGGTAGAAATGAACCTTGCCCTTGTGGTAGTGGTAAAAAATTCAAAAACTGCCACGGTGCTAATTTATAATCAGAATAAAAAATAGCAAACTAAGCCCCGACATTTTTTGTCGGGGCTTTTTTATTAACTAAATTTTTAATTATCAAATTAAGTCATATATTTATTGACGTAGATTTTTTAATCTCGATAGTGCTAAAAACATATTTTGTTTAAATCCAATTAGATCAATTCGAAACTGGTAGGCAGTTTCCTGATGATCATTAAAGCTAAAAAATGGAGCCTGGAAACCATAAAAAACGGGGCGTAACTGAAAAGCCATAAGAGTAAGAACACACACAAACACACACACAAATGAAAAAAATTTTTAACCTTGCCGCTGTTTCAGCGACATTGCTGCTATCAAGCTGCGCAACAGTTTTTACCGGAACAAAACAAACCGTTCAAATCAACACCAATCCACCTGCAGCTACTGTCGAAATAGATGGTGTTAAAGCAGGTGTTACTCCGTTGGCTGTAACCCTAAAAAAAGGATTTACCGGGCAAACCATCAGTTTAAAGCTTGATGGTTATGATCCTAAAACTTTCCAGCCCCAAACTACCTTCAATGCTGTATCTGTGGTAAATTTATTATTCTTTCCCGGTTTTATTGTTGATGCCGCTACAGGTGCAATGATGAAATATGACCCGAAAGTTTACGAAATTACTTTAGAACCTAAAAAAGCGAAATAAGAATCTGCTTAATGGTTATAGTTCTAAAAGCCAGGTTTCTAAAGAAATCTGGCTTTTTTATTTAAATAATTGTCTTAATTGGTCGTCCTTTCGATCGGAGCCTGCCGATTTTTCATCGGTAGCGTAATGGAGAAATCTTTAAACTAACATTAGCTTAGTAACTATTTTAAAGGATTTCTCGACTTTGCTGCGCTCCGCTCGAAATGACGATTTATGTTTAAAAAATGCAATCTCTCAAAAGCATCAAAATCCTTCAGATTTTCCTCAAATAACAACGATTTGCTTAACCCATAAAGAATGCCGATTTTTGCAACGATTTCGGCATTCTTGTTGTTAAGAAGAAAAGAGATGATATATCTACTCGCCAAATGCCAATTATTTTGCTGATGAAAACAATATTAACTTTTATATCCTGCCTGTTCCTAACTTTTACTGCTTTTGCCCAAAGAGGAGAAGTAACGGTTATAAAAGACCCTTTAATTGATAGTTTAATTGCCAAACGGCTCGAAGTTTATAAAACCTCGGGCGAGGTAAAGGCTGGTAAACCCATCGTTTCTGCATATGGTTACCGGGTGCAGATTTTTTATGGATCAGACCGGCGGGAAGTTTTTAATGAACAGGCCCGTTTTAAAGGACTTTATCCTCAGTTAAATACTTACCTTACTTATAAAGAACCCAATTATTATGTTCGGGTGGGCGATTTTAGAAGTCGCTTAGAAGCCCAACGGTTAATTAACGAACTCAGACCAGCTTTTCCTACACTTTTTATTTTCAGGGAAAAAATCAATGCACCAACTTTAGATACCACAACAACCAATGATCAAAAATAAAGTACAAGAACTGGCCGCTCACATTTTTAATGATGTAGTAGGCTATCGTCAACATATCCATGCCAATCCCGAATTATCTTTCAAAGAATTTGAAACCTCATTATTTATCAAGGATAAATTAAAAAAATGGGGCATTGAATATACTGATTGTGCCAATACGGGCGTGGTAGGTTTAATTAAGGGTAACAAGCCTTCTGATCAGGTAATAGCCTTACGTGCCGATATGGATGCCTTACCTATCCACGAAGCGAATGATAAACCTTACCGTTCTAAAAACCATGGCGTAATGCATGCTTGCGGTCATGATGTGCACACCTCTTCACTTTTAGGAACCGCTTATATCCTAAACCAGATGAAAGATGATTTCGGCGGAACCATTAAATTAATCTTCCAGCCTGCAGAAGAGTTATTGCCGGGTGGAGCGAGCATCATGATTAAAGAAGGTGTGCTCGAAAATCCAAAACCTCACCATATCGTTGGCCAGCATGTAATGCCTTTAATTGATGCCGGTAAAGTAGGTTTCCGTTCGGGTATTTATATGGCATCGACCGATGAATTATATGTTACCGTAACCGGAAAAGGCGGTCATGGCGCACAGCCGCATCAAAACATAGATCCTGTTGTAATCGCCTCACACATCATTATTGCTTTACAGCAGGTGGTGAGCCGAAATGCCGATCCCCGTATCCCATCTGTTTTATCTTTTGGTAAAGTAATTGCCAACGGGGCAACAAACATCATCCCCAACGAAGTAAAAATCGAAGGAACCTTTAGAACCTTAGATGAAGATTGGAGAGATGAGGCGCATAAACGTATGAAAAAAATGGCCGAGGGCATTGCCGAAAGTATGGGCGGAAGTTGTGATTTCGATATTCACAGGGGCTATCCGTTTTTAATTAACGAAGAAAAATTAACCGCCAATGCAAGGGGCTTTGCAGAAGAATTTTTAGGCAAAGAAAATGTTGTCGATTTAGATATCTGGATGGCAGCTGAGGATTTTTCTTTCTACTCGCAGGTAACAGATGCCTGTTTTTATCGTTTAGGTACTGGTAATGCCGCTAAAGACACGCAATACTCGGTACATACCCCAAGATTTGATGTTGATGAAGATGCCCTGAAAATCTCAACAGGGTTGATGGCCTACATCGCTTTAAAACAACTAGGGAATTAGAGATGTAAAATGTAAATAAGTAAGATGGATGATGGAGTTAAGTTTCCGCCACATGCATCTTACTTTATCCATTTTTCCTCTTACATCTTCCACAATATCTATCTTCTATGAAAAAAATATTTTTTATTTTACTGTTCACCTCATTCTTTCATAAAGGTTTTGCCCAGGAAATCAAACGTTTCAATCCTGATACGATTAAAACCATTACGCTCGATTCGACGGTAAATATTAAGGCTGAAAAATTGAATGTAGAGACTTTTATCAGAAAAGTAATGTACGATACTTCCTTTTATCAGTCATTCAGAGATATGAAACGTTATACTTTCATTGCCGAAAACAGGATTTACAGTTACGATAAAAAGAATAAGGTTGATGGGAAAATATACCGTAAAATTCGCCACAACAATAGCGGTCCTTACAAAATGGAATACCTGGTAAAACAGGATACCGGAAAAATTTATAAAAAGAACGGTAAATATCAGTTATATACAGTAGAAATGTTTGATTACATTTTTATGAATGCCTATAGTACCGATTTTGTACCCAATGCGCCCAAACCCGACGGAAAGGGCGGAACAAACGAAAGTTATAAAGACAAGTTAAAAACGTTGATTTTTAACCCGGGCCGCCCTGTTAAAGTTCCATTTATTGGGAGTAAAACCGAAATATTTTCTGCCAATATGCGCCAGTATTACGATTACGGTTTCACCAGCGGCACCTATTTAGATTCTATCCCGGTGTATCGTTTCAAGGTTTCAGTTAAACCTGATTTAAGCAGCTGGACAAAAGATGGCATCATGATTAAAGAACTGGTAACCATTTTTGATAAACGTAATTTTAATATTCTTGGCCGGTATGTTGATATGAAATACAGTAACATGCTTTTCGATTTCGATGTGCAAATGAATATCGAAATGGGCTATTTTGGTGAAGATAAATTGCCCACAAAAATTACCTATCAAGGTAACTGGGATTATCCTTTCAAAAAAGAAGAACGGGCAAGTTTTTTAATCGTACACAAAGATTATAAACTCGAAAAGGGCAAATAAGGATTCGACTATCGCCTAAAAGATTTATTATCTTTAAACGATTATTTAAACCGATCAATATGCAATTCTTTTCTTCCTTAAAATTTAAAATATCACTTGCTTTATCACTGTTTTTGAATATCAATGCGCATGCACAGGTGCTCACTTCAAAACAGATCGATAGCGTGGTAGAAAAAACATTGAGCACCTTTAATGTTCCCGGTATTGCGGTTGCTGTAATTAAAGATGGCAAAATAATCCATTTAAAAGGTTATGGTGTAAGTTCGATCAAAACCAATAAAAAGGTCGATGAAAATACCCTTTTCGGTGTAGCATCCAACACAAAAGCTTTCACTGCGGCATCTTTAGGGATGCTGGTTGATGAAAAGAAAATTACCTGGGATACAAAAGTAACCGATGTAATCCCCGAGTTTAAAATGTACGATGCCTATGTAACCAGCGAGTTTACCATCCGCGATTTACTCACCCACCGCAGTGGCTTAGGTTTGGGCGCTGGCGATTTAATGATCTGGCCGGATTCATCAACGGTTGATAAAAAGCAGCTGATCCATAACCTCCGTTATTTAAAACCTGTTTCTTCATTCCGTACCAAATACGACTACGATAACCTGATGTACATTGTTGCCGGAGAGGTAGTGGCAAGGGTTTCGGGAATTACTTACGAGGATTTTATTGAAAGCAGGATTATCAAGCCTTTGGGCATGACCAAAACTGCCGCTTCCTGGTACCGCTTAAAAGATAAATCGAACGTAATTGACGGTCATGCACCTTACCAAGGCAAATTGCTTCCGGTAGGTTTAAGTTTTGGTGAAATTGCCAATGCTGCGGGTGGAATTTATTCTAACGTTACCGATATGAGCAAATGGGTAATGGCCATGATCAATGGCGGGAAATATGGTGAAGCATTAGACAAGAAATTGTTCAGTCCAGCAGTTGCAAGAGAACTTTGGACCCCGCAAACCATTATTGCAGGCGGCAATCCAGCGGCTTTTAGCAGTTATGGCCTGGGTTGGTTTTTAAGTAATGTTAACGGTAATTTTCAGGCTACACATACCGGTGGTCTGTCAGGAATCGTAACACAGGTAACCATTATTCCAGAAATGAAATTAGGAATTATCGTATTAACCAATCAGCAGTCTGGCGCTGCTTTTAACGCCGTAACCAATTCAATCAAAGATGGCTATTTAGGTATTAAAGGACAAGACCGCATTAAAACTTATAACGATAACAGGCTTAGGAATGAAAAACAGGCCGATGAAATGGTGAGCAAGGTTTGGAACGATATTGCGGCCCAGCAAAAATTATCGACTACGAAACCTGATGGCAAAAATTACTATGGTACTTTCCATGATTCGTGGTTTGGCGAGGTAACCATTAGTGAGGTGAACGGCAAGATGCATTTTCAGGCTAAAAACGCTCCGAAATTAAAAGGAGATATGACTTACTATAAGGGAAATACCTTTATTGTAAAATGGTACGACAGAAGTTTAGATGCCGATGCCTTTGTTAATTTTAGTTTAGATAATAATGCTTTGGCTGATGGATTTAAAATAGAAGCTATTTCGCCGCTAACAGATTTTAGTTTCGATTTTCAAGACCTTGATTTTAAAAAGACCGGTAAAAAATAACCTAAAAAATAATACACAATGAAAACACTATTGAAAACAAGTATTTTACTAAGCTTTTGCTTAATTGCATTAACATCAATGACATTTAAACCAAAACGGATTATCTTTTTCGGCGATTCGATTACCCAACAAGGTGTTTCTAAAAACGGATATGTAACCCTGATCAAAAAATCACTCGATTCTACTAAATACGACGTAATTGGTGCTGGTATTGGCGGTAACAAAGTGTACGATCTTTACCTGCGTTTAGAAGATGATGTGTTAAACAAGAAACCCGATTTAGTGGTTATTTATGTTGGCATTAACGATGTGTGGCATAAACAATCATCCCACACCGGAACTGATTATGATAAATATTTAAAATTCTACCAGGCTTTGATTAATAAAATTCAGGGTGTTGGCAGCAAAGTAGTATTGGTTACCCCATCTGTGGTTGGTGAGAAAAAAGACGGTACCAACGAGTTGGATGCTGATTTAAATAAATACGCGGAAGGCATCAGAACATTAGCCGCAAAAAACAATCTTCCGGTATGCGATTTAAGAAAAATTTTTACCGAATACGAAGCGAAAAATAATGCAGAAGATAAAGAAAAAGGCGTGTTAACCGTTGATAGGGTACATTTAAACGAAACTGGTAATAAATTGGTGGCCGATCAGTTATTGCCATTGGTGAAATAGAATATATTCGTCATTGCGAACCGAAAAAAAGGATTGTGTGGTGGAGTGAAGCAATCTTTCCAGTAATGAGATAACTGATTAAAAAGTATATAATAGCAAAAAAGATTGCTTCGTCGGCTGAAAAAGCCTCCTCGCAATGACGATTTTGCAGCGTCATTGCGAACTGAAGAAGGGGAATGTGCGATGGAGTGAAGCAATCTTTCCTGCATGGCGTTAACAAATTGAAAATAAAATAATAGTAAAAAAGATTGCTTTGTCGGCGGAAAAGCCTCCTCGCAATGACGATTTTGCAGCGTCATTGCGAACTGAAGAAGGGGAAATGTGCGATGGAGTGAAGCAATCTTTCCAGTAAGGAGATAACTGATTGAAAAGTATATAATAGCATAAAAGATTGCTTCGTCAGCTGAAAAAGCCTCCTCGCAATGACGATTTTGCAGCGTCATTGCGAACTGAAGAAGGGGAAATGTGCGATGGAGTGAAGCAATCTTTCCAGTAAGGAGATAACTGATTGAAAAGTATATAATAGCAAAAAAGATTGCTTCGTCAGCTGAAAAAGCCTCTTCGCAATGACGATTTTGCAGCGTCATTGCGAACTGAAGAAGGTGAATGTGCGATGGAGTGAAGCAATCTTTCCAGTAAGGAGATAACTGATTGAAAAGTATATAATAGCATAAAAGATTGCTTCGTCAGCTGAAAAAGCCTCCTCGCAATGACGATTTTGCAGCGTCATTGCGAACTGAAGAAGGTGAATGTGCGATGGAGTGAAGCAATCTTTCCTGAAAAGAGATAACTGATTGAAAAGTATATAATAGCATAAAAGATTGCTTCGTCGGCTGAAAAAGCCTCCTCGCAATGACGATTTTGCAGCGTCATTGCGAACTGAAGAAGGTGAATGTGCGATGGAGTGAAGCAATCTTTCCAGCAGGTAATAACAGTTCAGAAATAAATAATAACAAAAAAGATTGCTTCGTCGTGCCTCCTCGCAATGACGGACAATAATAAGTATGATAAACCGCGAAACGATAGATAAGATAATGGATACCGCCCGTATAGAGGAGGTAGTTGGGGATTTTGTGCACTTAAAAAAACGCGGAACCAGTTTAATTGGTAATTGCCCTTTTCATGGCGAAAAAACACCTTCCTTTCACGTATCCGTTACCAAAGGCATTTACAAATGTTTTGGTTGTGGCAAAGGGGGCGATTCGGTACGCTTTATTATGGATCATGAAAAATATTCATATCCGGAGGCACTTAAATTTTTAGCCAATAAATACAATATAGAAGTTGAGGAAGCCGAGCTTAGTCCTCAGGATGCTGAAGCACAAAGTGCTAAAGAAAGTCTTTATGTGGTTTCGCAATACGCAAGTGCATTTTTTGTAAAACAGCTATGGGATACCGACGAAGGTAGGGGCATAGGCCTAAGTTATTTTAAAGAGCGTGGCTTTAGGGAAGATATCCTTAAAAAATTCGAAGTAGGTTATTCCCCAGATGTTTGGGATGCATTGACGCAAAGCGCCACGAATGGCGGGCACAAACTAGAATTTTTAGAAGCCACAGGCTTATCCATCAAGAACGATAACGGCAAAATTTACGATCGTTTCCGTGGGCGTGTAATGTTTCCGATCCATAATTTTACGGGTAGAATTATTGGTTTTGGTGGTAGAACGTTAAAAACCGATAAAAACGTTCCGAAATACGTAAACTCGCCCGAAAGTGAAATTTACCATAAATCGAATGTGCTTTATGGTTTATTCCACGCCAAAAAAGCCATCCGCGATCTTGATAATTGTTACCTCGCCGAAGGTTATGCCGATGTACTTTCCGTGCACCAGGCCGGGATAGAAAACGTGGTTGCTTCGTCAGGTACTTCATTAACTGTAGAGCAAATTAAACTGATCGGACGTTTTACCCAGAACATTACCATTCTGTTTGATGGTGATGCCGCGGGTATTAAAGCTTCACTCCGTGGTTTGGACATGATTTTGGAAGAAGGCTTGAACGTGAAAATCGTTTCCTTCCCCGATGGTCATGATCCGGATTCCTATATGCACCACGTCGGTGCCGGAGCTTTTAAAACCTATCTCGAGCAAAACAGAAAAGACTTTATCTTATACAAGGCAAATGTGCTGCTTAAAGATGCCGGCAACGACCCCATCAAACGTGCAGGCATTATCCGCGATATTGTAGAAAGTATAGCGAAGATTCCAGATCAAATTAAAGCCTCTGTTTTTATCCGCGAATGCAGCAGTTTGCTCGAAATTGATGAGCATATTTTATTGGGCGAGTTGAATAAAATGCGCTCGGCTAAGGTTAAGAAAAACTTTGATAACCATCAACGGGCAAATCCATCATCAAGTCCTAAGCCTTATTCTTCTGGTGCACCAGAGCCGCTTGGTCCACCTGATGATTTGTGGGATGATAACGCTGGCCCCAATGGCTACGAGCAAGAGCCTGTTGAAGAAGAAGAGTTTCAGGAGAAGGAAATCATCCGCCTCTTATTGGCTTACGGGCATGAATTTGTAAACTGGGACAAAATTGATGATATGTACATCGGTCCGTTTATCATGCAAAACCTGGCCGATGTGGAATTTGATGATCCGCTTTGTAAACGGATTATCGATTATTACAAGTCCGAAATTGATAACGGCCGCTTACCAACGTCGAACCACTTTGTTAAACACGAAGATAGAACGATCGCCGATTTGGCCATTACACTTTCCACCTCAGAATATGCCTTAAGCGAAAATTGGCTGAACAAACACCTCATCTACGTTAAAGATGAATCGATGAATTTAAAAGCAACCATTTTGGGGGGTATTTTTCACTTGAAAAAGCGTAAAGTCGAAAAAATATTGCTGAATTTATTAAAAGAAATCAAAGAAGAAAAAAACGAAGATAACCAGATGATTTTAATGCAGCGTTATGGCGTAATTAAAGGAGTAGAGCGGGAAATTTCTAAGTTCCTGGGTTCTGTTATAGTTAAATAAGATACAAAACACGCGTCATCTCGACCGGAACACAGTGGAGCGGGGAGATCTATATCGTATGAAAGACCCTGAAACAAGTTCAGGTTGACGATGTACTGGAATAACCATGTCACTGAAGCGTAGCGAAACAAAGGGATTTACAATAGATTTCTAGACTACGCTCGAAATGACGGCTTTTCAGTTGATTATTATGCATAATAAAGAAGCTAGAACAAAAATTAATTATTCTCTAATTCAATAATTAGCTATGGCACTTCATAACGATTTAGGTAAAGAAGGCGAGCGTATTGCCAAAAAATATCTCGAAGATCAGGGATATGAGGTTTTGGATGAAAACTGGACGCATGGCAAAGCCGAGATTGATTTAATTGTTTATAAAAACGGAATCATGGTTTTTGTAGAAGTGAAATCACGGAGTTCTGTTGCTTTTGGTGAACCAGAAGAATTTGTGCAAAAAGCCAAGCAGGTACAGATGGAATTGGCTGCTAATGCTTATATTGACATGATGAACCATCAAAATGATATCCGTTTTGATATTATTGCAATTACATTTACAAAAAATAAAAATTATAATTTAAACCATATAGAAGATGCGTTTTGGCCTGAAGATTAACCCCATTAAAAATTTCATATTGATCGGAACTGTACTTGCTTTTGTAAGTTCCTGTAAAGAAAGTACCACCACAACCTATCGTAGTTTTCTTTCACCAATGACTGGTTTAAACGTGCCATCGGGGAATGAATTTGATGTTAAAGTGCAGTTTGGTGCCGAGCAGAAGGTAGACTCGGTAGTTTATCTGATTGATACGGTTAAAATTACTTCTAAAACCGATACCGCTGGCATAAAACTTAAAACTGCCGGATTAAAATTAGGTAACCATCTGTTAACTGCAAAAATATTTGGCGAAGGTAAATCAGAAGATTTAACTTCTAATATCAATGTGCTGGCAGCCCAGTCTCCAACAGAATATACTTATAAAGTAATTAAAACCTTGCCCCACGATACCGCTTCGTATGTGGAGGGGTTAGAATATCATGATGGCTTTTTCTACGAAAGTGCCGGCGATTACGGTCATTCGAGTTTACGCAAAGTAGATCCATCTACAGGAAAAATCCTTCAGAAAGCAGATTTAGATAAACAGTATTTTGGAGAAGGCATAACCGTTATCGGAAACAAAATTATCCAATTAACCTACCGCGAAAAAGTGGGTTTTGTTTATGATAAAGCCACCTTTAAAAAACTTGGTGAATTTCCGTATACTCATGGAAGACAGGAGGGATGGGGTTTGTTTTTTGACGGACAAAAAGTATTGAACACGGATGGTTCTAACACCATCTTTTTCCTGAATAAAGACACTTATCAAAAAACTGGATCGATTGATGTTTATGATAACAAAGGTGCTATTCAAAACCTCAATGAACTTGAAGTGATAGATGGAAAAATCTATGCAAACGTATATACTACAAATGAAATTCTGATTATTAATGCTGAAACCGGTGCCGTAGAAGGCAAGATCGATTTATCTGGGTTATTACCAGCTGATTACTTTAAAACCGAAGATGCGAAGGCTAATAATGTATTAAATGGAATAGCTTACGATAAAGCAACCAAAAGGCTTTTTGTTGCCGGCAAAAAATGGCCCCATATTTTTCAGATTGAGTTGGTGAAGAAATAAAATACCTTAATTCCTCACAGTAATGTCACGTTGAGCTTGTCGAAACGCCTTCCATAAATTTATAGTAGGTCTTTCGACAAGCTACGATTGACAGAATTAAACTCAGGCGTCATTTCGACTGAAGTGCAGCGAAATGGAGAAATCTATTACATTAGATTTCTCCTCATGCAGCGTTTTTTTTTTTTCACTTGTTTTGTTTTTTTTAATTGTGTTTAAGCTAGCTCTGCTGGTCTTTTTGATGCCAAAAAGATAGAGTCCTTCGGCGGCGGCGAGTCGGGGCAAGGCTGCGCAGCAGGGCAAAAAATCAATTAGCATTTCGGTCGGTGAGACACCGACCAATAGTATAATGGAGAGATCCATTACAAGTAGCAATTCCTAGATAGATTTCTCGACTACGCTACCATTGACAGATCATAAGAAAAGTCGTCATTGCTTCGTCGGCTGAAAAAGCCTTCTCGCAATGACGAAATATGGCGTTTAAATCTTATTATTAATCCTTTTTCTTCGGTTCTGCTAAATAACCATTAAAAAGGATTGGTTGCTTATTGATGCTGCTGGCCGTTAACTGGGCATAACCATTGGTAGAAATATTGATGGTAAACCGGTAATTTTCCCGTTGTACATCTTTCGTATTAATTTGGATGGTATATGCACCCTTTTTACTTTTCGATTCCGTATAAGTAAAGTTTTTAGAGGTAAACTTAATGCCACCCTGGCTCGGATCGATCGGCGCGGAATATGATCTTCCATAATAAGGCAGAAAAGCCACTACACTATCTTTGGTAACCCTCACATCGTATTGTGATCCGCTAAGGTTGATAGCCGAACCACCCTGACTGCCGGGCATCATGGCGAGCACCCTGCTTACATCAATGTTCGACATCGGGATTGCTGTATTGGCAATAAAAGTATAATTCTTATCAGCTACAATTTTAACTGTAGTTTCTTTATCGGTTTGGGCAAATGATCGAACCCCGATGGTAAGAAAAACAAGGCCCAATATTAAATTTAAACGTTTCATAATGTGTGTTTTAAATGTGTAACAATTTAAAGATGCACAGACTTGAAAGATTCCATAATAGTGCCAAAAATGGATTGTAGTATAAATTTAACGAATTTAGAATTGATATTACGGATTTACTTTTGCCGAATAAGCCGATTGATATAGCGCATTGTCTTTTTCATCTTCTGAGGCACCCATTGCCGTAAATTTATACTTCCCGGCAGGAATGTTATTGAACTCAATTTCTCCGTTTTCATTAGTCATCAATGTGATTGAGTTGCTTCCTGGATTTTTGCCCCCCTTAATTACTATGCCACCTATTGGTGAACCTGCCACCCTCGAATTTGGGTTGGTTGAAGGCACAGAAACTACAAATTTATAATTTGCCGTAGCTGGGTTATTAAATTCGATCTCACCATTTTCATTGGTGATCAACGTCATTATTCCTCCGGCGTTTTTGCTTCCCTTTATTATAATGCCTCCAATAGGCTGTCCCGCTGTAAAGTTGATCTCGCCGGTTGCCGCATCCAGTTTCCCTTTAATCGATTTCATAATGCAGGGGAAATGCGATGCAGGATAGCTAAGTTTACAATACTCACAGTAATGCCCTTCAGGTGCTTTGGTTTTTAATGGTATAGTTGATTGTTGAGTTTCTGTTAATGTGGTCGTTTTAACCTGAGCCAGGACAATAAATGAAGTAAACAGCAGGAATGCCGCTATAACAGCTCTTTTTTTCATTGATATTCGATTAGAACTGTAAAATTAATCAAAATATATGGCTCTTACCAGTTTTACAGCTACTAATGGCTTTGATACCTATATTGATTACTTCTTTTTTGAAGCTTTCGCGTAAGGATTAAAATCCAGGGCAAGCTTAACCCAAAAATCGAGTTCATCATTGCGGCCCAATACATCTTCTGAAACTGAAATATAACCCTTCATCGGTCTGCCACCCATTACCATTTGTTCCCAGCCATCCTTATCGGATAAGTTATCGAGATCATTTGGATCAAGCCGCACCATCATGCCCTCTTTAGAAACACCTATGCACATTTTCCCGTTCACCATAAAAACCAATCCGGTAAACATCAGTTTTTCTTCCACATCCGGTATGTGCATTAAACGTTCGGCCACGCGCAGGGCAAGGGTTTCGTTGTAAGTTCTCATATTTATTGACGTATAGTGGTAAACAAAAACAATTTAATCTTTAACTTTCATTCGCAAAAGATAAATTAATTAAATTTGCATCATGTTGTTAAACTGCTATCAGGAAGAATTATTAGAGGCTGGATGTGACGAGGCCGGAAGGGGTTGCCTTGCCGGACCTGTTTTTGCAGCCGCAGTAATTTTGCCGAAAGGTTTCGTGCTCGAAGGCTTAAACGATTCTAAACAGTTATCACATGATCAAAGAGCTTTATTAAGGCCAATTATCGAAAAGGAAGCTTTGGCCTGGGCTGTTGCTTCCTGCGATCATGAAGAAATAGACCGCATTAATATTTTAAATGCTTCGTTTCTGGCCATGCACAGGGCAATTGAAAAATTGCGTACCCAGCCACAATACCTTGTTATTGACGGGAACCGTTTTAAAACCTATCCGCAGATTCCACATAGCTGTATTGTTAAAGGAGATGGTAAATATTTAAATATCGCTGCAGCATCAATATTGGCAAAAACACACCGCGATGAATTCATGACCAATCTGCACATTGATTATCCGCATTATAACTGGCAGCAGAATAAGGGTTATCCAACAACGGCGCATCGTAGAGCCGTGATCGAGATAGGATTATCACCCTTTCACCGCAAAACTTTTAATGTAAGCGACCCACAGTTAGATCTGTTTTCAAAAAACGCCTAAAATTTCGTAATTTCACAACATTGTGAAAATTCTGTTGATTACTAAGCGGATTCCCTTTCCGCCAAATAGTGGTTATCCTATTGTGGTTTATAATACCATAAAAGGTTTGCTGCAGCTTGGCGCAGATATTACTTTGTTTAGCCTCAATCCCACAAAAGGCCGCATCGATATTGAAGATATTTACGATCCTATTTTCGAACAGATTAAATACCATACTTACGATTTAGATACAGAGGTAAATGTGTGGTCGGCATTTTTTAACATTTTTACCAACGAATCCTATAACGTTTCACGCTACTACAGCGAAGATGCCGCAAGACAGTTGGAAAGCCTTCTGCGAGAAAATGCTTTCGATATTATTCAGTTCGAAGGCCTTTTTGTAGTACCCTATTTGGATGTGGTAAAGGCAAATAGCAATGCCAAACTGATTTACAGGGCGCATAATATTGAGTTTACGCTTTGGGAACGCCTTTCGCATTCGGAAAAGTTTCTTATTCGTCGTAAGTACCTTGCTTTTTTGGCACAGCGGCTTAAAGCTTACGAAACAGATCAGATTAACCGTTTTCACCATATTTTTGCCATTAGCGAGCCGGACAGGCAGAGTATATTACGCTTTGGCTGTGAAGTGCCGATGTCGGTTTTTCCGGTGGCCATTGATCTGGAAAAATACAAAGTAGATAAAACCAAAACCAGTTTCCCAACACTTTTTCATTTAGGCGCGATGGATTGGCGGCCTAATCAGGAAGGTTTAGAATGGTTTCTGGATGATATCTGGCCTGATATTGAAAAGTTGAATAAAGACCTTCGTTTTTACATCGCAGGAAAAAATATGCAGAAACATTTCTTCGAATACGATTCAGAAAACTTGATTGTAGAAGGAGAGGTTTTTGATGCTGTAGAGTTTATGAATTCCAAAGCCATTATGATTGTGCCATTAATTTCAGGTACCGGAATGCGGGTTAAAATCATAGAAGGTATGGCCATGAAAAAGTGTATTATTGCCACCACTACTGCTGCTGAGGGGATCAATTGTAAACATGGACATGATATTTTAATAGCCGATTCGGCAGATGAATTCTACCGATCTATTTTGCAGTGTATCATTAATCCTAAACGCTGGATGGAAATAGGGGAAAACGCACGAAAAACAGTAGAAAACGACCATGGTGTTCATCTGATCTCGAGTAAAATGCTGAAAATTTACGAGGAATTGGTCAAGGTATATTAGGTCATTGCTTAAATATTTTGATTAACAAAAAGTTAGTTCAGGTTATACTTGCTTAATACGTGATCAAAGTTTCTAGATTTTATAAAATTCTGTTTTTTCTTATTCACTTTTATGATCTCTACAAAGCCCAAACTAACTAACGTTTTCATATCAGTTCTTGCCGAATAATTTGAAATATTAAATCTGGATTCCATCTCTTTAATATTTAATATCCTGTCGGAATCTTCGTGTAAAATCTTCAATATTTGAGCCATTCGATCATTAACACCCGGAATTTTCATAAATCTAGCTGCCTGGAAAACTTCTCTTTGTTTTTTTCCTATATATTCTTTCAATGCTTCGTAAGCTTTCTCCATTGTTTTAATATGATAGGTTAGAAAATACCCTAAATCATTTTCATCTGTTTCCGAGTAAACATAAGCTTTTTCATATTGTGATTTTGTGTCTTTTATGATTCTGGAGATAGAGAGGTACTCCGTCAACCAATAGCCATTTTTTAGCATAAACCAATAAAATATAGTCCTTGCCGTTCTTCCATTGCCGTCTGTAAAAGGATGTATCCATCCAATCATAAAATGAATAATGCAACCCTTTATAATGGGATGAATAAACTTTTCATTTTCAGTATTAAAAAAACTACATAAATCTGTCATTAATGTTTTTAATTCTGAAGCTGGGGGTGGCGTATGTACAATTTCTCCGTCTAAATGATTAATAACATATATATTATCATTATCTCTCAACGCTCCTTCATCCTTAGAATTATCTAATGTGTTATGCGAAATTAGTTCATGGATATAGAGTATTTTTTCTAGACTAATCTCATCATTTTTGTTTTGTACTATATGTTTCATGGTAATGAAATTGTTCATTATCATTTGTTCTGATTTGTTTTTAGGCCGCTTTTCCTGTTGGATCATTTCCTTTGCCTTTTTTCTGGTGGTATTAGCACCTTCCATCTGACTGCTGGAAATAGCTTCTTCCATAATAGAGCTAATTATGAATTTTGTTTTATCTGTCTCGGCTATTCCAATATTACTGCCCAAAGTGCCTCCTATATGCATATCAAACTGATGTAGAGATTTTTGCATATAATCTGTTATCATGTACTTGAAATTATGATTTCCAAATTTTACATTTTCTCCTCTCAAGTAGCGAAATAATTTGACTGCAGCCCATAGTTCATTTGAGGTACAGTCTTTGGCATAATATTTTACTTTATCCCAATAAAGATAACCATCCTGAATTTTTTTCAATAATCCATTTTCTTGTAGTTTTACCATTAAAGGGATGGTTTCATCTTTTCTATTAAAAATTGGAGGAGTTTCAAGCATGTTAATATACTGTTTACTCAAAAATAATAAAAATAGCGAGATTTTAATATTATCTCGCTATTTTCAATTTTGAATTTCTACAAAATTGAAAATTATAATATGCAGAATATGGTCAAAATTATTGACCCGACGCTGGTAGATTATTGTGGGGGATTAAAAATTTAGGATATAGTTATAGCATCACTTAGTTAAAATCTAATCAAAACTCCTTAAAATTAACCTCAAAATTTTGTCTTTTTCTTAGTAGTTTTGCCCCCTGAAAGAATAAGGCTCAAACCGCCTAATTTACAGCTGAATAAGTTGAGTAAACAGATCGTATTGCTTCATTATCATAAAAAAAATAGATTCACGGATGAAAAACACCGCATTATCAGAAAAACACATCGCTTTAGGCGCTAAAATGGTTCCATTTGCAGGTTACAATATGCCTGTTACTTACGAAGGTATTAACGCCGAACATGCAACTGTTCGTAACGGTGTGGGTGTTTTTGATGTAAGCCACATGGGCGAATTTATCCTGAAGGGTGAAAATGCATTAGACCTTATCCAACGGGTAACCAGTAACGATGCTTCTAAATTATACGATGGAAAAGTTCAGTACTCTTGTCTGCCAAATCAAGATGGTGGAATTGTAGACGATCTTTTAGTTTACAAAATAGACGATAAAACTTACATGTTGGTGGTAAACGCATCAAACATCGAAAAAGACTGGAATTGGATTCAACAGTTTAATACTGCAGGTGTAGAAATGCATAATATTTCTGATCAGACCTCTCTGTTAGCCATTCAGGGGCCTAAAGCTGCAGATGCTTTACAAACACTTACTGATGTTGATTTGGCCTCAATGGAGTATTACACTTTTGTTAAAGGCACCTTCGCTGGTGTTGATAATGTAGTGATTTCTGCAACCGGTTATACCGGAGCGGGTGGTTTTGAGATTTATTTTGAAAACCAGTATGCTGATCAAATCTGGGATGCTATTTTTAAAGCTGGTGCACCATACAACATCCAGCCAATTGGTTTAGGAGCCCGCGATACCTTACGTTTAGAAATGGGTTTCTGCTTATACGGAAACGATATTGATGATACTACTTCGCCAATTGAAGCTGGTTTGGGTTGGATTACCAAGTTTTCTAAAACTTTTACCAATTCGGAAGCATTACTGGCTCAAAAAGAGGCTGGCATTCAAAAGAAACTGGTTGGTTTCGAAATGATCGACCGTGGTATTCCACGTCACGATTATGAAATTGCTGATGCTGAAGGGAATATCATTGGCAAGGTAACTTCTGGCACCCAGGCACCTTCATTGCAAAAAGCAATTGGTATGGGCTATGTAGCTAAAGATTTCACTAAAGAAGGAACAGAAGTTTTTATCTTGATCCGCAATACGCCAATCAAGGCAAAAGTGGTTAAGTTTCCTTTTTATAAATAGATAGAGTAAGGAGTAGCAAGTATCAAGTATCAAGATAAATTTGTCTTGCTACTTGATACTCAATACTCGCTACTTAATACTCGCTACTTAATACTCGCTACTTGATACTTTAATACTCCTCATATGTCAAAAAAAATAGAAGTTTGTTTAACACCTGCACTGATCGGTTTATACGATATCGAGCAGAGCATCGTGGTGGTTATCGATATTTTAAGAGCAACATCATCCATTACTTATGGGATAGATAATGGTGCCGAAGCGATTATTCCGGTTGCCAATGTAGAGGATTGTTTAAATTATCGAGACAGCGGATTTTTATTGGCGGCAGAAAGAAATGGAGAGGTGGTAGTAGGTTACGATTTTGGTAATTCACCTTTCTCTTACACTAAAGAAAAAGTTGGTGGAAAAACAGTCGTTTTAACAACAACCAACGGAACCAAAGCTTTGCACTTGGCGCAAAGCAGGGCTTATCAGGTGGTAATCGGATCATTCCTTAACCTGGATTCGCTTTGCGATTATTTACAAAGCCAGGATAAAAATGTGCTTTTATTATGTGCAGGGTGGAAAGATCAGTTTAATTTAGAAGATACCTTATTTGCAGGAGCGGTAGTAAATAAACTCCGTCAAAATTTCGAACATTTTGATGATTCAAGTGTGGCCGCCGAAGATTTATACCTGTTGGCTAAGGATGACTTGAGAAAATACTTGCACAAATCGTCGCATAGCCACCGCCTGGCGCAATTGAACATTGAAGAAGATGTGGTTTTTTGCTTACAGTTAAATGTTTGCCAGGCCATTCCGGTTTTAGAAGGCGAACGTTTGGTTGCTTTAAAAACTAATTAATAGTCATTGTTTTTAACGAGAATTTCTGAAAAACACATTTATAATGTGCTTTACAAATCATTAAATTTTTATTGGCGATAAAATCGCCATTTTCTTCTGTCCTTGTTACAATCGGGGACAATATTTGTCATTAAAAATCAAACTTTAAACCCAAAAAAACTGCATTTTTTCTAAAACTTGCACCATTAAATTGAGTTTCTTCCGTATTGCGGTTATTGAAATAAGCTTTGTCTACGCCAGAATAGGTATTGATATTATTGATTTTATAATAAGCTTCTACACTTAACGTTTTATTTAACGGTACTGATAGATTAATATCGCCACTTAATGAAAAAGAATTGGCTTTGTGTGTAAAACTGATAGGTTTGGCAAAATCAGGAATTAAATTCCAGTTTGCTTTAGCCGAATACCTGTAAAAGCCAGCTAAAATGGTAGCACTTAGGCTAAATCGTTTAGTATTAAAAACAAATTCGGATCCGAAATCAAAACCTTTATATCTGGCTTCATAAGTAGAATTTAAACCTCTACTGTCGGGATTATTTGCACTTTCTAACAAATAAAATTTCTGTTGATTGTAGGAAATACCAATAATAGGATTGATATTAAATTGCTCAAACGTAAATAACTGGTAACTGAACTGTAAATTGCCGTTATAAAAATAACCTTTGTTTGCATTAAGCAAATCAAAATAAAAAGCACTTTGCCTGTTGTCATCAGCATAATCAGTATCCTCAGCTTCGCCCTTAGAAATGCTGCTGTACTGGTTGCTAACCTTTACTCCAAAACGCTTGGTAATGTTATACTTAATATCCAAACCATAACTTGCTCCTTTAAGATTTTTCCAGATTAATTCTGACAAAATATTAGGATTAGTTCCATTGGCATTGCCTGCAATAGACCAATCAAACCGTGATTGCTGAAAACCGACATAAGGTTTTACATTCCATTTGTGAGGCACATCTTGTGCTGATGCATTGTAAAACAAAATAAGAATGAAGCTGGTTAGGAAGTATTTTAAAAAGGAAGTGCGCAAAGTGATCCGCATATTTAGTTTCGGTTTATACAAGGCAAAATACACATAGTGGCGAATTAAACCACTATGTGTAATGATGTTATTTTTTAAAAGGGATATACTGAAGCGATAAAGGTTTTATCGGTAGGTGATAAAACGGTGTTCCATCCCACTTCATAATCGCCGATGGTTAATTCGTTAGGAACCGAATAGTGCATAATCGATGTTTTATCGTAAGCGCTGTAGTTGGTTTGTGTAGTGCTGTATTTAGCAAAAATATTATTATCGGTTGTTGCCTGATCCCAATAATTTGGCGCAGCAGCATAATATGCATATACAGCTGGTTTATCCCATGGAATGCTAACCAATGGATGCTGATGTTCATGGATCATCCCTAAAGCATGGCCAAATTCGTGGATTACTACACGGCTATATTCCGAATCCGCGGTGTTATTGGTTAACCAACCGTAATTCATGGTTGCACCGCTGGTTGGAGTCGATTTTCCGATGTAAGACCAAGAGCCACCACTTGCAAAAGTTACCCTGATTTTAGCCGTATTATCGTTGGTTACGAAATTAAATTTGATGTTTGCATATTGTTCCCATTGTTTCGCAAACTGAATTACTTTGGCCCTAACGGTTGCAGTACCTCCATTTAAACTTACTTTAATTGTAGAACCATTAGGCCATTTTGTTGATGTGATTACAGCGCCTCTTGGTGTAGTGCCGTCTTCTAAAGATCTTTCTGTACAAATCTTGATGTTGCTAAGCTGACTAGCGCTCATGGCATCTGGTTTTTGCAGATCTGCTGTTTCCGTAGGTTTTTCTTTTTTACAAGAGAATAATATAGTAGTTAAGGCCAATGCTGTAAGCAGGCTTTTATTTAAATTTAAGAATTTCATGTTTTAGGTTTTTAGGTAAAAATTAATGATCTGTTATTTGATGGGAATCAAGTTAGAAGATCGTAAAAAAGGGAATTCTTCTTCGCTGAAAAAGAATAATTAGACTAAAAAACATAGAATGACGTTTAGGTTAATATACCCTGCATTTGCAAAGTATAATCCTAAAGTAAAATAATATTACCTAACCACCAAGATAAATGTAATATTTTTATTGCATAAGTGTACGATTAACACTATTGTATTCTATTTAATAATGTGTATAATTATGTATTATTAATAAGTCTTTATGGAAATAATTATGGTTTAGTGATCAATTCGGAAATGGTTGGGCTATTCTTAATCGTTATCAGCGCTTCTTCGTGCGCCAGCCAATAAATATCTTCTGCACGTTTCATATCAAAAGTGCTAATAGCGCCTAAACCTTTTGGCTCGATTAAAACATTACAGAATTTTGCCTTTCTTTCCATATCATGGTTGATTGACATAATGCCTGCGCGGCCCATTAAATTGGTAATACCTGTAATTTTATCAACAGGTTTAAGGTGGTTACAAGATGAGCCAATAATAAAATCGCAATCTTCCATTAAAGGTTCTACCGGGAAATTATTTAAAATACCGCCATCAACATACATTTGCCCGTCAATCATAATCGGTTTAAAAATACCCGGAATACAACTGGAAGCATGTACTGCCCTGATTAGTGGTCCTTTGGTGAAATAAACCAATCTGCCTTCGCTAAAATTTACGGCGGCAATGGTTAGCGGTATTTTTAATTTTTCAATACTATCTTCCGGGAAATATTCTTTTAAAATGAGGGCCGTATTCTCGATGTTAATTAAACCTAATGATCCTACTGCCGGGCGTACAAAACGCCAAAGTTTTGTTTTAAGGAAAATATTCAACCCTTCTTCAGGATCTATGCCTGCTGCAAAAAATGCCCCGGCTATCGCTCCTGCACTGGTACCACTAATGTGGCTAAAGGTAATACCTAAATTACTAAAGGCTTTTAAAACACCTAAATGGGCTATTCCCCTTATACCTCCGCCTGATAATACAATGCCAACTCTCATAGATTTAATTTAGGATGATTATTCAATAAATTGACTCAGGGCTGTCGACTCCTGACTCAGGACTATTTCTGTTGTTTCGGTTTGTATTTCGACTGATTTAATATTTTCTGCGCATCGTGATCTGCCATTAATTTCTGCAAAGTAACATCAGGATGCGCTGCCATATATTTCCTTACAATCTGCCAACCCATCCACACACCCAATTTTGGTGCCGAATCTCTATTTTCTCCCAAGCCTGGTGTAAAAGGTCCTTCAGATAAGAACACCTGGATTTTTTGGTAATCTGTTTCATACAGGAAATTATTCTCCAAAAAATATGCCCAAATATCACCTTCAAAATTTTGTGCCCAATCTAATTGTTGTTGCGTATAACCTATTTTGGTCGAATCGCTTAAATTTTCAGGTAAAACCTGATCGAGGAAATACAAAATTTTCCCCTGGAAAATCATTTTCGATAAAAGGGTACGGTTTTCATCCGGTTCGGCAAAAAGTTCTTCATGTGCATAGGTTTCAGCTACACGGGGCACAATATATTCAGGGGCAAACCTCCTCGAAAGATATAGAGGTACACTTTGTACAATGGCTTTGTAAAATTTACTGTCTTTACCCAGAAACATGTCCAGGCCAATGCCCAGATAATTATCGCCAACCGGCATCTGGTAAGAAAAACCCGATGCAAAGGAAATGAACCTCGGAATTTTAGTTTTTGGGTAATAATATTTGATGTATTTAAAGGTTTCATTCAAGCCCTCTTCCTGAACTTTTAAGTTAGGGAAAACGCTGTCTACTTCTTTCGTTAAATCGGTATAAGCCTGGTCATGGTATAAATTGACCAGTGATGCGGTATTAGAATATTTGCTATCCAATATCCGGTGGATAAAATCATCATAAAATACACCATATTTCTTGCTAAGCTGTTGATTAACCGCATCAATATTTTTGTTTTTTCCTGCAAATAACTCGTTATCAAATCTTTCAATCTTAATATTTACCTGTATATTACTTACATCGGGCCTGTTGCTTTGCCTGCAAGAAATAAATGTGATGGCAAAAAGAAAAATTAGATAAATTTGCCAGTGTTTTACGTTATATGTCATGTAGAACAAATATATATAATCAGTTATAGCATGAAAAGAATATCGACCATTTTAATTTTGTCTCTTTTAAGTTTCGGCGCATGGGCGCAAAATTCTTCTTTAACCAATTACGGTTTCAGATTAGGTTTAACTGCTACACCAACTTTTGGCTGGATTAAACCTGAGCAGGGAAAAACCAATGGAGTAGCATTAGGCTTTTCTTACGGATTAATCGGTGATTTTAATTTTGCCCCTAATTATAGTTTTGCTACCGCTTTAACCATTACTTCAATAAACGGTAAGAGCACTGAGGTCAATGTATTGCCTTACTATACTGGCAATAGTAGTACAGCGCCCAAAGCTTACGATTTAAAGTATAAATTGCAATATATAGATTTACCGTTAACCGTGAAATTAAAAACAATAAAAGCAGATGGTAAACGTTGGTACGGTCAATTCGGTTTGTCTAACTCATTTAATATCAGCGCTAAACAGGATGCTGTTACAGGTGGAACAGTTGTAGGTGATAATTTAAATGTATCCGATAATATTAAACTTTACCGCGCCGGGCTAATTATAGGCGGTGGTGGCGAATTTGATATCTCCGGAAATACCAGTATAGTGGCCGGTTTAACCTTTAATAATGGCTTTACCAATATTGTAAGCGATAAGGGCAGAAACGTTAAAAACCATTACCTGGCGCTCAATTTTGGCGTATTCTTCTAGCGTCACATTTATCTTGATACTCGATACTTGCATCTTGATACTTGATACTCAATACTTGCATCTTGATACTTGATACTCAATACTTGCATCTTGATACTTGATACTCAATACTTGTATCTTAATACCCACTACTTGATACTCAATACCCCCAAAAACCACTACAAAAATGAAAATAGCGCTGGCGCAACTCAATTATCACATCGGAAACTTTGAGGCCAATACCCAAAAAATAATCGAAAATATTCAATCTGCGAAAGCTAAGGGAGCAGATTTGGTTGTTTTTGCAGAACTGGCTATTTGTGGCTATCCACCAAGGGATTTTTTAGAATTTGATGAATTTATTACGCTTTGTGAAAACGCAGCGCATGCAATAGCCAAACACTGTACAGATATTGCTTGTATAGTTGGCCTGCCAGTTAAAAATGAAATATTACAGGGGAAAGACCTCTTTAATGCTGCTTATTTTATCGAAGAAGGGAAAGTTAAGGCTGTAGTGAAAAAAGCACTCTTGCCTACTTACGATGTCTTTGATGAATACCGATATTTCGAACCTGCTACTGAGTTTAGCTGTATCAATTTTAAAGGAAAAAAGATTGCTTTAACCATTTGCGAGGATCTTTGGAACATCAATGATAACCCGCTGTACGTATCAAACCCGATGGATGAACTGATTAAGGAGCAGCCTGATGTGATGATTAATATTGCTGCATCTCCTTTCTCTTATACACACGATGATGAGCGGATTAAAGTATTGGCCGATAATGCAAAAAAATACCATCTGCCTATATTTTATGTAAACCAGGTGGGCGCGCAGACAGAAATCATTTTCGATGGCGGATCGTTGGTTTTTGATGCAGACGGTGAAATGAAAGCCGAAATGAAATATTTTGAGGAAGATTTGCAGGTTTTTGATTTAGATGAGGTTGAAAATGTGCGTAATAAATACCCTCAATCAGAACGTTTAACGGATATTGAACAGATTCATGATGCCTTGATTTTAGGGATCAAAGATTATTTTGGAAAATCAGGTTTCAGCAAAGCGGTTTTAGGTTTGTCTGGTGGAATTGATTCTGCCGTGGTTTGCGCCTTAGCCTGTCGTGCTTTAGGACCTGAAAACGTAATGGCCGTTTTAATGCCTTCAAAATTTTCATCCGATCATTCGGTTCAGGATGCATTGGATCTGGTTAATAATATTGGTTGTATGCACGAAATTGTGCCGATTAAAGAAGTTGCCGAAGCTTTTGATCATATCCTGGCTCCAGCTTTTAAGGGTTTGCCTTTTAATCTTGCTGAAGAAAATATCCAGGCCCGTATCCGCGGAATTATCAATATGGCCATGAGCAATAAATTTGGTTATATTTTACTCAATACTTCCAATAAAAGCGAATGTGCGGTGGGTTATGGCACCTTATATGGCGATATGTGTGGCGCAATCGGGGTAATTGGTGATGTATATAAAGTGCAGGTTTTCGAACTGGCCAAATATATTAATAAGGAAAGGGAAATCATTCCGATTAATACCATCGTTAAACCACCTTCGGCAGAGTTAAGGCCCGATCAAAAAGATTCTGATTCGTTGCCCGAATACGAAATCCTTGATAAAATATTATACCAGCACATTGAACGGAAACAAGGCTCGAAAGCCATTATAACACAAGGTTTTGATGAAACATTGGTACACCGGATTTTAAAAATGGTTAATATTGCCGAATTTAAACGTTATCAAACACCACCTATTTTAAGAGTCTCACCCAAAGCATTTGGCATGGGAAGAAGAATGCCTATTGTAGGGAAATATTTGGCTTAGATTGTTTTGAGGTTGGGATATTGAACTGGCTAATTTTTTAATTGTTGTGTTGTTCAATTGTTTTTAGCTTATTGTTAACTGCAAATTGCCAACTGAAAACTGTTGTCATGCTGAGGTACGAAGCATCTGCTCAATAGTTTGTAGGTACTTCGTTCCTCAACATAACAGTGTTTTATGCTAAAGTAGCATCAACAGTAATGGTTGTATTTAATAATTTAGAAATCGGGCAGTTTTTCTCTGCATCAGCTACCAGTTCATCAAATTTTTCTTGTGTTAAATCAGGTACCGAAGCGGTTAAAGTTAAATGCGATTCTACAATTTCTCCTTTGGATGGATCAAGGTTGATTTCGCATTTGGTTTCTAATTTAGTGGCTGTAAAACCAGCTTCAGTTAAATTAGCCGATAATTTCATGGTGAAACAACCTGCATGCGCAGCAGCAATTAACTCTTCAGGATTTGTTCCAACGCCTTCAGCAAAACGTGAGTTAAAAGAGTATTGGGTATTGTTTAAAGTAGTGCTTTGAGTAGTAATGTTACCATTACCTTCTTTAATAGAACCTTGCCATACGGCTGTTGCATTTCTTTTCATGATGGGATTTTATTTTTGGTTGTTTAGATTGTTTAACACCTAAAGATAAATATATGTTTGTTTAAAGCCGGTAATTCTTTGTTAAGAAATGGTGTATTAATCCACTTCGGTTTCTGCTGGTTCTTCTTTCTCCACTTTACTTCTCAGTGACTGGAAGAGTAATATCCCAATTCCGATCATGATCGAAATATCGGCGAAGTTGAAAACCCCTGTTTGAAAAAGATAAAAATCCATGTGCATAAAGTCGGTAACCGACCCGTATATAATCCTGTCGTACAAGTTACCAATACCCCCACCGATTAAAAAGCACAGTGCAACCTGCATCGTAACCGGGAGATTCTTTTTAACAAATAGGTAATACAGGCCGTAACACAAAAATAGGAGTGGTAAGCCTGTTAAAATGATCAGTCTAAAAATATAAGGCATTTGATCGCCCAAACTTAAAAAAGCACCTGTATTTTCTACTTTTAGCAAGGTGAAACGATCTTTAATAATGCTGATGTGTTCGTAATCACTTATTTCGCTACGGACAATTTTTTTTGAAATCTGGTCGCAACCGAAATTTAAGGTAAGCATCAGTACCAAAAAAGACCATCTAATATTTTTAACTTGTTGCATGTATTTGTAATTAGAAAATAACTAACGGGTTATTTTATTTTTTTACCCATTTTCTATAAGGAATAATTAAAGCTAAAATTATCGCTAAAACACTGAATATTTTGGCAATAACATCTCCGCTTTTTACATAAAAAGTAATCTCGTCATTAAGATTGATGTTTGCTTTCAAGGCGGTTCTGGTCCACCATTTGGTGCTTTGTGTTACATCGCCGCGTTGATTAATAAAACAGGAGATTCCGGTATTGGCAGAACGTGCTATATCACGGTGGGTTTCAATAGCCCTCAGTTTGGCGTACATCATGTGCTGGTCTTTACCGGTCGTATTTCCCCACCATCCATCATTAGTGATGATGGCAATAAACTGAGCGCCATCTTTTACCTGTTCGCCAATCCAATCGCCCCATAAACTCTCATAACAAACTACAGGGGCAACGCCAATCCCACTTTGAGCATACAGTACACTTGGTTTATCTTGCCAGCCCCATCCGCCAACGGTTCCGCCCAGTTGAGCAAAAACACCGTCTAAAAATGAAAATACCTTTGGAAAAGGCATTTTTTCTACACCTGGAACCAGTTTTGATTTGTGGTAAAACTGAACATTTGCCGAATTTTCTACCTGCATGGCCGTATTGAAATTATCGAAATAAATGCCGCTCTGGTTATCAAATTTTGTGGTTATTGTTTTTTTATCCTGGTAAATTTTTATGCTTTCTATACCTGTAATTAGTGTTCCGTTTTTATACTTTGATAAAAAGCTTTGTAAACTGATAAAGTCAGTGTTGCTTCTGATCCTGTCTTCGTCAGCATAATTTGGAATCGCCGTTTCAGGCCAGATAAAATATTCTGTATTCGGCTGTCCGATGGAATCAGATAAATGGGTTAAAATACGGATTTGTTCTGCAGGAGGAATATTCTCCAGCTTTTGGTAAGGATCAATATTAGGTTGCACCACCACTACATTACTTGGTGTGCCTTTTTGCTCAGCTTTAAAGTATTTTGTTAACGAAATACCGATTGGAATAATTACAACCAATGCCCAGATGGCCAAAGTTCTAAATCTTAAATAACCGGTTTGTGATTTCAGTTTTTTATAGGCTTCGAAAGCTAAAATGTTGCTCACCAAAATCCACAATGAGCCACCGTAAATTCCCGTATGATCATACCATTGTGCCAGTTGGTGCATGCCCGCTAAACCATTACCCAAAGTCATCCATGGGAAAGCCAAATCCCAGGTTTGTTGTAAATATTCTAAAGTAATGTAAAAGGCGATTAAACCGAGATAGGCAATCTTTTTGTTTACATATTTACCCAGTCGGTAATACAACCAAAAGGCAAATGTCATTAAAAGTGCACCTAAACCATAAGGAATTAAAGAAACTGGTACAGCTACTGCCCATCCATTGTAGGCGCTTATCGCATTGTATACCCAATAAATAGACGCGGTGTTCCAAACCAAAAAGGTTAAGCCAGCTGTTAAGAAAATTCTTTTACCCTGTTTTTTAGCGTTATTGCCCGCAATGGCATCAAACGCAATAAAAAGCGGCACCAAACCTATTAATAATAAGGGTGTGGTAAAAGGCATCGGCGGCCAGGCTAACCAAAGTAAAAATGCACTTAAAAGAGCAAGGAGGTAGGTTTGTTTAGATTTCATATAAAATTACTTGTCATTCTGACGCAGGAAGAATCTCTAAGCGACAAAGAACTGACTTTTTTTATGTTAATGTAAGTGCAGTGCAACTATTTCAGGGATGCTTCGTGCCTCAGCATGACAGTATTAATTACAAACTATCTAAAATATCCGCTTTTTTAGCTTCGTATTCTTCTTGCGTAATCAAGTGTTTATCATACAGCGTTTTAAGCTTGCGTAGTTTTAATGTGGTTTCGTCTTCAGGCTCTTCTACTACCTCAGCAATCTGAATAAGTGGTTGTACCGGCTCGGGAGTTGGCTCATATGCCGGAATTTCGGCTAAAGGTTGTGCGTTTAAACTGATCGGAGAAGCTGTAGCGCGGTTTTCTTCCAGTTTCTGCTGACGGAGCATTTCTTTAAACTCTTCCAGCTGTTGGCTGGCCGACTGATGTAGTTTACGGGCCTGTACTTTTGGAATATATTCCGTTACAATATTTTCACCATGCTCTGGTACACATATAAATTTAGAGGTAAAAAAATCTTCCTTGAAAGAAACTTCTTTAATGTTTTTCCACGAAATATCTTTAAAATTCATGGTTAAACCTAAGTTACCTGGTTCGCAATAAAAAATACGTTTGTTAGAAACCGCGATACTATCCGGCATTAAGTTTACCGCAGGTTTTTTCTGTACCGCTAAATATAAAAGCTCTTCGCCGGTGGTTAAAAGATCATTTAATTTTCCAATAACCTTTTCAACCGCTTTAGGGTCTTGTTCGTCACTTAAAAATCTATCTATGCTAGTCATAATGTTTTTAAAATTGATGTGTCGTTTATATTTTTAGATGCTAGTCTTCAGCATCTTCGTATTTGTTTTTGTTCTTAATGTTGGGTTTTCCCGCTATGCAAATTACAAATTCTCCCTTTAAAGTATTGTTTTCAAAATGTGATTTTATTTCTACTAAAGTGCCCCTAACGGTTTCTTCAAACATTTTGGTCAATTCTCTACTTACCGAAGCCTGCCTGTCTTCGCCCAGATATTGTGCAAATTCTTCTAAGGTTTTTAATAAACGGTGCGGACTTTCGTAAAGTATAATGGTGCGGTCTTCTTCGGCTAACTTTTTAAATTTTGTCTGTCTGCCTTTTTTTACCGGCAAAAAACCCTCAAAGCAAAATGCATCGGCAGGTAAACCCGAATTTACCAACGCAGGTACAAAAGCTGTTGCGCCTGGTAAACATTCTACCGCAATATCATTTTTTATGGCTTCGCGAACGAGGAAAAAACCCGGGTCGGAAATGGCTGGTGTACCGGCATCAGATATTAAGGCAATTTTCTGTCCTTCATGTAAAAACTTAATAATTTCTGAAGTTGCTTTATGTTCGTTATGCTGATGGTGCGAGAAAACCCTTTTATCAATGCCAAAATGTTTCAACATCGGGGCGCTTGTACGGGTATCTTCGGCGAGGATTAAATCGCATTCTTTTAATATCCGGATTGCCCTAAAGGTCATATCTTCCAGATTGCCTATGGGCGTTGGTACGAGAAATAGTTTGCCATCCATATTTTTCTGTGTCCATCATTGCGAGGAGGAACGACGAAGCAATCTTTTTATGGAGAGATTGCCGCACTGCGTTCGCAATGACGACTTAATTATTATCTTTGCTTTAAAAAATTAAATAATGCTGCAAGTTAACTATATCCGCGAAAATAGAGAGAAAGTTTTAGAACGTTTAAGTATCCGTAATTTTAAACAGCCAGAACTGGTAGATGAAATCATTAAAATTGATGAAGACCGCCGTTCCACTCAAACTTCGTTGGATAGTATTTCTGCTGAAGCTAATGCGGCTGCCAAACAAATTGGCGATTTAATGCGTACAGGTAAAAAAGAAGAGGCCGAAGCCATTAAAGCACAAACTGCTTCTCATAAAGAAAATATTAAAAACCTGAGCGATAAATTAAACGAACTGGAAATTGCTCAGCATAATTTAATTGTTCAGTTGCCAAACTTACCATACCATTTGGTAAAACAGGGATCTACAGCAGAAGAGAATGAAATTGTTTTAACACATGGCGAACCTGCTCAGTTACCTAGCAAAGCTTTGCCACACTGGGAACTTGCCGCAAAATACGATATCATCGATTTTGAATTGGGCGTAAAAATTACCGGTGCTGGTTTCCCGGTATATAAAGGAAAAGGTGCAAGATTACAACGTGCATTGATCAATTTCTTTTTAGATCATGCTACTGCTGCAGGTTATAAAGAAATGCAGGTACCTCATTTGGTTAATGCAGCTTCGGGTTTTGGTACCGGACAGTTACCCGATAAAGAAGGACAGATGTACCACTCAACGGTTGATGATTTATATTTAATTCCTACGGCCGAAGTTCCGGTAACGAATTTATATCGTGATGTAATTGTTAAGGAAGAAGATTTACCCATTAAAAATACAGCTTATACCCCTTGTTTCCGCAGAGAGGCAGGTTCTTACGGTGCACATGTACGTGGTTTAAACCGTTTGCACCAGTTTGATAAGGTAGAGGTGGTACAAATTACCCATCCAGATCAATCTTACGAGACTTTGGAAGATATGAGCTTATATGTTCAGTCTCTTTTAAAAGCGCTTGGATTACATTACCGTGTATTGCGTTTATGCGGCGGCGATATGGGCTTTACTTCTGCCATGACGTATGATATGGAAGTTTGGAGCGCTGCACAAGAACGTTGGTTAGAGGTTTCTTCTGTATCGAATTTTGAAACTTACCAGAGTAACCGTTTAAAGTTACGTTTTAAAGGAAAAGAAGGCAAAGCACAACTGGCACACTCGCTAAATGGAAGTGCATTGGCATTACCGCGTATTGTGGCTTCTATTTTAGAAAACTACCAAACCGAAGACGGCATTAAAATTCCGGAAGCTTTGGTTAAGTATACGGGGTTTGATATTATTGATTAGTCTTAAATAAATCGTCATTGCGAGGCACGAAGCAATGTTAATGCTGTAGCAAAATGACGGAGGATCAAATTAAGGATATAAAAATATGAGATTGCTTCGTCGTTCCTCCTCGCAATGACGATATTTCTCATAAAAAAAAGCTTTGCAGTAATGCAAAGCTTTTCGTTTTTATAGATAGATGAGTTTTTTGTATCGATTATAAAATCAGGATCAACAATAAGATGATGATGATAATTGCACCAACTGAAAGGTAAACACCTCCAGAAACTGCACGGGCCTGGCCTTTTAATTCTCTTAACTCGCTGCGTAAAGCTTTACGTTCTGCCCTGGTTAAGTTCGATTTATCCATGTCTCTGATTTCTTCAACACGGGTTTTAATTTTTTCCAGTTTCACTGCTTGTTCTGCAGTTAATTCTGTAGGGTTTTTCGCAGGTTTATCAGCAGCCTGTACTGAGTTAAAACTAATGCCTAAAGAGAAAATTAAGGCTAACGTGTAGATGAATTTTTTCATAATATCTAATTTTTTAGTGTTCGACCTCTACTTAACAAAAAACCTACCAAAATGTTCTGGTAGGTTTTAAAAAGCAATAATTTAACTTTTAAAATTTTTATTTGATCTCGAAAATGGCATTTACGGTAAAATTCAGCTTAATTTTTTTGAAATCTATTTCTGGAGCGCCTGCTGCATCAGCCATTTCAGCTTTCATGGCGAAATTTCTGTAAACCGGTTGTATCACATTGTCTCCACCATCTTGTATTTCAATTACGCCACCTAATTTATCGCCTAAAGCCTCTACCATATAAGCTGCTTTCTCTTTTGCGGCTAATAAAGCTTTAATTTTAAGGTCCTTTTTCAAGGTCTCAATTTTAGAATAATCGTAACTTTCGATATTGGTATTGGCAATTCCTTTCGCATCAATTGCTTCTAATATCGCATTGAATTTGTTCAGGTCGCTTACTTTTAAACGATATTGTTTGCTTGCTAAAAAATCAGGATTTTTCTTTTTCTCTGTTTCGTAATTCCAGCTGCTTAAATTGCTAATGGTTAAGTTTTCTTTTGCAATACCTGCTTTTTGTACAGCCGCGTACAATTGTTTTTCGAGGTCGGTAATATCAGTTTTTTTCTTCCCGTTTAAATATTCTTTAAGTGAAATGCCGATGTAAATAATATCTGGGGTAACTTCTGTTTCGGCGGTTCCGCTTACGTTAATTTTTCTGCGTAAGTCTACTTGTTGTGCCATCGCTGTTGATAATCCTAAAATTGCAACCAGTGCAAGTGTTATTAACTTTTTCATAATGTATTTTTCTTTGTGTGTGCTGTAATGATGTAAATACTGCACAAATTCCACACCGGGATTTTAGTTTTTTTATGTTTTTTTGAAAATGAACATCAGTATTTAGTGGCAAAACCTGTCCCGCTATACACTCTAGCCCCGAAGAAAAAACCGGGGGCTGCCGTTGCTATCGGGTTTATTAACAAAGGATTGTGTTGCTATTAAAAATAGCCGGGCAATACAAAATAATCCGTTCAGCAAGTAAGTTTTAACCTGAAAATATTATTCTTTTTTGCAGTAAATATCTTTCGAAGTGTTAATTTTTTTAAAAAAGGGTATTGTTTTAGCCACTTAAACCCGACAGCGCAGATAGCCCGGAATGAAAGCGCAGCGAAAATGAGGACTAAGAGCAATGGCGGGACTGAGGCAGCCGATGCGCATTGAAACCTGGTTTTCTAAAATAAATAAATGAGAATAAAATTATGCGCAAGGTTTTATGCTTAATAGACGGAATTATATATGGTTATAAAACCAAGCGCAGCAGAATTTTCTGCAGAATTTTAATCATGTTTTGCAATTAGGAACTGCAAAAAGAATTGAATTAAGGTAATTAAACCTTTGAAACTTTAACAGCAGTTGGTCCTTTTTGGCCCATTTCTACTTCGAAGGTAACTTTATCGCCCTCTTTAATCTGGGTGATTAAACCGTTTGCATGAACGAAAATACTATCCTGAGTTTCGGTATTTTTAATAAAACCGTAACCTTTGCTGTCGTTAAAGAAAGTAACTGTTCCCTTTTTAACAGGATTTTCATCGATAATGTCTTCTTGTCTTGAAATACCGATCTGAATATCTTCTGTGTTGATTACAACTTTCTTTTTCGGATCTGGTGGGGTAGAGGAGATGTTTCCGTTTTCATCAACGTAAGCCATCATGTCTTCAAGAGATAAGCCTTTTTTAGCATTTGCCTGGCGTTCTTCTTTTTTCTCTTGTTTGTCGTTTTTCTTTTTTAATCGTTTTTTTTCGTTCTCTTTTTTACTGTATGTTGCCTGAGATTTAGCCATATTTTATTTAATTGTTTTGTTTTGAAAGGTGAGTGGAATGGAGAATTATACAAAGATAACAATACTAAAGGATAAATACGATTTTATTCGGTTAAGCTCTTGTCATTGTAAATGTGTAGGTCATGGATTAATAGATTACGCGCATGTGTTTTTAGCTGTCAGCGGGGATTAACGCGGAGCTATGCGCTTATTTATTTTTACCACAGATAAGGCGGTTGCCACAGATGCGTAGATTTATCTCATTACGTCATCTCGACCGGAACGTAGTGGAGCGGAGAGATCTATCTTGAGATAGATTTCTCGACTGCGTTGCACTTCGCTCGAAATGACGGTAACTTAGGGAAGTTATTTAACCTATTCACTTCGCTTTATCGATCTGGTAAACAAAGTTCCATTTTACGGGTTCGCCGTAATAAGCCACTTCCAGTTCAGCAATTTTAACTGCACCTAATTTTTCTGATGCTTTTTGCGAACGGAAATTGGTTGCGCCGATGTGTAAGATTACTTTATCCACAAATTGAAAAGCATAATCGAGCATTAAGGTTTTTAAGGCCCTGTTATGTCCTTTGCCCCAGAACTCGCGTGCAATAAAAGTGTAACCAACCGCAACAGAACGATCAGTTTCATTTAATTCGTAGTACCTGGAGCTGCCCACAATTTTATTGGTTTCTTTTTCGTAAACTATAAAAGCACCCTTCGATTCCATGGCGCCTTTAAAGAAATTTTCGAAAACTTCTCTTTTATAGCGATCTTTATTGGGATGTTGCTCCCAGATCAGCGGATCGGAAGCTACCGCAAAAAGTGCTTCAAAATCGGTCTCTTTTAAGGGAACTACTTTGATTAAGTCGCTTTCTAACGTAGGCTGTAAGTCGAAATTCATTTAATGTAGTATAAAAACGGCCGGCTATAAGGCCAGCCGTTTGTAAATTATGATTAGATTTCTCCATTCCGTTTAATTCCAGTCGAAATGACGATGGAGGCTCAGGGTAACGGATTGAATAATTAGTTTACCAAACCTTCAATTGCTACAACTTCCTGGGCATCTTTTTGGTAATCTACTTTATCGATTTCGAAACCAAATAAGCTTAAGAAATCAGATCTGTAACCTGGTAAATCGCCAAGCGCAGGTAAAGTTTCGGTTGTAGCTTCTTTCCAAAGTTCAGCAACTTTTGCCTGGATATCTTCACGCATTTCCCAATCGTCGATCCTGATTCTTCCTTTTTCATCAACAGGAACAGGATTACCGGTAAATAATCGATCAGCATATAAGCGTTGGATTTGCTCAATGGTACCTTCGTGCACGCCTTCTGCTTTCATTACTTTATACAATAATGAAATATATAATGGAATTACCGGAATAGCAGAACTTGCCTGTGTAACCAAGGCTTTATTAACCGATACGTAAGCTTTGCCATCAATATCTTTTAATTTATCGCCGATTTTGAAAGCTGTTGCTTCTAAATCATCTTTTGCCCTACCAATTGTCCCTTTGCGGTATACCGGTTCGGTTAAAGCCGGGCCGATGTACGAATAAGCTACTGTAGTTGCACCTTCGGCAAGTAAATTTTCTGCTTTAAGGGCATCAATCCACATCGACCAATCTTCGCCACCCATTACGGCAACTGTGTTGGTAATATCCTCTTCGGTAGCTGGTTCGATAGAAATTTCGGTTACATTACCTGTATGGAAATCGACTGTTTTGTTAGTATAGGTGCCACCGATCGGTTTTAAGGTAGAACGGTGCAATACTTCGGTATCAGGGTGTTTTCTTACCGGAGAGGCCAAACTATAAATTACAAGATCAACCTGGCCAAGGTCTGCTTTAATCAGCTCGATGGTTTTTGCTTTGATTTCTTTTGAGAAGGCATCGCCGTTAATGCTTTTTGCGTATAAACCGGCTGCATGTGCTTCTTTTTCAAAAGCGGCAGTGTTATACCAGCCTGGTGAAGCGGTTTTGCCCTCTGAAGGTGCTTTTTCGAAAAATACGCCAATGGTAGCAGCTCCGGATCCGTAAGCAGCAGCAATACGCGAAGCTAAACCGAAACCGGTTGAAGCACCAATGACCAATACTTTTTTCGGACCGTTAATAGCTCCTTTTGATTTTACATATTCAATTTGATTCTTTACGTTCTGTGCGCAGCCATCAGGATGTGCAGTTAAACAGATAAAGCCCCTCATTCTAGGTTCGATAATCATTTTTGTTCTTTTTTACGTTTTGTAATGTTAAAATAAGCGCAATTTTAAGGTTATTGAAAATGCCTTAATGCCCAAATCTTTAACGAAGATATATTTTTAATTGTTTAACGTTAAATGAATTTTGTTTTTAACCACAAAGGGCGCGAAGTTTTTCGCAAAGAATGCGGCGTTACTTGTCAGTCTGAGCGGAGTCGAAGACAACCACAGGGATCGCAGAGTTTTGCACAGAGAAAGGTTTTTATGGGGCAGATTGGACATTGGACTATTTCCATCATCCATCTTACATCATTAACCACCAAGGCACAAAGACACAAAGTTTTTTTTTGAAACCAGGCTTCTGACATCGGTCATCGGACTTTCGGACTATTTCCATCATCCGTCGCAAATTTTCCATCATACATTATTCACCACCAAGGCACGAAGGCACAAAGTTGTTTGTACATCAGGCTTCTGACATCGGACTTTCGGACTATTTCCATCATCCATCGCACATTTTCCATCATACATTATTCACCACCAAGGCACGAAGGCACAAAGTTGTTTTTAAATTATGCTTTGGACTAAGGACTGCCGACTGAAGACTTTGGACTAACTCTTCCTTATTTTACAATATTTCTTCTAATTTAGCGGCACACAGATAAAACCGGTTTATCTTTTTATGAGAAAAATATTATTACTTGCCTCGATGGTGTTCATCATGGCATCAGGAAAGCTATATGCGCAAACCCAATACCACAATTCGGGTTGGTTTATGTTTTTAAACAATACCAAGTTTAATGATAAATGGGGCTTGCAGTTCGATGTTCAGGTTCGTTCTGCAGATGATTGGAAGTATGTGCGAAATACTTTGGTCAGGCCGGCTGTGCAATATTTTATCAATAATAAAAGTAATGTGGCGCTGGGTTATTTATGGCAGACTACTCATACTGAAGTTGCCGGGGCTGCCGACCTTACCCATCACGAGCACCGTATTTTTGAACAGTATATTTATAACCATAAAATCAGTTCGGTATTTGCCAGTCACAGGCTTAGGCTTGAGCAACGTTTTATCGGTAGAACAGGTGAAGATGTGTTTTCGCAAAGGTTTCGTTATTTTTTCAGGTTGATTCAACCATTACAAAAAGCTCAACCCACATTTACAAAGGGTGCTTTTTTGGCATTACAGAACGAATTTTTTTTAAACCTCCAAAATAAAAGCAAAATCAATAATAGTGTTTTTGATCAGAACAGGGCTTATTTTGCTGTGGGATACCGTTTTTCAAAAAAGTTCGATCTGGAGGCAGGATATATGAATCAGGCCACCCATGGCTTAACCAACAATACGATTAATAATATTATTCAGTTGGCCGTTTATACGAGGTTTTAATGATTTAAAGTCATTTTTTGTACAATAAAGCTTACGAAATGTTAAACATGTTGTAATTGATTGGTCTTTTTGCTCAATTTGCCGCGTGAAAAGATTTACCATTCTATTTTTGGCACTCTTGTTTGGCAAGCGGATGCAGGCACAAGAGATTCAAACGGCTACAACAGACCATACTCCAACCTCTAAAAGTTTATTTAACCCTGAGCATAAAAGAAATTTTTCGCGTAAGGGCGATTTCTTTTTTCACTGGGGTTATAACAGCTCGTGGTATGGTAAAAGTGATATCAGGTTTCAGGGGCCGAACTACGATTTTACACTGAAGGATGTAGTTGCACATGATAGGCAATCGAAATTAAGCTGGGCATATTTAAATCCTGGTTTAATCACCGTACCACAGTATAATATCCGCGTGGGTTATTTTATAAAAGATAACTATAGTATCTCTATCGGTTGGGACCACATGAAATATGTAATGGATATTCCACAAACGGTAGCCATTACCGGGCATATCGGTCCCTTTATTTCGCATGATAATGTTGCTACTGGCGCTTTAGCAGGTGATTACAACGGTGAGAGTATTAATGTTAAGGAAAAAATGCTTACCTACGAACATACGGATGGATTTAATTATGCCAATATCGAAGTAGAGCGTTATGATGATATCTGGGTAGCACCTGGTGGAAATACTTCGTTAACTTTAGAAACAGGTTTAGGTGGTGGAATCATGGTTCCGCGTTCTGATGTACGTTTATTTGGAGCAGGCAGAAACAACCACTGGAATATTTCGGGCTATGGCGTTTCGGCTAAAATTGGTCTAAAATTCTATGTTTGGAAAAATGTTTATTTACAAAATACAACCAAGTTTGGCGCAACCAATTTAACCAATGTGCATACCACTGGTTGGGATGATTTGGATAAGGCGAGCCAAAAAATTAACTACATCGAAAATATGTGGTTAATCGGTGTTCAGTTTTAAAATGATATTGAAGGAGGCTTAAGCCTCCTTTTTTGTTTTAGCAGATAATGCTTCTTCTTTCTTTTCTTTAATTATTGCTGCAATTTCTACGATCTGTTTAAAAGGCACATCGGCAATCAGGTTATTGATGCTTTCCTCTACACCGTTCTTTTTAAGCCTGGTTATGGGATGTGTATTGGGTATGTTTTCATCTTTATCAGGCTGCCAGGCAAAAAGATCGCTGGGCTCGCAGATTAAAAGTTTACATAATTTCTCGATATGATCCAGTCTGATTGACCGGGTTTTGCTATGTAAGATAAAATGAGCTGAGTGCGGACTGAAACCCGCTTTAATCAGATAGGTAGAAACATTCTGTATGCCCCTCGCAACAAAAATGGGTACTACATTTAGGTACAACATATTGTAAATCTATTAATTGATGAAAAATAACATTCAATTTATCAGGGACGATTTAACAATATGTATTGCAGTACCTCAAACCACAATGCATAATTGTATGATTTAAATATAATGATAAAAAATATAAAATCCAGTTTCGAGAATAATAAAAGCAGTTGATAAAAAGATAAACTCAGTTTGATAAAACTAAAAGTATGTTCCGATTAATAGAAATGTAATTTGAAAAAGGTTAAATGCAGTTTAAAGAAACTAAAAATACGTTTTAGTTAGTATAAATGCAGTTTTAAGAAAGATAAATGAAGTTTGTATAAATTAAAAGTATAGTTTAATTAGTATAAATGAAGTTGATAAAAACATAATAGTATTTGATAAAAAGTTAAAATACCTTGTGGTTAACATGAACGAAGTTTGAATAAACTTAAATGAAGTAAGTAAAAGCCTGCAATACCGTCGAGAAGTGGACGGCACATTGGAGAAGCATTTAAATCTGCATAATAGATCCTGAAACAAGTTCAGGATGACGACCGCATGGGGAATTGTAGCAAACAAAACGCTATATGCACCTCAAATAATTATTTAAAGATGTAGCGCGAAGTTTTGTTGTATCATTTGTTAAGATATTAAAATGATTAATAATAGACTGCCATCGACAGATTCAAATAAAAGAGGCGTCATCTCGACTGGAACGCAGTGGAATGGAGAGATCTATATCAATACAGATTTCTCGACTTCGCTGCACTCCGCTCGAAATGACGGCAAACTTCGGAAGTTAGATACATGAACTCATTTGTCATTCATACCCCACCATCCAACAACCTCCTATGGTAATTAATCTGCCCTAGGTGGTAAGTTAAATGCGTAGTAAGGTGAACAAGAAAAAATTCAGTCGAAGTTTTTTCTTCAAATACGAATAAAGGGTATTCACTATTCATCTGCTCATTGCTAATCTGATCTAAAGTTTCACGAACAATGGCTGTGGTTTCTTCAATCATTTTGATGAGTTCTTGCTTTGGGATATCTTTCAGCGAAAATTCCAGCTCACGGTTCCGGATATAACCAGTGCCGCCCAGGGTTGCGCCTATGTAGGTGTTCAGGTTACCAATAAGGTGAAGGCATAGGTTACCAGCCGAATTTGCAATACCCCGATCTACCCGCCATAAATTGGCTTCGTTCTGGTAGGCTTCGATTTCTGATTTCAACCTGGTAAGATCGCGGTTAAAAAGCTTTTTTAAGGTTTCGGTAAGCATATGCAGATTTTAAAGGATGATTTTTTTAGCGGGTTGGGATAAAACTTCTGTACCGGCTTTGCTGATCACCAATAATGCCGGAGGCGAATCTTTTTCGCCCATTACAGTAATGAAACAAGTATAGAGGTAATCGCCGCTTTTAAACTGATAATTGTGGTTGCCTCCGCTGCCATCGGGTGTCCACTTGCCATTGTTTAACACCAGTTTAGGTTTATCGCTCATTTTGCTTTTTATCGGCCATGCGGCATAACGGTAATTGTTATTGCCAAGGTCATCGATCCTGATCCGGTATTGCGCAGTTTCGAAAACCAAAACTGGTTGTATAAAGTTACTTAATGAGGGGTGAAGACTGGTTTTTTCAGCGTTAATTAATCTGGCCTGTTCTTTGGCTTCTAACCTCGATTGGTGGTTAACGGCAATGAGTTTGCCATTGGTATCGAGCCATAATTCGCCGTTTAAAAACATAATACCTCGCCAACCTACGGCATCCCAATCGGTATCCAGTTTAGAATTAATAATTTTTTTGGTTAAGTTATCATCAAAAACCTCTTTGTAGCGTTTTACAAATTCCTGTTTGTTTTTAATGGCCGGGATAGGGTAGGCCCTTTTTAATGGGTAGCTGATTTTACTGCTCAGCTTTTCTATATTTCCGCTTTTAATGGCATTGATGAAAGCAGCAACCACAGGGCGATATTTTTTATCAAGTGTCTGATCCTGGCTATACGCGAAATTGATTGTGCTGATCAATAAAACCATTAATGCTATTTTTTTCATGGGTAAGATATAGGTAAACGAAGATAATTGTTTCAAAGCAAAAACCGATCAATATCTTTTCTGTGTGTTAAAGAAACCATTGTTAATAAACCCGGTTGGAATGATTCCGGTTTTTCATCGGATTAATGGAGCGGGGCTGTAGATCGCCAAGAATTACTGAATGCCCGTTTCCATGCCATAAAATAAGTCTGTTTTTTATGGGGAGCGCAGGGGCTGTGCACCATAATAAGTTTCTTCCCGTTTTACGCTTGTACGCTTCGCTGCCTCGTGCCTCGTTGCTGCAGGGTACCGCTTCAACCGGGGCTAACAGGCTGTGACAGTATTCCATTTTTAGGATTTACAGCAAGGTAACCATTGATCATAAACCCGGTTGGAACGATTCCGGTTTTTATCGGATTAATGGAGCAGGACGGACGATAATAGTTGTAATAAACCTAGTTTCCAAATCATGTGTATAAGCTAAAAAAAATATTACAAAAAAACGCCCCGAATTTCTTCGAGGCGTTTTTTGTATAGTATGAATCTGATTTTACATTTTCCTTACCCCGCCAGAACCGATAACGGTTTTATCAACGCTCGGATTGCCAGAATAATTTACGCTTCCTGATCCGCTGATTACTGCCCTGATGCTTTCGCTTACCGCAATGTTTACGGTTCCTGAACCACTGATGGTGCTGTTTAATGTTTTTGTTGAAAAAGATTTACCGGCAAATGTACCTGAGCTGCTGATTACCACTTTAGCATGATCGGCACCGCCAGTAATATTTATTGAACCCGAACCGCTAATTACACCGCTATAATCGTCTACATCGGCCGAGGCTTTGATGTTTCCAGAACCACTTATGGTTGTTGTTAAACTGCCTGTGCTGATTTTTCCATTAACGGTTAGGTTACCAGAGCCGCTTACGGTTAAGCTGGCCAGTTCTTTTGCGGTTACATAAGCCGTAATTTTTTTGCCCTCGTATTTGTTAGACCAGCTTCTGATGCTGGTTTGCGGACGGATAACTAACACGTTGCCTTTTACTTCGGTAACAATCGAAGCTATTGCCTCTGCATCGCCCTCCAGGCGGCAGCTTTCGGTATTGCCTAAGGTTACAATTACATTGATAGGGCCTGCAGAAGCCACGCCGTTAAAATTTTTAACATCGCGGTCATCGTTCTTCTTGCTTGAAACGGTGATTTTTGTACCGTCCTTTGCAATTGCGTTAATGCCAGCGGTTAATGTTAAAGATGCCAATAATATTGCAAATACTTTTTTCATGGTTATAGATTTTTATTTTTTAGATGAATAATGAGCCATTTCTTATAAGACGGTTGTTTTTAAGAAAAGTTGCACAAATGGAAAATTATAGCATCAGGCCGATTTCCGAAGTTAGCCAAGCTGTGGGCCAGGGAAACTTCGGACGTTTGAACGGGGACTATCCTTTCTTAAGGTTAATGTAAAACAATGGATCCTGTTTAAAATTATCAGCGTTTATACTAGCATCAACTTTAACGGTTTTCCAATCGTTTGTGGGTTTAATCAAAGTATAATCGCCTGGCTTTAAGGTTACGCGAACGGGCATATCGAAACCTTTAACATCGGTTACCCAACGGTAAGATAAGTTGCCTTTATCGATTTTATATTCCAGAACCGGTATTTTGGTATAACGTAAATACTGATCGAAAATCTTATCCAGTTTTAAACCGCTCTGTTTGGCAATATAATTTTCGATCTGCGCAGTAGTTACGGTCTGGTGATAAAAGTTTTTGTTCAGTCCGCGGAGGATTTGCCTGAATTTTTCATCATTGTTAACCAATTGGCGAATAATGCTCACCAGGTTTGCTCCTTTAGGATACATATCGCCAGAACCTTCTTTGTTTACACCATAAGGGCCAATTACAGGAATATCGTTGCGGATAATTTTCTGCAATCCGATTACATATTCATCTGCAGCAGCTTTATTCTCGGTACATTCGGTAAATAATACTTCCGAATAATTGGTAAAACCTTCGTGCACCCACATATCGCCGATATCTTTTGAGGTGATGTTATTGCCAAACCATTCGTGCCCACTTTCGTGGATGGTAATGAAATCCCATTTTAAGCCATGCCCGGTGCCACTTAAATCGCGCCCCAAATAGCCCTGTTTAAACTGGTTGCCGTAAGCCACGGCACTTTGGTGTTCCATACCTAAATGTGGCGCCTCAACAAGTTTGTAGCCATCTTTATACCAGGGGTAAGGGCCGAACCAATATTCGAAACATTTTAACATGGGTTTAACATCGGCATCCCAGTGTGGCCGTGCCTTTGCACTGTCGGTTTGTAAGGCCCAGTAATCGACACTTAATTTCCCGTTTTCGCCATCATAACTATCCTGCCAATGAGCATACTTGCCAATATAAAAGGTTACATCGTAATTGTTGATGGGATTGCTTACAAACCAATTATATTGTTTGTAACCATCTGGTTTGTCGACGGTGTTTCTTAACCTGCCGTTAGATATTTCCTGTAAAGTATTTGGAATGCTGATACTGATCAACATGCTGTCTACCTCGTCGCTCTGGTGATCTTTATTTGGCCACCATACACTGGCTCCAAGCCCCTGGCAGGCTACAGAAACAAACGGATTGCCGGCAGCATCTTTTTTGAAGATGAAACCGCCATCCCATGGTGGTGTTTTGGCTACAGTAGGATTGCCGGAATAAAAAACAGTGAATTTATCTTTACTTCCTTTTTTTACAGCTTTAGGAAAGGTTACAAAAACGGCATTATATTCCCTGGTGAAAGGTAAATCAGTGCCCTTATATAATACTTTTTCTACTTTGAGGTTATCGAAAAGATCGAACTGGAGTTTGGTGAAATCCTGAGTGGCAGTGAAGGCAAATTCGTTGCTTCCGATGATGGATTTCTGGTCGATGTCAATTTTTACATCTAAATGGTAATAATTAATGTCGTAACAGGTACGTAAAGGTGTAAGGGTTCCACGCAGGCTATCGGCTCTGGAGTTCACCTGGTTTTTGCCCAGCAACTGTGCCTGTGCTGCTGAAATGCTAAGGGCGGTTGCGAGGATGAATAGTAGTTTTTTCATTTATTTATTTTTTGACCAACGCTTTCGGTTCGTGGGGAAACGAACCGGGGCGAGGGAATTTTTTATGAATCGTTAAAAACGATCGGTTATTTACACACTCGTTAGAAACGAGCGTGAATTTATTTAATTACATCAACTTCGATAAAGCTATCGTTAAAAACCGTTTGTGTAGCTTTAATATAATCTGCTTCGGTTGCTTTATAAGGGTTTTCTACAAACTTTTGTGGGTTACGGGCAAATAACGGAAAGGCTGTGCTTTGTACCTGGATCATGATTCTGTGTCCTTTTTTAAAGGTATGTAATACATCCTGCAATTGGAAGTTTACATCGGTTTTTTGGTTAGCCACCAAAGCCTCAGGTTTTTCAAAGCTATTGCGGAAACGGGCAGGCATTACTTCCGAACGCACCATTTGCCAGTAATTGCTCAGGGTAATGTTCTTATTTGGCATATAAGGATTGTTTGGCTCGTCGGCAGGATATACGTCAATCAGTTTTACAATGAAATCGGCATCGGTACCGGTAGTGGCAATTTTAAGGTGCGACATGATTTCGCCACCCAAAGTAATATCGTTATCCAACACATCGGTTTGATATACCAGTACATCCGGCCTTCTGCCAGCAAAACGCTGATCTTCGCTCATGTAATTGTGTGGCGTAAAACCTAATGTGGTGGTTAAATCTTCGGTATATGGAACGGGTTTTAAAGGATCGCTGATGTAATTTATGGAACCTGCGGCTGATGGGGCTGTCATATTTAATTTACCATCGGCACCTAAATATAATTTTTGTTTGCTCGCTTTTTCCGATGGCCATTTAGTAAAGGTTTCCCATTGTTTTTTACCGGTATCGAACATGTAAGCTTCGGGCAGGCCAGAGTTTTTATCCCCGTTACCTTTTAAGAAATGGTTAAAGAATTTGGCTTCAATTTCTTTCTGGTAAAAAGTAGCAATGCTATCTCCAAAATATACGTTGCTGTGCATGGTATGTCCGGTTTCGCGGCTCCATCTTCCATGTCCGAAAGGCCCCATAACAATCGTATTGTAAGCGTTAGGGTTTTTCTTTTCGATGGTTTTGTAAATGTTTAAAGGGCCAGATAAATCTTCGGCATCGTACCAGCCGCCAACCAGCATTACGGCTGGTTTAATAGTGTTATAATGTTTTAGCAGACCGCGTTTTTGCCAAAACTCATCATAATTTGGATGGTTAACGGTTTCCTGCCAGAAGAAATTATCTTTATAATATTTATCGGCATTGGTTAAAGGGCCAAGATCTAAAGCAAACTGATAACCATCTTTTGTTTTTGGCAAAATCATTTGATTGTTATACCATGGTTTTGAAGTGCTATCGGTTTTCTGCACACCAAATACAGGGAAAGTAAAGAAATAACTTTGTAAAAATGAACCATTGTGGTGGAAATCATCAAAAAAGAAATCAGAAATCGGGGCTTGTGGCGATGATGCTTTTAATGCCGGGTGATTGCTTAATATGCCTGCAGCAGTGTAAAAACCAGGATAAGAAATTCCCCACTGACCAACTTTGCCGTTGTTATTGGCCACATTTTTAACCAGCCAGTCAATAGTATCGTAAGTATCAGAGCCTTCATCTACATCCTTTTTCGATTTTTTATTGTCGATTACGGGTGTCATATTGGTCCAGGTGCCCTGGCTTTTCCAACGTCCACGTACATCCTGCATCACTACAATATAGCCCTCTTTCATCATCAATTCTGACGGGCCTAAACGTGCAGGAAATTTATCTTCTCCATAAGGCGCTACGCTATAACAGGTGCGTTGCATCATCATCGGATATTTTTTATCCTTTGAAGCATCTTTTGGGGTGTAAATAGCGGTAAAAAGTTTGGTGCCATCACGCATGGGGATGTACACTTCTTTTTTGGTATAGTTTGCTTTTGGGTATCCTGCATCGCTTTGCGCAAAAGCCGAAGAGGCGGAAAGCAGGATGATGATGAGTTTAAGGTATTTCATTTTGAATAAATAAGTTAGTTAAGTGCTTGGTTCGTGTTTTCACAAACCAAAGCAATAATTATTTGACATTTGTTTTAAACTCAGTCGTCATTCACGCGCAGGTGGGAATCGTAATGCTTTAAGATTCCCAACCAATTTGGGAATGACGAACCACGAGCTTAAGAACCCAATTTTATTTCAGCACCGAAACAGTTATATACGAGCTGTTATGCACGTCATGATAAATTTTGTGCGTTGCTTTCTGGAAATCCTGCGGTTCGGCCTGGTAGATATCCATAAATTTCTGCGGATTACGATCAGCTAACGGAAACCATGAATTTTGGATCTGGATCATAATCTTATGTCCCTTTTTAAAGGTATGTGCAACATCCGGTAGTGGGTAATTTACTTTAGTAATGGTTCCGGGTACAAAAGCTTCGGGTTTCTCGAAACTGTTACGGTATTTACCACGCATAATTTCACCACGAACTAACATTTCGTAACCGCCCATCATTAAATTTTTTGGGTTTGGTGCCGGGTTAGGAGCATCTTCTGGATAAACATCGATCAATTTTACCACATAATCAGCATCCGTTCCGGTGGTAGAAACCACCAGGTTGGCCAGCACTGGTCCGGTGAGGGTAATATCTTCTGTTAAGGCATCGGTTTGGTAAGTTTTAACATCAGGCCTACGGGCAGCAAAACGTTGATCATCGATCATGTATTCGCGCGTACGTTTGGCCTGGATGCCATCCTGATAAGGAACAGGGTTATTCGGATCGCTTACATATTCATCCCAGCTATCAGTTCTGCCTACCTTTTCAAAAGCCAGTTTTCCGTTTGGTTGTAAATACAGGTTTTTGCTTTCTACTTCTTGTGGCGGCCAGGTATTGAATTTTTTCCATTCGTTACTTCCGGTTACAAAAATATTTGCTTCTGCAGGCTTAAAGTCGCCCTCACCTTTTAAATAATGTTTAAAGAAAGGCAGTTCGTACTGTTGCTGATAATCGATACTGGTGGTTTTGCCAAAGTTAATGTCGCCAAGGTAAGAACCATCACTGCGTACCCAGCCACCATGAAACCATGGACCGGCCACCAGGATATTATTTGCCCCAGGGTTTTGTTTCTCAATGGCTTTGTAAGTGGCAAAAGTACCATAAGCATCTTCTGCATCAAAAAAGCCGCCTACCACCATCACTGCAGGTTTTACGTTGGTTAAATGAGGGGTAATTAAACGTGCTTTCCAAAAGGTATCTAAATCCGGATGTTTAAATAAATCGTTCCAGAATTTAATGCTGTCTGCAAAATAACGGTCTTTAAGATTTTTAACCGATCCCGCTTCTAAATAAAAACGGTAATTATCCTGAATGGGGAACTGAAAACCTTTCGGACCTTTATCTGGTGTAATGGGTTTAGGACGGGGTACGCCAAAACTGCCCATAAAACTGAAGGCATCCATTAAAAATAAGGTGCCACGGTGGTGAAAATCATCACCCATAAACCAGTCGGTAACCGGTGCCTGTGGCGAAACAGCTTTTAACGCCGGGTGTGCATTTGGCAATGAGGTGGTAGAATAAAAACCAGGGTAAGATATACCATAAATTCCGGCATTTCCATTATTGCCTTTTACATTTTTTACCAACCAATCAATGGTATCGTAGGTGTCTGTGCTTTCATCAATAGCTGTTTTACCTTTTTTACCCACCACCTGAGGGCGGATATCGGCAAAGGTACCTTCACTCATCCAGCGGCCACGAACATCCTGATAAACAAATATAAATCCTTCGCGCATCATTGCCGGAAAATTACCCAGGCTCAGCTTGTATTTATCTTCACCATAGGGTGCAACAGTATAAGGTGTACGGTTAATTAAAAAAGGATATTTTTTGGTTTGATTTTTGGGTATGTAAATGGAAGTGAATAACTTAACTCCATCGCGCATGGGGATTTGACGTTCTATTTTGGTGTAGTTTTCTCTCACATAAGCCGAATCAGTTTGCTGGGCAAGTAATTCACTGGAAATAAACAGACAAAACAGAAGACCGAAAATTCTTTGAAGATTCATTTAGTTTAATTTTTTAGAATAAAATTTAAATATAGGAGATTAAGGATTCATTAGAAAAAATAGCCCGTAAAAGGTTTGTTAGTAATAAGTCCGAAAGTCCGAAGACAGAGGTCAGAAGCCTGGTTTCAAATAATGTAAGATGTAAAATGGATGATGGAAATAGTCCGAAAGTCCGAAGACCGAGGTCAGAAGCCTGGTGTACAAACAACTTTGTGCCTTTGTGCCTTGGTGGTAAATGATGTAAGATGGAAAATGTGCGATGGATGATGGAAAGAGTCCGAAAGTCCGAAGTCAGAAGCCTGGTTTCAAAAAAAACTTTGTGTCTTTGTGCCTTGGTGGTAAATGATGTAAGATGTAAAATGTGCGATGGATGATGGAAATAGTCCGAAAGTCCGAAGACCGAGGCCAGAAGTCTGGTTTCAAAAAAAACTTTGTGTCTTTGTGCCTTGGTGGTGAATGATGGGAAATGGATGAGGTATTTTCTTCTTTCCAGTGCGTATTTTTATACAGCTTAACCGTCTATTCGTCATTGCTTTATCAAAATTTAGTTAAATCTTGTTAATGGATAATCTTTTAAGCGTTTTCATCGTCATATTGATATAGAATTAAACACAAAGAAATGAATAGGTTATTAAATAAAGGATTGGTTGTTTTCGCTGCAGCAGCGATGATTGCAACCTTGAGTATCGAAAGTGTTTCTGCACAAAGGCCAAGCAGGGGCGGAGGCGGCGGCGGTGGCAGGTCTGGTTCTATCGGCTCATCAAGGGGTGGAGGATCTATTTCCCGTCAGCCTTCAATGCACGCGCCAAGCAGAGGTAGTTTTTCTCCAGGTGTTCGTTCCGGAAGACCAAATTATAGTTATAACAGGCCGGGTTATCGTCCGGGATATGGCAGGCCAGGTTATGGCAGACCGGGTTATGGCTACAGGCCTGGTTTCGGAAGACCCTATTACAGGCCATATTACAGTTATTACAATTTTTACAGGCCGTTTTTAGGTTTCAGGATTGGTGTATTGCCTTATGGCTATTATCCGTTTTATTATGGTCCGAACCAGTTTTATTACTCTGGTGGCTTGTTTTATCAACAAAATAATAATCAATACGAAGTGGTAACACCGCCGGTAGGCGCAGAGGTTCCTAATTTACCATCGGATGCGAATCAGGTTACCATTAACGGGGTAGATTATTACGAATATAAAGGCGTATACTACACTCAAAAAGAAAATGCCGATGGCAAATCTGTATATGTAGTAGCCGGAAAAGATGGTGTTTTAAATACGACTGATGGTCCGGTTGATACGCATAATATTGGCGATATTATTAATCAGTTGCCAGAAGGATGCAGGGAAGTAACCATTAAAAATGAAAAATATTTTGTTTCGCCTGATGATGTTTACTATGAAGAAATTGTAGATGGAACAAATATTACTTACCGCGTAATTGGTAAGTTGTTTTAGAATTTTTTAAATACTGAGGTTAAGATAAATGCTGGTCGTGATTAAACATGATCAGCATTTTTTATTAAGGAATATTTATTTTAATCATTAAAGAGTTAAGATAATTAAGGCTATATTATATGGTAGAAGTGCAGTTGGATGTTACCATCCGGCTGTTTTATTTATTCTAAAAAAGATTGATTGCAAAATTTTAATAGTTTTCTGTACGTATCAGATGGTCACTGTAACATCTGACACCACAGACTGCATAAGGGAGGGATTTCATACCCTCGGCTCTAGAGAAGACCCTGAAATAAATACAGGGCGACGTATTGCGGGCAACCAAAAATCTATATTTTTACACCCTAAACATTTCGATTTGAAACCCATACGCCAATTCTTCCTTGTTTATGCTCTTTTTGCTGTTGTATTTTCATCTTGTTCGGTAACAAAAAACACAGCTGTTAAGCAAATAGAAACCAGCATTTCATCAATTAAGTTTTTAGATGAATATGTTATGCCTTTAAATTCAATTTTCCAAAATACGGTTGTTGGCGGTTTATCCGGGATTGATTATGATGTAAAGCAAAACCAATATTATTTGATTAGTGACGATCCATCGCAATTTAGTCCGGCAAGAATTTACACAGCACAGATTGATCTCAAAGATAATAAAATCGATACTGTTCGGATGACAGGCGTTACTTATTTGTTGCAGGAAAATGGTAGGCAATATCCAAAATACGGCACTGATAAAAGTGTGAAACCAGATGGAGAATCGGTACGTTATAATCCGGTTACCAAACAACTGATCTGGAGCAGCGAAGGAGAAAGGTTATTTAAAAACGGTGATACTACTATTGTTCAGCCTGGCTTAACTTTTATTGCTACCGAAGGAAAATTTTTAGACACGATTCCATTACCTAAAGGTTTTCATTTTACAAAAACGGATAATGGTCCGCGTAAAAACGCACTGTTTGAGGGCTTAACTTATGCCGATCAGTACAAAACTTTATATGCCAGTTTAGAGGAACCCCTTTATCAGGACGGGCCACAATCTTCTTTTGGATACGATAAAGCGCTAACGCGGATTTTAAAATTCGATGCAACTACTAAAAAAAATGTTGCACAATATGCCTATAACCTGGGCGATTTACCTGTGAAACCCAGTGTAGATAACGACTGGAATATAAATGGCATTTCAGAAATATTAGCGGTTAATAACCATACACTTTTGGTAATGGAAAGGGCCTGGGCAAAAGGACATGATGACCATACTTTTTTAAAACTTTACCTGGTTGATTTAAATGGTGCAGAAAACGAAATCGATAATGCATCTTTTGTAAAAAATCCTCCAAAACCATTAACCAAAAAACTACTTTTCGATTTTGATACTTTAAACAGACACATTGATAATTTTGAAGGCGTAACTTTCGGTCCGAAACTTCCTAACGGGCATCATTCCTTAATTTTTTGTGTCGATAATAATTTCGGAAAATCGCAGGTACAGCAATTTTTCCTCTTCGAAATCATCCCATAAACATTCCTTTAAAAAATTATAATGAGTAAAATAAAAGCATTGCTGTTCGATTTAGATGGGACATTAATTGATTCGGAGAAGTTTCATTTCGATTGTTGGAATACCTTTTTATGCGATTATGGAGTAGCAATCGATTTTAAAGATTGGCTAAGCAATTACGCCGGAATCCCATTACCTAAAAATGCTAAAACTATAATTGACCGATATAAAATCGAAGAAGAGCTGGAAGGTTTTGTCGATAGAAGAGAAAAGATCACTTTTGATGGCTTTAGAACAACAGATATTGAGTTAATGCCTTTTGCATTGGAATTTATCCAGTTTGTTTACGAAAAAGGACTTACCCTCGCGGTAGTTACTGCCAGTCCTAAAATGGATGTTGAAGCGGTTTTTGAACGTAATGGCCTGGCTAAGTATTTCAGTTTGTTTATTACCCGCACGGATGTAAGCAAATCTAAACCCGATCCTGAAAGTTATAACCTGTGTGTGGAGCGCTTAGGGTTGGCAAAAGATGAGTGCATTGTTTTTGAAGATACCCTGAATGGTGTTAAATCGGCCCTGGCCGCGGGCATTACCTGTTACGCTATACAGAACAATGTGCGTGCACACCAAAAACTAAAAATCGCCGATGAACTCTTTCTGAGTTTTGCCAATGCGAAAGCGTTTATGCTGGAAAAAGAATTGATTTAATTCTTGATAATTAACCAGATGAGTAAATAGCAATCTACTACCTCATGGCAAAAAAAGGATTATGGATTTACTTTCAGTATTAGCAATGCGGATTGGGCTTTAATAGCAGCATGATATTGATGCTCAGTCATCGGCTCCCTGTAAAAGCGTCATTTACTATTGGCATTTCGCTTTCAGCTTTCCGCCTTTTTTCCCTACATTTGGCTAATTAAAATTATCAAGAAATTATGCAATACGATGTCGTTGTTATCGGTTCAGGGCCGGGCGGTTATGTAGGCGCAATCCGTTGTGCTCAGTTAGGTTTAAAAACTGCAGTTGTTGAAAAATATAAAACTTTTGGAGGTACTTGCTTAAACGTAGGCTGTATTCCATCTAAAGCTTTGTTAGACTCATCAGAGCACTATCACAACGCTGCCCACACGTTCACTACGCACGGTATCAACTTAAAAGATTTAAAGGTTGATATGAAACAAATGATCGCCCGTAAAGACGATGTTGTTGCTCAAAATACGGCTGGTATTACTTATCTGTTCAAAAAAAACAAAATCGATTCTTTCGAAGGCATAGGTTCTTTTGTTGATAAAAATACCATCCTGGTAACCAAAGCTGATGGTTCTACTGAAACGCTTTCTGCTAAAAATGTAATTATTGCTACTGGCTCTAAACCTACGGCTTTACCATTTTTGCCAATCGATAAAAAACGCATCATTACTTCTACCGAAGCTTTAAATATTAAAGAGGTGCCAAAAACCATGGTCGTAATTGGTGGTGGTGTAATCGGTTTAGAGTTAGGTTCAGTGTACGCCCGTTTGGGTACAAAAGTTTCTGTAGTTGAGTTTTTACCATCTATAATCGGTACTATGGATGCTGGTTTAGGTAAAGAACTTCAACGCGTATTAAAGAAAACTTTAGGCATGGAGTTTTACATGGGCCATAAAGTTACCGGAGCCACTACTAAAGGTAAATCGGTAACCGTTACTGCCGAAACTCCAAAAGGCGAAACCATTTCTTTAGAAGCTGATTATTGCATCGTTGCTGTTGGTCGTACCGCTTATAGCGAAGGTTTAGGTTTAGATAAAATCGGAATCACGATAGAAGAAAGAGGTAAAAAAATCCCTGTTAACGAACATTTGGAAACTTCTGTTAAAGGAGTTTATGCCATTGGTGATGTAATTACCGGTGCCATGTTAGCCCACAAAGCTGAAGATGAAGGTACTTATGTTGCCGAAACCATTGCCGGTCAAAAACCACATATTAATTATAACTTAATTCCGGGTGTGGTTTATACCTGGCCAGAAGTAGCTTCTGTAGGTTTAACCGAAGAGCAGTTAAAAGAAAAAGGCGTAAAATATAAAACAGGTTCTTTCCCTTTCAAAGCCAGCGGACGTGCGAAAGCAAGTATGGATACCGATGGTTTCATTAAAGTTTTGGCTGATGCTGCTACTGATGAAGTTTTAGGTGTACACATGATTGGTCCACGTGCTGCAGATATGATTGCTGAAGCCGTTATTGCCATGGAATTCCGTGCATCTGCAGAAGATATTGCACGCACCTGCCATGCTCACCCAACTTATACAGAGGCATTAAAAGAAGCTGCCCTTGCAGCAACTGATAACAGGGCGATACATATTTAATTGATCATTCGGTTTTACGATCGGTCAATTAATTTTAATATTTTGGGCATGCCCCAAGCTGCGCAAGGGTCGGGCTATATGTTTCAATCTTTTGTTTTGCTTTCGACTACGCTCAAGCTGACAACAAAAGGATTTACACTCCTATCCCTCATGCAAAAACCTAAAGCCGATAAGAAATTGTCGGCTTTTTAATTTTAGAGTTGTCAACTTTCTAGCAAGCTGGTTATTAAAGTTGACAACTCTTCATATTCATATTTCTTTCCTTTAGCCCCTTTCCGTCTTTGCTAGGTACGAAGCAATCTTACAACGATTGCTACTAATATTTTTTACCCTTCAGCTCATCCTTGCCTCGGCTCGCCGCCGCCGAAAGGCTCTTTCTTTTTGGCGTCAAAAAGACCAGCGCAGCTAGCTTGAACACCATCAAAAGAGATAGAAGCAAGTGAAAAAACAAAAAACGCCGGCTGAAAATTTTTCTTTCAAAGCGAGTGTTTTGGCTAGTTCAGTGTCTGCCGAAAAATTTGTTAGGCCGGAATTAAGTAGAACGGGGATGTGGTGCTTAGGCCTAGCTGATTAGAAATGCATCATGCATACGATGTTCACTAAAAATCCGAGTAGGTTACACTGTAGTTTATTTAATATTTTCTTAATAAAATGATAACAAACCGCGCCTGAAAAATGGCGTTATGTGCGGCTATTTTTGCGGTTCAGATATTAAACAAACCATGAACTGTAAAAAACTATTTGGTGCCATCCTGATGGTATCATTGGCATTTACTGCCTGCAAAAAAGATTCAACTGATGATCCGATTGTAGATCCTCCCGTAGAAGCTGTTGTTCCTGAGAAAATCGACAGCTTTAAAGAAACGGCTTCGATTGATTTAGGTGGAGAATTTGCTTCAGAAATTTCAGCTTATGATCCGTTAACCAAGCGATTATTTGTAGTAAGTAACGATGGCGGAACCAAAGTTGATGTGGTTGATATGAGTAAATATCCAACGGTTACAAAATTGCAGACTTTAACTTTTGCAAGTAATGCAGGTATTAACAGTGTTGCCGTAAATAATGGTTTATTGGCAATTGCTTTAGATGGTGCAGATAAGCAAGGTAATGGCGATATAGTTGTTTTAAAAACCTCAACTTTAGAAGAAGTTAAAAAAATAACAGTAGGTGCCATGCCTGATATGGTAACTTTTAGTCCGGATGGAAACTACATTTTATCCGCTAACGAAGGTGAGCCCAATCTTGCCTATACCGTTGATCCTAAAGGAACCATTTCGATCATCAATATAAAAGATAATTATTCCGTAAAAACATTAGATTTTTCAGCTTTCGAATCACAAAAGGCAACTTTGCTTGCAGGTGGTTTCAGGATTTATGGTTTAAATGCAAGTTTTGCACAAGATATTGAACCCGAATACATTGCAGTAAGTACCGATTCTAAAAAAGCATACGTTACATTACAAGAGAATAACGGTGTGGCCGAAGTGGATATCGTTGCCGGAACCATTACCAAAATTAATCCTTTGGGTACAAGGGATATCAGTCTCGCCGAAAATGCTTTCGATGTGAGCGATAAAGACAATAAAAAAGTGCTGGGTACCTGGCCGATTAAAGCTTATTACCTGCCAGATGCAATATCGTATTTTACCACTGGTGGTACTGCTTATCTGGCTTTGGCTAATGAAGGCGATACCAGACAGGATTATACACCAAAAGATGCAAAAGAAGAAGTACGGGTAAAAGATCTAGTATTAGATCCGGTTAAATTTCCGAACGCGGCAACCCTACAGTTAGAGGCTAATTTAGGAAGACTTACCGTAACCAATACCGCTGGTTATACCATGGTTAGTGCCAATAAGGTATATCAGGAATTGTTCTCCACAGGAGGAAGAAGTGTGAGTATCCTTAATGCAAATACCGGGGCTTTGGTAGCCAACATTGGTAAAGATTTAGAGCAGCATGTAATTGATGCAGGTAAATATGATGATGACCGTTCGGATAATAAAGGTGTAGAAGTAGAAAGTGTAACCGTAGCACCGGTAAATGGACAAACCTTAGCTTTTATTGGCATGGAACGTGCCGATGCAATCGCCATTTATAATGTTACCAATCCGGCAGCACCTGTTTTTGTTCAGTTATTCTCTACCGGCGATGCACCAGAAGGTTTACTGTTTGTTAAACCAAAAGATAGTCCTAACGGAAGAAGTTTATTAATTGTATCAAACGAGGCAGATGGTACTGTTCGGTTCTATCAGCCCGATAAAATATAGTCTCTCTATTCCTTTATTAATTGTGATGTTTTAGCCCCGGTTTTATACCGGGGTTTTTGTTTTAGTCAGCTATTGGCATTTCGAGCGGAGTGCAGCGCAGTCGAGAAATCTGTCTCAAGGTAGATCTCTCCGCTCCACTGCGTTTCGGATCGAGATGACGATTTTTTAGTCTTTCCGTTTTCATCTTTGGTCTTTCTACTATCATCTTTAGTCTTTTCTTTTTTTTCTCCCAACAATAAAAACTAAGCCCTATATTGCGCTACAAATAAAACTTTAGGGGTGCCTTCAAATAGTTGGCTGAGAATATACCCGTTTTATAGGTGAAAGGTAAGAGGTAAAAGGCGGAAGGTGAAAAACCCTATGCCCTAAACTTTATATCCTATACCCATAAATGAACCTGATCTGGATAATGCCAGCGTAGGAAATTAGTTTGTCTGCACAAATTGTGTACAATGCACCCCGCATTTGAAGACTCCTGAAGTTGTATTGCAAAATGTGTCTTTCGTATGAATTATATTAACGTATTAACCATTGCCGGTTCTGATAGTGGAGGTGGGGCTGGTATCCAGGCCGATTTAAAAACATTTTCGGCATTGGGCTGCTTTGGCACTTCCGTAATTACAGCGGTAACCGCACAAAATACCATGGGGGTAAGATCGGTACATGGTATCCCTGCTGAGATAATCAAAGATCAGCTGCAGGCCGTGCTTGAAGATATATTGCCTGTTGCAATCAAAATCGGGATGATTAACCAGCCGGAGGTAGTGCAGGTGATTGAAAAAGAACTAAAAAGTTATAACCTTCATATTCCGGTTATTTTAGATCCCGTAATGGTGGCCACCAGCGGTCACCGCTTAATCGAACCCGATACCATCAACCAGTTAATCGAAAAATTATTCCCGATGGTAACTTTAGTTACCCCGAATATTGATGAAGCCATTATCCTTTCAGGGCAAGAGATCCATAACCTGGAGGATATGATCGCTGCAGGCAAAAAGATTATAAAAAAAGGTGCAAAAGCCGTTTTGGTAAAAGGCGGACATTTATCAGGTCCGATTATTTACGATGTACTTATTTCCGGGAACGCTGCCCCCGTGATATTGAAAAGCGCTTTTATAGATTCTAAAAACCTGCACGGTACAGGCTGTACACTTTCTTCGGCCATTGCAGCCGAAATGGCCAAAGGAAATGATTTACCCATTGCAATCAAAAATGCCAAAAAATATATCAGCAAGGCATTACAAAGCGGTAGCAAAGTAAAAACAGGCAATGGCAATGGTCCGTTAAATCATTTTTTTAACCCCTTAAAATTAATTATCCAATGAAATGGAGCGAACAGGCCTGGGAAAGGGTTAAACCCATCTATGATGAAATTTTAACAATGCCTTTTAATACCGAATTAAGCAAAGGCACATTACCGATAGAAAAGTTTATCTTTTATTTAGCACAGGATGCCTACTATCTTTTAGAATTTGGCAGAACTTTGAGTACCATTAGTGGCCGTATGCAGAATGCTGAACAGGTAATGGCTTTTGCCGGATTCTCTACCGGGGCTATTTTTGCCGAACGCAGTTTACATGAAAGTTATTTCGTAGAATATGATTTAGCTCCTAAAGTGCAACCTACACCATCTACCTTATTATATACCAGTTATATCCTCAGTGAGGCGGCCTATGCCAATGTAGAGGTTGCCGTTGCAGCTGTTTTACCTTGCTTTTGGGTTTATAAAGCCGTAGGCGATTATATTTTTTCGCAACAAACCGGTGAGAATCCTTATAAAAGATGGATTGATATGTATGCTGGAGAAGATTTCGCTGCTGCGGTAGAAAAAGCAATTGATATTGCTGATCAACTGGCTATACAGGCAAGTACCGCTACTCAGGCAAAAATGTTAGCTACATTTGAAATGGCAACACGGCTCGAATGGATGTTTTGGGACAGCGCCTATCAAATGGAAAGCTGGAAGATTTAGGTTTTAAAGGTGGTTTTTTGCAAATATTTTGATATAAATTCAAAAAAATGTCTGTATTTCCAATAGATTTAAGGAACTTTGTAGTTCAATCTATTATTTAAAACATCAATTTTGGAAGAAAGTACGCAAGGCCAGGAAATTTTATTAAACCAAGAAAATAAACCTGTAATAGCGCAAAGCTCTCCAAAACAAGTACGTTTAGCCATATCTGCCTTTTATTTTATGCAAGGTGTTTGTTTTGCAAGTTGGGCCAGCAGGATACCAACTTTTAAAGCTTCAATGGGTTTAAACGATGCAGAACTAGGTTCTATTCTTTTTGCATTACCCGCCGGACAGATTATTACCATGTTTTTTTCGGCTAAACTCACTACCCATTTTGGAAGTAAGAAAATGCTCAGGGCAACCGCACCGCTTTATGCAATTGCTTTAACTTTTTTAGCATTAGCAAGCACCGGCTGGCAATTGGCTGCGTTTTTAGTCCTCTTTGGCATCACGGGTAATCTTTGCAACATTGCCTTAAATACACAGGGGGTAGCCGGCGAAAATTATTATGGTAAACCGATTATGAGTTCTTTCCACGGTGCCTGGAGCATAGGAAATTTAACCGGGGCGCTAATTGCACTCGGTTTGGTAAATTTAAAATTAGGCATGTACACCCACTTTTGGATTGTTGCCTTAATATCGTTAACGAACGTAGTATTTAGCTCGAAAAAATTATTAGATCATAATAGTAAGCCCGATGTTCCGGTTGAAAAAACAAAGTTTTTTACCATGCCACAGGGTATTTTGGTTTTGTTAGGTGTTATCGCATTTTGCAGTATGGCCACCGAAGGAACCATGTTCGATTGGAGTGCTATTTATTTTGAAGATGTGGTAAAATTGCCCCATAATAAGGCTATAATAGGTTATGCTTCTTTTATGTTTATGATGGCCAGTGGCAGGTTTTTAGGCGTGTACCTGATCGGTAAATTCGGGCGGAAAAACCTGTTGCAAATTAGCGGTGCAATTATATCAATAGGAATGGCACTTGCCGTAATATTCCCGAATATCATTGTTGCCATTTTTGGTTTTATGCTTATTGGCCTGGGGGTTTCCAGCATTGTACCCATGGTGTACAGCATTGCGGGCAACAACAAAAAAGTGCCGGCTGGTAAAGCGATCACCATGGTTTCGAGTATTGGCTATTTTGCTTTTTTATTCGGGCCACCCTTAATTGGTTATGTTTCGCAATTGTCCAGCTTACGTTATTCTTTCGGGATCATTTCTGTTTTTGGTTTATTGATCACTTTTCTAGTGACGAAAATAAAGGCGATAAATTAGATTGGAGTTCCCAAAAAATATATCGGTAATTTGGAGCGTAGTGTCAGTACAAAAAAAATAAGTTTCTTCCCGTTTTTCGCTTGTACGCTTCGCTTCCTCGTGCCTCGTTGCTGCAGGGTACCACTTTAACCGGGGCTAAAAGGCCAAAATAGTATTTCATTTTGAGGGTTGCAAAGTGCAGAAGCCTTTGTTTATAAACCTGATGGGACGGGATGCCAATTCCTTCAATTGGCAGGAGGTACAGCAGGGCTAAACCAACCGAAGAAATACTGGCCCCTCATTTCCAAAATACGATATGGTTGTTATAGAAATTTAGTTAAGAAGTTATAAAAATATTCAATTACCTACTCCTTCTTCACCAACCCATGTTCTCTTAAAGCGGCAACAGCAAGTTCGATCAACCTTAAATTTTCATCCTGATGCCCGTGTTGCACCTCTACATTAATATAGGGAATATTATTTTGCATGGCATAAACCGAAAGCGAGCCATCGTTTGATGCAAATTTAGATTGAAGGATTACGTTAACTTTCGCTTTTTTCAAGCTACTAAACAACCTGGCTTCGGTAACATAAAATCACTTTCCTAGTGACGAAAATAAAGGCGATAAATTAGATTGGAGTTCCTAAAAAATATATCGGTAATTTGGAGCGTAGTGTCAGTACAAAAAAAATAAGTTTCTTCCCGTTTTTCGCTTGTACGCTTCGCATCCTCGTGCCTCGTTGCTGCAGGGTACCACTTTAACCGGGGCTAAAAGGCCAAAATAGTATTTCATTTTGAGGGTTGCAAAGTGCAGAAGCCTTTGTTTATAAACCTGATGGGACGGATGCCAATTCCTTCAATTGGCAGGAGGTACAGCAGGGCTAAACCAACCGAAGAAATACTGGCCCTTCATTTCCAAAATACGATATGGTTGTTATAGAAATTTAGTTAAGAAGTTATAAAAATATTCAATTACCTACTCCTTCTTCACCAACCCATGTTCTCTTAAAGCGGCAACAGCAAGTTCGATCAACCTTAAATTTTCATCCTGATGCCCGTGTTGCACCTCTACATTAATATAAGGAATATTATTTTGCATGGCATAAACCGAAAGCGAGCCATCGTTTGATGCAAATTTAGATTGAAGGATTACGTTAACTTTCGCTTTTTTCAAGCTACTAAACAACCTGGCTTCGGTAACATAAATAAGATCGTCGCCATCCATCTCAAAGTTAATGTAAACAGAATCGGCCGTACTGGCCAGATCGTATCCGGGTAAATAAGACGAGATGCCGAAACCTCCATCTGCATTATTGTGCAGGGTTAAAAAATAACCTGTAGCCTTTGGATCATAAAAATCTACAATCTGTTTACCCGCGCCTAGTATGGCTTTTTCAACCTCGTTCGAGCTGAACAGGTCTTTTTTTAACCTTGTGTTTACGCCTGCCTGGGTATAGATTGCATTAGGATCTATCCGGTATTGATCATCCATATAGGTAAAATAATAATCCCGAATGCCACCATACTGGCTATCGATCAGTTCACCTCCGTTCCAGCGGATGTAGTCAAAACCTGCTTTTACACCTGTATCTTCATTATCATGTACCACCAAAAACTTTACACCATTGGGTTTGTAACTATATTTTACCAGAGTGATATCGAAATTGTAAATTTTAATAAAGCTCGAATCTGTTTTCATTGCCGCGAAAACGGGAGGGTGCTGGGCTTTTACTAAGAAGGCAAAACAGAGCAGGAACAGGCTAAGAATGATTTTAAACATAACCCCTAATATACAATGCGGGCGCATAATTTGTTTGGAGACAGCATTGTAGAATTATCTGGGCATGGCCAAAGCAAGCAATTTGATATACTCCTCCGTGTTTTCTCATCGCTGTGGCCAAAAATAAAATGGTTCGTGGAGACACGAGCCACAGCGCAAGGGGAAGTTTTTAAAATAAATGATTAATAATCACACCTCTTTCGGTGCACAATGTTTTCCGTGTTCTTTGCATCCGTGGCAAATATTCAAGTCACTGCTCTGGTTACAAAAAAGCCCCGATTTTAGGTCGGGGCTAGTTGATTGTTAATATGGATGTTGATTAATGTTTTAAATCTACATCATATTCGAGTACATCTTTATGATCGTATGGTTCTACCATTAGCTCATCAATCGTTTTTCCTTTTTTGTTGAAACCTAGTTTATCCAACATAATATCGAAAATTAAGTAAACAACCGGTACAACGATCAGGGTTAAAAATAGTGAACTGGTTAATCCACCAACAATAACCCAAGCCAAACCATTTTTCCATTCGGCACCTGCACCGCTTGCCAATGCAATAGGAAGCATACCGAAGATCATGGCGATAGTAGTCATTAAAATTGGACGTAAACGCGCATGGTTAGCTAAAATTAACGCATCTATGGTTGATTTACCTTCTGCTTTCATGTGGTTGGTAAAATCGACCAGAATGATCGCATTCTTGGCTACTAACCCCATTAGCATAATAAAACCTAAAATGGTAAAGATACCGATAGAGTTGTTGGTTAACGCTAGTGCTAAGAAAGCTCCGATTAAAGCAAGTGGTAGCGAGAACATCACCACAAATGGATAAACAAAACTATCGTAAAGCGCAACCATAATCAGGTATACCAAAATAATAGAAGCCAATAAAGCAATACCTAATGTACCGAAACCTTCACTTTGGTTTTCCTGATCTCCAGCCCAGGTATAACTTACACCAATTGGTGCTTTTAGCTTGCCATTTTTTTGCAATTCGATCAGTTTCGCCTGAAACTCAGCAACCACCGTTCCTGTTGGCCTACCGATTGATTGTGCCTGAACGGATACTGAAGTAGACTTGTTTAAACGCTCTAACTGACTTGGGCCAGAACCTTCGGTAATGTTTGCAAATTGCGATAGCTTAATCTGTTTACCATCATTGTTTACAAAAATCAGGTTACGAACATCGTCAATATTTTTTCTGTTAAAATCCTGATATTGAATGTTGATGTCGTACTCGTATTCGCCTTTTCTGTATTTACCATCGGTGTTACCCGCAAATGCTGTTTGCATGGTAGAACCTACTGTTTGTAGTGTTAAGCCAACTGCCGACATCTTATCGCGGTCTACCTGAACGTTAATCTCTGGTGTTCCTTTTTCTACCGATAATTTAATCTCTGTTGCTCCAGGGATTGTTTTAAGTAGTTTTTGAGCGCCTTCGGCATATTTTAAAGCACTATCAAGGTTAGAGCCCATTACCACTAAGCTAATAGGTGCATTTTCTGCAATACCCAAAATACTAATTGGCACTGTTTTAACTTTCGCCCCAACAAGTTCTTTTGCTAAAGCACGACTCATTTTTGTTGCGAAAATATCTGAAGACATGCCTTCGCGTTTATCACGCTCTACCAGCTTAACGTTAATTTCTGATTTGTATGCTGTTGCCTGGGTTCCACCAAAGTCACCACTGGCCTGGCCAACTGTAGTAATTAACTGTACAATTTCTGGCTGTTTATCTAAGTAAGCTTCTGCTCTTTGGGTAAAGAAGTTGGTTTGTTCCAAAGGAGCATCTTTAGGTAACTCAATTTGGATCAAAAATTCTCCTTTATCAGATTTAGGGAAAAACTCTGATCCGATAAAACCTGCAGCAGCTAACCACATTGCTGCAATAAATAATACCACTACCGCTAAAATTGTACGTCTTTTATGGTTTAAAGACCATGTTAAGATGCTGGTAATCCAGATGGTAAATTTCTTAAGTTGTTTCTCGAACCATAAAATAAAGCGACCGAATATGTTTTTGCCTTCTATATGTTCTAACTTTCCAAAACGGGAGAAAAGTAATGGAACAATGGTAAACGAAGCCACTAACGATAGCAATGTTGCAATAATTACCACCACACAAAACTGACGTAGGATATTAGATACCAAACCAGAACTGATTGCAATAGGGAAGAATACCACCACAATTACCAAAGTAATCGATACTACAGTAAATCCAATTTCTCTTGTTGCATCAGAAGCGGCCCTTACTTTGTTTTTACCCATCTCCATGTGTCGCTGGATATTCTCCAGTACCACAATCGCATCATCCACCAGGATACCTACCACGAGTGATAAACCAAGTAACGACATCAAGTTTAAGGTAAAACCAAATAAACTGATACCAATAAATGTTGCAATTAACGATGCAGGGATTGATACCATTACAATTAACGCATTACGTAAACTGTGCAGGAAGAAAAGCATTACAAATGCCACCAAAACAACCGCTAAAATTAAATCGTGGATAACGGCATCGGCAGATTCTAGTGTGAAAATCGAGCTATCGTTAACAATTTTAATATCAAGGTTATTGGCTTTATATTCATCCTTAAGTTTAGCGATAATGGCATGTGTACCCTTACTCACCTCTACTGCATTTGCATCACTTTGTTTAATGATCTGAATGGCGATAGATGCTTTACGATCAACACGTGCCAGTTTTTCGGTTTCTTTTTTCGAATCCTGAACATCGGCTACATCGCCTAAACGAATTTGTGCACCATCTTTCGAGGTGGTTAAAACCAGATTCCTTAATTCTTCAATGCTTCTGTATTTACCTGATAAACGAATTAAAACATCCTGGTTTTGTGTTTTAACACTCCCGGTAGGGAAATCTAAGTTCGAAGTTAAAATCAGTTGCTGAACCTGTGGAACAGAAAGGTTGTAACCCTGTAATTTATCAGCATCTAATGAAACCTGAATCTCACGTTCCGAACCACCAATTAAATTTACCTGAGCAACGCCCGTTACCCTCGAAATTACCGGGGCAATACGTTTATCAATTAAATCGTAAAATGTAATGTCATCCATGTTTGCAGATGCAGTCATGGTAATCACCGGTAAATCATCTAACGAGAATTTACTTAATGATGGTGTTTTTACATCCTCTGGCAATTGAGAAAGAATGGCATTTACCTTACGTTGCGCATCATTCAGCGAAATATCGATGTTGGCCTTATCTGTTAAGGTAATGGTAACGGTTGATAAACTCTCAAATGATACAGAGTTGATCTTTTTAATGTTTTCCATCGATGATACCGCATCCTCAATTTTTTTGGTTACGGTATTTTCAACCTCATTTGGCGATGCACCAGGATAGATGGTCGAAATAGATACTACGTTGTTAGAGAATTTTGGAAGTAATTCATAACCCAACGAAAAGTAACTTAATAGCCCAAGCAAAGTAAGTGCGGTAAATACCACAATCACCAGCGAAGGCCTTTTTATAGATATATCTGTTATCTTCATTTTAATTAGTATTGCGTTTTGCGATTGGCGTATCGCGTTTTTAAAGCCGACTAAATCTCTCTAACTTATTTTACGATACTTACTGCAGTACCTTCAGCTAAATTAATCTGACCGCTGATAATTACAGTCTCACCTTCTTTTAAGCCATCAAGGATTTCAACATTGTCTCCTAAAATGCGGCCGGCAACAACTGTACGGGTTTTAGATGTATTGCTGGCTTTATCAAATACGAAAACCTGGTTGCTGCTAACACTACCTATAAATGAAGTACGTGGAATAAGAATACTAGGGGCCTGTTTAGGGAATTTAAATATAGCAGTTCCGTACATACCAGCTTTTAAGGTATTTTTGTGGCTGTTATCTACTTCGATTTCGATTGGGAAGTTTAAAGTCCCATCAGCTTTAGCGGCAATAAAAGTTACTTTACCTGTAAAATTATCAGTTGGGAAAACAGAAGATTTGATCTCGATGTTATCTCCAACTTTAAGGTTGGCCACCTGCGATTCGTTCACGTTTACTTTCAGTTTTAATTTAGAAACATCAACCAATTCAAATAACTGCGTGCCTTGAGTGTTTACAAATGCACCAACTTCGATGTATCTTTTATTTACGATACCGTTAATTGGTGATTTAATGTTTGCATCACTTAATTTACGTTGCGAAGCCTGTAAACGCAGTTTAGCATTTCTGGTTGATAGTTTAGCCTGATCTAACTGTTGTTGCGTAACACCACCAGTTTGAAATGAACTTTGGTATCTGGCTTCATCTTTTACTGCATTTTGGTAGTTAGCCTCAGCAGTTTCTCTATCAGTATTGATAATTTCTGCATCAACACGTGCCAAAACCTGACCTTTGCTTACGCGGTCACCTTCATCAACATAAATGGCTGTAACACGACCAGCGTTTTCTGATAAGAAGTTAAGTTCTTGTTTAGGAATAAAGTTTCCGTTTGCACTGAAATCTAAATTCACAGCTTTTTTCTCTACTTCAGCAATACGAACGGCAACAGCACCACCACCTTTAGCAATGAAAGCAGTTTTTTCTTCGTTCTTCTTTTTATTGTTGCTTAAAACATAAGCTATTGCGCCAATGGCAACAACAATTACGACAATGATAATAATTACTCTTTTCATTTCTATTTAACTAGCGATTTAATATTTCCGTTTGATTTTATTAATTGTATTTCGGCGATTTTGTAATTCAATAAAGCCTGTGTATAGCTGTTCTGTGCCGATGTAAGGGCGTTTTCTGTATCCAAAAGATCGGTTAAAGAAGCCAAACCATTGTTGTAGTTGTTTTGTGTGCTTTTGTAAATTTCCTGAGCTAAATCAGCATTTTTACGCTGCGATTTAATGGTGTTTAAATTGTTGCGCAACTGTATTTTTGCATTTTCGTAAGCCAGGTTTAAAGAGTTTACAGATTCTTTTCTGCTTTCTTGTGCTTTTTTAATGTTTACATCTGCCTGGCGGATTTTTGAACGTGTTAAAAAGCCGTTAAAAATTGGCACTTTTAAAGTTAAACCAACTGCTGATGCTCCGTACCCGATTGCAGCTGCATTAGATTTCAGGAAATCGAAACTGCCACTCTGGCTCGAGTAAGTATAATTACCAGTTAAAGCCAATGTTGGGTAATATTCGGCAACATAAGCCTTTCTTTGCAGTGATAAAAGTTTATCCTGGTTATCCAAAAGTTTAACTTCTGTTCTGTTGGCCAGATCGATAGAATCTGTAAATACAGGTAAAGTGGTTACTTCTGTCAATTCGGTAGATGGTAGATTGATCGGCGTAGAAACCGGCATACCCATTGAGAATTTCAACTGATTTTCCAATTGCGTAATCGCATTAATGGTTTGCTCACGTTGTGTGTTCAGGTTGGTTAAGTTTACCGTGATACGGTCTACATCAATTTTTCTGGCCAAACCGTTTTTAAACTGGTTCGAAACAATTTTTTCTACAATCTTCACATTTTTAATATTAGTGTCGATTACATTAAGCTGTTGTCTGTTTACCAAAACCTGGTAGTAATTGTTGGCAACCAGTTCGATAATCTGCTCTTCTGTTAATTGCGAAGTAAGGTTGTAATACTCTTCGCTCGATCTTGCAGCCTGTAAACCTGTGAAAACCTGTTGATTGAACAATTGTTGCGAAAGTTGTACACCGGCAGTTGAATTCCAATTATCTCCCAATTTAACTGATTGACCGTTAAACACGAGTTGGCCAATTATTGGATTGTAATTTAATCCTGCGTTACCTGTAAGTTGGGGTAAGGCCTGCGCCCTAACTTCCTCTACCTTGTATCTTCCGCCTTCAATATCCAGTTTCGCGTTTCGAACCTTGGTGTTGTTTTGGAGCGCGTAGGTTAGCGCATCTTTTAAGGTAACTTGCTGCTGAGCAACAACCAGCTGCGGTAAAACCGAGCCGATGAGCAGTAGGAGCATTAATTTTACCATTTTTACTCTAAGCATAATGTATTGTTTTTTGTTTTTGGGTTCTTATCTATTTAAGTTCTTATTTCAGTCTGCACATCTTAAACCTCTTACAAAGATGGTAGTGAGATTTTTTTGTTTCAATGTCATTCTGTTGAATGCTTTTTTATCCGGAAAAAGATCTTTGCCCGTTTCCATAATGCACATGGTACACAGGCCCATTAAACTTTCTAAATAAAGTTCTGCAACATGGGCGGTATCCTCATGCTCTATTTCTCTTTTTTCCTTTGCGCGACTAAAAATCTCAGCGAAAAATTCTTTCTCTGAGCCTTTAAGTGCCTTGAGCTTGTCTTTTATTACATCGTCGTTTAATAAATCAGGAATACCTTCCGTAATCCTCAGCATGTAATATTTCTGAAAAAAAGTATTTCTCACGTCTATCGTATTAAAAAGAATATCTTCTAAAGGCTGATCAGGATTATATTTCTTTTTAATCAGTTCAAAAAAATCGTGGAATACCCTTTCTATTACCCCTATAATTAAATGTTTCTTATCCGGGAAATAATAATAAAGTGATGGCTTTGAAACGGAAAGATCTTCGGCAATATCGTTCATCGTGGTTTTGCCAATACCAAAATGGATAAAGCGTTTTATCGCACCATCAATAATCTGCTCTCTCTTTTTATCGGCTACAATCATTTTACTTTTCTACTTTCTGACTTTTTTAATATTTTAGTCAAAAATAGTGCTAAAAAATGATTTGTCATGAACGCTTTGTTTAAAAGCGCATTAAGCTTACAAATTTATGACACAATTTTGCATCTTCAGCTGTTTATATACCTTTACAAACCAATCATTTAGAAAACTTGTTTATATTAATCGATATTTTAACTGTACTTTTTACCATTGTAGCAATGGAGTGTTTATCGTGGTTTATACATAAGTATTTATTCCATGGGCCGCTCTGGTTTATGCACAAAAGCCATCATCAAAAGGCAAAATCTTTTTTCGAATGGAACGATTTGTTTGCATTGTTATTTGCTGTACTCTCGTTATTTTTAATGTATACCGATCGCAGCAGTTTCGGTTTCAGGTTTTTTATCGGTTTAGGTATTACCTTATATGGCCTCATCTATTTTGTGGTGCACGATTGGTTTGTACATCGGCGTTTTAAAACCTTTAAAAGTAATAACACTTATTTGCAGGCAGTACGCAAAGCGCATAAAATCCACCATAAAAAACGGGAAAAAGAAAAGGGAAGGGCTTTTGGATTGTTATTTGTTAGCAAAACGCTGTTAAAACCATAAATCCGGATAATGAAAAATTCATGTACAATCATTCTTATCACAATTTTATCGATAACCTTATACGCCTGCGGTAAAAAAACAGATAAAGACCGTGCTATAGAGCTTGTTGAATCGAAATATGAAAATAGCAGTCAAAAACCCGATTTTGAGCTTGCAAAGCTTGATAGTCTTTACAATATCTCTCCAATGGCTTATCATGATAGCCTCAAAAAAGGAAATGAACTGGATGCTGAATTAGCAAAATTAGAAAGTGAGATCGAACATTTAAGTCAGGCAGAGTCTGATAGTGTGGGGCTGATTAGTGCGAAGCTCACAAAAGAACGTTACCATTTGCTGGAGGTGGCCAAAGCAAAACCCGTTTTTATCGGCTGGAAATTGACTGATGTAAAAATAGATGGACCAAAACCAGTTGTTAAAATTTTTAACTTTGATAAAGGCATTACCAGGATTGTAGAATAATTTTCCCGTAAATTAATTGTGAATCAAACACCGCATCCTTAAATTACTCTATCTATTATTTCTTACTTTTGCAGCATAATACAAAATCAGCATGCTTCAGATTCAGGAAAATATTTCGTTAAAACCGTACAACTCTTTTGGTATTGATGTTAAAGCCAATTATTTTGCCGAAATATTTTCAGCGGATGATTTAAGAACGCTTTTCCAAAGTGAAGTAGTAAAAAGTCAAAAACTATTTATTATTGGTGGCGGAAGTAATGTTTTATTTACTGAGGATTATCAGGGATTAATTATAAAAATCAGTATTAAAGGTATTCAGCCGGAAATTACTGATGATGAAATCCTGGTTACCGCTGGTGCAGGCGAAGTTTGGAACGATTTTGTGAATTATTGTGTGGGCCATGGTTTTGCCGGGGTAGAAAATTTAAGCCTTATTCCTGGTACAGTTGGAGCATCTCCTATACAAAATATTGGTGCGTATGGCGTAGAGCTGAAAGATGTTTTTGAAAGCTGTACCGCATTCGAAATCAAAACCGGGAAAATTAGAACCTTTACTTATGCCGATTGCCAGTTCGGTTACCGCGAAAGTATTTTTAAAGGTGAATTAAAGGGACAGTACATTATTACTTCGGTTACTTTTCGTTTATCGTCAGCCTCAAAAATTAATACCTCTTATGGTGCAATAGAAACCGAACTTAAAAACAGAGGAATTGAAAAACCGAATATTGCCGACGTTTCTGCAGCAGTATCACACATCCGTGTAAGTAAATTACCCGATCCAACTACCATTGGTAATGCCGGTAGTTTTTTTAAAAACCCGGTGATTGAAAAGTATGAGTTTGCCGATGTTGTGGCAAAACATCCCGATGTGGTACATTATGCTACAGTTGATGATAAAATTAAACTGGCAGCTGGCTGGTTGATCGAACAATGCGGCTGGAAGGGCAAAATAACAGGTAATACCGGTACCTGGAAAAACCAGGCTTTAGTTTTAGTTAACCATGGCGGCGCAACTGGCACAGAAGTGTACGCTTTTTCTGAACAGATTATAGACAGTGTAAAGTCTACTTTTGGAGTCACTTTAGAACGAGAAGTAAATATTCTGTGACGAAAACTTGCTGTGGCATGATTTTACGCTTTTGGCACCGTGCCAGAAATTTTTGGTACTAAGTTTGTTTAGGTTAAACCGAATAAGCAATAATTTGTTTTAATCTACCTAAAGCTAAAAATCATGACAAAATTTGAATTCAATCATCTGGTTAATCATCACTCGGTATCACTTAGGTCTTATGCTTTAAATTTCACTAAAGACGCAGAAGACGCAAATGATTTGGTTCAAGACACTATGCTTAAAGCAATTACTTATTATAATAAGTTTAAAGAAGGTACGAACTTAAAAGGATGGTTGTTTACCATTATGAAAAACACTTTCATTAACAACTACCGCCGTTTGGTGAAAACCAACACATTAATTACGCAGAGCGAAGATATTTCTTCTGCAAACCTTTCCTATAGCGCCACTAAAAACCAGGCAGAAAGTAAATTTGTGTTGGGTGATATTGATAAAGCCCTTTCACAATTGCCGGAAGAGTATTATGTACCTTTTATCCGCTATTTTGAAGGTTATAAATACCATGAAATTGCAGATATGTTAGAGATTCCGATTGGAACGGTAAAAACACGTATTCACGTGGCCAGGGGAATCCTGAAAAAATACTTAAAAACATATTCGAAAGAAATTGCCACCACTGAAATGGCTTAAGATACATCAATCGAAAAACTAAGGGCTCAGATTTTATCTGGGCCTTTTTTGTTTAAGGTTGAAATAGCGGAATTCAATAAAAGATTCGCCATCTCGACCGTAGCGGAGAGATCTATCATCTGTTTGATCTGCGATTTTTATCTTTTTTGTATCCGCGGGAAAAACCCGGAATGATATCGCATTTTTGTTTCCCGCAGATAACGCAGAAAAGGCCGCAGATTTATTTCATTACACTTATATTATTGTCTGCCATCCTGAGGGCAGTCGAGATAGATTTCTCCGTTTCGCTATGCTGCAGTCGAAATGACGACCCTTTTATTTAATTATTGGTTGTATTAACTAACATAAGGTATTCCCAAAATCTCTTAAAAAGCAAAAGGCCTGAAACCTCAGGCCTTTTTGCTTATCATATATTTGGTTAGTTGATTCTTATTTTTTCTTTCAACAATTCGCCTTCTCTCTTATTTCGAAACAAATGCAAACCTCGAACGATTATGTGTTTTGAAGCTTTATTGCAGTGTTTTTGTTTTGTGGTTATAAAGATAAGGGAAATTTTAAATTTGTCAAGCTTTTTTTAACTTTTTTTTTATTTCTTTTGCTACCACTTGTCCAGATATGATTGCAGGTGGCACTCCGGGGCCTGGAACGGTTAATTGACCGGTATATAAAAAATTTGTTACTTTACTTTTTATCTTCGGTTTTAAAAAAGCGGTCTGTTTCAAAGTGTTTGCTAATCCATATGCATTTCCTTTAAAGGCATGGTAATCTGCAACAAAATCATTCATGGCATAACTGCGTTTAAATAAAATGTTAGCGCTGATGTCGTTTCCTGTTAAATCCTTAAAGCGGTTAACCAATAAATTAAAATATTCTTCCCTTTTGCTTTCACTATCTGGTAAACCAGGTGCAAGCGGAACTAAAAAGAAAAGATTCTCGCAGCCTGCCGGAGCAACACCAGGATCGGTAACCGAAGGGCAACAGGCGTAAAACAATGGTTTAGATGGCCACTGTGGTTTGGTGTAGATTTCTTCGGCATGCTGATCGAAATTCTCATCGAAGAACAAATTGTGGTGTAATATATTTTTGAGTTTTTTATTTAAACCGATATAAAACAACAGGCAAGAGGGAGCCATGGTTCTTGTATCCCAGTATTTTTCATTGTAATTTCGGTATGGTTTATCAAAAAGATGCTGGTCGATGTGGTGATAATCGGCGTTACCCACTACAAAATCGCTTTTAAAACTGCTCTTATCCGTAATCACTTCTTCTGCAATATTATTTTTAACCTGTATTTTGGTTACTTCAGTATTGAAAATAAACTTTACGCCCTGGCTTTCTGCAATTTTTTGCATGGCAGTTACAATTTTATGCATGCCACCCATAGGGTACCACGTGCCAAGAACCAGATCAGCATAGTTCATTAAACTATACAGGGCTGGAGTATTTTGTGGTGTGGCGCCTAAAAATAAAACCGGAAATTCTAATAACTTCCTTAACCGGTCATTTTTAAACAATTTGTGTACATGTTTCCGCATATTGCCCAGAAGCTGGAGTTTTATTCCGCTAATGGCCAACCTTGGATCGAAATATTCCATTACGCTGTGCGAGGGTTTGAAAACATACTCGTTCATGCCCACATCATATTTATATTTAGCCTGATCGAGAAAAGATTCCAGGTTTTTACTGCTGCCGGTTTCTAACTGCTCAAATAGGGCATATAAATCTGTTATGGTTGATGGAACATCAATTGTATCATCTTTGCCGAAATAAATGCGGTAAGAGGGAATAAGTCTTTTAAGTTCGTAAAAGTCGGAGGTTGTTTTGTTGAAAAGTTTGTAATAATTTTCGAAAACATCAGGCATCCAGTACCAGCTTGGACCCATATCAAAAAGGAACCCGTCTTTTTCCCAGGTTCGTGCACGGCCACCGGCCATTTCGTTTTTTTCGATAACGGTAACCTCACAGCCATCCTTTGCCAGCAATGCTGCTGCAGCCAAGCCTGCAAAACCGGCGCCAATAACGGTTATCCTGGGTTTTTTCTCCATGGTGTAAATAAAGGAAATTTATTGGGTTTTGTTTTTGTTTTTTGTCATTCGGTGGAAGCTGTCATTGGTAATGCAGTGAAGAATCTGCTTTGTAATAGCACTTGCTAAATGGGGCAATAGCTTTGATCTTGAGGTGGAGTTTGGAGGTTCTGTGTTTCATCGGTTAGAGATCCTTCGTTGCACTCAGGATTGACAGCTGTGTGATATATTTTGTCATTCTGGACGCAGTGAAGAATCTGCTTTGTAATGGCACTTGCTTAAATGGGGCAATGGCTTTGATCCTGAGGTAGAGTTTGGAGGTTCTGTGTTCCAATCGGTTAGAGATCCTTCGTTGCACTCAGGATGACAGCTGTGTGATATATTTTGTCATTCTGAACGCAGTGAAGAATCTGCTTTGTAATGGCGCTTGCTTAAATGGGGCAATGGCTTTGACCCTGAGGTAGAGTTTGGAGGCTCTGTGTTCCATCGGTTAGAGATCCTTCGTTGCACTCAGGATGACAGTAGCGTAAAAGAATTGATTTATTCTTCAGCAATGATAGCATTAAGAAAATCCCAGTTTTTATTCTCCAATTCTATCAAAGAATTCTTTTTTGCTCTTGTCCAGCCTTTTAATTCTTTTTCGCGTTCTATAGCATACTCAATGTATTGGAATCGTTCGTAGTAAACGAGATAGTGGCAGTTGTATTTATAAGTGAAAGCAAATTTATTTTCTTTATTTTCGATGTGTTGTCTTAGTCTTACTTCTAAATCATTCGTAACTCCAATATAAACCACGGTTTTATTCTTATTAGTTAAAATGTAAACGAAATAATTATGATCCATTATTAAAAATAAATATTTTTTTAATAAAAGTACTTGTCATTCTGAACGCAGTGAAGAATCTGCTTTGTAATGGCACTTGCTTAAATGGGGCAATGGCTTTGATCCTGAGGTAGAGTTTGGAGGTTCTGTGTTCCAATCGGTTAGAGATCCTTCGTTGCACTCAGGATGACAGCTGTGTGATATATTTTGTCATTCTGAACGCAGTGAAGAATCTGCTTTGTAATGGCGCTTGCTTAAATGGGGCAATGGCTTTGATCCTGAGGTAGAGTTTGGAGGTTCTGTGTTCCTATCGGTTAGAGATCCTTCGTTGCACTCAGGATGACAGCGATGGAGCGTGTGTTGTCATCCTGAACGCAGTGAAGAATCCGTTTTGATTTAACACTTGCTTAAATGGGGCAATGGCTTTGATCCTGAGGTAGAGTTTGGAGGTTCTGTGTTTCATCGGTTAGAGATCCTTCGTTGCACTCAGGATTGACAGCTGCAATAAATGCAATTAGCTTTTCCTACCTTTGTACCTAAACATGATTAAACTACGCATTATATTTTTTCTGCTGTTTGCAGCAAGCAATATTACTTACGCCCAGCTTTCTACATCCGAAATTTCGGTGCTCAAAACCAACATGGTTAAAGCGGTAGAAAACTCCAAACTCACCGATTCTTTATTTGCCAAGCTAAATAAACTGCCCAATAAAACAGCACTAATTACAGCTTACACAGGCACTTTGGAGGCATTAAAGGCAAAACACTCGTGGAATCCATATAATAAGATTAAATACGTAAGCCGGTCGCTTAGAACGATGCAAAAAGCCATTGATATGGATAGAGAGAATATGGAAATCCGTTTTATGCGTTTCTCGATCGAGTTTTACACACCATCATTTTTGGGTTTTAGTACAGATCTGGCCACAGATAAAAAGGAGATTATTAAACATTATCAAAATGAAAATTTTGGCTTGGCAGATAATGAGCTGGTTAAAAATGTGGCCAAATTTATGATCGACAGTAAGAAATGTACCCCGGCAGAAATTAAAATTTTAAATAAACACCTCTAAAATGCACTATACCTATTTACTGATCAACCTTGCCGTAATTCTTTTTCCCCTTGTTTTATCGTTCGATAAAAAAGTGCATTTCTTTAGCAAATGGAAATTTATATTTCCTGCGATTCTGATTACCGGTGTGGTGTTTTTAATCTGGGATATTCTGTTTACCAGGCTTAACGTATGGTCGTTTAACACCGATTACTTGATTGGCGTAAACTTAATGGGATTGCCGCTGGAAGAAATGCTGTTCTTTTTAACCGTTCCTTATGCCTGTGTATTTATTTACGAGTGCTTAAATGTTTATTTTCCTAAAAATAACCTTCAAAAATACAGTTTGGCTATAAGTAATTTATTGCTGGGTGTATGCGTGGCCATGTTGTTTTTTGGCCATAGCAGGTGGTACACTTTCATTAATTTTGGCTTTTTGCTATTGGTATTGGGTTATGTAGAGTATGTTAATTCGAAACATCGGTTTATGTACAGGTTTTACAGGGCTTATCTGGTTTCACTCCTTCCTTTTTATATCGTAAACGGATTTTTAACCGCTATTCCGGTCGTAATCTATAATAGCCGCGAAAATGTTGGTTTTAATGTAGGTAGCATTCCTTTCGAAGATCATTTTTATCTAATGAGCCTATTATTGATGAATGTTTACCTTTACGAGGTTTTTAAAGCTAAAGGAAGTAAGAGCGTAGCTTAATTTGCATTGTTGTTTTTTTTGAAAATGAGTGTGCAGTGGTTCTTTGCAACTGCGGTCCCGCTTTCCATTAATCCGATGAAAAATCGGAATCATTGCAATCGGGTTTAGAAACAGGGGTTTCTACACCCTGCAAATCCTCAATATGAAATACAGTCCTGGCTACCTAGCCCCGGTTGGAGCGGTACCCTGCAGCAACGAGGCACGAGGCAGCGAAGCGTATAAGCGTAAAACGGGATGAAACGGAGTGTTTTGTACAGGTTTGCGCTTCAAAAAAGGCTTACTGCCTATCTCAACTATAATTCGTAATAAAACAGAGGCTTATGCCCCCTTATATTTCTTACCTGGTTAAAAACCTTTTTCTTTATCTTCAACGCGAAATTAATTTTGATGGATTTACCAGCTTATACTAAAGGGCAGCTCGCCTTACGCAACGGACAGGATAAACCCCAAATTTGGGTGGCTTACAAAGGGCTGATTTACGATATGACGGATAGCAGGTTATGGCGTAACGGCAAGCATTACGAACATTGGGCCGGACAGGATTTAACCGACGAACTGCCCGATGCACCGCATACTGAAGCCGTTTTTGAGAAATTTACGGCTATTGCAGTGCTGGTTAAACCAGATTCATTTTAGTAAGGGTAGCTTGTTTTAACTCCTTAAACTCTGACGGTCTTTTGCCTACCATTTTGTAAAAAGTATTACTGAAAGAAGAAATGCTGTTGTAGCCCACCTGGTAAGCTACCTCGCTGATGGTAGCATCGCTTTCCAATAGTTTTTCCATTGCCTTAATCATTCGGGCCAGTTTCAGGTACTGAAAAAAGGAAGTATCCAAAGCCGATTGAAACAATCTTGAAAGCGTACGTTCGCTAAAGCCCATGGCCTTACCCACGCTTTCTAAACTCATGCCATCATCGGCCAATCCATCTACAATATGCCTTAATACAGGCCGTAACCGCATGTTTTCTGTGGTGGGGAGTGCTATCGGCAGCGGATGTTCGCTCACCACAGGTAAAATATTTTTAAGTGTATTTAAAAAATCATATTCATGCGTTTTGGGTGTAATATTCCCGTTCCAGCGCTCCGAAAAGAGGAACATTTCGAGCAGCAGGTTATTTACCGGGTAAATGCCAATTTGTTTATAAAATGGATTTTCGTCATCGGTAGTGGTATCGAAATAAATATTCCGTACAATGGCGGCATGGTAACGGTGCTGCAAATGGTGCTCTACCCCGGCAGGAATCCAAACGTAATGCCGGGCAGGTAGAAAGTAAGATTTTTCTTTGGTGTACAGAAAAATAATGCCACCCTCTACATAAGTAAGTTGCCCCTTTAAATGCGTATGGTCTTGAAATCGGTCTTCGAACCTGCTATGCCAAACATACATGGTTTCTGGTTTTTCGTCGATTGCAAATAAAAGGTCTTCGTTGTTTACTTTTATCATTTGGCTGGTTTGAATAAATATCTGTCAGTTTAGATAAAACAAAGTAACAAATCTGTAGCGAAATTTGCATCATTAATTAACAGATATGATTTTTTTAAAGCGTAAAAGAATGTTTTGGCTATATATGGCCTTTCTTTTATCATCAGTTTTTGCACATGCACAAGCGGTCTCCGATCAAAGTAATTTCACCATCAGCCAGGTTTGGGCACTGGCCGATAGCAATAATAAAAAAATACAGGTGCAGGGACTTAACGTACTGGCCGCCGATGCCCATATAAAAGTGAGCAAGGCCGAAAGGTTGCCTGAAATAGCTGCAGAAGGGACTTACGCACATGTTTTACCCCTGCCGATTTATGAAAACGGATTGTTTAATACCCCAAGCCAGTTTCCGGTTGCGCCAACTTATTATAAAGTTGGTGCTGATGCGTACTTCAATATTTATAACGGTGGAAAAACGACTACGGAAATTAATGTTTCGAAAGTAGAAGACGAATTGAGCCGGATACAAAAGGGGCAAAGCAAACAGGAAATCCATTATATGGCGGCGGTTTACTTTTACGACGTATTCCGTAATGTTTCTTACAAAGCTTTGCTGGAGCAGGATATCCGCGACCGCGAAAAGCAGCTTGCTGAAATTAACCAGCTTTATAAAAACGGTACGGTATTAAAAAGTGATGTGTTAAGGGCTGAATTACGTCTTTCGAAACAAAAGATGTTGCTTACAGAAATTGAAAATTCGATTAACATTGCTAAACAGAAACTCAATATTTTAATCGGCAGGGCAGATGATGCACCTTTAAATCCACAGATTCCGGATCAGGAGACGGATGCCATCGCATTAAAGCGGGTTGACGAATATTTTAACGATGCAAAAACATCATCCTATAAAATCCAGATTTCAGAAAAAGAACAGGCACTGGCCAAACTGAAACTTAAAAATGTAAAATCGAATATTATGCCCTCTCTGGGCTTCTTCGGCGAGTATGCTTTTGCCTATCCGCAAATCCAGTTTTACCCTTATGCGCTTTCACTTTATAGCAATGGCATGATGGGATTAAAGCTTAAAATTCCAATTTCTTCCTGGTACACCAATCAGCATAAGGTAAAAGAAGCAGAGATCAGGGTGCACCAGCAGGAGGTAGAAGATGAGGATGTGAAGGACCATATCCGCCAGGAAGTGCAGGAAAATTATATCCGTTACAAAGAATCGGTACAGCGCATTACACTGGCCGAAGAAAACATTAAGCAGGCAACCGAAAGTTACCGCATTGTACAAAATACCTATTTCAACCAGTTGTCGCTTTTAACCGATCTGCTTGATGCCGAAACACAATTATTGCAATCGAAATTCGAATTGACGACTGCAAAAGTGAATGCCAAAATACAATACTATCAATTACAAAAAGCCATAGGAAACTTATAAAAATGAACACACAGAAACAAAGCAAGGCCGATAAAATCATTAGCAGGATTACAACCATCATTGCACTCATTGTTTTAGTGGTGCTGATGGCATGGGGAGGGAAAACCCTTTTCGGCTATATGAAATATGAAGAAACCAACGATGCGCAGGTGGATGAATATATTAATCCGGTAACGGCAAGGGTGAGCGGTTATATTAAAGCCGTAAAGTTTGAAGAAAACCAGGAAGTGAAAAAAGGTGATACGCTGGTGCTGATTGACGATGACGATTATACCGTACAACAGGATGAGGCTTCGGCATCGTTGTTAAATGCCGAAGCACAGGTTTCGGTGCAGCAGAGTAATATTAAAACCGCGCAAAGCACAGCCCTGGTTGCCGGGGCAAAAATTGCCGCTGCAAAAGCAAAACTCTGGAAACAGCAAACGGAATATAACCGTTATAAAAAATTGTTCGATGCAGAATCGGCCACACGCCAGCAATTGGAAACGATAGAAAGTTTATTGCAGGTGGCACAGGCAGAATATGAGGCCGCTAAAGAAGATTATGCAACAGCCATTTCGAGAACGAACGATATTAAGGCGCAAAGTAGCGTGCTGGAATCTGAAATAAAAAGGAGAGCAGCGGTAGTGAAAAGAAACAACCTGAATACATCTTACACGGTTATTGTTGCGCCTTATGATGGTAAAATGGGTAGAAGAACGATACAGGCAGGGCAATTGGTTCAAACCGGCCAAACCATTGCTTATTTAGTTGATCGTAGTGCGGGGAAATGGGTAGTGGCCAATTTTAAGGAAACCCAGATTGCTAAAATGCATGTGGGCGAAAAGGTGAATGTGGAAGTAGATGCTTTCCCCGGACAATCGTTTCAGGGTGAAATCGAATCGCTTTCTGGTGCAACAGGTTCACGGTTTTCGTTATTGCCACCTGATAATTCGACCGGAAACTTTGTGAAAATTGCGCAACGGATTCCTGTACGTATCCGTTTGGATAAACAGGATAAAGGCATTGATGCTTTAAGTGCCGGCATGAGTGCAAGTGTTAAAGTGAAAAAAAATGACTGATCAATTGCCCATATTTAAAGCAAGGGTGCCCGAGTGGTTCGTGATATTAAGTGTTTTTGCGGTGCTTTTATCATCGGTATTACTTTTTGCGTTATCAACAGCTGATGGAACCGCTGCGGCAGGGTATTATGGAACAAATGCTTCTGATGTTCAATTTTCGTTGCTGATGTTTTATGCCGCCGTGGCCAGTTTTGCAGTGGTAGAAAGAAGGTTTTTTGCCAGGGTTGTAACCAAAGATTACCTCTTGATCTGTATTATTCTAGAAATCCTGATTGCCTACTGGTGTTACCATACCCGTGAAATGTGGTTAATATTTACCCTTCGTTTTTTGCAGGGCATTGTAAACTGTGGTTTAACGAGCATTTCGTTGAACCTGCTTTTTAGCCGATTAAAATCAGAACATGCCAAAGAAACCGGTTATACCATTTTTTACGGCATGATTCTTTGTGTATCGCCCCTTACGGCCTTGTTTTCGGTACCTATTGTAGAAAATTATGAATACAATGTGGTTTATAAAGCCATTATATTCTGTTTTTTGCCAAGTGCCATCATGCTTTTCAGCGTGATGAACCGGGTACTTATTTTACGCAAAACCCCTTTGTATAAAATAGACTGGATGAGTTTTGTACTTTTCTCAACCATGTTGGTGCTGATTGCCTATGTATTGGTTTACGGACAGGAATACGATTGGTTGGATGATGAAAGTATTGTGTATTCCATATTCACGATCCTGTTTCTGTTTGTGGTTTCAATCGCCAGGCAGCGTACCTTGAAAAGGCCGGCAGTTGATCTGAGCGTATTTAAATCGAGAAATTTCGCCATCGGGATTGTTTTTTTAGTGATCCTGTATGTTATCCGCGGTGCTTTCAGTTTAACTTCTTCTTATTTTATCATGGTTTTGGGAATGGATTCGCTACATGCCAACGAAATCATGATATTTAATATTGCTGGGGTAATAGCCGGTTCTATAATCGCGATTCGTTTTCTTATCCGTCAAAAACATTTAAGGATATTGTGGGTAACGGGTTTTGCGCTCCTTTTTGTGTTTTTTTTGTGGATGTGCCAGTTGTTCGCTACTGAAGCCGGTACAGATAATTTTTATCTGCCTTTGTTTATGCAAGGGGTAGGTGCGGGTATGGTAATGTCGCCGATTGTGATGTTTATCATGTCATCCGTGCCTGAAAATATGAGTCAGTCGGCATCTTCGGTTGGTATTTTTGTGCGTTTTTCAACCTTTAGTCTGAGTTTGGCCTTTATTAATTTCTACCAGTTATATTTTAAAGGAAAACACAATGATGATTTGCGGAGCAGCCTTACTTTACTCGATTTTAACCTGCCGGATAGGTTGAAAATGTATCAATCAGCATTAAGCAGTAAGGGAATGCCTAAAGATGAAGCTGGTAAAGCAGCAATTGGCTTGCTTAATAAAGCCGTGCAAAAACAGACGTTCCTACAGTTTTGTGTAAGCTATTACGAATGGATTGCGGCACTTTGCCTGTTATCGATTATTTTGATTGCGTTGCAACCCGTAATCAGCAGAACGGTAATTAATTTAAGGAATAGGCAGCCTGCTGCGGTTGGGTTTTAAAAGATAAGTCGTTATGAAAAGGTCATCATTGCGAGGCACAAAGCGATCTTAATGCGCATGCCGGTAGCGATCGTTGTAAGATTGCTTCCCCGGCTGAAAAAGCCTCCTCGCAATGACGGGCCTAGAAAACAAAAAACCGCAGATTTATAAGAAATTCATCTCTAAATCTGCGGTTCATTTATCTGGATCTAAAACTGCAATCCGTCAACTGAAAACTGCCAATTAGGTTAAGTACTTCGCTGGGCTATCATTGACAAGACTTAAATAAAAGGTCGTCATCTCGAGTGGAGCCTTAGCGGAATGGAGAGGTTTATGATAGATTTCTCGACTTCGCTGCACTACGCTCGAAATGACGGACTTGAGCACTAATTAAGCTTCTATTGTAAATGCACTTAAACTTACAAATTGTTGAATCCTTGCAGCAACTTCTTCATCGGTTAAGTTTAACAACTTTTCTGTTCCAAATTTTTCTACACAGAAAGAAGCCAGGGCTGAACCATAAATAATGGCATTTTTCATGTTATTGAAGTTGATCGTACCAACCTTAGCCATATAACCGATAAAACCACCTGCAAAGGTATCGCCTGCACCGGTTGGATCGAATACTTCTGCTAAAGGCAAAGCAGGGGCAGAGAAAATTTCATCTCCACTAAACAATAATGCACCATGCTCACCTTTTTTAATAATCAGGTATTTAGGGCCCATGGCAAGGATTTTTTTAGCCGCTTTAACCAATGAGTATTCGCCTGATAACTGACGAGCTTCTGCATCGTTAATGGTTAATACATCAACCATTTTAATGGTTTCTAACAGATCATCCATCATAATGTCCATCCAGAAGTTCATGGTGTCCATTACAATTAATTTCGGGCGGTTTTTAAGGCGTTTAATTACGGTTTGCTGTACCTGTGGGGTTAGGTTGCCTAACATCAGGTATTCGCAGTCCTGATAGCTTTCAGGGATAACCGGGTCGAAGTTTTCCAATACGTTTAATTCTGTGATCAAAGTATCACGGCTATTCATATCGTTATGGTATTTTCCCGACCAGAAAAAGGATTTTTCACCTGCTTTAATCTGTAATCCTTCGGTATCAATACCATGGTTGGTGAAGGTATCGATGTCTGATTGATGAAAGTCATCACCAACAACGGCTACAATTTTTGCTTTATTATAAAAGTAAGAAGCAGCTAAACTTGCATATGTTGCTGCCCCACCAACAATTTTATCCGTTTTTCCGAAAGGAGTTTCAATAGCATCAAAAGCTACAGTACCTATGATTATCAGGCTCATATCTTTGTATTAATTTTTTTTCTAAATTTTTTCACTGCAAATATTGCATAAATAATTTAAAAGCCCTAATATTGCATTCCCAAAACGAACAAGGGTAAGGCTGCTTTAAGTATCGTAAGCCCCCGTTTTAAGAAATGATCAAAGGATTTTGATCAGTATTAATGAAAACACAACCAGAATAAATAAATATTCCTTCTTAGCTCAGCTGGTTAGAGCATCTGACTGTTAATCAGAGGGTCGCTGGTTCGAGCCCAGCAGAGGGAGCAAAGCCCGCAGCGAAAGTTGTGGGCTTTTTTTGTATATTGTGATAAAAAAGCTATAGGATGCAGTCTCTTTTTTTAATTTCCTCAGTTTTGTTTTAATATATAATCAACAGTTTCATTAACCCAGTTATTACTGGTAAGTTCTACATCTGGTTTTACGCCAACACCTTCTAGCGAATGTCCGGCACGGGTTGTAATTTGGCAGTTAGGTGTAAACATCCAAAAAACGGTATCAGAATTTTGCAGATAAGTGCTCATCGCATTGCCCGGATTTCCTGCTCCTGCTGTGGTTTTTCCTAAAATGGTTGCCCTTTTCATTTCCTTGGCAGTAAAAGCAAAATATTCGGCTGCCGAAAAGGTTTTATCAGAGGTAATGATATATAAAGGTGTATTGAAGAGTTTAGGTCCCTGCGAATAGTTGAAAATCACTTCGCTCTGGTGCCAATTGGCTTCGCCGGTACATTTTTTTACCAGCAGGGTTTGGTAATCTTTCGATTCATAAAAAAACTGGTTAATAAAGGCACTACTGGCTCCATCTCCCCCTGGGTTTTCAGTGATATCGAAGATAATCTGCTTACAGCCTGCTACAGAATCCAGTGCGCTCCGTATTTTTTTAAATGCCGCTTCGCCCGCAATACAGGCGTCCCATTTGATATAGCCAATGTTGTTTTTGAGTATTTTGATGCTCGTAATACCTGCTGTAAAAGGCTGTTGATTTTGTGGTTGGGTCTGTTTAGCTTCTGCCTGGGGTTTGATGGTGTAGGCAATTATATTAAAGTGTTTATCGTGTGTTTCTTTACGGAGCATGTCGGTTATCATTTTCGCCGCCACCTCTTCAGAAACGCCTTCAAATAATTTTTTGCGCTCCATCTCCGTTACCTTTTCTATCAGTTCATCGGCTTTATTCTGATCGAAGTAATTTTTAAGATTGGTTTTTACAACAACTGTCAAAAAATTGATGTTTTCTGCGGCCGATGGTTTGTGTTGAGAACAAGCGGGCAATGTGATTATGGCTACGAGAAGTAAGGATAGAATTACAGTGAAATTTTTAATCATGGATGAAAGCGTTAATTTTATGGTTGATATCAAAAATAGAAAAAATCTGCGTTTTTTAATTATTTAAATCGTTTTAGTTAGGTTGAAATCTGTAATATCTCCATAAAGTATAATGAAGCCTGAAACTGAAAATATATTTTCTGCAGATCGTATTTTATTTGCTGAAATGCAATTGGGTATGGATGAGGTAGGGATAGAGATAATTTAATTGTAAACGGCTAAACCGGCCTCAAATGCAGCTTCAACCCTTGGAGTATGCTTAAAAAAATACTGCAAAAGCAATTAAAGCGGAGAACAGCATGTGGTATGCTTTAACCATAATGGAATTTTACTTTCTAATCAAAGGTATCTGAAGATTGCCTGGTCGGTTTTCTTCGGTATCAAAACCTCTTCCGTCAACGTTTCTTGCTCCCCAGAATAAAAGATTCTCGAGCGGATATATCAGATCATATTCTGCAAATATTTGACCTTCTGCCAGGCCAAAAGGAACAAATGCTTTTTTAAGGATATTCTGGGTTTTGCCCACTTCCCAGGTATTATAACCGTTAACCGCAATTTTATTAAGTAAATCGGCAAACGGTTGGATCAGTGGGGTAACCTCATACCCTTCATCAGCGATAAACTTTACTTTTTGGGCATTTACAGCAATAGGATGTTCTCCCTGCCATACAATATTGCCTTTTAACCATATTTTAGATAAGGGTGTTTTCCCATAAGAATCCGCTGAATTAATGATTTCGAGTTCAAACTTGTCGTTGGGCAGGTACTTAAAGTTTCTTTTCAGGTAAAAAGGCTTGATGGTGCCATCTTCATTTTTAAGGCTGCTTGGACGGATTTCAGGTGCAATACTTGCCCATTCTCCTAAAATATGTTGTTTAATTTCTGCTAGTACCATGATTTTTTTATTAATTCGATTTTAAACCGTTGGATATTAAGTCTGAACAAATTTACTACCTTCGGTTTCTATCTGAAATAGTCGTGAGTATTGTGCTTAGTACATCATTTTAGACCAATGGCAAATAAAAGAAAGAACAAAGATTTTAACCCAAATAATTGTGGGGTAACACATTTTTTGAATAAAGTTGGCGGAAAATGGAAAGTGTTGGTTATTTACGCCATTAGCTTAAACTGTAACCGTTTTAGTCTGTTAAAAAAAGGCATACCAACCATCAGTAAACAAACGCTGGTAAACTTGTTGAAAGAACTGGAAGAAGACCACATTATCGAACGCATTGTGTTCCCTGAAGTACCGCCACGCGTTGAATATAAGGTTACTCCATACGGACTTTCGCTCCTTCCGCTGATCAAAACAATAGAGCAATGGGGCAGGGATGATATGGCGGCCGTAATAACGGCATAGTTGTGTTTTTAATCTATCCGTTACCAATTTGGTTGTATTTGTTACTTCATTAAAATATCAATTAAAATGCCTAAACCCCCTATAGAAATGGAAAATGTGAGCATGCCCAAACTATAGGCAATAAATGCTTTTAAATAACTTGATACTTTCTTTTTGTTAAAGAACTGGGCAATGGCCCAGGTACAATAGGCTACCCCCATTGGTCCCGAAACTTTCATAAGGCTGTATTTGGTTAATCCTTCTATAAAGGCAAAGAAAGAAAAAATCAACATGCCCACGCCCATTACAAAACATAAGAGGATCAGTATCTCAAAAAAGTTATAGTTATACTTTTTAAAAAAGAGTTTCAGCCAAAAAGAAATGAATATGCCCATCATGATATTGCCATAACCATAATGGTTTTGCACCCAATCAACAATTGATCCTACTGCAGATTTTTTGGTGCCGGTATACACTATATATCCTTGTTCGATATGAAAGAAATGATTGATTATGGTATAAATTAAAGAAGTAATGATGATAAACAATATTGGCTTTACCAATCTGCTGCGGTTATCGCCGATAAACTCTTTAATGTTTTGTCCGGGCCTGATTAATAGCTCCTTGATGGTATATAATATACCTTTTTCGAAATGTAAAACATGTTGTATTTCGTGTAGGATATAGTGCGAATCGACCCTTTTAATATTTACGGGCTGACCGCAATGGCCACAAAAATTGCCGTTTACGGTGTGACTGCAGTTTCTGCAATTTGCGATATCAGGATACATCATATAATTCGATTTTTTTAACCGCTACAGGAATGAATAAATAAGTTTTGTGTGAAGAAAAAATAAGGAGAAAACAATAAATAAACCCACTATAAAAATTACAATTAAGGCATCTTTGAAGGTTATTTTACGTTCATTTAGCTCATTTAATTCTAATTCAGGCCGTTTTTCCATTATGTAAAAAATATTTTCCGTAAAAGTGAGTACAAAAATATTTTCAAAGGCTACACTTTAGTGTAAATTTGTGATTAGGCCATCCTGTAAATGAAAGATTATATCAACTCCAGCTTGCTTACCAAAAACAAAGTCGGGAAAATCTCTGATGAAGAATACCTTCAACGGCAAGATTACCTGGAAGCTATAAATGCTTTTGCAAGATTGACCTACGAAAGCGTGTATGTGATTAACTATGAAAAGATGGTTTTCGAATACGTTTCCGAAAATCCCTTATTTTTATGCGGATATTCGCCAACCGAGGTGCTTAATTGGGGTTATGAGTTTTATTTCAAAAATGTACCTGAAAAAGATCTGGCCTTATTAAACCAGATTAATGAAGCAGGTTTTGATTTCTTTGCCAAATTACCTGCAGACGAGAAAAAGCTATATAGTATTTCGTATGATTTCCACCTGATCAACCAAGAAGGTAAGCCCATGCTGATTAACCACCGGCTAACGCCTTTATTTCTCTCCAGGGAGGGTAAAATGTGGAAAGCGATGTGTATTGTTTCCATTTCGAACCACCAGCAGGCGGGTAATATCTGTATTTATAAACAAGGTACCAACGACGTATGGGAGCTTGATATTACAGGTAATACCTGGCGGAAATCGGAAAAGGCAAAACTCAATGCAAGGGAAATAGAAATATTGCGGCTACATGCACAGGGACTAACTATTAACCAAATTGCTGAGAAAATATTTGTGGTTCCTGATACGGTGAAGTATTACAGGCGACGAATTTTTGAACGTTTAGGGGTGAGTAATATGGTAGAAGCACTTTCTTATGCGGTTAACAGCAGGATTATTTAGGAAATATTTTCCGAGCCGCAGGTTTCCGCTAACGCTCGTTTCTAACGAGTGTTGAATAGTTGATCGTTTACAAACGATAAAATCGTATAGCTGTTTATGCATTCGTTGAGAAATGAACGCAAGCGGCACACTTAAATATATTCATTTGGTTAATGTTATTTGGAAATGAGGGTTCAGTTTTTCATCGGATTTTCGGCCCCGCTTTCCGTTTTATTCCGATAAAACCTGTGAAACAAGCAAGCATACCAAAAAATAATAAACAACAATGCTTCAATCGGAATGTTCACTTCATCTGATAGCTACCGAATCGGGTTTATTTACAATGGCTAGTAGCACAGAGGTTGACACCCGCGCCATGGTTTGTGTCGTCACGAACCATTTTCTTTAAACCTCGCCGGTTCTTTAAACCTGCGAAGTTTGCTGCAAATTGGCTTCACATTCAATAAAATAAGCCATGTAACATTATTAATAGTTAGTCTATAGATTTTGTAGATTAAATATTTATCAATATGTTTGCGATGATCATGAATGCAACAATAATTCCCCAAACATCCTCTATCTCTGATATTAATCTTAAGCGCTCAGTTTTAAATATCTATTTCCATGGGAATATGTGCTGTTGTTGATTTTGATTTTCTACGAAAAGTTATGGGTTAATACCTATGGCGCTTTAAAGCCTGACCACCAATCCCTCTTAAATATGTGTTAAAATTATTGCAAAAAAAGAACCGGCAAGGAAGCCTCGCCGGTTACCATGGAATATCAGTTCTGTAACGCCAATCACGCACTGATACCCATCCAGCCTTATCCAATGAATTGAATCATTAATATAAAACCCGTTAAATATGGAAATATTTCTCCATAAGAAAAAACCATTCTTATTGGCTTGCCTTGTTTTGCTCCTCAGTGTGCTGGCCGTACCCCTCAAAATTTTTGCCCAGGTTGAGCCGCCACCGCTCATTAATTCCAAATTGGCAGGTACAGTAATCGACTCCCTGACCAAACAGCCATTGCCTGGCGTTGTAGTCCGCATTAAAGGCGTTACGCACGTAGTTTCGACCGATGGTGATGGCAAATTTGTTTTTGTAACCGGTCAAAAATTACCTTACACTTTAATTTTAAGCTCTGTAGGGTACCAAACTAAAGAAATTGTAGTGGGTACCAGTCCGGTTATTATCCGTTTAAAAGAAATAAACAGTCAGTTAAACGATGTTGTGGTAGTGGGTTATGGCACCCAGACCAGAAAATCGCTAACCGGTTCGGTTTCTACCATTGCGGTTGATGAAGTAAGGGCTAAACCAACTGCTACCTTTGCCGAGCAGCTCCAGGGTAAAGCCCCGGGGTTGCAGGTAAGTACTTCTACAGGTGTTCCAGGCGATGGGATGTTTATCCGCATCCGTGGTACAACTTCGATCAACGCCAGTAACGATCCCTTATATGTAATTGATGGTGTTTATGTGAACAGCGGATCGCTACAAAAACTGACTACCCAAGGACAGGCCAACAATCCCTTATCAGACATTAGTCCGGATGATATTGAAAGCGTTACTGTTTTAAAAGATGCCGATGCAACGGCTATTTATGGTGCGCGTGCGGCCAACGGAGTTATCCTCATCACTACCAAACGCGGAAAATACAATACTGCACCCAAAGTAAGTTTAAGTGCTTACGTAGGTGTGGCAAATGCGCCGAAATTGTGGGATCTGGTAACCGGACCGCAACATGCCGAACTGATTAACGAATTTTACCGCAATTCAAATGCTGATGCCATCGCCATTGCAGCTGCGGGTGGAACCACTCCGGTTACCACTTACAGGTTTCAGCCGTTTAGGGCTTTAACCGATAATCCTACCGCTTCGCCAGCACCACGGGGTTTGCCACAGGATCAGAATACCTATGATCGTTTAAATAAAGCTTTCCGAACCGGACTGTTGCAAAACTATGATCTTTCTGTTTCAGGCGGTAACGATAAAACCACTTATTATATCGGCGGTGGTTTAAACAAGCAGGAAGCGACCCTTAAAACAAATGATTTTAGAAGGGGAAGTTTTAAACTCAACCTCGATCAGAAAATCAACGATTATGTAAAAATCGGGACCAGCAATATCCTTACCCAAACTTACCGCACCAATGCCCGTGTAGGTGACGGACCACAGGGTGGGATTTTACAGTCGGCTTTACACACCCCTACTTATCTGCCAGAGGTAAATGCCGATGGAACTCCCGGTAAATGGGCAGGTTTTGATAACCTCGATGTACTGCTGAACAACACCAATATGAACAGCACCAGTAACAGGCTGATCAGTAACTTGTACGGTGAAGTAAACATTACCAAAGATTTAACCTTTAAAACCAGTTGGAGTGTTGATTATAACCAGTACAACGAATTCCAGTACTGGAACAGTTTAACCAACCTGGGGATTGCGAACAAAAACCTCGGTACCTCAAGTGTAAGTAATAACACCATCTGGACGAATGAACAGACCTTAAATTATAACCACGTTACCGGTAAACATAGTTTTGGTGCTTTAATCGGTAATTCCTTGCAGGGATCGGTATCTAACCAAACCCTAGCGCAGGGTACCAATTTCCCGAATGATTCGTTCCAGCAGATTGCCTCGGCAGCAACGACCACTTCATCTGCCTCAGAATCAAAATATACGTTATCATCGTTTTTTGCCCGTGTAAATTATAACTATGGTGGGAAATATTATGCGGTATTCAGTGTCCGTGCCGATGGTTCTTCACGTTTTGGTGCCAACCACCAATGGGGATATTTCCCTTCGGCAGGTTTGGCGTGGCGTGTTAAACAAGAAAATTTCTTAAAAGATGTTGCCGTAATTTCAGACTTAAAACTCCGCGGAAGTATCGGCGTAACCGGAAACCAGAACGGAATCAACGATTTTGCTTCGCGCGGTTTATGGGGCGCTGGAGCCAATTATCTGAACAGCCCGGGTACAGTGCCTTCGCAATTGGCCAATCCTGATCTGAAATGGGAAAGTACCCGTCAGGCCAATATCGGTTTCGATTTAAGTTTCTTTAAAGACCGGTTGACTTTAAGCGGTGATGTTTACGATAAATATACCAGCAACCTGTTGCTTAACCTGCCTTTGGCTTCGAGTAAAGGATTTTCTTCTATCCTCACCAATGCTGGTGAAATGAGCAATAAAGGTTTGGAGCTGAACATCAGCAGCGTTAACCTCGACGGTGCGTTTAAATGGAGTACCAATTTCAATATTTCGCGCAACATCAATAAAATAGAGAAACTGCCTACCCCTGTGGTTGCCGCTTATGCTGCCGAACGTATGGTTCAGGGCCAATCTATGTATACTTTTTATGTGTATAATCAACTTTACGTTGATCCGCAGACAGGAAACGCCGTGTACGAAGATGCCGACAAAAATGGCGTAATCAATGCGAATGATATTGTTCCGGTAGGTAATGCGCTGCCGAAATTTAACGGTGGTTTAACCAATAACTTAAGTTATAAAGGTTTCGATTTATCGGTATTTTTCAATTTTGTTTATGGCAACAAAGTTTATAACAACAACAATTATTTTCTTGAAGGTGGCGGTACCCGCGATGCCAACAGGGCCATGGATGTATACCAGTTAGACCGCTGGCAAAAACCGGGCGACATTACCAATATGCCAAGGTTAACCGCTTACGGACAGAATTATACCTTGAGTCCAACCAGCCGTAACATTGAGGATGGATCTTTCCTTCGCCTGAGCAATGTAACCCTTGGTTATAACCTGCCGAAAGACTTTATCAAAAAAGCCAGAATGGCTTCGGTAAGGATCTACGCAAGTGGTTCGAACCTTTGGTTATGGACTAAATATAAAGGTCCGGATCCGGAAATCAATGTGTCATCATCGGCCACTGTATTGGGTTACGATTTAGGCACGCCACCGGTGCCACGTACTTTCCAGATAGGTGCAAACATTACTTTTTAAACCGAAATCAATCATGAAAAAAGTTATATACATATTCGCGGTTATATTCCTGTTTACTTCCTGCAAAAAATTTCTGGAGGTACAGCCCCAGTTGCAGGTAGATCAGGATCAGGCCATCATCAATGCCGGTAGTGCAGCTACTGCGGCCAATGGTTTATTTAACCTTTTGGCGGCCAACAGTTATTATGGCTCAAACTTTCCTGCACTTTCTTATCTATCTGCAGGAGATATCCAATGGTCGGGCTCACAGTCTGATCCCAACGAAATTACCAAACACCTTACTTCTGCCACCAACGGTTACGTACAATCGGCATGGACAGCGATCTATAGAACCATTTTGCAGGCCAATTATATCCTCGATAGGGTTCCGGCGGTTAGCGATCCACTGCTTACCACAACCCTGAAAAACCAATACCTTGGCGAAGCTTATTTTGTACGTGCACTGGCATATTTCGACCTTGCACGTGGTTGGGGAGGTGTACAGCTGGTTCTGAAACCCACCAATATCCCTTCAGATAATAGCGATATCCCACGCAGCAGCCTGGCCGATACCTATGCACAGGTATTAAAAGATTTAAATGCTGCCGAAACCCTTGTACCCGCGGCGGTAAACCGTAACCGGGTAAGTTTACGTACGATACAAGCATTAAAAGCGAGGTTTTACCTCTATCAGAAAAACTGGGCACTAGCCGAGCAATTTGCCTCATTGGTAATTGGCGATAACAAAAATTATTACCTCGTAACACCTTACAGTGCATTTTTTGCAGATAATGCTGTAAGCACCGGCGAATCGGTGCTCGAACTGGCTTATACTACCTCAAACACCAACGGACACAGCAACTGGTGGTTACCACCAGCTTTGGGCGGACGCAGAGAATGGTCGCCGAATGATGCTTTGGTTGCCTTGTTAAATAACCCGGCCGTTGGCGGTAACCGCAATACTTTGATTGCGCAAACAGCGCCTCCTGGCAATTTATGGTATGGCAAATTGTATTATCGCAATCCATTGGGTACTGATCCGGCTTATGTAATCCGTATGCCCGAATTATACTTTATCCGTTCTGAGGCAAGGGCGCAACAGGGCAATCTGATCGGTGTAAACAGTGCACAAACAGATTTAAACCTGGTACGTGGCCGTGCGGGTCTTGGGGCCACCACTGCGACTACCTTAAGCGAGATTTTGTTAGCCATTGAAAAAGAACGTCAGGTAGAATTTGCTTTCGAAGCTGACCGTTGGTTCAATTTGGTACGTACAGATCGTGCACAAACCGTGCTGGGCCTGCCCGATAAACACCTTTATCTTTTCCCTATTCCTTATAACGAAACATTGGTTGATCCGCAATTGGCGGGAGCTAACCGTAATCCAGGTTATTAAAATATTGATTATGAAAAAACTTAGCATTTTTCTTCTGGCCCTAACTGCATTCGGTTATTCGGCCTTTGCCCAATCTTCACCAATCACCGTAAAAAAATCTGATACCAGGCACGGCCCCGAAAAAGGTAGTCTGTTGATTATTGGTGGTAATGTGGGTTCGCAACGCGATATCTGGGAGAAATTTACCGAACTGGCCGGAGGGAAAGATAAAGCCGTGTTGGTGGTGGTTACCACCGCTTCGGGCGATTCGGCAGCCTATGATAAAAAAGGGGTGGAGGAAGTAAAACGCCAGACAGGCATTAAAAACGTAACCCTTTTCCATACCAGCGATTTTAAGGAAGCCAATAGCGAAAAGTTTATAGCCCCTTTAAAAAATGCAACAGCCGTTTATTTTGAAGGTGGGCGCCAATGGCGCATTGCCGATTCTTACCTTAACACCCTTACCCATCAGGCTTTTATTGATGTGCTGAATAGGGGTGGCGTAATTGCAGGCAGCTCGGCCGGGGCAAGTATTATCGGTTCTTTTTTGTGGAGGGGTGATACCAAAGGTGCACAGATCTTGGTCGGCGATCATATACAGGGTTTGGGGTTTCTTAAAAATTCGGCTATTGATCAGCATTTATTGGTGCGTAACCGCCAGTTCGATCTGGTCGATTTTATCCGCAAAGCACCTGATTTAATCGGTATTGGCCTGAACGAGGCAACTGCCATTTTGGTGCAGCGCGATACCCTTCAGGTGCTCGGACATTCTTTTGTGGCGATTTACGATTACAATACCATCGTAAACAACAGCGAAAAACATGTGGTAAACAACCGTGAAGATTTTGCGGCTTCGAACGGGCCTTTTTTCTTTCTGGGTGCTGGTCAGAAATACGACCTGGCCAAAAGACAGGTAATTAAAGAGCCACGCAAAGCGGGCAAGGCAGATGACTACCAATAACCTTAAAAAATAAAGCAATGAGTAGTACACACATACCATCGCCACCTGTATGGACAGATAGGGGAAAGCTGATATTCAGGTTCTTTTTCCTCTTTTTTATCCTTCAGGCCATTCCTTTAAGTATCGATTTTTTTAAAATTGTTTTTGGATTTAACTGGCTGCACATCAGCTATGGCGATATTTTTAACCTTACCCGTTTATCCGCAAAATTTCTGCCTGGTGCCGATAGTTTTATCAATTGGATCATCGTAGCGGTAATTGCACTGCTTGGTGCCGCAGCCTGGGAAAGATCGAAATATAAAAATATAGATTACGACCAGTTTTATTACTGGTTAAGGGTAGCGGTGCGTTACCGTTTGGCCATTGGCATTATCGGTTACGGGTTTATCAAATTTTTCCCTTTGCAGGCGCCTTTTCCATCTATCAGTAATTTAAATACCAGTTATGGCGATTTTACCGACTGGAAAATATTTTCGATGAGTTTGGGTATTGTACCTTCTTACGAAGCATTTTTGGGCGCTATCGAAATCCTCGCAGGTTTATTATTGTTATCCCGCAAAACAGCAACCATCGGGGCAGCCATTATCCTGGTATTTACCGGAAACGTGTTTATTTCCAACCTGGCTTATGAAGGTGGTGAGTTTGTATATGCCACATACCTGATTACTTTCGCGCTTTTCGTATTGTGGTTTGATGCACAGCGGATTTATAACCTGGTTTCGCTCGAGCGGCCGACCGCGCCCAACAGTTTTAAACCACATTTTACTGGGAAAACCAAAACCCTGCGTTTAGTGCTTAAAACACTCGTAATTTTCTTTTTTGTTTTCCTGTATGGTTTTAAAACCTACTCCGGTTTCCATCACGATCCTTACCAGTTTCCGCGGACTAAAGGTTTGGCAAAAACTGCCGGGATTTACAATGTAAGCGAGTTCAAAATCAATGGCCGTGTATTGCCTTATGCTGCCGCAGATTCCATCCGCTGGAAAGATGTAGTGTTCGAGAAATGGGCCACCATCAGTGTACGTTCCGATCGGAAGGTAATTGTTGATTCTGCAAATTATGAACAGGTATTTAAAAATGATAAAGACCGCGATTATGAACTGGCGGGTACCGCAGGAAGGCATTATTACAGTTATACGGTCGATTCGGTGAATCATGTACTATTGTTAGATAATAAAAACCCGCACTATAAAGGAGAACAATTGCGGTTAAATTATAACCGCCCTGATAGTGCTACGGTGATCCTTTCGGGTACCAATCAGCACCGCGATTCGATTTACGTGGTACTGAACAAAATCGATAAAAAATATCCATTAAAGCTTAGCCGCCGCAAAGCACTTAAACTATAAAAAAGCTTAATGTTATGTCTGAAATAAAACAACAGGATATAGAAAATGGCGTAACGGCGCAACAGGCCGAAGCTAAAAAACCATGGTCGTGGCAAAAGAAATTTGGCTTCCGCGTGCTGTTTATTTTCTTCCTCGCCATGTCTATCCCTTTTTCGGCCAATTGGTATAAAAATGTTTTTACCTTAGATTGGTCGCGACCGCATTACCGCGATCTTTACGATATCGCCCGTTTCCAGCCCAGCTTTTTATCACTTTTTGGCGGACAGCGATCGCGTGATATTACCGATTCGCCATCGGGTGATGAAACTACCAAAAAAGGTGGTACTAAAAAGAATAAAGCAGAAAATGGAGGTATAAAAAAAGCTGAAACCAAAAACGAAAATGGTGCAGCTTTACCTCCAAAAAGAAGTTTCCTCGCTGATTATGCAGATTGGGGTATCGCACTGTTATTTGCCCTCATTGTTGCATTAGTGTGGACAGCCTTCGATCGCAAGCGTAAATCTTATCATATTCTTTATTACTGGATCAGGGTGGTGGTGCGTTACCGCGCCGGGATCGGGATTATCGGCTTCGGTTTTACCAAACTTTTTCCTACGCAGATGCCTTATCCGTCATTGGGCTTGCTCAACAGTAATTTTGGCGATTTTACCACTCAAAAAATATACTGGCTTTCAGTAGGTGTGGTGCCCTGGTACCAGGTTTTCGGTGGCGTGATAGAACTGGTTGCCGGTGGCATGCTTTTCTTCCGGAAAACCAGCACTTTTGGGGCTATACTTTTAGCGGCTGCGCTAGGCGATATCACTTTCGTTAACTATGCCTACGATGGTGGTGTACATGTATATGCGTTTTATTTTGTGCTGCTGGGGCTGTTTATCGCTGCAGATGATTTCCCTAAATTATATAACCTGCTTATTCTCGAACGTTATACCGTACCGTTCAGGATTTATCCCGATTTTAGCAAGCCCTGGCTTAAATACAGCCGCATTACCCTAAAAGTGCTTACTTTTGTGATCTTTTTCGGGGTGCTCACCTATACCGAAGTCATCAATTTTAAATACGATCCCTATAAACAGCCTGCAACCGCCGGCGTTAAAAAACTAAGGGGAAATTACCGCGTAAGTGAATTTAAAATCAACGGAGAAGTGATTCCGTTTAACCCCCTCGATTCTACCCGATGGCAGGAAGCCACTTTCGAAAACTGGACAACTTTAACCTTCAAAATCAACCGTCCGGTATTGATTGATCCATCAAATGGTGGCGGTAGCCCAATGCGCGATATCCAGCGTACTTTCGAAATTAGCGGTGTTGCCGGGGGGCAAAGGGCATTTCATTATTATGCCGATACCGTAGATAAAGTGCTTTACCTGCAGGATAAAAATGTGATGGCTTTAAGGGGCGGACGTAAAGGAGCCGATAAGGCCAAAGAAGCTAAGCCAAAAGAAGATAACTGGATCAGTAAAACGGCATGGCAGCATATCGGCGATGAAAATAAAATGATCGATAAAGCAGCCTGGTCTACCCGCAGGGACCGCGAATTTGCGGAAAAGCCAAGAGAAGTAAAACGCCATCGTATGGTACTGAAATACGATACCACAGATGGTTCGAGGGTTATCCTTTCGGGTATCAATGAGCGAAAAGATTCTATTTATGTGGTGCTCGATCGTTATGACCGACCATATGTATTGCCAAAAAGCACTTTGAGCGCAGGTAAATATTAATGCAATGAACAAAAAAACGGTACTCATACTCGCCTGTCCTGTAATGTTATTATTGATGTCGCTAAAAACGGCATTTGTACCCATTCAGGTTCAATTGCCACTGACTGATAGCTTAAAGCGGCCGGCTAAATTTGGTTTTGGCCGGCCAGCTACCGCTCAGGAAATTGCGGTTTGGGATATCGACGTTCGTCCCGATGGGAAAGGTTTGCCGGCAGGCCAAGGTGATGTGAAAAAAGGAAGGGTACTATACGCTCAAAAATGTGCAATGTGCCATGGGGTTGATGGTACCGAAAAACCCGGCTTAAAACTCCCTGGAAATGCTTTGGTAGGCGATACCTCAGCCACCAGCAAACCCAAAACCATTGGCAATTACTGGCCTTATGCCACTACCTTGTTCGATTATATGCGTCGTGCCATGCCCTATAATCTTCCAGGCTCTTTAAGTAACGATGAAGTTTACAGCATAACAGCCTATCTGCTCAATGCCAACAAAATTATCAAAGCAGATGTGGTGCTTGATGCCAAAAACCTACACAAAGTGGTAATGCCAGCTAAAAAACTGTTTATTATGGACGATCGTAAAGGAGGCCCTGAAATAAAATAATGGAAAAGAGCGACAACAAAGATCAGAAAATAGCCACGGGCAAAATCAGCAGGCGGACTTTATTGGGTGGCGTAATTGCTGCGGCAGTTTTACCTGTACATTCTTTATTTGCTGATGAAATACCGACTGAAACGCCGGTTATCCCGGAAATTACAGACGATCCGACCAAAATTGTTGGCCCCGGACCAAGTCCGCTGGGTAAACGTTCGCCATTTGAGCAACCCGTACGCAAAGCTTCCGATATTTCCTCCCGTACACCTTTGCAGGATATGTACAGCACCATTACGCCCGCAGATTTACATTTTGAACGTCATCATGCAGGTATTCCAACCATCGATCCGGCAACACACGAACTGCTGATCCATGGTTTGGTCGAAAATCCGATGAAATTTACCCTTGCCGACATTAAAAGGTTTCCATCCGTTACCCGTACCTGTTTTATCGAATGTGCGGGTAATTTTCGGACAGGCAAAGCAGAAATGACCCCGCAGGATATCCTGGGGCTCACCAGCCAGAGCGAGTGGACAGGGGTAATGCTTTCCACTATATTTAACGAAGTAGGCATCAGCGATAAAGCCAAATGGTTTTTGGCCGAAGGTTCGGATGCTGCGGTGATGACCCGTACCATCCCAATCGCAAAAGCCTGGGATGATGCCATGATTGTTTACGCACAGAACGGCGAAGCCATACGGCCCGAGCAGGGTTACCCCATCAGGTTACTTTTGCCCGGTTTTGAAGGCAATATGAATATCAAATGGTTAAGGCGGATTGAACTTTCGGAAGAACCTTACATGACCAGGGAAGAAACGTCAAAATATACTTACCCTATAAAAGATAAAATCAGAATGTTTAGCTTTGAGTTGGATGCGCGTTCGATCATCACCTATCCATCCTATCCTCAAAAGGTAAATAAAGGTTGGGTAGAAATACGTGGAATCGCCTGGAGTGGCAGAGGAAAGGTAGAAAAAGTAGAAGTAAGCACCGATGCCGGCAAAACCTGGCAACTGGCTAATTTACAGGAGCCTGTGTTGAGTAAGGCACATACTTATTTCAGGTATTTGTGGGATTGGAAGGGCGAGGCTACTGAAATATTAAGTCGCGTGACTGACGAAACCGGCTATTTACAACCAACTTTGGCACAATTGGTAGAAGCCCGTGGCGTAAACCTGGGTGGGTACCACATGAACCCCATTACAGCATGGCAGATTAAAAATGATGGAAGCGTTTTATTTAAACCGGAAACAATAAAATAACCAGATGAAATTAGAAAAACGGGATTATGATGCAATTGTAGTAGGATCGGGGCCAAATGGCCTGGCTGCGGCCATCCTTTTGCAGCAACAGGGACTCTCCGTTTTAATTATAGAAGGTAAGGACGTAATTGGTGGCGGGTTGAGTTCTGCTGAACTCACTTTACCTGGTTTTACGCATGATGTATGTTCGGCGATCCACCCGATGGCACTGGCCTCGCCATTTTTTAAAACCCTGCCTTTGGCCGATTTTGGATTGGAATACCTGCAGCCCGTTTTGGCCGCGGCGCATCCTTTTGATGATGGTACTGCCGCGATATTAGATCATTCCATCCAAAAAACAGCTGATTATTTAGGTAGCGATGCCAAAACCTATACTTCCTTAATGGAGAATATCACGGCTACCTGGCCACTGATTGATGAAGATGCTTTAGGGCCATTACATTTCCCCAAACATCCATTGGCCATGGCGGGTTTTGGCCTAAAAGCATTGAGCAGTGCCACAGGTTTTGTTAAACGTTTTAAAGGACAACATGCCCGTGGACTTTTTGGCGGAATGGCTGCGCATGCCATACAACCGCTAAGCAATTTAAGCACCACAGCCATTGGTTTGGTATTAATGGCCACCGGGCACCTTAAAGGCTGGCCGATACCCAAAGGCGGATCAAAATTTATTGCAGAAGCCTTGGCGGGTTATTTTAAATCGCTGGGTGGAAAAATCGAAACAGGAACCTTTGTTAGTTCATTAGGTCAGTTGCCTTCTGCCCATGCCGTGCTTTTTGATGTAACCCCGAAACAATTATTGCAGATCGCAGGGCATAAATTCTCCAATATTTACAAATGGCAACTCGAACGTTACCGTTATGGTATGGGCGTTTTTAAGGTAGATTGGGCTTTAGATGGCCCGATTCCATTTACCGCTGAAGAATGCAAAGGAGCTGGTACGATACATTTGGGCAATACTTTCGAAGAGATAGCGGCAGGCGAATTGATGACCAGTAAAGGCCAGCAGGCAGAAAAACCTTTTGTGCTTTTGGCACAGCAGAGTTTATTCGATCCTTCGCGTGCACCTGAAGGGAAGCAAACGGCCTGGGCCTACTGCCATGTTCCCAATGGATCAAAACAGGATATGACCAACATTATCGAAAATCAGGTGGAACGTTTTGCCCCTGGCTTTAAAGATAGAATTATCGCCAAACACACCATGAATACCGAACAAATGGAAGCGCATAACCGAAACTATATTGGAGGGGATATTAACGGAGGGATATTGGATCTCGGACAATTATTTACCCGTCCGGCCTTAAGGTGGTCGCCATATAAAACCTCTGCCAAAGGATTGTACATCTGCTCGTCATCCACTCCTCCAGGAGGTGGCGTACACGGAATGTGCGGCTACAATGCCGGAAAAAGAGTATTAAAAGATATTTTCAACATAAAAATCAGATAACCACAAAGAAACACTATGTCAACACAAAACAATGCTTCAGGAACTACGGAAGCTTTAACAGATGCCGGAATCACACCTGACAAAAAAACATTTTTACAATCGCTTACCGAAGATTGGTGGGCGGTAATTTTAGGAACCATCATTATTGCAACTGTACTCTATTTAACCAATAGCGGTACAACGATTACTTTACCTGCTTATAAATGGGCTACTTCCGAAGATCTTTTTGGTAAAATCCTTTCAGGCCAGAATTTATTGCTCATTTTAGAAACCGGTGTCGTTTTTCTGGCGCTTGCATCCATAGCCATCGGCCTTTCTGGTGGTAATGTAGCCAGGTTTGCTGCAGGTTTTTCACTTATTTATTTTTTCGCGATCATTTCTTTCATTATTGGCGGCAATAAAAACGTATCTTATTTCGGACTGGAATATGTGGTTTTTGCTTTGCTGATCGGTATCCTGTTAGGTAACGTGATAAAACTACCCGATTGGTTAAAAGAAGCTGTACGGTCTGAATTTTACATAAAAACCGGTCTGGTAATCTTGGGAACCACCATTTTATCGGCCGATTTGATCAAAGCAGGTTTACCGGGCATTGTACAGGCCATTATCGTAGTTACCGCCGTTTGGTTTTTCTCCTTATGGTTAAGCCGCAAACTAAAAGTAGATGACGAATTTGGTGTAATTTTAGCCTCCGCGGTATCCATTTGCGGTGTTTCAGCAGCGATAGTTGCAGCAGGAGCCATTAATGGCGATAAACGCAAACTCTCTTACGTAACCACATTGGTGTTAATTATGGCCATCCCTATGATGGTGATCCAGCCCTGGGCGGTAAGGTATTTTCACATCCCGGAGGTAATCGGTGGTGCCTGGTTGGGCGGAACATTAGACACCACTGCCACGGTTACTGCGGCAGGTGATTTAGTCGGGCCAATTGCTGTTAAAGCCGGAGTAATAGCCAAATTCTCGCAAAATGTGTTTATCGGTGTGGCTGCATTTTTTATTGCCATTTGGTGGGCCTATAAAAAGCCAAAAGGAGAAGCTGGCGAAGTTTTACCGAAAGCTAAAAGCCCCGGACTTAAAATTGTTTGGGAGCGTTTCCCGAAATTTGTACTGGGATTTGTTGCCGCGTCGTTAATATTCTCTTTCTTATTATCACCGGCAACTGCAAAAAGTGTGGCGCCAACCCTGAACGGATTACGTACCGTTTGGTTTGCCATTGCCTTTATTTCGATCGGTATGGAAGCCAAATTTTCGTCACTCGTTAAATTGCAAGGTGGCCGACCTGCATTTACCTTTGTAACCGCACAGATTTTTAACATCTTCTGGACGCTTCTATGGTCGTATATTTTATTCGGGGGGTATTTATTCCCTATACCGGATTTTAAATAATGAAGGTCGTAATTTAATTAAAACAGCGCTTCGGAACATCCGGGGCGCTATCTTTTTATCCCATCCGATAAAAGAACTCGTCGGCAATGATTTTACCGTCCTTTACTTCGTAAACGCAGATCTCGCTCATTTTCATTCTTCCATGCTCCTTATAAGTGGCATCAATATCCATTACTAAAGAAAAGTGATGCTCGGCAACAATCGGGTCTGAAAGGGATGCACTATGGATCTCCTGCACGCTTTCTTCCCACTGTAACGTTTTGTTTTTTACCGCAGTTTTACCTTCAGTCAGTTCCATGTCAGATCCCTTCGGCTCCCTGCTCACCACGTTGTCTGCATAAAGTTCTTCAATCGCCTGATCGTTTTTGCCTTCGCGGCACAGCTGTACCAATTGGTCAGCAACTTCTTGTGTGGTCATATCATTATATTTTAGTTATCATAATTATAGACGTTTACAGCAAGCAAATTGTTTAGTACAGATGATCATGGTATTAGCATGGGAAGAGGATTCGACAAGCTATCAATGATAGATTCGAATAGGAAGGTCGTCATTGCGAGGAGAAATCCCGAATGTTCGGGAAAGCAATCTTTTATGCTAGTGATCCTTGCTAAAAAGATTGCTTCGCTGGCTGAAAAAGCCATCTCGCAATGACGATATCACGATGTTATTCATTCCCTTAAAACCATATCATTCATATTGTTTTTATACAATAAATTAACCCTCAGGATGACAATCCATCAAAAAAAACCTCAAAAATTTGCGTAGTTAAATGACTACGCTTATATTTGTAGTCAAATAGCTACATAATGAATTTAAGAAGAGATGTATTTCAGGCCATCGCCGATCCAACCCGCAGGGCCATATTGGTGTTGGTAGCCACACAATCGATGACTGCAGGTGCTATTGCGGCCAATTTTGATACTGCCCGCCCAACAGTTTCTAAACACCTGCAAATCCTTACCGAATGCGAACTGCTGGAACAGAAACAGAACGGGAGGGAAGTGCATTACCATACCAATGCAAAAAAAATGAAAGAAATAGCCGATTTTATTGAGCCTTTCCGCCAAATGTGGGATGACAGATTTAATAAACTGGAAGATATTATGAAAAATTATAAACCAACCAAATAGAACCAATGGAGCAGAAAACAAAAATTGATGCCGAAAATGGCCGGCAGGAAATTGTGATTACCAGGGAATTTGATCTTCCGGTCGAGTTGCTTTTCAAGGCTTATGTAGAACCCGAAATTGTAGCGCAGTGGATGGGGACAAAAGTATTGAAACTCGAAAATAAAAAACACGGCAGTTATGCATTCGAAACTTCGGATAATAAAGGAAACATAGCTTTTGTGGCCAGCGGTGTAATTCATGAATTTGTGACTGATGAAAAAATCACACGAACCTTCGAAATGGAAAATACACCCTTCGCGGCGCAGCTCGAGTTTTTAACTTTCGAAAAACTAACCGGTGATAGAAGCAAACTTACCATGCACGTGATATATAAATCGGTGACGTTGAGAGACCAGATTTTATCACTGCCGTTTGCCCAAGGCATTAACATGGCGCATAATCGTTTGCAGCAGATTGTAAGTTTACTAAAATAACAAATCATGACAAAGAGAAACAAAATTATCTATTGGATCACCACGGTTTGGCTTTCCTTAGGCATGCTATCTACCGGCATTGTACAGTTGTTAAAAACAAAAGAAGAAGTAGCACTTTTTACCCAATTGGGTTATCCCGTATATTTCCTCACTTTACTGGGGATCTGGAAAATTTTGGGTGTTATTGCTGTGCTTATTCCTAAATTTACTTTACTGAAAGAATGGGCTTATGCAGGTTTTTTCTTCGCCATGTCGGGCGCTGTTTTTTCGCACATTTCGGTAGCCGATCATAGCTTTTCAGCCTATTTCGGGCCGATGTTGTTGTTGGTATTAACGGTGCTTTCCTGGTATTTCAGGCCTGAAGAAAGGAAAATTGTTTCCACTAATTTATAAGATGATGAATCCAAAAGTTGATTTTTATTTTAATAAAGCCAAAAAATGGCAGGAAGCCGTAAACTTATTAAGAACAATTGCCCTTGATTGCAGTGTTACCGAAGAATTGAAATGGGGTTGTCCTTGTTACACTTTTAATAAAAACAACATCGTTTTAATACACGATTTTAAAGAATACTGCGCTTTTTTGTTCTTTAAAGGTGCTTTATTAAAGGATAAAGAAAATATATTGATTCAGCAGACAGAAAATGTACAATCGGCACGCCAAATCCGATTTACCAATGCCTTGCAGGTTGTAGAAATGAAGAGAATCTTAAAAGCTTATATTTTGGAAGCCATTGAGGTAGAAAAAGCTGGATTGAAAGTAGAACTGAAAAAAACAAAAGAATACAGCATTCCTGCAGAGTTTCAAAGTAAACTGGATCACATTCCCGATTTAAAAGTGGCATTCGAAGCCTTAACCCCTGGAAGGCAAAGGGGATACCTTTTACATTTTTCGGCACCGAAACAATCGAAGACACGAGAAGCAAGGGTTGAGAAATACATGCCAAAGATTTTGAATGGTAAAGGATTGGATGATTAGTGTTTGGGCGGTTTGTCATCCTGAGCGTAGTCGAAGGTTTTTTGCCCTACTCCCAGTCTTGCCTCGGCTCACCGCCGCCGAGGGGCTCTTTCTTTATCCTTGATGATAAAGAAACAAACAATCAAGGCTTGCATCTTTTCTTGAACTAAGCTATCGAAATTCTTATTGCGGCAATATGGAGGCCCCGATGAAAAATCGGGACTGTGTATTGCCTTGTGTTGTGGATTGTTGAGGGTTTGTGCCTGAATTTCAATGCTTATTCCGGCGAAAATCCGCTATGCCGGATATCAGGGCGCAGATAAAACCCAATGAAAAATCTATTCCTTTTCACTACATTTAATTCCAAAATCATAATATGGATACTGCATTTTACTTAGAAAAATTTCAAAAAGTAGCCGATCAGCTCGATCAAAAAGTGCTCCGTGAAAAAGAAATTGAAGTAGCTGTTGGTGTGGTATTAAATTCGGTATTTTTAAAGCTTTATAAAAAATCGTGGGCAAGTAAAGTACAAGATCCTCTAACAGCCGAATCGCGGATTTTCTTTTCCATCTGGAGCAGTGAGGCTGCAATTGAACTAGAAAAGATAAGTTATAACATTCATGCATTTAAACTGCGACATCTAAAAGGTTACGCAATACAAAGCAGACAATTTGCTGATGCTTTTAGAAATGGTTTTAAGGTTTTTGAACAGCAATGGCCAAATGTGAGTGTAAAATATGGGCCGCTAACTTTAATGGAGGGTTGGGTAAAATTAGAGCATGGTGATTTTCAAAATGAAATTATATCATTGGCTAACAACTTTTTGGCAATTGAATATTTGGTTGACGATACACTTTTGAAATTTAAAAAATAGCGTTAGGGAAGGGTTATTTAAATTAGGAAATGAGTGGTTTGTGGTTCTTGGCGGTTTTTAGTCCCGCCGTCCGCTAATTCCGCTGAAGGATCGGAACCGCTGTTGTCGGGTTTATGTACAAGGGTTTGTGCACCCTTCAACCGCAAAAATGAAACGCTGTTTTAGTGATTTAACCTAGGTTGAAGCATTACCCTGCAGCAACGAGGTATCCCAACTTTCGGGAAAGCGTAAAAGCGTAAGCCGGGAAGAAACTTAATATTTTGTACAGGCATTGCGCTCCAAATAGAAATTGACACTTTTCAAAACTGAGAAATAAAAGAAACATGGTTCTTTAAAAAGAAATATCTTCCAGAGAAACTAAATTTAATACCAATATGAGCAAAATAAATACAAAAGAACTATCAGCTAACCAGGTGCAAGAACTACTCCATACATTGAAAACCCGTTTTGAAAAAAACATGAACCGACATAAAAGCTTGGAATGGATTAAGGTAGAAGAAAGGCTGGTATCCAGACCAGAAAAGCTCCGGATACTGGATGAAATGGAAATTACCGGAGGCGAACCCGATGTAGTAGATTATGATGAGGCTACCGGCGAATATATTTTTTACGATTGCTCGGCAGAAAGTCCTAAAGGCCGCAGAAGTGTTTGTTACGATCGCGAAGGACTTGAATCGCGAAAAGAACACCAACCCGAAAACAATGCCATTGATATGGCCGCTGCAATGGGTATCGAATTGTTGACCGAAGCACAATACCGTTATTTACAACAACTCGGAAAATTCGACACCAAAACTTCAAGCTGGATTGTTACCCCAACTGCGATCAGGAAACTTGGCGGTGCTCTATTTGGCGATCGCCGTTACGACCATGTATTTATTTATCATAACGGGGCGCAATCTTATTATGCTGCAAGGGCTTTCCGCGGTTCGTTAAGGGTGTAAGAACTATAACAACTTTTCGTAACAGAAAAACCGTAACCCGGGGCGTTTGGCCAAACCAATTTCGCCGCTAAAAGTATAACCTAGTTTCGGGAAGAGCGCTTGTGTAGCTTTATTCTCACTATTGGTATCTACCCTTAAAATGTTAATACCTGTTTTTTTGGCAACTACTTCTGCCTGTTGCATTAAAGCTTTGGCAATGCCTTTGCCCTGGCAATCGGGATCTACAGCCAAACGATGTGTAACAATGGCTTTTTCGGTAATGTCCCAGCCAGCATCCGCATATTCAGGGTCCTGATCGTTGGTAATGGCCGAAACGCCAACAAGCTGATTTTCCAATATTGCCACCCATAACTGCCCGATGGTAATATCCTTGGTAAATACTTCAGGATTAGGATAGTCATCTCCCCATTGAAAATTCCCGGCGGCACGCATTAAGGGTACAACTTTCTTTACCAGTTGCATAATTTGAGGTATATCTTCTGTAACGGCTAATCTTATTGTCATGGATGCAAAGATAATAGATAGGTTTATTGATTCAGTTGTTCATCGGTCATTTGTTTGTTGGTTCATTGGTTCAATAGTCATTTGTTTATTGGTTAGCATGGTGTAGATACTTAGCGACTATCATCTGAGAACTGCCAACTGCTAATTGATTATTAGGTTAACTTTGTAAATCGTTTAATTGACCACACATGCCCAATTTCAGGCTAACCCTTCGACTCCGCTACCATTGATGTTATTTTGTAATAGTTTAAAAATAAGCATGTTACGTAAAACATGCATTTCCAGCCAGCTAGGCCGCAGCACCATATCCCCGTTCTACGTAAATCCGGCCTAACAAATTTTTCGCCCCCCACTATTCTAGCCATACCCCTGACTTCGAAAGAAAACGGCGTAAGCCCTCATGAATACCATTGAAAATTACATCAAAAAATGAATAAATTTTCAGCCGGTGGTTTTTGTTTTTTCACTTGTTTCTATTTTTTTAATTGTGTTCAAGCTAGCTTCGCTGGTCTTTTTGGCAGCAAAAAGAAAGAGCCCATCGGCGGCGGCGAGCCGGGGAAAAACTGTGCGGATGGACAACGTCACTAGTATTCATTTTTATACAATAAATTATCCCTCAGGGTGACATTTCGCGTGTAAAATCGGTTAACTTATTAATCGTGTAACCGAATCCCAACTCTAAACCCCCAACTAGTCTAAGTACTTCCGGCTAAATACTCCGGACTATCTAAATCTTCATCAAATCTTCATCTTTCAGTTTGATATTTGAGCATATCGCTCTTCATCTTGTTCCGGCTTAAAAAAGGCTGTTAAGGAATTGTTTTGCCATTATTTAATTCGCATTTTCATACTGTTAATTCAAGGTTAAACTTAATCTGTTGTTAATATTGAATTAACATTAAGGCTGTTGTTTTGTACCAAAATAAAATAACAGAAAATGAAATCACGTATACTATCCCTAGTAAGTATTCTTGTGCTCCTGGTCACACTTGCACAGGCACAGGTTACAACATCTAGTATTAATGGAAAGATTAAGGATAACAAGGGTATCATCCCGGGTGCAACCGTTGTTATGGTGCATGTTCCTACAGGTACAGTATCTAAAGGTTCATCAAATGAAAACGGCCTTTACCGCATCGGTAACTTAAACCCAGGCGGACCGTACAAAATCACGGTAACCTTTGTTGGTTATAGTCCGGTGGTAAAAGAAAACATTTATTTAACCCTGGGTTCTGATGTAAAACTAGACATCGATCTTCAGGAACAAGGCAACCAATTGGCCGAAGTAAGTGTTAAAGGTCAAAAAGGCGGAACAAAATCTGGTGCAGGTACAAGCATTGGCGAAGGTCAGATTAAAACCTTACCAACCATGAACCGCAGTTTGCAGGATGTTACCCGTGTAACGCCTCAGGGCAGTAAAGATAATACCTTTGGTGGTACCAACTTCAGGTACAATAACGTAACCATTGATGGTGCGATTAATAACGATGCCATTGGTTTCAGTCCTTCATTAGGTGGCCAGAGCGGAAGTTCGGGTATGCCGGGAAGCAGTACACGTACCAACCCGGTTTCGCTTGATGCTATCCAGGATGTTACCGTGTTACTTTCTCCTTACGATGTTAAAGTGGGTAACTTTTTAGGTGGTAGTATTAACGCGGTTACACGTGGTGGTACCAACGAAGTAGTAGGATCGGTTTATGGTTATGGCCGTAACGCTTCGTTAATAGGCAAAAACAAAATTGGCGATAACAGTAAAGAGCCTTCAGCTTTTCACGATTATCAAACTGGTTTTCGTGTAGGTTTCCCGATTATTAAAGATAAATTATTCTTCTTTACCAATGAAGAGATTACCCGCCGTCAGGATCCGGTAATTTTAGGTGCAGGATCATCTGATATGAAATTGCTTACATTAGCAGAAGCACAACAAATTTCTGACCGCATGAAAACCGCTTATGGTGTAGATGCAGGTTCGTTTGGTGATTATAACATTTATTCGCAATCTAATAAATTCTTTAACCGTTTAGATTGGAATATCAACGAAAACAACCAGTTAACGATCAGGAATAACACCATTATTTCTAAAGCAACAAACTTAGAAAGAGATCAGTCTAACTTCAGGTTTGGCGGTATCGATTTTAAACAAAACAACAACCAAACTTCAACCGTTGCCGATCTGAAAACCCGTTTTGGAAATTCGGCTACCAATAACTTAATTGTAGGTTACTCTACCGTTCACGATTTCCGTGATCCGCTTTCTAATCCGGCTCTGCCGCAGATTGAAATTGCTTCAAACGGTGGAACATTGTTTTTAGGTACCGACCGTGAGGCCAGTATCTTCAACATGAAACAGAACACTTTCGAATTTACCGATAACTTTACTTACAGCACCGGTAACCATACTTTTACCGTTGGTACACACAACGAATTTTATAAAATCAACTACGGTTTTGTAAACTCATGGAATGGCCGTGTGGCTTATAGTAGCGTTGCCGATTTCCTGGCTAACCAGCCAAACAGGGTACGTACCAGTTATAACTATGATGATAACAGCCGCGATAACATTATTGCCAACCCAACTGCAGAATTTAATGTGAACATGTACAGTGTTTACGGTCAGGACGAAATCCGTATTGGCGACCGTTTTAAATTAACACCGGGTTTACGTTTTGATATGGCAAACTTGCCAGATATGCCATCATTGAGTTCAAAAACAACCAACTCTCCTGTTGATCCCAACTACGGTACAACTTATACCTACACGCAGCCATCATCAATTACCGGAAAATTCCTGAACAAAATACAGATTTCTCCTCGTGTTGGTTTTAACTTCGATGTATTGGGTAACCAAAGTTTGGTTATGCGTGGTGGTACCGGTTTATTTACCAGTCGTGTTCCTTTTGCATGGATCGGTTATGCTTATTACAACAACGGTGTAAACTACGGTGCTTTTGATAAATCGTATGTTTATACAAGTACAGATCCGACTAAAATCGTGAAACCGGCTGCGGGTTCCGATCCGATTAAAGATGCTTTAACCGGTAATGGCGAAGCAGGTTATGTAACTAACCAGGGCGTAAATGTTAAAGATGCCAATGGCGCTACACAGGTAGATTTAGTTGATAATAACTTTAAAATGCCAAAAGCATGGAGAAGTAATTTAGCTTTCGATTATAAAACAGATGATCAGTGGAAATTTACAGTTGAGGGAATTTTTAGCCAGGTGATCAAAGATGTGCAGTTTCAACAGATCAACTATGTAGATAATCCAAAATACATGGTTTATGATACACAGAAACAGATGCCGATTTATTCAGGTACCAAAATTAATCCTTTATATACCAATGCCTACCTTTTATCAAATACAGATAAAGGATACAAATACAGTTTAACAGCACAGGTAAGTAAATCACTTCCTATGGGCTTAGATATGATGGTGGCTTATACCTACGGAAGGTCGAAAGATATTGCCAATGGTATCCGCAACTCGATGGAGTCTAACTGGCAGTTAAACCAGGCGCTTAATCCAAATAATCCAGGTTTGGCTTATTCTAACTTCGATATCCGTAACAGGATTATCTCTACCATCAATTACAGGTTAGATTGGTTTAGAAACAATAAATATGTATCTAACTTCTCATTGTTCTTCAGCGGTCAGTCGGGTTCACCATACTCATTGGGCTTAGTGAACACAAGGATCAATGGAACGGGACAAACCGTAAGTTTAATGTATGTGCCGGCTGTAGGCGAAACACAGAAATTCTTTGCCAATACACCGGATGGAATTGCACAGGCTGCAGCGTTTGATAATTACATTAATGGTGATAAATACCTAAGTACCCGTCGTGGCGATTTTACTGAGCGTAACGGTGCACGTACCCCTTGGAATGTTCAGGCCGATTTCCGTTTCTCGCAGGATATTCAGGTGGCAAAAGGAAAACACCCACATGTGCTAACTTTAACTTACGATATTGTTAACCTAACCAACCTGGTAAATAAAGATTGGGGGATTCAGTATTTTTCTCCTAATACTTATAACTCTATGGCAAGTGTGGGTGTTAAAGTACAAACAGCAGGTACACCAACCGCATATCCGGTTTATACCTTTGCTCAAAAAGATGTAACCTCTTATTCAAAAGATTTCTTTGCCTCACGTTACCAGATGCAATTGGGATTGAGATATAGCTTCTAATCTTTTTTAATAAATATATATAACGGTCTGACCTCAAAAAGGTCAGGCCGTTTTTTGTTTAACGCACGACGGATTTATATAGAAAGGTCGTCATTTCGACCGTAGTGGAGAAATCTATCCAGATAGATTTTTCATTTCACAAACTGTTATCCTGAGCGGATTCGAAGGATATTTCGCCGAACCATTAAGCCACGGATGCACGGAAACGCGGAGATGTTTTAATTGAAATAATTATTGCAGGCAATTAAACAATTAAACTTTCTTAATCCCCACCTGTCCAAATTAAACACACAGCGTAAAGCTTGATTTATTTTTTTACTTAAAAGGTTAGGTTATGAAAAAGATTGTAAATGCGTTGCTCTTATTGGTTTTGGCGTTAAATTTTAGTGCATGCGTAGTAAGTGCACGTGCGCCACGTGCCCACTGGGTACCCGGTTATTATGTTGTTGGTCCACACGGTGGCCGCCACTGGGTGCCTGGTCATTACCGTTAAAATTTCTATCGGCCGGTGTTTCACCGGTCGATTTTATGATTGTTATTTCTCTTCGTATATCTTCTTGAATCTGCGGGAGGATTTTCCGCTTTGGTTCCTGCCGATCAAGCAGATCACCGCAGAATTTTGATCTCTGTGTACTCCATGGTTTCTCTTTGTTTTCTCTGTGGTTAAAACCATTGTTTGTTATCACAATTGGGTGTAACTAATGTGATGTTTCATTTATATTACAGGAATAAATTATACATTAGCGTTATTAATATCTATTTTAACAATGCAGGAAGAAATCCTTTTACAGATAAGCGGAAAAATTAAAGAAAGACGTAAAGAACTTGGCATTACCGTTCAGGAACTTGCAGATAAAGCAGAAGTAAGCAAAGGCTTAATTTCACAGATCGAAAACAGCAGAACCATTCCATCCCTTATGGTGCTGATGGATATTATTAAAAGCCTGGAGATTGATTTAAACAGCTTTTTTAAAGACATTAACTTTCATAAAAAGGATGCCCCGGTACTGGTAAAACGAAAGGATAATTACCAGAAATTTGAAAAAGAACAGGCTGTTGGTTTTAACTATTCCCGTATTTTAACCAAAAATATTAAGTTTTCTACTGCCGATTTTGTGCTGCTCGAGCTCGAAGTAAATGCACACCGGCCGATGGTAAAAACCGAAGCGTTCGAATTTAAATACATGATAGAAGGTAAGGTAGAATACCAGTTTGCGAAAAAGAAAGTTACGCTCGAAAAAGGCGATTCGATGCTTTTTGACGGCAGGCTTTCGCATACCCCTGTTAACATTGGTAATACCAAGGCATTAATGCTGGTTGTTTATTTTTTCGAGTAACAATTTAGTAAACAAAGTTTATTAATACTTAACGAATATTTATCTTCATCTTCATAAATCGATCCTAGTTTTGGGTGATAAAATTATGAATATGAAAAAATTTCTAAAAAGCACTGTTTTGTTGCTTTGCATAACGGTGCTGGCGCAGGCACAACCAAAAAAAGTTAAACATGTGGTCCTCATCGGTTGCGATGGCTTTGGTGGATATGCTTTGCAGGAGGCCAATATGCCAAACCTTAAAGCTTTAATGGCTAAGGGCTCGTGGACTGATAAAGCGCGTTGTGTGCTGCCCTCGTCAAGTGCCGTTAACTGGGCTTCTTTATTGATGGGCGCTGGCCCAACCGAGCATGGTTATACCGAATGGAATAGTAAAGTGCCCGAAATCCCTTCAGTAACTAAAACTTCTTACGGTATATTCCCCACCATCTTCAGTGTAATCAGAGATCAGAAAAAAACCGCCAAAACCGCTATTGTTTACAGCTGGAATGGTATCGGTTACCTCTTCGAAAAAGAAGCGATAAATATTATCGTTGATGGGAAAGAAAAAGATGATTTCTGTACCGATACGGCAGCTGCAATTATCAGGAAAGAAAAACCTTATTTCACTTTTCTGCATTTAGATGAACCTGATGGTACCGGCCATTCAATCGGTCACCGTACACCAGAATATTATAAACAGCTCGAACTGGTAGATCAGCGCATCGGAAAAATTGTAAAAGCAATACAGGATGCTGGCATTGCGGATGAAACCATTATCCTCGTTACTGCCGATCATGGCGGAACCGGTAAAGGCCACGGCGGTAAATCGCTTGATGAAGTGCAGATTCCCTGGATTATTTCCGGTCCGGGCGTACATAAAAACCACGAATTAAAAGAGGTGATCATTACTTATGATACCGCAGCTACCCTTGCCTGGTTAATGGGTTTGCAACAACCGCAAAGCTGGAGGGGAAAGCCGGTGTTAGAGGCTTTTAGTAAATAATTTTTAACTGTTATGCAGATTTAACAATTTGATAACTTACCATTTGTTTACAAATAATAAACATTGTTTACTATTGTGTTTTAATGTGATTATGATGGAAATTAAGTTAATCTTGTTGGATAAAGGGGTAGCCAAAGCAAAAATAACCTGGGTATTAAAGTATATCAATCAATAACGTGATGAGCCTGCTTCATATTGCCCGTAAAAAAGCGCACCAATGGCCTTATTGGCTGGTTACTGTTATTGGTGGTGTGGCCGCCTTTGGTTGTTATACCAGTATGTATGCCTTTAGGAAAGCCTTTGCCTCGGCTACTTTTGAGCATCAGGAATTTCTGCACATTGATTATAAGGTTTGGCTGGTTATTGCCCAGATGTTGGGTTATACCCTGAGTAAGTTTTACGGGATCCGTTTTATTTCCGAATCGGGGAAAAGCAACCGTGCCAGGAGCATTATTTTCCTGATCCTTTTTTCGTGGCTGGCCCTGCTTGGTTTTGCGCTGATACCTGCACCCTACAATATTGTATGTCTCTTTCTCAACGGCTTTCCGCTGGGTATGATCTGGGGTTTGGTGTTCAGTTACCTCGAAGGAAGAAAAACAACCGAATTTATGGGCGCATTAATGTCTATCAGTTTAATTTTTGCTTCTGGTTTTGTTAAAACAGTGGCCCGTACGCTCATGTCATTTGCTTCAGTAAGCGATTATTGGATGCCTTTTCTTACCGGTTTGGTTTTTTTACCTGCCTTGTTCCTGTTTGTTTTTTGTTTGGAAGTAATTCCGCCACCTTCAAACGAGGATCAGGAACTACGTACCAAACGGGTACCTATGGATGCAAAACAGCGACGAAAGTTTATCGCTACATTTTTGCCGGGCATTATCCTTACCATTATCATATATGTATTGCTAACCTGTATGCGCGATATGCGCGATAATTTTGAGGTAGAAATCTGGAATGGTTTAGGGATTCATAACAACCATATTTACACGCAGGTTGATACGCTGATTTCGGTGGTGGTACTGGTTATGATGGGGCTTTTAATCCTGATTAAAGATAATTTAAAAGCTTTTACTGTTATCCATATCATGATTATTGCCGGTTGTTTATTGATCGGCGTAAGCACTTTCTTTTTCGACCGGGGATTTATGGGGCCAGTTACCTGGATGGCTTTGTTGGGGATGGGCTTGTATATGGCCTATATCCCTTATAATGCCATTTTCTTTGAACGAATGATTGCCAATTTCCATTATAAAAGCAATATTGGCTTTATTATGTATGTGGCCGATTCTATTGGTTATGTAGGGAGTTTTTCGGTGCTGATGGTGCACGAATTTGGCGAAACCAATATCAGCTGGATGCATTTTTTTAAACAATGTTTGTTTGCTGTTCCGATGATTGGTGGGCTATGCAGCGTACTTTCGCTGATTTATTTCAGAAGGAAAACACTGGCAGTTAATAAAAAGATGAAGATAACAGAGCAGATGGTTTTAACAGGGAAATAAGTGAGGATTTATAATTGGTGCAATTTTTTACCATTTATCGTCATTATAAGAAGGCTTTTTCAGCTGACGAAGCAATCTTAATAGTGGCCGTAAAGCATGAAAGATTGCTTCGTCGTTCCTCCTCGCAATGACGACTTTTCTATTTGGAATTTGTTAATGGTAACGGAGCGCAGCGAAGTCGAGGCGGCTTTTATAAACAGTATCGTCATTCCTAACCCGATAGCTATCGGATCGAGATGACGACCCTTCTTCTCATTGGAATGACGGAAACGTGATTAAAAATAATATTAATGCAGATGCCTTTTAAACGCATCTCACACAAAAAATAAATAAACATGAATAAACATTTCGATCTTATTGTAATTGGTGGAGGCATATTGGGTACTTTCCACGCCTACCATGCCTTACTTTTAGGTAAATCGGTATTGCAGCTCGAAAAAGATAATTTTCCTGTAGGCGCTACCGTACGCAACTTCGGCCAGGTGGTGCCATCGGGTATGGAGGCGGAGTGGTTTGAGTATGGTGTGGCCGGTTTAGAAATTTATAAATCCATCCAGCGCGAATTTGATATTTCCGTACAACAGAACGGTAGTGTGTACATTGCATCAGACGATGACGAGCAAACCTTGATTCATGAGCTGAAAGCACATTATGATACCATTGGTTACGAAACAGCATTGCTTAACCAGGCTGCGATTTTAAAAAAATACCCGGCCATTAAATCATCCTACGCCAAAGAGGCTATATTTTTTCCACAGGAAATCAGTGTGGCGCCAGATCAGATGATTCATCGCTTGCATCAGTTTATGCAAACGAAATTCGAAAAGTATACCCTGACATATAATAGTCCGGTTACTGCCTGCGAAAGTAAAGGTACTGGCGTAGAAGTAGGGCTGAAAAACAATGCTGAACTTTTTACGGCCGAAAAAGCGATCATCTGCAACGGTTATGAATTTAAATTACTCTATCCCGAACTGTTTAGCGAGAGTGGCATTGTGGTAAGTAAATTACAAATGATGCGCAGTATCCCCATGCCTGATGTAGCTTTGGAAGGTAATATTTTAACCGGTTTAACCACCAGACGTTACGAAAGTTTTGAGCATTATTGCCCTTCGTTTAAAAGTATTAAAACGCCAGCGCATTATGATGAATTAAAGAAGTGGGGCATCCATATCCTGTTTAAAAAAGCGGCAGATAATACCATCATTATTGGTGATTCGCATGTGTATGCTGATGTAAATCATTTCGACGACCTGGGTTTCGATTTAAGTCACCACATTAACGAACTGATGCTGGAAGAAGCAGCCCGCATTGTCGATTTTGATGTGCGTAAGCTGCAGACTACCTGGGCAGGATTTTATCCGCAGCATCCAACCAAACACATTGTAACCTACGATTTAGACGACCGTATCCACATCCGTACAGCTATTGGCGGCAAAGGAATGACGGCAAGCGCAGGTTATGCCGCAGAAAGCATTAAGAAAATATTAGGTTAGTCATGCTGAATAATTAAGTGTTTTGTTGGCTAAGAACTGGTAGGAGACTAAACAGGGTTTCTAAGAGTTTTCAGTACGGCCCTTTGAAAGAACAATTAACGGTAGTAACCTTAATTGGCAGGGCAGCATTAGATATAACAGTGTTGATGATGTTAATCTGTTGCTTAAGCTTGTTAAGTAAAAAATGCTAACAGGCTGAATTTCAGTTTAAAAAAGAAGGAATGTTCCTTCGTTGCAAACGAAGGAACATTTTCTTAAATAATAATTGATTTATTTTTTGCATAAATAATTTAAAAGCGCTAATATTGCACTCCCAAAACGAACAAGTGTAAAGGTACTTCAAGTATCACAAGCCTCGTTTTAGGGAACAACCAGCACTCTTTCTTAGCTCAGCTGGTTGAGTCCCGCAGGTGCGGGATTAATCAGAGGTAAGAAACGATCAAAGGATTTTGATCAGTATTAATGAAAACACAACCAGAATAAATAAATATTCCTTCTTAGCTCAGCTGGTTAGAGCATCTGACTGTTAATCAGAGGGTCGCTGGTTCGAGCCCAGCAGAGGGAGCCAATGCCCTTCACGATATCGTGAAGGGCATTTCTGTTTTTAGCTGATTTTCAAATCATTGCATAGTGCAAATAGAGGGCGATTTTTGGTTCGAGCCCAGTGTCCGCACCCATACTGTGCAAAGCTTATAAAAAACTCAAACTTGCTTCACTAATACCTTCTTAGCGAATAGATTATAATTTATATTCTCTGGTTTTTTTGGTTCGATGCTGCTAAATTCTATAGGATTGCAGGTTTTGTTAGCATTATATAGTTTAAACGCCTGTTCTGAGAAAAAATAAACGAGGTCAATATATTTTTCTGCTTCTTCTTCTGAAAGAATTTTGCCTTTGGCTTTAAAGTCTTCGATTACCTTTTTAGTGGTAAGAGATCTTGTTAGTTGATTTTCCATTATGGTTGGTTTTGATGAACAATGCCATAATAGTTTGTTGGGCTTTAATTAAGTTAGTGAAATACTATGATTTTTTAGTTAAAAATTATTACATGCGGTACAAGTTTATTGTTGGAAGAATTAAATATAATTTGGCTATTTGTTAAATCGATTTATCCACCGTTTGTTTTCGTAAAGGGTCGATCTATTTATCCTGCTTTCCGGATTACCTCGTAAACCTGTCAAATATTTCTTTATGGTATTATAAATGGGCTCAGGCATCCTTTGGCTGATTGTAATTTTACGAATCGATTCAAGAGGTATATCAATATCAAAAAATGTAATATCATCATTTGATTCTACTAGTATTCTATATTCTTCCTCACAACGATAAGGCCAGCGTTTCGTGAATGGCATTTTGCTTATTTCTATTTCAATGTCTTTTTTCTCAACCTCCGCAAGTTTCTTATAAGTTACTTTTCCATGTTTTAAGCCAGGTGTATTCTTAATTGAATTTAACAGTTTTTCTGCATCAAACTCAATTAAACAACCACTAGTGCCATCTGCAAAAGTTTTCCAGTGATGAACAGTCTCATCGCCATGTGAGAAACAAACCGCAAATAAGTTTTTAATTTTCATTTTAGCCTTATAGGCTAAGATTACCTCAGTGTCATTTTTGTCATCCCATAATTTAGGATCTAGAAGTGTTATTTTTCTTCTTTCTAAAAGATCTAACAAAACAGGTAATGACGTAAATCGATTAAGTTTTTTAATACTTGAGTTTGATTTTGGTGCCATATTTTTAAAAAAGATTTATGTAGACCATCATTAACTTATTCTGTCGATTTATATTTTTCCAATGCACCTTTGTATAAGCTCTCACTTTCATCCTTAAATCTTGTCTTATTTAAAAGCAAATCTGAAAATTTTTCGTGCAAATTTTTATAAATAATCTGGTGAGCTTTGTTTGATAATATATCTTCCTTAAATTCTTCTATTTCAAAGTCTTCGGAAACAGCTTTGCTAAGAAGGAAGAAAAGGTCATCTTTTGTAATCAGATCAATTTGAATCCAATCCGTTGTACCCTGTTCATTTTCCTTAATAAAAAAGCCTTTGTTATCTTCAATTTTTAAGTATTTCATAGCTTGTTGTTCTCCTATCATCGTATGCTTGTTTACCTGCTTCTAAGCAGCTTAATAAAATATCATAGTTATCAATAGACTCACCATCAGCACTTTTTAGTTGTTTATCTGAAGGATAGCCGTAGAATAATTGGTACTTAACCTCATCGCCAGCGATTTTTTTCTTGGTATAAACAATAAAATCTGGCCTTATGGATGCACCAACGGTACTGTTATGCGTCACAATCACTACTGGTATTTCCTTTGAAATTTCTTTTAGCAACTCATTCACATCATTTTTAAGGAATAAATTATCAAAAGATGATTCGGGCTCATCAATCAACAATAGGTCATATTGAAGTGCATCCCCAATTTCATGAAGCAAATTAAACTCTGAACGCTCTCCACCTGAAACACTAAAGCCGTGTTTATTTAGCGTCTTATATTCTATATCAACAAAAAACTTATGGTATTCCGTTTCCTCAAGTCCAATTTCTTTCAAGGAGTTTAAAAATGAATATGGGTTGCCATATTTAGTGAATGGTATGGTAAAGGCGATCTGCTTTCCACTTTTAGTCTTCATTTGTTGTGCACCAGTATATTTTTTAGTCCTTGCAACAACCTTAAATCCCCTAATTTCTTTCTTGTCAATTTCCCGTTCATTTTGAATAGCAGCTATGACTTGATTGAATTTTTTAACTTTTTCATTCTCAAGGACAATGCGATAAAAATCGATTTCAGCTGGAGGAGTTGTTGCAGTTCTAGATTTAAGCTCATCCTTGGTTTTGGTGATTAAATCGTTAAGCCAACGCCTTTTTAGGTTCGTTTCGTTTAGCTCAATATGTTTAGTTATTAAATCAATAGCTAAATTTTTAAGTGATTCTTGACTTAAATGCTTGTTAATCAAATCTTGGTATTCGGCGTTTTCAATTAGCAATTCTGTGGCGTCAATTAACTTTTCCAGACTTTTAAGATCAAATTCAGGAAATAAAGTCTCACTGAACAATTTTGCTTTGGAATAACTATCTAATTTCTCACTTTCCGAAGCAAACTTGATAAGAGTGCTAAGATATTTTTCCGCATCAATTTTATTGGCTTTTAGATCAATATTCACAGTATCACTAACAACTTCTTTCAATTCCTTTAAAAACTGCTCGTTAACTGTGCTGTGTCTAGTGGACAATAAGGATTTAAATTTTTCCTCGTCATTTTGTAAAAGCGCAAATTGCTTTATGTATTTGACATTTTCAAAAGATTTTGTTATTCTCTCTAATGTATGAGTTTTACCTGTTGATCTTTCACCGAGCATAACATTTAGCCCTGTCGAAAGAAACAAACCATCATCCGTAACCTGAAAGTATTTATTACCATCGCTACTAGAAAGGCAAACCTTGGCTTTATCGGCAAGGCAAGATTTTATGCCTCGAAGTGTAACCTCGGCTAAATCAATGAAGGTTTGTCTTGTTGGGAAAGACTGAATTCCGTTTACAATTCTTACGTCACTAAAAATTACTGGCGTTAATTTGCTGCTATCTTTTGAACATGCCTTAAATTTTCGAGTACTAGTAACCTCTCCAGCCAAAATGTTGGGACTTAGCTTAAGAATTGTGTCTGCTGAAATATTTGGTTTCTTTTCATAATGGGGAATCAATAAATATCGACTTAAGTCAGGAAAAATTGCATTTAATGTTTCAACAGTTATACTGTCACCCTTGGAAACTATATGCATAGTAACCTGCTTGCACTTTGTATCAAAGTCAACCAGTTCAGTATTTTCAGATATTAAAAGCAAGTGTCCTTCTTCTAAATTAATTTCAATTCCAGGAAGTACTTTGATATTTAGCTCCTCTACAATTAAATTGAATTGCTCCAAGTTGAATAAATTGTGATTTGTAATTGCAATACAATCTATATTTAATTTACTTACATATTCTTTTAATGTGTCGAGACAAAATTCAAATTGTGAATCACTTAATGGTGATGGACAGGTATGAACATGTAGGTCTATTTTTTTCAATTTATTGAGCGTTAGTTATTTTTGATTAAATAAAGTTAATCATTTGTAAACCAGACTGGCTTAATAAATTACAATAACCAAAGTGTTAATATGGCAGAGGTATGAGTTTTAAAATTAAAACTCGATTATAACTAATCTATCGAATTTTCTTTATCTTTTATCGATCTAAGTTTAGCTCATCAAAGAATCAATTTCAGTAAAAACGCCACAATGTCATAGAAAAAAATATGGATACAAAGTTGATAGCCTTATAGCTTAACATAAAGAAATTTACATGAAAATATTTAGACAAAAAGGATCGATATTAAATTTGTTCCAAATTAACGACAAAAAAATCGTTGCGGAAATCAATGATTTAACGGAGCAAAGTCTACTTAATACTGAGTTGGAAACATTAACAAATAGAGTGTATGATAAATTTGAAATTAGCTCTGATTTACTGTTCTCTACAGCCGATGCTAAATCTGAGGTGAAGATGATCCCAATACCTCAAAGGCGTGGATTATATTCTGCTTCAGTTGATTATACTTTTAATATAAAAGGCAATGTTGAATTGCTCAATTACCAACCAGTAAAACAAAGCAGAATTGCCTACATAGAAGGTGGTCTAACGAATAGCAACCTTGTTGTTACTGTTTTTACCCAGTGGTCAACTCCCGATCTAAGTGACAAAATAAAAAATGAGGTTAAGAAGACCATTGTTTTGTATGTTGAAGACATAGAAAGTAATATTTTACGTCTTAAAGAAGAGGTGGAAGATTATAATAGCAGTAGAAAAATCGAAATTCTAAATCTCATTACCAAGCGTAAAACAGCCGTAGAGGATAAAAAGAAACTAAATGATAGTCTTAATCCATTTAAATAACTTTTTATCACAATCAAGTCTTGTACATTGACACAAATGATACCCTTACGATATCGTGAAGGGTATTTTTGTTTTTAGCTGATTTCCAAATCGTCGCGTAGTGCAAATAGCGGCCGATTTTTGGTTCAAGCTTTACCGTACCCCATACCGTGCAAAGCCTCTAAAAATTTAAAATTGCTTCACTAAATCTTCTTAGCGAATAGACAATAATTTATATTTTCTTTTTTTGGTTCGATGCTGTCAATTCGATAGGATTCCAAGTTTTGCTACCATTATAGAGTTTAAAAGCCTGTTCTGAGAAGAAATAAGGTAAGTAAATATATTTTTCTGGATAAAGATAATTTTCGCTGATTGAGCGTCGACATTTGAAGGCTTTTTATAGTCGAGAACAGATAGTTGTTAAAAAATGAGAAATCTTAAGATTATTTAAATAAAGACAACAAATTTGTTGTCTAATTGTTATATTTGACGAAATCCAATAATCTTGATACCCAATTTCGATAACACAGGCTACCTGCCAGAAGGCATCTATGATGCAACAATCGCTGAATATGAGCAGCGGTTCGTTTACAATGTTGTTAGAAAAGAAATCCATGCTGGGCTGTTAAGACTGCTTAAAGAACTTAAAACAATTGGCTGCAAATCTGTCTTTATAGATGGGAGCTTTGTTACTTTGAAGGAACATCCCAAGGATGTTGACGTCTGTTGGGATAACAGAGGCGTTGATCTGGCCGAGGCTGAAAAAAAGTTACCAATTCTTTGGGATATGACCCATCCACGGCTAGCGCAACAAACCCTTTTTAGGGCAGATGTTTTTCCCGCATTTGCTCTCGAAGTTGGTTCAAAAAAGATGTTCCTAGATTTCTTTCAGCAAATCAAACATGAGGAACACATAAAAAAAGGAATCATTAAAATTGATATATTATGATTAAGAACGCAAAACAAGCAAAGACCACTCAAAATAAACTTAATCAATTGATTCGTGAACGGGATGAAATGTTGGCTATGCAAGGTCAACCAGATTCTCCAGGTTCAAGGCTAGTGCTGAACGGATTTAATGGACTAATTTCAGATTTACAACACCAGTTAGATGAATATCAAAACCTAACCAGTGGTAAATTTAGTTGTGTTGACCCTAAGGATATCAGCGGACTACCAAGAGCATTGATAGCCGCTAGGATAGCCCAGCGCATTACACAAGGCCAGCTTGCTGCGCTGTTGAATATACATACTCAACAAGTACAGCGAGATGAGGCGACTGAGTATGAAGGTGCTTCTCATACAAGAATCGTGGAGGTGGCACGCATACTCAAAGTGGACTGCAGAATTGGAAAGACCTATTTAATGGATGTCACCCAACCGATGCACTTCGTACTGCCCCAGGGGGTGAGCCAGCAGACCGTTGAAGATATGATAAGCGCTGTTCGCCAAAATGGTTCAATTCTGATTGACTAATGAAAACGATAACTTTCTATTCGTATAAGGGCGGCGTTGGCCGTTCTCTCGCATTGAGCAGGATTGCCATCAGGCTTTCTGAGCTTGGTAAAAAAGTATGTGTACTAGATTTTGACCTTGATGCGCCCGGGCTTAGGTTCAAGTTTGTTAACTATGTTCCATCCAGGGATATTACAAGGGGCATTGTCGACCATATCTATGACTTTTCCAAAAAGGGGAAAATTGGACTTGAGATTCAGGATTTGGTTGTCGAACTCAATCCTTCTAATGCTACTCATGCCCCGATCAGTTTCATATCGGCAGGGGACATCAACAGCAGTGATTATTGGAAAAAGTTGTCGATGATAAACTGGGCGGAAATGTTCTATGGAGAGCATCCGCATGGGGTCGAGTTTTTTTTAGACCTGAAATCAAAGATAGAAACAGATATTTCACCCGATTATTTCCTGATTGATTCAAGGACAGGCATTACCGATATCTCCGGCATTACCCTCAGGCTACTTGCCGATCAAGTGGTGGTGATGGCAGTGCACAATACCGAGAATTTGTTCGGTTCCAAGAAGATCATAAAGAACCTGCTTTCAAGGTCATTCCCGGGAATGCCACCTAAGATTAATTTTGTGCTTTCAAGGCTGCCCTATACCCCAGCGGAGATAGATATGGAAAACAAGGTCATCGAGGATGTTAGGGAGGAGTTTGAAGAACTCTTTGAACTGGCCGATTTTCCGATTTCGGTGATTCATTCCGATGAGCAAATTCAGATCGACGAGGCTGCAGTTGGAAGCAGAGAATCTGATAAAAAAAAACCTTCCTCAACGACCAAGGACTATCTAGATCTTTTTGATAGCATCACAAAAGACAGCCTGAATTCAAATGAATTTATTGAGAAGGCCCGCGAGGCCGAAAGCGATCATTCAAGGTATATGATGGAGAAAGATCCGGCCGCTAGGATGAGATATATCTCCAGGGCCATTTCCCTTAATCCAAATAAATATGAGTACTGGGCTTATCGTGGAATAGAATATTTCAAGCTAAAGGAATTTGATAAGGCCATTACCGACTACTTAAGAGCGATTGAACTGAACCCAAACGATCCGGTGTTGAGGTTGAACTTGGGTGTTTTCTATCAGTGGATAAAGGATTATGACCGTGCACTATATTTTCTCGACCAGGCCGATCCCGATAATGAACGTACTCATATTGCCAAGAGCAAGGTTTATGAGGCTATGGGAGAACTGGACAAAGCGATAAGCTCCCTTCATACAGCGATTGAGCTGGACCCTATGAATGACCAAGCGCTGAACTCAAGGGCGCACCAGTTGCGTTTAAGGGGGGATTATGAAGAAGCATTTGTCGATGTATCAAGGGCGATCGAGATTAATTCAGGGGTGGCGCATTACTTTGCAACCCTAGCTGAGATCTATGCCATGCAGGGGAAGCTCAGCGAGTTCTATCTGAATATTTCTATCGCACTTTCGAAGGGGGTCACTGCAGCAGGACTGAAAAGTGCTAGCGATGTATATGAAAAATTTAGAGGCGATCCACGTTTTGAAGAACTGTTGAGGAAGAATAATCTTTTTATAGAAGATATCTTTGAGGGGGAGACCGAAGAATAACGCTTTATAGCAAAATGTTAATGAGCCATAGGCAGTTCGATGCATTGTGATGTATTGAACTGTCCATGCTCGTTGTGGGAAACGTAGCCGAGCTGATTGGTAATCAGGGTCGTTTCCCCTATCTTAAAACCTGATACCTTTTGGTGGTGATGGCCATAGATCCAGTAATCCGCACGAGAAGTCTTGACCAATTCGTCAAGATCTGTGGCAAAGGCCTCATTTAGGGCGCTCCCCAGATACTGGGGTGGATAATGCCGGAAGGTAGGCAAATGGTGACTGATGACAACAGTATTTCCAACATATTCCTGCTCAATTATATTTTCGATATAGGATACGCTCTGACTGTGGAGGGCATTGTATTTTTTTACACTTAGGCTGTTCCCATCATCCTGGATTAGGTGGAAGTCGCTCATCCCGCGACGAATGTATTTTTCCTTCCCCTGGCTGATATTCGACCAGAGTGTAGAGAAGATCAATCTTGTATTACCGATTTCTACGGTCGAATTGTTGAGCAGGGTTACGTTGCGCTGTATGCTTTCGATAAATTTGCCTGATCGGTGGCTGATGTTAGAACAATAATATTCATGGTTTCCCGGCACCCAGTAACTTGCCGAAAAATGATCGCTGATGTAATTGAAAAAGTCTTTGTGCTTTTCGATCTGGTCAAACTGCACGATGTCCCCTGCAAGCAGTAGTATATCTCCCTTCGGAATGATTGGGTTGGATTTTAGGAATTTTGCATTTTGAGAAAACTCAAGGTGCAAATCGGAACAGTACTGAAATTTCATAAGCTATTATATTGAACAATATAGTTAAAAGAATTGCTGGAGGCAAGGGACGCTTACCTTTAAGTTGCAATGGTTGAGAAGCATTTTGCTTTTAATCATTCTATGCCAATTGTTACTTGACTATTTCCAAGTATTTTTTTGATTTTGTTAAAATATCAAAAACATCATTGTATTATTCTAAATCATTTTCATCAATTTTTGAAATTCTAGTCAAGTCGTCTAACAAATTTCTTGAAAAGTACACAGTCTCGGGAGCAAAAGCCCGCAGCGAAAGTTGTGGGCTTTTTTTGTATTATTGAGTGATGTACTATTTTTATGTTCTCTATTCAACCACTTCTGTCAATATTATGTTGGATATAGTCATGATCCTGTAGACGCTTGCAAGAACATAATTTTTCTGAAAGGATTACCTAATACTTCAAAACATCGTCCATGGGCATTAAAGGCGGTATTTTCCTGTAGAGAAGTAGAAACAGATGCTATGCAGATTGAAAATTTTGTCAAAAAACAAAAAAGCAGAAAACTGATTGAGAGGCTTATCGCGGGAAATATATTTACAGTTGTGCTTGCTCAGCTGGTTAGCGTCGCGCACGTGCGGGATTAATCTTTGGTTCTTTTCCAGATACGATTGTCAAACTGTGAGTATTTTTACCCTTTAAGCAATATAAGGCCATTTAAGCTGATATGCTAATACACTTTTATGGTTAAGTATAAATATCTAAACGCTATTTCTAAAACTATTTCTCTCCAGTTATAAAGTCGATGAGGTAAGGCTTGATTCCTACACCATTTAAATCCCTGAAACTTTCTCCAAGCACTAGCTGATATTGTTTGTTGGGTTTTAACTGAACTTCAAATTCTGCAGTAATGCCATCTGCCGAAAATCCAATAAAATTTTTAATAAACATGGCGTTCTCCTTACCCAAAGGCCCAAAATCAAAGTTCCTGTAACGTTTATTCATGGGTTTTGAAAAGACAACTTTAAATTTGTAGTTCAAAGTATCGCCTGAATCTGCTAATCTTTCGGGTATCGCACTCAGCACAACAGGGCGGTTCTTTTCATATTCATCCTTTAACTGCCTAACCTTTTGATCGAAATAACCCGATTGATCTACATAGGTTGATAAGGCTTCCATATTGTTGTAATCGAGCTGAATCATCTTAGCAATTGCTCCGGCTTTATCTGTTGCTTGTGTATAGTATAGTTCGGCAATGGCATAACCCACATAATATCCCAGGTCTCTCACGCCAAATTGATTTTCCACATTGCTGTATAACCAAAAGCCGTTTCCGGAATTAAACATATGTAAGGAAAATGCCTTTTTAATACTTTCGGTATGCGTTTTGCCATAGGCCAGCGCAGGAGTTGTGGAAGGACTGGCCATCACCTTTTCAGAAATAAACTCAGCAACCCCTTCCATTACACATTGTGCCAGTAAATTGTCGCCCATGTTTGTTTTTTGTTGGGTATGTACATATTCATGAAGATTGGTGAAGACCAGATTATTCAAGTGTTCACCGGTCATGGCAATCTCACTCCCAATCAATACCATCTTCCCCGTGGTGGTTCCTCCACTTCTAAAGGCACCTACCGTAAAGTAGATTTCTGCAGGTTCTAAAGCCGGGTAAAGTTGTTTAAACTTGTCAATCTTAACGGCAATGGCTTTTGCATAATCTTTCGCTTTTAGCGTATTGGAACGGATGGAATTAAAATAAGTTTGTTTTTGGGTAATCATATCCAGGTATTCTTTCGGGGTATAATTCCTTGCCCGTATCATCGCTTTTTGACCGGGTGTTGCTTTCTCCAGAAATAATTGGTTGAGATACATATATTGTGCAGTCGTATCTTTTGTAGCATTGATTTTATCGTAAGCCTGCCAGAAATGATCCAGGTCCGTGGTTATCAGGTTTACGGTTTGTTGCGCCCAAAGACTTTGAGTAATGGAAGCGCATAAAAGGGTTGCAAAAAGTATGGCTTTATTCATATTAATAAAAGACACAGAAAAAAACTTTGTGTGACAGTTGGGATGTTTTTAGCATAAAAAGGGGTTAATTAATCTTTAAGGTTTGTTATATGAAGTGTTTCTATTATGGAATAACATTCTTTAGTGCATCATTTCTAAAACCTAAAGCATGAAAAGTCTACAATTGGTATTAACCAACCCTTGTACGCAGCAGTGGAGCGACATTGAACGCGCAGATGGAAACCACCATTGTAGCCGTTGCGAAAAAAATATTCTGGATCTTACAACCAAATCAGACAAGGAATTAATTCTTTTCTTTCAAAATAAAAGTGATAATGTGTGCGGACGGGTATTGGCCAGTCAGTTAAACCGGGATCTTGTTTTGCCTTCATCAAAGCTGAACTGGCATTGGTTGGTGCCTTTCGCTTTAGGCGCATTTATAGTGAGTCCGGTGCAGGCACAAAATTTAAAACCTGTTGTAGTGCCCAGCGAGCAACATCCTAAATCTTCCTTAACACCTGTTGAATTGTCACATAACCTGCCGCCTTTAAATACCAAGATCGCCGGAAAAGTCGTGGATAATTTAAAAGGTAATCCCTTAAGTGGTGTGCAGGTCAGGAAAAAAGGAGATGAAAAGGTGCTGGCCATAACAGACTCAAATGGCAGGTTCGAACTTAATATAACCGATAAGGATAGACTAAGTAGGTTCACTTTTAGTTTAGTAGGTTTTTCGAAGATGGAAACCGACATCAATGACAAAATTATTGTGAAGTTAATTGTTGAAAAGAGCACTATGTTGGGAGGCATCTCAACAATTTCGCTGGATCAAAAACCACTTTACTATGTTTATGCTGGCAAAAAAGGCTGTATACTTAATGCTTCAGGGATGAATGAACTATCGCCTGATTGGATCGAGAAAATAGAAGTGTTAAAAGATGCAAAAGCAACAGCAATATATGGCGCTAGAGGCGCCAATGGTGTGATACTGATTGAAATTAAAAAAGCCTACATAAAGAAATTTAAATTCTCGCAAAAATAGGATTAATCAGAATTGTTGGAGGGAATCAGCGTATTAAAGATAAATCTTCTATAATTTAGGTGAAAACCTTTAACTTTACCTAAAAAAAACATGAAAATATCTATTTTAACGTTGCTGCTCGCGTTTGTTACAACGGTTTCTTTTAGTCAGGAGAATAGTAGTTACAAATCATCATTAACAAAACTAATAAAAGTATCAGGTTCAGAAGCTGCTTACAAAGGTGCTTTAAATCAAATGGTTTCTATGTTTAAGCAATAGCAATCAAATGTTCCTAAGGAGTTTTGGGATGAGTTTACCATTGAAATTAATAAAAATGGAATAAATCAGCTTGTTAATCTGATTTTGCCAATATATCAGAAGCATTTAACAGAGGCAGACCTTCTAGGTGTAATTGCTTTTTATGAGACACCTGCCGGTAAAAAATTCGCTGAAAAAACCCCTCTGATTACTCAAGAATCCATGCTTGCAGGTCAGGAGTGGGGTAAGCAAATAGGTCAAAGGATTGTAGATAAGCTTAAGGAAAAGGGGTATGTGAAAGAATAAATGCTACCCATACCTGGCATATATCGAATAATCCCAAACATAAAAGGGCAAGCACGAAAAATCGTCGCTTGCCCTTTTATTTTAGCAGAGTATGGTAGTAATTACCCCTGATGCTCTGGCATGCCATTCGGGTCCATCCATACATATTCCCAGTGGTGGCCATCAAGGTCATCAAAACTGTGCTGATACATAAAACCATAATCAGTAGCAGGATTAGGTATCGTAGCACCTGCAGCCACGGCTTTATCTACCATTTCGTTCACGGCCTCTTTACTGTCTGCCGATAGGGCAATAGAAGTTTCAATTGCTTTGTGCGCATCAATAATTTCTTTTGATGTAAAAGTCTGGAAAAAGGTTCTGGTGAGCAGCATGACATAAATGGTATCGCTAATGATCATGCAGGTTGCTTTTTCGTCGGTAAATTTAGGGTTAAAAGTATAGCCAAGTTTAGTGAAAAACTCAACTGACTTGTTGAGGTCGCTAACGGATAGGTTTACAAAAATTTGAGTTGCCATATTGTTTTTTTTGATTTGGTATATCCAAAGATACAGCCAATAATTATAGGTGTTAACGTGCAAAAACGACAAGTTAAGGGGTTAAACGCGACTGAGATGCAGATGGCGTAGAATTTTCGTGTATCAATGGCAACTTTAATTTTAACCACAAAGAACATATTGAGCAAGGCGCAGCGTGCATAGAGCTGGGTGCTTATTCCATCATCCAGCTTACATTTTCAACCATCCATTCTCCTGACCTCCGTTCCCCAACTTTCGGCCTCCTTTCGATTTATTAAAGAATTAACCGGTTTCTACAATAGTTATGTTAGCTTTATAAACTTTACAGAAAAGGTGATTCGCAAACCTTAACCATCCTGTACTTATTTACATCTAACAGATTAAAGGTTTAGGATATGAAAAAAACAGATGCGGATGAACTATCAATCGCTAACAAAGAAATCGCATTTCAACACCAGCAGAAAGAAGACCGCGCAGCTGAACTGATTATCGCCAATAAAGAGCTTGCTTTTCAGAATACGGAAAAAGAAAAACGTGCAGCCGAACTGATTGTTGCCAATAAAGAGCTTGTTTTCCAAAATGAAGAGAAAGAAAATCGCGCAGCTGAACTGATTATCGCCAATAAAGAGCTTGCTTTTCAGAATACGGAAAAAGAACACCGAGCGGCAGAATTGATCATTGCGAATAAGGAATTGGCCTTCCAGAATGAAGAAAAGGAAAAAAGGGCACAGGAATTAATCATCGCTAACAGGGAGTTAAAAAATGCCGAGGATGATATCCGTAAGTTAAATGAAGAGTTAGAACGGAAAGTAATTGAACGTACTGCCGAATTAGAAACCGCTAACAAGGAGCTCGAGTCATTTTCGTATTCTGTATCTCATGATCTCCGTGCGCCCATCAGGGCCATTAATGGCTACACACGTATTATGGCCGAAGATTACGGCAGCAAATTAGATGAGGATGGTAACAAAATCCTTCAGTCGATTATTAACAATTCGAAAAAGATGGGTGTGCTGATTGATGATCTTTTGGCTTTCTCCAAACTGGGTAGAAAGCAGGTAACACTTTCCGAAGTATCGATGAGCGATTTGGTGAGCTCGGTAAATAACGAACTGATGTTTGAAGAAGGTGAAAATATCCCTGTTTTCGACATTGAGCATCTTCCTCCCGCCAAAGGCGATAAGTCGCTTATCAGGCAGGTTTGGATCAATCTGATCGCTAACGCCATTAAATATTCGAGAAATAAGCCCACTACTACCATCGGAATCGGTTCTTTTGAGCAGGGAAACCTGATGGTTTATTTTGTGAAAGATAAAGGGGCAGGGTTTGATATGCAATATTACGATAAGCTTTTCGGCGTTTTTCAACGCTTACATTCTCAGGAAGAATTTGAGGGTACCGGAATAGGCCTTGCCATTGTACAGAAAATTGTAGACAGGCATAAGGGCAGTGTTTGGGCCGAATCGGTTTTAAATCAAGGCGCAAGCTTTTACTTCAGTTTACCAAAAATTTAGCCATTAAACAGAGATATGAATTACGATAACGTTGAAATATTATTTGTAGAAGATAGTGCAGATGATGCTTTATTTACTATAAGGGCACTTACCAAAAGTGGCTTTGCAAATAAACTCCATCATGTGGTGGACGGTGCGGCAGCCCTTGATTTTTTATATTGCAGAGGTATATATACCGGGAGAGATGCCACACAACGACCTAAACTGGTTTTGCTTGACCTTAAAATGCCAAAAGTTTCTGGCCTGCAGGTATTGGAAACGATAAAATCAGACACCAGTCTCAAAAGCATTCCGGTAGTGATGCTTACCTCATCCAACGAAGGACCGGATATTGAAAAATGCTTTCAACTGGGTGCCAACAGTTATATTGTAAAACCTGTAGATAGCGACAATTTTTTTCACGCCATAAAAGAAATTGGGATGTACTGGATGGTATTAAGTCAGGCCGTAAATTAAATGTTTAGTGCTTTGCATTTGCCAGCTGAGGATGGAAAAACAACATGCAAATTAAGCCGGGCGCCGGCATTACAAAAACCAGACATGATCGTCAATCCAAAAGTTCTTATTCTTGAAGACAATGAGCATGATGCTGATCTGCTTTGCCGTGAACTAAAAAAATCGGGATTAAATTTCGTTTCAAAAATTGCCCAGAATCGCCCCGAGTATGAGTATGCACTCGAAAATTTTCGTCCTGATATTATTCTTTCCGATTATTCTCTTCCATCTTTCGATGCAGTAAGTGCCTTTCATATTAAACAAAGTCTGTATCCATTAATTCCCTTCATCATTGTTTCGGGTATTATCGGAGAAGAAAATGCAGTGGCGTTAATTAATAGCGGCGTTACCGATTACGCTTCAAAGGATAAGCTTTTTACGGTTCCTGCCAAAATAAACAGGGCATTAAAGGATACCGAAATCAGGCGGGAAAAATTAATCGCCGATGAAACCTTAAAAATCCAGGCCGCCGAACTGATGATTGCCAACCATGGTTTGCTCATTCAAAACAGAGAGAAAGAGCAACATGCACAAGAATTGCGTTTGGCCAATGAGCTGCTTACCGAACAAAAGGAAAAAGTTAAATCCATTAACCAGGAGTTGTCTCAATTAAACGCAGAACTCGAAAACCGTGTAACCAAACGAACGAAAGCTTTGGCAGAAAGTGAAAACCGTTTCCGTAACATGATGGAAACCATTCCGCAAATTGCCTGGACCAATACCGTTAAAGGTAAGGTAGATTATTATAACCAGAGGTGGTACGATTATACAGGATTAAGCCAGGACCAAACACAAATAGGTGATTTAGTTAGCGTAGTGCATCCAGACGACCTGAAAGAAATTCAATACCGCTTTAGTTTCCTTCGCAAACGCATTGATGGCGGCGAATTTCAGGTTCGGGCTAAACGCGCAGATGGTCTTTTCAGGTGGCACCTTATCCGGTTAATGCCCATTAAAAATGTTGATGGCATGCTGCAGCAATGGGTGGGCACCGCTACTGATATTCATGAACTTAGAATACTGCAACAGCATAAAGATGATTTTATCAGTATTGCCAGTCATGAGCTAAAAACTCCTATTACCAGTTTAAAAGGATCGTTACAATTGCTGGATCGGATGAAAGATAATCCTTCGCCTGCGGTGTTGCCTAAACTCATCACACAGGCAAATAAGAGCCTCGAAAAAGTTTACCTGCTAATCGAAGATCTTTTAAATACAAGTAAGGCCAATGAAGATCAGCTTCAGATTAAGACTGAAAAATTCAATTTATTAAAAGTAATCAGCGAGTGTTGCGATAACCTGCCAGCACACAATCCTTTCAATATTAATGTTAAAGGCGACGAAACGCTTGAGGTTGATGCCGATATTTCGCGTACCGAACAAGTTGTGATCAATTTTGTAAACAATGCCATGAAATATGCCCCGGATTCTAAAAATGTAGAAGTACTGGTAGAGAAATTGGGCAGAATGGCCAAAGTATCGGTAATTGATAAAGGTGCAGGCATTCCCCAGCAAAATCTCCGTTTTCTTTTCGATCGTTATTACAGAATTAACCACGGAGGGAGCGAATACACGGGCCTGGGCCTTGGCCTTTATATTTGCGCCGAAATTATTAAAAAACATCATGGTACCATTGGTGCCGATAGTGAGGTAGGGCTAGGTAGTACCTTCTGGTTTACGCTGCCTGTATCTTCACCCTAACAATTAGGAGGTGTTGTAGCGCCTTCAGGTTTAATATCCGCTCTTTTTAACCGCAAAGAATGCAGAGAAAAAGTCACGGATGGCACAGCGCTGGGTGGCTATCTTGATTTATTCCTGTCATCCATTTTCCATCCGCTCTTTTTAACCGCAGATAACGCAGAGAAAAAGGCACGGAGGGCACAGAGCTGAGCGGCTATCTTGATTTATTCCTGTCATCCATTTTCCATCCGCTCTTTTTAACCGCAAAGAGCTCAGAGAAAAAGGCACGGAGGGCACAGGGTTGGGTGGCTATCTTGATTTATTCCTGTCATCCATTTTCCATTTCACCTCTTCCATCATACGATCTTCCAACCCCGGTCCTTGCACTATTTCGCATTTACTCATTAATGATGATTTCTGCCAAAAATTAATTAAATACATTTAAGCAAATTTTAAAACCTCCTATCCCATGTCGTTTAAACCCATAGCCAATCAGAGCTACTACCTGATTGCGAAGCATAGTGCAAAAGCACTTGGCTTTGCCAATACTAATCTCGGAACCTCACTAATCCAGATGAAATTCGATCCTGATAATAAACAACAGCAATTTCGGTTTGATTTTGGAAATAATTTTCATTGGATTTTAATGGCGCCTTATAAAGAGCGTTTTTTAGCCATACATAATAGTTCAAAAGATGACGGGACACGTCCTATTTCCTGGCATTGGGAACCCAACAAGGCCAACCTACATTTCAGATTTATACCCGCCGGGGATGGATACTACCGCATTATGAACCTCAACAGTGGGAAATACCTCGATGTGTATGGCTTAAGTAAAGCTGATCATGCCGAGGTGGTGCAACATCGTTTAACCACTACCGATAACCAGTTGTTTAAGCCCGTACCCGTATACGATCAGCCGGCTAACGACAATCCGGCATCCTTTGTAGAGATTAACGAAACTGCCCGCGCAGCGGCATTGGGACTTATTGGCCTGGCGCCCGAAATTGGTGGCGGACTTAAATTCATTGTTGGACATTTTTGGAGTGAGCGGAACAAAATGGCCGATCTTTGGGAACAGATGAAGGTTTATGTGGATGTTCGTATCAGAGAGCTGATTAAAGAAGCACAGCTGAAACAACTCCGGGAAGTGTTGGAAGGACAGTTAAAAAAATTAGCAGATATTAAAAAAACAGCTGGTTTTAAAGGACCTTCTATTGATGCTGTAATTTTAGGTATTGTTGGCGAAGAGCCCCATTTCCTGAGGCAATCTAAAGAGGTATTGCCATACCTGGTAGGTTTAGGTAATATTATGATTATTTTGAGGCACACGATGGTGGTACAGTATAAAGAACTTTTTGGTGTTGATGCGACTCCCGAAGTGATGGCCAGCAACCTGCAGAAATTAAAAGACAGCATAAAAGAATATACCGATGAGGTAGAGAAAAGTAGAAAGGCCGTAATGGATTTCAGGATGGAACAGGTAAAAGACAGGCACGATTACACCATTGAAGGAAAAGGAACATTTCCGAGGGACACCCATATTTCTGAAGCGGTTGATACCTATGATGGCTGGAGAATGGCCTGGCAGCTTACTTCTGATAACAAGGGACACAAAAATTATAAAGAACTTGCCGGAAATGCTGCAGAGCAACGTAAAAAACAAGTAAGAGCTCAATATGCCACAGAACTTGATGAATTTTTACTTCCGGCTACACTCTGGAAGTATTTTGATCCGGAACATGAAGCATATAAGGAAACCATTAACAGTAAAACAACAGGATCGTTCGGCGGGCCCCATAAATCAACAGAATTTAAGGGTAGGGAAGACAGCACAATTAGTAAAGTAAAAATATATGCTGAAGGTGGTGTATTGTGCGGCCTCGAAGTATTTTACGCTGGAAGTGAAACTTCTGATGGGTTAAAGGGTAAAGCCGGCAGTTCAGTCGAAACCTTAACCCTTAGCACCGGAGAATATATTAACCACGTAATCGGTTATGCTAACCATCATGTAGATGGCCTTTGGTTAAGTACTCAAAAAGCCAGTACGGCCGGTGGTGGCAGCGCAGGCAGTACTTATTTCTCGGCTGACCTTAGCGATGGATTTAACCCTAAGCTGGTAAATATTTCGGGATACCACAGTGCACAAATGATAGAGCAGTTAAATTTCCACTGGCAGTATAAAGATTTTCCATTGGCAATATATCCGCCCAAAGCATAAATGATTTATAAAGCACTTTGAATCAGGTCGCTATGATTTAATATCATAGCGGCCTTTTTTTATGAATATAAAATGTTGGGCTTCCTTAGCTATCCTTACTACATTACAAATGTGGACCTCACGAATCCGCATTGGAAACGCGGACGATAATAGTGAGACTTTCTATTTGAATTTGTCAATCCTGAGGGGGGTATTTATTGTATGAAAACCTATATAAGTGACAGAGGAACTCTATGATGGCAATCTCTCGATAAATCGTCATTGCTTCGTCGTTCCTCCTCCCAATGATGACCATTATTTATGCCTTATCAATGGTAGGGCAACGAAGGATCTACAAGGCTAACGATCAGTTAAGTTTATATTTCACTTTGTAAAATAGCCCTGATGGAAGTGAAATCCCTTTTGGTAAAAAGACGATTTTTTCTCCTGAGCAAGCTTCCCAAAAGGATTGAACGAACAGCAGGACAGAACCCAGCCTGCAAGAACAAGAATTGCCGCTCCAAAAAAAAGTCTAATGCTTTTAAACCTGGAGCTGATAATTGAATAATACCTTTATTATTACCTCCCTTAAAATGTGCTAATACTTCCGTGTTTTGTATAAATTGCTTTCAGGCGTGGCCAATACCTTTGTTATCAGTATTTAAACAAAGAAAAAATGTCGAAAATAATTTTAATTACCGGTGCCTCACGTGGCTTTGGTAAAATCTGGGCTAAAGCTCTTTTAGAACGTGGCGATAAAGTTGCTGCAACCGCTAGAAATACAAATGATTTAAAAGAACTGGTTGAAACTTATGGTGATGCCGTACTTCCACTCCAATTGGATGTGAATAACAGGGATGCTGTTTTTGCAACCGTTAATAAAGTTAAGCAACACTTTGGCCGTATCGATGTACTAATCAATAATGCTGGTTTTGGCTTATTTGGTGCGATAGAAGAAACCACCGAACAACAGGCCCGTGCACAAATGGAAACTAACTTTTTCGGATTGCTTTGGGTAACACAGGCCGTAGTTCCGGTAATGCGTGAGCAAAAATCCGGTCACATTATTCAGGTATCGAGCTTTTTAGGTTTGGTAACATTACCTGTTTTAGGTTTGTACAATGCTTCTAAATATGCAGTAAATGGCTTAAGCGAAACGCTTGCCACCGAAGTAAAAGGCTTTGGCATTAAGGTGAGTTTAATAGAACCTAATGGTTTTTCTACCGATTGGTCGGGCGCTTCGGCTTTCCAGACAGAACCTTTAGAAGTTTATGCACCCATTAAACAGGCCTTTTTTGAATCTGCCACACCAGATAGCTGGGGTAAACCAGAAGCCACAGTACCAGCGGTATTGGCTTTAATTGACAGTGAAAACCCACCTTTACATTTTCTGTTGGGTAAAGTTGCCTATCCAGGGGTGAAAAAAGTTTATGATGAACGATTGGCCGAATTTGAAGAATGGGCAACCATATCTGCTGATGCGCACGGTCATTAATCCATCATATTAAAGTGTTAAACTACAAGCTATGCAGGTAATTGTGTAGCTTGTTTTTACTATTATGTTAAAGTTATGAAACATTATAAAAGTTTAGTTGAATTGCATCGGGAAAATGCGCTTCCAGCACCAGAAAACCCTTTGTTTAGCGTTTACCATTGTGACCGGATGTGCTCCATGGGGGATCGTGAATTTACCAGCGACTTCTATATGATAGGCTTTAAAAAGATTATTGCCGGGCAGATCCTTTATGGGCGTACAAAATACGATCATGAGAGTGGCTCGATGATGTTTTTTAGGCCAAACCAGGTAATAGAAATGAAAAACCTTGAATTTGAAGAGGATGGTTTTTTAATTTTTATCCATGAAGACTTTCTGAACGGGCATAATTTACACGATGCCATTAAAAAATACCATTACTTCGATTACGAAACCAACGAAGCATTGCACCTCTCGCCAAGCGAAGAAACAACAGTGTGGGAGCTTTTTCACAAAATTGAAACCGAATACCGCAATAACCAGGACGAATATAGCCGCGAACTAATTTTAGCCAATGTAGATACCATGTTGAAATACAGTCAGCGGTTTTACAAAAGGCAGTTCCTTAACCGCACAGAAGTTTCGGGCAAAACCGTAACCAGATTTAACGAAGAAATTAACAGGTATATCAACAACGGATTGTTAACTGCTAAAGGTTTGCCTTCTGTACAATATATGGCCGAACGTTTAAATATTTCTGCCGGTTATTTATCTGATGTGTTAAAACAGGAAAGTGGAAAAACGGCACTCGAGCATATTCATATTTACTTAATATCCGAAGCCAAAAACCGGCTGATAGGAGAGGATAGATCGGTTTCGGAGATTGCTTATGCTTTAGGATTCGAGAATCTCTCTTATTTTTCGCGTTTGTTTAAAAAAGAGGTGGGGATTAGCCCGAATGTGTTTAAAAAGCAATTGTTGAATTAATTGGATACGTTTCCTAAGCGTTTCGTCATATTGAACTTGTTTAGGTAGGCGTTACGGTGTGGTTATTTTAAACCGAAAACCTGCTTAAAGTTTCCCGCGAAACCCCCAGATAGGAGGCCAGTAGCGATTTTGGCACCCTTTGGAATAAAGCAGGATATTGTTTAAGCAATTGTTCGTAGCGTTGTTGTGCATTAGAGGTGAGTAAAGATAAAATTCGGCGCTGCGATCCGATATGGCCAAAATTGGCTTTTTGCAGAAAAAAGTGCTCCATTTTTTGAAGACCTTTACATAACTTCTGGTAATCATCTAATGTAAAGCAACACACTTCGGTATCTTCCAGGCATTCTAAACTCATGGTTGCTTTACTTTGCGTAAAATAAGCCAGGTAATCGCTTTCCCACCAATCTTCCATAGCAAAAGAAACAATGTGCTGTTTTCCCGAGTCTTCAATATGTACTAACTTTAAAAGTCCCGAAACCACAAAATATGAATACTTTACACTTTCTCCCTCCTGGATAAGGAATTGATGCTTTTTGAATTTTTTAGTGATAAAATGTTCCTCTACGAATGCAAATTCATCATCTGTTAATGGAACTATTTTTTCTATATGTGTTCTTAATTCGTGCTGCATGGTTGTATTGGTAAAGGTAAGGGCTATTGTTGGGTGGTACAAGTGGGTAAAGCGCAGACTTTTTAACTATTTCTTAACCTATTAACCACAAAGACACGAAGGCACAAAGGGATTTTGCTTTTAGGGGGATAGACTGAAGACTATAGACTCAGGACTGTGGGCTTCGGACTCCCGACCTCCGACCCCAGACTATTTTAACCACAAAGACACGAAGGCACAAAGAAATTTGCTTTTTGGGGGTTAGACTGAAGACTATAAATTCAGGACTTAAGACTGTGGGCTTCGGACTCCCGACTCCCGACCCCGGACTATTTTAACCACGAAGGCACGATGGAGGTTTGTTTTGACTCTGGACTCAAGACTCTGGACTTAAGACTCTGGACTCAAGACTGCGGACTCCCAACTATTCCACCTATATATTATTATAAAATCGGATATTTGCACGTTAACATTCTATTGTACATGAAACCCTACCTGCAGCTTTTCGATTTTTCGAAGAAAATAAATTATAGAACAGAAATTCTTGCGGGCCTAACGGTTGCGATGACGATGATTCCTGAATCGTTATCATTTGCTATTCTGGCTGGTTTCCCACCGCTAACAGGTTTATACGCAGCTTTTATTATGGGTTTGGTTACCGCTGTTTTAGGCGGCCGGCCGGGTCTTGTATCCGGAGGGGCAGGTGCAACGGTAATTGTGCTTATTGCCTTAATGAAAACACAGGGCTTAGAATATGTTTTCGCTGCGGTGGCATTGGCTGGTTTAATCCAGATATTGGTTGGCCTGTTTAAACTGGGTAAATTTGTGAGGCTTGTTCCGCAGCCGGTTATGTTTGGTTTTGTTAATGGTTTGGCGGTTATTATTTTTATGTCGCAGTTAGAACAGTTCAAAACCCTCATTAATGGCAGGGTAGAATGGTTGAGCGGTACACCTTTATATATTATGCTGGCGCTGGTGCTGCTCACAGTGGCAATAGTAATTATTCTCCCTAAAATAACCAAGGCCATTCCCGCTTCATTGGTGGCCATTATTGTGGTTTTTCTGGTGGTATTGTGTTTTGGAATTGATACCAAACTCGTGCGCAACATTGCTTCAGTAAGTGGTGGATTTCCTCCCTTTCATATTCCGAAAGTGCCCTTTAATCTCGATATGCTCAAAATCATTTTGCCTTACTCTCTTATTATGGCAGGTGTAGGTTTAACGGAAGGACTATTGACTTTAAACCTGGTTGATGAAATTACTGAAACCAGGGGGAACCGCAACCGGGAGAGTATTGCACAAGGAATTGCCAATTTATTAAACGGTTTTTTTACCGGTATGGGCGGTTGCCCAATGATTGCGCAAACGCTGGTTAACCTTTCTGCAGGTGCAAGGGCCAGGCTATCCGGAATAATTGCGGCATTAACCATATTGGTTATTATTTTGGTTGGTGCTCCTGTAATCGATCGTGTGCCTATGGCTGCATTGGTTGGCGTGATGATGATGGTTGCCATTGGTACCTTCGAATGGATGAGTTTTAAGGTCATTAACAAAATGCCGAAGCAGGATATTATGATAGGTATTTCGGTAGCTGTAATTACGGTTTGGCTGCATAACCTTGCCCTTGCGGTATTAATTGGTGTTATTATTTCGGCATTGGTTTTTGCATGGCAGAGCTCGAAACGAATAAGGGCCAGCGAACATATTGATACAGACGGCATAAAACATTATGAAATATTTGGTCCTTTGTTTTTCGGGTCGGTAGCCAATTTTAACGAACTGTTTGATGTAGCCGGAGATCCTTCCATGGTTACTGTTGATTTTAAACACAGCAGGGTTTTCGATATGTCGGGTATTGATGCGCTGAACAAACTCACCGAAAGATACCGGTCGGTTAATAAAAAGCTCATGTTAAAACACCTTAGCCATGATTGCAGGCACCTGCTTAAAAATGCAGATGAAATTATCCAGGTAAATATTATCGAAGATCCAACCTACCGTATTGCTACAGAAAGATAGTGATAATTAAATAGTTAATAATTAGTGTTTTAAAATTAGGGGATATGTGCTAAAAGTATATCTGTAATATTAATTACATGTTAACTGCAATTTACGAAGATTGTTTTCTGTCTTTTAAAATTACGTGTTTAAAACCTGCGTCTAATGATTTAGGTAAAACGTTTAACTAGATTTATTTTTCACAACATAAAATGCCCTGATTTATTGTATTCGGAGTGCAAAAACATTGCTATACGCTGTTTTATAGCATGTTAAAATTTTAAATTTTTTTAATAATATTTGATTTTTTTATATGTCTGATTGACAATTATTATAAATAATCGAATATTATTATCTGTTTTAATAAAAATTTCATAAAAATGACAATTTGTTGTTAAAACGATTTAGTATATATATATTTGATTTAACCAAATGCTAAATTTTATGAGAATCCCTAACTATTACTCCAAAAGTACCTATATCCCTAATCAAGGACATTTCTTGCCGTTTCCGAAAAAATAACTTTTAGAAATCATTTTTTTTACCAATTAAAGATCCATTAACTATGCGATACTTATGGGCATGCCTTGTCTTTTTTGCAGCGTTTACATTAAACGTTTTACCGACTTTTGCAGCGGGCAGAAAACTTCATAAAGGCCTAACAATTAATTACTTGCTCTTTCAGGATACGACTAAAATTAAGTTCGTACCACTAAAAGATTCATTACGGAAAGATAGTTTAAACCAGATCAGGCAAAAAACAATCTACAACAGGCTGTCTGGTGGTGTTCAGAAAGATACCAAAGAATTATCTCTTTTTCCGGCCATCTCCTTACAGCAAAACCTGAAAGGTAATTTTGCTGGTTTGTATGTTCAGGAGCCATCAGGCGAACCTGGTACCATACAGAATATGTTTTTAAGGGGGGCACCAATGCCTTTGCTTTCTAAAAAAGATGTTTATGCCTCTCAGCCACTGGTGGTGCTGGATGGTGTTCCTTTAATAGGAGAGCATCCCTTTGCCTTTGATATTCAGCAATATGATTTTAACAGGATAGGGCCAGCCACCAATTTATTAACCACCATTGATATCAATAACATTGCATCTGTAGAGGTACTCAGCGATTTAGCTTCCACAGCGGTTTATGGTCCGAGAGGGGTTAACGGGGTGATTTTAATCAAAACAAAAGCACCTGATGGTGTTTCAAGAGGCATCAGTTTTAATTCTTATATCGGTATGGTACAAAAACCTACCGTAAATACCATTAATGGTAAATATGAGAACGAATTCAGACAGCGTTTTTACGATATCTATACCACAAACGGCAGGTACTCGGATGATGAGGCCTATCCGGTATATTTAAGCGATTCGCTTAATAATGTATATAGCGGTAAATCCAACTGGACAGATTTATATTACAAGAATGCGCTTATTTATGGTATTAACCTGGGTTTAACAGGCGGCTCAGACCGGGCGAGTTTCAGGTTCTCTTTAGGGAACACAAAAAGTCAGGGTGTTGCCGATGAAACTGGTTTAGACCGTTACAGCGCCATGTTTAACATTAATATGAAGCCTGTAAAATGGTTGTTGTTCTCTGCCATGATTAACGGTAACCGTTTAAATCGTGATCGAAACAAAACCTTAAGAGACAGATTTGCACAGATTAATTACTTCCCTGATTTGAGTGCTCCGCTGGCGCCAAATAAAGATTATTATGCCAGTTATTTAAATTCATACAGCAAAGGTTTTGATGATAATAAAACCAATAGCATACAGGGATTTGCCAGGTTGGTGGCCACTTTGGGTAAAATTAAATTAAGCTCTTCATTTAATGTTGATTATAATGAGGGCTACCGCGATATTTTTTATGCCAAAACCTTATTGCAGGGCAATAGTTATGCCTCTAATTATTATGGTTTTAACCAGCGTTTAATGCTGGATAATAAAGCCAGTTACGATTTAAAGCTAAAAGATGTTCACGATTTCCATTTCGAACTTGGCCAATCGATGATGTGGGATATTTATAAGTATAGCAATGCTTATGCTTATAAAGGTGCCAATGATTATATTAAAATCAATTTACTGGATTCGAAACCCAAACTAGATAATGGGGAAGACAATCCAAACTACCTGGTGCCAACGGCCTTCCCAAGAGAGTTAACCTATCGTTTCCTGGATAAAACTGCTGATAACCTTTTATCGGTATATGGTAAGGTAAATTATTCGTACAGCGATAAATATTTTTTATCAGGAATTTTAAGGCTTGATGGTTCATCGAATGCACAACCCACTAAGCGCTGGTTTTATTCACCAACACTTTCAGCTGCATGGAATATTAAAAACGAATTGTTAAAAGATGAAAAATTTATCGACGATCTGGTATTACGTGCCAGTGCAGGTAGAATGGGCCGGGCTTTTACTTTCGACAATTATGCACAAGGACCACAATATACCGCATCCGTTGGTTATACCGGAAATTTAACCGTTCCGGGTTACAATGCCATTGGTGTATTAACCAGGCCATATTCTTTCGGTTGGGTAGGTTATAATGTGCCATGGTCTTATTCCGATCAGTTAAATATCGGTGCGGATGTGGCCATGCTTAAAAACCGCTTACATATATCGGTTGATTTTTATAGCAAAGCAGAGAAAAACCAATTACTGGGGATCCCTTCATATGCCGAATATGGTTATAAACAATCTATCGAAAGTGGATTGAATATGAACAATACCGGAGTAGATTTAAGCATTAGTGCTTTGGTTATTGCCCGCAGCAAATTCTCGTGGAATTCTTCATTAAACCTTAACCACAACAGCAATAAATTAAAAGCTTTACCAAGAGGGTTAAACCAGATTATTATCGGTGACCGCTTTTTAAAAGTGGGTGAGCCTGTAGATCAATACTGGTTGCTCGAAAATGAAGGAATTTATACTTCAAACAGTCAGGTGCCTGTGGTAAACGGACAACCTTTAAAATATAATGGTACGCCGTTAAAAGCAGGCGATCCGAAATGGAAAGACCAAAATGGCGATAACATTATCGATGAAAAAGATAAAGTATTAAAAGGCCATTCTTTACCGGTTTTGGCCGGAGGTTTTGATAACTCCTTTAAATATGGCAACTGGACTTTAAATACCAACCTGTATTTTAACCTGGGCAGAAAAATTATTAATGAAGAAATGGCCGCCCGTTTTGATTTTGTAAACCACGAAGGTAATACAGATGTATCATCGGTTAAAGAAATCACTTTCTGGGAAAAAAGAGGCGATTATAGCAAATATCCTTTATACAATCCATGGAGTACTGTAATTCCTTACCGTACCGATCAGGATCTATTCCTTGAAAACGGATCCTTCTTAAAGCTGAGATCGGTTTCTGTTGGTTACGATTTCGGTAGCTTCTTAAAGCGCAAAAACATCAAGATCAATAAAATCTTTTTATACGGTTCGGTAAACAATGTGTTCGTCATTACCAAATACACTGGTCAGGATCCTGAGTTGGTGGGCTATGATGGTATTGATACAGGTTATGGTCAACCGATCCCAAGAACATATACGTTGGGTGTTAAAATGGAATTATAATATGGAAAGAAATACGAACAAAACATCAACAATGATGAGGAATATATTATACTCATTTCTGCTTTCAGTAATGGTGTTATCGGGCTGTAATAAGGCTTTAGAAACCGATTCTACCCGCGTGGTGGGCGAAAAAAACATGTGGAATACCGTAGAGGATGCACGTGCCGGTATTATGGGGGTTTACGCCTTAACACGTGCTGCACTCTCTGATAACAACAGCCACTGGATTTACGGCGATGTAAGAACAGGTGAATTTACCAGCCCGAAACGCCAGGATTTAAAAGCCATTATCAGCAATAACTTAAATGCATCGTACCCGGTGGTAGAATCGCTTTCTGATTGGACCAGGTTTTATGCCATTGTTAACGGAGCCAATGTTTTTCTGGAAAATGTTGCCCATGTTAAAGCTACTGATAAACGTTACTCGGATAACAACATGACCGTTGATATTGCACAGGCCAGATTTTTAAGGGCTTTTGCATACTTCTACATGGTGCGCATCTGGGGCGATGTTCCTTTCATTATCTCTTCTAACGAAGGTGTGTTTGAGAACAAACCAAGAGAAAGACAGGCAAAAATATTAGCCTGGGTAGAAAGCGAAATGTTAAGGGCGGCTGCCGATTTGCCATACATTTATAGTGCAGGTGATATACAACAGCCAAGTAATTATTATAATGAAGATAGGACCCGTTGGGGAGGTGCATTGGCAACCAAGGTTACGGTTTATGCAGTTTTGGCTCATGTTGCAGCCTGGAACGCCGATTATTCTAATGTAGCTAAATATGCCAAATTTGTAGAAGATAATTATGGCCGAAGTGGTGGTGGTTATACATCAACAACCGATCTTACCAATTCAAACGGCTTTTTCTATAATAAGAATTTCAGGCAGATGTTTGGCTTTAATTCCGATTACGGCCACATTGATGGTTCGGCAACCGGCCATATTGAAGAACTGACCCTGGCAGAACCTATTATAACCAAAGCCATACCGGATATTTATTTGCCAAAAGATTCGATCCTAAAGTTTTTTAATTTACCAAAAGACGATAGATTTTCGGTTGATACCCTGGGTCAGTCTAAGTTCGACAGGTATTTCACCAATTTAAATGGTAAATACCCAATCTTTAGCAAAATCAAGGTGATCCAGGCTGGCGGTAACGATCCAAACTTCAGGTACTTTACCAGCGCATTGATTTTTACCCGTTTAGAAGATGTGGTACTCTTACGTGCTGAAGCATTATCGGTACTGGGCGATCAGTTTGGTGCCATAAATGAATTGGTACAGGTAATGAGCAGGCGGGTAAGTTCTACCGAACTCAGTTTTGACCTCAGCAAGGATGATATTCTTAAAATGATTTTCGAAGAAAGGCACCGCGAACTGATGGGCGAAGGGCAGAGGTGGTACGATATGATCCGTTTTAATAAGATCAGGCAAAACGATCCTAAGTTTATGAACCTGATTAATTCGGGCGGTATTTATTGGCCGATTTCACGTAAACTTTTATCGCAGAATAGCTTACTGGTTCAAAATCCTTACTGGCGCTAAATCATAAATATATGAAACCCTTATGGCCTTTAAAACGGGCAATCAATGTGGTTAAACCATAATCGTTTCATTACCATTAAAATATAATTATAAGCAGATGAAAAATTTTGTAAAATATATAGGGGCTGTAGCTATGCTTTTATTGCTAACCCTGGTGTATTCGGCCTGTAGCAAAAACGGAGGCTATTATGATGCTCCCGATGGAACTGCCCCGTTTGCCGGAAATACATACGAATATTTAAAAAGTAAACCAGGTGTTTACGATTCGCTGATTGTTGCCATTGACAGGATGGGTTTGAAAAAAACACTTACAGATAGCAGTGTAACCTTGTTTGCCGTAAGTAACCCCAGTTTTCAACTGGCCCTGCGGAACCTGAACACCTTGCGGAAACAATCGGATAAAGATCCTTTGTTCTTATCAAACATTGATGGCGTGCAGTTAGATACAATGGTATCGTACTACATTATTAGGGGGATAAAACCAACAGATTCGTTAAAACTTCAGGATGGTTTAGACTTAACCAGTGTAAAAGTGGGCTACCCGATGCACGCAAAATCGGTTAAAGGTTCTGCTTCTGGCGAGGTGGGTGCTGGTCCGGAAGTAATCGAATTCAGCAATACCAAAAAAAGTAAGTTTATCAGAAACTGGTCTACCAGTGTTACCGGATCTAATAACATTAAAACAAAAAATGGAATTGTTCACGTCATCAGTCCTGATCATATTTTCGGTTTTGATGGTTTTGTTACCCGATTAACCTTTGTACCACCTCCACCAAATTTAATGGTTACAGTAGGCGGCACTTTCTCTACCAACCGCGAAAATGGGGGCGGTCCAACCAGTGGCGAAAACTCGAAAAAAGTAATTGATGGTGATGACCATACCAAGTTTTTATGCGATCTGCAAGGATTTTTAATCATGCAGTTTAAGCTTAAAACACCAGAAGTTTCGTCGGTTTATACTTTAATATCGGCAAATGATGAGTCGGGAAGAGACCCGAAAGCCTGGACCTATGAAGGCTCGCAGGATGGGCTTAACTGGACGGAATTACACAGGGTTTCGAACTTCTTTTTCGAGGAGCGGTATCAACAGAAAGTTTTCAGGTGCACCAACACGGTTGCCTACCAGTATTACCGGATTAATATTACAGAATTAAGGAGTGGTGGTACATTCCAGTTAGCAGAATGGACAATTAACAAATCGAAATAGGTGATGGATTACGGAAAAAATAAATTAGAAAAACTTATAAAATCAGTAATAAAAAAGGATTTCCTTTTAATATTGCTTGTGCCGGTTGTTTTAAGCGGATGTAAAAAGCTGTACAATTTGCCCGATGAAAAGGATTATTTAAGTAATAATATAAACTATAGCAATAAAATTCTCGAACCAACATTAGGAAGAAATAACCTTTTTGGCGGTTTCAATGCTGATAATTCTACCGCACCCTTCACTTTCGAAGTTGTAAATGCACGTTTTGGTGATGGAAGGCCGGTGACAGATATTTTTCAAACCGCGCCAACTTATGTTTGGATTGCACCTTATACCGGTTTAGAGAAAAGTTTGGCAGAGATAGAAGCCAAAAGAAAAATAGAAAACCATAAGCTTTTCGAAATGCGTTCGTCGGGCGAGTTTATTTTCTGGGCCTCTACTAACAACCAATTAATTACACCAAGGCCAACTGACAGTACCAATTTTGCCCAGGATACCCGTTTTTTTGATTTGAAGGTGAAAAATACAGGAGGAGAGCGATTGATTAAGGATTTTCAGATCAGGCCATGGCGTGAGCGCCCTTACGAGCCTTCTGACGATGTGAACCTGTATTCTGGTTTGCCTGCACCAGATCCGAACTTTCCGTTTGATAAACGTTACAAAAACTACATCAGGCCATTTTTAACCGATGTAATTGGAGCTACAACCAACGAAGACATTAATAAAGAAAATAAAAATGCAAAGGTAAATAATGCGGTAATCTATATCAGGCCATTTACCGGTGGTAATGGACATTCGTTAAGGATTAAAGTTTTAAATAAAGATTCTGTAGAAATAAATCCTGCTGCATTTAACGAAACGGTTTGGGAAAAAATGATCCATGGTTTTAACATGCAAAAAACCGATAAGTATGTACAGTATGATGTTGCTTATCCGATTCCTTTGGTAGAAATCCCAACGTCTTATGCACCAGGTGCAACCAGGGCGAGAATAAACCTCAGCTATTCGAGAGGGGCATTTGGAGGTGGAAGAACTTTTGCCAGTTTTGGTGTTGAGTTTGCCATTTACAGGGCCGGCGATTGGGAAATCGTTTTTCATTTCAGAAATGAGAATCCAAAATTCGCGAGCGAGTAGGTAACCATTTAAAGCTATTATAATGAGAAGAAATATACTTTTTTATGCATTACTTATTGTATGTGTAATTTGTGGCACGAGTGCTTATTCGCAAGAGAAATACATCATTGTGAATGGTACCGTTGTTGATAAAGAAACAAAACAGGGTGTTCCGGGCGTATCCGTAGTTCTGGAGCAAACCAATAAAGGTTTAACCCAAACCAATGGTAAAGGCCAGTTTACTGTAAATGTGCCCGTTGGCGGAACATTACTATTTAAATTTTTAGGTTTTAACACCCAAAAAACAAAAATTACCGGAGCAACCAATATTACCGTAACCATCACTGAAGACAAAAAAGAATTAGATGATGTAATTATTGTAGCTTACCAAAAAAGAAGTAAAGAAACCACAACAGGTTCTGCCGTTTTAATACAGGCAAAAGAAGTTCAGGATATTCCGGTATCCAACGTAGAGCAGCTTTTACAAGGTAAAGTACCGGGCTTAAATATCCAGAACAATACCGGTGCCCCGGGTTTTAGGGGTTCGGTACAGGTGCGTGGCCTTTCTAGCTTAAGCATTTCGGGTAGTGGTAACGAATCGTTTTTACAGCCAACATCACCCTTATATATTATAGATGGGGTGCCTTTAGATGCAGATAAGGCTGCCGAGTTTGGTTTTCAAACTCAAGGCCCGGGTGTAAGTCCGCTTTCCCTAATCCCGCAGGAAGATGTTGAAAATATCCAGATCCTTAAAGATGCACAGGCTACATCCATGTACGGCTCAAGGGGAGCTTATGGTGTAATTATTATCACCACAAAAAGGGGAAATTCAAAAGTGCCCAGAATCAGGTATGTAACCAATGCCTTTGTTAACGCACCCCCTAAACTGCGCGAAACATTGGGCGGAAACTCCGAACGTTCATTAAAAATACAACAGATTATCCTTAACGCACAAAATGTTAACGATATACGGGCCATTTCCCGTACGCCTTTTCTGGCCGATAGTTTAAATGCCTATTGGAACAACTCTACCGATTGGCAAAGTGTGTTTTACCAAACCACGTATAACCAGAGTCATAATTTGGCTTTAGATGGTGGTGATCCAAAGTTTAACTATAAAGCCAACGTGGGCTATTTTACAGAAAAAGGAGTAATTAAAAACACAGGTTATGATCGTTACAACCTCAACATGAATATGGAGTTTAAGCCAAATGATAAATTCAGGTTTTTTGGTTTCATTAATGGTTCGGTAGGTAAGCAAAATAAAGGTAATGGTGTTGGTTTGCTACAATCAGGTGTGGCAGAAAACGGACAGGCCTCAACCTTATTACCGCCGCCATCTTTTTACCAGGCATCAGGTGGTGTTTTGTCGGCTTTGCAAACCACCAATGATAATAATTCCAGAAACTTACGTACCAATGTAGAAGCACGGTACGAATTTATTCCGGGTTTGGCAGTATCATCAACCTTAAGTTATGATTACACTTCCGATACCGAATCAACTTTTACACCAGCTGCGGCAAACGCTCAGTTTGCCAAACTTTACGATTATGTAGGCCGCAATTTTCAGTTGTACAACCGTAACGGTATTACTTACGCTAAATCTTTTGGCGAAAAGCACAATATTTTTATAAATACCTTTAACGAAATCTATAAACAAGGTGCCCAGGCAGGAATTACCCGCCAGGAAAGGTTACCGAACGATCAGTTACAGGGGCCGATAGGTTATGATGATTATAACTCGAGGGGTGGTGGTGTGTTGAGCAATTACCGCAATGCAACCATTGCTTCGTTTGCAGGTTCACTATCTTACGATTATGATAAAAAGTATGTTGCTGAATTTTCTTACCGTTTGGATGGAACTTCATCAAGTGGTTTAGAAAATCCATACTCTAAAAACCCGTCAATAGGTTTAAGGTGGAATTTTAATAAAGAAAACTGGCTGGTTGATAAAAAATGGCTGTCGTACGGTAGTTTAAGGTTAACCTGGGGGCAGAACATTGTTCCAACCGGAAATCTGCAGAGTATTTACGGTTATTATAACCTGAATGGTAATTTCAATAACAATCCAACCATTGGTATCGATTATGATCTGATTCCAAATCCGAATTTAAAACCAACCACCACCTCGCAGTACAACCTCGGTTTGGATTTGGGCTTATTTAACGATCGGATATCCTTAAACTTCGATACTTATTTCAAAAAAGTTGATAACCTGCTTTTCGATAGAAATTTGTCAAATACCACGGGCTTTAACAAGCTGGCCAGTAACGATCTGGGTATTGCCAATTACGGTACCGAGTTAATGATAACATTCAGGCCGGTGGTAAGCAAAGATTTAGATATATCAGTATCCCTTAACGGTGCCATTAACCGCGATATATTGTTAAAACTTCCGGCCGAATACAATGGCCAGTTTATTAAGTTTGATGATTCCCGCTATTTACAGCACATTGTTTACCGTGTAGGCAGAAATACATTATCCAATTATTTAAGAATTAACCAGGGGGTTTATAAAAACGATGCCGATGTGCCTGTCGATCCGGTTACCGGAAAAAGATACCAGAGTGGTGGTCAGTTTTTCTTAGGAGGCGATCCGATTCTGAAAGACGTAAACGGCGATTATATCTTAGATGGCAGGGATTACGAAGTTACCGGTAATTCGCAACCATTGGCAACAGGTGGTATATCAACCAATATCAGGTATAAAAACTGGGGATTGAATATTTATGCCGTTTATACTGCAGACAGAACCATTTTGAATAACGCCCTTGCCGATAGGATTGCCATCATGCGTGACCCTTTTTCACTCGCATCAGTAGTTCCTTTAAACGACCTCGACATTTGGAGGGCACCCGGTGATGTGGCCAAATATCCATACCCGTACGATTATGCCCGTTACGGAAGCATACAGCCTTTAAGGCCCGATCAAACGTTGTGGCAGGAAAGCGGAAGTTATTTAAAAATTAACAATGTAACCCTTTCTTACATGTTCAATAAAAAGATGATCAGCAGATATGGATTGAGCAATTTAAGGATTTACGCCTCAACAAATAACCTGGTTACTTTTTCTAAATACAGCGGACCAAATCCAGAAAACGTAACCTCATTAGGTCGCGATATTTCAACCGGATATCCGGTTCCGCGTACTTTTAACATTGGTTTAAACTTAGAACTTAATACAGGCAACTAATTGATATTGTGATGAAAAAAGTAATTATTTATACGCTAATTCTGGCAGCAACTTTCTGTTTGCCTGCCTGCAAAAAGTTTTTGGATATTCAGCCTTTGGATAAATTAACGGGAAATAACTTCTTCAAATCCAAAGAAGATGTGGTGGCCAATATCTATAATTTATCCAGGATGGTTTTCGGTAAGTATAACGAAACACATTTTATCGGTGCAACCGGCGAATACCGCTCAGGAGAAGTGTTATACGAAAGCCAGTCAGACAACGCACCTTCACGCGAGTTTGTAGAGTACCTGGGCAAAAATAACCTCCTGTATTTAATTTCGAGGGGAAGACCATGGGATTATTATAATTTCGACAGGATTACCGATTGGACCGCATACTACCAAACCATACAGGGAGCCAATATTTTAATTGCCAAACTTGATGAAGGTATCCCCGGTATATCCGAAGCAGAAAAAAACTCCTTCAAAGCTGAAGCTGCATTTATCCGTGCTTTTAGCTATTTCACCATGGTTCGTTTATACGGTAACGTGGTATATTATACCGATCCTTTTCATTCGGCCGCACTGCCGAGAGAAAACTTTGTTTCTGTACTGAACAAATGTATAGCTGATCTTAAAACCTATAAAAACTCCATCGCCTGGACCTATACCGACCCCTCTTTAAGAGGTGTGCGTGCAGGCAGGGGCAGTATTGTGGCCTTAATGATGGAAATGAACATGTGGAATGCCGGTTTTGATCAGGGCAACGCCAAAAAGTATTATCAGGAAACTGCCGATTTAGGCCGCGAAATGATTGCAAGTAATGCCTTCAGGTTGTTGCCGATTAACGAGTGGGCAACGGTAGTAAAAGGACGTTCGGAAGAAAGTTTGTTTGAATTTTATCGCAGTATCAATTATGGTGATGCGAACTTAAATGTTGCGCCAATTGCCGATATGTTTTTGCATTACCCGTATAAACGCCCCGAATATACCCACCGCGTAAGTTTTGCTTATTACCGAGGGGAGTATATGCAGAAACTTTTTCAGGATGGAGGTGATAAACGCATCACCACCTGGTTTAATGAAGATATTTTTGCCGATAACGGAAAGTTTATGATGCTGAAGTTTGCACAAAACTCATTTTCTACCGGCGAAGAAGATGCCAACCCTGATAATACCTTTATGATTTTCAGATATGGAGGCGAAATTCTTTTGGCAGCAGAAGCGCTTGCCAATATAGATGAAGATACCGAAGCCATAAAACTGTTAAATATGGTCAGAAATCGTGCCGGTGCATCTCCTTATACGCCTTCAAACGGAAACCTTAAAGATTTTATTTTTTATGAGCGTTCAAGGGAGCTGATCGGCGAAGGGCATCATTATTTCGATCTGGTACGTACCAAAAGAATTTTAAGCAGCCAGTGGTCGTATAACCCGCTCACATCCGATAAGTTTAACCGGGGCGGATGGACCTGGCCATTAAATTCAAATGCACTAAATAACAATCCATACATGGTATTGAACGAATACTGGGTTAATGGTGGTAATTAATTTTATTAAGCGATCAAAGAAAGATATGAAAAAGCTAATGATGATATGCGCAGCCTGTTTACTCGTATTTAGTGCGTGTAAGCGTGATGAGTATTATATAGATGGTGGCAAAGCAAATCCCGATTACCCGGGTAATATGTACCAGTATTTACAGGCAAAAAAAGTTCCATTTGATAGTGTGGCCTTAATTATAAAACTGGCCGGTATGGACGAACAGTTTAGTAAAGAGGATTTTACCTTTTTTGCCTTTGATGATGAAGTAATTAAAAAAACCATCGGGGATATCCATACCAATGATTTTGGCCGGCAGCCAAGGGTTAATTCTTTAAACCAGATGCTTTATAGCGCAGGCAGGGATACCATTAAAACACTCGATCAGGTTAACCCGGCAATATGGCGGAAATATATCCAGCGTTATATGTTTAAGGGTATAAACAGGTTAAAAGATTATCCACAGATTGATTTAGGCCTGAAAAGTATTTACCCTGGTTCGCTGCATTACGATTACAATAATGACGTATCCAATATAGGGGTGATATTTAATGATGCGAATGGCGTAAAATACATCGGATACAGGCAATTGGTGCTTACTTATATTCCTGACATTTCTAAACCTAACGACAATTTGAATCCCAGCCTCATAGCATCATCAGATGTGAAGCCTGCCAACGGGCTTGTACATACCCTGCGTTACGATAGCAACTATCTGGGCTTCAGTATTTATGAAATTTTTAGTGATGTGTACAGCACCGGGTTATTACCAGGCAGTAAGTAATAAGAGGGAATTAATTGTAAAAAAACTGAATGATGAAAAGAATCATATACATGTTAAGCATATTTTTCTTATTTGCCTTGGTAATTCAGGGCTGTAAGAAAGAAGAAGAATTAGGCGAAGAGCCTTATGGAGTGGGAAAAGAACCACTTGGCGTCGGAATTAGTCAAACGTTATTGCCCGTTCCTTCAGAAGGTATTGTGGGCACAACAGTTGTGGTAAAAGCCACAGGCCTGATGCCTTATAAAGACCAGTTGACCTTTATGTTCAATGGGGAGAAAGCACAGGTGGTAAGTGTAACCGAAAGCGATATTACCGTAAAAGTGCCGGAGGCCGGAAGTACAGGTATTACCTCCATTGCCATTGGCGATCAGCTCATTTTGGGGCCTTCGTTTACCGTTACCGGAATTATCAAAAACGACATTACCTGGAAAGCAATTGCAGGCACAAATGGTTACGTAAACCAGTTTTACCAATTGGCCGATGGAAGGGCCCTGGTACTCGGTACTTTTAATAATTACGATAACAAAGGACTGATTGTACCGATTAACAGGATTGCCAGGACATCGCTGGACGGCGATTACGACCGTACTTTCAGAACAGGCAGGGGTGCAAATGGCGCACTTTCTACAGCGATTGAAGTTGGTGGCAGGTTAATTATATCTGGTGGTTTTAGCGGTTACAACCAACGTACTGAAAACATCAGTAACATTACCAGTTTATACCCGAACGGAGCCATCGATACCGTTAAAATACAAACCAAAAAGAGGCCTACCCTGACCGATACGGTTACCCAGAAATGGTTTCCTAAATTTAATGGAGGAACAAACGATTATATCAGGCGCATTTACCCGCAACAGGGCAAAATTTTGGCTACAGGTAATTTTAGGTACTATGTAAAACGCACTTACGATAAAGATAACTACGATTTTACCCGCGATACCGTTATTTTAGACAGTACCGATATCCGTCAGATTCTGAGGTTTAACCTCGATGGTTCTCTGGATAAAACCTATCGTTTTAATACTGCAACGAATAAAGGTAATGTGAGTGCCAATGGCCCTATTGATACCTACATGCATACCGATGCCCCAAATATGGAAAAACTGATGGTTTTCGGGAACTTTATCACTTTCGATGGTCAGCCGGCTGTACGTATTTTAAGATTAGCGGTTAATGGCACCGTAGATCCGGGTTTTAATCCCGGCAGTGGGGCAGATAACGGCATCAATTCTTTAACCTATAACGCCACCACCAGAAAATACCTGATTACCGGAATTTTTACCAAATATAATGGCAAACCTGCAAATGGTATAGCCTTAATTAACGAAGATGGAAGTTTAGACGAATCGTTCACTGCCAGATCTTTCGAAGGTGGTTACCCTACTTTTGCCCGTCAGCTTTCAGGAGGTCTGGTTGTAGTAAGCGGTTATTTCAGAAAATACAATAGTGTAACCAGAAATGGCTTTATGGTGCTTACTCCTGCCGGTTTACTGGCTCCGGGTTACAATGCCACAGGTCCTTTCTCAGGAGATTTAACCGATATAGTAGAAACAAAATCTGCAGATGGTAAAAAAGCCTTACTGCTGATCGGTGGTTTTTACCGTTTCGACAACCTGCCGGTAAACAACATTATTAGAGTAACCATTGAATAAGAAGCCCAACCAAAGATAAATTAAGATGAGCATGATGAAAAAATATAAGTTATTGATTGGCCTGATGGCCACAATAATTACAACGGCCATATTTTCTTGTAACAAGGATTTCGATAGAAAACTTACCGATAAAGATGGTACCGATACCACAAAAGTAAGGTACGGTAGCCGTAAGGTGTTATACCTTATTGTTGATGGCGCAAGAGGCCAATCAGTAGCTGCGGCTAATATTCCGAATATTAACGGCTTACTGCCACATGCTATTTACAGCTGGGTAGCCTTAAACGAACCCGATGCTACACAAAACCCAAATAACTGGGCCAACATGTTAACGGGGGTAAAAAAGGAGAAACATTTGGTAATGGATGATAACCTGAGCAATAACAACCTGCAAAATTACCCGATTATTTTTAAGCGGATAAAAGAAACCAGGCCACAAACCAAAATTGCCGCATACACCTCATCTGCCGTATTTAAATCATTAACCACTGGTGCTGATATCAGCGATCTGGTAGCTGGCGATGACCAGGTTAAAGCAGCGGTAATTAACCAGCTCAATACCGATACCGCATCAGTAGTGGTAGGCCATTTTACCGATGTGGATAAAGCAGGCATTACTTCTGGTTATGATAATTCATTCCCTGCCTATAAAGCCGCGATAGAAAAATTCGATGCCAGTGTTGGCGATATTTTAGCGGCATTAAAAAAGCGAAGTAACTTCATTAACGAAGATTGGTTGGTAATCATAGCTTCAAGCGATGGTGGTGCATTTACACTTCCGCCAAATGCCGATGATCAAACCATTTTTAGCAAACCCGCCCATAATGCTTTTATCGTATATTATAGCCCAACATATACCAAAAGAATTCTGGTAAAACCCTTTACCGGAAACAGGTACCTGGGTAAAACCGTAAAAATGCAGGGTACAGAAGTGCGGGCCGAAATTGCCGGCGAAGATGCAAACGCCTATAATATAGACGATACCACCAAAATGACCATTGAATTAAAGGTAAAAAAGAATACAGAACAGATTTTTTACCCAAGTGTTTTAGGTAAACGTAACGAATGGTCGAGTGGCCACCCGAGTGTAGGGTGGGTAATTTATTTAGAAGACCGTTACTGGTATTTTGAGTGGAGAGGTACCAAAGATGGCGATTACCGCCAATGCAGGGGTGCCGATTTAGTGAAGGGCAGATGGGAAACTCTTTCGGTAAAATTAGAAAAACGTGGCGATCAGCGGTTTATCCGCACCTATACCAATGGTAATTTTAACAACGAACTCGAAATTACGGGTTCAGGCTCTTTAGCCAATTCAAATGCACTAAAACTGGGCTTTTTAAACGGGCAGGGCCATGGCGAACCCGATTACTATGTTTCCGACATCAGGTTCTTTAAACTTCCGGTACCCGATGGCGTTATCGGCCAATATGCCTGCGAAACCTCTATCGATCAAAATCACCCTTCTTATAACTTCTTGGTGGGCTATTGGCCTGCAACTGATGGAAATGGCGATAAAATGGTAGATCTTTCTTCTCAGGCACACGATTTTAATCTTAAGGGGCCGTATACATGGGAAAATTTTAACGATTTAATTTGCCCGCCACCTACCGAGTTATTGGCCATGTTGGTTCCTCAAACAACTGATATACCCAGCCAAATGCTCAACTGGTTAAAAGTAGCAAATAAACAAATCTGGTCGCTTGATGGCAGGGTTTGGTTAGATCAATAATAAAAGTTTCGGATCATTTAAAATATCGAAAATGAAAAAAATTATATATTCAGTACTAATGGGGTTGGCCATTTTGGTTGGTGCCTATTCTTGTAAAGAATCGAAAGTTGAGGATCTCAAACTACCAGATGCTCCAACAACGAGTATTACCGGCGAAGGGATTGTGGTGGGCAATGTAACCATCGATAACCAGTTTGTAAGGGTACCTTTTAAAATTTCACTTAATGGTATGGCCGCAGAGGCTTTTCAGGTGGGCTTAACCTTAAATAACGATACGGTAACCCAGTTAATCACCAATGGCTCTTTAACCAATGCCGTACTGATGCCATCAGATGCAGTAGAATACCCAACGGTGATTAATGTAGCTTATGGAACCGATAATGCCGAAGGTATTGCCATTGTACGCAGGGCTACATTAGAGCGTTATCTTGGTAAAAAGGTCGTTTTCGCCCTCAAGCTGGCTTCTCCGGGTAAAGGCAATAAAATTGCCAATGGTAAATCGAACATTTTAGTGGTAATCAATACCGACGAATTGCTTAAACCTGCCGATGTTCATTACCTGAGCTGGCAGGCTGGTGGTACCTATAATGTAGTTTATCAGGGTAATTACATTATTGGTCCGGCTGGTATTACCATTCCATTGATTATTAGCTTGGCTAATACACCCACAACTGCATTTAACGTAAAAATTAAAGATAATATCGATACCATTGCTACTTTGGTTGCCAACGGGGGATTACCGGCCAATGCCATTCACCTGGGAGCCAAAGATTTTACCATTGATACATTGGTCAGGTTTAATACAGGTGCAAGCAGTGCCACGGTTCGTTTATCTATTCCATGGCCCGTATTCGATGCGAATATTATTGCAAATAAAAAGTTCGCTTTTGCATTGAGCCTAAAAGATAATACCAATCATGTCATCCATCCTACAAATGGAAAAATAATCGTAATTATCGATCCCAATATAAACCTGGATAACAATTCGCCAATTATCGGTAACGGAACCGGCTTGTTTGCCAGATATTATACCAATACCCAATTGGCGCCTGATGACGGACGTGCTCCTTTTTTTACCCGGGTTGACGAAACCATTGAATTTTCTGGTGATGGCTGGCCTGATGGAGTTAAAACTCCCGCTGGAGAAACATTAAGCAGGGATAACTTTGCCACAAGATGGACTGGTGAGTTTCTGGCACCGGTAAGGGGTGATTATATTTTCTATCAAACCAGTTGGGATGACGGAGCCAGATTATTTATCAACGGAAAAGCGATTATCGACGATTATACCACCCAATGGGATAAGCCGGAAAGAAATGCTACCATACATTTAGAACGGGGTATCAGGTATAAAATTGAGGTTCATCACCGCGAAAATGTGGGTGGTCAGCAGGCATATCTCCAGTACGAAGTTCCATCAGCTGGTATTACAGGTAAACGTGCAGTACCAAGAACACAATTATTCCCAACTCCTTAAACATAAATAGATATGAAAAGTAATATGAAAAGGTTATTGAGCATTTGCTCGCTTTTACTGCTTATCGTTGTGTTAACGGTAAAATGTAAAAAAGATAAAACCGAAGAAGTTATTCCGGTGGTTGAAGAACCAAAACCATTGGTTGCATTTGATTACACCATTCCAAACCCGGTAAAATTCCAGGAGGTTCAGTTTACAGCTGCCTTACAGAATTATAAAAGTTTGTTATGGCAGTTTGGCGATGACAGCACTTCGGTTGAGGTATCTCCAAAACATGTATACCGGTTTCCTGGCACCTATAGGGTAGTGCTTACCATCAGGAATGGCCAGGGGTATTTTGCAACAAAAGAGATTAATTTAAAAGTAGTCGATCCTAATTTCGATCCCACCAAATATGGTGAAAATTATATGGTAACCGTTGGAGGTACCTTTTCGGTAAACCTCGAAGCCGGGGCCGGAGCTGATTCTGCCGAAGGATCTAAAAAACTGGTCGATCAGGATGTGAATACCAAATTCCTGCAGGCAGGTTTCGATGGGACACAAAAATGTACTTTCGAACTTAAAACCCCACAGATAGTAGGCGCATATACTTTAACTTCGGGTAATGATGCGGCAGACCGCGATCCGAGGTATTGGATTTTGCAGGGATCGCTGGATGGTATTCAGTATACCGATTTGCATACCGTTACCGCTTGTCCGTGGGAGAATACAAATGACGGCCCAAGTAGAAAACAAACCAAACTTTTCCATTTTGATAATTACATTGCGTATAAATTCTACCGTCTTTATATTAAATCGAACAGGGGAAGCCGTGTGTTTCAACTTGGCGAATGGACAATCAATAAAAAACAACCCTAAATTATAGGCTCCACACCACTTGAAGAATACATGAGGCTTAAAACTTCATGTATTTTTTTTGAGGCCTCATGTTTAAATGTCATTTAGACAATTAAAAACCAAATTCTCTTGTCATAAATAATTATATTTTATACTTTAGTAAAACGTTTAACCCGCGTTAAATCTAACCAGAATATACTATCAGATTTCAATACACACACAAATTATGAACAAAACCAACACTTTAAAATTTTTAGGCATACTTGGCTGCATGTTAGTGGGCGGGTTGGTAAAAGCACAGGAGCGAAAAGCACCGGCTTATCCCTTAATTACACACAATACTTATTTCAGCATCTGGTCTACCACTGATCAACTAAATGAATCTTCTACCCAGCACTGGACAGGAGCAGACCATTCGCTTTTAGGAATGATTAATGTTGATGGTGGCATTTATCGCTTTTTAGGTAAAGAAACCATTACCTACAAAACTGTGGTACCTGCTTCTGATGAAAAACCTTTCGAGGTAAAATATACCGAAAGCGAACCACGGGGCGATTGGAAAGCCGAAAATTATAACGCCAGCAACTGGCAAACCGGTGTTGCACCAATTGGTGATGATGCTAAAAATGTAAAAACCCTTTGGAAATCGCACGATATCTGGGTAAGAAGAACCATTAACGTAGCCAATCCTGCCTCGATAAATGAGCTCTTCCTGAAAATCAACCATGATGATAATATCGAGGTTTACCTAAATGGTAAAAAAATCTATACCAAAGAGGGCTGGACAAACAGTTTCCAATACATTGCCTTAAGCAACAGCGATAAAAGTGCTTTAAAAGCTGGTAACAACGTAATCGCGATTCACTTAATTAACACTGCCGGCGGCCGTTTCCTTGATTTTGGCTTGGTTGATAAACTAAAAGATAATGCCGAAAAAGTACAACTGGCAAAACAAAAAAGTGTTGATGTTAATGCGACACAAACTATTTATAATTTTACCTGTGGTAAGGTTGACCTGAAATTAACCTTTACTTCGCCATTGTTAATGAACGATTTGGGCTTGTTTGCACGTCCGGTTTCTTATGTTTCCTATCAGGTAAAAGCCAACGACGGTAAAACGCACCAGGTAAAAGTTTATTTAAGTGCTTCATCTAACATTGCGGTTTACAGGCCAACGCAAGAAGTTGTAGCAACTAAATACTCAACACCAAAATTATCGGTATTAAAAACAGGAACAGTAGAACAGCCGGTTTTGCAAAAGGCGAGTGATGACATGCGTATTGACTGGGGTTACTTTTATGTAGCGGCACCAAAAACCAGCAATGCCATCCAATTTGTAACAGCCGAAAAAGATGCTGCTGATGCCTTTAGAAAAGGTAGTTCAGCTTCAACCATCAAACAAGGCAAAATGCTTGCGCTTAACACCGTTATTCCATTTGGTGCGGTAGGTAAAGCTGCTGTAGAGAAATATGTAGAACTGGGGTATGATGAAATTTATTCCGTTCAATATTTCAATAAAAATTTAAGGCCATGGTGGAACACTTCTGGTAAAGAAACCATCGAAAATCAACTCACTGCTGCGGCTGATGAGTACAAAACTGTAATTCAAAAATGTGAGACTTTTAATAAAAGCTTATATGCCGATGCCTTAAAATCAGGTGGTAAAGAATATGCAGATCTTTGCGTTTTAGGTTACCGCCAGAGTATTGCGGCGCACACTTTAGTTAAAAGTCAGCAAGGTGAAATTTTATGGTTATCAAAAGAGAACAATAGCGGTGGTTTCATTAATACCGTTGATGTAACTTATCCATCGGCACCACTTTACCTGATTTATAAGCCTGAATTACTACAGGGCATGTTAAATGGTATTTTCTATTTCAGTGAAAGTGGAAAATATCCACACCCATGGGCTGCACACGATTTAGGTACTTACCCACTGGCCAACGGACAAACCTATGGTGAGCCAATGCCTGTTGAAGAATCGGGTAATATGATTATTTTAACAGCGGCTATCGCAAAAGCACAAGGCAATGCCGAATATGCAAAAGCACATTGGAAAACATTAACCACCTGGGTAGATTATTTAACAAAAGAAGGTTTAGATCCGAAAACGCAGTTATGTACCGATGATTTTGCCGGTCACCTGGCCCGTAATGCCAATTTATCGGTAAAAGCCATTGTTGGTATTGCCTGTTATGCCCAAATGGCGAAAACATTGGGTTATGATGATGTAGCTAAAAAATACAGGGATATTGCGGAGAGCATGGTTCCAAAATGGATAGAAATGGCTGATGCCGGCGATCATTACGCCTTAACTTTTGATAATAAAGATACCTGGAGTCAGAAATATAATCTGGTTTGGGATAAAGTTTTAACCTTAAACCTGTTCCCTCAAAAAATATACGATACCGAAACCAAATATTACCTGACCAAACAAAACAGGTACGGTATTCCGTTAGACAGCAGAAAAGCCTATACCAAAAACGACTGGATTTTGTGGACGGCTACTTTTGCACCAACCCAAAAAGATTTTGAGGCTTTGGTTCATCCGGTATACAAACATGCCATCGAAACTGAATCGAGAGTACCTTTGAATGATTTTTATGATTCAAATACCGGTATCCGCGATAACTTTAAAGCCCGTAGTGTTGTTGGTGGTTTTTATATGAAAATGCTTGCCGATAAATTAAACAACAAATAAGATTTACCCCTTTAAATTAACAATCAAAGGTTCTGCATTAATTTGTAGGACCTTTTTTTATTCCCCTGGTTCCTCTCATTCCCCTCTTTCAGAGAGCCTGCTCCGGTTCAGTCCTATCTTGTGGACACATCTTTTTTAAATTTTTGTGGCGTTATGCTAGCTTGCTTTGAAATAACCCAGCCCAAACCGAAGAACTCCGTCAATCCCAAGTGGCGGAAGGATCAAAAAAAACAGTTTCACAATAAGACAACTTGCACTACCAAACCTGAAACGCAGTGGTTTTGTGAAAATATCACTCAAACTTTCATTGAGCAGAAACGAGCAAAACAATTGCCGCTGTTTTTTTGATGAGCGTGGGATGGTGAGAAGCCACATTGCCGGATTGACAAAGCGCTTTGGGTAATTGGCGTCCCAAAATGCGCAGCATTCTTGAACACCATTAAAAACAACATTAACTGTGAAAAACTACCTTGCCCCCGCGGCATAGCGCGGGAAAAGAATCTTTATAATTAATTGTGTCCACACGATAGGGTTCAGTCGGAGGGTATCCGCAGGACGGGGTGTTTTGTTCCTGCCATGGTGCGTATCTTCATGCACCATCAGCCAGGTCCAGCGAATTTTAAACAAATTATTTTTCGAAAATGCCTTATAGGGTTAAAGAGCTACAATAGTTATTACTTACGATAAAACGTCCTTTTGACTGCAGTGGAGAAATCTATGAAAGTGATTTAAATAAAATTCATGGATTTCTCCACTACGCTGCCGAAGAAAAATCGGCACACTCCAGTCGAAATGACGATATTTCTAGTCTTCAATCTATAGCCATAATACCTGTTTCCACGTACCATTAACACTAAAACTCAAATTCCAATTGATTATTTTCTGTTTTTTCGATTTCAACATCCTCGTAAAACCGCGATAACGTAATGCCTAAAAGCCTTACCTGGCTTAATCCAATCGCAGCTTCTTCCAAAAGTTTTATCGCTTCCGCATAAATTACCTCAGCTTTATTAATGGAAGTAGCAAAAGAGCGGCTCCGGGTAATGATCTTAAAATCGGCAAATTTGATTTTTAAAGTCACGGTTTTTCCGAGCAATTGATGTTTTTCTAACCGGTTCGCCACAATTTCACTAATCTGTTTCAGCAGGTCGTGCATCACCGAATCCTCATTGGTATCTTCTGCAAAAGTATCTTCTGCGCCAACCGATTTCGCTTCGCGGTTCGCCCTCACTGGCCGGTCATCAATACCCCGTACAATTTTATAATAAAACAATCCCGATTTCCCGAACTGTGCAACAAGTTGTGCTTCCGTTAATTTTTTCAGATCAGCCCCTGTATTAATCTGCATGGCCTTCATTTTGGCTGCTGTAACCTTGCCCACACCAAAAAACTTCTCCACCGGAAGTTTTTCCATAAAGGCCTTAATTTTAGACGGACCAATAAATGTTAAACCATCAGGTTTGTTCATATCCGAAGCAACTTTGGCTACAAATTTATTGGTAGATACCCCAGCCGATGCCGTTAAATTCAGCTCGTTTTTGATCGCATCTTTAATCGATTGAGCAATATCAATAGCCGAACCTATCCCCAGTTTGTCTTCTGTTACATCAAGATAGGCTTCATCCAACGATAATGGCTCGATAAGATCAGTATAGCGGCTAAAAATCTCCCTAATCGCTTTAGATGCTGTTGTGTAAGCGTCGAAACGCGGATACACAAAAATGGCCGATGGACAAAGCTGGTAGGCCTTACTCGAGGGCATCGCCGAACGGATTCCGTATTGACGGGCTTCATAACTTGCTGTTGATACCACTCCACGGCTATCAGGCTTACCACCAACCACAAGTGGCTTTCCACGATATTCCGGAAAATCGCGTTGCTCAACCGACGCATAAAAAGCATCCATATCAATATGGATAATCTTTCTTAAAGCTATTGTGTTTTCGTGAGACATTGGGAATAGCTAAATTTCGCTATTTTTTTTAGTAATATTGAACAAGAATTTTTTTCTTTACAAAATATGGAAAGAGCAATCCGCTTTTATAAAAATGCAAAACACGAATGGTACGCCGATATCCCCGAATGGGGTGGTGCTATTGAAGACCTGCAAATGGTAGAGGGTGCCGACGATTTACTGAATTGGATTGCCACAAACGATAGTGAATGTAAACTGTTAATGGCTGATGAACAGATGCAAAATGCCGAAATTTTAGACCTGGTTTATGTACGTGAAGAAAATTTAGGTGGGGGCGGCGATTATGTCTTAGAAAAATTTAGGGGCAAACTGATCAACCATAAACTTTGGCTTTGTAACGTAACCGAGTTTGTTTTTAAACAATTGCCCGAGCGGATTTATTTTAGAGAAGTTGAGTAATTTCTCTCGCGCTCATCATTTCGAGCGGAGTGTAACGCAGTCGGGATGACGATTTTTCTCGGTGATTGGTAAAAACAGCGCATGGCTGTACCATTAAGTTATGACCATTAAGGCTAATCAAACTTAATGGTCTCAAGTTTCTCAGGGGATTAAAAAACTGTAATGGACTTTGCCATTAAAAAGGGAATAACATTAAGTTTTTTGTAGTGGTGCTGAAACCTTCAACCTTATACCCTACACCTTTAACCCTACTTTTAATTCAACAAAACTTCTACCTTATTCAGCAACGAATCCATCTCAAATGGTTTTTCCATAAAATCATTTGCGCCTGCATCCAATGCCGATTGTCTGATATCCCTGCTTGCAGAAATCATTAAAATGGGAATTTCCTTAAATTCGGGATCATTTTTAAGCTGTTTGCAAATATCGCGCCCGTCATGGCCGCTCATCCAGATATCCAGTAGAATCAAATCTGGCCTGTTTTTAACCGCATCTATTACCGCCCCGCCGTCATACGTATAATCAACATCATAACCCATTACTTCCAAAATCATCGTTACAGCGTCAACAATGCCCTCGTCGTCATCTGCAATGAGTATTTTTTTATTTCCCATTTTGTAATTTTATTTCCATATAGTTTTGTTTCGCAATAGGTAAATGAGAAGATGATTAATAGCGTATAATAATTAATGTTGTAAAGATGCTTTTTGTTTTAAAAAAAATGAATATTTATTTCAAGAATTTTATGTGTGTTTTGAGAGAAGATATTGAGCAAAATCAACTTATTTAGTTTCATTGTGGGAAATTAAATGATAATTTATCAGGCATATCCAATATTCGTTCATTAATATTTTATATTTACAGCGTTAATTCAAATGGAATTAGGTTTAATGGCCAAAAATGGATAGTATTAATATTAAGAAGTTAGCAGAAGCTTTAAATCTATCTACTTCTACAATTTCGAGGGCCTTTAGGGATAATAGCGACATTAGTGGGGCTACTAAAGCACTCATATTGGCTAAGGCAAAAGAATTAAACTACCAGCCCAACCACTACGCCAGCAATTTAAGAGAACAAAAGAGTAAAACCATTGCCGTAATTGTGCCTGAGCTGGCCAATAATTATTTTTCGCAGGCCATTCATGGCATTGAACGGGTAGCAAGAGAAAATGGTTACCATATTTTGATCTATGTAACCGATGATGATTATCAAAAAGAGGTAACTTTTATCCGCCACTTACATAATGGCAGGGCCGATGGCATTATCATGTCGGTTTCGGGCGAGGCCAACGATCATAATTACCTCAATAAATTTGGCGCAAAAAGATTGCCACTGGTGTTTTTCGATAGGATTTACGAAGACATTGAAACGCCAAGGGTAATTACCAACGATTACAACAGCAGTTTCCTGGCGACAGAACATTTAATAGAGCAGGGCTGTAAAAGAATTGCGTACCTGGTGGTAAACAAAAGTTTATCAATTGGTAAAACCCGCATGCAGGGGTATATTGATGCACTTGCCAAACACCAGCTGCCCTTTGAAGAAAACCTCATTGTAGATTGCAGCAACAGTTACGAAGAAAACAACATCATTATCAAAGAAGCTTTAACCCAGTTAAAACCCGATGGTGTTTTTACCTCGGTAGAACGTTTGGCTTTTGCTACTTACTATGCCTGTTACGACCTCAGGATTAACATCCCTGAAGATTTAAAAGTGATCAGTTTTTCCAGTCTTGAAATTGCTCCATTGTTAAACCCTTCACTTACCACCATCACCCAGCCAGCCACCGAAATAGGAGAGCAGGCCGCAAAATTATTGTTTACCATTTTAGACGATCATGCCGATAAAAACAGATCAAATGAGGTGGTTTTGGAATCAATAATTATTAAGCGGAATTCGACCGCAAAAGGGTAGAAAAAAGCCTTAAAAAAAACCCTTTTTCTGAGCTGTATTTTTTCAATAAATTTCTTCACTTAGTGTAAAATAAGCAGAATTTTGACCAATTATCGGGAACGTTCCCGAAAGATGACTAAATTTTGATCTATATTTTTCGGGAACGTTCCCGAAAAATACACCAAAAATGACTTAGTGTAAAAAATACACATTAAATTAAAATTTAACATTTATAATTATCTTATAATCAATATATTAACTAATTAATAATTATTTAATGTGATTTTTTAGGCTCGTCTAAAAGGTGGTTTTTTAGTTAGATTTTATCCGTCGGTTTTACCCTGAAATATATTTTTTAAATAAATTTTGAAATCTCATTAACAGCTGTAAATTAGGCCTATGTGTAAATCACTATAATATTTAACCAAATTTTTATACTTAAACGAGCTTCAAATATGAGAGTATTTTACCTGTTAAAACAGGGGCTTTTGGTGCTGTTGGTTTTTTCAGCATTAATGGTAAAAGCACAAACCGGATCAGTATCTGGTAAAGTGCTTGACGAAACCGGTTTGCCATTGCCCGGTGCTTCTGTTATTGTAAAAGGTACCACAAGAAGTACATCTACGGATGGCAGTGGTAACTTTAAACTGGCTGGCTTGCCAGATGGTTCAGTTACCCTATCTGCAAGTTTTATTGGTTATCAAACCCTTGATAAAACTGTTAGCGTTTCAGCAAATGCTAGTGCAAATTTTCAACTGGTGCCTGATGCCCAAAAACTAAACGAAGTGGTGGTAATTGGATATGGTACCGCAGAAAAGAAAAACTTAACGGGATCTATCACTACAGTTAATGCCAAAGATTTTCAGAAAGGTACCATTACCACACCTGAGCAATTAATCCAGGGTAAGGTAGCGGGTGTTAATATTATATCAGGAGGTGGTTCTCCAGGCGGTGGTAGTACCATCCGTATTCGCGGAGGCGCTTCTTTAAATGCAAGTAACGATCCTTTAATTGTTGTGGATGGTGTGCCGTTTAGCGGAAACAGTATTGGTAATGCACCAAGTCCGCTTTCGTTAATCAATCCTAACGATATAGAAACCTTTACCGTATTAAAAGATGCAAACGCGACAGCTATTTATGGTTCGAGAGCATCAAACGGGGTAATTTTAATTACCACAAAAAAAGGCGGAACGGGTGCACCTCAAATTAATTTCAGTACCAATTACTCAATCGGAACGGTTGCAAAAAAAGTTGAGGTGCTTTCTGCAGATCAGGTTCGTGCTTTTGTTAACGCAAATGGCAACGCTACGCAAAAGGCCTTATTGGGTACAGCAAGTACCGACTGGCAGGATGAGATTTATCAAAATGCTTATTCTAGTGATAATAATTTAAGCATTTCCGGCTCATTTAAAGGTGTGCCATATCGTGTTTCGGCAGGTTACTTAGATCAGGATGGGGTTGTAATTACCAGTAAGTTGAAAAGAGCAACCGGTGCTTTTTCCATTTCTCCTAAATTATTCCAGGATCATTTAAAAATCGAATTAAATTTAAAAGGATCATTAACCGATTCGCAGTATCCAAATGATGGAGCAATTGGTGCTGCTATTCAGTTTGATCCAACTCAACCTGTATATGCCACAAATAAATTCGGAAATTATTTCGAATGGATTACTTCAGCTGGTGTTCCAAACCCTAATGCGCCGCGGAACCCACTTGCACTCATTAAACAGCAAGATAATCATGGCAATGCAGCAAGAAGTTTTGGTAACGTAAAACTGGATTATTCTTTCCATTTCTTACCAGAGTTACATGCAGTGGTTAATGTTGGTTACGATTATTCAAAAGGATATGGACGTACGGCTGTTCCGGCTTATGCGGCACAAAGTTATTCTACTGATGGTTCATTCTCAAGAAGATTAAACACAGAAATGAATAAGTTCTCTGAAGCTTATTTAACCTACGCAAAAACAATAGGTAAAAGCAGATTTGATGTAACTGGTGGTTACGGATATTATGATGATGCGGTTACCAATTACAATTTTGCTACTTACAGGGCTACCGGCGTATTACAAACCACACCAGTGTTCCCTTTCGCGATTGATCAAAATAAATTGCTTTCGTATTATGGCCGGTTCAATTATACTTTAGCTGATAAATATATCTTATCGGGAACGATGAGAGCTGATGCTTCTTCAAAGTTTGCTGAAAATAATCGTTGGGGTTATTTCCCATCAGTTGGTTTTACCTGGAGGGTAATTGGCGAAGATTTCTTAAAGGATAGTAAAGTGCTTTCTGATTTGAAATTGAGGTTAACATATGGCGAAACCGGAAATAAAGATGGTATTGGTAACTACGATTACTTATCTAAATACTATGCTAATACCAATCAGGGTCAATACCAGATAGGCGATACCTTCTATAACTATTACAGCCCGGCAGGTTACGATCCTGATTTGAGATGGGAAACCACAACAACTTATAACGCTGGTTTAGATTACGGATTTTTGAAAGGCAGGTTATACGGAAGTATCGACGTTTATTACAAAAAAACCAAAGATTTATTAAGTAAGGTTACCATTCCTGTGGGTACAAACTTTAGTAACGAGTTAACCACCAACGTAGGTAACATGGAAGTTAAAGGTGCAGAGGTTAGTTTAAACTATGTTGCCATAAAAACTGAAAATACAACCTGGGATATTGGCGTTAATGCGGCTTATAACAAAAGAAAAGTAACTAACTTAACGTTAAATCCAAACTCTGGTTTCAAAATTGATGCAGGTGATATTACCGGCGGTACAGGTATTCACTTAAAATACAATGCAGTTAATGAGTTACCAAATGCATTTTATGTGTATAAACAAGTTTACAACGCAGATGGAAAACCATTGGAAGGTGTTTACCAGGATTTAAATGGTGATGGCTCGATTAGTGCTGCCGATCAATATTTTTATAAATCTCCAGACCCAGTTGTTACTTTAGGTTTTAATACATCTTTCACTTATAAAAGATGGACAGCCAGTACTGTTTTAAGAGCAAATATTGGCAACTACATTTACGATAATATTTCTTCAAACTTTGGCATCAGAAACAATGTTTTAAGTACACAGGGAATTTTGAATAACTCAACAACCGATTTATATAACACCAATTTTTCAGGATCATCAGGTGTTCAATATTTAAGTGATTATTACATTAGAAATGCATCATTCTTAAAAATGGATAATGTTGGTCTGTCATATAATGTTGGTAAGCTATCGAAAAATGGTACCGCATCAATGCGTATCTCCGCAAACTGCCAAAATGTATTCGTTGTATCCAAGTATAAAGGAATAGATCCTGAGTCAGTAAGTGGTATCGATTATAACTTATACCCTCGTCCGAGAACATATACTTTGGGTTTAAATGTTGGATTTTAATTAGTAATAGCGATGATTACCGGCAAGCTGCGCAAGCAAATTCATGCAAGCTGGTCATCAGAACCTATAAAATAAGATATAAGAAAATGAAAAATTCATTTAAAACGATATTGGCATCAGGTATGTTACTGCTGTCATTAAATTCATGCAAAAAAGAGGCATTTAATTTAACACCAACAAATGATGTAACCGCTGCTTCAGTTTATGCTACACCTGCAGGTTACAAAAATAGCCTGGTAAAACTGTATGCTACTTTTGGATTAACAAGTCCGCAGGGTGCCGATGGAAGTGATGTTGGTGGTTTAAACTCAGGTTTCGCAGATTTTTTAAGGTTATTCTGGATGACTCAGGAATTAACCACTGATGAGGCCATTTGTGCATGGGGAGATGTTGGAGTTCCGGAGTTAGATTATGGTACACCAACACCAGACAATCAATTTTTACGTGGTTTATACTCAAGAAGCATTCTTCAAATTACTTTCTGTAATGAGTTTCTTCGCGAAAGCACAGCAGATAAACTGGCAAGCAGGAACATTACAGGTGCAGATGCAACTGCAATTACCCGTTACCGTGCCGAAGCCCGTTTTTTACGTGCTTATCAATACTGGGTATTGTTAGATGCCTTTGGTAATCCTCCGTTTGTTACCGAAGACGATGCTATTGGTAAAGTAAATCCAAAACAAATTCAAAGGGCTGCTTTATTCGGTTATGTAGAATCGGAGTTGAAAGCTATTGAAGGTGATTTAGCTGACCCTCGTACAAACGATTACGGTCGTGCTGATAAAGGTGCAGATTGGGCATTGTTAGCCAGGTTATATTTAAATGCGCAAGTATATACCGGCACTGCAAAATATACTGAAGCCATTACCTATTCAAGTAAAGTAATTGCAGCAAGTTATTCGTTAAAAAATAAATACATGGATTTGTTTAGGTCAGATAATGATGTAAACAACACCGAAAACATTTTAACCATTAATTATGATGGCATCAATGGAACCAATAACGGTGGAACAACCTATTTAATTAATGCAGGCATTAATGCCGATATGAACCCTACATCTTACGGTGTACCAGGTGGTGGTTGGGGCGGTAATAGAACCCGTCAAAACTTGCCGGCTTTATTCCCTGATGCTAATGGAACACTTGATAAACGCGGAGTTTTCTTTGGAACAAAAAGTGCTGTAGATGCTGTTGGCGAATTTACCGATGGTCTTCGTGTAACTAAATTCAAAAACATTACTTCAAATGATTTGCCAGGCAGGTCGTTAAACGGAACATTTAGCTCGCTCGATTTTGCTATATTCCGTTTAGCCGAACAATACCTGATTTATGGAGAAGCGGTTGCCCGCGGTGGAGCAGGTGGCAGTGCCGGACAAGCTTTAACTTATGTAAACTTATTGCGTAGGCGTGCTTATGGCAATACATCAGGTGATGTAAGCCCCGTTGCACTAACCACTGATTTTTATTTAGATGAGCGTGGTCGCGAGTTATATTGGGAAGGACACCGCCGTACGGATTTAATCCGTTTTGGAAAATTCACAGGTTCAACATACCTGTGGGCATTTAAAGGAGGTGTACAAGCTGGTGCCAGTTTACCAACTTTCCGTAATCTTTATCCGCTTCCATTAGCAGATTTAATTGCCAATCCGAATTTGGTTCAAAATACAGGTTACTAATCTTAACGTTTTATAAAGATGAAATCAATATTTTTAAAATCCCTGGCAATCTGCTTTATAGCACTGTCGCTTTGGTCATGTAAAAAAGACGAAACCCAAACGGTTTCTAACATTACACCAGCAGGAACACTTACGGCATCAACAACTGCATTAAGTTTAGTGCAATCAAATGGAGCGCTTCCTGCATTAACGCTAAGTTATCCCTTAGCAACTTCTTCTGGTTATGTTGTTCCGGTTACCAGTACATTACAGTTTGGTTTAAGAGGAACTAATTTCTCGCCGGTTAGAGAGATTGTTGTAAGCAGTAAAACTTATGCACCAACTATAACAGAGATGAATAATATGATTCTTGCTTTAGGTGGGGCAGTTGATAAACCTGCGCAATTAGAAGTTCGTTTAAAATCAGGTGCCGCCGTTAACGATTTAACTTATTCAAATACCATTACACTATCGGCAACTCCTTACCTGGCTTCGGCCTGGATTTATGCTCCCGGAGCTTATCAGGGATGGGATCCGGCAACAGCTGATAGTTTAATTTCGGCATCAAGTAATGGTGTTTATACTGGTATGATTGCTTTTACAGCCGGAAACCTGGAGTTTAAAATTACGCCTGCAAAAAAATGGGATGTAGCTTATGGCGATGCAGGTGCTGGCAAAATCAGTTCTTCAGCCGGAGATAACTTAAAATCTCCTGATGCAATGGTTAAACAAGTTACCGTTGATTTGAATCAAAATACCATTACTTATGGTACACCAATGGAGTGGTCGATTATTGGCGATGCAACACTTGGTGGATGGGGAACAGATACCGATATGAAAGGTGTAAACGATGGCAAATCAAATAACTACTCCATTAAAACTACCTTAACAGCCGGTGCCCTTAAGTTCCGTTTCCAACATAAATGGGATGTTAACTTAGGTGGAAGTTTGGCGGCGCTAACCAACAATGGCGATAACATTACCATAACCACTGCCGGAACGTATACCATCACTTTAGATGTTGCAGCTAAAAAAGCTACACTGGTTAAAAACTAATTATTATTGTTTAAGGCTGTATCATAATATAAAATTGTCATAAAATAGAATTGTTATCCTGAGCCTGTAGAAGGAATTGATAGCTAAGTGATCTTTACAATTTATGATACAGCCTCTTTTTAAATCTTTAAAGTTTTAGCATGAACAGATTTCATACCCATCCAAACTATCCGTTACCATTTAATGCTCATCCTAACGCTTATTTTTTTAAAAAAGCAATTTTTACTGTCCTGATTATCTTTTTATCAGGCATCAATGTGTTTGCCCAAAAATTAGAGCGCATTGAGCCGATGTTCTGGTTTACAAACATGCACAACCCAAAATTGCAATTACTGGTGCATGGCGAAAACATCGCTTTAAGTGCGGTTTCATTAACTTACCCGGGGGTAAAACTGGTAAAGGTTAACAAAGTTGAAAATCCAAATTACCTCTTTCTCGATTTAACAATTGCCCCGGCAGCCAAAGCCGGAAAATTCCCGATTAACTTCGCCGTTAACGGAAAAAAGATATTCACGTACACGTACGAACTGAAAAACCGCGATAAAAAGGCGGACAGAATTCAAGGCGTAACCAACAAAGATTTTATTTACCTTTTAATGCCCGATCGTTTTTCAAACGGCGATAAAAGCAATGATGTGGTAAAGGGTTTAACCGAAACCGAATTAAACCGCGACAGCATGTATTACCGTCATGGTGGCGATATTCAGGGCGTGATTAATCACCTTGATTATTTAAAAGATTTAGGTGTTACCACTGTTTGGATGACACCAGAGATAGAAAATGACATGCCACATGCCTCTTACCATGGTTATGCCGTAACAGATCACTATAAAATAGACCCACGTTATGGTAGTAACGAACTTTATAAACAATATGTAGACGCTTGTCATGCAAAAGGTTTAAAAGTAATTAAAGATATTGTACACAATCACATTGGTACCCAACATTGGTTTTATAAAGATTTGCCAATGAAAAGCTGGTTAAACCAATGGCCAAAATATACACAAACCAGCTACCGCGATCAACCGGTAATGGACCCACATGCAGCTGCTGCTGATAAGAAACAAATGCTGGATGGTTGGTTTGTACCTTCAATGCCCGATTTAAATCAAACCAATCCTTATGTTCAAAATTATTTAACCCAAAACCATATTTGGTGGATCGAATATGCAGGTATTGACGGATTACGTTTAGATACTTATCCATATAATGATGCGGCTTACATGGCCGACTGGGCTATAAAAATCCATGCAGAGTTTCCAAACTTATCTGTTTTTGGCGAAACTTTGGTTTCATCAGTTGCTAGTCAGGCTTTTTTTACTGGCGGCAATACTGTAAACAGGGGTTTTGATACTCACCTGCAAGGTATAACAGATGCTGTTTTAAAAGATGCTATTTATGAAGGTTTAAATGGTAAATCGGGCTGGACAGATGGCATTAATCGTTTGTATGCAACTTTGGCACAAGATTTTCTTTACAAAAACCCAAATACCAACTGTATTTTTCTGGATAACCACGATATGAGCCGTTTTTACTCCATGGTTGGAGAAGATTTTGATAAATACAAGGAAGGAATGGCAGTTTTGTTAACTATGCGTGGCATTCCGCAAATGTACTATGGAACAGAAATCCTGATGAAAAATTTCTCCAATCCTGATGGTTTGATCCGTTCTGATTTTCCAGGGGGATGGGAAGGTGATAAAAAAGATAAATTCATTGCTGATGGGCGTACAAGTAAAGAAAACGAAGCTTTTAATTTTGTGAAAACCCTGGCTAATTTCCGAAAAAACAGTCCGGTTTTACAAACAGGCAAACTGATGCAGTTTGTGCCACAGGATGATATATATGTTTATTTCCGCTACAATGCAGAACCAAAAGGTACTGTAATGGTTATTGTAAACAGCACAGAAAAAGAGAAAACATTAAATACCGATCGTTTCGCCGAAAGAACAAGAGGCATTACAACTGCAAAAAATGTAATTACGGGCGGAAACATGGCTTTTGATAATATTAAAATACCAGCTAAGACCACATTAGTGCTTGAGCTAAGATAAAAAGTAAAAGGATTTAAGATACACAACATATATCTCGATACTTGATACTCACTACTTGATACTAAAAACGTGATACTCACTACTCGATACTAAAAAATACAAGAAAGATGCAAGATAATACTCATTCCGAGCCTTCCGCCTTCAACCTTCAACCTTCAACCTCAATAAAGGCCTGTCTTTTCGACCTTGACGGTGTATTGGTAGATACTGCGGTTTATCACTATAAAGCCTGGAAACGTTTGGCCAATACCATGGGTTTCGATTTTACCGAAGAGCAGAACGAACAATTAAAAGGTGTTAGCAGGGTAGAAAGTTTGAATAAGATTTTGGCCTGGGGCGGAGTTGATAAAACCGATACTGAAAAAGAGGACCTGGCTACCTTAAAAAATAGCTGGTATGTAGAGATGATTACTAAAATGACGCCTGCAGAGGTTTTGCCGGGAACGGTAGATTTCTTAACCGAAATACACAAGGCCGGTTACAAACTGGCTTTAGGTTCGGCAAGTAAAAATTCGGGTATCATTTTAGAAAAAACAAACCTAACCCATTTTTTCGATGAAATTGTAGATGGAAATATGGTAACCAAATCAAAACCAGACCCCGAGGTATTTTTAAAAGGAGCCGAACTTTTGGGGTTCAAACCCGATGAATGTGTGGTGTTCGAAGATGCCGTTGCCGGAGTAGAAGCTGCAAAAAGAGGCGGAATGAAAGCCATTGGTATAGGCGAAAAAAGTGTGCTTACGCAGGCAGATGTGGTAGTAAGCGGATTAGACAAATTAACAGTTAAAGATTTAGAAGAGTTGTAAAGGATTAGCAAGTATTAAGTAGCAAGTATCAAGTTGTGGATTTATCTTGATACCTAATACTAATTACTTGATACTAACTACCTGATACTAGAATATGAAAAATTACATTAAAGCAGATGAGTGGAATATTATCGAAGAAGGCTTTGATCCACATTTAAATAAAATTTCAGAAAGTATTTTTAGTCTGGGCAACGGCCGAATGGGGCAGCGTGCCAATTTTGAAGAAACCTATAGCGGAGAAACCTTACCGGGGAATTATGTTGCCGGTGTTTATTATCCTGATAAAACCCGTGTAGGCTGGTGGAAAAACGGCTATCCCGAATATTTTGCAAAAGTTTTAAATGCGGCCAACTGGGTTGGTATCGAAGTAAAAATTGATGACGAGATCCTGGATCTGGCAACTGCCGAAGTGAGCGATTTTAAACGTGTATTGAATATGCATGCCGGATACCTGGAGCGTACCTTTACAGCAAAATTAAAAAGCGGTAAAACTTTAAAAGTAAAATCTACCCGTTTTTGCAGCATTGCCGATGATGAGGTTGGAGCCATCCGTTACAGCATTAGTCCGCTGGATTTTGATGGAAAATTAACTTTAATGCCATTTATTGATGGTGATGTAAAAAATCAGGACAGTAACTACGATGAAAAATTCTGGGATAAAGTATCTGATGAAATTACTGGCACTGAAGCTTATATCAAGCTAAGGACCAAGAAAACCGAATTTGAGGTTTGCACCGGCAGTAACACCGGATTATATAAAAACGGACAGAAATTAAACATCAATCATGAAGCGGTACGCAAAGAGAAATTTGTAGGACAAACCTTTACTGTAGATGTTAAAGCAAACGAAGAAATTACGTTGGTTAAAATCGCTGCCAATTTATCTTCCGAAAATTATGCTAAAGAATCACTTTTAAAAGAAACCAAATCGGTAATTACCAAAGCATCTGCCAAAGGTTTCGATACTTTATTGGCAGAACAGGCCGAAGCCTGGGCAACCAAATGGGAAGAAAGTGATATCATGATTGAAGGTGATGTTTCTGCCCAGCAGGCAATCCGTTTCAATATTTTTCAGCTTTTTCAAACCTACACCGGTAAAGATGACCGTCTGAATATCGGGCCGAAAGGTTTTACCGGCGAAAAATACGGTGGTTCTACCTATTGGGATACCGAGGCTTATTGTGTGCCTTTTTACCTGGCCACTGCTCCACAGGAAGTAAGTAAAAACTTGTTGATATATCGCCATAAACAATTAGGTAAAGCGATAGAAAATGCTGCTAAACTTGGTTTTAAAGATGGTGCGGCACTTTATCCGATGGTAACCATGAATGGTGAAGAATGCCACAACGAGTGGGAAATTACTTTTGAAGAAATCCACCGTAACGGAGCCATTGCTTTTGCCATTTTTAACTACATCCGTTATACAGGAGACGAAAGTTACCTTTCTGATTTCGGTTTAGAAGTTTTAATCGGTATTGCCCGTTTCTGGAAACAACGTGTTAACTGGAGCAGCGATAAACAGCAATATGTAATGCTTGGTGTTACCGGGCCAAACGAATACGAAAATAACGTAAATAACAACTGGTACACCAATATTTTGGCTACCTGGTGTTTAAAATATGCAACTCAAGCCGCTAAAATTGTTGAAACACAACAACCGGAAAAATATAAAAGTTTATTAAAAAGCTTAAATTTCGATCAAAAGGAATTTGCCGATTGGGCCGGTATCATCGAAAAAATGTACTACCCACAAGATGAAAAACTTGGCATTTTCTTACAACAGGATGGTTATTTAGATAAAGAACAGGTTCTAGTTAAAGATTTACCTGCCAGTGAAAGACCGATTAATCAGAAATGGAGCTGGGACAGGATTTTACGTTCGAACTTTATTAAACAGGCAGATGTTTTACAGGGATTATATTTTTTCGAAGAAGATTACGATCTGGATACTCTAAAACGTAACTTCGATTTTTACGAACCTCGTACCGTACACGAAAGCTCTTTATCGCCCTGTGTACACAGTATTTTAGCTGCTAAATTAAATGATGAGGCCCGTGCTTACGAATTTTACTTACGTACCGCCCGCCTGGATCTCGATGATTATAACAACGATACAGAAGACGGCTTACACATAACCTCAATGGCGGGTACGTGGATGAGCGTAGTAGAGGGTTTTGCAGGGATGCGTGTACGCGATGGTAAACTGCAGTTTAATCCGTTTTTACCGGACAAATGGAGGTCATTTTCATTCACCATTGGTTTTAGGGGCGCTACTTTAAAAATCAACATCACCGAAAACGGCATCAGCATTAAAAACCATGCAGCCATTGATTTAGAGATCGGGATTAGAAATCAGCTTTATAAATTGGCCGGAAATACCGAAATTGAAGTAAATAATGCCGAGTTGGTATGAGAAAGATAAAGGGTGTAAAGGTTGAAGGTAGAGGGTTAAAATCTAAAACTTTATCTGATAGAGGATGTTATTCTGCTCAAAGCTTATCTATTATTGGAAGCAACAAGGGATGGCTACTTGCACTTTTTTTTACTTTTACAATGCTCTCTATTTCATCCTTTGCACAAAAAAAGCGTACAAAAATGAACGATAAACAAATCGTTATTTACCAGTTGTTACCCCGTTTGTTCGGGAATAAAAATACCGCTAATATTCCTTATGGTACCATTGAGCAAAATGGTTCGGGCAAGTTTAACGATATTACCGATAAGGCCCTTGATGGCATAAAAGAGCTCCATGTAAACTATGTTTGGTATACCGGCGCCATTGCCCATGCCAGCTTAACCGATTATTCGGCATACGGAATTAAAGTTGATGATGCTGACGTGGTAAAAGGCAGGGCTGGTTCGCCCTATGCCATCCGCGATTATTACGATGTGGATCCCGATTTAGCTGTTGATGTTAAAAACAGGATGAAAGAGTTTGAGTCTTTGGTGAAAAGAACACATGCCAAAAACTTAAAGGTTTTGATCGATTTTGTACCCAACCATGTCGCCAGAAGTTACCATTCTTTTGCAAAACCAAATGGGGTAATCGATTTTGGGGCACAAGATGATATAAACAAAGCTTTTAGCCCTAAAAATGATTTTTACTATATTCCAGGCCAGGCTTTAATAGTTCCTACAAATGGACAAAAAACGCCACTTTCTGCTTTACAGAATAGTAAGTTTGAAGAAAACCCTGCAAAAGCCACCGGAAATAATGTGTTTTCAGCCCAGCCCAAATACGACGACTGGTACGAAACCATCAAGTTAAATTACGGGGTAGATTATCAAAACGGTGAAAAACCTTATTTCGATCCTATTCCACCGGTTTGGCTTAAAATGCGGGATATTTTAACCTATTGGACAAAAAAGGGAATAGACGGTTTTAGGTGCGATATGGCCGAAATGGTGCCTATTGCTTTCTGGAACTGGGTAATTCCACAGGTTAAAAAAGTAAATCCTGACCTGATTTTTCTTGGAGAAGCCTATAATCCACAGGTTTACAAACAATATTTAGATGAAGGTAAATTTGATTACCTCTACGATAAAGTGGGCTTATATGATGGCCTTAAAAAATTAATCAGAAATGAACCAACTGCAGATGTAGCAGCGATTAAACACGTATGGCAGGTAGAAAGTGCTGGTTTTGGCAAACAGATGTTGCGCTTTTTAGAAAACCACGATGAAGAACGTATTGCATCGGCAGGATTTGCAGGTAAAGCTGAACTGGCTTTACCTGCAATGGTTGTTTCGGCAACACTGGGCGCTGGTCCGATAATGCTTTATTTCGGACAGGAAGTTGGCGAACCCGGCAAAGGTCAGGAAGGTTTTGGCGGTGACGATAACCGCACCACTATTTTTGATTATTGGGGTGTTCCGAACCACCAGAAATGGATGAACGGCGGATTGTTTGATGGCCATAAATTAAATGCTTCACAACAACATTTAAGGGCTTACTATAAACAGTTATTAAAAGTAACTTCAACAAGTGATGCTGTTGTTAATGGTGGAATTTACGAAGTGCCTGTTACCGGCAATATGAATAACCGCATGTATGCTTTTATCCGTTACACTGGCAAACAGCGTTTATTGGTAGTGGCCAATTTCGACAGAACGCAAACCTTAACCGCTAATATCGAAATCCCTGATCAGATTTTAAAAGTTAAAAATTCATCGCCTGTTACAGATTTGTTGACCGATAAAAAATTAAACATCCCTGCCGGAACAAGCATACCGGTAAACGTGGCGCCGGTGAGTGCACAGGTGATAGAGTTTTAAAACAATTAACCACAGCGCACACAAGGTAAAGGCACAGAGAAACACAAAGAATATTTTACCTCAGCACACTCTGTGTACAACTCGGTGCCCTCTGTGGTATAAAGAATAGAGCGGGGTTGGCGCAGAATTTATTAAAGCAAAAGAAATATAACGCCATGCGCTAAGCGCTTAAACTAAACAAAATGACCTTAAAAACAATATTCGAGAACCCCAAGTTAACACTCGCACAGATCATTAACATGAGTGTGGGGTTTTTCGGGATCCAGTTCGGTTGGGATTTACAACGGGCCAATATGGGGCGTATTTACGAAAACCTGGGTGCCAATCCCGATCAGGTTCCATTATTGTTTTTAGCAGCACCTTTAACCGGATTGCTGGTTCAGCCGATAATCGGTTATCTGAGCGATCGTACCTGGCACCCAAAATGGGGCAGAAGAAGACCTTATTTTATGATCGGTGCCATTGTGAGCAGTATCGCACTGATTTTTATGCCACACAGCAGTGTATTATGGATGGCCGCCGGTTTACTCTGGGTTTTAGATGTTTTCGGCAATATTGCCATGGAGCCTTTCCGTGCTTTTGTGACCGATAAATTACCCGATAGCCAGGTTAACCGGGGTTTTATTATGCAGAGCATGATGATTGGTTTAGGTGGCAGCGTAGCTTCGGCATTGCCATGGATTATGAATAATGTTTTCCATTTAACCAATACAGCAACGCAGGGCAATATTCCCGAAAATGTAAAGTTCTCTTTTTATATCGGTGCATTTTTCTTTTTCGCTGCTGTACTGTGGACGGTTTTTACCACAAAAGAATATCCGCCACAAGATGTAGATTTTAAAGAAAAGGTGAAAGAAAGCAATAAAGGTGTTGGAGGCGGTGCCCGCGAAATTTTTCATGCTTTAAGCAACATGCCCAAAAGAATGCAGGTAGTTTCTTTAGTGCAGTTTTTTACCTGGCCGGGTCTGTTTTTAATGTGGTTTTACTACACCACAGCTGTTGCAGTAAATGTTTTTGGTGGCAAAGATGCTGCCGATCCGGTTTATGCGCATGGAGCCGATTTTGGAAGTTTAACCCTTGCTTATTATAGTGTAATCACCTTTCTGTTTGCGCTGGTTTTACCAAAAATTGCCGATGCATTGGGTCGTAAAACCACACATGCACTGTGTTTAATCTGTGGTGCAATTGGCTTAATCAGTGTGGCCTGGGTGCACGATAAAAATATGTTGTATTTATGTATGACGGGGGTTGGTATTGCCTGGGCCAGTATTCTTTCTATGCCCTATGCCATGTTGAGCGGATCGTTACCTAAAGATAAAATCGGGATTTACATGGGGATTTTCAACTTCTTTATTGTATTGCCAGAAATTATTGCTTCGCTGGGGTTTGGTTGGTTAATGCGCAATGTGCTTAATAACGACAGGCTTTTAGCGGTACAATTAGGTGGTGGATTGATGGTTTTGGCCTCGATAATCTGTTATGTATTGATCCGCGAACCAAAGAAAACTGATGAAGTTTTAGCATCAAAACTCGAAGTAGAAGAAAATAGATCTGTATAGAATTTAAGTTTCCAGATCTGTGGGGATACAGACCTGGGAAATGGCAAGAAAAAATTAACCACAGCGTACATAGAGAAAATGCACATAGAACACAGAGTTGATATGTGGTATTATTTTCTCTGTGAAAAACTCGGCGACCTCTGTGGTAAAACCAATAATCATCTAACCAAATGAAAAAAAATATTAACCGCCCTGGTTCATGTCTGCACGAAACAAAAAGAGCCAAAACGATCATTTACCTGTTGTTATTGTTAGTAGCATGCAGTACTGCCTGTAAAAAAGCATCAGATGCTGGTATCGGGCCTACACCAACCAACCAAAAAACTGATCTTCCGGCTGGAGCAAAAGATGGTGTGGTGTTTATCAATAACGGAACATCGGCCATTGTATCCTTATATGCGCCGAACAAAAAATCGGTTTCGCTGATCGGCGAATTTAACAATTGGTCTGCAACTGCCACCCCGATGAAAAATACAACCGATGGCAATTACTGGTGGGTGCAGATCGATAATTTAAATCCTGGTACAGAATATGCCTATCAGTTTTATGTGGATGGAAACTTAAAAGTTGCCGATCCTTATTGCGAAAAAGTGCTCGATCCCGATAACGACCAATATATTACTGCTGCAACTTATCCGAATTTAAAAACTTATCCAACAGGTAAAACCACTGGTATAGTAAGTATAATGCAGGCCAATCAGCCCGTTTATGGCTGGAAAAATAGCAATTTTACCCGTCCGGATAGAAATAACCTGGTGATTTACGAATTGCTGATCCGTGATTTTACCAGCGATCATAATTACGCTTCAACATTGGCCAAACTTGATTATTTAACTGGTTTGGGGATCAACGCCATCGAATTAATGCCTGTAAACGAGTTTGAAGGGAATTTAAGCTGGGGTTATAATCCATCATTTTATTTTGCCCCCGATAAGTATTACGGTACCAAAACCGCCTTACAAAATTTTATCGATGAATGCCATGGCCGCGGCATTGCTGTGATTATGGATATGGTTTTAAATCACTCTTTCGGACAATCGCCGATGGTACAATTGTATTTTGATGGTTCAAAACCCACTACAAATAGCCCATGGTTTAATGTTGATGCCAAACACCCTTTTAACGTAGGTTACGATTTTAACCACGAAAGTTTGGCTACCAAAAAGTTCTCAAAAGATGTAATGAAATTCTGGATGCAGCAATATAAAATTGACGGTTTCCGTTTCGATCTTTCGAAAGGATTTACACAGAAAGCTTCTACAGACGATTCGCAGTTCAGGTTATATGATGCCAGCCGTATTGCCATATGGAAAGATTATAATGCTTACATCAAAAGCCTGGATCCCAATTTTTATGTGATTTTAGAGCATTTTGCCGAAGAATCAGAAGAAAAAGTATTGGCCGATGATGGTATGATGCTTTGGAACAACCTGAATGTAAACATGAACGAAGCTACAATGGGCTGGCTGGGCAATTCTAATTTTCAATGGGGCTTTTATGCCAGCCACGGTTTTACCAGGCCGGATGGTTTGGTTACCTATGGCGAAAGTCACGATGAGGAACGCCTGAACTATAAGAACATCACCTATGGAAATGCTTCCGGTAGTTATACAATTATAGGAAACCTGGCTACTTCCTTAAAAAGAGAAGAACTTGCCGCGGCATTCTTATTCAGCATCCCCGGACCAAAAATGATTTGGCAATTTGGCGAACTGGGTTACGATATCAACATCGACTTTAATGGCAGAACAGGAGAAAAACCGATTAAATGGGATTATTATAGCGACCCGAACCGCAAGGCGCTGTACGATGCTTATGCCAAATTTATCAGGTTAAAAAAGAATAACAGTATTTTTAATTCAGGCACTTCTACCTATAACCTGGCAGGGGGTATCAAATACATTAAGTTAACCGAAGGAAGCAATACCGTTGTGGTGGTTGGTAATTTCGATGTGGTAAGCCAAACCGCTAATATTGATTTCGGAACAGCTGGCAGCTGGGTAGATGCGGTTGGAAACAATGTTAATCTTGCAACCAGCACTTACGCACAAACTTTAGCGCCTGGAGAATACCATATTTTTAGTAGAATAGCTTTAAAATAAATTAATTACAGACCTCGCAGGTTTAATTTATGGCTTATATTGGCCTCATTGAGGGCTATGCCGTTTAAAAACCTTCGAGGTCTAAACTAAACTCCCTGGCCTCGGTTCGTGTCACCACGAACCGAAACTTAGTTGATTATTCCATCTCCGCTAACAACCCTTTTAGCCGGTTTAGGTATTGGCCAAAATACAGGTTAAAAGTATACCTGCTTAATACATAATGTACGCCAATTACACCTGCATATATCAATAAACGTAAAGGCAACATCATCGATTTAATAGCCTCTATTCCGGGTATTAAACGCATCCTGTTATTTTGGATTAATAGTTCTGTTACAACAACAAGGATCAAAATCAGGCCCCTTATAACATTAAGGTAAAGGTTATTATTGCTAATTAACTGCTTTACTTTTCTTTGGATGTCATTTTTTACCGGGCCATTATTTTCTTCCAGATTATTGATCAGTTTGAGGTTTAAATAATAGTAAACAGAAGTTAGCGGCAACACCATAAATGCCATCCATATCAATAAACTATGTTTCATCTCCGGCGAAATGGTGGTCATCACTACCAGAAAAGCAAAAAGTATTGGTAAAATAACCACCTGTTTTCTGAATGCCTTTTTTAGTTCGGATAAAGGTGATTCCATTTCTTTTTTGGTGGCGGTTATAATATCAAACTTTTGGTGGTTTAAATCTACCGAAACACTGTTCCAGCTATCTTTTAAATTATCTAGTTCCATCTTATTTATTGTTGGTAAAGGTTCTTAATTTGTCTTTTATGCGGTTCATTTTTACCCGCAGGGTGGCATTACTGATACCTAAAATTTCTTCCATTTCATCGTACGATTTATCTTCCAGATAGAGCATTACGATTGATTTTTCTACATCGTTTAACTGCTGGATGGCAGTATATAATTGTTGATGCTGTTCCTCCTTCAACCCAATATCTTCCTCATAAGGAATCTGGATGTTCTGCAGTTCCACATCGCTGGTTTGGATGTTGCGCTTCTGCTTGCGGAAATTGGTAAGCGCAGTATTAATGGCAATGCGGTACAACCAGGTGCTAAATTTAGCTTCGCCCCTAAATTTGGGGTACGATTTCCAAAGCTGGATAATAATGTCCTGGTATAAATCCTGAATATCGTCATGGTTGTTTGCGTACATGCGGCAAACTTTATAAATCAAAAGTTTATAGTCTTTTAATTTTATTTCGAATTCTATTTCTAAGTCTGTCTTTTTCAAAATCTATTTTTTGCCTGATGAGTATATACTTTAGAAAAAAAGTTACAGCGATGAATTTTTTTTATACAAATAGGTGGAGAAATTTACACACATCAAAATCTGTAGGTAATAATCTTGTTGTTTTTAGTTAATATTGTGATAACAACTAACAACTTAATGGATAACAAATTAGCGCATCACTTATTATGGGAACGATTACGAACTGGCGATAAAGATGCGTTTTTTGATCTCTATTCAGCACTTTATTATCCTTTGGTTAATTTCGGGATCAGGGTTTGTGCCGATGCCGACACGGCCAGCGAAGCTACCGACCTGGTTTTTACCACCATTTGGGAGAAACATGAAAGTTTAACCCGGGTTGACAATGTAGAAGCTTACCTGCGTACTTTCTTAAAGCGAAAGTTACTCCGCATTCTTGAAAGGAAACGCAAAATTAACGATGCGCTTTTTAATGCCGGGGCCGATGGCGATTGGATGGAAATGAGTTACGAAGAGTTTATTGTTAAAGTACAGAGCGATGAACTGGTGCAGCACCAGCTTAAAAATGCACTCGAAAAATTAACCTTTCGTCAGAAACAGCTGATCCATTTAAAATTTTTTGAAGGTTTAAGTTACGAACAGATTGCCGAACAGAGCAATCAAACCATCAAAACAGCTTATAATACCATTTACGATGCACTTAAAATACTGAGAAAAGAATTTAATGCATAAATCTTTGCGTTTCGTCATTTCCACCGCAGTGGAGAAATCTAACAAACAGAACAAAATTTGTGAATCTTTCCTGCCAAAACGTAGTTTTCGCTCATATTAGGGATATCTTTGTTTTGAAAACGAATATTCTCTGTTACCGAAATGCTTCTGCAATTGCTTTCCAAAAATAAGTAGTTATCTAGATTATTCAGGCATGATCTGAAAACGAACAGATCCATCTCCGTGGCCCCTTTAGCCCCGTTATACACTCCAATCTTTTTATTGCAAATTCAACCCATCAGGCAATATGTTTAGTCGAATCTATTTTAGGCAATAAAAAGGATTTCCGTTGCTACCGGGTTTAGGAATAATGGGTTTGTGCTTCTTGGGGGCGCCCGTTTTCCATCCTGCACCCTCAATAACAAAACAGCCTGCGCCACCTAAACCTGATAGCAGCGGTACGAAGTATAGCGGATAGCAGGACTACCGTTACCAAAATGCTTCTGCAATTGCTTTCCAAAAAAAAATATGTAGTTATCTAGATTATTCAGGCATGATCTGAAACCTGCAATCTATTTTTCATTGGTGCTGTAGTCCTCGTTCCGCCTTGCTTCACTGTGGGGCTACCCGCTCTGTTTATTTAACAACAGTCTGTTCCTGCTAATAAAATTACTAAAACTTCCGAAATCTTCCCTGCGCTCAAACCCTTTTAAACTTTCGGAAGGTACGCCCAAGCTTCGCGTTAACAATAGTAGCGGCATCCTTTTGGTGTCATCCTGAGCGTAGTCGAAGGATAACCAAAAGATACAGCGGATAGCGTGTTAAAACGCCCAAATAAAAATTTACTTAAAACTTCCGAAGTTTTTCCCGTATTCAGCCCCCTTTAAACTTCGGAAATTGAGTTTACGCAAATTAAATTTCTTTATTTAAACCTATTACAGCGCACATATTCGGTAATGTTAAAAAAAAGTTAAAATTTCCTTAGGAAAAAGTAAAGCTTTTGGGCACTGATATATAAAAGGCAAAAAGAATGGTTGATAGAAGTAAGTTCAATGCAGAAGACTTTCTCGTCGATAGCACTTTCCAGCAATATTGCGCCGGAACAGATAAGCTATGCATTGGATATTGGGAGAAGTACATTAATGTACATCCTGAACAGGTTGAGGTAATTGCAGAAGCAAAAAAACTTTATGCAATATTAAGTGGGAACAAACGTCCGCTGGTTACACAGGTAGAAAATTTTAAGGAAAATATGTTTCCTGTTGAAGAAGAGAAGGTTGTTAAACTACAGCGCTATTTGTGGCTTAAAATTGCTGCAGCAGTAGTTTTGGTGCTGGGATCGGTACTGTTGTATAACCTGTACCACCATTATAACGGAACGAAAAATGTAGCACAAATGGTTTATACTTTTGCTACAAAAAGCGGCGAACGTAAAAAAATTATTTTGCCAGATGGTACTTCTGTTTTGTTAAATGCCAGAAGTATTTTAGCTATCGCTAAAAACTTTAACGATAAATGCAGGGAAGTTAGCCTAACTGGTGAAGCTTTTTTTGATGTTAAACACAATAAGGATAAACCTTTTAAAGTACATACTTCCGATTTTAACATCAACGTATTGGGTACTGCCTTTAATGTAAAAGCCTACCCGGATGAAATAAGCTCGGAAGCCACTTTAATCCGTGGTTTAATTACCATGGAGGGAGTAAACGGAAATGGCGGTGTAATTACCCTAAAACCAAGTCAGAAGGTTACGTTTTACAAAACTGTCATCCCTCAGCAAAAAAATAAACTGGTTAAGCCTACTAGCCCGCAACCCGAAATTACCATTAACCATTATACCAAGATTAAAGACAGCACGATTGTAGAAACGGCATGGACACAAAACCGCATCGAAATTTACGACCAGGATTTTGATGAAATAAAAAATGTACTCGAAAAATGGTACAACGTAGAGATCAGTTTCACCGATCCGGCATTGGAGAAATACCGTTTTACCGCAACCATTACTAATGAGAGTATAGAAGAAGTATTACACGCACTAAAAGCAACCGAAAATAATTTTAAATATGAGATAAAGGGAAAACGGGTGATTATCTCAAAACAGGAATAAAAAAAGGACGGTGTTGGAGCACCGCCCTCTGAAATTTCTCTTTTGATCAATTAATGGCAGTTTATGCGCAAACAGATTGCTGCCAAGAACTTATGCAACCAAAAAAAACAAAAATATGATTTATTATTACTTACTGCAAGGGCGCCCAAAATATAAAGCGCTCCTAAAATTCATTATGCTAATGAAACTAGCCTGTATTATGGTTTTCATTACCTGCCTTAATGTTTCCGCATCGGTTTTTTCTCAGGAAAAAATTTCATTAGATGTTAAGAAAACAAAACTGGCCAGGGTTTTACAGATTATTGAGCAGCAAAGCAGTTACCATTTTGTTTACAGCTCTTCTTACGTTCCTGTTAATAAGGATGTAAGCATTACTGTAACCAATACGTTGGTTACCGATGTTTTGGCAGCCATTTTAAACAGAACGAACCTGAAATATTCTGTTTCTGATGGAGGTTTAATCGTTATTAGCAAAAATAAAGAAGTGCTGATTACCGGCGTAGTGAAAGACGCGAAAGGTTATCCGTTACCAGGGGCAAGCCTGCGTATAAAGGGCAGTAATATTGGTACAGCTGCTGATAATAGTGGTAAGTTTAGTTTAAAAGTTCCGGAAAACAGTGTCCTTATTGTTTCTTACGCGGGTTTCGAAAATAAAGAAATAGCCATCGGTAGTGAAACCAATTTTGAAATTGTTTTATTAGAAGATAACAAACAACTAAATGAGGTAGTCGTTACCGCTTTGGGCATTAAACGTGAGCGCCGATCGCTGGGTTATGCGGTTAGTGAAGTAAAGGGCGAAGACTTAACTAAAGCCAGAGAAAATAATATCGCCAATAGTTTGGTGGGGAAAGTGCCCGGGTTAGATATCAGTTCTACTTCTGGTGGTGCAGGTGCTGCTACAAGTGTGGTTATTCGCGGCGCATCCAGTTTAAGTCAAACCAACCAGCCATTATATGTAATTAATGGCGTACCAATGGAAAATAAACCAACCGGACTTAATAACATCAACCCGAACGGAAATTCGGGCGGGCAATACGATAATGCTCCTGATTTGGGTGATGCTATCGGGAATCTAAATCCTGATGACATCGAAAGTATCTCTGTTTTAAAAGGTGCTGCAGCCTCGGCTTTGTATGGTTACCGTGCTAAGGCGGGCGTAATATTAATCACTACAAAAAGTGGTAAAGGTAATTCTGTTGAGTACAGCACCAACTATGTGGCCGAGCAAGTGATGGATAGAACGAATTGGCAATATGTTTATGGGCAAGGTGCACTTGGCCTTAAGCCTACAACAGCTACTGGTGCTGCGCAGGTTGGTGGCTCTAGCTGGGGCGCAAAGTTGGATGGATCGAATGTGGTTCAGTTTGACGGGGTAAGCAGACCTTATTCGGCCCAAAAGGATAATATCGAAAATTTTTATCGCACAGGCGGAACCTGGACCAATACTTTGGCTTTAAACAAAAGTTTTGAAGGGGGAAATGTTCGTTTATCTGCAAATAACGTAGCAAACAATTCGGTAGTACCTAATTCGGGTCTCGATCGTCAAAATTTTAATTTATCTGGTAATTTTTCGCCTGTTAAGCGGTTAACTATCGATGCGCGGATGAACTATATCCTGGAGCAGGTAAAAAACCGCCCGTTTGTTTCTGATGGAGCGGGTAATGCCAATTATAATGCTGCATTTTTACCTACCAGTATCAATATTGAAGATTTAAAGCCGTGGAAAGATGGCACTGGTAAGGAAATTCCTTATAACTCTGGAAATGTATTTGCTACAAATCCTTGGTTTGCCGCAAACGAATTTGTAAATGATACCAAAAGAAACCGCCTTTTAAGTTCAATTATTGCAAAATATACATTTGATAATGGCTTGTTTTTACAAGGCCGGGCAGGTAGAGATGCTTATGATGATTCGTATAAAAACGTAGTGCCTTCAGGTACAGCTTATTATGCAGCTGGTAAAATTGCGCAACAAGAAACCAAATTTGCTGATTTGAATGCAGATGTACTTTTGGGCAAAACGTTTTCTATAAGCGACTTTACTTTAACGCCAAATTTGGGCGCCAGTTACAGGCGTACAAGCATTGTTCAAACTACAAATAGTGGTTCCGATTTTGCAGTATTTGGTGTGTACAATATTTTAAATGCCAGAAATAAATCAGTAGCTTATTCAGAAAGTTTAGCCGAAACACAATCTGTTTACGGAACCCTCGAGTTTGCATATAAAGATTTATTTTATTTAACAGGAAGTTTACGTACCGATTGGTTTTCAACATTGGCCAATCCGCTTAAAGACAATAAATTATACGTAACCTATCCATCAATTAGTGGCTCTTTTGTTTTCTCCGAACTTTGGAAACCTTCATTCCTTGATTTTGGTAAAATAAGGGCTGGTTACGCCATGGTTGGGCAGTCAACAGACCCTTACCAAACCATATTAACCTATTCTTTTAGAAGCGAAACGTTAAATGGCTCACCTTTGGGCATCATCAGCAATAATAACATTCCAAATGGCTCTTTAAAAGCATCAACGGCCTCTGAGTTGGAATTTGGTACAGAGATGCGATTCCTTAAAAACCGCTTGAGCCTTGATTTTACCTGGTACAATAAAAAATCAAAAGACGAAATCTCTTTTGTTAATACAACAGGGGCCAGTGGCTATTTAGCAGCGGTATTAAATGCCGGCGAAATTAGAAATAGAGGAGTTGAAATGTTGGTATCAGGCGATGTTGTTAAAAATAAAGATTTTGTTTGGACCTCTTCTATTAATGCTTCATACAATGATAACAAGTTGGTTTCATTAGCCAATGGGGTTGATGAGCAATTGATAGCTACCTCGAGATCGGGAGTAGGCTTTCTTAAAAATATTGTAGGCAAGCCAATAGGTCAGGTGATGGCTTTCGATTATCAGTACGATAAAAATGGGAATGTAATGAATGATCCTTCAGGTACTCCATTAAAACAATTGAACGCCTACGGTTCGGCTTATAACAAATGGTTTGCAGGCTGGAATAATGAATTTAATTACAAAGGAGTAAGCTTATCCTTATTGATTGATGGTAAATGGGGCGGTAAAGTTTTTTCTGCTACAGATTATATGGGTTATATATTTGGTTTACATCAGGAAACTTTACCCAACAGGGAAGTTTATGATGCACCAAATGGCACAACACCCCCAATTACGGCAGCTAAATATTACGAAAATTTAGCCAACAACAACTCATTTAAGTTTGTGCAGGATGCGAGTTTTATCAAGTTAAGGCAAATTGTTTTGGGTTATAACTTTCCAGCCAAAATGTTCAATAATAAAATAGGCGGCTTAAATTTAAGTTTTGTTGCCCGTAACCTGGCCATTTTGATGAAGAAAACCGATAATATCGATCCTGAATCTAGTTATAATGCAACATTCCCTGGTTTAGAGCTAGGTGGAGTACCCCCTGTTAGAACTTTTGGTTTTAACCTAAATGTTAAGTTTTAATCTATAAACCAAAAACAATGAAAACGAACATATTTAAAACATATAGCTTTCTTTTAACCGTAGGCATTATTATGCTTGCAGGTTGCACCAAAGATTTTAAAGAAATTAATACCAATCCGGTGGCTTACGGGCCATCCAGTTTTGATCCTAATTATACCTTTACCACGGCACAGCTTACCTATACCGGCAGTACCGATTTTGCATATGATACCTGGCGTGGCAATCTTATCTATTCCTCAACAATGATGCAAGGCTTTTCTACGGTAATGAGCTATTGGGCAGGTGATAAATATTTGCTTAATGAGGGTTATACTTCCGCTTATTGGGGCACATCAACAGTAGGTGCTTACATAGAGCAGGTTAGGCCAATTGTAGATGTTGTAGAGTTTAGCAGGGGTAATGCAAAATATAACAACATTTATCAGGTTGCCCGCATTTGGAAAGCCTTAATTTTTGAAAGGATTACTGATTTGTATGGCGATGCACCTTACTCTGAAGCAGGCCAGGGTTATTATAAAGCTATCCTTACCCCAAAATACGATAAACAGCAAGCTATTTATGCCGATTTATTGAAAGAAGTAGATGAAGCTACAAACGCCATCAATTTATCAGGAGATAAAGTTACCGGTGATGTAATTTTTAAGGGCGATTTGCAGAAATGGCAACGTTTCGGTAACTCGTTAATGTTGCGTTTGGCGATGCGTTTGGTAAAAGTAGATGAAACCACAGCCAAAGCTTATGCTGCTAAGGCTATTGGTAAAACCATGCTCGATAATAGCGATAACGCAATTTTAACCCACGATGTTGTTGGAGGCCGCGTAACCCAAAATAGAAACAATCAGATATTACTGGGCGATGGCGGACCTGAAAATTATTACGTAAAATGGTCTAAAACATTTATAGATCAGTTAAAAGGAACAGCAGATCCGCGTTTGGCCAAAGTGGCAGTAACCAAACTTTATTTATCAGAAGGCTCGAAAGATCAAAACCCTGGTTTTGATGCCAATCCTGCAGTACAAAAAGGGATGCCAAATGGTAAAGATCTAAGTGGCGTAGCGGCAACCGACATCAGGCAAGATGCCACATTTACAACTTTTCCAGATTATTCATCACCCAACCCGGGTATGTTAAAAAGAAATGGAGCTACCTATATTTTAACCTATGGTCAAACAGAATTATTATTGGCCGAGGCAGCACAAAAATGGGGCATAGGAGGTACTGCAGCTTCACATTATAACAATGGCGTAAAGGCTGCTATAACCTGTTTAGATGCTTACGATGCAACTTTGTCAATTCCTGCTGCTAGTGCCGATGCCTATTTATTGGCTAATGCCTACAACCCGGCAATTGGTTTACAACAAATTAATACACAATATTGGGTGCTAAGCAATACCATGATGGATTTTTACGAAACATGGTGTAATTGGCGCAGAAGTGGTTTTCCGAACTTAACCCCGGTAGTTTTCTCAGGTAATGCTACAAATGGCACCATTCCACGCCGTTTTCCTTACCCGGTATCAGAAGCAGCTATTAACGGTGTTAATTATAAAGCAGCATCTGCGGCCGTAACCGGAGGCGATAACCTTACAGGTAGGGTTTGGTGGGATAAATAGAAATATAAATCATCCCGGTTTATAATCTGGCCGACAATACTTGATGTATTGTCGGTTTTTTTGTTTTAGTCTTTTGAATTATATTTTAGGCATTTAGCCATATTATAATCATCCAATAGTTCATGTTTTTATGCCTGTCAAACGTTTGCGCATAACTTGCTTAAGCGTATGGAAAAGTTTGGTTTATCTTTAACTTATATCAGTATGCTTTTCAACATGGAGGCTGTGCAATTTCTTCAAAATAAAATACTAAACATAATTTATACTAATTCAACGATTTACATGAGACGCATTCTATTTACTGTTGGTTTATTGATCATCACTCAGGGTTTTTTATTCGCTCAAACCGATAGTACAATTGTTCAATCAATACCCAATATTAAAGAAATAAAGACTGGCGATAAGAAAGTTATATTTCCTGAAAGCCCTAGGGGTTATTCATTGGTATTTAAAGGGAGTAATCGTACACCGGTTGTTAATTCATCTGGCGGTATTACGACTCCCCTGGTTGCCACAAAAGTAAACCTGTATTTCGAGCTGGTTAGCAAGCTAAGTGATTCGATAAAGTTTGATGTATCAAAAGAAATTCTTGTTCCGGGCAAATTTTCAGATGAAGGCACTAACCCCCAACCTTTTGTTATTCCCGCTTTACGCGAATGGCATGGCGGTAACGGCGATTTCTCTTTAACAACCTCCAGCAGGATCGTGTTGGATGCCGCAAATGAAAAACAATTAAAAAATGCGGCCAATATTTTAAAACAGGAGTTAAAAGATCAGTTAGGATTTAACTTATTAATTGCGAAAGGTAAAGCCAGGAAAGGAGATATTTTTTTAACGCTTAATGCAACAGACAAAAGCATAGGTGAAGAAGGTTATTACTTTAATACAGCGGATTATATTACCATTAGTGCCATAAAATATCAGGGCTTATTTTGGGGCACGCGGACTTTATTGCAATTACTGGAACAGAAAAATACCATTCCGCATGGGATAGCGAGAGATTATCCTGAATTTAAGGTTCGTGGCTTTGTGCTGGATGTAGGGCGTAAGTTTTTTAGCCTGCAGTTTTTAAGAGATTATGTGAAATTTATGTCTTACTATAAATTGAACGATTTTCAGATCCACTTAAATGACAATGGCTTTAAAAAATATTTCAATGATAATTGGGCTGATACCTACTCGGCTTTCCGTTTAGAAAATACAACCTACCCGGGGTTAACGGCGAAAGATGGTTCTTATACCAAAAAAGAATTTATCGCTTTGCAACAGTTGGCCAATGATTACGGAGTGCGCATTATTCCAGAAATTGATGCACCGGCACATGCGCTGGCCTTTACCAAAGTAGTTCCCGAAATTGGTAGTAAAGCCTATGGTATGGATCATCTTGATCTCCATAACCCACTTAGTTATACGGTTATGGAAAATGTATTTAAAGAATATATTTCTGGTAGTTCGCCTGTATTTATGGGCAAAGCGGTACATATTGGTACAGATGAATATGCCAAAAAAGATGCTGAAGTTTTCAGGGCTTTTACCGATCACATGATTAAATATGTAGAAGGTTATGGAAAAGATGTAAGGCTTTGGGGAGCCTTAACACACGCTAAAGGCACTACACTAGTAAAGGTAGAAAACGTAGTGATGAATACCTGGTATAACGGTTACGCCAATCCTGTTGAAATGAAGAAATTGGGCTATAAGCAAATCAGTACACCCGATGGCTGGCTATATATTGTACCTGCAGCGGGCTACTATTACGATTACCTGAATATTAAAAACCTGTATAATAAATGGACGCCTTCGATGATTGGCGACGTTCAGTTTCCTGCCGGCGATCCAACGATATTAGGTGGCTCCTTTGCCGTATGGAATGATATTGTTGGCAACGGCATTACAGAAAAAGATGTGCACGACAGGGTATTCCCGGCCATGCAGGTATTAGCACAAAAAATGTGGGGTGGAAGCAATACAGTTTTAACGTTCGACGATTTTAATGTTTTGAGCAAAAAGATAGGAGAGGGACCATCATTAAACATTGGCGGAAAGCTTTCCGAAAGTGATGCACCATTTACAGCCCAATTTAATTTTGATAAAAAAGACAATCGAATTAAAACCATAGGCGCCGTTTATACCCCGGGCTACTCAAAAAATGCTTTATCGTTTTCAGGAGAAAATAGTTACGCCAGCTTGCCTTACACTGAAATTGGATATAATTACACCGTTTCCTTTTGGGTAAACCCTGCGGGCAATAATGAAGATAATGCCATGTTATTCAAATCTCCCAACGCCGTTGTAAAATTAAAACAGCATGGTAATGGTAAACTGGGCTTTTCGAGAGAGGGTTACAATATTGATTTTGGCTATGCTTTACCTGAAAATAGCTGGACACATGTAGTAATAACGGGAACAAATAAAGGCACCAGTCTTTATATAAATGGCAAACTCGAAAAGAAATTGTACGATAACTGGATCGTATTTACAGACAAGGACAAAACAAAGATGCGTAAATCCGAAACCCTGTTTTTTCCACTTCAAACCGTAGGCGGATTCAAAGGTAAATTAGATGAATTACAAATTTGGAACAAGGTATTGTCTGAAGAAGAAATTTCAAGCTTAAAATAATAAAAAACACATTTCTAAAATTCGATTAATCAGGAGCCAGCATTGCAATAAGTAATTGTTGGCTTTTTTATGCGCTGAAATCAAGAACTCAATTTTATCAAACGTTTGCGCGGTTATTAATGGAAATATCTTATTATGAAAGCATTATCTTTAAATAACGGGCATTTTTTTAATCTGTAGTATCCCGTATAACTCATAAACGATTTTATTAAACATCCTAGTGCTAACCCTATTTAAACCTAAGAAAATGAAAAAATCAATTACTTTATTGGTGGCAACGCTTGCTTTTACCGTTTGCCTGTTTAGTAGCTTTACGCCAGCTAAAATTACCATTCCGTGTAAAAAAATGCTGCCTCCGGGCGTAATTACCGTTACAAAAAATTTTACCACAAGTAATGGCCTGCCTGCAGTGGCAACACTTCAGTATACTTCCGGCCAGGTGTATTCTAGCATTACCGTAACCATACAGGGAGAAGGAAATGTTCCGTTAACTTCGGTTTCTCACTCAACCGGTACCATTTATGCTGATCGTTTTAAAGGCTATAAAGCCGGATCTTATTACGAATATTTTGCAGATGTTTTGGTAACCGGAAATCCTACCATAGGCTGGCAAATTGCAGAGGCAAGCGCCGAAGCTGTTGTTATTTAAATAATCAATCAGGATAAAGACCTACTGCTTCATCGAAGCGGTTTTTTGCAGAGCCGGCATTGTTAAAAGCAATGCCGCTTTTTTTATGGTAACATTTCTACTGCGGGTTTTGAATAACGAAGCATTAGTTTGATATTTAAGCATCAAACCAAACTTTAAATGAAATCCAGCTTTATACTCACTGTATTTTTGTGTGCAGGTTTTTTTGTACAGGCACAACAAAATCCAAAAAAAAATCAATCAAAAGAGACAGTAACCACCACGCAGGTTACCGTTAAAGATGAACCTAAATCTTCGTTAAACGAAAGAACCATTAAAGTAGAGAGCTCGGTGGTAACCAACCATTCGGTAACTATTGATGGGAAAGCTGTTCCGTATAAAGCTACTACAGGTACACTTCCGGTTTGGGATGAAGACGGAAAAGCCATTGCAGGTTTGTTTTATACTTATTACGAACGCAGCGATGTGCAAAACCGTGATAAAAGGCCTTTGGTGATTTCTTTTAACGGTGGCCCAGGCTCCGCTTCAGTTTGGATGCACATTGCTTATACCGGTCCGGTTGTGCTTAATATCGATGATGAAGGTTATCCCGTTCAACCTTACGGCTATAAAGAAAACCCTTATTCTATTTTGGATGTTGCCGATGTAGTTTATATCGATCCGGTTAACACGGGCTATTCAAGAGCAGTAAGCAAAGATATCCCGACCAATAAGTTCTTCGGCGTACGTGCTGATATTAAATACCTGGCCGAGTGGATCAATACTTTTGTAACCCGTAATAACCGTTGGGCCTCGCCAAAGTTTTTAATCGGCGAAAGTTATGGCACCACGCGTGTTTCGGGTTTGGCTTTGGAACTGCAGAACAACCAGTGGATGTATTTAAATGGGGTAGTGCTGGTATCACCAACTGAATTGGGTATTGAGCGTAGTGGCCCCGTTGATGCAGCCTTGCGTTTACCTTATTTTGCGGCTACAGCGTGGTATCACAAGGCTTTAGCTGCTGATTTACAGGCTAAAGACTTAACAGCCATGTTACCCGAAGTAGAAAATTTCACCATTAATGAGCTCATTCCGGCCATTTCGCAGGGGGGAATGCTGAGTGCTGATAAAAAGAAAGCTGTTGCAGTAAAAATGGCCCGTTACTCAGGCCTTTCAGAAAAAGTGATTTTAGATTATAACCTCAATGTACCTGCCGATTTCTTTTGGAAAGAACTCCTGAGGGATAAAGGTTTTACTGTTGGCAGGTTAGATTCGCGTTACCGTGGTATCGATAAAATGGGTGCGGGTGATGGACCTGATTATAATGCAGAACTTACCTCCTGGCTGCATTCTTTTACGCCGGCCATTAATATGTATATCCGCAACGAGCTGAATTACAAAACTGATTTAAAATATAATATGTTTGGTTCTGTTTACCCTTGGGATAAAACCGGCGACCAAACCGGCGATAACCTCCGTCAGGCCATGGCACAAAACCCTTACCTGCATTTATTGGTACAGTCGGGTTATTACGATGGCGCCTGCGATTATTTTAACGCCAAATATAGCATGTGGCAGTTAGATGCTGCGGGTAAATTGCAAGACCGTATGCGCTGGGAAGGTTACCGTAGCGGACACATGATGTATCTCCGTAAAGATGACCTGAAAACAGCCAATAATCATATACGCGAGTTTATCAAAAAAGCATTGCCAAAAGCAGGTGAAGCCGCTAAATTTTAGTTTATCCGGTTGTCATTTCGACTGGAGTACAACGGAATGCAGAAATCTGATTGCAGGGGTTCGTGTATTCACGAACCTTTTTTGCAAACGTCATCTCCTGTAGCACAGCAAAACGAAGATCTCTGTTTCTTTATTTTTTTTGGAGCGTGGAGGCAGTGTAATGATTATGGTTAGTCCTGCTTTACACTCCGATCTTTTTTATTGTTCATGTCATGCTGAGGCACGAAGCATCTCGCCCCGATGAAACAGATGCTTCGTGCCTCAGCATGACAGCATATTTAAGTTGGTGCTATAAAAAAGGATCTCCGCTTCAATCAGGGCTAGGTAGGTTGGGGCAGTGGAAAAGAAACCCCTCATGGTTGCAGAGACTTATATCATAGCAACTTCTGGTCCCTCGCCGGGGTTCGTGTCTCCACGAACCTTTTTTAACGTAGTTGCCCTTAGGTGGTCAAAAACAAAAAACGTAAGGTGCTGAACCAATTGAAAAGATTAAATACTTGCATAGAAGGTGTTTCATAGTGGCGAGATGCTTCGTGCCTCAGCATGACAGCGTATTTGAGGGTGGTGCATAAAAAAGCTGGTAGGTTGGGCATTGGTACGGAAACCCCTCATAGTTGCAGAGATTTATATCATAGCAACTTCTGGTCCCTCGCCAGGGTTCGTGTCTCCACGAACCTTTTTAACTTAGTTGCCCTTAGGTGGCTCAGGTGGTCAAAAACAAAAAACGTAAGGTGCTGAACCAATTGAAAAGATTAAATACTTGCATAGAAGGTGTTTCATAGTGGCGAGATGCTTCGTGCCTCAGCATGACAGCATATTTAAGTTGGTGCTATAAAAAAGGATCTCCGCTTCAATCAGGGCTAGGTGGGTTGGGGCAGTGGAAAAGAAACCCCTCATAGTTGCACAAACAGGTGTAAAATAAAGCTGATCGGACGGATGCCGCCCTTCGTGGCAGGAGGGAGAGCAGGACGAAACCCCGTGCAAATACCATTGCAATTGCTTTTCAAATTATAAAGAATCATAAAAGGTTATTTGCGATACTAAATTTGACCCTGCGCTAAAGCGATTTCCGCCCAAAAAAACCAAACGAAAAACTGTTGGTTACAAACTAAAAATAATTACTTATTTTTGTGGTTCAATTATGCAGCAGATAAAAACATCATTCGATTTTGAAAAACCTATTGCCGATTTAGTTCAGCAGATAGAAAAGGTTAAGCAAGTTGCCGAAAAAACAAAGGTAGATATGTCTGCCACGTTAGACGAGCTTGATGGTAAATTAGATGAAACTACCAAGAACTTATATAAAAATTTAACTGGTTGGAACAAGGTTCAGATGAGCCGCCACCCTGATCGTCCACAAACCCTTGATTATATTAACATGATCTGCGATGATTTCATCGAGATGCACGGCGATAGAACGGTTAAAGATGATAAGGCAATTATTGGTGGTTTTGCGACCATTAACGGTCAAACTGTTATGGTTATCGGGCACCAAAAAGGTAAAAATACCAAAGAGCGTCAGTTCCGTAATTTTGGTATGGCTAACCCCGAAGGTTACCGTAAAGCTTTACGTTTAATGCGTTTGGCAGAGAAGTTTAACAAACCAGTGGTTTCTTTTATCGATACGATGGGAGCTTACCCGGGTTTAGAGGCTGAAGAACGTGGACAAGGTGAGGCAATTGCGAGAAACTTGTTAGAAATGTCGGTTCTGCGTGTACCTATTATCTGTATTGTTGTAGGTGAAGGTGCATCTGGAGGTGCTTTGGGCATCGGTATCGGCGATAAGGTTTATATGCTGGAGCATACCTGGTATTCGGTAATCTCTCCTGAATCTTGCTCATCTATTTTATGGAGAAGCTGGGATTTTAAAGAAAAAGCTGCTGAATGTTTGAAATTGACTTCTGACGATATGTTTGGTAACAAACTAATCGATGGAATTATCCCTGAGCCGCTTGGTGGTGCACACCAGGATCCGGAGTTGATGGGAAGAACTTTGAAAGATTACCTTATTAAGGATTTAGCCGCTTTGGGTAAATTAAAAACCGATAAACTGATTGAGCAAAGGATTGAGAAATTCTGTGCGATGGGCGTTGTAAACGAATAATCATTAACTTAAAATACATTTAAATCCTGTTTGGTAATGCTGAACAGGATTTTTTTTGCTCACGCTCGTTTCTAACGAGCGTGGAAATAGCTTATCGTTTCTAACGATGTCGAGATGTTTTATTACGATAAAATCGTAAAACTATCGCTGCACTCGTTAGAAACGAGCGCAAACATTTCTCATAGCTGCTCACGCTCGTTTCTAACGGGCGTGTAAATAATACATCGTAATATAAGATGTGCGAAATGCTTTAAAGTCATAAACAATTTAAATATTAAAGTATACCTATTAATCCACATCCAGCCACTCAACCTCTATCGGCCCTCCTAATCCATAATAATTAGATGCAGAACTATAAGTGTAATGCTCGGCGTCAGTTACAATTCCGGCCCTAACTGGATTTTGATGAATATAATTTAATTTTTGAAATGTAAACTCCGGACTGATCAATTCAACTGCATGATACCCATCTTGCCAAACTTTGTAGTTTTCAATACGGGTAATATATTTTGCGGCAAATTCGAACTTATTTAATAACCATTTTTTACGACTTTCATTACCTGAATTAATCTCTTCTATTATTGCCCTGTTTGTGAATTTTTTAAAATCTCTGACGATTTCAAAAAGCTTTACATTACCATTAGCAGATGCAATAAGATGTATATGATTGGTCATTAAGCAATAAGCATAAAGCATTAATCCTTTTTTGGATTGACAATGTTTTAGCGAATTGATAATGATTTCTTTATAGGATAAACGTGTGAATATATCAACCCAATCCACAATAGTGAAAGTTAGGAAATAAATTCCTTCTGGCTCCCCGGCTTGATATTGATCAGACATATATTAAATTTATATATTTATTCGGAAAGATTAATTCTTTTACGATAAAATCGTAAAGCTATCGCTGCACTCGTTAGAAACGAGCGCAAACATTTCTCATAGTTGCTTAGGCTCATTTGTAACGAGGATGTAAATAAGAAGCTGTATTTTACGGTGTTGGTCGCGTATTTTACTTGTTTTTACAATAAAATACTACGTTAGAAACGAGCGCAAACATTCCTCATAGTTGCTCAGGCTCATTTGTAACGAGGGTGTAAATAAGAAGCTGTATTTTACGGCGTTGGTCGGGTATATTTACTTGTTTTACGATAAAATCGTAAAGCTATCGCTGCACTCGTTAGAAACGAGGGCAAACATTTCTCACAGTTGCTCACGCTCGTTTCTAACGAGCGTGTAAATAGCATACCGTATTTTACGGTATTAGTTATATTACTAATCTTTATAAACCTGCGAGGTTTGAATGCAAAAAAAAGCAGCTACAAATTAATGCAGCTGCTTTGTATGCTATTTTTTAGCTTCCGCTTATTGTTGCGGAGCTTGTTGAGGGAAGAAGGCCGACAAGCGACTTTCTAAGCCATTAAATGTTTTCTGAAGTTTATCGCTCAACTTATCCTGACCAGCAGCTTTACTGGTTTTAATCATTCTGTCCAGATAGTATAAACCCGTTTGAATATTCTGTGATCCTGTTAAACCTTTTGATTGTGAAATATCGGCCAGGTAACTTAATTCCTTGTTGATATAATCTCCTGATTTATCCAGGATATCATTTGCCCTTGCGGTTTCACCTAATTTATACAGGTTTTCGGCAACGTAGAATTTTACTACAACCGTACGGATACCGAAGAATTTATCTGTTGGCATTACTGCGAAGTATTTATCTACTACTTTCTTCGCTTCATCTATCTTGCCATCTTTAATCAGACTGCCTGTTAAACTACTGAAGATATTAGTGAAAATAAACGTATCATCCGATGACTGTGGATCTAAATATTTAGCGGTTTTCATATTGCCCCATTTAAATTTAGTCATCACATTATTGTACATGGCAGGCGTATTTAATTGCTCTGGTTTATCATCAGATGCCGTAGTATCAGCTTTTAGCGGTAATAAACGTAAAGCCAATCCTTCGCTGTACAAATACTTGTCTAAGCCATTGTATTGTTCAGAAGGTACCGTAGAAGCGAAGTAAATAGGACGTTTCCAGTTGTTGTGTGCAAGGATATCGAACATGGCCAATGTACCTTTGGTTACATAACCTTTGTTAAATTTCCAGTCCATTTCTGTAGTAATTTTCGCCGCATCAGTAGCCAGAACAGTTCCGGTACTTACTACCTGTTGTGGATCTACCGTGATTTTAAGGTTTTTAGTAGGAAGGAAGTTAGATTTAGATCCATCCTGCATTGGTACTTTATCGCTCTCATCATTCGATAACAATAAATCAACCACGTTTTTAAGTTCTATACTGCCGGCGATTTTATAGTCGTCGTATGGCATTACATCTCTTTCACCCTGCACATATTGCTCAGGTTTCATAGTGATTGGCAATGGTGCCGATTCATTTTGTTTCTGTCTTAAACCGTTGATGTACCAATCCGTATCAAACAAGCTTAAGTTTACTATGCGTACATCCGGACGCACATTTTCCACCTCCTGGATATACCAAAGCGGATAAGTGTCGTTGTCGCCATAAGTAAATAAGATGGCGTTTGGCGCACACGATTGCAGGTAATCCAAAGCAATATCATGCGGAACCAACTTGGTAGAACGATCATGGTCATCCCATCCCTGCTCAGCCATAATTACCGGTGCAGCCAATAAACCAATTACCGTTGCCCCAATGGCACCGGTTGTTGGGGTTAGTTTTTTAAACAGCCATTCTTTAATCGCGAGCGCCCCGAGGCCTATCCATATCGCAAAGGCATAAAACGATCCTACATAAGCGTAATCCCTTTCACGTGGTTCTAATGGCTTTTGATTTAAATATAATACGATGGCGATACCTGTAAAGAAAAACAATAAAGCTACAACGCCGGCATCTTTCTGGTTGCGTTTAAAGTGCCAAAGCGCACCGATTATACCCATAATCAATGGCAAGAAGAAGAAACGGTTATACGCTTTATTATCAACGGTTGACGGCGGTAAATGACTTTGATTACCTCTCAACATAGCGTCAATTGGTTTAATACCACTAATCCATTCTCCTTCAAAACCGCTGCCCTGGCCTTGTTCATCATTCTGGCGACCAACAAAGTTCCAGAAGAAATAACGCATATACATATAACCAATCTGGTAACTGGCCAAAAAGCCAACATTATCAACCAGGTTGGGGTTTTTTGAATCATCCAGGTGCATCCACTCTTTGTAAAAAGCAGCATGTCTGGCATCATCGCTATACATACGTGGTAATAAGGTGTTGTTGTTATATTCGTAGTCGGTTTTTTTGCCTGCCACTTCATATTTATCTTTACCTTTTCTCCAGATCGTTTTTCCTTCAGTTACACCAGTTCTTTCAGAGTTATAATTAGGACCGTAACCTAATGGCCTGTCGCCATATTGCTCACGGTTTAGGTAGCTTAAGAATGAGAAAGCATCTTTAGGCGCACTGTTATTTAAATTTGGATCTGCCTTAGCCCTGATGATAATCATCGAGAAGGAAGCATAACCGAAAATAATCAACACCACAGAAAGTAAACCTAAGTTTAATAATTTCTTTTGGTGTTGGATAGAATAACGGATTCCCCAAACCACTGCTCCGATTAATAAAATGGCGAAGAATAAAACGCCGGTACCAAAACCTAGTCCTAATGTGTTTACGAAAAACAAATCGAAATAAGCGCCGAACGAAACCAGGTATTGGATAATACCATATTGGATTACCGCTAAAATTAAGATACCAACGATAAGTGTTTTGAAAATACCCGCTGTGGTTGCTTTGTCTGTTCTTTTAAAATAATAAATAAAGGCAAGCGCGGGGATGGTTAATAAGTTTAATAAGTGGATACCGATTGATAAACCCATGATATAGGCAATAAACAATAACCAGCGATCGGCACGTGGCTCATCGGCATGTGCTTCCCATTTAAGGATGGCCCAGAATACGATTGCCGTAAATAACGAAGATTGCGCATAAACCTCTGATTCTACAGCCGAGAACCAGAAACTATCAGAAAAAGTATAAGCCAAAGCGCCCACGGCACCTGCACCCATAATACTGATTAGTTTACCAGTAGTTAATTCTTCACCAGCATTTAATACTGTTTTTTTAGCCAATGCGGTGATGGTCCAAAATAAGAATAAGATAGTTGCCCCGCTTGATACAGCCGAACCTACGTTCATCCAGTAAGCAATTTTGGTTAAATCTCCGGCTGCGAAGATAGAGAAGAAACGTTGAAGCATTAAAAATAAAGGCGCTCCCGGTTGGTGAACAACCTGCATCCTAAATGCTGATGCGATAAATTCGCCGCAATCCCAAAAACTTGCAGAAGGCTCTAAGGTTAAAACGTAAGTTATTGTAGCAATTAAAAAGCAGATCCAGCCTACTATATTATTAACTTTTGAATAATTCATTGGTTTGTTTAATGATATTAAAAATGGTTTTCACATAAAAATGCTGCCGAAATTAACTATTCTAGTCGATAAAACAGGTAAAATTTCAGATTGATTTAACAATTTTTAACGGCCTAAGCCTATTAACATCAGCGATTTTAATCTGTTTGAAAAGAAAAACCCGTAAGCAGAAATATTAAAATCTGCCTATGGGTTAAAATTTAGAATGTTTTTATGCTAACCGGCTGCATAGGGAGTAAAACGGGTAATCAGATCGTTGTACTGTTTTTCGAGGTTTTTACTTAACCCATCTTGTTTAAATGCACTGGTTAATTTTACCATTTGCCCTAAATAGCCCAGGTAAAAACGTACATCCTGTTCTGCCGTTAACTGATTTTTACTTTCCGAAACATCAGCAAGATAATTCAGTTCCTTATTTACATAATCAGCAGTTGTTTTAATCATCGCATTGGCGCGGTTCAGGTCGTTTAAGCGGTATAAACTTTCTGTAAAATAATAAGTGCTCATAACCTGGCGCATGCTGTAAAATTTAACAGGAATTACTTTAAGGAATTTATCAGCCATTTTTTTGCTTTCTGCAATTTTACCTTGATTGATCATGTCGTTTAATGCACTGTTAAACATGTTTGAAATCCTGGTTACATCATCAGCTGATTGTCTGTCCAAATGATTTGCGTTTTTGATATTTCCATAAGCATAAACGTTCATCAGGTTATTGTACAAAGGTTTGATGTTGATGCGCTCATAATCTTCTGTAATCGCCGTATCGGGTTTCAATGGAAGTAATCTTTTGTTCAGTCCTTCCGAATAAAGGTATTTGTTCAAACCAACATACTGCTCATCAGGCATGGCCCCGGTAAAATAAATCGGGCGTTTCCAATTGTTATGTACCAGGATATCAAATAAAGCTAATGTGCCCTTGGTTACGTAGTTTTGGTTAAAGGTCCACTCCATACTGCTTGCAATTTTACCGGCATCTTCTTTTGGTACCGTACCGGTATCTAAAACCTGTTGTGGACTCACTGCCAATTTCAGGTTTTTGGTCGGCAGTACATTATATTTCGATCCGTCGTTCATAGTCACTTTATCCTCATCATGATCGGAGAGGAGAATATCCAAAATCTGCTGTAGTTCGATATGCTGCGCAACTTTATAATCCTGGTAGTACATAATATCCCTGGTACCTTCAACATATTGCCCTGGTTTTAAGGTAATGGGCAAAGGAGCCGATTCGTTCTGCTTTCTCCGCATGCCATCGATATACCAATCAGCAGTAAATAAACTCAGGTTTACCACACGCACATCCGGACGTATATTTTCTACTTCCTGTGCATACCAAACCGGATAGGTATCATTATCGCCATAAGTAAACAGAATGGCGTTGGGGGCGCACGATTTAAGGTAATTTACCGACATATCCCTCGCTTCGTGACTATCAGAACGGTCATGGTCATCCCAACCCTGGTTAGCCATAATAACCGGCGCACCAAACAAAGCAATAACCGAAGCAAAAATACCAGCCCGCGCAGGCGTTAATTTTTTAAATACCCATTCCTTTAGTCCAAATACACCTAAACCTATCCAAATGGCAAATGCATAAAATGAGCCTACATAAGCATAATCCCTTTCGCGTGGCTCTATAGGCACAGAGTTGAGGTACACCACAATGGCAATCCCGGTAAAAACAAATAATAAACCGATCACGCCTGCATCTTTTTGGTTGCGCTTAAAATGCCAAACCGCACCGATAAGGCCGATAATTAAAGGCAAAAAGAAAAATCGGTTGTAGGCCTTATTTTCTATAATGGATGGAGGAAGATTTTTTTGACTGCCCAGCCTCATCGCATCCACAGGTTTAATGCCGCTAAGCCAGGTGCCGTCTGTGCCGCCAAACTGGCCATCTTCGTTGTTTTTTCTGCCTACAAAATTCCACATAAAATAACGCATGTACATTTGCCCCGTCTGGAAAGAGAACATGTATTTTAAGTTTTCTACAAACGTTGGTTTATGCTGGTCATCGAAACCCATATAGTTTTTATAAAACCGAACATGTTCAGGTTTATCGCTGTACATTCGTGGCATTAAAGTTTTATCGGCGAAAACATAGGCTGATTTTGTTCCGGCAGGTTCGTATTTCTTATCCCCTTTGCGGAAAATTTTACCCGTTTCCTTAATGTCTATTTTTTCTGAATTATAATTTTCTCCATAAAGTAAAGGCCTGTCGCCATATTGATCGCGGCCTAAATACCTCGAAAGTGAGAATACGTTATCTACATTGTAATTGTTTAAATTGGGTTTAGCCTGTGCCCTGATCACCAATAACGCATAAGAACTATAGCCAAATAACAGAAGCACAGTAAACAACATCACCAGGTTTAAAGCCCTTTTGTTTTTACGGATGGAATAATGGATGCCATAAACCAATCCTCCAATTAATAAGGCTGCAAAAAATAAGATACCAGTGCCGAAGCCTAAACCCATCGTATTTACAAAAAAGTAATCGAAACTTGCTGCAAGCGATACGATGTATTGGATCAGGCCAAATTGTACCACAGCCAACACCACAATGGAAACAAAAAATATTTTTACAATATTTTGCCAGGTAGGTTTTGGGTTCTTTTTAAAATAATAAACAAAAATTAATGCCGGGATGGTTAACAGGTTTAAAATGTGTACCCCGATAGAAAGTCCCATAATATAGGCTACAAAAAGCAACCACCGGTCTGATTTGGGTTCATCAGCCTGCGATTCCCATTTTAAGATCCCCCAAAATACAATAGCGCTGCAAAGCGACGACATGGCATAAACCTCAGCCTCTACCGCCGAAAACCAGAAACTATCAGAAAATGCATAGGCTAGAGCACCTACCAAACCTGCGCCTATAATGCCGGTGATTTGTTGTTGGCTGATTTCTTCACCTTTTTTAACCACGGTTTTCTTTGCTAAAGCGGTAATCGTCCAGAATAAAAACATGATGGTGCCTGCGCTGGCTAGGGCCGATGCGATATTAATAAAATAGGCTACTTTGGTTTTATCACCAAAAGCCAGGGTAGAGAATAACCTTTGGATCATAGAAACGATTGGGGCGCCAGGCTGGTGTACCACCTCCATTCTAAAGGCTGAGGAGATGAATTCGCCACAGTCCCAGAAACTTACAGACTGATCTAAAGTTAAAATGTACGTGAGTGCGGCAATGGTAAAACATAGCCAGCCTCCAATGGTGTTGATCCTTGAGTAATTCATAGTTAAAATTTAGTCTTTGATAATAAATGATTTAAGTGGTTCGCACTAAAAAAAGTCGTAGAAAAAAAGAAAATGTTGCATGGGATATAATCATTTTTTTATCTTTGCATCGCAAACAAAGAACAGCACGAAAGAAATTAAAAATATTTTAAAATCACTCTTGCATATTTAAAATAAGGTTCCTACATTTGCATTCCCTTTCGAGGAGAATATCCTTGAGAATTTTTGTCCGATAGTATAAGGGTAGTACAACGGTTTTTGGTACCGTTTGTCTTGGTTCGAATCCAGGTCGGACAACTAAAATTTAACGTCGGATCATGTTTAAACAGACATGATCCGATTTTTTTTAACCGTAAACTACACGAACCCATGCCATTGCAGTTTAACCCGGTAAAGCTTTTTTCCGGAACAGGTTCTAAGGGATTATCACTTAAGATTGCCGAACATTACGGCAAGCCACTTGGTAGCGTAACCATCCACAAATTCAGTGATGGCGAGTTTCAGCCTTCTTTTGATGAATCAGTTCGTGGTAGTGATGTTTTTCTCATCCAGTCTACTTATCAGCCCAGCGATAACTTAATGGAGCTTTTGCTTATGGTTGATGCCGCTAAAAGAGCATCAGCACATTACATTACAGCAGTTGTTCCTTATTATGGTTTGGCCCGTCAGGATAGAAAAGACAAACCTCGTGTAGCAATCGGCGCCAAATTGGTGGCTAATTTATTAAAATCGGCAGGTATCCACCGCATCATGACGATGGATTTACATGCTGCACAGATACAGGGTTTCTTCGATATTCCGGTTGATCACTTAGATGGATCGGTAATCTTTGTTCCTTATATCAAAAGCTTAGGCTTAAAAAACTTAACCATTGCATCGCCTGATATGGGCGGCTCGTACAGGGCACGTACTTTTGCCAAGTTTTTTAATGCTGAGGTGATTATTTGCGATAAACGTCGTAAACGTGCCAACGAAATCGAATCAATGTCGATTATTGGTGATGTTACCGGACAGGATGTAGTGTTGATCGATGATATTTGCGATACCGCCGGAACCTTATCAAAAGCTGCGGCTTTAATTATGGAAAATGGTGCAGCAAGTGTAAGAGCGGTTTGTACACATGCTGTATTATCAGGCAAAGCGATAGAAACTGTAGAAAATTCGGTATTAACTGAGCTGATTGTTACGGATACCATTCCGTTAAAACAGGAGAGTTCAAAAATCAGGGTATTAAGTACAGCAAGTTTATTTGCAAGGGCAATTGCCAATGTAAACGAACATGGATCGATTAGCGATCTGTTTAAAGTATAAATTAAGGTGGAAGGTAGAGGGTTGAAGGCTTAAGGTCTTGATACTCGATACTTATACTTGTTACTAATAAATATAAATAAATAAAAAATGAAAACAATCGCAATTAGCGGTTCTCCAAGAGAGAACGTAGGGAAACGCGATGCCAAGGAACTTCGTTACGAAGGTAAAGTTCCGGCGGTATTGTATGGTGGAAAAGAGCAACAACACTTAGCAGTAGTTATTGCTGATTTAAGAGATGTTATTTATACCCCGGAAGTTAACTTTGTGGAAATTGATGTAAACGGTGCTAAAACTAAAGCTATCGTTAAAGATACTCAATATCACCCACTTACCGACGTATTAATGCACATCGATTTTCTTCAGTTATTCGATGAGAAAGAAATCGTTATGGAGATCCCGGTTAAATTAACAGGAACTTCTCCAGGTGTTAAAATGGGTGGTAAATTAATCCAGAAATTACGTAAACTACGTGTTAAAGCATTACCAGCTGATATGCCACAAAACGTAGAAGTAAGCTTAGATAAATTAGAAGTAGGTAGTTTATTCCGTGTTCGTGATCTTAAAGGTCAAAAATATGTAATTACTAACACTCCTGAAGATACTATCGTTTCTGTTGCAATGTCAAGAGCATTAAAACAAGCAGAAACTGAAGCTGCTAAAGGTAAAAAATAGTAAACTGATATCACAGATTGATGTGATTACACAGATACTGATAAGCGGTAGAGAAGAAATTCTTTACCGCTTTTTTATTTACACAAGCTTAAGCCGCCACCCGCTCCGCTATTTATTAAAGAACCATTTGAAAATAAATTAGTTAGATTAGTGGAACAGACTCCCGACTTCGGACTCCTGACTTCGGACTTTTTTTTATCTTTGCCCCATGAAATATCTTATCGTTGGCTTAGGGAATATCGGCCCGGATTATGCACATACCAGACATAACATTGGTTTTGATATTGCTAATGAACTGGTTAAAGGCTTAAATGGCAGTTTTGATAATATCCGGCTGGCATATTATTCAGAAGTGAGCTTTAAAGGCAAAAAACTGCATGTTATTAAACCAACCACCTTTATGAACCTGAGCGGTAAAGCGGTTAACTATTGGATGAAGGAATTGAAAATAGCACCGGAGAACGTATTGGTAATCGTTGATGACCTTGCGCTACCATTGGGTAAATTAAGATTAAAATTACAGGGTTCCAGCGCTGGCCACAATGGCTTAAAAAGTATAGAAGAGGTTTGCGGCGGACAAAACTATGCACGTTTGCGTTTTGGTATTGGCAGCGATTATCCAAAAGGCAGGCAGGTTGATTTTGTTTTGGGTTTATTTGATAAAAATGAACAATTGGAACTGCCTGCGCTGATTGATAAAAGTGTAGAACTGATTAAAAGTTATGTTACCGTTGGGCCTGCCCATACCATGACAGCTTTTAATAAGTAGATGGGTTAATTGATTAGATTGATCGTCATGCTGAATTTTCAGCATCTATACTGTAATATGCTTTGATCATGTTAGGATAGCTTTTTGAAGAGCAATTGCAGTAGCTCTTTTTAATGTTTGCCCTGCTTTTTGCTTGTAGTCCCGATTAGAAGGAAATCGGGAGCTACCGCGTCAATCAGGTCTAGAAAGCAATGTCTTTGCTACTATTAAGGGTTGAATGATAAAGGCCTATATAAATTTCCTTTCCTAACATATGGTCTGTGTCCTCACAGATCATCTGACTTGACACAAATCAAGTAGAGCCGAATCCTCTTGCCCTGTACTACGCAACCCCAAATAATATTGCTGGCCGCACCACCTAAACCCGATCGCAGTGGTTCCGATTCTTCATCGGAAAGAACGGAGCGGGACTATGCAAACCTAAAGGTATCTGCAACTGATTTCCAGAAAAAATATCTATCACTGAAAGCATTTGGTTAAAGGATGCTACTGTTTCGTGATCCATCAAACACAGAATGGAAGTTGAGGTGAAATCTAGGCAGTTCCTCATTCCCAACTTGATTGAGAATCGTAATGCAATAGCTTTAAAATTCCCACTTTCGCGGGAATGACGACCATTCTTAAACAAAAAAAGACCATCTCGCGATGGTCTTTCAATTAAATATAGTTAGTTAATGATTATTTAACTTTCTCTTGAGCCCTTGCAATATAAGCATCAATTAATTGCGCTTCAGCACTCTCAGGATATTGTGTTTTTACTTTAGTGTAAGCATCAACTGCACCTTTAAAATCGTTTAAGTTTTCGTTAACCAATCCTAATTTCTTTAAAAACATTGGAGAGGTAAATTTACTTGCTTTATCAGCTGCTTTTTTATAGTAAGTAGCTGCTTGTTTAAAGTCTTTCAACTCGCTGTAAGCATCACCTAATAAACCCAAAGCCAATGGATCTGCAACCGGACTGCCGGTAGCGCTATATTTGCTTAACGATTCAATTGCTTGTTTGTATTCACCCTTACGCAAATAAATCCCACCTAAATAAAGATTGGCTAAGTTTGCCGATTTTGTATTATCGTATTCTTTTGCAATTTGCTCCAGGCCTGGATAACCGCCTTCGCCTTTAACCGCTTTATTTGATAATGAATCTACACCAACAAATTGCTCTGCTTTGTACATTTTGCTTGCGGCTTCTTCAGCACGGCCTTTTAAATACACGCCTTGATACCAAAGATATATTAACACCAATAATACTACAGCGCCTGCTATAAAAAGTAAGCTCTTATTATTCTCCTGTAAAAATGAACCTTTTTTGGTTGATTGAATTGTCTGGTTATCTGTTGTAGACATGTTTGTTTAAAAAATTTAAGATTGCAAAAATACATTTTTCAATCAAAGTATCAATCTTTATTTTGAAGTATTTAATTAATCATTAGTTATTTAGGCGTGCAGATTGCAAAATAGCGGTAACAATTAGCGTAGCAAGCTAATTAAAGTGTTAAACCAGGTTTGGTTGTCGCTAAAAATACCTGTGTGGTTAATAACCAGGTATACGGTTTGGCTTTCCGAACGGCTTATGGTCGACCTGATTCTGATGGGTTGCCAGAACAAACCAAGATTTTTAACCGATGAAGCTGGAAAAACTTCGTCGAAACCCATGTAAACTTCTTCTATATTGGATAATGGGAGTTCCAGTTGCTCATCTCCGGTAATGAAAAGACCGTTTGATGCCAACAGGATATTACCTTCATGATTATGAAGCGGTTTTAAAAAAGAGAATAAGCCGGCGATTTTTTTGATCCAGCTTGAACTTTTTTCATTGGTCAGTTCGTGGTCGTAAGACCATAGAACATTTCCCTCTAACATTTTTTGTGCTACCATCTAAATTTTTTCCTTGCTATGAAAGTACAATTTTTTTAAATGTTATTAACGTTAATTTTAAACAATGGATGTTAAGAGGTTAAAAAACGGTAAATTTGTGACATATTTATGTGGTTAAAAAACATTACCCTTCTAAATTTTAAAAACTATAGCGATGCAGATCTCCATTTCTCGGAAACTGTGAACGTTTTTACGGGTAACAACGGTTCGGGCAAAACCAATATGCTCGATGCCATCCACTACCTCTGTCTATGTAAAAGTTACTTTAACCCAATCGATAGTCAGCAGATTAAAACCAGCGAAGAAGTTTTTATGATTCAGGGTGATTTTGACCGCAATGAAAAAAATGAAAAAATTTCCTGCGGGGTAAAACGTAACCAGAAAAAACAGTTTAAGCGCAATAAAAAAGAATACGATAAACTGGCTGATCATATCGGGCTTTTTCCGGTGGTAATGGTTTCACCTTATGATGTGAACCTGATTATGGAAGGCAGCGAAGAGCGGAGAAAGTTTATCGATAACGTAATTTCGCAAACGGATAGCCATTATCTTGATCAGCTGATTACCTATAACCGTATTTTATTAAACCGTAACGCTTTATTAAAACAGATTGCCATAACCCGAAAATACGATCCAACCTTGCTCGAAATTTTGGATGAGCAGTTGGTTTTTGCAGGCAATAAGATTTTTGCAATCCGCAAAGCCTTTATGGATGAGTTTATTCCATTGTTTAACCAATATTATACTTACCTTACCGAAAACAAGGAAACGGTTGAACTCAATTATCAATCACAATTGAATGATGCTACTTTCGAAGAACTATTAAAAAAATCGGTAGAGAAAGACCGGGTGTTAGAACGCACTACAACTGGGATCCATAAAGATGAACTCGCTTTTGTCATCTCTGGTATGCCTTTAAAGAAGTTTGGCTCTCAGGGCCAGCAAAAATCTTTCTTAATTGCCTTAAAAATTGCCCAGTACGCTTACCTCGCTAAAAACAAGGGATTTAAACCGCTGCTTTTATTGGATGATATTTTTGATAAGCTGGATGATCACCGCGTTCAAAAGTTGATGCAAATGGTTTCCCACCATGATTTTGGGCAAATATTTATTACAGATACCGGAAAAGAAAGGGTAAAATCAATTTTCGAAAAAATAGAAGTTGATGTAACTTTGTTTGAAGTTGATAACGGAATGATACAAAATGCGTAAACCCAATGATGTTACCGTAAAAGATGCCATCAGCAAAATGCTGGATGTGTACCGCCTACGCCGTAAATTTGATGAAACTTCAATCCTTTCTATCTGGCCGGAAATTATGGGGACAGCAATTGCCAACCGGACGAAACAGATTTATATCCACGATAAAAAACTGTTTTTACGTATAGAATCATCTGTAATTAAAAACGAACTGATTATGGTGCGACAAGGCATTATCCAAAAATTAAATGAACATGCCGGTACCCAGGTAATCACCGAAATGATATTTTTATAGGTAAAATAAAAGGGCAAAAGTTAAAAACTCTTGCCCTTTATATTTCATAGGGAATTAAGACTCCCGACCGTAAATGGTGGGCTTTGGACTCCGAACTAAAAACTCTTAACTCCAAACTAACTTCTTCCTCCACCGAATATCTTGGATAAAATCCAGATCACCAGTGCTACCACTACTACAACTACAATTACGCCCACCCAAACGCCGGCTTTAAATATACCTTCTACTAGTTCACAACTGCTTAAGGTAGTGCATAAAAATGCGATCAGTGCTAAAGGGAATGCTTTTTTCATATTTATGTTAATTTGTAATAGCTAACATCAAATATTTAAGAAAGTTTTAGTAATGGGGTTATTTAGCTCGATTCTAAAGAATTTTTCATGGTGTTGGGTGTTACCATCTCATTGACTCAGTAGATTTCTCGGCTTCGTTGCGCTCCGTTCGAAATGACGGACTAAGGATTGTTCTAAAAAAAATCGTCATCTCTATCCGAAGGCTATCGGACCAAAATGACGACTTTAATTAATTTATTTAAGATGGTTATCTTACATTTTCCATTTCACATCCTCCATCTTACATTTTAATCTATTTTCCGTTTACCTTCAGCAATTCAACCTCGAAGATTAAAGCGCTATAAGGAGGAATATCTGCACCAGCGCCACGTTCGCCGTAAGCCAGGTTGTAAGGGATAAAGAATTTATATTTCGAACCAGCAGGCATTAATTGCACACCTTCTGTCCAGCCTTTAATTACCTGGTTTAATGGGAAAGAAATCGGCTCGCCTCTGTCGTAAGAGCTGTCGAACTGTTTTCCGTTTAATAATGTTCCTTTATAGTGAACCAATACCGAATCGGTAGCCAATGGTTTAACGCCTGTTCCGGCAGTTAAAACCTCGTATTGTAAACCACTTGCAGTTGTTTGTACACCTGCGCGTTTTTTGTTCTGTTCTAAGAAATCTTGTCCTTCTTTCATAATGGGTGCGTATTTAATTTTATTTGCTTCAGCTTCTGCTTTGTTTTTTACCGATGATGCTTTAGATAATGCCTCGTTAATACACTGTTGTGCCTGTTGTTGCGTTAAAATTACCTTGCCACCTGTAAAAGCGTCTTTTAAGCCTTTTAGCAAAACCTCGTAATTTAAGGTTGATAAACCTGTCGTTTTTAAACCGGCACCGATAGAGGTACCGAAGGCATAACTGGTAGAATCTAAGGTAGATTGTAAGCCAGCAGCTTTAACCGTTGATGCTTTAGTGGCCGTAGTGGGTTTTTTAGCAGCAGGTTTTTTTGCTGCCGTTTTGGTTTGTGCGTAAGATGCAACAGCGATACCGGATAAACATACCGCTAAGAAAATTCTTTTCATTATTTATTTTATAGTGTTGATTATTTTTAAGGCCGAAAGATACAAAATAGATAAAACAATAAAACCCCGAATTTTCGGGGTTTTAAATAAATATGGTGTGCTTTAAAATTAGAAACGTTCGTCTGCTTTGAAGAAGAAGTTACCTTCAATTTCTGCATTTTCGTCTGAATCTGAACCATGAACAGCGTTTGCATCGATGGATTTTGCATATTTCTGACGGATTGTACCTTCAGCAGCTTCTGCCGGATTGGTAGCGCCAATCAATTTTCTGAAATCTTCAATTGCATTGTCTTTTTCTAAAATAGCGGCAACAATTGGTCCTGAAGACATGAAGCTTACTAAATCTTTGTAGAAAGGACGCTCAGCATGTACTGCATAAAACTGACCAGCAGTTTCGTCAGTAAGTTTAGTATATTTTAATGCAACGATTTTAAAACCTGCATTGGTAATGTCGTTAATGATTGATCCGATATGGCCGTTTGCTACTGCATCTGGCTTAATCATGGTAAAAGTTCTGTTAGTGCTCATTGTGCTTTGATATCAATTTTTTTGCAAAAATACGTTTTAATTGATGAATAATCAATAAGCATTATTTTAAGATGATGAAATGCATTAAACAGCTAATTTGGCTCAATAATTTAAGTTTTCAACCACAAATGCACGCAGATAAAAATTTGTTTGCATCCTTTTTATCTGTGGTTAAATATGCCTAATTGCTTAACTTAATAGTGTTGCCCCCGTAATCCTACAAATCCCAAAATCTTTTAATCCTGTTTTATATGATCCTGTTAATCCTAAAATCTTAAAATCCTGATCAATCCTATTCTAAATTTACTTAGCTTTGCAGCTCGAAAAATATATGCTTACACTAACTGAATTAAAAACATTATTGGCTACGCCACAACGGATTGTGATCACTACGCATCATAAACCAGATGGCGATGCGATGGGTTCATCGCTGGGATTATATGGATATTTAATTCAGAAAGGCCACCATGTAAAGGTAATTACCCCAACAGATTATCCTACTTTTTTGCATTGGATGCCCAACAATGGCGATGTCATTATTTTTACAGAGCAGCAAGAACAGGCCGCTAAACTGGTAGATGAAGCTTCAATCATTTTTTGCCTTGATTTTAATACTTTAAGCCGTATTAACGAATTGGGCGAACTGGTAAGGGCAGCGGGTGCTAAAAAAGTGATGATCGATCATCACCTCGAACCGGAGGATTTTGACGATTACCGCCATTGGGATATCAATGCTTGTGCAGCCGCTCAACTGGTTTACGACTTTATTGTAAATCAGCTGGAAGATAAAGCAGGCATCAATAAAGATGTAGCATCTTGTTTGTATACAGGCATCATGACTGATTCAGGATCTTTCCGTTTCGAATCTGCAACATCTGAAGTTTACCGCATTGCTGCTAACCTGATTGATTTAGGAGCTGAGCATTGGAAAATCCATCAGCTGGTATATGATAATGCCAGTGAGAACCGTTTACGTTTCTTAGGTTATTGCCTTTCGAACAAGTTAGAGGTTTTAAGAGAATACAATACGGCAATTATTTCGGTTACGAAAGAGGAACTGGCCCAATATCATAGTGCAACAGGCGATACCGAAGGCGTGGTAAACTACGCGTTATCCATTAACGGAATCCGTTTAGCGGCTTTGATTATAGAGCGTAGCGATAAAGTTAAATTATCGGTAAGGTCTACCGGCGATTTCCCCGCAAACGAAATCTGCAAGAAATATTTTAATGGTGGCGGACATAGAAATGCAGCTGGCGGTGCTGCAGAAAAACCATTAGCTGATGTAGTTAACGAATTTAAATCGATATTAGCAGAATATAAAGAACAATTGATCGCCTAAGGGCAAGAAATAAACACTAAAACTTAAAAAGTCAAATTAATAAATGAAAAAGGGAATTATTATTCTAGCGGCAGCTACTTTAGGCTTAGCGGCATGTAAACAAGAAAAAAAGGGAGCTGGTGGCTTATTATATACCATCCACCACTCGGCAGGTAACGAAAAAATCAAAGAAGGTGATATCGTTAAAATGAATTTTATCCAGAAAAACGGTAAAGATTCTGTTTTATCAAACACTTTTGATAGCGAAACCCCTGCAGTATTTCCTGCACAGAAAAAAATGTACGCTGGTGATATGAACGATGTATTAACCTTGTTCGGAGAAGGCGATAGCGCTACTTTTAAAATTGACCTGGATACTATGGCTTTCCATAGCAAACAACCAAAACCAGAACAGTTTAAAAATGATAAATACCTTACTTTCACTGTAAAAATTGAAAAAGTATTTAAGAAAAAAACTGGCGAAGCTGATTCTACTTTCAATAAAAGAGCTACAGAATTTTTCCAGGCTGACTATAAAGCTACTTCAGAAAAAAAGAAAGCTGCAGAGCCTGCTAAACTTAAAGCTTATTTAGAAGATACTAAATTAGCAACTAAAACTACTGCAAGTGGCTTACACTACATCATTGAAACTCCAGGTAGTGCAGAAAAACCAGCTTTAGGCGATACGGTATTAATTGATTATACTGGCAGAGTAACTAAAAAAGGTAAAGATGGTAAATACAAAATCTTCGATACAAGTGATGAGAAATTAGCTAAAGCAGAAAACGAATTTAAAGCAGGTAAACCTTACGGTCCTCAAAAAATGCCGGTTGGTGGTACAATCCCAGGATTTACCGAAGCTTTACAATTAATTGGTAAAGGCGGTAAAATCAAAGTGGTTATCCCATCTAACTTAGGTTATGGCGAGCAAGGTGCACCACAAGTTGGTATCATGCCTTTCAGTCCGATTGCTTTTGATCTTGAAATTAAAGACATTATCAAAGGAAAACCAGGTGCAGCAGTTCCGGCTCCTCCGGTTCAAATGCCAGCCCCGGTTAAAAAATAATTTTAAAATATATTGTAAATCCTGCTTATTCAGTTAAGCAGGATTTTTTTTTGCCTAATTTTTTTGACGCGGAAGCAAGAAATAAAACATTCCAAAGATTTATAAAAACTTATTATAGCCTATCTTTGTATCATCTAATAAAATAGCCCATATCCCGAAATGGATTAAAGGCTGATTTTTAATTAATATACTAAATGAAAAAAGGAATAATTATTCTCTTGGCAGCAGCATTAGGACTATCTGCCTGCAACAAATTCGAAAAGGGTGAAGGAGATATGACTTACAAGATCTATAAAAGTGATGGTAAGCCAAAAATTCAGGATGGCGATTATGTAAAGCTAAACGGCGTGCAAACCGTAGAAACCAATACGAATCCTGATTCGGTAATGGTAAACACTTATGATAATGAGCGACCTGCCTTTTTTGCCATCAGTAAATCAATGTTTAAAGGTGATTTGGCTTCAGGATTAAAATTGCTTGGCGAGGGCGATAGTGCAGTTTTTAAACTCAATCTCGATTCGATGGAAAAATATTCCGGTCAGCCGAAACCAAAAGGTTTAAAATCGAACATTGCTTCATTTACCATTAAAATTGAGAAGGTTTTACACAAAGGAAAAGATGCAGATTCTGTTTTTGAGGCGAAAAAACGACTTTTCTTCGAATCAGAATACAAAGCTTTAAACGAGAAAAACAAAACGGTAGAGCCCGCTAAAATCGCAAAATACGTGGCTGATAACAGTTTAACGGTAACTACAGCACCATCTGGTTTGCAGTATGTAATTTCTGCGCCAGGCAATTCGGAAAGGGCAACTTTAACCGATACCGTATTAATGGATTATACTGGTCAGTTTACCAATAAAAAATCGAACGGGACATTAAATGTTTTCGATACTTCGGATGCAAAAATCGCGAAAGAAGCAGGGATTTTCTCAGAGAGCGTACAATATGTGCCACGCAGTTTACCATTAGGGCAATTGCCACAAGGTGTTATCCAGGGTATTCAGCTTATTGGGGTAGGTGGTAAAATTAAAATGATTTTACCTTCGAAATTAGGTTTTGGCGAAAACGGTGGCGGACCGATTAATCCTTTTACGCCATTGGTATTTGATGTAGAATTAAAGGGCATTATTAAGCCAAATGCTGGTTTACCTTTAGCTAAATAATTTATACAGACCTTATAGGTTTAAAAACCTATAAGGTCTTAAAAGTGTTTTTATTAAACCGCGCAGTTTTTTTACGCCTGCGCTTCCAGGTATTGTGCATAACAATATCCTTCTTCACCATCCTTGGTTCGTACCAGCCACCATAAATCATTGCTTCGGTTAACCAACGTAATCACTTCGCCATGCGCCGCTTTACCTACAATAGGCTGATCGGTACCAGGACCTTTACGGATATTTAAATTACTACTTTCTGTAACTACCTTTGCATGTGTAACAGCAGCATCAATGGCTACATTTACATTCAGCACCAAATCGCCAGAGGTAAAGTTTGGATCAATCTGGTTGTAAACTTCCCAAAGGTGGTCTTTTGTTGCACCATCGGCCGCAGTTCCGTCTACATATAAAACGCCATCTTGTTCCCTTACGGCTAAATCAGTTATACCTGCTACACTTGCTGCATCGGTTAATGCTTTATATTTATCTGTTAATGCCATAACTGAACTTATTTAATGGTTAATTTATTTTCTATTTTTTTAGGTTTTAATGCACTTAAATGTTGCATTAAGGTAATCAGAGATGCTTTTTTGATCTCTCCCGTTAATAAAATTACACCATCTTTAACCTCAGTTTTTACCGTCGGAAAATCCTTTGCAGCATCGGCAACATTTTTAATTAAAGCCGCGTCATCTGCAATTACAACAGGTAAATCTGTCGGTTTAATTATTAAATTGTTAATTACAGACTTTACACCTTTTTCGGCTTTTGCAATTTCTTCGGCCTTGGCTTTAATGGCCTCATCGTCAACTATCCCTGTTAAGGTAACATCGCCCTTGGTAACTGCCACCGTAATGCCTGCCGCCTCTTTGGCTTGAATTGCAGCCTGAATAGCCGCGTCTTTTGGTTTACAGCCCGAAAAAAATAACGTGACTGCAATAACCGCACTCATTAAAAATTTACTTGTTTTCATCCTTTTGGTTTTATAATTGATATTATTTGAATTTGCAAACCATAGAAATTGGGATTATTTCTTTTTTGCTATCGATAGGATGAATTCGACAGGGCTAATATAGGAAATGAGTTTAATTAGGAAAGAAAATACGGTATAAAAATTAAATAAATTTTAAATGAAGGTCTACAAAAGAACTGATTACTGAAAATTGTAAACTGATTTGGGCGTTCCCCAATCCCGTGAAGTACGGATTGGGGCGGGCTTTTCAGGGCTGCGCTTCGCTCCGGTACCGATGAAGAATCGGTACTGAACCCTTACAATCCCTAACGCAAAACCAACTATTATGAAACAAATCCGTGGGGTTAAATCTGCCGGTTAATGAAGACTAAACCCAGTTTTTAAAAGGTTTAACGGTGAGGTTAGAATTGTAATATTTTTCTTCTTCGGTAACTTCATTGCTTACCCAATCCGGTAAATCGAAATTTTCATCTTCGCTTTCCAGTTCAATTTCGGCAACAATTAAACCTTCATTTTCACCTGAAAATACATCTACTTCCCAAAGTTTGCCACCCATAGTAATTTCATATCTTGTTTTCGAAAGTTCAGAAATAGCGAAATTGTCTAATAATTCTGTCGCTTCCGGTAGGGGGATTTCATATTCAAACTCCATCCTTGTAGCACCAATGGTTTTACCTTTTATGGTTAAAAACCCTTTGCTTTCGGTTGCCCTTACCCGGATGGTTTTATCTTTATCGGTTAACAGATAACCCTGCCTGAAAAGTTTTCCTTCCGGTTTATTCAGGTTATCCCACTTTTGCTGATCGATTAAAAATTTGCGCTCTATTTCTTTTCCCATTATTCGGAGAGTTGTTTTAAAATGGTCATGGCTGCTTCAGTATCTTCTACACCCACAAATATATGATCGTGATAATAGGCTGCAATAACGTTACAGCTAATGCCTTTTGCTGATAGTGCAGTTGAAAATGCTGCTGTTAAGCCTACGGCTTCTAATGATGAATGTACCGTTAATGTAATCCACGAGGCAATAAACGTATATTCTAAACCCAATTGATCTGCAATTTCTTTTTTTAAAATTACAGTGGTTGCTTCCTGTTCTCTGAACATACAAATTACCTGTTCGAAATTTATTGTATTCGGATTTTCAACCTTACAAAATACAAATTCGCCAGGATGATGTGCTGGTTTCATTGTTTTTAACAGCTTTGCCAAGCTTTTTTCGCCTGTCATTTTATCTCGCCCTTTTTTGTAAATCTGCTACAGGCATGCTGATCAATCTACCGATTGGCTGTTTACCGCGATAGGTAATTACACGTAATATGCTCGCATCTTTAGGTACTTGCAATGCGGCCGTATATTTCGGGTAAAAGCGGTCAGGAGTAGAGTTATCAAAACTGTAATAAATGTCCAAACCATCAATCTCTGGAGTTAGCTCTACCATTAATTGTTTATCGGCACTGCGTTTTACTGCGAAAATCGGATCGTATATGGCGGGTGAATATTTAATTTCTGCTAAATCCAAACGTTTAAAATGTTGCTGCGTTCGATCAACAAAGTTTGTCCAGTTTTTCTTTTCAATCGGACTCCAGATCGATTCTGCAATGGCAAATGCTCGTGGATAAACCATGTATTCTACCTGGCGGAAGGTGAAAATCTGCTCCGTCCAAAGGTTTGCTTGTCCACCAATAACATATTGCGCATTTACCCCTGCCGGTACGGGATTAAACTGATAGGCTTTATTTAACCTTAATGAAGCATAAACCTTAGGTTCGGTAATTACATCAGCCTGCATGTAATCCAGGTAGGCAAATTCGGTTGGGCTCATCACTACATTGTGTTTTTCGTTAGCTGCCTGGATACCATATTTCATACCTCTCCAGCTCATTACTGCTGCTGTTGGCGATACGCCTCCATCTAAAATCTCGTCCCAACCCATAAATTTCTTTCCTTTGGCTACCACGATCTGTTCTACACGTTTCTCAAAATAAGCCTGAACCTGTGGAATGGTTTTTAAACCTTCGCGAAGCATTAAGGCCTTCACCTGGTCGTTTTTCTCCCAAAAATTATGCGAAGCCTCATCACCACCCATGTGGATATATTCGAAAGGGAAAAGTTGCGCAATTTGGGTAATTACGGTATCTAAAAAGCTATAAACTTTTTCGTTTGCCGGGCAAAGCGTATTATCAACCAAAGCGATTGGTGGGGCACCTCGGCTCCAATCCATAATTTTTTCGCCCGAACGTACTTTATAATTCACCGCATCCGGTGTGCACGATAATTCGGGATAAGAAGAAATAATGGCTAAACTATGCCCCGGAACATCAATTTCTGGTAATATGTTTACAAAACGTTCCTGCGCATACTGAACCAGCTCTTTAATATCTTCCTGGGTATAAAAACCGCCATAAGTACGGGGTTCATCAGCCGTTGGTGGAATAAAATCGCCAAAGGTTCCTGTTTTTTTAACACTCCATGCACCAACTTCGGTTAATTTAGGCAAACCTTTAATTTCGATCCTCCAGCCTTCATCATCTGCAAGGTGTAAGTGCAGTAAATTAAATTTATAGCGCACCATGTCATCTATAAATTGCTTTACTTCCTGTTTGGTAAAAAAGTGACGGGCAACATCAAACATTAAACCTCTCCAGCCTAGTTTTGGATAATCAACCACATCTACACAGGGCGCTTTCCATTTAATATCGTTTACCAGTTCTTTGCTCTCTATTTCGGCAGGAAAAAGTTGCAGTAAAGATTGAACGCCATAAAAAATACCTGCAGGCTTATTTGCAGTAATTACAATCTGGGTAGGGTTAACATTTAATTTGTAACCTTCTTTACCCAGTTGAGTATCGTCCTGTGTATTTAAAATCAGTTTAATGGTAGGGTGGTTTGAATTGCTTACAGTGCTTACAAACTTGCCCGTAGCGGTGGTAATCCGATCGGATAGGTAAGTAACAGATTGTTTTAACTCTCCACTTCTAACGGCCTGTATAATTACATTTTCTGGAAGGGTAAAAGTCCCCGCTTTTTTCATTAAAGAAACCGGCTCTGGAATAATGGCAATCGGTGTTTGTGCAACAGCACTTTCAGCATCGCCGATTTCAGTTTCTGTAACGATATTTTGAGCGAAAGTATTGGCTGTAAAGAAACAGCAGGAGATAATCAGAAATAATTTTTTCATTAAAATAATTAAAGCGGTTTAACCGGATAAGTATAATCCGCAATTTATTAAAAAAGATTTTAATTGGAGGTATTTGGGCAGAGGGAAATGAGCAAGAAGCAAAGCGCTGAGCGAATAGCGTTTAGTATTGGGATAAAACTTGTGATTGAATTTAGGAAATTAGAGATTTGTCAGTCTGAGGGGTAATTTATTGTATAAAAATCTGTACCAGATTCTTCATTACATTCAGATTGACATCATGATAGGGAATTATTGCATTAAAGCTTAATTTACAAAAACTGCTTCAGCCATTCCCTGGCTTTCTCCTCATCAGTAAACGATTTAATGGGAATAGGAGGGTTTTGAAACTTAAAAAGTATCTTCATAATTAATTGCGCCAAACCCGGTTTCGAAACCATGGCCATGGCGGTATAAATTTGTGGTAATTGTTCAGTCGAAAATTTTCTTGTTGCTTTATCCGGAACGGGAGAATTTTTTAAATAAATCAATAACGGAACTTTTTTATTATTGGTGATTTTTTTTACCAGTGCAACATTGGCTGAAATGTTTTCAACGGTGCGTAAAATACTTTTGCTGTACGAAATCAGGATTCCATTATCGGTTAACAAATAATCGGCAATTTCTCCTTCAATAAGCTGGTTATCGCGTTCGTTTTCCATGTATTACCTTAGTTTTTCGCTAATAATTGCATTTATAAAAGCACTATGTATATTCTTACTAAAAGGCCCATGCTGATCTTTTAACCTTTCAGGATGCCATTGCACAAATAACAAAAAAGATTTTCCTTCAGGTTCGAGCCTTTCAATGGCTTCAGCAATACCATCCGGAGAAATGGCGCTTACCACCAGTGCCTTTCCTACTTTGTCTGTACTTTGGTGATGGTTGCTGTTTACCAAACCTTTATCTGTATTCACAATCCGGTTTAACCATGAGGATGGATTTATGGTAATTTCGTGATAACGGTCTGATTTATCGGGCATTTTAGAATGATCAAATTTCCCCCAGCTGGCAATATCAGGAATTAAAGTACCACCAAAAAATACATTTCCAATCTGTATCCCGCGACAAATACCCAAAACAGGAATAGCATTGGTTTCGGTATATGCTAAAACCTTAAATTCAAATTCATCACGTTTTTCATCAATATCATCTTCGTAACAATAGGGATAATATTCGGGCTGGTTATAAAACCTCGGATGAACATCCTCCCCACCCGTTAAAACAATCCCATGGCATTTTTTTATTTCTTCGAAGTTATCGAATTTATAACCCAGCTGGATTACTTCTACCTGCTCATTAAAGGATAAAACCCAATTGCGATAAATATCGAATTTGCTGCAATCAGTAACTCCAATGATTATTTTATCTGATTTCATTTTCTTCTGTTTTTACCCGAGCTATTTTAATGGTAATAAAATAGGCTGTATCATTAACATATTGTCATCCTGGGCCTATAGAAGGACCTGTCATAATACCTCTAAGGCATTTTGAAAGGCTCAATGTGACAAACTTTTAGAGAAAATGTTTTACGATACAGCCTCTTTAATTCTTACTCCAAATCGCGGTTTTTATTCACGATCTGGCTGTCTCTCGTATTTTTCTGTACCGTAATGGCACCAAATAGCGAGAGTAAAAAGGCAAAGGCATAAAATCCCTTTTCGCTCGGTAGCAAGGTTGCATTCCACAAACCAATTACCAGCAGGGTAATGGTTAACAGGGTAGAGAACCAGCTAAGGCCGTAATAAATTTCCGTAACCGGAATTCCTTCCAGTTTATCGCGTACAGCTTTTTGTAAAGAGATTACCGCAAAAAGACCAAACATTAATACGGTAAAATAATATCCTTTTTCATTAAGAAGCATATCAGAACGCCACAGGCCTACAATAAAGCCGATCATTCCGATACCCAACGCAATCCAGGCCGCAGCCACGAATGCATTCGATGGTTTTTGATTCATTGTTTTGAGATTTAATTTAATTCAATAGGAAACGCTAAAGATTGGCAAAAGGTATAACAATTAAAAGAGACTGGTCTGTTTTTTTGAAATAAGGTTGGTTACCCTAAAAAAAAATCAAACAAAATTCAATCTTTCGCATTATAGCTGTATAACCTTACCTTAGTTATATGCGAACCTTGCTTACTTCTGCGCAAATGCGCAGTGCCGATCAGTTTACCATTGCCCATAAACCCATTGCCTCTATCGATTTGATGGAAAAAGCGGCAAGGGCTTTTGTGCAGAGTTTTTTAAGAGATGAGTTTGATACCACAAAAAGTGTAGCCATTTTTTGCGGAAAAGGTAATAATGGTGGCGACGGACTGGCCATAGCGCATTTATTGCTCACTAACGGTTATGTTAACATAAAAATTTATATCGTTAATTTCAGTAGCAGGCAAAGCGATGATTTTGCCATCAACTTACAGCGGATTGATGAATCGCGATGCAAAAAAGTGGAAATCAACCAGCCTTCGGAGCTGAAAAACTTAAAAGCAGATCTCATCATCGATGCCATTTTAGGATCGGGCTTAAACAAAACTTTAACTGGCCATTACGAAGAACTGGTTCAGGCTATCAATAAACTCAACAAAAAAGTGTACGCCGTTGATGCACCTACAGGTTTTTTTGCTGAAGGAAAGTTACCTAAAGTGTACAATGGCATAAAAGCCTATAAAACCATCTCGTTTCAACGCCCGAAAATTAATTTTTTCTTTCCAGAATCTGCAGAAGCTACTGAAAAGTTCGAAGTTGTAGAAATCGATCTGGACGAATCCTTTATCCAAAAACAGGATACCGGCTTTTATTTAATTGAAGAAACAGATATTGAGAAATTGCTTCATCCCCGTAAATTATTTAGCCATAAAGGAACTTATGGTCATGCACTAATTATTGCGGGAAATACGAATACCATGGGGGCTGCCCTGCTTTCATCAATGGCTTGTTTACATGCAGGTGCCGGTTTAACCACCGCGTGTATTCCGGCAATTGGATTAACAGCTTTAAATACAACCCTGCCTGAAGTGATGGCCTTGCCAAGGGATGAATATACAAGGATTGAGAATCCTAAAAAGTACCAGTGTATTGCCATCGGTCCGGGTTTAGGGACGGATGCAGAAAATGAAAAATTGCTGGAAAGTCTGATTCAGGCCAAACAGCCTTTGATCATTGATGCCGACGCTTTAAATATTTTGGGAGAAAAACCTGATCTGATCGAAAAACTTGCCCCAAATAGTATCCTCACGCCACATGTAAAAGAGTTTGATCGCTTATTCGGTGAACATGAAAGCTGGTGGGATCGGGTACAATCAGCCAGAGAACAGGCAAAAAAACTCAAAATTGTAATTGTCCTTAAAAACCAATATACCTTTATCTGCCTGCCAACAGGGAAGGTGCTTATTAATCCAACCGGTAACCCGGCAATGGCTCAGGGTGGCATGGGCGACATCCTAACCGGAATTATTGCTGGTTTTGTGGCACAGCAGCATTCAGCAACTAATGCTGCTATTTTAGCCTGTTATATCCATGGTAAAGCTGGTGACCATCTGGCGCACAATCATTTTGTGGTTACGGCATCTCAGGTTGCAATAAGAATATCAGAAGAGATTAAAATACTCATATCCAAATAGTTTTAAATTTTTGTTGTGGAAAAAAAAACAAAAATATTCTACTATGTTTCTAGTTAATAATTTATAGTTTAAGGGAATATTTAAATCAGATATCTTAAAAACGGAAAAACAATTATTATGGGACAAAAAGAGTACACATTAAACGAACTCATTAAGGAATCGGCTGAAAATCCTGCCGAAAACGATTTTTTTGAACTGGAAAAACCAGCCTTGCTGGAGGTAAACCTGAAAAACCAGAAAATTATGGCTAAAGCAGGTTCAATGGTGGCTTATATCGGAAATATTGATTTTAAGAGAGAGGGTTTATTAAGTAAAGGTTTAGGCGGATTATTAAAAAAAGCCATTTCTGGTGAAGGCACCTCACTGATGCACGCTGCCGGAACCGGTAAATTGTACCTGGCTGACGAAGGCAAAAAGGTTAAAATCATCAAACTTCAAAATGAATCTGTTTTTGTAAACGGAAATGATGTTCTCGCTTTAGAAGACAGTATCAAAAACGAAATTAAAATGTTGAAAAGCATTGCCGGGATGATGAGCGGGGGGTTGTTTCAGGTGAAGCTTTCTGGAAGCGGCTACATTGCCATTACTACGCATGGCGAACCGATTTTATTAAGGGTTACGGCCAACCAACCGGTTTATACCGATCCAAACGCTACTGTTGCCTGGTCTGAAAACCTCACACCGAACATCAAAACCAATTTAACTTTTGGTTCTTTTATCGGCAGAGGGAGTGGAGAATCCTTTCAGCTGGAGTTTTTTGGCGAAGGATGGGTATTGGTGCAGCCTTACGAAGAGGTGAAATACGCAGCAAAATCTTAATTATCGAATCGTCATCCCGACCGCAGTGGAGAAACTTTATCAATAAGTTTTCTCCCTGCATGCTTTATTGGGGGCAACAAGTTATGCTCAACAGAGTATTTCCTTGCACATTTATCCATTTTTTTTGTAAAGCAAATGGAGGAGCATTTAGGCAACGATAGTCCTGCCATCCGCTTTACCTCTCTGCATTCGGTGTTCGCTGCTGTCAGGTTTAGGCGGCGCGGCCATTCATCCTATTTATGGCTGCAGGGCGCAAAACAATTGCCTACAAAGGGCAGTCGAAAGGTCAAAACCCACAGCCCCATGGTTCCTAAACCCGGTAACAACGGAAATCCTTTTTATTGCTTAACATGGATTAGACTAAAACGTATTGCCTGACGTATTGAATTTGCAATAAAAAGATTGGAGTGTATAACGGGGCTGCAGCACCTACGGAGTTGGAACTGTTCGTTTTCTAATATAAACATCAACGAGAAATTAATATTATGAAAACAAAAAATCCCGGCATTGAAAAATACCGGGATTTAATATATTGACTAAATAATTTCTACTTAAACACCACCCATTACGGTTAGTTTATCCATTGTTGGATTAACACTGCCGCCCATAGGCTCTAAAGTTACTGCAAATGCCTGTGCCTCTTGTATGGTTTGCATTTTTACCAGCGCTTCATTATTGGTTGAGTCACTTTTCCCGAATACACCTAAACTTACTGGTTTACCATTTACCAGGGCCCATAACTGATATTCGTGTTCGGCATCTGCTTTTGGTAAATCCATCGCCACATAATTAATCAGCACACTTTTGTCTTTTTTGTTCCAGTAAACCTTCATTTTAGAAGTTGGACTAAAAGCCTGTCCTGCCATTCTGATGGTTGCCCATTCTTTGCTATCAGCCATTTCGGCCATATTATTTAAGCCCTGGTTATCAAATTCCAGTTTACTTACTACACCGGCAAATTTTTGTTTGTCGAGGCTTAAACTTGCAATTTGGTCGTGCGCTGCATTCAGCTTATTATAAGTAATAAACAGGGCCGCCGTACTTACTACCAATAAGGCTACACAAGCAACTAAGGCATAACGTAAAGTTCTCACTTTAGCATCACTTCCATCCAAACGTATAATTCTTGGTTCTTCTGTGAAAATTGGTTCGGGTTGAACATTCACATTCTCTTCAACTTCACTTAACCCCAACTTTTCGAATAATCTTGTTTCTACATCTGCAGATGGTTCTACAGCATTTTGCATAGCATATTGCTCCATAGCTTGCTCAATGGCAGCTATTTCATCTCTTACCTCAGGGTTTTGAGATGCCATTTCCTCAACCTGCAACGTTTCTTCAGGTGATAAATCACCTAAAACGTACAGCTCGAGTACTCCAGATTCGATATATGCTTTTAAATTTTCCACGCTCAATTAAAATTCCTTCTCAATTCAATAATAGCCAACCGGATCCGGGTTTTCACCGTACCTAATGGCAGATCTAACTTTTCTGCGGCTTCCACATGTGTGAAACCCTTGTAATAAACTAAATCAAGAACTGCTTGTAAATCCGGTTTAAGGTTCTCTACAAGTTGCTTAACTCCAAGAACATCAGGATTAAACGTAACCTTGTTTTGTTCATCAACGAAACTTACGTTATTTTCTATATCTTGGTTTTTGAGTGAATTCTTAAAATCTTTAGAACGAAGTTTGTCGATCGATAAATTGCGGGCAATGTTCATCATCCACGTAAACAAACGTCCTTTAGTATGATCATAGTGTGCAGCCGATTGCCAAATTTTTACAAAAGTTTCTTGTAACACATCTTCAGCAAGCTCGGTATGGGTAATAATGCGTGAAATAACGCCGTAAAGGGCCGACGAATACATGCTGTACAGTGTTTTTAGTACCGCTGGATCTTTCGATTGCAGTGCTTGAACAAGTTCAGGCTCAGTTAGGGTTAATTTTTTTAATGCAGTCACTATCGGTTACTAAGATACAATACAGAACAGTAAAAGCAAAAAAATGTTTTATAAATCCATTCCGACAAGGAGTGCGATTAATTAACTTATTTAAAATTAAGCGCTAACGAATGAGTCTTTTTTCTTACACAGAACGAAAGTTGAAGCATAAAGCCTGAAAAAAATAATGATTTTTAACAGGATATTCACATCAAATAGCGCTACTTTAGTTTAACTAAATATAACGCTTAATGAATGCAGCTCTTAAATATGCTATACTGTTGGTTACCCTACTCTTTAGTACCGCGGTATTTGCCCAAAACAACAACAGTACAAAAAGCGAAGATGATTTGTTAACCAGTTTTGGTAAAGAAGGAACTTTCGTATTAAAAGGTAAAGCGAAAAATTTAAAAGATAAATTTTTCGAATTTGCCATGACTAGTTATTTGCAAAATAACGACAGCTATTCTGTAGATTTTAATAAAGATGGATCATTTGAAAAATCGTTTCCAATTATTAACAGCCAGCAGCTTTATCTTTATTTAAATGATGATGCTATAACTGTAACGGTAGCCGAAGGCGATACCGTATTGCTAAACTGGGATGAAAAGAGTTTTGAAAAATCGTTTAGTTTAAATGCCATTAATGCTGATAGAGCTAAAACCCTAAAAACGGAATGGGGGATTTATCAAAATTTTAGAAAGCCTGAATCGGAATTGAGGGACCAATTGTATAAGGAGGGTGAAACTTTGTCTGCACAAGCAAAATTTGATTTGGTGAATAATATGTACAGCAAAAAAGTAAAGTTCATTTTGTCGAAAGATGGAATTCATACCAATTCATCTACGGCATACTTACTCTCAAACAATTATTTTTCGTATGCATCCTGGCTTAGAAGTGCTAAGCTTTTGGATCGGTTTTCCCTTAAAGTAACAGAAGATAGTATTTTTAAGCTACCAATGATTGAGGGGCAAATAGATGGAAAAACCTCTAAATTTTTACTGTATAGTATTCTGGATGGCAGCGATAATTATAAAAGTTGTAATGAAAGATATTTAATAGACCTGCCTGAGTACAGGGAATTTATGTTCAATTATATCCGGTTCGCCTCTCCAATTAACCGATACGTAGAAGAAACCCAAAAAAATAGCCCAACAAATTTTAGTTTTAAAGATTATTATATGGCCAAAGCAGCTTTTCGATCAACATTAGTTGAAGATTGGTTTATTACCAAATGTATTACATCCGGCTTTGATTATTACCCATTTAAGGATGTAGAAGAAGTGTACAATTTTTATCTTCCACAGGCAAAAACACCCTATTTTAAAAATGCTTTACAAGAAAAATACAATTTGGCCAAAAATTTAAAACCTGGTTTAAAGGCACCTGATTTTTCATTGCCTGATGATAAAGGAAAAACCGTTTCGCTAGGCGATTTTAAAGGTAAAGTGGTGTATATCGATTTTTGGGGAGTTGGTTGCGGACCTTGTATTTATGATATTGAAAACTTTGAAACCAAATTACATGGGCATTATAAAGATAAGGAGGTAGTATTTATAAATGTTTGTGTAGACAGCGGAGAGAAAGCCTGGAAAAACGCCATAAAAGAATACAAGCTAACAGGCGTAAACTTAATTGCCGAAGGGTGGACTAAAAACGCGGCTTGTAAAACGTATGGGGTTAATGGAATTCCGCATTATGTCATTATCAATAAAGATGGTACCATGGCGAATAATAATGCACCACGTATGGATGAGTTATCAGGAAGTATGGGTAATAACGAACTCGACGCTGCACTTAAAAAAAACTAAGGAGATTTTAATTCAGTTAAATGAATTAAAATCTCCTTAAATACTTTAAATTATGCAATTCCTTCAATAGGGAAAAGATGTTTTTCAGCATGGTAAGATGAGCGTACCAACGGGCCACTTTCTACATATTTTAAGCCCTTTGCCAAACCTGCTTCTTTGTACATGGCAAAAGTATCAGGATGGATCCAATCAACCACAGGGTGGTGGTTGCGGGTTGGCTGTAAATATTGACCTAAGGTTAGGATGTGAACGCCGTTTTCAACTAAATCGTCCATGGCTTCGAAAATATCTTCTTCGGTTTCGCCTAAACCAAGCATAATGCCTGTTTTTGTTCTTAAACCAAATTCTGAAATTCTTTTTAAAGCCTCTAAACTTCTGTCGTATTTTGCCTGGATACGCACTTGTTTGGTTAAGCGCTTAACCGTTTCCATGTTGTGTGAAACTACTTCTGGTCTTTCTTCTAAAACACGGTATAAGTTATCCCACTGACCTTTAAAATCGGGGATTAAAGTTTCTAAAGTGGTAATCGGGCTTTCCCTGCGGATGGCCTGTAAAGTTTCTGCCCAGATAATGGAACCCCCATCTTTTAAATCATCACGGTCTACCGATGTAATTACGCAATGTTTTACACCCATTAACCTTACTGAATCGGCAATGCGGTTTGGTTCATCTACATCAACCGCTAAAGGGCGACCTGTAGCAACCGCACAAAAAGAACAGCTACGCGTACAGATATTACCTAAAATCATGAAAGTTGCCGTACCTGCACCCCAGCACTCGCCCATGTTAGGGCAATTACCGCTTTCGCAAATGGTATGGAGCTTGTGCGTGTCTACTAAACTGCGAACTTGTGCATATTCTTTACCAACGGGCAATTTTACGCGTAACCAATCTGGTTTGCGTTTAACTTCAGTTACAGCAGGTACTACCGGTAAATCAATCATGCTACAAAGTTAATGAATAGGATTGAATTGTTACAATGCCGAAATGTTAGAGGGTTGTAATAATCGTTCTGTAACTGGTTAATTGTTTAAATCGGTTAACTGTGGCCCCAACTTGTAAAGTCTGGCCGTGTAGGGCTGGGGTTAGACTTTGCAAGTTTAACAGGGCTTAATTGTGGTGTCAGATATTTCTATCTGACACAAAAAATCAACGCGCATCTTTTTCAAATGCAATTTGCCGTTTGTTTTCCTTAAAGCCAACCCGTTCGTAAAATTGATGGCTTTCGGTTCGTTTAGTATTACACCTTACCTTTAATTTTTTTACCTGGTGCTTTTTTGCCCAGAGATTTACGCTTTCAATTAGCTGCTGCCCGATTTTGAGGTTACGGTAATTTTCGTCTACCACCAATCCTCCAATTTCAACAAAAGCGTCTGATTCGATTCTTAAGGTATAAAAACAGTGTATCCAACCCACTACTTTATTATCGATTACTGCTACATAAGCGCAATTTTCGTTACTGCTGCCGATCTGCCTGATCCTCGACAGTGTTTGTTCGATATTACTTTTGTAACCCAATTGCGTGGATAGCTCCGCCACAATTTCTGCATCTTTTTCGGTTATTGCCCTGATTTCGACCATTATTAATAAGGTTATTCTGTTAAACTAAATTAAGATTAAAAAATTGTTCTAACGTTAGATGGTAACATCTGAGGGCACGGAAGCTGTGTGCTTGGCCAACTTCGCAAGTTTAACCTCCAAAAGCACCAGGCCACGCCACTTAAACCCTATTGAAGCGGCAGCTCCCGATTTTTTCAATCGGGACTACAGCGGAAAGAGGACTGCTGTTCCCGATGAGCTGTAACGGAATTTTTCAAATAACCTTTAAAGAGTAAATTATTGATTTACAATCAGCTGGTAGCGTCTGATGGCACGCATCCCTAGCGCTTGCCAACTTCCGAAGTCGCATAGGACCGGTGTGTTAGAGCTGACTTCGGAAGTTTAGCTTCAGTCTAACGCTAATAAATAATTCTTTGGGTGAAAGCCCGGGGTAAGGAGTAAGTTCCTTTTCAAATGTTAGCTAGAAATCATAAGCTTAACATTACAGCATTAAATTATTTTAACTTTCTAACTTAATATTACATTTGCAATATGGATACTGGCTTACAGCTTTACAATACACTTTCACGCAAAAAAGAACTTTTTCAACCCTTAAATGCACCCAATGTTGGGATGTATGTTTGCGGCCCTACTGTTTATAGCGATGTACATTTAGGCAACTGCCGCACTTTTATATCTTTTGATTTAATTTTCAGGTACCTTAAATATGCCGGTTATAAGGTTCGTTATGTGCGCAATATTACAGATGCAGGGCATTTAGAGGGCGATAGGGATGAGGGTGAGGATAAATTTGCGAAACGTGCAAAGTTAGAACAGCTGGAGCCTATGGAGATTGTACAAAAATATACACTGGGTTTTCATGATGTATTACGCATGTTTAATACCCAGCCGCCTAGTATCGAGCCTACTGCTACCGGCCACATTATTGAGCAGATTGAAATGATTAAGGTGATTATAGCCAATGGTTATGGTTATGAAGTAGATGGCAATGTATATTTTGACGTAGAGAAATACAGTAAAGAATATAATTATACGATTTTAACCAACCGCAACCTCGAAGATATGCTGAACAATACCCGCGAACTGGGTGGACAGGATGAGAAACGTGGAAGGTTGGATTTTGCGCTTTGGATAAAAGCAAAACCTGAAACCTTAATGCAATGGCAATCGCCGTGGGGCATGGGCTTCCCGGGCTGGCATATTGAATGTTCTGCCATGAGTGCCAAATATTTGGGTGCCGAATTTGATATTCATGGTGGTGGAATGGATTTAGCGGCAACGCACCATACCAACGAAATTGCACAATCTGAAGCTTGCAGCCATAAACAGCCTGCGCGCTATTGGATGCACACCAATATGCTTACGGTGAACGGTACGCGGATGTCTAAATCGGCAGGAAATGGTTTTCTTCCTTTAGAGTTGTTCACCGGCGACCACCCTTTGCTGAAAAAAGGTTATAGTCCGATGACGGTGAAGTTTTTCATGTTGCAGGCGCATTACCGCAGCACTTTAGATTTCTCTAATGACGCCTTGGATGCCTCGGAAAAAGGATTCCGTCGTTTAATGTCGGCAATTGGCCTTTTAGATAAACTATCGGTTTCTGAGCAAAACGACTTCGATATTGATGCGTTGAAAGAAAAATGCATTAATGCCATGAACGATGACTTTAACAGCCCGATTCTGGTTGCCGAGTTGTTTGAAGCAGTACGCATGATCAATACCGTTTATGATGGAAAGGGAAAAATCTCTGCCGAAGCTTTAGAGAAATTAAAACAACTGATTAACGATTTCGTATTCGATATTTTAGGTTTAAAAGATGAAGATGCAGGAGGAAACGATTTAAACGGCGTTTTGGATATGGTGATAAACTTAAGGACAGAAGCCAAGGCCAATAAGGATTACGCTACTTCCGACCGTATCCGTATCGGTTTGCAGGAATTGGGTATTCAGCTTAAAGATGGCAAAGAAGGAACAACCTGGAGTAAGGCTTAGGTAGTTCGGAGTCGATTTAACGATGAGGAAAATTGGTTTAGTAGGTGGCATTAGCTGGGTATCTACAATAGATTATTACCGTTTTATAAATGAGGGCGTAAATGAGCGGTTGGGTGGATTAAATTTTGCCGAATGTATTATTTACTCCCTTAATTTTGGTGATGTTCAGGATCAAACCTGGGAAGGTTCATTTGATCTTCTGCTCGGTGCCTGCCAAAGTTTAAAGAATAGCGGTGTAGAAGCTATTGTACTCTGCGCCAACACAGCACATCTTTTTTCTGATCAAATTCAACAGGAAATTGCTTTGCCGATTATTCATATCGGTACCGAAACCGCTAAAGCCATAAATGCTACCGGAATTAAAAAGGTAGGTTTATTGGGAACTACATTTACCATGGAGAAAGATTTTTATATTAAAAAACTTCAAGACCATGGATTAGAGGTTTTGGTGCCGGCCAAAAAAGAAACCCGCGATTATATACAGCTTACGCTTAAGGAGGAACTGGGTAGGGGACTAATGTTAGCAGAAACCAAAACGCAGTATCTCAAAATAATTAACGAGCTGATTGCAGACGGTGCTGAAGGGATCATTTTGGGATGTACAGAAATCCCCATGCTCATCAATCAGGATGATGTTGACGTTCCCGTATTCGATACGGCTAAAACCCATTGCCAGGCCATTGTAGATTATATTCTTTCTTAACTGAACCATTTAGATAAAAACCGTTGTTTTTGTTTTGCACTAATAATGCTACCTTTAATAAAGGAAATGGACTGTAAATCAATATACTTCGGTAAAATGTATTCGAAATGGGTAACTGTAGTTGCCCTGTTTTTGAGTCTGATAACTTTTTCGAACAATAATGTAAGCTCAATACTTTTTCAACACAATCCATCTTTTCAAACAGAATGGGTTTACGAAAGGCGAAAAGCTGCCCTTTCTCCAGTTTTCAGGAAAACAAACAGAAAACCGTGTGCCTCAATAAGTAACTTCCTTTTGCGAATTTTCACCTTAAATAGGCTGTTAATCGTCAAATTAGCGAAACTTGCCGAAACACATTTGTCCATATCCGCCATTTCGTGTCTGTTTGTTAGGGAATCGATTTCTCTATATCCAATAGAAGCAGATCTATTAACTAATTGAGATTTTAACCTGATATCCAGTCAGGCCATTCAATTATTGTTTTACAGATCAACTGATTTATTCAATCAGAAAATCACCATTTCATTTAAATGAAACATTTTAAAAAAGCCATGAGGCTAATGGGATTGGTATTACTGATTTTTTTAGCTTCTATCGGACTTGGGAGTGGCATTCCTATTCCTCCATCCAACAGAAAAGAAAACCACATCGAAATAAAAGCAGCCTTGAAAGATGCAGAAGAAGGTGAAAAATTAACTTTATCTGACGTTAAGGAATAAAAAAAAGGTCCCGATTTTCGTCGGGACCTTTCCAAATATTTTAATTTATTGATTTTTTATGCTGGCTCTGCAACCCTTGCTACATTACGGTAAGGGAATTCGTTAAAAATGTGTCTGCGGGCAAAACGGCCTGGAGAATCGGCGTTTACCAGTTTTACATAAATTGCTTTTGGCACATCGAAATATTCATAAGCACTTCCATCAAAAAACTGGATATTTAAAACCTGTTGTTTGTATTCGAAATCCTGAATATTAGATAAGGTGGTGGTTTGCGTGTAAGTTTCGATGTTCTGCTCGCGTGTTTCTGGCGCAATGCTCACTAAGAAATGGTAAGCTTCGATAATTTCTTTACTTCTTGCTTCTGCATCCAATTTCTCTTCTTCCTGCTGAAATTTATCAGGGTGACAATCTTTCATCAGTGTACGGTACACCGATTTAAGCTCTTTTAACTCAGCATTTTTATCTACGTTCAAAAGCTTTCTGTAATCAACTATTTTTTTCATTTGGGCTAACCTCTTTTTAATTTTGGTGAAACGACTTTAGAAATTTCTATCCGCCAAATCGTTTCAAGGCCGCAAAGATACGATTTATAATCATTTGATTTTGAGAAAGTTTTGTTTTTGCAAATATTAACAATTACCTAACCTAAAGGTAAAATTGGGCAAAAAAAAGTTTTGTAGCATTTACACTGCAAAACTTCATATTAATAAAGGGCAATAAGCCTTTAATATTTAGCCTGTAACGAGTTTTCTATTACTTCTTTATAATAATTGATATACTCTGGAAGAATCTTTTTCAGATCAAAATCCTGCGCCCTTGTAAAAGCATTTTCTTTAAAACGGTTCAGGGTTTCGTCATCTTTCAAAATTTCGATGGCGTGGGCTGCCATGGCTTCAACATCGCCAACATTGCTCATGTAACCACAAAATCCATCTACATTAAGTTCTGGTAAACCACCGGCGTTTGTAGTAATTATCGGTACTTTACAAGCCATGGCCTCTAATGCTGCTAAGCCGAAGCTCTCAGATTCAGAAGGCATCAGGAAAAGATCAGAAACTGATAAAATTTCTTCTACTGCATCTTGCTTGCCTAAAAAGCGTACATTTTCGCAAATATTCAGCGACCGGCAAAGTTGCTCATTGTATACACGCTCTGGTCCATCGCCCACCATTAACAGTTTTGAAGGAATTACTGTCTGCACTTTTTCGAAAATCTTGATTACGTCTTCCGTACGTTTTACCTTTCTGAAGTTGCTAGTATGGATTAAAATCCGCTCGTTATTGGGTGCAATTGCTTTTTTAAAGTGATCTTTTGCCTGTAAACTAAAACGGCTAAAATCTATAAAATTAGGGATAACTTTAATTTCTTTTGTGATTTCGAAGTGGCGATAGGTATCTTCTTTTAAATCTTCCGAAACCGTAGTTACACCGTCGCTTTGGTTAATAGAGAAAGTTACTACCGGTTTGTAGGTTGGATCTTTACCCACTAACGTAATATCGGTACCGTGTAAAGTGGTTACTACCGGAATATGGATACCATAACTGGCTAAAATCTGTTTCGCCATAAAAGCAGCAGAAGCATGTGGAATGGCATAATGAACGTGCAATACATCCAGCTGCTCAAAACGGACAACATCTACCAGTTTACTGGCCAATGCCGATTCGTAAGGGGCATAATCAAAAAGAGGATAATTTCTTACCGAAACCTCGTGATAAAACAGGTTGGCCGAAAAGAAATCGAGCCTTGCAGGCTGACTATAAGTGATAAAGTGAACCTGATGACCCTCGTTAGCAAGTGCCTTACCAAGTTCTGTTGCAACTACTCCACTACCGCCAAAAGTGGGGTAGCAAACAATTCCTATCTTCATTATAAACGTATTGTTGTTACCGCAAATGTACCCGATTTTAATCTATAATGCGTGTCGGCCTATTGCAATAATAAAGACTAGATATTGACTAGATATTTTATTGAAGAAAATGAAATGATTATTTGAGGTTACGCATTTCCTCTTTTATCACCAAAAAGAGTTCATTTGGTCTTTGCGTACCAATAAAATATTCTAAACCATCACGGTCGGTTAATACAACAGCATCTTTGCCCGATGAGTAAAAACGAATGGTACCTTTGGTATGAAGGTTATATACTGGGTTATTGAAAAAATAGCGGCTATAGGTTGCTTTACGCACATCGATAATGCTATTTAAGTCTATTTTAACCCTTTTTGTTGTCCAGAGTCCATCCAGTACCATGCTGCCATTATCTACAATAATTTTGTACTGAATCAGAAATAGCAGGAGCATAGAAACGCCAATAATCCCGAAACCTACTACCAGGAACAAATCTTGCGTATTATCGCGGTCGCGTTCGTAAACATAAGCAGCAAAACAGAAAGCAGCCATAATCAACCGAATAAAAATGCGGACATAATCGCGGCCGATGTATTGTTTTTCGATATAGGCGTATCTGCTTTCCACTTATTTAATTTTGAGTTCGAATATAGCAACTTTTTTTGTTGCAGTAGTTAATTTATATCGGTTATCCTGTCGCATGCCGGCAATCCAAACCATTTCACCATTTCCATTTACCAGGATTGGTGTGGTATTTTTCAAATGTAGCGGAACTTTTTCATCAATAAAATAATCGCTTACTTTTTTCAGACTGCGCATACCCAGAGGAATAAATTTATCTCCATTTTGCCAGTTTCTCAGTACCAGAGGGAAAATTAATTTATCTGCATTCACAAAAGCTTTGTTAGGGTCAGTTTCGAATTTTATTTCTTCTGTAAACTTTAATGAAATTTCGTGATCTGCAAAAATGGTGCTTTCGGTAGCTGGATGAATAAATTGGTTGGCTGTAACCGAAACATTTTTTTCAACGATTACCAGATCGTTCCTGTTGATAATGGCCTGATGGGTAGAGCTGAAAAAATGTGTGCCACTTAAGGCCTTTAAACTGTCTAAAATTTCCTGTATCACATTTTCAACAAAACCAAAAGGTTTAAGCAATTCATACAGTAATAACTTTTGAGGCTTTAGTTGAATAATTTCCTGCAATGGGATGTAGATGCCATCACTTCTTTTATCTAAAATTTTATCTGCCAGTTTTTGCACTTGTACAGCTAAAAAAGTTTCTAGTTCAGCAAAACGGGCTATATTTTCGGCAAAGGTTTTTTCGAGGTTGGGGTTAATCTCCTGCAAATGCGGCACAACCTGTAACCTGATCTTATTCCGGGTATAATAGGTGCTGGAGTTCGAGCTGTCTTCAACAAAATCGATGTTGTTGGCTGCTACCAATTCCTCAATCTGCAGCCGGTTTAAAAATAACAAGGGTCTGATCAAATGATTGCGTTTAGGCAAAATTCCATGCAATCCGCTTATCCCTGTGCCACGTGTAAGGTTAATTAACACCGTTTCAACCGCATCATTTTGGTGTTGCGCTAAGGCAATGTAATCGTAACTTTCTTTAAGTCTAATTTCTTCAAACCAGTGATACCGGAGATCACGGGCAGCCATCTGCGTCGAAATTTTATTTTCAGCAGCATATTTTTTAGTGTCAAAATGCGTTACATAAAAAGGTAACCCTAAATTTTTGGCCAGTAAAGCAACAAAACTTTCGTCGCGTTGTGCCTCATCGGCCCTTAAATTAAAATTACAGTGTGCTACACCAATATCAATGCCTATTGCTTTAAACAAGTGCAACATTAATACCGAATCTTTTCCGCCGCTTACGGCTAAAAGAATCCTGTTAACCTGAACAAACAGCTGTTGTTGTTCAATAAAATCCTGAAATTGGTCTAAGGGTAACATCCACCAAAAATATTTAATTTTAACTGGTATTCCGAACGTTCGGAACAAAAAACTAACTTTGTAGTGTGCAAAAACTATTTGTCTTTTTATTTCTTCTAATCAGTCCAGTATTTTTATTCGGTCAGCAACCCGCTTCGAAGATTAAAATTGTTTCTTTTTCTAAAATAACAGGTGATGTTAAAAACAAAGTCAGTTATTTAAGGAATCCTGTTTTCCAACAAGACAATGCTACTTTAACCTGTGATAGCGCTGTGTTTTATAGCGAACGGAACTATTTTGAAGCTTACAAAAATGTACACATTAACCAGCTTACTACCGATATTTATTCAGATCAACTGGAATATGATGGAAATAAAAAACAAGCGCATTTGACGGGAAATGTAAGAATGGTTGACCCAAATTCTGTGTTAACCACCAATATTTTAGATTACAATACACTCACCAAAATAGGAACTTATACCAGCGGGGGTAAGATTGTAAACAAGGAAGTAACGGTAACAAGTAAAAACGGCTATTATTTTAGTGAGGGCTACAGCCGCGAAGGCAGCGACGCGTATTTTAGATATGATGTAGTGGTGGTTACGCCGCAATCGACCATTAAATCGGATACGATGAGCTACAACACTAAAAACAAATGGACCTACTTTTACGGACCAACCAATATTAAAGGGAAAGATGATAACCTGTATACCGAAAATGGCCAGTACAACACCATGACGGAAGATGCTTTTTTTGGCAAGAAAAATCTTTACACGCAGGGTACACGATCTTTAAAGGGAGATAGTTTATATTATTTTGGTAAGCAGGGAGTTGGTAAAGCGGTTAAAAACATTGTTTTTTCTGATACGAAAGATAAGATGAAAATGTTTGGCGATTTGGGCTATTATTATAAGCTGGATCAACGCACACTCGTAACCAGGAATGCTTACCTCGGCATTGGTACCGAAGATTCGGTAATGGTGAAAAATAAAAAAAGACCAGATAGTTTATGGATGGGTGCCGATACCCTGGAAACACAAATGGTATTGCAAAAAACCTTAAAACTGATTCCTAAAATTTCGATCAAAGCCGATAATCAGGTTGGTGAGGATGATGAAGACGGCGGTGGGAAGAAAGAAAAAGGGGAGCAAAAAGTGAAGCCAGACACCCCGCCTACGCAAAAAGATGACAGGAGTAAACGGAGGGCCGATAAAAAGAAAAAAAATAAAGGTGATGCAGCAACAGAGGATTTACTAAACCTGAAAGATAAAAGTACCGATAGTTTAAAATTGAAGGTAGATTCGCTCAGCAAAGGATTACCCGGTCTTAATCCCGATAGTTTGCTGAAAAATAATGTTTTGAAAGGTAAAGCCGATTCTATTATTAAAAATCTCCCTAAACTCAAAACCGATAGTTTGCAAAAAAGGCTAATCGATAAGGCTGGTCCAATTGTAAAAGATCTTTCAAAAACGAAGATTGATAGCCTGCAGAAAAAGATAACTGATAAAGTAACTCCAATGGTTAAAGATCTTTCAAAAACAAAGATTGATAGCCTGCAAAAAAAGGTGACTAAACCTGGTGTTAAAGATAGTTTAACAAAGATTATAGGGAATTTAAAACTTGGCAAAACAAACGATACAGCGAAGTTTAACCCTGCCGATACCGTTCAGGCACGTATTATTAAGGCTTACCATGGCGTTAAAATCTATAAAACGAATATTCAGGCCAAAACTGATAGTCTTTTTTACACCAGTGCCGATTCTACTTTACGTTGTTACAGTAACCCAATTCTCTGGTCGGAAGGTTCACAACAGGTTGGCGATACCATTTATGTTCAGTTTAAGAATAAAAAGCTGAATAATTTACAAGCCATCAAAAATGCATTTTTGGTAAATACCCCTGCCGATTCGCTAAGGTTTAACCAGATAAAAGGCCGGTTAATGACGGGTTTCTTTTATGACGGAAAATTGAAGAATTTGTACGTTGATGGTAATGCAGAAAGTATCTATTACACCCAGGATGATAGTACAAAGGTTTATAAAGAAATGAACCAGACATTGAGTAGCAGGATCAAATTCATTTTTAAGAATAAGGAAAATGCCATTGAGGATATTGTATATATTAAAGGAGTTGAGGGGGCGCTAAACCCTGAAAATACCATTGCAAAAGATCATGCTTTAAAAGGTTTTTCATGGAAGCCCAGCGAGCGGCCAAAGTCGAAAAAAGACGCCATAGGCTCTTCAGGTAAGGCTAAGCCCAAAGCAAAAGCAAAAACAGTGGCAGGTAAACCTGTTGCTGTAACAGCGGCAAAAACAATAACTCCGGTAGTTAAACCAATAACAACTGAATCTGTTACCAAACCGAAAATTGCACTTGGAAAAGACAGTGTAAGCCTGGATAAAAAACTGCCACAAACCAAACCAGCAGATACCGCCAACTTTGGTATCAAACCTATTTTACCCAAAAAAGATAGCGTTCAGGTGAAAAAAGATACTTCACAGGTGAAAAAAGTGGCTGGTAAAATGTAATTTGTATAGTCGTCATTTCGACTGGAACGCCGTGCAATGGAGAAATCTAAAGATAGATTTAAGTTATAGATTTCTCCGCTACGGTCGAAATGATGACCTCTCGAAATTTTTTAATCTATTTAAATTATAACTTTTTCTCCCTTAAAAAATCAATCATCTTCTTCAGGGCAATAGCCCTATGGCTGATTTTATTCTTCTCTGCCATATCCATTTCGGCAAAGGTGATATCGTAGCCATCAGGTTGAAAGATCGGGTCGTAACCAAAACCCTTTGAACCAGCTAATTCGGTTCTGATTGTTCCATTAATTACACCTTCAAAAATGTGGTTATCACCATGCTGCATTAAAGATATTACCGTTTTAAATCTGGCTTTTCTGTCGCTCTTTCCTTCAAGTTTTTTTAAAACGAGCTGAATGTTTTCTGCACTATCGCGACTTCCCGAATACCTTGCAGAATATACACCAGGTTCGTTATTTAAGGCTGCTACCTCTAAACCGCTATCATCAGCAAAACAATCTAAATTAAAATGTTCTACCACGTAGCCGCTTTTCAAACTTGCATTACCTTCAAAAGTATCAGCAGTTTCAGGGATATCAACCAAACAACCAATATCCTCTAAATTTAGCACTTCATATTTGCCTTCAAGCGCCGATCGTATTTCTTCTGTTTTATGTTCATTATTGGTGGCAAAAACGAGTTTTTTCATTTTAAGGAAGGTAAAAGGTAAAGGGTTTAAGGTGTATGGTTTAAGCGAATCAATCTCGATACGTAATACTCAATATTTGATACACTTGCTAAGCCGCTATTTAATTTTCTGAAGATGCCCCCAAAGTGTTTTCTTTGCCGTTAAATCACTATCTAAATGATGGAGATTTGGTGCAAAAATGATTTTAGTGTTTTCGTGCATGATGATTTCGTTCTGCCAGGTCAGGTTTAGCTTTAGCGCTGCTATTTCTACCCCGAAAGATAACATGATAACAGGTTTGAAAAATTGGTGCAGTTCTGCGTAATCTGTTCCTTTATGGTTTGCGTAGTTTAATAAGGCAAAATCGGGTGTGCCCAAATCAACCGCTTTAACAATTTTACGCAACAGCTCTCTGCCCTGTTCAGTGCTTACATCATGCTGCTGATCATTTACTAAAATCAGTACTGATTTTTTATTTCCACCCAAAAATTTAAATGTTTTTTCGGGCAGCAGTTCGGCCACAATAGACGGAATTTCAGGTGCCTGGGGATAAACTTTGGGTATATTTGTAGCATTAATTTCAGGAATTTGCGCTATTTCTGCTTTAATAACCGTTTCTTTTTCTTCAGTAACAGAAACATTTTGAGCAGCAAAAACAGGCTCTGGGTTACGTAAAGGCAGAATTTCTACAGTTTCATCTTTCACCACGAAAACTTCGTCGGTAAAAAATAAACGTAAAGCGTTCGCATTGTTGGTAACCTGGTTTTCCATTCGTATTTTTGTTGGATAATAATTTCTGTTAAAATTAGTTAAATATCTTATAATAGCGTCGCTAATTGTTACTTTTATCCCTTAAAATTTATAGAGTGCTCTGTGTGAGGAAAGCTTACTGCCTATTTGTTTTTAGCTTTATTTATAGCGTTTCGTTTGCGCAAAACGTAGCTGTGGTAAATGGTAAATCGATCAGTGCCAGGGAGTTTATGTGGGCGTATAAAAAAAGCCACAATGGAAACATCAGTGCCGCTTACGATACCTTACAAGCTTATTTAAACCTGTATATAAATTTTAAACTCAAGGTTTTGGATGCCCGGGATATGGGGCTGGATAAAAGTGCCGGCTACCAGGAAGAAATCAAAACTTACGAGGATGCATTAACAACGCATAAAAAAGTTGGTGGCGGGAGTAAAGACCGCGATTTTTTATTGAACGAATACCGCGAAGGTGTTTTGATGTTTAATGTTTCGGAACAAAAAATCTGGAATAAAGCGCAGGAAGATGAAGCGGCAATAAATGATTTTTACACGAAAAACCAACAAAAATATAATAAACCCCTAAACGAAGTGAGGGGAGAGGTAATTGCCGATTATCAGCTGAGTTTAGAAGATAAATGGCTTAAAAGCCTTAAACAGAAATACCAGGTGAGGGTTAACGAAAACGAGCTTAAAAAGCTTGCCAGGTTATAACTAAGCTGATAAAGAGTGACCATAAATATTAAATTGCAAAATATAACAAATAGAATGAAGAAAGTTTTTTTAGTAGCAACCGCTTTAATTTGCCTGTTTTTAAACAGTTATGCGCAAAAGCATACTGTAGATAAAGTTGCTGCTGTTGTAGGAAATAATATTATCCTGCTATCAGATTTAAACCAACAATACACTCAATATCTTTATCAGGGTAACCCGGCCAATGATGAGATTAAATGTAAAATTTTACAACAAACCTTAACCCAGAAACTGCTTAAACAACAGGCCGAAATCGATTCGGTAATGGTTGAGGATGGTGCCGTTGATGATGAAGTAAATAAACGTATGCGTTTCAGTATGCAGCGTGCGGGTGGGCAAGAGCGTTTAGAGCAGTTCCTGAACAAATCGGTTCTTCAGTATAAAGATGAGATCAGGCCATCGGTAAAAGATGAGTTGATTGCGCAGAAAATGCAGCAAAAAATCACCGAGAACATCAACGTTACCCCAATGGAGGTTGAAAAGTATTTCAAATCTTTAGGTGATAGTATTCCTGAGTTTAACACAGAAGTAGAAGTTGGTGAAGTGATTTTAAACCCACAGTTAACCAGGGCTGAAAAACAAAAATTCCGCGATAAAATCGAAGCACTTCGTTTAAGGGTTAAAGCAGGCGAAGATATGGGCGTATTGGCTAAAACCTATTCAGAAGATCCGGGTTCTGCAGCTGATGGTGGTGATTATGGTTTTATCGACAGAAACACCATGGTTAAAGAATTTACTGCCTGGGCTTTTAAATTAAAAGCAGGAGAAATTTCACCGGTTTTCGAAACAGATTATGGTTTCCACTTTTTACAGGTATTAGAGCGTAGAGGTGAGCAGGTACACGTTAGGCACATTTTAATTATGCCTAAAACTACTCCCGAAAGTTTAACCCGTTTAAAACTTCATGCTGATAGTATTTACCACAACATTATCGGAAAAAAAGTAAGCTTTGCCGCTGCTGCAAACTTGTATTCTGATAATAAAGAAACTAAATATAACGGTGGTATGATGCTTAATGCCGAAAATGTGCAGGCAAGAAGTACTTTCATCCCGGTTGATAAATTAGATCCATCGGTATTTTTAGTAATCGATAGCATGAAAATTGGTGGCGTTTCTAAACCTGATTTATTTACTGCACCTGATGGAAAACAAGGTTACCGCATTTTATATTTAAAATCGAAAATACCTCCACACAAAGCAAATCTGAAACAGGATTTTCCAAAAATCAGGGATGCTGCACAAAGTGATAAAATTAATCGTACTTTAAGCGAATGGTTTCAAAAACGTCGCGAAAGCACTTACATTAAAATCGACGACGAATTTAATACCTGTGATGAATTAAAAATCTGGACTAAAACCACAGCCGCAAAATAACACCAATGCAGTATAAGAACGAAGTAGAAGCTGTTGATGCACTTCATCAATCTTTCAACAACATTAAAGCCGAAATAAGTAAGGTAGTAGTTGGACAGGATGACATCATAAAATCTGTTTTAATCGCCATTTTCAGTAACGGACACTGTCTGCTGGTTGGCGTACCCGGATTAGCTAAAACTTTACTTGTACAAACCGTAGCTTCTGTTTTAGACCTCGATTTTAACAGGATCCAGTTTACACCAGATTTAATGCCAAGCGATATTATTGGCGCAGAGATTTTAGGAGAAGACAGGCACTTTAAATTTATAAAAGGGCCTGTTTTTTCTAATATTATCCTGGCTGATGAGATTAACCGTACCCCTCCAAAAACCCAGGCCGCTCTATTAGAGGCCATGCAGGAGAAATCGGTTACGGCAGCTGGTCAAACCCATACTTTACCAAAACCATTTTTCGTTTTGGCCACGCAGAATCCGATTGAGCAAGAAGGAACTTATCCCTTACCCGAAGCACAGTTAGATCGCTTTATGTTCAATATTCAATTAAATTATCCTGCTTTTGCAGATGAACTGAACATTGTTAAAAATACCACCAGCAATAAAACCATTCAACTGCAGAAAATTATTCATGCAGATGATATCCAATATTTTCAGAAACTAATCCGCGATATTCCCATTACAGACAATGTTTTGGAATATGCCGTAAAATTAGCTTCCAAAACCCGTCCGAATAGTGAATTTGCTACCGAGGCGGTAAACAAATACATTAGCTGGGGTGCTGGTCCGCGTGCTTCGCAGTTTCTGGTTTTAGGTGCAAAATGCCACGCAGCAGTAACTGGTAAATATGCTCCAGATATTGAAGATGTGAAAGCAGTGGCTGAGCCTATCTTACGCCACCGTATTGTACGTAACTACCGCGCCGAAGCCGAAGGTTTATCGATCGAAAAAATTATCAAAGATTTATTGTAATTGCTAGTCGGGATTAGAAGCTGGTCGGGATTTAATCCCGTCTCAAAGTTTTTGATCCTCCTATTGGTGGATTAAAAATCCACCGTGCGCTTGGCCCAGATTACAAATCCCGAAAACATAAAATCCCAGGCAAACCATTATATTTGTTTTAACGATGGAAGCCATTAACCTTACCGGTGCAATTGCTGCACTAATGGACGAATATAAAAAAGCAGTTGATGAGCTGATTGAAGTAATTAAGCCAATCAACCAGCAACAGTTGCTTCAAACCATCGAACCAAAAAGTGTTAATCCCGATTGTATCTCAATCCAGATCATTTTAACGCATGTAAGCGCCTCAATGTTTAGCTATGCGGTTTATATCGAAAACTCTATCGGATTGGAAACAACCAGGCCAGAACGTGTGCTATTTGGTCAGGTAAGCCCCTATATTTCAAGCATCCGGGAAGCATTTAAATACAATGAGGATCTTTTTATCAGAAACCCTAATATTAAGCTGGAAGAATTTGATCAACCGAAAAAGATCAATACAAGGTGGGGGCAACAATACGATGTAGAACAAATGCTCGAACATGCCATCGTTCATATTTTAAGGCACAGGCGGCAAATTAAAAATGCACTGGTCAAGATGAAAAGCTGATCAATCGAAAAAAAATAATTTGCAATTCGCTGAAAATAAATATCTTTGCATTAAATTTACAGAAATGCTACGTCAACTACATATCCAAAAAATGCACTTTAGCCCGTCTTGTGGCATAAAGGGTTTGGGTATTGATTTAAATTTCCTTCCCAATCCTTAGCGTTTTTGCCATCATAGCATAACCAAAATTTAAAAATTAATTTAATTACCCATTTGCTAAGCAAAATACGGCTTAACAAAATTAATGATATCCATTATGGACATTTATACAACTGTAGAAGAAAAATATCTGCAGGCCATTGAAGAATTGCATTGGGGCGAATTGCCCAAAGCACTTCAATATTTTAACGAACTTATTGTCTTTGATCCTGATTATGCAAGAGCTTATTTTCAGCTTGGAGATATTTACCATAATCATTTTAAGGATTACAAAACTGCGGGTTATTATTACAAGCGCTGCACGGAGCTTGATGCCGATTTTCCGGAGGTGTACGAGCCTTATTTGAAACTGGTAATTACGCTTAAAATGCATAAACTGGTTAAACAGATTGCCGATAAAGCTTTAAGTGTTGCAGGCGTTTGCGAAGCGCATATTTACGAAAGTTTAGGTTTACATGCAGAGCAGCAACAAAATTTTGCTGAAGCGGCGAACTATTTTAAAAAAGCAGAACTTTTTAATGCCATTCAGGATGAACACAATGCTTTGCTTGAACATCAGAGCCGAATCAAAAACAAAATGAACAGTACCAAAAAAATGATTTACGATTTACAGGGATAGAACTATACTTTTATCCCTGTGCTTTTACAGATACAAATCGCCTTTTAATCTTTTTATTTTAATTTTGTTATTATCTTTACCACACAATTACAAAGCATAAATTCTTAAAATTAAAAATATTCGATATGTCAGCTCACGATTCACACGCGCCAGTTCAGCAAACTAAAGGCATTTGGGCACTACCATTAACGGCTTGGATTATTGTTTTAATCCTGCTTGTGGCTTTCACAAGACCAATTTTCCACCATGGTGAAGAAGCTTCTTCTTCTCACGAGAAAACTGAAGCACAACACACAGAAGCTCCTGAATCGCACCACTAGGCATTAGTAAAACTCAAACAAAAAAAGCGCTGATATTCAGCGCTTTTTTTATGTCTCATTCTATTGGTTGGTGTCACACCAACCAACTTAAATCTTATTCGGTCGGGTGAGACACCAACCGATAGGTCAAAGCGATAAAAATCGCCTGCTATTTATGCGCTCGTTAAAAACGAGCGCAAGCCGCAAAGATTAAACAGCAAATTAGTTATTCAACTGCCCCATAATATTAGGGTAATCGGTAAGCACGCCATCTACACCTAAATCCATAAAATATTTAAGCTCCTTAACCGTGTTTACCGTCCAGGGAATAATTTTAATCCCCATGGCGTGGCATCGGTCTACCAAACCTTTACCAACCAAAACCGAATAAGGGCTATAAATGGTAGGCTTAAATCCTAATTTCTCGATATAATCTTCAAAAGGCTCTTTCTCGTCAATCAATAATGAAGTTTGTATTTTAGGGTATTTCTCATGCAGGTACTGAAGCGTACGCATATCAAACGATTCGATAATTACCCTTTTACTTAACTTTTTGGCATTTATGACCTCCATAATCAGGTCTACAAATTCTGCAGGTTCCGGGTGGAATTCATTGTCGCCATTTTTAATCGTTTTCGTTTCAATACTGTACATCGGCTTGGCCAGTTTATGTTCTTTCACATAGGCCTCAACCGCATCTATCGTTTCCGTAAGTAATGGTTTATAAGCTTTAAATTTCATCTGCCCTGGGAAACGGCTATGTACTTTACTGCCTACATCAAATTTTTTAATTTCCTCATAATCCATTTTGTAGATGTTGAAATTCTTTTGGTCTTTTAAGGTTATAGGCTTCCCGTTAGGCTGGAGCGAAATTTCATTGTTAAAGTATGGTTCCTGAGAAAGCACCACTTGTTTATCTTTCGAAATCACAGCATCCATTTCTAAGGTGGTTACACCTAAATCTAAAGCTTTTAACATACCCTCGATGGTATTTTCGGGCATAATGCCACGTGCGCCGGCTTTACCTTGAATGTCGAATTTCTTTTTCTGTGCCGAAACAGTAAAACACCATAATGCGAGAACGGAGAATAGAAGTAATTTTTTATGCATGAGTTTTAAACGTAAAATAAGCTATTTTATTAGTGAGTTGATAACTTTAATAAGCGTTTGGGAAGAAAGTTGTCAACGCTCAAATTGGAGTAACGTGAACTAAATCTGAATGTAATTACAAAAAAAGATAAATCTCTAAAATAAAAAAAGGGCCTCTTTTTATGGATAGCCCTCTTTAATTCACCTGGTTATTTTATCTCTCTGCAGGTACAAAAGCCTGTACAATTAAGTTCCAGCTTGCATCTGCTGCTTTTTCGTAAACAAAAACATAGTTAAAACTTTCGCGCAGATCGGCTTTATAATCTATTGTTGCCACACCATAAGTATATGCTAAATCGCTACCAATCGCTTTATCTACTCCTGTAGTTTTTAAATTGATTTTGCTGATCATACCATTATAAAAAGAAATGATTTTTCCTTTTCCATCAATGGCTTCGTTACCCGGAAAAAGTAAACGTGCATCGTTGGTTAAAAAGCCACCAAACGCAGCAATTCCATGCGTTTTTAATAAAGTGTTTAATGTTTTCTCGGTTGTTAAGATAATTTCTTTACCAGCTTTAATCTCTCTTTCATTTAGGAATTTTGGTGCAACATGGTCTTTCGGCTCTACAAAAGAAGGCGTAACATTAGCCAAAGGTTTGTTACTTTCTGTACCCAAATCAATCGCTAATTTCCATCTGCCATTTTCTGATTTCCAGATTGATAGGTATTGACCGTATTTTTTTTCTGATGTTCCGATTTCGTAGGGGCCGGTAGTGAAACCTAAATCACCACTGCGCGATACCTTTGCCAGGTTTGCAGTCCAGGTTACATCATTTTCCGCATTTGCCTTACCGGTATAAAAAGTTTTAGCATTAACCGGGTTCGGTCTGAATACTAATGTATTAGCTGATGAATAATCAAGAAACGCTTCTTTATCTCCGTTTTTGGCAACCGATTTAGCGAAATCCTTTTCAGCATTTACTAAAGATTTGGTTGTCCCGTCACTCTTTTGGGCAAAGGCGCCTAAGGCTAAAAGCGAAGCTATTGCAGTTGAAAATAATTGTTTCATTATTAGTTTAGATAATTTTGTTTGGCGAATATAAAAGTTTCTTTGATGTATGGTCTTAAAAATAATTAACAATTGCACATTTGTTACCATTTATTTTTCTCTGTAAATGGTTTCTAAAATGGTTTGACCTGTTGCTTTCAGTGTGTTTTTGTCAATGTTCGCTAAATTATCCAATTGGGTGTGCCAGTTGATATAAAAACCACTGTTATCGTTGTAATGGATAATATCAACGGAAGGAACACCTGCTTTGTTCATCCAGAAATGATCGTCTACCAGTTTTCCGCTCGGAATTTTGGTGAAATAGGAAGAGTAGCCAATCTCGTTCCCGATATCCCATATCTTATTAGATACATCTGGAGCAGCCTGACGTGAAATTTCATCCTGTGTAAATTGTGCATTACCACCACCTACCATATCCAGGTTAATGCCGTATAAGGCCTTGTATCCTGAAGCAATTGCCTTTTTAGCCCAATATTGAGAGCCTAAACACCAGGTGGTTTCATCCGGTGTTTCATCATTTGCCTTGCCATAATCTTCTAAATCCCATAATACGAAATCTACGCCTACGTTGGGTTGTTCCTGTTGAATTTGGCGTGCCATTTCTAAAATTACTGCTACGCCGCTAGCACCGTCATTAGCTGCATCAAAAGGTTTTGTATGATTTGCAGGGTCAGTATCCTGATCGGAAAAGGGACGGGCATCCCAATGGGCCGTAATTAAAACCCTGTTCTTTTTAGCTGGATTAAAAGCGGCAACAATATTTTTCAATTGAAAACTTTTGCCATCATAAGTCTGCGTTTTCTCACCTTGTACACTTACATGAGCACCGAACGATTTTAATTTGGCAACCAGATAATCTGCGCATTTTTGATGTGCTGATGTGCCCGGAATCCGTGGGCCAAAATCTACCTGTGCTTTTGTATAGGCGTAAGCGCTATCTGCATTAAAATCGGGGGAAGATAAATTTAATATAGCTTGTTCTCCATTCTCATCGGCGTTTTGCTTTGTTTTATTTTGGCATGCCTCCAATCCGATTAGAGCCAGTAAAGGGATTATTAATATTTTTTTATTCATTATTAATCTAACGGAAAATGATTTAAAGTAGTGTAATATTACGATGTTAATTTGTCTGTGTTTTCTGTTCAAAATTTAGATATTCTGACCATTGTATTGCTTTGGGTAATAGCTGGTTGCTAAATTCTAAATGGATTACCCTTCTTTTTTTGTTGTTGGTTGTCCGGCTTGAACGGTGCAGGAGCATTGGTTTCATAATCATTACAGCTCCTCTGGCTACATTGCAGCTCACTTCCTGCTCAATATCCCAATTAATGGTTTCCGGGCGGTAAATTCCTTTGCTGTGCGAATTCGGAATTACCTTTAGTGCGCCATTTTCTTCGTTGGTATCGTCAAGGTGGATGCGGATAGTAAAGCTGCTTTCAAGAATACTTAATGGTGGCTGAACGGCAAATTGATTATGTTTATTGGTGTAAGGACCGAATCCGGCTATTTCAACCTTTTGATCAACAGAAATAGTTAAATCCTGATGATAGGAAACAAACCAGTTTGAAGTTTCTGGTTTATCAAAATAGATTGATTTAACGAGGAAATAATCTTCTCCAAAGAGCTCATTTATAATGTTTTTCAGCTTTTCGTTAAAAACAATGTTGATCGCATCCGGAACTTCTTTTAAAAATTGACGGATTGCAAAAAGATCATCTGATTTTCTAAAGGTTTCGTTTTTTGGATCAGTATTGCTAATTGCAGTTAGGATTGCCTCAATCTCTGGATCGGTAAATACATGTTCTATAACCGAAAAACCAATTTCCCGGGTTTCTCGCCCTTTTACCGCTAAACTCATCCTTAATTATTCAGCATCGGTTTAAAACGGTTATCCTTATTCCTTAAATCTAAACCACCTTCGTAAACTGATTTTAAATTAATCAGGTAAAAACTCCAGCCGTTGTGGCAGCCTAAACGGATGTTTCGCTTCGAATGATCATCTGTAGGAATATGCTTTTGAGTAAGTTCTACTACGGTATATTCAAATTCTTCGCGGAGGTTGATATCCACTAAACAATCTCCTGCAAAGGTGAACTGGAAATAATCCGTGCCATTTGCTTCGGTTACCATTCCGTTTTCGATATCATCATACAGGTACCAGATCCATTTATATTGGTCACCTTTAAGCGCGTTTTGCGTTTTGTTAAGCAATACCTGATTTTCATCGCTGAAGGATGCATCACTCAAAAACCATTTTTCAATTTCGCTGGCCTTCGTCCAGGCGTTGTAGACCTCCTCAAGCTTTGCTTTAACGGCAATCCTGATCGTGAATTTTGTCCAATCGAAGTTTTCCATTGGCTTTCGATTAATTAAAAACCAAACAAACTGGGGAGCCAACGTCGATCCTTTTACCACTATCGGTTAATTTACCCGTTGTTTTGTTGCGGTTAAAAATAATAATGTTGTTGCTGTATTGATGTCCGATCAATAAGAATTTTCCGGTCGGATCAATCGTGAAATTTCTTGGCCCTTTGCCCAGTGTACTTACCGTTTCAATAAATTTCAATTTTCCGGTAGGTAAAACAGAGAATGTTGAAATGCTATTGGCATCGCCGCGGTTGGTTTCGTAAAGGAATTTTCCATCGGCCGAAACATGAATATCAGCTCCATCAATTTTGCCCGTAAAATCTTTTGGAGTAGTACCTATTTCCTGAATTTTGGTTAAGGTTCCATTTGCGTAAGCAAAAGCAGTAATGCTGCCGTTAAATTCGTGTGCCAGATAAGCAAACTTACCATTTGGACTAAAAGTGATGTGTCTTGGGCCAGTACCTGCATTGGTTTTGAGTACCGATTTTACCGTTAATATTTTTTCTTTCGAGGTTGGGTTATATTTGTAAATATATGTTTGATCTTCGCCTAAATCGTTTACAATTAGGTATTTATGGTCTGGTGTAAATAATGTCATGTGAACATGGGCACTTTGTTGCCTGCCTTTCGGATCAATGCTTTTTCCGGTATGTTTAATTACCTGCGCAGCTTCTGTTAGGGAACCATCTGCTTTGCGCGGAAATACAGCTAAGCTGCCGCCGCTATAATTGGCTACGATTACATTTTTTGCATCTGTAGTAATAAAACAAGGATCGGCGCCATGGCTGTCAACTTTGTTTAAAAAAGTTAAATCACCTGTTTTAGCATCATATTTAAAGGCACTTACCGTGCTGGTTGCTCCGGTTTCGTTAACAGCATAAATAAACTTCTGATCGGGTGAAATGGCTACGTAACTTGGGTTATCTGTATTTTTTGCGATGCTTTTTACGGTGGTGGCTGCCGTTGCAGCGTCAAAATTATAAGTATAAATCCCTTCGCTTTTTCCCGGTGCAGTATAAGTACCTACAATCAGGTTATAATTGCTTTTTTGAGCAAAAGCAAGGCTTGATAATATGGTGAGCACAAGTAATGAACTAAATTTTTTCATGAAAAGATGATATTGATTTTAACAAATATGGGAAAATTTTAATGTAAAAAGAATGGTTGTTGTTCTGAACGCAGTGAAGTCTGCAAGGAAAGATATATCGTTCTCGTTGTAAGCGAAAACGATGGTGGAAAATGCCACAGATACAAAAAAACACGCAGGATGTTTTACTGGAAACCAACTCTCTGGTATTTGTGCTTTTTCTCCAGGTTCCTTGTAGTAAGAAAGTAACAAAAAAGGCAGCCGATTGGCTGCCTTTATATACTATTTAATTAAATGTTTAATCTGAACCAGTTCATGTTCTTCCAAATAACGCCATCTACCGCGTGGTAAATCTTTCTTGGTTAAATTGCCATAAACTACACGGTCTAATTTTTCTACATTGTAACCTAAATGTTCGAAAATACGGCGAACAATCCTGTTTTTACCACTGTGAATCTGGATACCGATTTCTTTCTTGGTTCCGCCTGTAACATAAGAAATGTTATCAGGTTTAATCAAGCCATCTTCTAACTCTAAACCAAAAGCAATTTTGTTTAAATCGCCCTGTGATAAAGATTTATCCAGTTCAACATTGTAAATTTTAGTGATACCGTTTTTAGGATGTGATAATTTATCTGCTAAATCACCATCGTTGGTCATTAACAACAAACCTGTTGTATTGCGATCTAAGCGACCAACAGGGTAAATACGCTCACGGCTGGCTTTATCAACCAATTGCATTACCGTACGGCGTTCCTGAGGATCGTCTGTAGTGGTGATATAATCTTTAGGTTTATTTAATAAAACGTAAACTTTTTTCTCGCGTTTTAATAATTCTCCGTTGTAACGAACCAAATCCTTTGCAGGGTCAACTTTATGGCCAAGTTCGGTAACAGCTTCGCCATTTACGGTAATAATACCGGCAATAATCAGTTCATCGGCTTTACGACGAGAGCAGATGCCTGCATTTGAAATATATCTGTTTAGGCGAATTAAGCCCTTATCTTCATTTGTTTTACGGCCTTGGGTAATTACAGTGCGCTCCGGGCGGTTAAATTCTGTATCTCTTGGCTGTGCATCCTCGCGTTTTCTAAACGGACGGGTGTCGCCTTCCCTTGGCTCTCTGGGTTTTACATCTCTTGAACTTCCAGCACTTGGCTTGAAATCGTCTGATTTACCTCTTGATTTGAAATCTTTATATCCACCCTCTCTAGGTTTGAAATCCCTTGATCCGCCATCTTTCGATTTAAAATCACGTTCACCTGTTCTTGGTTTGTAATCTCTCGATCCGCCTTCTCTAGGTTTAAAGTCGCGGTCGCCAGTTCTCGGTTTAAAATCTCTCGAATCTCCATCCTTAGATTTGAAATCACGGTCTCCTGTTCTTGGCTTATAATCTCTTGCACCACCTTCTCTTGGTTTAAAATCCCTGTCTCCTGTTCTAGGTTTATAATCTCTTGATCCACCCTCTCTCGATTTGAAATCACGATCACCGGTTCTTGGCTTGAAATCTCTCGATCCACCTGATCTTGATTTAGGACCGCGGTCTTCTGATCCTGCATCTTTTGATTTAAACTCGCGATCTCCGAATTTGAAACTCTGTGGTTCCGAATCTTTCGATTTGAAATCACGTCCGCCTGATCTTGGTTTGAAATCTTTTTTGTCTCCGAAAGATTTTGATTTGAAATCTTTACCGTCTGCGCTTCTGGGTCTGAAGCCTTCTTTTGAATCGGATGATTTTTTGTATTTGCTGTCTTTGTCGTCTGATCTTTTTCTGTCAGACCCGGCCGAACTACTTCTGCCTTCTGTTCTCCGACTGCCTGGTTTGGACTTGTCATCCCGACTGTTCCTGTTGTTTTTATTTATCATGATACGCTTTTAACCGCATTAAAAATGCGGGCTGCAAATTTATGAAAAAATGATGAACATAACAATTTTAAGAGCTGAAAAATCAGATAAAAAAATAGCCTCTAAAATAGGAAAAATTGCCTGAAAATCAAAATTTAAAATCCACGTTTAAAGTACTTTAAAGGCTGGTTTTGGCGCTTTTTCTTGTAACTGTTTGATAATGTGCTTATTATTTTTTACCTTTGCCAACGTTTTTATATAAGTTCACCAAAAAAAGGAGGAAAATGTTAAAGAAACACATCGTACCATTTGCGGTAGTGGCAACACTATTTATCTTGGCAAAAGTGTTCGCTTACCAAATGCCCTTAGCACAAAAAAGTCTTTTAAAAGAAGAAAAATTAAACACTACAATACCCAAATCTGATAGCCTTGAAGTGGAAAATGAGGAAGCCCCTCAATCTTTAATGGCACAGTTGAATTTTGCAGAAGAAACCCTGCCACTAGGCGATAAAAAGGTAGAACGCAAAATGAAAAAAATTCTTGCAGCACACACTTACGGAAATACCCAAACCAATCGCCTGCATGCAAAAGCAGCAAAATGGTTTCCCGTAATTGAACCCATTCTCGCTGCTTATGGAATCCCTAATGATTTTAAGTATTTGGCATTAGTCGAATCTGGAATGACAGAAGGTGTTTCTCCAAAAGGTGCAGCCGGAATCTGGCAGTTTATGCCTGGCACTGCCCGTACCTATGGATTAAGGGTAAATGGGAATGTTGATGATCGCTATAATTTGCGAAAATCAACCATCGCAGCCTGTAAATACATTAAAGAAATGTATAAAGGTTTAGAAAGCTGGACATTGGTAGCTGCGGCCTACAATGTTGGCGACGGACGCTTACGCAAGCAGATCGATAATCAAAATCAGGATAATTACTACAAAATGAGGCTCAACCGCGAAACCGGTGGCTATGTTTATAAAGTAATTTCTATGAAACAGATTATGGAACATCCGAAACGTTACGGTTACACAAAACCGCGCGTATTATTGGCCTATAACGCCGAGTAATATAATTAAGATAAAGACAAGCATTTGGTAAGGCGTCCCGGTTTTTAATCGGGACGCTTTTTTTGGTAGATGATTAAACAGATTTAGAGATTACACCGGTTAATACAGGCCTTTTATGCAGTATGCAAAGCCTGATTGAGGTTGAGTGTTTCGAGTCCTTGTTTGATTAACCAATATATTAATGAATTTTTAGCTACGAAAGCACGCATTAACATGGAGGTGTTTTCTACATCATGTTAATCAATAGATAATGATAAGTTTTCAGTTTACGGTGTGCAAGTTTCTGCATCATGCTAACCAATGAACTAATGACTATTGAACCAATGAACCATTAATTTCCTTTCTTTGCATTATGTTCAAGTTGCGCATCAATAAAATAATCAATCAGCCGGGTGATAATATTACTTTTCAATTTGAGGAGGTAGGGGAGCGATACCCGAAATATTTGGCCGGACAGTTTCTTTCGTTGGTTTTTCATGGAAAGCATAAGGAAATAAGAAGATCGTATTCTTTTAACAGTTCACCTGATGTGGATGAGCCTTTAGCCATTACGGTGAAAAGGGTGGAAAATGGGGAGATATCGAGATTTCTGCACCATAAAACTTCAGTGAACGATATTCTTTTTGCACAGGAGCCGCAGGGGCTGTTTAGTTATTTGCCTGAAGAAAATTTAGAACGCGATCTTTTTCTTTTTGCAGCCGGGGTTGGTATTACGCCATTATTTTCGATTTTGAAAACGGCACTGGTGCGAGAGGGAAGATCGCTGATTACATTGGTATATAGCAATAGGTCAAAAGAGGAAACTTTGTTTTATAATGAACTGTTGGAATGGCAGGGTAAATATCCTAATAGGTTAAAAATTGTTTGGGTTTTTAGCAACAGTAAAAACTTAATGACGGCCAGGTTAAATAAGTTTTATATTGAGAAATTACTTCAGGAACATTTGCATTTCGATCGTAATAATGCACTGTTTTACAGCTGTGGACCAGTGATTTATATGGATTTGTGTCGCATTACCCTGTTGGGTATGGGTTTTGATATTAAACAGATCAAAAGAGAAACTTTTGTGCTGCCTGATGATGAGCTTGATGAAGATGATAGTTCTGAAAAAGTAGTTGATAAAAATACTTACTCGGTTGTCTTGAATTTTAAAGGTGAAACGCATCATCTGGACATACCCTGGCCAAAGCGCATTTTAGATGTTGCGCTCGAAAATAAAATTAAACTTCCTTATAGTTGTCGTGGAGGAGTATGCAGCACCTGTGTAGCCAATTGTACCAAAGGTGGGGTAAGGATGGATTATAACGAAGTGCTTACCGACGATGAAATTGAAAGGGGACGTGTTTTGGTTTGTACAGGGCACCCGACTGAGAATGGAACGACGATAGTGTGGTAGGTTAGTTCAATCGTTAATTGGTCATTTGTTCATTAGTCATTGGTTCAATCGTTCACAGGTTCATTGGGTTAACGTGGCGTTCATAGTAGCATCGTCCTCGAGCGGAGAGTAACGGAGCCGAGAGATCTTTTAATTGTGCTTAATTATGGTAGCAGCCGGAACCTCCATCCGTTCCAGTATTGGCTGTAATAGAAGTGTCATGCCCTATTTAAGTTTCTGTATCATTTGATGAGCGATCGTTATTTTCTCTAAAAATACAAAACCGTTGCCTAATTATCAGCGTTTATTAGGTATGACGAGATTTTTTTTTACACTCATAATCTGCCTCTTCTATTTACAATCGTTTGCCCAAGATTCTGTTGCTGTAAAAAGAGAGTTTGCCAATAGAGAGTATATTCATCTTTATAAAGAAAATGCCGATTTAGCTTATACTTCTCCTGGTGGCGAATTGGGCGCCCCTTCTAAATATGTAATCAACGGGCGGCTTACCACTACCTATATGCTATTGGGTAGTTACAAATCGCCTATTGCCCTTGCCATTATCCCTGATTTTACGGTACGTGTGCGGAACGAATTTTCGGCAGGTGTTCGCACACCGAGTTATCGTTTGGGTTTTGCTGTATTTGCGAGATTAAATCCCGATCCGGCGCATTATAAATATACTGAACTGGCTTTTACGCACCATTCTAACGGTCAGGATCAGAGTGCATTTAATCCTGATGGTACAATTAATACCCGTACAGGAAATTTTAATGCGAATTATTTAACACTTTCTTATCGTTTTGGCGATTTTACTTCCATTAACGCCGATGAAAGCTATTACTCCTTCAATCATCGGGTGGGTTTGCAATGGTATAAGTTTTTTCGCTACGAACCAGCACTTAATGAAGGTTTTGGATTTACACGCGTTTTATATAATTTCTCCTGGCGCCGGTATGATGAGATAGAAAAAAATGCAAAGAACAGGCGCAAAGTTAAAACCGAAAAAGAAACCTGGCGTTTAAATACAGAGTTATCTTATGCGGTAAACAAAATTCCATCGAAAAATTTTGCCAATATCCAGAAGCGGCTTAATGCCGAAATTAATTTTAATTACAGCTTCCCGTTTATGCATAATGTGTTTTTAATGGCTGCGGCAGGCTATTATGGTGAAGATAATTACAATATCTATTTCCAGGATCATTATGCTTATGTCCGCTTTGGCTTATCATCTGGTTTCCTTAGAAATAGAAGCCGACATTATGACAATTAATCGGTAATACAGATTGGTTTTGGCTTTCTTTTTGATAAAATTTTTAGCATTTTTGCGGATTGAAATCCGGTCTTTTTCAAAGCCGGTTTTTGGCCCCAACTTTAAATAAAATATGAGCAATAAATCTATCGACCTCGGCGAGCAAAAAGATGTAGAAGTATATGGTGCGAGGGTACATAATTTAAAGAATATAGACGTTAGTTTTCCGCGAAACGAACTTGTGGTAATCACGGGTTTAAGTGGTAGCGGTAAATCTTCATTGGCTTTTGATACCATTTATGCGGAAGGGCAACGCCGTTATATGGAAACATTCAGCGCTTACAGCCGCCAGTTTATGGGGGGGATGGAGCGGCCTGATGTAGATAAGGTTTCGGGATTAAGCCCGGTAATTGCCATTGAGCAAAAAACCACCAGCAAAAATCCACGTTCTACCGTAGGTACCATTACCGAGATTTACGATTTTATGCGTTTGCTCTACGCCCGTGTTGCCGATGCTTACTCATATAATACCGGTGAGAAAATGGAGCGCATGAGCGAAGACCAGATCCTGCAGAATATCTTTAATAAATTTGATGGGGTTGCTGTAAATATCTTAGCTCCGGTAGTTAAAGGTAGAAAAGGACATTACCGCGAACTTTTTGAGCAAATCCGTAAACAGGGTTATGTAAAAGTGCGTGTAGATGGAGAAATAAAGGATATTACTGCTAAAATGCAGGTAGACCGTTATAAAATCCATGATATTGAAGTCGTAATCGACCGGTTGATTGTTGATGTGAAAGATAAAAAACGCCTACTCGATTCCTTGCAGATTGCAATGAAAATGGGCAAAGGTGTAATCAAAATCAGCGATAAAGATAATAATGTAGCACATTTTAGTAAGTTTTTGATGTGCCCAACCACGGGTATTTCTTACGACGAACCCCAACCGAACAGTTTTTCGTTTAACTCGCCCTACGGTGCCTGCGAGCGTTGCGATGGTTTGGGTTATATTTTTGTGGTGGATAAGGAATCGGTTATCCCGAACCCAAAACTGAGTATTTTAAACGGTGGTTTAGCGCCTCTGGGCGAATACCGCGACATCTGGATGTTTCAGGTGTTAAAAGCTTTGGCCAAAAAATACAGTTTTTCGCTTTCTACACCGATCGAAAAATTAAGTGATGAGGTGGTTAACATGATCTTAAACGGTTCGCCTGATCTGATCAAGGTTGAAGTAGAATATAATAAATGGAACGTTCAGAATTATAACATCACTTTCGATGGTATCATTAAAATGCTCGAAGAGCAGAACGAAAAAAGAAGCGAATCTGCATCAGATGATATGGACGAATTCAGGAAACTGAAAACCTGTCCCGAGTGCCATGGTGCCCGTTTGAAAAAAGAAAGCCTGCACTTCAAAGTGGATGGCAAAAATATATTCGAGCTTTCATCGATGGATATCAACAACCTTCATCAGTGGTTCGATAAAGTTGATGAACGTTTGTCTGACCGCCAGAATATTATTGCCAAAGAAATTTTAAAAGAGATTAAAGCGAGGATTGGGTTTTTAACCGATGTAGGTTTAACCTATTTAACTTTAGATCGTACCGCCCGTACACTTTCGGGTGGTGAGGCACAACGTATCCGTTTGGCTACACAGATTGGTTCGCAGTTGATGAATGTAATGTACATCCTTGATGAGCCGAGTATCGGTTTACACCAGCGTGATAACGAACGTTTAATCAATGCGCTGAAAAATCTCCGCGATCTGGGAAATACCGTTTTGGTGGTAGAACACGATAAAGATATGATTCTGGAGGCCGATTGGGTAATTGATGTTGGTCCTGGAGCAGGTATCCATGGTGGCACAGTGGTGGCCGAAGGAACTGCCGCACAGATCCTAAAATCGAACACCTTAACTGCCGATTATTTAAATGGCAAAAGGAAGATTGAAATGCCAAAAACCCGGAGAAAGGGCAATGGACATAAGTTATCGATTGTTAAAGCAACTGGACATAATTTAAAAGAGGTTTCAGTCGATTTTCCTTTGGGTAAATTTATTGCCGTAACCGGAGTTTCTGGTAGTGGAAAATCAAGTTTAATTACCGAAACTTTATACCCGATTTTAAACCACCATTTCTTCAGGGCCAAAAAAACACCTTTGCCTTACGAAAAAATCAATGGTTTAAAAGAAATTGATAAGGTGATCGAGATTGATCAGGCGCCGATTGGCAGAACGCCGCGTTCAAATCCTTCTACCTATACCGGGGTTTTCTCCGATATCAGAAATTTATTTGTTCAGCTGCCCGAAGCAAAAATTCGAGGTTACAAACCTGGTCGTTTCTCCTTTAATGTAAAAGGTGGGCGTTGCGAAACTTGTCAGGGTGCAGGTTTAAAAGTAATCGAAATGAATTTTTTACCTGATGTACAAGTGCCTTGTGAGGAGTGTGGTGGAAAAAGATACAACAGGGAAACTTTAGAAGTGCGTTTCCGTGGAAAATCCATCAGTGATGTGTTGGATATGAGTATCGAAGATGCCTGCAATTTTTTCGAAAATATTCCAATCATCTACAGAAAAATCAAAACTTTAAAAGATGTTGGCTTAGGTTACATCACTTTGGGGCAATCGTCGGTTACTTTATCGGGAGGGGAGGCGCAGCGTGTTAAACTCGCTACCGAGCTTTCTAAAAAAGATACCGGAAAAACCTTCTATATTTTGGATGAACCTACCACAGGGCTTCATTTCGAAGATATTAATGTGCTTTTAGGTGTATTACAATCGCTGGTTGATAAAGGAAATACCATTTTGGTAATCGAACACAATTTAGATGTGGTTAAGGTTGCCGATTGGGTGATTGATTTAGGTGAAGAAGGTGGTGCTGGCGGCGGAAGAATCTTATTTGAAGGTACACCAGAAGGGTTGATCCAGAATCCGATCAGTTTAACAGGCAAATTTTTGAAAAAGGAAATGGAGTGGATTCCACAGGCCGAAGTAGGAAGTCCGGAGGCCAAAGTCAAAACTCCAAAGAAAAGTAAAGCTGAAAAGAAGAAGTAGTCTGTGAGGCATCGTCTTTCCCAACTTGATTGGGAATCTTAATGCAATAAGCTTTAAGATCCCCGCCTGCGCGGGAATGACGATTACGGTAATGGAATTTGTTAATGGTAGCCTATCGAAGAACCTGTTTAAAATTATGTGTTTCGACGAGCTCCAACTTACTTATCAAATTGAAATTAACTTTGAAAATACATTTAACAAACTCCTAACCCCTCATCCGTTTTACATTACCCATTTTACATAACAAAACATGCTTTTTACCGATACCCATACCCATTTATATTACGAGCAGGATGCTGAAAAACAAGCGCAGTTAGTAGCGCGTTGTTTTGAAAACGATGTGAACCGTTTGTTTTTGCCCAATGTTGACGTGAAATCGATCGCGATGATTGATGACCTGGTGGCGAAATATCCTGAAAACTGTTTTGCAATGGCCGGTTTGCATCCATGCGATGTGAAGGAAGATTACCTGGCGCTGCTGGACGAGATCTACAAAAGTATTGACGGGCGGAAAATTTATGCCATTGGCGAAATCGGGATCGATCTGTATTGGGATAAAACCACACTGGCCATTCAGCAGGATGCTTTTCGTAAACAAATTGGCTGGGCCAAAGATTTAGGTTTACCGATCATAATCCATTGTCGTGAGGCTTTTAACGAAGTTTTTGAAGTATTGAAAAGCGAACGTGATGAAAAATTACGCGGTATTTTTCATTGTTTTACCGGTAATGTGGCGCAAGCCAAACAAGCCATTGATTTAAATTTTTATTTAGGTATTGGTGGCGTAGTAACCTATAAAAAAGCTGGACTGGATGCGGTACTGTCAGAAATTCCGCTGGCAAACCTCGTTTTAGAAACCGATTCGCCTTATTTGGCCCCGGTTCCTTTCCGTGGAAAACCCAATGAGAGCAGTTATTTGATTTATATAGCGCAAAAACTGGCTGATATTTATAGCGTTCCTATTGAAGAAATTGCAAATGTAACTACCGAAAATTCGAAGAAGGTTTTTGGAGTATAATCAATTCGTCATTGCGAGAAGGCTTTTTCAGCCGACGAAGCAATCTATTTAGTAGGTTTAGACGGCGGTCATTTCGATCCGATAGCTATCGGATGGAGCGTAACCTAAGGGAGAAATCTGCTGAGGTATCTATAATGCAGGATAATGATATTATTGATTTCTTATATTGCAAAATATCGACTATAATTTTATTATTTTGTTAAAATATTAACGTTTTTTAGCTTTTTTGTTGCTAATTTAAAAATCACGCCCGATCATTTGTAATTTTTTAGTTTCTTTGCGGTGAGCAACCTTCACTAAACCAAATGACCAAAATACTTATAATCTATACCGGTGGTACCATTGGTATGGTTAACGATCCTATAAACGGGATGCTAATTCCGTTTGATTTTGAGCAGATCAAAGAAAACGTACCCGAATTGGGCCGTTTAGATTACCAGTTAGACGTACATTCTTTTAACCCGGTTTTGGATTCATCAAACATGGATCCAGAAATCTGGAAAACGCTGGCTGAACTCATTTACAACAAATATGATCAGTATGATGGTTTTGTGATCCTTCATGGATCGGATACCATGGCTTTTACCGCTTCTGCATTGAGCTTTATGCTCGAGAATTTAGATAAACCGGTTGTTTTAACCGGATCGCAACTGCCAATTGGGGAGATCAGGACGGATGCCAAAGAAAATTTAATTACCGCATTAGAGATTGCCGCAACCAAAGAAGATGGCAAAGCATTGTTTCCGGAAGTTTGCATTTATTTTGATGCACAACTATTCAGGGGCAACCGTTCTATAAAATATAACAGCGAAAAATTTGAGGCTTTCCGTTCACCAAACTACCCAATACTTGCCGAGGCAGGTGTGCATTTGCAGTTCCATAGAAATTATATTCTTAAAGCAACAGCAGGTGAATTGAAATTACATACCAATTTTAATTCGAACATTGGGGTGTTAAAATTATATCCGGGTATAACGCCACAGGCTGTTCAGGCCATTACAGATTCAAAGGTTGATGCCATTATTTTAGAAACTTTTGGCTCTGGTAATACCAGCACCGCTGAGTGGTTTTTAGATAGTTTGCGTCAGGCGATTTTAAAAGGGAAAATCATCATTGATATTTCTCAGTGTAAAAAAGGTTCCGTACAGTTAGGACGTTACGAAACCAGTAGAGAACTACTTAAAATGGGTGTTTTAAGCGGTTACGATTTAACTTTCGAAGCCACTGTAACCAAACTCATGTTTGTAATGGGCTTAGGCTTATCGGTAGAAGAAAGCCGTAAATTAATGGACGAATCCTTGCGGGGAGAATTAACTAAAGATTAAACGTTGGTGGGAATTTGTAATCCGTCTAAAGAAACCTCTTAGGTTTCAAAAACCTAAGAGCTTTGATTAAAACTATGGATTTTGCGTTAGGGATTGTAAGGGTTCAGAAGCGCAGCCCTGAAAAGTCCGACCCTTGGGGAACGCCCAAATCAGTTTGCAGTTGGCAATTTATAGTTTTCAGTTCGAAGCTTTTTCTAGACCTCGCAGGTTTCACAAACCTGCGAGGGATGTACTACAATAAGTAAAACTTCTGCAATTATGAGCAACATCATTTCGGTTATCACTATTTAGCCCTATTTTTGCTATGGAAAGGTGTAAGGCGAAAGGTTTAAGGCATAAGCTTATGTCTTGATACTTGATACTCATGTCTTGATACTTATTAATCATGAAAATAGAACAAATATATACAGGTTGCCTGGCAGAAGCCGCTTATTACATCGAAAGCGACGGCGAAGCTGCGATTATTGATCCGCTAAGAGAAGTTGGCACTTATTTAAAGAAAGCTGAAAAAGCCGGAGCAGCCATTAAATATATTTTCGAGACACATTTTCATGCGGATTTTGTTTCTGGCCACGTAGATCTGGCAGAAAAATCGGGTGCCGAAATTATCTACGGACCAACTGCAAAAACTGAATTTAAATCGCACATGGCCAAAGATGGTGAGCAATTTAAAATCGGTAAGTTAACCATAACGGCATTACACACACCCGGACACACGTTAGAATCGACCACTTACCTGTTGGCCGACGAAAATGGCAAAGACCACTGCATTTTTAGTGGCGATACCTTGTTTATTGGTGACGTAGGTAGACCGGATTTAGCGCAAAAAGGACATTTAACAATGGAAGATTTAGCTGGAATGCTCTACGATTCGTTAAATGAAAAGATTAAACCTTTAGCTGATGATGTGATCGTTTACCCCGCACATGGCGCAGGTTCTGCCTGTGGTAAAAGCATGAGTAAAGAAACTTTTGATACTTTAGGGCATCAGAAACAGGTTAATTATGCCTTAAAAGCAGAAACAAAAGAACAGTTTATTGCTGAAGTAACGGACGGTATTATGCCTCCGCCACAATATTTTGCTAAAAATGCCGCCATTAATAAAGGTGGTGTAGAAAGTATTGATGAAGTTTACGAAAAAGGCCTGAACGCCTTAACGCCACAGCAGTTTGAAGATACGGCCAACCAAACGGGTGCGATTATGCTTGATACCCGCGACCCGCAGGTTTTTGCACAAGGTTTTATTCCAAATGCTATTAACATTGGTTTAAACGGACAGTTTGCGCCGTGGGTAGGCGCTTTGATCACCGATTTACAACAGCCTATTTTATTAATTACCGACCAAGGTAAAGAAGAAGAAACCATTACGCGCTTAACCCGCGTAGGTTACGATAGTACCATTGGTTATTTAGACGGTGGTTTCGAAAACTGGACTGCAACCGGAAAGGAAATTGATACGATCGAATCTATCTCGGCCGAAGTTTTTGAAGATGCTGCCTCAGATGGTACAATTACAGCGCTTGATGTGCGTAAACCCGGCGAATATGAATCAGAACACCTGGAATTTACACTGAGCCGTCCGTTAGATTTTATTAACGACTGGATGGGCGAGATCAACCCGAAATCTACTTATTATATCCATTGTGCAGGTGGTTACCGCTCGATGATTGCGGCTTCAATTTTAAAATCGCGTGGTGTAGAAAATGTAATTGATGTAGCAGGTGGTTATGGTGCCATAAAAAATACAGGTTTGAAAAGAACCGATTTCGCCTGTCCAAGTAAAGCAATGAAAGTCTTATAATTCGTCATTGCGAGGAGGAACGACGAAGCAATCTTAAAGCGAACAATAAACACCTGGATGTCTGAAAATCAAAATCATTACGACGTATTAATTATAGGTGCAGGACCAATAGGAATGGCCTGTGCAATTGAAGCCCAGAAAGCAAACCTAAGTTATGTAATTATAGAAAAAGGTGCTTTAGTGAATAGTTTATTTAACTATCCGGTATTTATGACTTTCTTTTCTACTTCTCAAAAATTAGAAATAGGAGGTGTGCCTTTTGTAACCATCAGTCCGAAACCTAACCGCAATGAAGCCGTAGAATATTATCGCCGTGTTGCCGAAAAATTCGATTTAAACATCAACCTTTTCGAAAGGGTACAACAGGTGGTTAAAAACGATCAGAATGTTTTTGAAATCAAGACATCAAAAACTGATTATACTGCTGGCAATGTAATTGTGGCAACAGGTTTTTATGATGTGCCTTTATTGATGAATGTTGCGGGAGAAGATTTGCCAAAAGTGACGCATTATTATAAAGATCCACACTTATATGCCTTTCAAAATGTAGTGGTGGTTGGTGCCAATAATTCGGGCGTTGATGCCGCATTAGAGACTTACCGCAAAGGTGCTAATGTAACCATGGTAGTGAGGAGTGGCGAACTTGGACCACATGTTAAATACTGGGTTCGTCCAGATATACAGAACAGGATTAAAGAAGGTGAAGTTACTGCCCTTTTCAATTCGGAGCTCGTTGAAATAAGAGAAGGTGAAGTAGATATTAAAACACCAGAAGGCATTAAAACCATTCCAAACGATTTTGTAATCGCCATGACGGGTTATCAACCAGATTTTTCAATGTTGAGGAAATTCGGTATAGACTTGCCTGAAACGTTATGTCCGGTTTATAACGAAGAAACCATGGAAACCAACGTAAAAGGTCTGTACCTGGCCGGAGTGGTTTGCGGTGGTTTAGATACACATAAACTTTTTATCGAAAATTCGAGGGTACACGCCGAAATCATCGTTAAGAATATTTTAGGTTAACCGCAACGATTATCTTAAGAGGTTTCGTAGGGGCAGTGCGGGGCAGAACCACGTAAGTCTGAGTTTCCGTCATTTCAAGCTGTAGGATGGGAATCTTAATGCTATTGATGGGCGCACGTTGTCGTCATTATAAGGCACTAAGCAATCTTACAACTGTGGGTGGGTAAAAAAGTATTAATTTATTTGGCACCTAGCGATCGTTGTAAGATTGCTTCCTCGGCTGAAAAAGCCTCCTCGCAATGACGACTTTTCTTATGGATCTGTTAATGGTAGCGCAGTGCAACCTGGTCGAGAACTACGTCAGGGCTCAACAAAGCTAAATCTATCTCGTGGTAAATCTCTCCCAAATATCGTCACCCTGAACTTGTTTCAGGGTCTTTCATTAAAGATAGATCTCTCCAATTCACTGCGTTCCAGTCGAGATGACGATCGTTTTATTGAAATTTCTATAGTAAAATTCTACGTTTCCCATATTTATAAGCCGCAAATAACATTAACGCGATAACTATAACCTGAAATAAGACTAGGAAATTGATCGGTGTTAAAAAAGTAGAAATAAATCCTTCCTCGGGCAGTATATCTGGGGTTGATTTTGCCTGGAGTGATAATGGGGGGTAAACTGTCCAGCCACTGCGTGATGGCGAATTAAGAAAAGCCAATAATGGAGTTGCTCTAATTATTAATGCTGAGAAGCCTAAACCTAAAATTAAAAATATACTGAGTGGTAATTTTCGATTGAAAGCGTGCCTGTTTTCTTTAATGAAATAGAGTATAAATGAGAAAACAATAAAAAACCAGAGTAAAAAGTGCTGGTTCGCAACAACAAAATAGGTGTCGTGTAGATTTAGATCAATTGATTCGCTAAAGATGGCTTTTCCAAATAAAGCTAAACCGGTAAGTATCGTAAATAACATACAGCCTATAAGCCATAAAGTTTCTTGTAATATTGGTTTGATCTTCATAGCGCGGGGCTTAGATTGGTTTGTATATTTAAGTTATTTAGATCGATCGTCATTCCCAACTCGATTGGGAATCGTAATGCCAGGTGCTTTAAGATTCCCGCCTGCGCGGGAAAGACGACCTAGCTATTAAAGTCTGTTAATGGCATATAAATTACCAATGATAGATTTTATATATAGAAGGGTCGTTATTGCAATGACGATCTTGTGCGCCATGTAATCTCAATTTCAATATTTTTTGGATTAAAATTGATTTCTTGGCACTACACTTCTATAAATCAATAAACAGGAACCTTTAGCGTACGCTCCAAAAAACTTTCAATCGCCTTTTCCACACCAGGCAAATCTTTAGAGGTAATATACGATCCCATTACATGGTTGCCTGCATTTGGGATAGCTGCTTTTTGTTTTAAATGATCTGGTGTACCCAGTTCATCGTACATTTTAAGCATGGCATCTACCCGAACCACCGGATCTTGTTCCAGTTCATTTTTATAATAATAAAGTAGTAATACAGGTTGTTTTACCTTTTGAAAGGTTGGTTTGATCATACTGGTTTCTGTAAATTCTTCCAGCTCCACCAGCGATTCGAGCCGGTAATGCGTGTACCAGTATTTTTTGTATTCATCGGTACGGTCGTCTACTTTGCGTTCATCACCACCAACCACCTTACGGGCTATCTGTAAACCCCATGGATTATTTAAAAGCCAGGCATTTTTATCGTTAATGGCCACATTTGGCGACATTAAAATCAAGCTGTTGATTTCGGGATAGGTTGCCGCTAATTTTAAAGCAACTGTTCCACCGGTAGAAGTGCCCACCAAAATTACTTTTTTGCCCAGTCTTTTACCTATGGCATAAGCCTGTTTACTGGTTTCCCAAAGGCGGTCGGCAGTAAAATATTGCATGGGTGCCAGGGTATCGATACCATGATCGGCCAGGCGGGCCAGGTATAAATTGGCATGCAGCTCTTTCGCTAAATTTAAATGTACAGGATTGCCTTCCATTTTTGATGCGGAAAAACCATGTAGATAAACAATGGCATATTCGGTTTGCTGATGAAGGCTGTCGGCCCAGATAATTTCGGCCTCGTTACCGGGTTTTATCTTGTGCATGGATTCGATACTGGCTATATAGCGGTCTAGGTCTTCCAGATCGGGTACTTTTGTCAGGTCCTCATTAAATACCGGTTTTTTGGGTTTTGGACCCAATAAGTAACCCGCGATAATTAATGCTGAAAGGCCAATGATTACTTTGTAGCGTTTTTTCATTACAGACAGAATATTGGTTTAAATGTAAAATTTGAAATTTAATAAAGCTAATATTTCTGACGAATTAATTATCGTATTGAGGGGTTTTTACCTGCACCAACCGATAATATTAAACCTGATAGCGCCAGATAGCCCACAGCCCGAAGCATGAGGGCGCGGACTACAGGCAATAGCAGGAGGGAAGATGTGGGATATAACCACCTAATGCTTTCCAAATCCTTAATATTACGCTTACAGATTACCGATTTATGGGAAATTAGCTTAAGTTTGCAATCAAAATTTTTCGACTTAATGCCGGGAATCGAACAGATAAAAACACCTATAGCTGCTGATATTAAAGCGTTTGAAAAAACCTTTAAGGAATCGATGCATAGCGACGCACCGTTGCTGGATAGGATTACCCATTATATTGTAAAGCAAAAAGGCAAACAAATGCGACCGATGTTCGTATTTTTTGCGGCTAAACTGTGCGGTGGAATTACCGAATCGACCCATCGAGGTGCGGCTTTGGTAGAACTTTTACATACGGCCACTTTGGTGCATGATGATGTGGTGGATAATGCTTACGAACGCCGTGGCTTTTTCTCCATCAATGCGTTATGGAAAAACAAAATTGCCGTTTTGGTTGGCGATTACCTGCTGGCCAAGGGATTGTTGCTTTCGGTAAACAATAACGAACACCGTTTGTTACAGATTGTATCGGAAGCGGTAAAACAGATGAGTGAAGGTGAGCTGTTGCAGGTAGAAAAGGTGCGGAGGATGGATATTTCTGAGGAATTGTATTTTGATGTAATCCGCCAGAAAACTGCTTCGTTAATTGCTTCCTGCTGTGCTGCAGGTGCTGCTTCGGCAGGTGCTGATGATGCTACGATAGAAAAAATGCGTTTGTTTGGTGAAAAAGTGGGGATTGCCTTTCAGATTAAAGATGATACCTTCGACTTTGGAACAGATGATGTTGGTAAGCCTGTTGGGATTGATATTAAAGAGAAAAAGGTAACGCTGCCATTAATTTATGCCTTAAACAGGGCCGAAAAAACGGAACGCAAAAAAATGATTAACCTGGTTAAAAACCATCAGGATGATCCGGTTAAAATTCAGCAGATTATTGATTTCGTAAATGCCCATGAAGGTGTTTATTATGCAAACCAGAAAATGGTAGAGTACCAGGATGAAGCATTTGAGATTCTGCACAGTTTTGATGCAGGCGAAGCCAGAACTGGTTTGGAACAGCTTGTACTGTATACCACTGAACGTAAAAAATAATGAGTAACGAATTACTTTTTAGCTTAGGTTTTTTGCTTTTTATTACATTGATCCTTGCTTTAGACTTAGGTCTTTTTAGCAGGAAAGAACATGTGGTGAGTTTAAAACAGGCTGGGGTAATGAGTTTAGTGATGGTAGCTTTGGCCATCGGTTTTTATTTTATCCTGTTAACGGAAGGCCACCAGCTTCACGGAATTAAGGATTTTGCCCATCTTAAAGAAGTAGTAAGCAAACATCAGGAGCATCTTAAGCTAATACCGGGCGATTTTGAAGGAAGTTTAGCCATTTACAAACAAAACCTCGGACTTGAATTTTTAACTGGTTACGTAATCGAATACGCGCTTTCGGTAGATAATATCTTTGTAATTGTACTTGTTTTCTCTGCTTTTGCAGTTGAAGAAAAATATTACCACCGCGTATTGTTCTGGGGGATATTGGGTGCAATCATCATGCGTTTCATCTTCATCTTTGTTGGCGCGGCGCTGATTACCAAATTCTCTTGGATACTTTATATTTTTGGCGCATTCCTTGTATTTACAGGCATCAGGATGTTTTTTAGTAAGGAAGATGATGATAAAATTGATCCTGAAAACCACCCTGTGGTAAAATGGGCTTCCAAAATATTTTCCATACATCCGAAATACGAGGGTAAAAACTTCTTCGTTAAAATTAACCATAAAACATTGGTTACTCCATTGTTTTTGGTGTTATTGATTGTAGAATTTACTGATCTGTTGTTTGCGGTTGATTCTATCCCGGCTATTTTTGCGGTCACCAAAGATCCTTACATTGTATTTTTCTCTAATATTTTTGCCATCATGGGCTTACGTTCCATGTTTTTTTTACTGGTAAATATCATCCATAAATTCCATTACTTAAAAACGGGTTTAGCCTTTTTACTGGCTTTTATCGGCATAAAAATGCTAGGCCATACCTATCTTGAAAAGTGGGGTTTCACCACCGAGCATTCACTGATTGTGATTTTAAGTATTCTGGTAATTAGTATAGTCGCTTCTTTGGTTTTTCCGAAGAAAAAGGCGAATGTACAATCTTAGTTTATCGTTTGTCATTCTGAGCGCAGCGAAGAATCCCCTGCCTATGAAACAGATGCTTCGTGCCTCAGCATGACAGCAAATTGTGCGTTACTCTAAAGCAAAATATACGTTACAGCTACTATTATATGCCTAAAATTTGTATTTTCAACAGATAAACTAAACCTAATGAAATACCTTTTCTCTACAGCGCTTCTTTTTACAGTTTTATTTGCCAATGCACAGGATAAATTCGGTGATGTTTTTGCAAAAATCAATACGGATGTACAGCAAAATTCTAAAGCATACCAAACCCTTAAATACGAAACAGAAACCATCGGATACCGTTTAACAGGTTCAGCAAATGGTGCAAAAGCAGAGCAATATGCATTTGATTTATTGAAATCTTATGGCTGCGACGTAAAATTTCAACCTTTTGAGGTCGAAAGCTGGGCCCGGAAAACCATCAGCGTAGAAATTGGTGCGGATAAAAATAGCCTGGTTAAAATTAAAGCTGTTACGCTGGCGCATTCGCCGGTAAACGCAGATGTTACAGGTGAAATTGTGGATGCGGGCAATGGATTGGAAGCAGATTATCAGGCCAGTCCGGAAAAATTTAAAGGTAAAATCGCATTGATTTATCTTGGGGTATTACCAGGCTCGCCGACAGGAACAAAATCATTGCACCGTTCTGAGAAAACTGCTATTGCTACAAAATATGGTGCCACTGGCGTAATCATTATCAATACCGTAAAAGATGGTGTACTGTTAACCGGAACCGCTTCGGTAACCGGTAAATTAATCCCGATCCCGGCTGTTTGTATCGGTTTGGAAGACGGGATGGCACTTAAAGAGAAGATTAAAACGCAGACACAAACGGCACATATCGCCATGACAAATTTCTCTGGATTGATCAAAGCCCGCAATGTAGTGGCTACTTTTAAGGGAACAGAATTGCCGAAAGATAAAATTGTTGTCGGCGGGCATTTAGACAGCTGGGATTTGGCAACAGGTGCTATCGATAATGGAATCGGTTCTTTCGCAATTATGGATATGGCCCGTACTTTCAAAAAGCTGAATTTAAAAACCAAACGAACGGTAGAATTTGTATTGTTTATGGGCGAAGAACAGGGTTTGTTGGGATCAAAAGCTTACATCGAACAAGCAAAGAAAGACAAAACCTTAAATCAGGTGAAGTTTATGCTGAATTACGATATGACCAATGATCCAAAAGGATTTTCTACTTCAAGAAGTGAAATGAAAGCACTTTTTACTTCCTGGGGAGCAGATATTGTTAAAATTGATACCGGTTTTAAAAACCTGTTTAATGCAGGTGCAGGTTTGCATAGCGATCATCAACCGTTTATGTTAGCAGGTATCCCTACGGGCGGTGGTTTTGGCGGTAAACTACCTAATAACTCTGGCCCTTTTTATCATTCAGATGGCGATAGTTTTAAACTGGTTGATGAACAACAACTTAAAAATACGGTGCGTTATAGTGCCATGTTAACTTATGCGCTGGCAAATACACCGAAAATTCCGGTGGGTGTTCAGGGTGAAGAAGAGTTGAGGGCTTTCTTAGAATCGCAAAACTTAAAAGAACCTTTAACGATTGCAGGGGAGTGGAGGTGGAAATAGCCTGTGGATTGATTTCTTGATTTTCGCTTCGCGGATGATTGCACAGATTTTGGGATTACACAGATTTTAAAGCGATCCGTCATTTCGACCTTAGTGGAGAAATCTATAAGTTCGATTTAGTTCTGGTTTCACGGTTCAATCTTATTGTTAATTTAACGTTACAATACCTTAATCTTTTATTCCTGTTAGTGTTAAACTTGAACTTTGTTTTTGCTTATGTGGTTGTAAATCATATATTTGTTTTCGTGCCAAACAAAAAAACCGAGTAAAAATGAACAGAAAACGGAACAAAACAACCGTAATTTTTGTAAATAAAAATCAAAATTCGAGCAAACCAATCCAAGTTCCAACAGCATACGTTATACATTGGAAAAAGTATATTTTAGGTCTTCTGGGCTTATTTTTAATCCTTGTTGCGAGCATATTCTACCTGATCCGCAGCAATTCTAATGTCGAATTAGCAAAGGCAAAACTCGAAGTCGCACTTCTAAAAAGTAAAGATAAATTATCGGTTATTGATACTTCTTCTCTTAAAAAACATTATCAGTCCATAGATAAAAAACTGCTCACTATTAATAAGTATCTGAAAGCCCGCGGACTAAAGCCAATTTTAACGGGAAACGAAGGTGGAGAACAAAGTGATGATGTACTATCGGGTGAAGAAATAAGTGAATTTTACGATAACTACCTGAGTAAAATTGCTTACAATGTAGCCTACACCCCAATGGGTTACCCGCATTTGGGTACCATTACATCTGGTTACGGTCACCGTGAGAATCCTTTTACCGGAGAAAATGTAGAAACACACAAAGGATTGGATATCAGGGCTAATTATGGAGATCTGGTTAAATGTACCGCCAATGGCAAGGTTATTTTTGCAGGTAAACGTGGTGGCTACGGCAATTGCATCGTAATTAAACATGGCAATGGTTTCGAAACCTATTATGGTCACCTTTCTAAAATTTTGGTTGAAGAAGGCGACAATGTGATTGCCGGCAATAATATTGGCAAAGCTGGTTCAACCGGACGCTCAACAGGGCCTCATTTACATTACGAAGTACACCAAAACGGTAAAGTTATCAATCCAAGATCCTTTTTAACCCTGTAAAAACATGTTCAAGAAAAACAACCAGATTAAAGACTTAAATCAGCAGGAAATCTCAACCATCATCGGACTAGGTTTTACCATTACCGGCGAATTAAAAGGGAAAGCGGTAATCAGAATAGATGGAATCGTAGTTGGTAATGTAAATGTTGAAGGCGGTATTGTTTTAGGCGAAAAGGGCATGATTAAAGGTGATATCCAAACCGATTCTGCTATTATATATGGTACTGTTAAGGGAAATGTAAAAGCACAGAACCTGGAAATTAAAAAGACAGGCAGGGTAAACGGCGATATTAAAACAGATGCACTGGAAATTGAGATGGGCGCACAATACAATGGAAAACTCGAAATGCAACAGTCCGGTAAAATCGAAGAGCAGGTTACGGTAAAAGCTTAAGCTTTATCTATTGGTTGGTATTTCACTACTCCTACCCGCTAATATAGCTTTCCAATTGCGAAATGGTCTGTTTTTGATCGGCAATAATAAATTTTACCACGTCGCCGATGGATACCATACCTTTTACCTCGCCGCTTTCTACAATTGGTAAATGGCGGATGTGTTTATCCGTCATCAGTTCCATGCAAAGGTCGATACTGTCGCTCAGCTTGATGCTGATGGGATTGGCTGTCATCGCTTCTTTAATCAAAGTATCTTTTGATGATTTGCCTTGCAGGATGATTTTTCGGGCATAATCGCGTTCCGTAAAAATGCCCCGAAGCTGCCCGTCTTCCATCACCAATACGGCGCTGATATTTTTTTCTGTCATTACTTTTAAGGCATCTAAAACAGAAATATGCTCTGATACCGAAATAATGATGGCCTGTTTGGTATCCAGTAGATGTTTTACGCTTTTCATAAATGTTAATTTGGTTATAACAATTTAAGAAATAATTAGCTGTAAATCAAAGTTTTATTTTTAAGGTTTTTAAAAGAAGTCAAGTTTTAATATGCATTGTGCCATGTTAAAACTTGACTTCTTTGGGTTTTTAATGCAGGTCTGTTAAGCTAAATCTAACGGTTTCTGCTGTTCAATAAAGCTAATTATAAACAATAAAAAAGCCACTCAGTAAGTGGCTTGAAATATTAAATTGTGAACCCTGCTTGAAACCATTCGTAGGGAAAGAAATTTTGAAGCGTGCTATCGCTTTGCTTCGCGTACGCAAGCGCTTTCAAAAAATAAGTTCGGGGGTTAGGATAAAAAGCATTACCGCCAAAGACATAATAATCGTTAAAATATCCATTTTCTTTTAACTCATAAAGCGTGGTGAATAAATTATATTCGGCATCTTTTGTAGCATCATAGCTTTGATTAAAATATGTAACCGCTGATCCGTAGTACGCATTGAATTTAGAAATCTGTACGTTTACTGGGTCATTTGGATCTATTCCCGCATATTGCGTCAATTCGCTGAATTCGCGAAGTAACATAAAATCATCAAGAGGGGCACCTGCTGGGGCTTCTAGATTTGGTTTTCTTCCAATGTCTCTTTTGCCATATCCTAAATTACTCAAACACTTATTGTAATCTTTGCCAGCTGTTGTATTTGCTAAATTATCGATTAATTGTATGTAACAACCAATCGGATTACTTGGAGTGTCTTCTCCTGATACCAGGACTTTATTAGAAATAGTTAAGCTGTTTCTGTCAGCTTGTAATTCGCTTGATTCTTTAAGTTCAAGTTGTTCTTTTACACATGATGTAAAAAGAAAAGTTGTCATCATAATAGTGATGATTTTGAGAACGATAATTTTTTTTGTCATAGTTATTATTTAATGTGTTTTCAAATATACAATTATCAGGAACAGGTTTAATACCCAATAATGAGTAAATATAAAATGGCGATCACCGCAAAAAATATAAGAAATGATATCACTATTTTACAATCCTCCAACCGCTTTGCGCTTTTAATTATTTGGCTTTCACAAAGGGATGCCGTAACTTTGCATCACATTTAAAAACAAATAATTATGTCATCAGTAGAGACAACTTACATTCCTTACAAAGTTAAGGACATTTCACTGGCAGAATGGGGCCGTAAAGAAATCGGATTAGCCGAAGCAGAGATGCCGGGTTTAATGAGTTTACGTAAAGAATTCGGTCCATCACAACCGTTAAAAGGTGCGCGTATTGCAGGCTGTCTGCACATGACGATCCAAACGGCTGTTTTAATCGAAACATTGGTGGCCCTGGGTGCTGAAGTTACCTGGTCATCTTGCAATATTTTTTCTACACAAGATCATGCTGCTGCTGCAATTGCTGCTGCGGGTATTCAGGTTTATGCCTGGAAAGGTTTAAACGAAGAAGAATTCGACTGGTGTATTGAGCAAACGCTTCACTTCGGTCCGGAGCAACAACCGTTAAACATGATTTTAGACGATGGTGGTGATTTAACCAATATGGTTTTCGACCGTTTCCCTGAATTAATCGCAGCTATTAAAGGTTTATCAGAAGAAACTACCACTGGTGTTCACCGTTTGTACGAAAGAATGAAAAACGGAACATTGCATACTCCTGCAATTAACGTTAACGATTCGGTTACTAAATCTAAATTTGATAATAAATACGGATGTCGCGAGTCATTGGTTGATGCGATCCGTCGTGCTACTGATGTAATGATGGCTGGTAAAGTGGCTGTGGTTTGTGGTTATGGCGATGTGGGTAAAGGTTCAGCAGAATCGTTAAGTTCGCAAGGTGTGCGTGTTATTGTTACCGAAATTGATCCGATCTGTGCTTTACAGGCTGCAATGGAAGGTTACGAAGTTAAAAAATTAGCTACTGCAATTAAAGAAGCAGATATCGTGGTAACCACTACTGGAAACTGTGATATCGTTCGCGAGCAACATTTCAGGGCATTAAAAGATAAAGCAATTGTTTGTAACATCGGTCACTTCGATAACGAAATCGATATGGCCTGGTTAAACGGTGCTTATGGCGATACTAAAGTGGAAATTAAACCACAGGTTGATAAATATACCATTGATGGTAAAGATGTAATCATCTTAGCCGAAGGTCGTTTAGTTAACTTAGGTTGTGCAACTGGTCACCCAAGTTTTGTAATGAGTAACTCATTTACCAACCAAACTTTAGCTCAATTAGAACTTTGGACAAACACTGGTGCTTACGAAAACAAAGTGTACACTTTACCTAAGCATTTAGATGAAAAAGTAGCCCGTTTACACTTAGAAAAAATTGGTGTAGAATTAGATGTTTTAGATCAACACCAGGCTGATTATATCGGTGTACCGGTAGAAGGTCCGTTTAAAGCAGATACATACAGGTATTAATCCTGAGTCTTCAGTCGAGAGTCTGGAGTCGATATTTTTAAGAGGGATGTGCAAATTGCATATCCCTTTTTTATGCACAAACCTCGCAGGTTTTTCAGGGCGTAACGTCATCCTGAATTTATTTCAGGATCTATTTAGTAATAATTTAAATTTATGTCAATTTGGGCGTTACCCTTATCCCGATGAATAATCGGGAAAGGGTCGGGCTTTTCAGGGCTACGCTGCGCTTCAGTACCGATGAAGAATCGGTACTGAACCCTTACAATCCCTAACGCAAAACTCACCGTTTTAGATCAAACCCCGCAGATTTTAAAAACCTGCGGGGTTTCGTTATATTTGAAAAAACACAAACGATGAAAAAGTTAATATTTGCGCTGATACTAGGTTTATTTTCAGTTTCTGCAAATGCCCAAACTGCACCTCAAAAAACTGCAGCAGCAAAAGTAATTACCAAACAGGTGGTAGATACTGCCTGTGGCGAATGCCAGTTTAAAATGAAAGGTAAAGATTGCGAATTAGCCGTTAAAATAGATGGTAAACCTTATTTCGTAGATGGAAAAGGCATCGATGATTTTGGCGATGCACATGGCGAACATGGCTTTTGTAACGCCGTAAGTAAAGCAGAAGTTACCGGCGAAATTGTAAATAACCGTTTTAAAGCTAAAGAAATAAAGCTATTGCCGGTTAAGAAGTAGTAATATGCTTGACCACTAAGACACAAAGGCACGAAGAAACTATAAAATCTTTTTGTCTTAGTGTCTTTATGGTCAGTTTGCTTACTGGATAGCTATTATCTCTGTGCGCTCCGTGCCTTTCTTAGTGCTCTCTGTGGTTAAAAATGCGATTATTCAAATTCCTTTTCTAATCCAACTCTCAAATCGAAGAGCAACCACTGTTTGTTTTTAACATCAGCCTGTTTGGTTTTCAATAGCTGGATAAAATCTTTCACACCAATTTCTTCATTTCCATTACCGTGGATTAGTACAATACTACCTGCGTTGGGCTGTTGTCCTTTGGCTAGCCAGGCATCGCTTCCTACAGGAATTAATCCGTAAGCTTCAATCTTTTCTACAATGGTTTTATCAGATACCAATCCCGGAAAACGGAAAAATACCGATGGCGTTAAACCGTTTTTTAACATCAGTTTTTCGTTCTCCAATACTTCTACATCTAAATTGGTTCCAGGCGCCAGCAGAAAGTTTTCGGCCAGGGGCAATTTATTTACCTCATGATTGTAGGTATGGTTTACCCATGTAATATTCAGTTCCTTTTTCTCGACGAGACTTTTCAGCCAATTCAGGTCATCCTGGTGTTTGAGCATCCATTTGCCAGAAACCGAAACCGCAAGTGGCGCAGGCTGCTCTATCTTTTTAAATTCGTCAAAAACAGATTGAAAGATAATCCTGTCTAAAGCTTTATGCGATGGACAAAGATCGATGGTTAGGGTAATCCCCTTTTCATTCGGGATGGCGTGATCGATACCTGCATTTTGCAATTGAAGATCTTTTGCTGCCGCGGCTTCTATTGATTTAATGTAGGCTGTGCTTTTAAAAATGGCGAGTACATTCGGATATTGCAAACTGCTCAAGGCGTATTTACTGGCAAGATCTACTTTGGTATCTAAACTGTTTGGGTTAACCAGTAACAGATATTTTTGATTGTTTGCTGTAAAGCTTCTGATCGCTAAAAATGCATCTATTCCTTCAATATTGTTAGGGTCGAGGCTAATATTTTTTACTAGTGTTTTACTGCTGATCCTCGCCAATGCATAATTCACCTTGTATTTTTTAATGTCATCAAAATTTTGCGCGGGGGCTGCGACTCTTAATATGCATAGAGAAAATACAGTGAGGAGCAAAGACTTAGATAACTTCATATTTCCTTATTTAAAATCTTTCTAATTTAGCGCAAATCATTTATCTTTACAAAACATCCCCATGAATAAAGAAAAAGTAAAATTATGGTTTAAACGGGTAGGACTGGTTGGGTTTTTATTCTTCCTGATTAAAGGATTAATATGGCTTGTTGTATTTTACTTTATCGGCAAAAACGTTTCTTAAGTAGTTCATTTGTTCACTGGTCATTAGTTCATTGGGCCGTGCCAATCGTATAACATATCCAGACTTTTCTTAATGTCCTTAATTTCTTGATGGTCAGATTTACCTAAATGTAAACAGCATATTCGCCAGGAAATTCCACACAAACACAATTACAATGGCAAAAAACTTAGCTACGTAAAAGTTCGTTCCGTTTTTACGCTGGTGAAACAGGTAAATGATAAAGGTGTTTAAGCCCAGGCCTACTAAACTCACGACCAAAAATTTACCGAATTCAGTCGCCCAATGCGTGTTGGTGCTCTCGAATGTCCATACCCGGTTAATGAGGTAGTTATTGGTTACTGCCAAGGTAAAGCCAATGGCATTAGCAACGTATTTATTAATTTTAACCTTCTCTTTGCATAACCAGGTTGCGCCGAAATCAATCGCCATGCCAAGGAAACCTGTGAGTCCAAATTTTAAGATGCGGAAGAATAAATCCATACTAATGTACTTTAACCAAATAAAATTGTTCTAAAACCTGGGGGCGTGTTTTGGCATTGATGAATTTACCTGTTAATTTGGTAATGTGATAGTATTCAAATGATTTTAACACTTCGGCATGGAATTCGGTTTTTAATCTTTCGAGTTCAGATGCCGGTGTATAAATAATCAGGTTTTTTTTATCTTTCCATTGATCCAGTTCTTCATAACTCCAGAAATATTTCGGTTCACCAATGACATAAAAATCAAATGAATAAGCATCCGGATACATGAATACGGATGCTTTAGCTTTGGGATAATTTTCTTTTAACCATTTTCCTGCCTGCATGCCCGATTCGTATTTTAACGCAGAAGGGTAGAAAGCTAAGGATAAGAAAATCATTAAAAATGCTGATGTTAATACACTGCGACAAACTACGGCTTTAAGTGCAGGGCCATTTAAAAAAGTGACTGCCAAAATCAGTAAAAACATACAGATTCTGAATGAAAGACTATCAAATTTAGAATAATACGCAATCGCTATGATCAGGAATGCTACTATAATAAAAATGAATGTTTGTACGTACCAGAACACTTTTAAGCTTTTTCCTTCCAGTTTTTGCAGGTACAATGCTGTGATGATGGCAAATTGCGGAAGAATAATCAGAATATAATGAGGTAGCTGGAATTTCGAAAGCGAAAAAAGCAGAAAAGTAATTGCCGCACTCGTCCAGATCATGACACTTTCCGCAGGTAAATCAACCCTGTTTTTCTGTTTGAAAAGATTTACTACAGCCGTATAAAATAATATCGACCAGGGCAAAAATGCCCAAAGCGTGGTATGTAAAAAGAACGACATATCACCCTTGCCTTTTATTGGTCCGTTGTTAAAAAAACGACCGAACTGACTGTCCCAAAAGAAGAATTTTAAACCGGAAACACCTGTTTTCCCAAATACCAGTTTCTCCGGATGTAAATCAAACTGAATGTATAACGTATATAATTCTGGAATGATAAAAATGAAAATCAGTACAATGGCCAACCACCATTTTGGTTTTAGTAGCTGTTTAAACTGTTTGGTTAACAGCCAGTAGATAATGAAACCTCCAAAAACGGGGATTAATACAAATATGCCTTTAATCATGATGGCACAGGCCGCGAAAAAGGAACCTGCAACAATGTGCCAGAAAGAACCTTGATGCGCTTTGTAATAATGATAAATGGAAGCTAAGGTAAATGTGGTGATATAAACCTCGGCACGTACATCAAAAGTAGAAATGAGGATGTGCAGCGAACTTAAAAAAATAAGGGCACTAATTAAACCTGTTTTTTCGCTGTAAATATCCTTAGCGAGCTTGTAAATATACCAGGCACCAAGTAAACCAAACAAAAAAGAAGGAAGTTTATAAGCAAAAGCGCTAATGCCAAAAACTTTAAAAGATGCTGCAGCCAGCCAAAAGGTTAAATGCGGTTTATCTAACCAATCTAAGCCCCTTACGTAAATATTAGCCCAATCATTCCGCAAAACCATGTTTTTAGCAATGGAGGCATAAAGCGCAGAATCGGGCTCCATTACCCCACCAAAAAGTGCCAATGCGCTAACTGCTATAATCAGGGCAATTAGAATTTTATATAGGGTGGTGTCTCTTAAATTCATTTACAGGAAGCAAATATCAGCAAAAAAAAGTCAAATTTTTTTAAGGTTTAAGATTAACAGGAGCAAAGCCTTATCTTTGCCGCATGACAAAGTTATCGGTTAATATCAATAAAATTGCTACACTTCGTAATAGTCGCGGAGGTAATAATCCTGATTTGGTTAAAGTTGCATTAGATTGCGAACGTTTCGGTGCACAAGGAATTACAGTACATCCCCGGCCTGATGAGCGTCATATCCGTTATCAGGATGTGTACGATTTGAAAGCTGTTATTGCTACCGAATTTAATATTGAAGGAAATTGTAAAGAAGATAAATTTGTTGATCTGGTATTGGCCAACAAACCAGCCCAGGTTACTTTGGTGCCCGATGCCGAAGGTCAGATTACTTCTAACCATGGCTGGGATACCATCAAACATAAAGACTACCTGAAAGAAATGGTCGCCGTTTTTCAAAAAGAAGGCATCCGTGTTTCAATTTTTGTAGATCCTGTTGTCGAAATGGTTGAGGGAGCAGTAGAAACCGGAACGGACCGTATTGAGTTGTATACTGAAGCCTATGCACATAATTATTTTGCCGACCGCGAAAAAGCGATTGTGAATTATATTGCTGCAGCTCACCATGCCAATACTTTAGGATTAGGCCTTAACGCTGGTCACGATCTTGATCTGCATAACCTGCATTACTTTGCACAAAGCATTCCCGGTTTATTGGAAGTTTCCATCGGTCATGCCTTAATCAGCGATGCACTTTATTTAGGCTTGGAAACAACCATTCAAAAATATTTACAAAAACTGGCTTAGTTTTAACCGCCATTACACAAAGGATGCACAGAGAAACAGAGCCTCTGTGCGCGCTGTGGAAACTCTTATTTCTCTGTGGTTAAAAAGTAATTTATGTTAAAAGGAATCCTCCTTGTTTTTTTTGGCGCCTGTAGTTTTGGTATCCTCTCTACTTTTGTTAAACTGGCCTATCACGAAGGTTATACCCTGGGCGATGTTACCGGAGCCCAGGCTTTCTTTGGGGCCGTAATTTTATGGATATTATTTTTCTTTCAAAGCAGAACGGCCAGTTATAAAGCGAAAGCTGCGCCTGCTAAAACGCCCTGGTGGAAAATGGTAATTGCGGGTACCTGTACCGGTTTGGTAAGTATTTTTTACTATCAATGTGTAAAATTGGTGCCAAATTCTGTCGCGATTATTTTGTTGATGCAATTTATCTGGATGAGTATTTTAATGGAATACCTCATTTTTAAAAAGAAACCTACGGGTTTGCAGCTGGCAGCCATCCTGTTGGTTTTGGGCGGAACAGTTTTGGCCAGCGGAATGATAGAAACCAGTATCGGAAGCATGAATTTAAAGGGAATTGTTTTTGGTTTGTTGGCTGCCCTTTGTTATGCTGGCTTTTTATTGTTAAGCGGTAGGATCGGCAATGAATACGCACCTTTAAAGAAAAGTGCCTTGATGATTACCGGTGCATGTATCTTAATCTTTATTATTTTTCCCCCAACATTTTTATTTAATGGAGCTTTGGGCGGAAGTTTATTAAAGTGGGGCTTGATCATCTCTGTTTTTGGTACCGTAATCCCTCCATTGTTTTATGCTGAAGGGGTGCCAAAGATTGGTACCGCCATTAGCTCTATTTTAAGTGCTGCAGAATTACCAGTTGCCGTAATGATGGCTGGTTTTGTATTGCAGGAACAGGTTTCGTTTTTAAGATGGCTTGGCGTTATGGTAATTTTATCGGCAATGGTTTTGCCAAACCTGAAATACCTTAAAAAAGATAGAAGGCAGGAAGGTTGAAGGTATAAGGTTGAAGTACGCGATAAATAATCTTCCGGCTTTCCGACTCCCGGCCTCCGACTTACAAAAAAAATAAATATCTTTAAAAAGCATAAAACATTTACACATGAAAAAATTGACCATTTATATATTATCCTTTATTGTTCTCGGTTTAGCTGCATGTAAAACCAAAACCACCATCAATCAGGATGAAGCGGCCGAAGTAATTACCAGTTATTTAAAAGCCAATCCTGAATATAAAACCACCAGGTTTAAATTTGGAGAAATGAAATTTAACAGTACTAACGATATGTTTGAGCTGGGGAAATATAAATCTTTGGCGGGCAAAGGATTGGTAACCTTAAGTTTAAAAGAAGCCAAAAAGAAATTCCTTTCAAAAGATAGCAGTTTTGTTTACCAGATTACCTTAACCGATAAAGCGAGTCCGTTGGTATTGAAACAGGATGGCGACAGGGCAACGGTAAGGGTGGTAGAATATGTGCTATCAGACGAAAAACCAGTTGATTTTGCACAGGTAAACTCTAGCACAGCCAAAGTAACCGTATCGTTAAAAATGGCAACAACCGATTTCGAACCTTTTGATAAAGACGCCAATAAAAACAGCAATTTTATTACTAAAACCTATAAACTGAAGTTAAGCAAGGATGAAGGTTGGAAAGTACAGAAGTAAGGTTAAATACTAAAGCTGAAAGACTAATTTATGCCTATCCTGGGTATTGCTTTATAATAATCAAATTTAAATAAGATGAAAAAGGCTGTTTTGGTAATATTACTATCGGGAATATTGTATTCAGCTTTCGCACAATCCACTTACGAAAAAAACCGGCTTGATCATACTTTGCTAAAAGTTAAAAATGTACTCGAAAAGTATTTGGCCGGTACTAATATAAGGAGTTTAAAAAGTACTTTTAAGATACAATCTAATCAAGAGTTTAATCGTTATGAGTTAATAAGCGACATTAATAAAATGTTGCCTAAAACTAAAGTAAGCTTGCTCAATGATCAATTGAATAAGTCGTTAAAAGGACAAAAAGCGCTTAAATTGGAAGGAGATATCTTCTTTGATGATTGTTTAGATAGTGCCCTGGTTTATGTTAAATATTTCCATCCAGATACGGTTTATCAATTTATTTCTTTGGCACATCCCCCACAGCCTAGAGAAGGTTATGAGAAATTTTCAAAAGACCTCCATGAGGTAATTAAAGCTAAAATTAAAACTGGAAAAATTTCAATAAACGGTTTAACCAATATTAATTATATCCGGTTTAATGTTGACAGAGGCGGGATGTTTAAAAGAGATAACCAGAATAGTTTAAACAAGGAGCTGGATAGTTTTTTCGCAGCAAAAAAAAGCTTCGCAAACGGGCTATTCAGCGGGAGGTTGATTGAAATTAAAGTGGCTTTTGTACTGTTTAAAAACTATTTATTTAATAATGGACCATGGCCAGAGCGATCAATAAATAATCCCGGTTATGTTGATCATGGTGTGCAATGGGCACATGTACAGTTAATTACACCGTTTGACGTTTGTGAAGAGACTTTCTACAGCAACATACTGCCATACCAAAGCACTAGGTTACGTGCAGTAGTATCAATGGTTTTTGACGGTGTTTTACAAAAATATATTAGACCTGTAATACACTTCGGTGATATCAAAGAAACCGATCAATTAGTTGAAGATCTAAAATCCGTGCATCGTGGTGATACAGGATATATTGACAACAGGGTTTATTTCTATCGCGAAAAATAACAGCACCGATATAAAATTCTATCTCGAAACCTGGACAAGCGCTCCTCCCTTACAAGAACTGCAAAAGGCTCAAAAATAGAACAAACGTTTGTTTTCGATTATCCAGGGCTTAAAAAGTGGAACTGCTTGATTTTTAACATTTTTTAAGAAATTTTAGATTTAAAACTTGATACCTTCATCAATCTAATCTAAATAGTAACCATGAAAAATCTAGCTCATCTCCTCACCCTTATTTTCTTTTTTTATTTAATCCCTGCACAGGCAAAACCTGTTTTACCCAAAAATCTCCAGGGCTTTTGGAGTTATAAAGTAACCAAAGTTGGGAACTGGAACGGCACCTTAATCGGCGATAACTATGTTGAATATAATTATCGGATGTACATGGTCGACAGTATAAAAAATATCAACGGGATCACCAAAATCTGGTTGAACACAAAAAGCAAAGATCTTTTAACCTTAGAAATTAAAACGCCTGCAGATGGCAAAGCCCTGTTGAAATTTAATAAATGGGAAAAAGAGATTTTATGCGCCTGGAGCGCTTCCGATCCTGACATTAAAGTTTACGGCAAAGGCGAAATCCCTTCTTACTATTTTAATAAATGGATGAGTACACCGTCCAATTCCATCTTTTACATCACAACTAAGTTCAAAATGAGCTATCAAAATAAGGAGTGGGATATTGTATGGGCTGGAAATTACATGGATAAGGAAGAACGTTTTTTGTTGAAGGATAAAGACAGCTGTAGAATGCTTTATGTACATAAGCTGGTTAAAGCTTTAAAGGTAAACAGTCTTGAAGGTTTAAAAGTCTATACCCCCATTGCTAAAAATCCGCTCGTTTACCAGGTTTTGGGCAATTGGATAAACAGTGATACCAACGCATGGCAGTATGGTTTTTTCGAAAATTTTGCCATCTATAACCAGAAAGTTTATCCCTATAAAGGCATCGAAAAAAAAGGAAAAAATTTAAAGATCACACTTCTTGATGATGGCAAGGAGAAAAATATTCAATTTACAGCAGAAAACGATAGTGTTGCCCGGTTAATTGATGAGCAGGGTACGAGCAATGTATATCTGCTAAAGAAGGGATTTAAATCCAATAAAACGAAAGATACATCAGTATTTAAAGATAGCCATTTCGCAAAGGTAGATACGGCTGTTATTACAGGCTATTTAAGAAACCCAACAACTTATAAACCTTTTTCTGTTGGTTTTACTGATTATTTAAAAGATGAACAGGTTAATTACTATGGCGATTTGGATAGTAACGGGCTTTTTACGGTCAAAATACCGCTGTTAAATACTACTCAGGTTTTTTTAGATTGGGAAAGGAATGGTGTTATTGATGTGATTGAACCGGGTGAACATTATCTTTATTTTGAAGATTCCAATACAATGGTGAGGAGTGCAATGGGCGATAATGCTGGCTTTCATAACGAACTGCTCAACTACAAATATTACGGTCCCTATTTAGAAATTAAGGAGCATGATTATAATGCCAAAAGAAAAGCAGATCTGCTGACTTTCTTAGCCATTGGCAAAAATGAATATCGTAATGGACTTGCATATTTAGATAAACACTTAACAAAGTATCCCAATGCAAGTAATCGTTTCAGGTATTTCGTATCAGAAGGTTATAAATATGAATTGGCTTGGGGTTTGATGCAGAAAAGGTTTAATCTGAAAAGAACGGAGAAATTTCCTGAACCATTTATAAAGTTTGTTGATGATAGTTTATATAACAACAGGCCACCCAAACCTTTTACCTTAATCAGGGATTTTTCAACATTTAGCAGGGATTATTTTGCCTACCAGACACCAGAGAATGATATTTCAGTTAGTTGGGATGATGTATTAGCTGAAATGATTAATTCGGGCCAAATGAAAGTATCGGTGAAAGAAAAAGAGGCGGTTTTAGATCAGATAGCGCTAAATAGTAGCGGATCTGATAAAGACTCAACACAATATTTAAAACTTTCTAAAAATTTCTCCAAGGAAAAAGGAAAAATAGCAGACGGTATTAGAGCAACCTATCGGGAAGCCATTATGGCCGCTGCAAATCAAAAGATGTTTTTAAAAATGTTTAATAGGGATATTGATGTTGCCAATAACATTGGAAATGCAGATTTACGGCAAGGTAACATAGCAAGGAACTTTTATAAGTATTTCAAAGATATGCACACTGCAATGCCAGATACGGCATTTGCAGGCTTTATAGGTAACTTAAAAAATGATTATTATCGGAATGAGATTAAAAAATTACAGCTTACTTACCAAAACATATCAAAGGTAGATCCTGAATATAAGCAGAGTTTAAAAAGAACAGATCATTTAAAAAATGCCAAAAATGCAGATTCTCTTTTTGCAGAATTGATTAAGCCTTATAAAGGAAAAGTAATTTATGTTGATTTCTGGGGCACATGGTGTGCTCCCTGCAAAGGTGAAATGCCTTTTGTAAAACAGGTTAAAGAAGCTTTAAAAGGAAAAGATGTGGTATTTATGTATTTCGCAAACCGATCTCCAGAGGAAGCCTGGAAAAACATCATCAAAGAATACGAACTCACCAGCGAAAATGCGGTGCATTACCGTTTGCCGGATTTACAACAAAATATGATTGAGACCAGGTTCTCGATAAACGGTTTTCCTACCTATATTTTAATTGATAAAGAAGGAAATGTAAATACCATGAAAGCACCCCGGCCAAGTAATAAAGAAGATCTTGTTACTGCCGTGAATACCCTGCTTGCCAAATAATGCTTTCCTTACGGCTGGCTTTAGCCGGCCGCAAGGATTAATTTAACATTTGCACCTTACAACCCTAGTTTTTAGCAATTCCTTTTATTGTTAAACCCGACAGGAGCGAAAATCCTTTTTGCTTGCAGTAACCCCGAATAAGCTATCCCGACTTTCGGGAAAGGCAATGCCTCAGCATTGACAGAGGGTAGCAAAAAGATTGCAGCGTAAGGCGGGAACAAACTTAAATTTTAGCGCAACTGCTGCTTTCCAAATAATCAAAATTTCTGCTGAAAATTGAACAAACGTTTGTCTTTAATTTTCTTCATAAAATCTACCATTTTTGTCGCTTTTAAATGTAAATAAGATGCTTTTTTACACTGATATATAGCAAAATACAGCGTCGTTTTTGCTACCTTTGCACGCAAATTTATTATTCATACCGCATGAGCTTAAATATCCATTACAAGGAAGATTTTCAAAATCGTCATATTGCGCCAAATGAGGCAGATACAGCCGAAATGTTGCAAACTGTTGGCGTAAATTCTATCGATGAGCTGATTGAACAAACTGTTCCGACGGCAATCAGGTTAAAACAACCTTTAAATTTGCCTGCAGCGAAATCAGAAACTGAATATCTTGGTGCTTTAAAACAAACTTCATTGTTGAATAAAGTTTTCAAAAGCTTTATCGGTCAGGGTTATTATGATACCATTACCCCGGGTGTAATTTTACGTAACGTATTCGAAAACCCAGGATGGTACACCCAATATACGCCTTACCAGGCAGAGATTGCTCAGGGCCGTTTGCAGGCTTTGTTAAATTTCCAAACGATGGTTATCGATTTAACCGGAATGGAAATTGCCAATGCATCTTTGTTGGATGAAGGTACAGCTGCTGCTGAAGCCATGTTTATGCAATACAGCTTGCGTAAAAACCAGGCAGCTAAAAAGTTCTTCGTTTCGGAACTTGTTTTTCCTCAAACGATCGATATTCTAAAAACACGTGCAAATCCTTACGGCATTGAACTGGTTATCGGAAGTCATTTAGATTTCGTGGCTACTGAAGATTTCTTCGGTGCAATTGTTCAGTATCCTGCAGGAAACGGTGAAGTTTTCGATTACAAAAACTTCGCATTGGCATTGCACAACCAAAATATTAAATTAACGGTGGTTGCCGATATTTTGAGCTTAACCTTATTAACGCCTCCGGGCGAGTGGGGAGCAGATGTAGTAGTGGGTACCACACAACGTTTAGGTATCCCAATGGGTTTTGGTGGACCACATGCCGCATTTTTTGCCACTAAAGAAGAATATAAACGTAATATCCCAGGTCGTATTATTGGTGTAACCATCGATAGTCATGGCGATTATGCTTTACGTATGGCTTTGCAAACCCGCGAGCAGCACATCCGTAGAGATAAAGCAACATCAAATATTTGTACCGCACAGGCATTATTGGCTATTATGGCTGGTTTTTATGCCGCTTACCACGGTCCGAAAGGGTTAAAAGCCATTGCAGAACGTACACATGGTTTGGCCATCAGCTTAGCATCTACTTTAAAAGGTTTAGGCTTTGAGCAGTTAAATTCAGCATATTTTGATACCATCCGTTTCGATTTAGGCGATTTAAAAGGTGGTATCCACTCAGGATGTATCGATAACGAAATCAACTTAAACTACGTTGGTAACGTTGCCACTATTTCTTTTGATGAAACCAGCACTTTCGAAGAGGTAGCTTTAATTGCTAAAATCTTTGCTAAAGTAAAAGCCATCGCTGCTGATCAGGTTGAAGTGATAGAGAATGTAGAAACCGTTATTCCAACTGCTTTACAACGTACTTCGGCTTATTTAACTCACCCGATTTTTAATTCGCACCACTCAGAGCATGAGATGTTGCGTTATATTAAATCATTAGAGGCAAAAGATTTATCGCTTTGCCACTCGATGATTGCTTTGGGTAGCTGCACCATGAAATTAAATGCTACGGCAGAGATGATTCCGGTTACCTGGTCTCACTTTGGTCGTGTGCACCCATTTGCCCCTGCCGATCAGGTATTGGGTTATTATTCTGTTTTTAACGAACTGGATAAATGGTTAAGTGAAATTACCGGTTTTGCAGCCATGAGTTTACAGCCAAATGCTGGTGCTCAGGGTGAGTACGCTGGTTTAATGGTTATCCGTGCTTATCATCACGATAGAGGCGATTTCCACCGTAACGTAGCCTTAATTCCTGCTTCGGCACACGGAACCAACCCTGCTTCTGCTGCAATGGCCGATATGAAAATTGTGGTGGTTAAATCTTTAGAAAACGGTAATATCGATGTTGAAGATTTAAAAGCAAAAGCAGAATTACATAAAGACAACTTATCGTGTTTAATGGTAACTTATCCATCTACTCACGGGGTGTTCGAAGAGAGCATTATCGAAATCTGCGAAACTATCCACGCTAACGGTGGACAGGTTTATATGGATGGCGCAAATATGAACGCACAGGTTGGCTTAACAAGCCCGGCCAATATCGGTGCCGATGTTTGTCACTTAAACTTACACAAAACATTCTGTATCCCTCACGGTGGTGGTGGTCCTGGTATGGGCCCAATCGGTGTAGCGAAACACCTGGTTCCTTATCTTCCAGGTCATGCTGTGGTTGATATCGACAAAGGAAAATCTATTTCTGCAGTTTCATCTGCACCTTGGGGTTCGGCTTCAATCCTGATCATCTCTCATGCTTATATTGCCATGATGGGTGCTGATGGTTTAACCAACGCCACTAAATACGCTATTTTAAACGCAAACTATATGAAAGCGCGTTTAGAGCAACACTATCCGGTGCTTTATTCAGGTGCTCAGGGTCGTTGTGCACACGAAATGATTTTAGATTGCCGTTCGTTTAAAGCTTTCGGAATCGAAGTTACCGACATTGCCAAACGTTTAATGGATTATGGTTTCCATGCACCAACGGTTTCGTTCCCGGTTGCCGGTACTTTAATGGTTGAGCCTACAGAATCAGAGCCTAAACATGAATTAGATCGTTTCTGTGATGCTTTAATCGCGATTAAAAACGAAATTACCGCGGTAGAAAACGGTACTTTAGATAAAGTAGATAACCCGTTAAAAAATGCACCGCATACGGTTTCGGTAATTACTGCTAACGAATGGGATCATACTTATAGCCGTCAAACCGCTGCGTTCCCACTTCCTTATGTGTTAGAACGTAAGTTCTGGCCTTCAGTTGGTCGTGTTAACGATAGCCATGGTGATAGGGCGTTAATCTGTGCTTGCCCGCCGATTGAGAGTTATTTAGAAGAGATCGTACCTTAAGGTTCCCTTTTCGTCCTTGCGAGGAGGAACGACGTGGCAATCTATTTAGAAAAATTTTGAGCTTAGTTTCGTTTCCTCACGAACATATTCATCTGCAAGTTTTATGGATTCATTTCATAAAGCTTGCAGATTTTTTTTTGGAAACATGAGGCAGTTTTTCATAGTGGAGTGCAGCCCTGCCATTTGCTTCAATCTTTTTGTGGGACTGTCATGCTGAGGCACGAAGCATCTGTTTCATCGGTTGCAGATGCTTCGTGCCTCAGCATGACAGCATATTCAAGGTTGCTGCAAAACAAAAAGGATTTTCGCTGCTGTCAGGTTTAGGAGCGAGGAGACTGTGGTGTTAACCAATACGAAAAGAATGGCATTTAACCTAACCGGTGCGATAATTTAAAATGCAGGGGCGATAATATAATCGCGGGTTCTTATTCTAATTTGGCTGCCTTCAATCCCATTTCATCGGCTTCTTTTTCTAAGCCAGCATCATCATTAACAATTATGTTGGTTTTTAATTGTGTTGTTGGTTTAACTCTGCCTTGTTTTTGTTGTACTACATGCCATGCTTCGTGCGGTAAATGCGCTTCTTGGCCTGGGGCTAAATGAATATCTGTACCCTTGGCATAGGCTAAAGTATTTAATTGTGCAGGTTTATCCGCATTCAAGTGTACTTTCACATCATTCAGCGAAATGCCTGATAAAGCTTCAATGCCATTTTTTAAATTATCGGGTAAGTTTTTCTTGGCCATGATTAAATTTAGAAGATAAAACGGTACCTATTGGCGATAAGAACGGGAATATACGTGATTAAATTGAATTAACAGATTCTAGTTCGTTTGTATCAATAAGATATCACCTACTTGGCCAAAACAAGATTGAATGCCTAAGCTATCAACTTTTAAATGTTGAATGTTTTTGATACTATTATTTTCAATTTTCTTCTTGTTGAAGTTATCAGTTGAAAATGGAATACCATTTATAACAACCATCTTAATCTCTTTTGTGGAATTTACATTGGTAACCATTCCGGCAAGTTCTACATACTTCGTAGCAGTATCCTTTTGGTGAATCAGAACACTTCTCTGGTGTTTTATAAGGACTGTATTTTTAATATTTCCCTTATCCAAGAAATAAAACTCAGGATTAATAACACTGCCATTTAATTTTATTGTGTAACCCAATTTGTTAAAGTGATGGATCCGTTTTTCCTTGAATAAAATTGTCCTTTTACTGCAAGCTGTCAAAAGTAAGGTTAGGATAAGAAAAAGATAAATCTGGTTGTTGTTCATCTTGAAATGTCTGGCTCTATTTGACTTACTATTTATTCTAAGTGTAACTCACATTCCCAATCTTCAAGATTGCTTTTAAAATCTTTTAGGTAATAAGAATTTATATATTGCTCAACGCGTTCAATAGCAAAATCAAAATTAGCAATCTGATTATTATTTATAACAACAACATTTGCCCAGATTGCAAAACACTGCTCAATATATGATGCGCCATTTTCGATGTAATTACGATATGAATAATCTTTATCTGTTATTTTTTCAACAAACCATTTCGAAAAACGCTTGAAATCACTTGAAAGATCGGGTTCATTATAAGTGAAATCTAACTCCCACTCTTCAAATTGTTCGGTTTTAAGATCGCGATGATGTAGATGGCAGATAAATTGTCCCAGTTTCAGCGTATCAGGCCAGCTAGGGTTAAGGTTAAATTCTTGATTGATAAAAACGCAGGCTGTTTTGTAGAAATAATCGGGTTTCGTTTTTAAAATTTCAAAATATTTTCCTCCAAAAGTTAATTCAATTAACTCGAAATTAAGGGAACCATTAACTAAATAGTAAATAAAATGTCGGATGTTTGACTTTTGTCTTGTAGAAAGCATCATATAAAGTTTAGAATTACTCTTCAATGCAAGATAAATTAATTTAATGATCAATGAAAATTGGGGCTTTGATACAATTCTGGCATATTCTTCGCTAATTTCACATTAAAAAGTAAACAAATTAAACTTACCCATAATTGTGAAGTCAATAGAATGATTTTAAATAAATCCGATTATTTTTGAAAAAACTTAACATAGGTCAACAACAAGAGATCGGTAGTTCATCTATATTTGTATCAAAATTTTAAAAAACCAGAAAATGAAATTAAAAATTAGCTCAATTTTTTTATTAGTGGCAGTAGTCGCATTGTCAGCTTTTAAAAACCCTACTAAACCGGTAACTTATACTGTTGATGCAGCAAAATCAACCATTACCTGGGTTGGTAAAAAAGTAACAGGTTCTCACAACGGAACAATCGCTTTACAATCAGGTACTTTAGCCGTTAATGGTAAAAGTGTAACTGGTGGTACTTTCGTTATCGATATGGCTTCAATCAAAGATGCTGATGGCAGCGCTAAATTAGAAGGTCACTTAAAAGCAGACGATTTCTTCGGTACAACTAAATTCCCAACTTCAACTTTCGTAATTACTAAAGTTGCTGGTTCTGGTACTAACGTAACGGTAACTGGTAATTTAACTATTAAAGGTATTACTAAACCATTAAGTTTCCCTGCAACGGTAACAGTTAATGCTGACGGTACTGCTTCAGCTTTAGCGGGTAAAATCGTTGTTGACAGAACTAAATATGACATTAAATATGGTTCTAAATCATTCTTCGATAGCATTGGCGACAAAGCAATTGATGATAACTTCGAATTAGCCGTTAAGTTAGTAGCTAAAAAATAATTATTTCCGTCTCGGAAAAATGGAAGCTCAGACATTTGTCTGGGCTTTTTTTTGTGGGTATATTTTTAGCCACGGAAACACGGAAGGCACGGAAAAACTTGTTCAATTTTATCAAGGTGGTGAAAAAGAAAGAGATATTTGCAAAAAAAAAAGCATTTTATCATTTAGAAAAGCAGGTTCTGAACGATAATTGACGGAGTTCCCGCTCTCCGCTAAATCTTTTGGCTATTCTTCGCTGCGCTCAACATCTCAGCCAAAAGGATATCGCTTCAATCGGGTTTAAAGAGTCTGAACTGTGTAAGAAACAAAGGTTGCAGAGAGCAGCAAAGTTCAAAGATCTCTCCACTGCGGTCGAGATGACGGAAAATATTTGGTTTTGTGGCGATAAAAAAACTGAGTGATTTTTTATATTTCAATTCATACTAAATCCATTATAAGGCTGTTTCCCCTAAACCCTAAACCCTAAACCCTAAACCCTAAACCCTAAACCTATCTTATCCTAAATCCACCTTCAACAGCATCAACAAAACCGGTTGCCGCACTTTTACCATGATAAAACAAACATTCCCAGTTTTCTTCAGCGGCTCTTTTACCAAATTCTTTACGTAATTCCATTGCCTTGCGGCCATCGAAATCGTATTTAGCAATAAAGTTTTTAACCAGTTCTTCAGGTTCAGGCAAAACATCCCCGCCAAAAAATACTTTTTGATTGCCTTCTGTTAAAAGGAAAACCTGATGGTTAGGACAGTGTGCGCCGGTAAATTCGTAAGCAATGGTTTCATCCAATGCACCGTCTCCTTCAACAAATTTAAATTGTGCATTACGTTGTACAAAATCGAAAATGTCTGTATGATAAGAAGATGAAGTGCTGCTAAATGCGGTTTCCCACTCGCCGCGGTTAATTACATATTCTGCATCCGGGAAACTCAACTCCATTTTGTCGTTGCCCTGTTTATGAATCATGCCACCAGAATGGTCGTAATGTAAGTGCGACATTAAAACCTTGGTTACATCAGTAGGGTCGAAGCCTGCATTGCGGATGTTTTTATGTAAAATCAGTTCGCCATGGTCATCGCTAAAACCTAAACCCGTATCAAAAAGAACAAGGTCGTTTTTAAGTTCAACCAAAAATGGCTGAACATTAATGAATAATGAAGCCGGACGGTCTTTAAATGTATGTATAGCAGGGTCGAAAGGCACAAATTTCTTTGTTGCATCAACAGAATAGGTGCCTTCGAATAGGGTGTGAACTTGCAAAATGTAAATTTTTAATGTTTATACAAAGGTAACAAACTAAACCTGAGTATTTGTTTTGGTAAAAGCTTGGATACTTCCTTTTTTTGTAAAATATCATGCTTAAATTTCAGGCATGAATCTTCGAGTTTTAATTTTTTTGCTAGCCATCAGTTTTTCGCTTCAGTTAAAGGCACAGCAAAAACCAAATGTAATTATTGTACTGGCCGATGATATGGGCTATGCCGATATCTCTTGTTATGGAAGTCCGTTGATTAAGACACCGTTTTTAGATGGAATGGCTGCCAAAGGCATAAAAGCAACCAACTTTGTTACTACCTCACCAACTTGTACGCCATCAAGGGCATCATTACTTACCGGACGTTATTGCAGCAGGATGGATTTGCCCTGGCCAATTGGTCCCGGAGATAAACGCGGAATCCCCGAAGATGAAATTACCATTGCACAGATGCTCAAACAATCCGGTTATGCCACTGCTTTGGTAGGTAAATGGCATTTGGGCGATTATGGCGTTTCGTTGCCGAACAAAAAAGGATTTGATGAGTTTTATGGCCTTTTATACAGTCATGATTATAGGGCGCCTTACGTTAAAACCGATACCACGATCAAGATTTTCAGGAATACCAAGCCGGAGATTTATAAACCTCATGACAGTATTTTAACGAGTTCTTATACCCGCGAATCGATTAAATTCATTAAAAAAAGTGCTGCGGCTAAAAAACCGTTTTTCCTTTACCTGGCCCAAAATATGCCACATTTGCCAGTAGCTTTTGCAGCACAAAAAAGCAGAAAAAATCCTTCGGCAGGTGGTGAACTGGGCGATGTAATCGAAGATATGGACGCTGGTTTGGCAGAAATCTGGAAACAGGTAGTTGCCTCCGGACAGGCAGATAACACCATTTTTATCTTCACCAGTGATAATGGCCCCTGGATTAATGCCCCACAACGCATGTACGATGATGGTTTTACCAAATTTTACCATGTTGGTTCAGCAGGGATTTTTAGGGGTTCGAAGGGTATATCTTACGAAGGCGGCCACCGTGTACCATTTATTGTGTACTGGAAAGGGCATACGCTTAACGATACCCAATTAACCAAACCCATTTCTAATCTGGATGTTTTTCCTACACTTGCCGAGTGGACCAAAAGCAAACTACCCGCTAAAGTATATGATGGAGAATCCATCGCAGGTTTGCTTACCAATAAGGGCTATAATAAAACCCACCGTCCTATTTACTACCATAATTATGTTTTGGAAGGGGTTAAAGATGGTGATTGGAAATTGCGGATCACTAAAAAGGACAATAAAGAACTTACTGAATTGTACAATTTATCATGGGATCCGGCAGAGCGCGTAAACCTGATTGATGATGCAAAATATACAGATCAAAAAGCGCATTTGATGAAACTTTACGCGGCATATCCTGGAAATTCAAAGTAAAACATAACTTTTTGTTATTAAGGAGGTTGTTCGTCAGCTCATTAGAGATTACCTCCATCATATCCAATTAAAATGTATATTTACTGTTCGGAGACAGAATAAATGGAAAAAAGATGGGTGCTGGCATCGGATTGTAATGATGCCACGATAACAAAAATAGCAGAACAACTCAATATAGACCGCTCACTTGCACAAATATTGGTGCAGCGGAATATTTGCGATTTTGATCAGGCCAAAGATTTTTTTAGGCCAGATCTGGATCACCTTCACGATCCTTTTATTATGAAGGATATGGATGTAGCAATTGCCCGTATCGAAACTGCATTAGCCGCCCACGAAAAAATATTGATTTATGGCGATTACGATGTAGATGGTACAACTTCGGTTGCGCTGGCTTTCAGTTTCTTTTCACAACTTACTAAAAACATTGAATATTATATTCCAGACCGTTATCTGGAAGGGTATGGGATTTCTACCGCAGGGATAGATTATGCACATGAAAACGGCTTCTCTTTAATTATCGCTTTGGATTGTGGCATAAAATCTATTGATAAAATTGATTACGCCAATACTTTGGGCATCGATTTTATTATCTGTGATCACCATTTGCCTGGAGATGAATTACCTCAGGCTATTGCGGTTTTAGATCCAAAACGTGCCGATTGTCCTTACCCTTTTAAAGAACTGGCCGGTTGTGGTATTGGTTTTAAACTGGCACAGGCTTACGCCCAAAAACACGAACTCCCAAAAGAAACTTACCTGCAATATTTAGATTTAGTAATGGTAAGTATTGCTGCCGATATTGTTCCGGTAGTTGGCGAAAACAGAATTCTGGCTTATTACGGTTTAAGAAAATTAAATTCCAATCCATGCGAAGGTTTACGGGCCTTGATGGAGGTTTCGGGTAAAACCGAAAATTACAGCATTACTGATGTGGTTTTTACCTTAGGTCCGCGGATTAATGCTGCCGGAAGGATAGACCACGCTAAACATGCTGTTGCCATGTTGCTTTGCCAGGTGGATAGTAACTCGTTGGAACAAAGTGAACTGATTAATCTTAAAAATACCGAACGTAAAACATACGATCAGGATATTACCCGCGAAGCTTTGGCTTTAATCGGCAATAGTGAAATCCTGATCAACAGAAAAACCACGGTGGTATTTAACGAAAGCTGGCACAAAGGGGTAATTGGGATCGTGGCTTCACGTTTAACCGAAAAATATTACCGTCCAACGATAGTACTAGCTAAATCTAACGGACATGTAGCTGGATCATGCCGTTCGGTGGTAGGTTTTGATTTATACGAAGCATTAAGCGGCTGCGCCCATTTATTGGATCAGTACGGCGGGCACAAATTTGCTGCCGGTTTAACCATGCAGGAGCATAATATCGATGCTTTTGCTGATAAATTTGAAGAAATCGTGTCGGCAAGTATTACAGAAGAACTACTTACGCCGATGATACGGATTGATGCAGAAATTGAACTGGCACAAATAGATGGCAAGTTTTACCGTGTATTATCACAAATGGGACCATTCGGGCCAGAAAACATGTCGCCAATTTTTGTTACCCACAATGTATATTTGGCCCAACATGCCATGGCTGTTGGCCAAAATCATTTAAAAATTAATATAAAACAACAAAATTCGACTATTTTTGAAGGCATTGCATTCGGGTTGGCAGAATTTCAAAATCTTTTACAACCAAAAGTACCGTTTTCGGTCTGTTATACGTTAGAAGAGAATGTATGGCGCGATAAAAAACGTTTGCAATTAAACATTAAAGGAATAAAAGTTAATTAATTATTTCCAAAGGTGTCATCCTGAGCCCCTCGAAGGACATTTCGACAAGCTCAATGTGACAACCGAAGGATATCGATCGATATATGATATTAAAAGCCGAAAATCTGGTTAAAAAATACAAACAGCGTACTGTTGTAAACAATGTTTCTTTTAATGTAAGCCAGGGTGAAATTGTTGGCCTTTTAGGTCCGAATGGTGCCGGGAAAACAACTTCCTTTTACATGATTGTAGGCTTGATTAAACCAAATGAGGGCCGTATTTTCTTAGAGGAAGAAGATATTACCGAAGATCCGATGTACCGCAGGGCGCAAAAGGGTATTGGTTATCTGGCCCAGGAGGCATCGGTTTTTAGAAAACTTACCGTTGAAGATAATATCCTTGCCATTTTGGAAATGAGCAAATTAAGCAAGGAAGAACAGCGCGATAAACTCGAAGAATTAATCAATGAGTTTAGTTTACATAAAGTACGTAAAAACCGTGGCGATCTGTTATCGGGTGGCGAGCGCCGCCGTACCGAAATTGCCCGTGCCCTGGCCGCCAACCCAAACTTCATTTTGTTGGATGAGCCTTTTGCCGGGGTAGATCCAATTGCTGTGGAAGAAATCCAGAGCATTGTAGCCAAACTAAAACATAAAAATATAGGCATTTTAATTACCGACCACAACGTACAGGAAACGCTTTCGATTACCGATAGGGCTTATTTGTTATTTGAAGGGAAAATTTTGGAGCAGGGTGTACCAGAGGTTTTGGCGGAGAACGAAATGGTAAGAAAAGTATACCTGGGATCGAATTTTGTGCTGAAACGTAAGAAATTTGATGTTTAATCACATAACCAACAAACAAATTCTAACCTGGTCTGTTGCCTAATCGCGATGTTAAAACAAATCCCTATAAATCTACTTGCTGTGCATAAAAATCTGTCTTTTTCTGTGAAAATCTGTGGCAAAATAAAGCTCATTAATTTTAACATTTAAAAATGGCATTTGTAAATTCAATTTTTACCTGGTTAATGAAAAAGCGGATCCACCAGATCGAGCTTTTTATGAAATATCCACACGATGTTCAGGAAGAATGGTTTCATACGTTGATCGATAGTGCAGAAAATACCGAATGGGGCAAAAAATACGATTACAAATCAATTTTAACTGTACAACAATACCAGGAACGCGTTCCTGTTCAAAATTACGATACGCTAAAGCCATATATTGAACGTATGCTCAATGGCGAACAGAATATTCTTTGGCCATCTGATATCAAGTGGTTTGCAAAATCATCGGGTACTACGAGCGACAGAAGTAAGTTTATTCCTGTTTCTCAGGAATCATTAGAAGAATGCCACTTTAAAGGGGGGAAGGATATGCTTTCTATTTATTGCAATAACCGTCCCGATAACCAGATGTTTACCGGCAAAGGTTTGGTTTTAGGAGGCAGTCACCAGGTGAACCAATTAAACGAAGATTGCTTTTACGGCGATTTATCTGCTGTTTTAATTAAAAATTTACCCATTTGGGCCGAATATTACCGCACCCCCGATATGTCTATCGCTTTGATGGATAATTACGAGATCAAGATGGATAGAATGGCCGAAGCCACCATCAATGAAAACGTAACCAGTATTTCAGGTGTGCCCACCTGGACCATTGTACTGGCAAAAAAGGTGCTCGAACTTACCGGAAAACAGAACTTACTGGAAGTTTGGCCAAATTTAGAGTTATACATCCATGGAGCAGTAAATTTTGCACCTTATCGTGAGCAGTTTAAGCAGCTGATCCCATCCGATGAAATGTATTATCTAGAAACTTATAATGCATCAGAAGGGTTTTTCGGTATCCAGGATCAGGATCATTCGGAAGAAATGTTGCTAATGCTCGATTATGGTATCTTTTATGAGTTTATCCCAATGGAAAACATTGGAGAAGAAAACCCTAAGGCGTTACTATTGGGCGAAGTAGAATTACATAAAAATTATGCTATCGTGATTTCTACTAACGGTGGTTTATGGCGCTATATGATCGGCGATACCATCCAGTTTACCTCGCTTTCTCCTTATCGCATTAAAATTACCGGACGTACCAAACATTTCATCAATGCTTTTGGCGAAGAAGTAATTATTGATAACGCCGAACAGGCCTTAACCAAAGCCTGCCAGGAAACGGGTGCCGAAATAAAAGATTATACCGCGGGACCGATTTACTTTAAAGATGAAAAAGCTGGTGGACACGAATGGATTATCGAATTTGATAAACAACCAAACGATTTTGAAAAGTTTGTCGACATCATGGACAATACACTACGCGAAGTGAATTCTGATTATGATGCCAAGCGTTTTAAAGATATGGCACTTGCCCGACCAAAAGTACACAATGCACCTGCGAACACATTTTACAATTGGTTAAAAGCTAAAGATAAACTGGGTGGACAGCATAAAGTACCCCGTTTAGCCAATGAGCGTAAATACGTTGATGATATTTTGGAGATGATGAAATCATCTTAAATTTAATAAATCATTGAGGTATGTCAGTCTGAGCCTGTCGAAGATGTTATAAAGCATTTCGGCAAACTCAGTGTGACTTTAGTATATTTAATAACGCTATTCATCATGAAAAACATCCTATTTCTTCTCTTTATTCTGGGATTATCCATTTACCAATCAAAGGCTCAGGTTAAAGAAAGCCATAAAGCAAAGATTGCCTATAAAATCGTAGAAACCTCTCCCCGCTGCAAGCAACTTACCAAAGGTCTCTATGAAAGGATTGTTAAAAATGGTGGCACCTCTTACGGCGTGATGCTCGAAAGTAGTCCAAACCCTAAAACAGATCCTTCGCAAGAGTACTCTAAAACTTATAATTTTAACCTGCACGAAAGTTACGCGGATAGGATGCCTGTTATTGCCCGTTTTGTATTCGATCCGAAAAAGCAACAGCTTTACGAGGATGATGTGGTAAATGCACAACTGGTTGCCATACCCTTCGATAAAAAATTACTTCTGCTCTTTAATAGAAAATAAATGAGAAGCATCAGCTATAAACGTGTGGCCTGGCTCTTGTTTTTTGCCTACTTTTTTGCGCTAATGCTGCAAATTACCCTACGTTATATCCCACTGAGCAGTGAGGTCTCTTTTCTGCAGATTAAACAGACCGAAGTATCAGGGATCAAAGCCTATCTTCCCATATTTTACATACACGTTTACAGCGCCATATTTGTACTACTGGCTGGCTTTACACAGTTTAATCCTAAAATTTTAGCTAAATATCCTAAAGTACACAAATGGTTGGGCTATTTGTATGTTGGCTTTGTATTGTTGCTTGCTTCACCATCTGGGGTATTTATCGGCTGGTTCGCCAATGGTGGTTTAATGGCTAAGACCTCCTTTATTATTCTTGGAATTTTGTGGTTCTGGTTTACCCTAAAAGCAGTTCAGCTCATCTTAAAAAGAAAAATAGTAGCCCATAAAAAAATGATGTACCGCAGTTTTGCACTGGCAGCTTCGGCCATCACGTTAAGATTATGGAAAGTTATTTTAGTATATTTATTCCACCCGGCACCAATGGATGTATATCAGATTATTGCCTGGCTGGGCTGGATACCCAATTTATTAATCGCTGAATGGCTGATTAAAAAGAAAATCGTTTGACCTATAAAAGAAACATATACCATGAAAAAAATCTTATTACTCGCTCTTGTTCCGCTTTTTGTGCTATCATGCAGAGATACCAAAAAAACGAATACCGTAAAATCTAAAGCAGTTGCTCAAGCTGAAATCCACAAAGAACTTTACGGTTTTTGGGTTGGCGATTTTTACACAACAGATGAGTTAGAATACGAAGGAGACATGTCGGATGCTATTAAAAAACTGAATATTAATATTAAAAAAATCACTAAAGATACTGTAATTGCACAAAGTGTCGTTTCTGGAAACAGCCGTCCATTATTAGGTAAATTGTCAGAAGATGGAAGTAAAATTACCTTTATTTTAGATGAACCCGGCACCGAAAAATACGATGGAAAATTTGAAATCTCGCTTATTGGGGATACATTGATCGGTAAATGGAATGCCTATAAAAAAGAGCTTAAATGGCCTGAAAAAGAATTTAAATTGCTGAAAAAGACATTCGAATATAATGCAAGCCTAATGTTGCCTACAGAAGCGAGTTATGTAGATTGGAGCGATCATAAAATGATAAAAAACTTGGATACCCTGGAAGATGGAACAGTAGATACCTTAGGTGTTAACCCGTTTTTCAGAAGCGCATCCGATCAGATTTTTAAATTGAATGCCTCTACAACTACGCTCAAAGAAGAAGATGTAAAGAATTTAAGAAAACTTGATCTTCAGATTATTAAAAATACCATTTTTGCCAGACATGGTTATGCTTTTAAAAAGCAAACTTTCAGAAATTTTTTCGATCCGGTAGAATGGTACGTTCCGGTTAAAAACAACGTTGATAACGATTTAACAACAATTGAAAATAAGAATATCAAGCTGTTAGATCGTTTTACCAGGTACGCTGAAGACAATTATGATGCTTTTGGCCGTTAATTTGTAATACACAATTAACTATGAAATTAAACAGGGAGAAAATACTGGGTTTCTTTAAAAAATCAGAAAGTAAGGCTTCGGTAATCTTAAGTGATAAAACGAAAGCCAGCAATACGATTAAAGATGCCTTAGGAAAAGCGGTAACCAATAAAGGTGACCTGGAAGGCGTTTGGTCGAAACTGGTACTGTTGTTTGCCGTATCAAAAGATTATGTTAACGGCGATTATACCGAAATTCCAAAGAGATCGATCATTGCCATTTTAGGCGGATTGATTTATTTCTTATCTCCAATCGATGTGATTCCGGATTTTGTACCTGTTTTAGGCTTTGTTGATGATATCTACATTTTAAACCTCGTATACAGGCAAGTGCTTAAAGATTTGGAAAAATACAAGGCCTGGAAAGATGCGCAGGTAAAATTTATAGGTAATATTGATGGCTCAACTGCATCGTAGCTTTCCTGATTGGGTAGCAAATCATCTTTTTAGCTGCCCTTTTAAAGCCAATTTTGGATTAGATTGCCCTGGCTGCGGTTTACAGCGTTCTATTCTGGCGTTGTGCCGTGGCGATTTAATCGCGTCATTTAAATTTTATCCTGCAACAATTCCACTCATTTTTGTGGTGTTGTTTACCATCATTCACCTAAAAGTTGATTTTAAGTTTGGAGCGCAACTCATTAAAATGGTTTTTACAGGAGTTGCAGTAATTATCTTAATCAATTACATTTACAAAATATATACTCACCAATTGATCTAAATATAACATGTCTGAAGAACAGGAAAATCCCCAGGAAAATAAACCCATTGATCTTTCAAAGAATCAAAATTCCGAGCCTACACCTTTTCAACCCCTTGATCAGGAGCCGGTAACACCACCGCCTTTTCAACAACCGCCACCTTTTCAGCAACCACCGCCGTTTGGCCAGTTTGGAGGAGGAGGTTTTGGTCAGCAAAATTTACCCAATGCTACAGCCGCTCTTGTTTTAGGTATTATTGCACTGCCAGCTTGTTGTTTTTATGGCATATTTGGATTAATATTCGGCATAATTGCCTGGATATTAGGTGCAGGTGATATGAAAAAATATCAGCTTAACCCAGGGTTATATACGGAATCATCGTACAAAAATGCAAAGGCAGGTAAAATCTGTGGGATGATTGCAGCGATTTTAAGTATCTTAATGATCTTGTTTTTTGTATTGGTTATCATTGGTGCCATCGCTAATCCCGATATGTACAATAAATTCTTCAAGTCGTAATTAAACCCATTGATTAATTTTACCTTAAAAATATAAATCGAATGGTGCATGCCATTCGATTTTCTTATTTTTGTATCATTGAAATTGTAAATAAAAAACTAAGATAATGTATCCAGAATATTTAGTGGAGCCAATGCGTAAGGAATTAACTAACGTTGGTTTTCAGGAATTAAAAAACGCAGCAGACGTAGATCAGGCCATTAAAGGCGAAGGTACGGTATTGGTGGTGGTAAACTCAGTTTGCGGTTGTGCAGCAGCAAATGCACGTCCGGCAGCAAGGGCAGCGGCAGCACACGAAAAACACCCGGATAAATTGGTTACCGTTTTTGCAGGTATGGAAAAAGAAGCAGTAGATCAGGCTAGAAATTACATGATGCCTTTCCCTCCGTCTTCACCAGCAATGGCTTTATTTAAAGATGGTAAACTGGTACACATGATTGAGCGCCACCAGATTGAGGGTCGTCCCGCACAAATGATCGCTGATAACCTGATCGGTGCTTTTGAACAATATTGCTAGAAAATGATTATACCGATTATTGGATTATACCGATAAGAAGGTGATTTAAATGATAATGAGATGGTGAATGGAAACATTCGCCATTTTGCGTTTTATAATCTCCGTCATCTCCAGTAATAATTTATTACGAAAATCAATATGGATTACAGGGGGTTGAAAAAACGCGGGAAGTCGTCATTGAGAGGTACGAAGCAATCCTAATGCGATCGCCAGGTGTGAAATTTATGATCCCCACCCATAGTAGTAAGATTGATTCCTTGTGCCTCCTCGCAATGACGAACTTTTTTATGGATATGTTAATGCGAAGGTGTGCAAGGTGGAAATGATGGTTTTAGCTTTTTAATGGGTGTAATCACCTTAAATCCCTTAATCTGTACCTTAAAAATCTTTGTTCAGCAGTTTTTCCAGTTCACCAAATGAAACATTCATCCTTACCCTGCCTTGTTTTGCGTAGGAGATTTCTCCTGTTTCTTCTGAGATGATTACGGCAACGGCATCAGTAGTTTCAGAAACCCCGATACCGGCACGGTGCCTTAATCCAAATTGTGAAGGCAATTGATCGTTATCCGTTAAGGGCAAAATACAACTGGCGCTTTTAATTTTATTTTCAGAAATCACCACGGCACCATCATGCAGCGGACTGTTCTTTTGAAAGATACTTTCCAGCAAACGTTTAGATATTTTGGCATCTACAATTTCGCAGCTATTGGCAAAAAATTGTTCATCGTAAAATTTAACAAAAACCATTAATGCGCCCGTGCGGGTTTTTTTCATGGTTTTACAAGCGTCAATAATGGGTTTTATGCGGGTTAAGTTATTCCTTTCAATCTCTTTCCTGCCAAATAGGTAGCCCCACCAGGCCTTGTTCTTCTGTAAAAAGGCATTCTTTCCAATTAGTAAAAGAAAACGCCTGATTTCAGGGTGAAAAATTACAATCAATGCAATAATCCCCACACTCATAAACTTATCTATGATTGCGGTTAATAATTCCATGTGTAAAGCCTTCACTATCCAGTAAAAAACGGTGATAATAAACATGCCCACAAGCAGGTTAACGGCCAGCGTATTACGGATTAGGGTATAAACATAGTAAATTAATAAGGCCACCAAAATGATATCAACGATATCAGTTGGCGATACTTTAAGGAAGTCAAAATCAAAACCTTTCATTTAGTGGCAAGATAGCAAAACGGTTGTCAGTTTACAAGATCAGTTAATTGTTTAGAAAAGATCTTCAACATGAATTTATTTCTGAGGTCATTAGCCGAAAAATAGATGCTGAAACAAGTTCAGCAAGAGGAATTTAGTAGGGGAGTCGTCTTTCAGACAAATCAATTTTGGCAAAATTTGTCCGGATGGAGGGCCTTGATTAGCCGTCATTTCGCTATGCTTCAGTGGAAATGACGCACATTTTTAGTAATCCATTTCTGGATCTAAATAACCAGACCGTTCAACCCAAACTTGCTACCAACCTCACGCACTCCACCGCTTCCTTCACATCATGTACCCTTAAAATTCCTGCTCCTTTTTGCAGGGCGATGGTATTCAGCACAGTTGTTCCGTTCAATGCTTCTGCAGCCGAGGTGCCAAGTGTTTTATAGATCATGCCTTTTCGCGAGAAACCAACCAAAATTGGGAGTTTAAATATTTTGAAGGCTTCCATCTGGTTCAATAATTCATAATTGTGTTCGGTCGTTTTTCCAAAACCAAAACCCGGATCAATAATTACGTCGTGGATGTGGAGGGCCTTAAGTGCTGCAATTTTTTCTGCCAGGTAATCAATCACTTCTAGGAGCACATTCTTGTACACCGGATTTTGTTGCATATTTTGTGGTGTGCCCTGCATATGCATGATCATATAGGGTACTTGCAGTTTGGCCACAGTTTCGAACATTTTATCATCCATATCGCCGCTGGCAATATCGTTAATGATATGCGCACCTGCTAAAATGGTTTCTTCGGCTACTTTTGCCCTGAAAGTATCAATAGAAATAATCGCCCCGGGAAATGCTGTAGTTAAACTTTCTACAACAGGTACCAAACGGTCTATTTCTTCATTTGTAGAAATATCTTTAGCGCCTGGTCTTGATGAATAACCACCGATATCAATAAAAGTAGCGCCTTCGTTTAAAAACTGATTAGCTTTTGTTAAAGCTTCATCTATGGTTTTTGTACGGCTGTTGCTATAAAAGGAATCAGGAGTGATATTTAAAATTCCCATCACTTTTGGCGTGCTCAAATCAATAAGTTTACCTTTTATATTCAAGCTTTGTTTGGGCTCAAAAAAGTTTTTTTCTGCCATAATAAACCCTTTCGGGGATTTGGGTTTCGCTTTAAAAATGTATCTTTAGCTTTTGTTTTTTCAGGACAAAAATACACTAAAAACTAAATAATTATTGGCTTTGGCACAAACAAATACCTCTACCGAATTTGATGAAGTGATTGCGGTTTGCAGATCATTATTTTTAAAAAAGACTAAAGATTATGGCACTGCATGGCGGATTTTAAGACCAAGTTCAATCACCGATCAAATTTTTATCAAGGCACAACGTATCCGTACTTTGGAAGAAAAAAAAATAAGTAAAGTAGGAGAGGGTGTAATATCTGAATACATTGGCATTGTAAATTATTGTGTAATTGCGATGATGCAGCTCGAACTGACCGAAAACGATCCAAACGAAATGGCATATGCTGAAGTTGAAAAGCTCTTTGAAGGGAAAGTAACTGAAACCAAGGATTTAATGTTCGCAAAAAATCACGATTATGGTGAAGCCTGGCGTGATATGCGCATCAGCTCACTCACCGATCTGATTTTGATGAAAATTTTCAGGGTTAAACAGATCGAGGATAACGAAGGACAAACCCTGGCTTCAGAAGGTGTAAAAGCGAATTATCAGGATATGCTGAACTATTCAGTTTTTGCTTTGATTAAGTTAGGTGTTAAATAAATGAAATTGCCCCATCACCATTAGAAAAAATATACCGATGCAAAATGTACTTTTAAGATTTTCCCGATTTTTTGTTGGTGCTTTATTCATATTTTCAGGACTAATTAAAGCAAACGATCCGCTTGGTTTTGGTTATAAACTACAAGAATATTTCGAAGTTTTTCATATAAATTTTCTTAGTGGGATGGCTACGGGTATAGCCATTTTGCTTTGTACTTTAGAAATTGTGCTGGGCGCCTTGTTGCTCTTAGGTTTCTGGAGTAAAAAAGTAGCCTGGGGATTATTGTTGCTCATTATCTTCTTTACGCTGTTAACGTTTATCTCTGCAACATTTAAAGTGGTTACCAGTTGTGGTTGTTTTGGCGATGCCATTCCGCTTACCCCATGGCAATCGTTCAGTAAAGACCTGATTCTTTTGGTGCTGATTATTGTGATTTTCTTAAAGAAAGGCCTGATTCAGCCATTGTTTAAAAAAGAAGCCACGCAAAGAAATATTGCGATTGCTGTAACGGCCATTTCTTTAGGTTTTGGACTTTATACCTATAATGTATTACCGATTCTCGATTTCCTGCCTTACAAAGTTGGTGCGCATATTCCTTCATTAATGGTAATCCCTCCTGGAGAAAAACCTGATGAATTTGAAATCATGTACCACCTTAAAAACAAGAAAACCAAAGAGGAGAAAGACATGAGCGATAAAGCCTATCTTAAAACGGAAATCTGGAAGGATAGCAACTGGGAAATTATAGGCGAACCCACAAAAAACCTGGTGAAAAAGGGCTTTGAGCCTAAAATAAAGGATTTAAATATTACTGATGCCTCTGGTACCGATTATACCAAAGAACTGATCGAAAATCCTTACTATAATCTCATTTTTGTGGCTTACGATCTTCATAGTACAAATGAAGCAGCCATTGGTAAATTAAATGCACTGGCTATAAATGCTACGCAGCAGTTTAACATTCGAACCGTATTGCTTACTTCTAATTCTGCCCAGGATGCACAAGCATTTATCAAAAAAAACAACCTGTTTTCGGAAGTATTTTATGCAGATGCTGTACCTTTAAAAAGTATGGTAAGGGCAAATCCGGGTGTTTTGTTGATGAAAAACGGCGTGGTGATTAATAAGTGGCATTTCCACAATGTACCTACTTTCGATCAGTTAAGCAGGAAATATTTCGATAAATAAACATGATCGGATACGCGCTAAAAAAACTAATGTACGGACTACTGGTAATGGGTGGTGTGATATTGGTTGTTTTTGTGCTCTTTAATATTTTGCCCGGCGATCCGGCGCGGATGACGATGGGGCAGCGGGCAGATGTGCAATCGCTTGAGGCTGTACGTAAAGAGTTTGGTTTAGATCGCTCCAAGCCTGTCCAGTTTGTTTTATATATTAATGATCTATCGCCAATTAGTATTTTGGATAACGATAGCACCAGTCAGCAGAAATACCACTACGCAAGGTTGATTACTTTTGATCAAAAAGTGCTGGCGTTAAAATGGCCTTACCTGCGTAGTTCATACCAAACCAAACGCGATGTAACAGCAATTCTTTCTGAAACAGTACCAAATACCTTTATCCTGGCTTTAACCGCGATGATTTTTGCGACTATAATTGGTGTGTTTTTGGGCGTTTTATCCGCAGTTTATAAAGATTCATGGATTGATAAATCGGCCAATGCATTTGCCATTTTTGGTATCTCAGCACCCTCCTTTTTTGCAGGTATCATTATCGCCTGGTTATTTGGCTTTGTACTCAGCAATTACACCGGTTTGAAAATGAGCGGCAGTTTATATTCTTATGATCCTTTTTATGGTGAGGTATTAACCCTGAGAAATTTGTGGTTACCCATGATCACCTTAGGCCTAAGACCCCTGGCCATTATTGTACAGCTTACCAGAAGTGCGATGCTGGATGTTTTAGCACAGGATTACATCAGAACCGCACGCGCTAAAGGATTAAGCAGAAATGCGATTATTTACAAACACGCCTTAAAAAATGCTATGAATCCGGTAATTACTGCCATTTCAGGATGGTTTGCCTCTTTATTGGCAGGTTCTTTTTTTGTAGAATATATTTTTGGCTATAACGGATTGGGAAGAACAACAGTAACCGCATTAGAAATGTCTGATTTCCCGGTGGTAATGGGTTCTATCCTTTTTATCGCATTCGTATTTGTGGTGATCAATATTCTCGTTGATATTTTATATGCTTATGTCGATCCAAGGGTTAAATTAAGTTAAGTGATGCAAGAAGAAGAAATTATAAATTATACCGAGCTGGCAGATGGCCGGATCATCGAAATATTTAAAATAGCAACGATTGATTTGCCTGATGCAGAACGTTTGTTCAGTCACGTACTTAATGCACAGCATATTTGGGCTCAACGTATTTCGGGCAAAAAGCCACTTTATGGCGTTTGGTATATTCATCCGAAAGAAAATTTTGAAAGCCTTTCTGCTGATAATTTTAAGTTGATCAGAGAAACCTTGAAAAATAATGCCTTAGATAAAAAGGTTTTGTATCACAATTCGAGAGGAGACCAATATGAAAACCGGATAGATGAAATTTTATTTCATTTATTTAATCATTCTACTTATCATCGCGGACAGGTTGTTACTTTATTAAAAAAGGCCGGTTATACGCCACCTGTAACCGATTATATTATGTTAAAACGCGATCATTTATTATAGATCGGATATAAGAAACACAGATGAAAATTTTCCTTATCGGATATATGGGCTGCGGTAAAAGTACCAAAGCAAAACAGTTGGCGCACCGTTTAGCGTGCCCGGTGATTGATCTTGATGCCGAAATCGTTACAAAAACAGGTAAAACCATTGCCGAATATTTTGCCGAATTTGGAGAAAGTGGTTTTAGGGACTATGAAAGCGAAATGTTAAAAACATTCCATTATCCTGAAACCTGTGTGGTGGCCACCGGTGGTGGATTACCATGTTTCTTTGATAATATGCAATGGATGAATGCGCATGGTGAAACAGTTTACCTACAAATGGAGCCTGCAGCATTGGTATCGCGTTTACATAACCGTCAAAAACGCCCCCTTATTAAAGATTTAGATGATGAGCAACTTTTAGAATTTATTAAAGATAAACTCAAAGAACGTGACCCATTTTATACCCAAGCTAAGTTAATTGTTGATGCATTTGATCTCGATGGAGAGAAGTTAGAAGAAGCAATTAAGAGGGGAATTTAAGTGCGTTTGGAGCTTGGAGTCGGGAGGCAATTAACCGCTTAACCCAATAAGCTATCTATCAACCATTAAACTATTAACCAATCGAACCAATGACCAATACACTAATGAGCTATCAACCATGAACCATTAGATTATTGACCAATGACCATTGAACTAATGAGCTATCAACCATGAGCCATTAGATTATTGACCAATGACCATTGAACTAATGAGCTATCAACTATGAACCATTAGACTATTGACCAATGACCATTGAACTAATGAGCTATCAACTATGAACTATTAGACTATTGACCAATGAACGAATGAACCAATGAACCAATAGCTAATGAACCCCTGAACTAATATTATCATCAATTATCTTCGCCGATAACAGTGCAAGGGGGATTCCGCCGCCTGGATGTACACTACCCCCACAGAAGTATAAATTTTTAACTTTTGTGCTGAAGTTAGAGTGTCGTAAAAACGCAGAAAACTGGTTATTTGAGCTGTTTCCATATAAAGAACCCTGGTATGATCCTGTTTTGCTTTCAATGCTCCTAGGATCGAGGATTTGTTCGCAAATGATATCTTTTTCAATGTTCCGGTTTAAAATCCGGCTGATTTTTTTAATAATATTGTTTCTCGATTCCTTAATCAACTGATCCCAATTTTGCCCGTTATTGGCTGGTACATTAATCATTACAAACCAATTTTCACCGTCTGCAGGGGCATCACCTCTAATGTGTTTAGCGCTGATGCTAATGTAAACGGTAGGATCGTTGCAGACGGATTTATCTTTCCATATGGCATTAAATTCCTTTTGATAATCTTCAGTAAAGAAAATGTTGTGTAGGCCTAAGTCGCTATAATTGCCATCCATTCCCCAGTAAAAAATCAAAGCCGAACTGCTACGTTCCTGGTTTAATAACTTTTTAGACTCAGGAATACCTTTGAGCAGGTTTTTATAAGTGAACCAGATATCAAGGTTGGAGATCACAATATCCGCTTTGTAGGTTTTATCGTTAACTTTTACCCCTTTTATTTTAGGTTTGCCTTCATTGGCATATAAAATTTCCTCTACTTTTTGGTTGTAATGGAATCTGATACCCAATTCTTCAGCCAGTTTTAACAAAGCTGCAACTATGCCGTACATCCCGTTTTTAGGAAGAAAGGCTCCGAAATGATACTCAAAATGTGGAATCACATTTAATGTAGCAGGAGCCTGGTATGGATCGGAGCCATTATAAGTGGCATAGCGATTGAAAAGCTGCGTTATCCTCTCGTCTTTAAAAAATGATTTGTTTGCCCTGGCCTGTGTTCTAAAGGCATCTATCTGACCGAAACGAAATATCGATTTTAGCGTATCCCAATGCAGGTAACTTTTGAGCTTATGCAAACTTCTTTCTAAAAAAACGCGATGGGTAACTTCGTAGATTGTTTCGCTTTTTTTTAAGAATTGCTGAACTTCTGCTGCTGTTGAATTGGTTTTTTCTTCTATTTCCTTTGCAAATTTATCAAGATCGGAACTGGCGTTTAGTCTTAAGCCGTCTTCGTAAAAGTAACGGCAAACTTCTTTTAGTTTAATGTATTTAAAATAGTCTTCAGGGTTTTTACCTGCCAGTTTAAAAAGTTCATTCACATATTGTGGCATGGTAAACAGGCTTGGCCCGGCATCAAACCTAAAGCCATTTATTTTTATTTCACCCAGTTTTCCCCCTGCTTTCGAGTTGGCTTCAAAAACATCAACTTCATAACCCTTTATGGAAAGGCGAATGGCAGATGCAATTCCTGCTATTCCGGCACCGATAACTATTGCTTTTGGTTTAGGCATAATGCGAAAATAGGTTAAATATTTTACTAACTTAAAGCGATGGTTAAGGACGAAATTATAATTTATAAAACAGAAGAGGGGCTGCCTGCAATAGAAGTAGCAATTAAGAATGAAACACTATGGTTAACGCAAAAACAAATTGCTGAAATTTTTGGAATTCAGGTTCCGGCGATTAATAAGCATATAAAAAATATATTTCAGAGTAGAGAACTTAATGAGGCAACTATTTCCAAAATGGAAATGGTTCGTGTTGAAGGTGCTAGACGTGTGAAAAGAACTGTTGATAGTTATAATCTAGATATGATTTTATCAATCGGCTATAGAGTAAATTCACTTAAAGCAACACAATTTCGTATATGGGCCAACCAGATTTTAAAAGATTATCTAATAAATGGGTATGCCTTAAATCATAAAAAATTACAAGAGCAAAGCCAGCAACTCATAGAATTAAAGCAGGCCATTAAATTGGTTGGTGCTGTTCAAAGTAACCAATTGCTTAATAATGATGAGCTAAAGGATACTTTTAAAATTCTTACAGATTATGTTTATGCCTTAGATGTTCTTGATCGTTACGACCATCAGCAGCTAGAAAATGAAGTTTCTGGCCATAAGGGCGATTTTAAAATCGATTATGATTCTGCACTTGAAGCCATAGATGATTTGAGGGTGAAATTTGGTGGAAGCAAACTTTTTGGCAATGAAAAAGACCAATCATTTAAAAGTTCATTGTATACCATTTATCAAACATTTGATGGAGAAGAACTTTATCCGAGTATGGAAGAAAAGGCAGCCAATCTATTATATTTCGTAGTAAAAAACCATTCATTTTCTGATGGAAATAAACGGATCGCCGCCTTTTTATTTGTTTGGTTTCTGGATAAAAATAAAATGCTCTATCGCGAAGATGGTACAAAAAGAATTGCTGATAATGCGCTTGTTGCGCTTACCTTACTCATCGCAGAAAGTGATCCTAAAGAAAAAGAAATGATGGTTAAAGTCGTTACTAATTTGATCAACTATAAAAATTAGCCTACTTCAACTCTTCTAAATAGATTTTTGTTTGTTTTTCGATCTCGTTGGTGGCAAATTTTATAGCCGAACCAACTCTTGTCGTTTCTGCTCTAACGGGCATTTTATTGATCGTTGCAAGTGCATCTACGTACCATTTGCACCAAACTTCGATAATATGCTTTTCATCTGTTGCCGCTTTTCCATCAGCAATTGCTTTTTTGCTTAACTCAAACTCGGTTTTCAGACGGATCAAAGCATCTGTTTTAAGCTGTTCAACGGTAGCTGTAGCGGTGTTCTCATCCGCAGAAATTAAAGTGTAAGCTGCAGTTAAACCACTTATGCCAACGTTTTTCATTTCAGTTGGCGAAACTTTATCAATCCGATCGTTATCAGTATGGTAAAACACATCGGTAAAATGCCACATCAATAACCCCGGGATTTTATTTTGTAAAAATGGAGTATGGTCACTGCCACCTTCAAAAGGGTTATAATTAACCGTCCAATTAGCGAATTTTCCCTGGGTTTTACAGATGTCGAATATAAAATCGTTAAAATAGTGAGGGAAAAGATCTTTTTCTCCTACATCTCCAGCGCCCCATTCAGTATGTTTATCTGTTCCTCTGGTCCAGATGGCAGATGGATCGGGCATTTTTTCGATCAGGAAAGAACCTCCTGTTTTTTTAGTGTCTTCACCTACCATATCCAAACTCATTCCCCACATAATACCTTTGGCCCGGGCCGTATCTTCAGTAATATATCTTCTGGTTGATATAATTTCGTCGCCCCATAAAAATGTAAGGGTACGCTTTGGACTGATTTTTTTTGCCTGATACAGTTCTGCGGTTAACCTGGCCATTTCTGCTAATGTGCCAACACCACTGGCATTATCATTTGCACCCGGTTCCTGCACGTGCGCGCTAAATACAAAACGTTCTGTAGGATTTATGCTTCCCCTAACGTTTGCCACAATCGTTAATTCTTCCGAAGGATAAATTTTGGTCTGGATATTTACCTTCAATTTCGTTTCGCCTTTTAAACAGGCTGATTTGAGTTTTTCTTTAGCGGCATAAGATAAGAGCAAAGTCCATACTTCGTTATTGGCTTTCATACTGCCAAACTGGATGGAAGTTTGATGTACTTCGGGCTGGGTATATTTTGGCATAGAATAGCCTAAAACACCGATTGCTCCCGTTTTTGTAGCAATTTGAAGTAAGCGTGATGGGTTGTTCTCTGAAAACAGGATTTTCCCTTTCAGGTCCATTTTTTCAATTTCGGACGGAACAATTTTTTCGATATAAACTATATTGGCCACAACACCTCCAACAGGAGTAGAGACACAGTTGATCGGAATCATGTTTCGGTTGGTTTTGTAAGAAATAAGCGGTTGTGCCTCTCCTATAATATCGATATTGGCATCAACAGGTTCCCAGGTATTGTCTTTCATCGCCCTTTTTTCGATGCGGTATGTTAAAGGGGCTTCGAACTCGTTTTTTTTCTCTTCTACAAAACCTGCCTTTTTAAGGATGGTTTCTACATAATAGATACTCGCATTAAAACCGGTATTGCCATGGAAACGAAAATATTGCTCAACAAAAGCAGTGGTTTCATAAGCATTTTTTTCTTTAAAACCGGCCCTTGTTAGTTTGAAATAATCTTCTGTTGGGTTTTGAGCGTAACCCGACAATCCCGCAAAAAACAGTACAAAAAGTATCTTCGTTTTCATGATTCATCTATAAAAACGAAAGATACTAAGAATATTTAATGTTGGTTAAGCGTACCGCTTACCTGTTTTGTTTTTTAATCCTTCATCAACTGATAGCGGACCAGAACCCACCACCCAAAACATAATGAGCAGGAATAACACCAGCACCGAAAACCAAAGTTCCGAATTTGGCGTAGAGAAACCCGGGGTAAGGTTAATGAAAAACACGGCAAACAGTAAGATCGGGATCTGGATAACAACGGCAAAGCGGGTAACCAGGCCTAATGTAATCAAAATACCGCCAACCAAATGTGCAAAGGCAACAACGTGAATAGCTACACTGATCAGTACGCCTGAAAAACCAAATACATTGTTTTGTGTGATCATATTTTGAAGTACGGATGTGTCGCTAATAAAAGAAACACCTTTTCCAAAAATGATCAGGCCAAGGACAATGCGAAGATAATCCAGCCATTTCGAATGATGAACATCTCCCCAATGCTCAATTTTACGGATAACGTTCATAACGAACCTCCATTTTTATGTGAATGATATATTAAGTTACGGAATTATATTCATTTGTCAAATAGATTGCTGAAAATCAGTTAGATTGTAACTTGAATTCAACATAATGAATTTATTTAACCACTTGATGTAAAATTAACATAAAGTTAATTTGTACCGTTTTGGTTTTTGGTATATAATTTGTATTATTGCTTAAATAGATAGGTTTTTTATCATGAGCAAAGAAATATTAGAGTTTTCTGTACAGGTGGATGAAAAATTTGACTTAAAATTTAACTGGCTGGATGGTTTCTGGGGAGCTGCATTTAAATTTTTTGTAAAATAATTTTTAAAATCAAAAATATATCGGATCAGTTATTCTATACTGCAAGGAAAAGTATTGCCTAATCTTTCTTGTAGATTATCTATAACGTTTGCTCTGCTTGGGGCTTTATCCTTATAGCTTTTTCTTTCAATTATTTATATTCATTCCAACTTTAGTTTTCAGCTTTAGTGTTTACCCTTTGGTCTTTCCTCTTTCAGCCTTTTGCCTTATCTTTGCAAAATAATGAGTAGAAGAAAACCTGGTACGGTAACGATAGTTCCAAACGTACATATCATCGATATCGCTGAAGAAGGAAAAGGTGTTGGCAAGGCCGACGAGTTGGTCATTTTTGTTGACAAAGCCGTTCCCGGCGATGTGGTAGACGTACGGCTGACGAAAAAGAAAAAGAATTTTGCTGAAGCAATTATTGAACAGTTGCATGAAAAATCAGCATTGCGTACCGATCCTTTTTGCCCTCATTTTGGAACCTGTGGTGGTTGCAAATGGCAGCACATGGGTTACGATGCTCAATTGAAATTTAAGCAAAAAAATGTCGAGGCAGCTTTACAACGTTTAGGTAAAATAGATACTTCAGGTAGCGAGCCTATTTTAGGTTCAGCAAAAAACAGGTACTACCGCAATAAACTGGAATTTACTTTTTCGAATAAACGTTGGTTGGAAAAAACCGATGTAGAACGCGATGAAGATTTCGATATGAATGCATTGGGCTTTCACGTACCCTTGCGTTTCGATAAAATTTTAGATATCGAACATTGCTATCTACAGGATGAGCCTTCTAACTCAATCAGAAATGCCGTGCGTAAATATGCATTAGAAAACGACCTTTCATTTTACGATCTGCGTAACCATGAAGGTGTATTGCGTAATCTGATTATCCGTACTTCTACTACTGGCGAAGTAATGGTGGCTGTGGTATTTGCTTATCCTGAACAAGAACAGGTAGATGGTTTGATGGAATTTCTTAAAAATGAATTTCCGCAGATTACTTCACTCTTGTATATCGTTAACCAAAAGAAAAACGATACCATTTTCGATCAGGATGTGGTATTATTTTCTGGCCGCGACCACATTTTTGAGGAAATGGATGGTATCCGCTTTAAAATCGGGGTGAAATCTTTTTACCAGACCAATTCGGAGCAAGCTTTCGAACTGTATAAAATTACAAGGGACTTTGCCGGTTTTAAAGGTGACGAACTGGTTTACGATTTATATACCGGAGCTGGAACAATTGCAAATTTCATTGCCAAAAATGTAAAACAGGTGGTAGGGGTAGAGTATGTACCCACTGCCATTGAAGATGCAAAGTTCAACTCTGAGTTAAACGGGATTGATAACACCATCTTTTATGCCGGAGATATGAAAGATATCCTTACTGCTGAATTTATTCTGGCACACGGTAAGCCTGATGTGGTAATTACTGATCCACCACGTGCGGGGATGCATGCTGATGTGGTGCAGCGCTTACTGGAGATGGAATCGGAAAAAATCGTTTATGTAAGCTGTAATGCGGCTACACAGGCGCGTGATTTGGAATTGTTAAAAGAAAAATACGATGTAGTGCGCATTAAGCCGGTAGATATGTTTCCGCACACACAGCACGTAGAAAATGTAGTATTGTTAAGGTTGAAATAAGAAATGATTGAATGAGAAAATGATTGAATTAGAGAACGGGCTAACCGCTTGTAAACATTCAACCATTTTCTCATTCAAAATTCAATTATTAATTAAGGTATGGACAGAGAAGAATTATTAAGCGCTACACCAGAGGATGGTGGCGAACCACAAAAGAAACAGGAAAGTCCGCTGGTAAGTTTAGAAAAAGACCTGGAGTTTTACGCTGATGCGATTAAAGAAGTAGCCATCGAAATTATGGTAGAAGGTATTTCTGCTCACCCAATTTTTATTGCACACCAGCATGAGGTAAACATTGGTGAACTTATTTTAAACAAAGAAGAACTCAACACCGATTGGAGTATACAGGCTTCTACTTTAGAAGAATTTGTAGAAAAAGGAATCATCAATAAGGAAAGAAAAGAACCCTTTTTAAAGGTTTATAAAAAACCGGAAGATTTTATGTGTGTATTCGTAATTGTTCCTGAAGGAGCTAACTTTATTTATTATCCGTATAAAAAAGGTAAAAGGTAGGCTTTAGCCTCAAGTCGGATAGTCCTGAGGGCGAAGTTTGGACATATAAAGATTACTATCTGAGTAATCTATCAATCTGTGCAATCACCTTCTAAAAGACAACGCCGTTTTGCATCCACAAAACGGCGAGTTATCATTAACTAAACTAAAGTCTTTAATTTACATGGTGTACATCACCACTTTTAGAATTTGATGTTTTCTTAAGAGCGGCATTTCCTTTGTAACTCACATCGCCACCACCGCTTGCTGCAGCTTCGAGGCCTTTATTTACATAAATATTTACATCAGAACCACCAGAAGCCTGAACTTTTGCGTAATCTGAAATCAGTTCGTAAGCATGAACATCACTGCCGCCGCTTGATTGGATGGTCATGTTTTCTGTTTTACCCTTTAGGCTGAGGTCGCTACCACCGCTTGATTGAATGGATAAATCACTGCAAGCCACTGTTAATTTTAAATCAGAACCGCCCGAAGAACGGATGGCAAGTTTATCGGTTTTGATCTGGTTTTGAGTAAAAACATCCGATCCGCCTGATGCAGCAAGTGTATTTAATGTTTTAAAATTTACATAAGCTTTAATCACACGGTTTTTAAACACGCCGCTCCATTTAATGCCGTCTCTGAATTTGATGGTTACGTTATCGCCGTTTTGCTCAACAATAATGTCCTTCAAGGTTTCTGAGTCGGATTTTATGCTTACACTTTCGCTGTTACCTTGTGTCAGGTATAAATCTATTCCGCTACTTACACCAATGCTGCTGAAGTTTTTTACAGGGTAATTTTTTGTATCCTGTGCTTTGGCCATGTAGCTGGTAACCACTATAAATAGAACGAGGGATGATTGAATAAGGATTTTCATAATTGTATTTCGTTAAATGATTCTGAAGCTATCTTTTCGCAAATGATTGCGGAATGATGTTTCATGATTTTGTGTTTTGGTTATTCATTAGACGCATCTCTGGTTAAAACGTTGCAAACAATCGAAATTATTTTTCAAATAGTTTGAATTTCATCCTTAAAATCGTTCTTTTTGTATTCAATCCTTTTTATACAATGGCATCGCAATTACTTATTCTTAACAAGAAACAGATTCAGCAGAAAATAGACCGTATCGCTTATCAGATTTTGGAAGATAACCTGAATGAGAAAGAAATTGTGCTCGCTGGTATTTGGGATCGTGGTTACAAACTGGCACTGAGACTAGAAAAAGTGCTTAAAAAGATCTCTGGATTTAAGCTGACCTTGCTGCGCATCGATCTGCAAAAGGAAAGCAGTAAACTGGTGGCTTCAACTGATCTGGATGAAAGTCACTGGAAAAATAAAGTGATTATTATTGTAGATGATGTATTAAACAGTGGCAAAACCCTTGCTTATGGGTTAGGCGTTTTCTTAAATACCCCGCATAAAAAAATCCGTACCGTAGTTTTGGTAGACCGTAGCCATAAAATTTTCCCCATTGCCACCGATTTTGTTGGATTAGAACTGGCCACCATCTTAAAAGAACATGTAGATGTAGTAATGGATGTGGAGGGAGAAGAAGATCGGGTTTATCTGAGCTAAGAGTAATGTAAAATGGAAGATTTAGGATGGGATAATAAAATACTTTAATCGAAGTCAACCATTCGTATAATACGTCATTTCGACCGAAGTGGAGAAATCTTTGAACAGGATATTAAAAAATCAATATTCCTTATACTAACGAGGACTATAACTGTTGTAAAATTTGTAATTCAGCTCAATTTTTTGCAATTTCCCCACATGTATCATCCCAGAAAAAATAATTTGATTTTCAACTTTTTTTCCTGGTACATCCGGTTTATCATCAAAAAAGATTTTTCCGCGTTCCATTATGATCAATTAGCAACCAAATCAGATGCTTCTGTACTGGTTTTGGCCAATCATTTTAGTTGGTGGGACGGCTTTTTCCTCTTTTATATCAATAAACGAGTATTTAAAAAGCAATTTCATGTTTTAGTGAATGCCGAAAATTATAATAAAGTGGGCTTTCTGAAATACCTTGGTGCTTTCGCCGCCGAAAATAGAGGCAAAGATGTGTTGGCCACATTAGATTATGCAGGTAAATTATTAGATGATCCTGAAAACCTTGTACTCGTATTTCCTCAGGGCAAATTGTATTCCAACCATTTAAAGGGCATCAACTTTGAGAAAGGTGTGATGCAGATGATCAATGCCAGCCAAAAAAAAATCAATATTATCTTCGCAACCACTTTTATAGATTATTTCGCAAAGAGAAAACCATCGGCTTATACTTATCTTCAGCACTGGGAGAATGAAGAATATGTAAGTTTACAATTGCTAAAAAGCGCCTATAATAAACATTACGATCAATCGCTTGTTAAACAAAATCAGATTATCGAATGACAATTTTTATTTACGCAGTTTTAATTTTCCTGGTCATAAGATTTTCGGTTACCGTTTTCAATTTTCTTTCCAATCCAAAATTGCCTAGGGTGATAAAACACTATCATGATAAGGTTTCGATTTTAATTCCCGCCAGAAATGAGGCTGATAATATACTGGAATTACTGGTTTCGATAAAAAATCAGGATTATGCCAATTATGAAGTTATTGTTTTAGACGATAACAGCAGCGACAATACATTTAATGTTGTTAGTGATTTCTGTGCTACAAATCCACAATTTAGCTTAATAAAAGGGAAAGAACTGCCTGAAAATTGGCTCGGTAAAAATTATGCCTGTTACCAGCTTGCCGAAGTGGCCACAGGAAAATACCTGTTATTTGTAGATGCTGATGAAGCTATAAAAAGAGGATTGATTAACAGTTTAATCGCCAGGATGGAGATCGGGAACCTAACTTTGTTGAGTGTTTTTACCAATCAAACCATGAAAACAATAGGTGAGCACTTAACCGTGCCGTTGATGCATTTTATTCTACTGAATTTATTGCCACTGCGCTTGGTTAAACTTTCAAAAAATCCGGCTTTTGCAGCGGCCAGCGGGCAATGTATGTTTTTTAATGCTCATAACTATAAAGAAAATCAATGGCATGAGAAGGTAAAAAAACAAGTTGTAGAAGATGTGGAAATTATGAAACTGGTAAAACAGGAAAAATTTAATGCTGAAGCACTTTTGGCCAACGGACTGATTTATTGCAGGATGTATAAAAACTTAAGCGAAAGCCTGAATGGCTTTGGTAAAAATTTACTTGCAGGTTTTGGTAATAACATCATAATATTATTACTTTACCAGCTTTTGGTAACTATAGGGCCAGTAATTTTAATCTTAAATTTTAATCTTGCTTTACTTGTATTACCATTAACTTTAATAGTATTAAGCAGAATCATGATCTCTTATTTATCGGGACAAAACGTTTTGATAAATTTGATCTTACATCCATTACAGATGTTGTTTTTCTTAATCATTTCAATCATCTCTATAACAAGGCATATTTTTAAAACAGGTACATGGAAGGGCAGAACGATCAGAACGATTTAAAGGTTAAAAAAATTGCGGTTGCAGTCATTATCGTTTTTCATTTGGTAGGTTTGCTTGGCTTTCTCATACCTGCTGCTCAGCCTTATTTTATTAAACTGGTTCCCTTTCATTTATTGTTAATGTTTGCGGTAATTGTTTTTGCCTATAATGCAGATGTAAAGCGACTTTTGTTGTTCGTTTCAGGTGTTTTTCTTTGTGGCTATCTGGTGGAATTGTTGGGCGTAAATACCGGAAAAATATTTGGCAGCTATTATTATGGCGATACACTGGGTTATAAAATTGCTGCGGTTCCGATATTGATGGGTGTAAACTGGGTAATCCTGATTTTTAGTGTGGGACAGATGATGAAAAGTATGAAAATCAGAAACAGCATTTTAGCATCGGTTATTGGCGCTTTTGTATTGGTAGGTTTCGATTTCTTTTTAGAGCCTGTAGCCATGAAATTTGATTACTGGCATTGGGACTGGCACGAAATTCCTGTTCAAAATTATATAGCCTGGTTTATTGTTTCAGTGATTTTGTTGAAATTTTATTATGCTTTAGACTTAAAACAACAAAAATATATCGGTACAGCCATGTTCGCTTCGCAGCTAATCTTTTTTGTTGTCTTATACATGACAACCGGAACAAATATTTTTGCTTAATTTTGTTATGTTATTTTAATTAACTTTATAAGATGGAAACACTAATCGTACAGCCTAAAAATAAGAAACAACTTTTGGCAGTTGAGGCTGTGTTACAAGCGCTGAATGTAACTTTTAAAAAAGAAAAAAGCTACAGTCCAGGATTTATAAATGAAATAGCTCAAGGGGAAGATGATATAAAAAATGGACGTTTAACCAGGGTTAAAGATGTTCAGCATATATGGGAAAGTATTTTGTAGATATTACTGATCAGGCTAAAAAACAATTAGCTGCCATCCTTAAATCTGGAGATCAGGCTTCCATAAAAAAACTCCAGCAAATTTTTATAGAATTAAGTATTCATCCAGCATCGGGGGTTGGTAAACCTGAAAAACTAAAATTTGAATTTTCTGGCTATTGGTCAAGGCAAATAAATAAAAAAGATAGGTTAGTCTATAGAATCGATGAAGAAATTATTACAGTATTTGTAATTTCTGCAAAGGGACATTATGACGATAAATAACTAATCCTAAAAAACAAATGAGCAATTTAAACTTACAAGTCAACATCGATAAATCATCAGGCTTTTGCTTCGGCGTAGTATATGCCATAGAAATGGCCGAAGATATTTTGGATAACGAAGGGTATTTATATTGCCTTGGCGATATTGTTCATAATGATGAAGAGGTAGAACGTTTAACCAAACGCGGCTTAAAAATCATCGATCATGAAGTATTAAAAAACTTACGCGACGAAAAGGTTTTAATCAGGGCACATGGCGAGGCCCCTTCAACTTACCAACTGGCTTTAGAAAACAACCTTACCCTGATTGATGCATCGTGCCCTGTTGTGCTAAAACTGCAAAACAGAATTAAAAATTCGCATGATGATGATGAGCAGGTGCTTATTTTTGGTAAACATGGTCATGCCGAGGTAATTGGTTTACAAGGGCAAACCGATGGAAAAGCCATTGTTTTTCAAGATTTAGCTGAACTGGATAACGTTGAACTTCCTGCTAAATTTACCTTATATAGTCAAACCACTAAAAGCACCGATAAATTCTACCACATTAAAGACGAATTATTGAGTCGTGGTTACGAGGTTAAGGCTAATGACACCATTTGCAGACAGGTATCTAACCGCTACGAAGAACTGGAAGATTTTGTAAGTCATTATGATCGGATTATTTTCGTTTCGGGCAAAAAATCATCTAACGGAAAAGTGCTTTACGATGTTTGTAAAAAGCACAACGATAATGCTTACTTCATATCTAATGTTGAAGAGTTGGATAAAACCTGGTTTAACGAGAACGATAAAGTTGGCATTTGCGGTGCTACATCAACACCAATGTGGTTAATGGAAAAGGTTAAAACTGCTTTAGAACAATATTAGATTTTAATAAGATCTGAAAAGTATTAATGATTGATTTATATAATAGAATCGTCATCTCGACTGGAACGTAGTGGAATGGAGAGATCTGATCTTATAGATCTCTCAACTTCGTTGCACTTCGCTCGAGATGACGGTCATATATAGTATTATCATATAAATTGAAAAAGATAAACTCAAATACCGGAATCCTGGTTGCGTTAACCGTAATGGCCTGCTGGTTTGTTTCACTTTATCTTTTACTTACCTGGAATTTCACCTGGAATAATCCTTTAGTTTACCTGATGGTTTTTGTTCAGATGCATTTATATACGGGTTTGTTTATCACTGCCCATGATGCCATGCATGGTACAATCTCACCAAACAAAAAAGCAAATAATTTTATCGGTTATCTTTCCGTTTTTCTATATGCAGGTTTTTTCTATAACCGCTTATATACCAAACATCATCAGCACCACCGTCATGTACATACCGAAAAAGATCCTGATTTTGCACCTAATGGTTTTTGGAAATGGTATTTCCGTTTCATGCTAAATTACGTTACCGTAATCCAATTGGTAATTATGGCCGTGGCTTATAATGTGCTCAAAATTTGGGTTGATGAAAGAAACCTGTTGTTGTTTTGGGTGCTCCCATCTTTATTAAGCACTTTCCAACTTTTCTATTTCGGAACCTATTTGCCGCACAAGGGCGAGCATAATAACGAATATCATGCCTCAACCTTAAAGAAAAACCATTTTGTTGCCTTTATTACCTGTTACTTTTTTGGGTATCATTTAGAACATCATCAGAAACCGGGCATGCCCTGGTGGCAACTGCATAAAATGAAGCAATAGGGATGGCTGTGGTGTCAGATGTTACCATCTGACACTATCATGAGTTTTTTCGTAAAACTTCCGAAGTCTCCCCTGTGCTCGTTATACCATTTAAACTTCGGAATTGACCTAACGCGGTATTTTTTGACTAAAAAATGTCGGCCATCACATTTTTAACATAGGTAAAAAGCAATAAAAAGGCGATATTTGGAGCACGAAACATATTCTTGTATTAAATGAGCAAAAAGGGAATTTTACTGGTAAACTTAGGAACACCTGATAGTCCGGCAACGGCCGACGTTAAAAAATACTTAGATCAGTTTTTAATGGACGAAAGGGTAATTGATATTCCAAAGTTAAACAGAACATTATTGGTTAAAGGCATTATTGTACCTTTCCGTAGCCCTAAAACAGCCAAATTATACAAAGAAATATGGAATGAAAACGGTTCGCCCCTATTATATTACAGCAGGTTGCAGGCTAAAATGTTGCAGGAAAGGTTGGGTGATGATTACCATGTAGAACTGGCGATGCGTTATCAAAGCCCTTCTATAGCATCGGCACTAGCTAACTTAAAGGCTGGTTTGGTAGAAAGCATCCAGGTTATCCCGATGTTTCCGCAATACGCTTCGGCGAGTACCGGTTCGGTAATGCAACTGGTAATGGAGCTGGTAAGCAAGTGGCAAACCGTTCCGCCAATCTCATTTGTGAACTCTTTTCACGATAACGAACTGATGATTAAAGTTTTTGCTGAAAATGCGAAAAAGCATCACGTAGAAAGTTATGATCATGTTTTGTTCAGTTTCCACGGCTTGCCAGAGCGTCAATTGTTAAAGTGCGACCATACCGGAAGTTATTGTTTAAAAAGTGCCGATTGCTGTCAGACGTTAAACGATACCAATAAATTCTGTTATTCTGCTCAAGGCCATGATACCGCCAGGTTAATTGCCAAAGAATTAAACTTATCGAGAGATCAATACACGGTGTGTTTTCAGTCCCGTTTAGGTAAAGAGCCTTGGGTACAGCCTTATACAACTGACGTTTTGAAGAAACTAGCAGCAGAAGGTAAAAAACGATTGTTGGTTTTTAGTCCGGCTTTTGTTGCCGATTGTTTAGAAACCCTTTACGAAATCACAGTAGAGTACCATGAAGAATTTAAAACTTTAGGTGGCGAACATGTTCAGTTGGTAGAAAGTTTAAATGATAGCCCTGTATTTATTGAGGCGCTTGCCGGAATGGTTAAATAGTTATAGATTTAGAGATGGCGAATTTTATCATTTTAATGGGGGTTTCTGGAAGTGGTAAAACGGTTATCGGAAAAGCTTTGGCACCAAGAATCAATGCCGAATTTATAGATGGCGATAATCTCCACTCGCAACGGAATGTAGATAAAATGGCTGCGGGAATTCCGTTAACTGATGCAGACCGTTTAGAGTGGCTTCAGTTGATTGCCAAAGTAGGTCGCGAGCATGCCGCCCATGGCACCACCTGTATTATTGCCTGTTCTGCATTAAAAAAATCATACCGCGATCTGTTAAGGGCTGATAATGAATCTATTTGCTTTGTTTATTTAAAAGGAAGTTTTGATTTAATCCACGGTCGGATTACCAAGCGTTCGCACCAATATATGCCTTCGAGCTTGTTAGAAAGCCAATTTGAAACACTGGAGGAACCGAAAGCTGATGAAAAAGATGTATTTACGGTTTCCATCGATCAAAGTATCCCCGAAATTGTTGAAGAAATTGCTAAAGCTGATCTGATTTCGTAATCATCGAAATAATTTGGTCCGTTGCCCCTTTTTTATCGGTTACGTATTTTCTGGCGAGTTCTGCTGCATTTTTATTTTCAGCAAAGTTTTCAAAAGCACTGATTAATTCTTCTGTTGAACCAATACTTTTTGCTGCACCAAGGGCAATTAAATCTTTTGCTTCCTGAAATTTATCATATTTAGGACCGAAAATTACAGGTAACCCAAATGCTGCGGCTTCTAAAGTATTATGGATTCCTGCTCCAAAACCACCACCAATATAAGCTACTTTTCCATATTGATAGAGCGAAGAAAGCATACCAATGTTATCGATTATTAAGATTTGAGATTTGAGATCTGAGATTTGAGAACTGAAAACTGAAAACCTCATACTGCCAACTGAAAACTGTTTCTCAATACTTTCAATATGGCTTTCATGGATTTCGTGCGGAGCAATGATAAACTTCCAGTCGGGGTATTTTTCGGGCAAGGCCGATAATATTTTTTCATCTTCCGGCCAGGTACTGCCGCAAACCAAAGTAGGGGAGTTGCCAATAAAGCTTTCGATAAGAGGGAGCTGTTTGGGCGATTGCGCATTTTCATAAACGCGGTCAAAACGGGTATCTCCATTGATGGTAACGTTATTTAAGCCGATCGATTTTAATAGATTTTTACTTTCTTCATTTTGAACAAAGAAATAGGTTACAGACTTTAAAATATTGCGGTAAAAACTACCATACCATTTAAAAAATGCCTGGCTTTCTCTAAAAATCCCTGAAATCACATATAAAGGAATACCTTGCGTTTTTAATTCTTTAAAATAGAAATGCCAGAATTCATATTTGGTAAAAATGGCCATTTCAGGATTAATACTGGCTATAAAACGTTTTGCATTAGTGGCCGTATCAATGGGGAGGTAAAAAACATCTGCCAAAGCATAATTTTTTCTGATTTCATATCCTGAAGGTGAAAAAAAAGTAACTACAATTTTTTTACCCGGATAAAGTGTTTTCAGTTTTTCTAAAACCGGCCGTCCCTGCTCAAACTCTCCTAAGGATGCAAAATGAAACCATATATGTTTTTCTTCTGGATTAATTTTCTGGGCAATTAAAGTGTAGATATTTTTGCGGCCATTTATAAATAATTTAGCCTTAGGATTAAATAATGAAAATATCCTGATGAGTAAAGTATAGGCCTGAATTCCGATGATGTAAAGTAATTTCATATCTTCGTGCCAAGATAAAACGAATATATTTAAAAAGCTTAAAAATATATGGATCCTTCACAATTTTGACTAGTATTCAACTGAATAAATAGAACCGTTGATGATCGCTCCATAGCCGCTAAAAAGAAATTAACAGATGAAGATAGCCGTTATTGGTACCGGATACGTAGGTTTAGTTACCGGAACCTGTTTAGCCGAAACAGGAAATGATGTAATATGTGTTGATATTAACGAAGCAAAAGTCAAGCAGATGCAGAACGGCGAAGTGCCGATTTACGAACCTGGTTTAGATCTTTTGTTCCACCGTAATATCGAGCAGGAACGCTTAACTTTTACCACAAACCTTGCCGATGCGGTAAAAGAATCGCAGATTATTTTTATGGCTTTGCCAACCCCTCCGGGTGGTGATGGTGCGGCTGATCTCTCTTATATTTTAGGCGCTGCAAAAGATATTTCTAAACTGATTACAGAGTATAAAGTAATCGTAAATAAATCAACTGTTCCGGTAGGTACAGCAGACAAGGTAAAAGCTGTTTTTGCAGAAAATACTTCCATTGAAGTGGATGTGGTTTCGAACCCTGAATTCTTAAGGGAAGGTGTAGCTGTTGATGACTTTATGAAGCCAGACCGTGTGGTTTTGGGGACTAAAAGCGAAAAAGCTAAAAAATTAATGACCGAGCTTTATGGTCCTTACGTACGCCAGGGAAACCCGATTCTTTTTATGGACGAACGTTCTTCTGAACTGACCAAATACGCAGCAAATTCTTTCCTGGCAACAAAAATCACCTTTATGAACGAGGTGGCAAACCTTTGTGAGTTGGTAGGGGCCGATGTAGATGCCGTAAGAAAAGGAATAGGTTCTGACGAGCGTATTGGTAAACGTTTCCTTTTTCCGGGCGTAGGTTATGGCGGTTCATGTTTCCCGAAAGATGTGCAGGCTTTGGTAAAATCATCTGACGATCATGCTTACGATTTCCAGATCCTGAAATCGGTAATGGAGGTGAATGAAAGACAAAAAACTATTCTGGTAGATAAAGTACTTAAATATTATAAAGGCGATATCAAAGGCAAACACTTTGCGCTTTGGGGATTAGCCTTTAAGCCCGAAACCGACGATATCCGCGAAGCACCAGCTTTATATATTATTGATGCTTTGGTTAAAAATGGTGCTACCGTTACCGTATTCGATCCGGAGGCAATGGGCAACGTGAAAAATCTGATTGGCGATCAGGTAAATTATGCCAAAAATCAATACGAAGCTTTAGAAGGTGCTGATGCCCTGTTAATTGCAACAGAATGGTCGGTTTTCCGTAACCCTGATTTTGATAAAATCGATCATATCTTAAAAAATAAAGTAGTTTTTGATGGACGGAATTTATACGATCTGCAAAAAATGATCGACCTTGGCTATTATTATAACAGCATCGGCAGAAAACTGATAGATTAACATGGGGAAGAAAAGAATATTGATTACAGGTGCGGCCGGATTTTTAGGTTCGCACCTTTGCGATCGTTTTATAAAAGAAGGTTATCATGTTATCGGGATGGATAACCTAATTACTGGCGATATGGCAAATATCGAACACCTGTTTAAACTGGATAATTTTGAATTTTACAACCACGACGTTTCTAAGTTTGTACACGTTCCTGGCACACTCGATTATATCCTGCATTTTGCTTCACCGGCAAGCCCGATCGATTACCTTAAAATCCCGATCCAAACCCTTAAAGTGGGTTCTTTGGGTACACATAACCTTTTAGGTTTGGCCCGCAGTAAAAAAGCAAGGATGCTGATTGCTTCAACTTCTGAAGTATATGGCGATCCGAGTGTAAACCCACAACCTGAAGAATACTGGGGCAACGTAAATCCGGTTGGGCCGCGTGGTGTTTACGATGAAGCTAAACGTTTCCAGGAAGCCATTACCATGGCATACCATACTTTCCATGGGGTAGAGACGAGGATTGTAAGGATTTTTAACACTTACGGGCCAAGAATGCGCCTGAATGATGGCCGTGTTTTACCCGCTTTTATCGGACAGGCCTTAAGGGGAGAAGATTTAACTATATTTGGTGATGGAAGCCAGACCCGTTCTTTCTGTTACGTTGATGACCTGATTGAAGGGATTTACCGTTTATTGATGAGCGATTATGCCCAGCCGGTAAACATTGGTAACCCTGATGAAATTACCATTAAACAGTTTTGCGAGGAAATTATCAAACTTACGGGGACCACACAAAAAATTGTGTACAGGGAACTTCCACAGGATGATCCGAAGCAGCGCAGACCTGATATTACCAAAGCAAGGGAAATACTGGGCTGGGAACCAAAAATTGGACGTGCGGAAGGATTAAAAATTACATACGAATATTTTAAATCATTGCCTGCAGAGGCTTTGGAAAAGATAGAACATAAAGATTTTACCACATTTAACCGTTAAAATGGCAAAAATATTAGTTACTGGTGGAACAGGATATATAGGTTCGCACACAGCAGTAGAGTTACACAACGCAGGATACGAGGTTGTAATTATTGATAACCTTTCTAACTCGAATATCAAAATTTTAACCCAGCTGCATGCCATCACCGGCAAGTGGTTCGATTTTCATGAAATTGATCTGCAGGATGACAAAGCGGTGCAGGAATTTGCAGAAAACCATACCGATATAGATGGAATTATCCATTTTGCAGCTTCAAAAGCAGTAGGAGAATCAGTTGAGCAGCCTTTAAAATATTACAAGAATAATTTCTACGGCTTAATCAATTTATTAACCTCTTTTAATAGAAAGATTAATTTCGTGTTTTCTTCATCATGTACTGTTTACGGGCAGCCAGAAACTTTGCCGGTAACCGAAGCCGCACCTGTGCAGAAAGCAGAGTCTCCTTATGGTAATACCAAGCAGATTGCCGAAGAAATATTAGCAGAAACCGCTGCAGTAACCCCTGATTTAAATATCATTGCTTTGCGTTACTTTAATCCGGTTGGTGCGCATGAAACTGCTTTAATCGGCGAATTGCCAAATGGCGTGCCTGCAAACCTGGTTCCTTTTATCACTCAATCAGCCATTGGCAAACGTGGCCCGATTACGGTTTATGGTGATGATTACAATACGCCTGATGGTTCGGCCATACGCGATTATATCCACGTGGTTGATCTTGCAAAAGCACACGTTGCTGCCATTAAAAAATTAGAAAACGGAAACCCGAACGGCAATTACGATGTTTTTAATATTGGTACCGGTAAAGGATCTTCAGTTTTAGAGATCATTGCTGCCTTTGAAAAAGTAAACGGCGAAAAATTGGACTATAAAATCGGTCCGAGAAGGGCTGGAGATATCATTCAGATTTATGGCGATGTACAAAAATCGAATAACGAACTGGGCTGGAAAGCTAACCTCGATATTAATGAGATGATGCGCTCGGCATGGGAGTGGGAAAAATACATTAAAGCTAACCCCTTTTAGATGAAGTTATCGGAGCACAAAGATTTAAAAACTGCCATTACCGAACTGCCTGTTAAAGAAAAAGACAAGCTATTGTTGCGTTTGGTGGCTAAGGATAAAGTGCTCACCGAACACCTTCATTATAAATTATTAGAGGATGAAACCGATCTGGAAGACCGGAAAGAAAGGATTAAAGCCGATGTTGATGAGCAGATTCTGGAACTGAAAAAACTTAATGCGAAAGAAGCATTGGTGAAAGTAAGGAAGATGATCACTGCTGTTAATCACTTTTACAAAGTCACTAAAGACCCAGTAGGTGAGGTAGAACTGAAACTTTTTATCCTCAATGCCATCCCTTTTGATTATAAAAAATCAATTTTTGGTTACCGCGATTTTATGATGCTTTTTAGCATTTATTACCTCAAAACGGTTGCGGTAACCATCAATAAATTTAAAAAACTTCACGAAGACCTGCAGTTCGATTTAAGTGAAGAGGTAAATCAGTTGCTCGATAAAATCTATTCCTCTAAATTAGCGGGTGCAGCAGAAGAAAGTAATTTGCCGAAAGAGATTAATTAAAGCCATAACCCCGCAGTATGTTCGGATTATTTAAAAAGAAAAAAATAGCCCCCGAATTTAATTTCTCCGGCATTAAAACCGATATGCACTCGCATATTATCCCGGGGATTGATGATGGTGCACAAAACCTGAAAGATTCGCTGCTGCTTGCCAGAAGGTTTAAAACTTTAGGGTATCAGAAACTCATCGCCACGCCACATATTATGGCCGACTATTTTCGCAACACACCAGCTACCATTAACCGCGGGCTTGACATTTTGAGAAAGGGCCTCAAAGAAAATGAAATCGATCTGGAAATTGATGCTGCCGCCGAATATTACCTGGATGAAACCCTTGAGAAAAAGATCAGACAAAAAGAGGTTTTAACCTTTGGCGAAAATTACCTGCTGTTCGAACTTTCTTATATCAACCCACCCCAAAACCTGATTGATTTTATAAAAACGATGCAGGATGCTGGTTATAAGCCTGTTTTGGCACATCCGGAAAGGTATCCATATTATTATAACTCTTTTGAAAGCTATCACCAGATCAGGGAAACAGGCTGTTTGCTGCAGCTAAATGCCATTGCTTTAACCAGTTATTATGGTTCAGGAGCAAAAAAAGTAGCTGAAGAAATGGTAGATAACCACATGGTTGATTTTTTGGGCAGCGATATGCATCATTTAAAACATGCCGCCGCACTAGAAGATAGCCTCAGTACGCCTTTAATGCAACAGTTGCTTACGCAACCTCAGTTGAATAATGGATTGTTGTAGGGGGCATTGGTTCATTTGCCATTAGTTCATTGGTATAGCAATATTCCCAATAGCGCAAGTGCTTAATTGACAGATTACCTTTTGTCTCATTTACAAAACGATTAGCGGTTTAAAGATTAACCGATTAAACTCATGAATTTTATGAGTACACTAAACTATTGAACCTTTAGGCTATCAACTATGAACTAATGAACTAATGAACTAATGAACCATTGACCAATGAACTAGTGAACCAATTTACTCATATCTCAACGCCTCCACAGGATCCAGTTTCGAAGCCTTTTTAGCAGGGTAATATCCAGAGAGAATACCAACCAATACGCACAGCACAAAACCACCGATAATAAATAACCATGGAATTAAGAATGAACCACCCATGGCCAGAGAAATAAGGTTGCCCAGAACAATACCAAGGAAAATACCAAATACACCTCCGATTAAACAGATTACTACGGCTTCAATTAAAAACTGGCGACGGATTACTTTTGGGTTTGCGCCAATGGCCTTACGGATCCCGATTTCGCGGGTACGTTCTGTTACCGATACCAGCATGATATTCATTAATCCGATGGAAGCACCGATTAACGTAATAATTCCGATTGCTACACCACCAATGGCTACAAATGCCAGGTTTTCGAATAAAGTTTGTGCAATTGCATCACTTTTTGTGATTTCGAAGTTATTGGTCTCATTTACTTTTACCTTACGGATATTTCTGAATAAGGCAGTAGATTCGCCAATAATATTCTCCTGCATTTCATTGCTTGGTACCATTACGGTGATGGTATAAGATGGATTGGCATTGGCATTAATCTGTTTTGCCTTGATTAACGGTACATAAACAGCCCTATCGCCACTAAAACCCATACTCGATCCCTTTTTTTCCAGTATCCCGATAATTTTAAAACGGTTGTTGCCTACGTTAATGAGTTTATCCAATGGGCCGGCATCTTTGAACAGTTTTTCAACCACTTCACCACCAACAATACAAACGTTACTTCCCAATTGTATTTCAGAAACACTAAAATTTCTTCCCTGTGAGAGGTTTAAACCTTGCGAGGCCAAGCCGTTTTCATCAATCCCCTGAACATTGATATTGGGATTGGTTTTTAAACTTCCGTATTTTACCGTAGACCCACCACTGGCAAAAACACTTACCGCAACAGTGGCTGGTGTATTCAGGCTATCTTTAAATTTAACAGCATCTTCATAGCGGATCGCTTTAAAAGGTTTTGGTCTTTTGCCATTCCCGATCCTGATTCCTGTACCACGGTTCCTGATGGTGAATGAGTTGGCTCCCATACTACTAAAAGCATCTGTCATACTTTTCTTTACAGCATCCAGTGTGGTTAAAATTCCAACTAAAGCCATTAAACCAATGGCAATAATTAAAGCAGTAAGCATGGTACGCAAGCGGTTTGCTTTAATAGATTCTAATGCCAGTCTGACGTTTTCTCTGTAATTCATTATTGTAGTATCGGGTATTATGTATTGAGTATCAAGATCGGCACTAAAGCCTTAAACCCTATACCTGTTACCTTAAACCTCTATGTGTAAAAATAAAAAAAGTCCCGATGTTTAGACAAGGGGACTGCACTATATGTTACAATAATATTTTAATTATGCCGAGAAACTCGTGCCACAGCCACAAGTACTGGTTGCATTAGGGTTAACGAAGGTAAAACCGCGTGAGTTTAATCCGTCTTGCCAATCGATCATCATGCCCATTAAGTACATCTGGTGTGCTTTATTCATAAAAACTTTAATGCCATCAATGAAATATTCCTGATCGCCTTCTTTTCTCTGATCAAAACCTAAGATGTAATTCATACCAGCACAACCACCACCTTCTACGCCAACGCGTAATCCGTAATCTTCACCAATCTCCTGCTGATCCTTTAATTTATATAACTCTTTAGCTGCTCCTTCAGAAAAAGTAACCGGTGCAAATGCTGTATCAACTGTTGTGCTCATGTTATTTAAATTTTATCTGTTACAAATATAAATAATAATGCACATTTTTGCTTTTAACGGGCTGTTAATATTACCGTAATTAAACAATACTTATGAATACCCAACAGATTTTAATTGATATAGTGATCTTATTTGCAGGCATTTTCGCGGCCCTAATGGCCGTTTATTATATTCTAAAGAGCGATATTCAACGTTTTTTTAACCTGAAAAATGTTGAATTGAATAAAGAAAGCCGTGCACACCTTTTACCATTAAGATTACAGGCACACGAACGTTTAATTATTTTTATCGATCGTATTAACCCTGCCAACCTGCTTGTGCGACTGCACCAGCAAGGCATCAGCATAGCTGTTTTACAAGCTGGCATATTAAACGAGGTACGTTCAGAGTATCAGCATAACATTACCCAGCAACTATATGTAGATAGCATTACCTGGAATGTGGTACGCAAATTAAAAGACGATACCATTGCCATGATTAATAACGCGGTTCAGGGTTTGCCTGCTGATGCTAACGGAATTGAACTGAGTAAGGCAATTTTACAACACATGGCTAGCATAGATGAAAATCCTTACGATTTAACCATCGAGCTGATCAAGAAAGATATCCATAAGTTGTTTTAAGAGGGTTAACTGGTTAATCGTTTAAATTGTTTAATTGTCTGAAAGCATTACTCGGCATTATGCCCAGTTACCGATTAATCAATTTATACAGTTAACCTCAATGTGCAGTTAACCAAAATATACGCCATGGCTGAACAAATGAACTAATGACCAATGAACCACTGAACCAAATATATGAAACATACCACCACCTCGGGCATTGAAATTAAGGCATTATATACAACGGCGAAGCCGATGGATGAGCAGCCTGGCGAATTTCCTTTTACCAGGGGAATTCAGAAAGATATGTACCGTGGCCGCTTATGGACGATGAGGCAATATGCAGGTTTTTCTACTGCTGAAGAATCGAACAAACGGTATCATTACTTATTGGCTCAGGGCACTACAGGTTTATCGGTTGCATTTGATCTTCCTACACAGATTGGGTATGATTCTGATCACGAAATGGCCGATGGCGAAGTAGGAAAGGTTGGCGTGGCTATCGACTCGTTAAAAGACATCGAGATTTTGTTTGATGGCATTCAACTGAAAGATATTACCACTTCGATGACCATCAATGCCACGGCTTCCATTTTATTGGCGATGTATATTGCGCTGGCAAAAAAACAGGGAGCAGATTTAAAGCAGATTTCAGGTACCATTCAGAATGATATTCTAAAAGAATATGCTGCCCGCGGGACTTATATTTACCCGCCCAAGCAATCGATGCGTTTAATTACCGATATTTTTGAATTTTGCAGTAAAGAAGTTCCTAAATGGAATACCATTTCTATCTCTGGTTATCATATCCGTGAAGCTGGTTCAACAGCCGTACAAGAACTCGCATTTACCTTAGCTAATGGTAAAACCTATTTAAAGGCGGCATTGGATAAAGGTTTGGATATTAATGTATTTGCTAAGCGTTTGTCGTTTTTCTTTAACTGTCACAATAATTTCTTCGAAGAGATTGCCAAATTCAGAGCCGCCAGGCGAATGTGGGCTAAAATTACCAAAGATTTAGGTGCAACAGATGAAAAAGCCCAGATGTTGCGGTTCCACACGCAGACCGGAGGTTCTACTTTAACTGCCCAACAACCGTTGAATAATGTAATCAGGGTGAGTAACCAGGCTATGGCTGCGGTTTTAGGTGGTACCCAGTCTTTGCACACCAACGGTTACGATGAAGCCCTTTCACTTCCAACAGAATCGGCGGCAAAAATCGCTTTGCGTACCCAGCAGATTATTGCTTTTGAGAGCGGCGTTACCGATACCGTAGATCCATTAGCTGGATCATTCTTTATAGAAAGCTTGACTGATGAAGTTGAAGCCGCTGCGTGGGCTTATATCGACAGGATAGATGCAATGGGCGGTTCAGTGAATGCCATTGAAAGTGATTACATGCAAAATGAAATTGCCAGTGCCTCTTATCAGTATCAAAAAGAAATTGAAAGCGGAGAACGGATTTCTGTCGGTGTAAATAAATTTACCCAGGAAGAGGAAGGTTTAACAGAGGTTTTTAATATAGATGATTCGATCCGTAAACTACAATCTGAAAAACTTGACTACTTAAAATCAATCCGCGATAATGCAGCAGTAGAAAAGGCGCTAAGTAAATTAAACGAAGCAGCCAGGGGCGAAACCAACCTGATGCCTTTAATTATAGATGCAGTAGAAAAATATGCTACACTGGGCGAAATAGCTGATGTATTTAGAGATACTTTTGGGGTTTACTAACTGCTTTAACTCTGTTCATTTTCTTTCCGAATCACGCTAGTCCTGCTATTCTGGTGCATCGTGCTGGTTATTTATTTATAACTCCTGAAAGTGGAATTAAACTGCCATAAAATTCATACACACATACAACCTGTTGCTTATGTCTGTATATTAAGTTAGTAGCTGGCTGAAAAAGATGTGTAATTGTTTTAACTATAGTTTTGATTTTCAGTTGATTCGAAATGATGAGGTATTGAAATATTCGTTTATAGGCTAAAATGGCTTAAAATTTGCTTTTTAAAAGCGATTTGAAATTAAGGGGAGAGAATCGTGTTAAATAATTGTAATGTGGATAACCAGTGTTAATAAATAGTTATCAACATAAAAAATTGAGGTTAAGTAGGCTACTATATTCCTTATCAGTGCGTTACGATTTATTTAAAATTTTTGTTTAAAATGTTGATAATTTTGTCAATATTCGTAGTCCCTAAACGGACCATCCCTTTAATTCGAATAGGTACTGTAAACCAATAAATTATAGAAATCGCAATGGAAAAAACTTGTACAGAAGTGTGGAAGAACTGTCTTCAAATTATTAAGGATAACATTCCGAACCAAAGTTTCAAAACTTGGTTCGAGCCAATAACTGCCCTTAAATTGGAAGGTAAGGTTTTAACCATACAGGTGCCAAGTTTGTTCTTTTACGAATGGCTTGAAGAACATTATGTAGGCTTGCTACGTAAGACTGTAAAAAAGCAACTTGGAGAGGATGGCAGGTTGGAATATAACATCGTTGTAGATAAATCATCAAACAGCGGTAATCCTTATACTACCAATATGCCCTCAAATGGAAATGGAGCGGAGGCAAAGGTACAATCGATGCCAATTCCGGTTTCCATTAATAAGGATATTAAAAACCCTTTTATTATTCCCGGATTAAAAAAATTAAACGTTGATCCACAATTAAATTCTAACTACACTTTCGAAAATTACATTGAAGGAGATTGCAACCGCTTGGCGCGTTCTGCAGGTTACGCTGTAGCTGCTAAACCAGGAGGTACGTCTTTTAACCCATTAATGATTTACGGAGGAGTAGGTTTAGGTAAAACCCACCTGGCGCAGGCAATCGGTAACGAGATTAAACGCAGCATGCCAGATAAACTGGTGATCTATGTAAGCTGTGAGAAATTCTGTCAGCAATTTGTAGATTCCCTAAAAAACAACACCATTAACGATTTCGTTAACTTTTACCAGGCAATGGATGTAATCATTATGGATGATGTGCATAATTTTGCAGGTAAAGAAAAAACACAGGATATCTTCTTCCACATTTTTAATCACTTACACCAATCGGGCAAACAGGTAATCTTAACCTCTGATAAAGCACCGAAAGATTTAGCTGGTTTGGAAGAACGTTTATTAAGCCGTTTCAAATGGGGTTTATCTGCTGATTTGCAGATTCCTGATCTTGAAACGCGTATTGCTATCTTAAGAAAGAAAATGTATGCCGATGGTATTGAGTTACCTGGCGAAGTTGTAGAATATGTTGCACACAACATTGATAACAATGTACGTGAGCTTGAAGGCGCTATGGTATCTCTTTTGGCACAGGCTACTTTGAATAAAAAAGAAATTGATTTAGCCTTGGCTAAACAGATGTTGAAAAACTTCATCAAAAATACTTCTAAAGAAATTTCGATGGAATACATCCAGAAATTGGTTTGTGAGTATTTTGAGGTTCCTGTTGATATGGTTAAATCGCAAACCCGTAAACGCGAAATTGTGCAGGCACGTCAGATTTCGATGTACCTTTCAAAAAGCCATACCAAATCATCATTGAAAACTATTGGAGCTTTCTTTGGTGGCCGCGATCACAGTACTGTAATTTACGCATGCCAAACGGTTGAGGATTTAATCGATACCGACAAAAAGTTTAAAGCTTACGTACACGATATCCAGAAAAAATTAAAAATGAGCTAAATTAAGTTCAGGGACAGAAAGGTAAAAGGGTTTAAATTAAAATCTTTCGTCCAGGTTCGAAATTTTAGGCTATAACCAGAAAGTCCCGGTTTTTAACCGGGACTTTCTGGTTTATTAGGTTTATGACAATTAAAATTTTTCAATTTCCGCCAAACCATATAACAAAGCGGCAACGTGCAGTGCCTGTGCTATTTTATTATCTTTAATAAGCTGTTTTACCTCATCAACCGAATATTCTTCTACATTTAAAATTTCATGTTCATCTAAATGCTGCTCGTGTGTTTTAACACCGCCTGTTAAAAAGTAGGTAAAAGTTCTGTTATTTGATGTTGCAGGGTTAGGGTAAAGCTCTGCTATAAATTTGCAGGTTTTAAAGCTATAGCCTGTTTCTTCTAAAAGCTCGCGTTTAACAGCAAATTCTGGTGTTTCGTCACCATCCATTACTCCACCTGGAACCTCAAGCGAAACAATATCTGCGGCATGGCGGTACTGGCGTACCATAATTATTTTTCCTTCTTCAGTTAATGCAATGGCATTTACCCAGTTCGGATATTCCAATACATAATAATCGTCTTTTACTATGCCATCAGGAAGTTTCACTTCGTCTACCCTTAGGGTAGCCCATTTTTCTCTTACTAAATATTTAGAGGCCAGTTTCTGCCACTTTTCTATAATCATTTTTTGTTTTAATTGAATTTATTGCAAACTAAAAACTGCCAATCGCTAACTTATGTACTGTTGTATTGTTTTCTGACGGTGCAGATTTACCAAATGTACAATCTTATGCTGATCTGATAAATACTCGTAAACCAAATTGAGTTTGGGTGCAATCATCAGGTTTCTTTCTTCACTGATGCCTAGTTCGTAATATAAAAATTCGCTTAACGAATCGAGTTTTTCAGGAGGAAGATTATCTTTCTTTAACCATTTTTCAAAAACAGTAAGATCTTCACTTTCCAGAATTTCTTTGGGCAATTGAAAACCGCTTAACATGGTTTCATCAAAAATAATGCTGGCTTCTGCTAATTTGCCTTCTAATTTTAGCCCCATAATACGGGCCAAAACCTGAGCTAGTTTCTGGATTTCCGCTGTTATTAAATCTCTTCTGTACATTGTTGTTTTTTGTTGGAATGTTTTTTTTTGGAAGGTTGAAATGTTGTTTTAGTCAGAGTTCTGGTTCTATAAGTTCAAATACAGGAAATGATTAACCATGAACGAATAATCAGTTTTCAATTTGCAGTTAACCAATCACTATTGAATCAATAAACCAAGCTTACCAGCTTCCGCTTGCACCACCGCCACCGCCGCTTCCTCCGCCAAAACCACCGAAACCGCCACCACCTCCAGATGATCCACCGCCCCAGCCGCTACCACGGTCTCCGCCACCGCCACCAAAAAGCATAGCCCAAAATAGTGCGTTGGATGCGCCGCGACCACCAATGATCTGACTTCCGCCTCCGCCACCTTTTCGTATAATGATGATGATCACAACAATAATGATGATGATAATGGCAATGCTGCCCGCGCCACCGCCACCTGTTGAAGAGGCTTTTGGATTGTCGTTTTTATATTCGCCACGTGTGTATTTGATAATTGATGAAGTACCTTTATCTAAACCAGCATAATAATTACTTTCCTTAAAATTGGGCTTTATATCGTTATCTATAATACGTTTGGCATAAATATCCGGCAGTGCACCTTCCAGGCCATAGCCGGTTTGTATGGATATTTTTCGGTCACCAACAGCCACAACAATCATAATACCGTTGTTTTTGCCGCCTTGACCAACGCCCCATTTTCTAAGCAGCTCTACTGCATATTCATTAATATCATAACCGCCAACGGATTTTAAGATGGCAATGGCAATCTGAGTTGACGATGAATCGCTAAAGGCTACCAGTTTATTTTCCAGTGCCTGTTTTTGATCCGCAGATAATACGTTCGCATAATCATTAACCAAGGTATTAGGTTTCTCCGGAAAATCCTGTGCAAATGCAAAACTGAAGAATAAACTAAGGAGCGATAAAAGGAATATTTTCTTCATCGCTTATTTATTTTCAAAATTATCCATAAAAACGATATCATTTGGCAACTCATTTATGTCGCCCTTTTGTGGAGGGAAGAATAAGGCCAGTTTTTCTCCTGCCAGTGCAACACCGGCAATAATACCATCGGCTAAATTACCTTTAGCAAAATGAGCAGTCATGGCAATTTTGGTGGTTTCCCAGAAGTTTTCTGGTACTACCTGGTGAATACCAACATCGCCTATGATGGCAAATTTATGGTCTGCATGTGCAAGGTAAATCAGTACACCATTTCTTCTGGCAGTTTTATCCATATCCAGTTTGTGAAAGTATTCGATGGCTTTTTCGTACGGTTCACCTTCACAAAGCTTATCAATAGCAATCCTGATCTCTCCCGAAGTTGACTTTTCGGCATCCGATATTGCATTTGCTATTTTTTCTTGTTCAATATCTGAAAATAATGGCATGTGTTTCTTTTATAAGAAGTAAAAAGGGTAATGAATGTTTAATTAATAAACATTCATTACCCTTAAATGTTATCGTTAGAATATTAAAATTCTACTTTAGGTGCATTTTTTGCAGCAGCATCAGCTTCAAAATAACCTTTTGGTTTAAAACCAAACATTCCGGCCGTTAAATTAGTCGGAAATGACCTGATTTTACCATTATATTCCTGCACGGCATCATTAAAATCTTTACGTGAAACCGTAATTCTGTTCTCGGTACTTTCTAATTGTGCCGATAAATCACTAAACTGTTGTGTAGCCCTTAGTTCAGGATAATTCTCCGTAATCGATAATAATTTACCCAGGGCCTGGCTTAGTTGTCCCTGAGCTTCCTGGAATTTTTTGATGTTTTCTGGCGATAAATCATCCGTGTTAACCGTCATTTGTGTTGCTTTCGCACGTGCTTCAGTCACCGCAGTTAGCGTTCCTTGCTCAAATTTCGCTGCACCTTTTACTGTTGCTACCAGGTTCGGAATCAAATCTGCTCTTCTCTGGTATTGGGTTTGCACCGTTCCCCACTTCGATTTAACGTTCTCATCCAATTTAACCATGCTGTTGTATCCGCATGAACTTAAAGTGCTCACTGCAATAACTGCAGCTAAAATTCCAAATATTAATCTTTTCATTTTTATGGTTTTTGTCTTCTCAATCAAACTGAATTATAGTTCAATTTACAAATTAGATATCAAATTGCATGCCTTTGTTACAATTTGTATCATTATCTGCCAGGTTGACAAGTCAATTATTGGTTTAATAAGATAAATTGGTATTTTTTGTTTTGAAGCGCAGGACCTTTTGCTTTTATTAAAGTTCGTCCCGATGTCCGCTTTATCCGGACGAAAATTCGGAATGCCCGCTCCGCTCGGTGCTAAAAACATCGGCCTATGGCACAGAAAACCAACATAATAGCAGATAACTAACGTAATTAAACCCGATCGAACGGATGCCCCCGAATTTTTTATCGGGGCAGGAGGTAGAGCGGGGGGAAACGGCCTATGAAATACTGCAATTGCTTTCCAAAAAACATAAAGGCATTACTTTAGCCTACTGATAATTTTTAGTCATATCCTGAAATCATCAAATATGCTTTCAGATGCCTATCTTTGTACCATTCGGGATAAAAACCCGACTTGATATGCAAAAAGACATCGAAATTACTTTGCTCCCGCATCAGGTTGAGCAAACTGAAGTTATTAAAGAGAAACTTGCTGAAGGCTTAAAACTATCTGAATCTCGGATTAAAGGTTACGAAATTTTAAAAAGATCAATCGATGCCCGTTCCCGGAAGGTGATTTTCCGCTTACAGGTAAAGGTTTTTGTAGATGAAGAAGCCATTCCCGAAGTTTATACCATCAATTATCCGAATGTAAGTGCGGCTAAACCTGTTATTATCATAGGAGCTGGTCCAGCTGGGTTATTTGCTGCTTTGCAATGTATTGAAAATGGGTTAAAGCCTATTATTATCGAGCGCGGAAAAGATGTTAAACAACGGCGCAGGGATCTGGCTGCCATAAATAAACAGGGTTTGGTGAATACCGAATCCAATTATTGCTATGGCGAAGGCGGTGCCGGAACTTATTCTGATGGTAAATTATACACCCGATCTAACAAACGTGGCGATATTAATAAAGTGCTTCAGGTTTTTGTAAACCATGGTGCCGAGCCCGATATTGCTATTGATGCCCGTCCGCATATTGGCACCAATAAACTTCCCCACATTATTACTGCGATAAAAGATACCATTTTAAATGCCGGTGGAGAAGTGATGTTTGATAGCCGGATGACTGATATTTTAGTCGAATTTGGAACCGTAAAAGGAATAGAAATTAATTTTGAAGAGAAACTCCTGGCTGACAATATTATTTTGGCAACAGGTCACTCTGCAAGAGATGTGTACGAATTGTTGAACAGTAAAAATATCCTCATCGAGGCAAAACCTTTTGCTTTGGGCGTTCGGGTTGAACACCCGCAAGAAATTATCGATTCTGCACAGTATCATTGTGATATCCGTTCTGAATTTTTACCTCCGGCATACTACAGTTTGGTTGAGCAGGTTGGTACCCGTGGTGTATTTTCTTTTTGCATGTGTCCTGGTGGTATTATTGCGCCTTGCTCTACCGGCGAAAATGAAATCGTGGTAAATGGCTGGTCGCCATCCAAACGCAACAATCCTTACGCCAATTCAGGTACCGTAGTTCAAATTACCTTAAACGATGTTCAGGGTTACGATCCGTTGAGAATGTTGAATTTTCAGTCCGAAATCGAAAAAGCTGCTTTTGAGGCCGGAGGTGGTAATCTGGTTGCCCCTGCACAAAGAATGGTCGATTTTGTGAACAATAAATTATCACTCGATCTGCCAAAGAATTCATATTTGCCAGGTACCAAAAGCTCGATGCTTGATAATATCCTACCCGAATTTGTATCCGATAGTTTGCGTGCTGCATTGCCTTTGTTTGGAAAAAAAATCAGAGGTTATTACACCAACGAAGCTATTTTGGTGGGCGTGGAGAGTAGAACTTCTTCTCCGGTAAGGATTCCGAGGGATAAAGAAACCTACCAGCATCCACAGGTAAAAGGGTTATATCCATGTGCCGAAGGCGCAGGTTATGCCGGTGGGATTGTATCGGCAGCAATAGATGGAATTAACTGTGCTAATGCAATATTGAACGCATCTTAACAAACTTTATATTGTACCAGTTGTTATTTTGGTATGTTTAATATTACGAACGAAATAAAAAAAGCCTTTAATGGTGATGCATGGCATGGTAATCACGTTATGCAAACATTAAACAATGTTAATCCCGAAAAAGCATTTAGCCATTTTGTACCGGGGGCACATTCTATAGCTGAAATTGCGCTGCATTTAACCGCATGGACAGAAGAAGTAAGTTCAAGATTAACCGGAAAGCCTGCTGCAGAACCTGCCATGGGCGATTGGCCAGAACCTGAAGCCAGGACACCACAGGCCTGGGAGCGTATTATATTTAATTTTAAAATTGCCAACGAAGAGTTAATCCGCATTTGTGAGGCGCTGAAAGATAACCAATGGAATGATGAAGTAAAGAGTGAGCGAAATCCAGCTTTAGGCACCGGTGTAACCAATGTAGAATTGGTAAGCGGTTTAGCGCAACACCACGCCTACCATTCTGGTCAAATTGCTTTGTTGTCGAAATTTTAAAAAATCAGAAGATGAAGAAAACATTGATTATAGGCGCATCGCCAGATCCATCACGATATTCGTATAAAGCGGCCAACATGCTCAAACGTTTTAATCACGAAATTGTTAACGTTGGGATCAAGAGGGGAGAAGTAGCGGGTGTTGAAATTGAAAAACCCGGAGAAATCCATCACGAGATCGATACCATTACCTTGTATATTGGCCCCGCTTTACAGCCACAGTACCACGATTATATCCTGGCTACCAAACCCAAACGCGTAATTTTCAATCCTGGTACGGAAAATTACGAGCTCGAAAAATTATTGGATCAGCATGATATTGAGCCTGTTGAAGCTTGTACCTTAGTGCTGTTAAGTACCGGTCAATACTAAAACCGGTATACTACGCCCCAGTTTACATAGTCGGCCTGTGCAAAGTGCATATAGGTTTTTGCCTGTAAGCCTAAGTGTGGCGTAATGTTAAAAGTAGGCCCAAATGTCCAGTACCAGGTCGCTTTGTCCATCAATCTGTTGTAATGGATATATTTCCCAATTTGTGCGGCAACAGTTACCCGCCATAAATTAATATCAGCACCAATACTCAACCCGGTGCGCCACCTGTCGTACGAAGTGCCATAATTCTGAAAGGTATCATTAGCATTATTCGGATCATAAACAGTATAATAATAAACCGCATCCGCACCCGCCTTAAGTGACATTACATCATTCAGGTAAAAATTATAGCCGGCATATAACCCACTTTTGTACAAACTTTTATTTCTATTCGCAAACACGCCACGTGCCCCTAAGCCGGCACTAAGCTCAATAGAGTTGCGCTGTAAAGTAGTATAGGTGCTTTTCCGCTCGGCAGTTAATGCCTTCTGGTTGTTCAATTTCAGGCCGATATAAACATTTCCGGTATTTAAGCCCCCGTTAGGAACCGTAGCACCACCGTTTGATACGTGTAAAAAACCAAAACCAACCAATAAATCGGCATATTGACTCATTGGCAACTCCATTCCTAAATCTGCTTTAATGGTTTCGTTAACCGGACTACCTAAAAACCTGTTTTTGGTATTATTGAAGTAATATTTATTCGTATAACCTAAACCAACACCGGGAGTGAAATTAAACTTTGCCTTTCCGATTTTAAATAACTGAAAATCCATCTGCGCCACCAGGCCATATACCTGCCCGAATGCATTAGCCGAAGTATCTTTGGTTCCCTTTAACTTGCTGAGGTCTCTGAAAATAAACCCTATACCATACGATTTTGCGCCGCTGAAGCCAATCCATTTGTCGCTGTGCTGACTGATATCCTTAAAGTAGGCGGCATCAAACCCCGTAATCTGATCCTGAAACAAATGCCCCTGATCATTGTTAATATGCGTACCAAATATAGGCTTAAGAATAATTGAATGATTTTCTGGTGCAATTTGAGCCTGGGCAAAAATGCTGCATGTAATCAGGATGATCAAAAAAAGGAATTGTTTTTTCATTAATTTTTACTAAAACGGTAAGCAAGACTATAAAAAGCATAACGGTAGCCTGTAGCACTGTTTTTAACTTCGTTCGAAGTAAAAGTAGCCGTATAATTAGCTGTCCACCGTGCAATGGCAAATGTTAAACCCACTTGCGTGGTAAAAACAACAGGTTTAGGTTTGAATGTTATTGGTCCCTTATCACTCAAAAATAAGCCACCCTGTAAACTCGAATCGAAGGCAACCGCATGCAACTGTGGCATAACCGAAAGAAAAAGTTCGTATTTGCGCATTGCTTTATATGTGTTATTATTGCTAATTAAACTGTTAAAAGCAGAAGAACCCTCCATATCGTTAAATCTGCCCAAACGAAACATCGCGCCAAGGTTGGCTTTTGTAATTACATTACCAACCGCTGCCGAAGCTGTTCCTGTAACATCAAATAGCTTATTATTCGTAGTTAATAACAATTTATTGTATTCAGCGCCTAAGTTTAATGTCGGTTCACTGTTTAAACCGTATTCCCATCCCTCAATCTGGTTTTGACCAACCAATTTGTGAAAAGCCTTCTGAAATTTTTCGCCCAGTGCATCCTTTCCCGTAACTCCTGCTTGTACCGAAACCTTTAACATTTGTTTATTTGCGTAAAACCAACTGTAGTTTGCCTCTCCATACAGGTAAGCTGTAAAAGGCCTGTCGTGTAATGCAGGGTTCGGTGCGAAACTGTAATAGGGATTGTATATTTTCTGTCCAAATTCAAAACCTATGATTTCTTTACTTCTTCCGGCTTTCAAATTTTCGCCGTTTAAAGCATGCCTGTATTTAATAAAGGCACCATTTGTGTAATAACGGTCGCTGGTGATATCGATATAAGCGTCGTTTTCAGAAATAACAACCAGCTCATTTTTATAATTTTGGGCATAACCAATTTCCGCTATTCCAATAAATAGCATAATCAGGTTTAATTTGAGCATTAACTTCATTTATAAAGGACAATTTTAATAAAGGCATAAAAGTATTAATTATTGTTTGAAATTTCACCGGCAGGTGCTTCCGATGTTTAATTGGTTAAGGAGTGGGCTTAGGAAGTTTTAAGCTGGTTATTTTTTAGCAAATCAGATTCTGTGCTACTATAAGTATGTTATTACGGCGCGCTTTATATATTCAACCTATCGGATTTTGAAACCTGATAGGTTTGTTAAATCGCCCCAAACACCTGATTTGCCAAAAAGTTTTGCC